>NZ_CP060201.1:5416759-6818519 GCF_013407925.2 Pseudomonas protegens | reverse complement strand
GCGGTCGCAACCTGACCCACTCCCTGGCTCCGGCATTGCGCGAGCGGTTCCGGGTCATCACCCTCGATCGCCCCGGCTCCGGCTATTCCACCCGGGCCCGGGGGGCGGCGGCAGATCTGCCGGCCCAGGCCGCCCTGGTGGCCCAATTCATTCGCGCGCTGGATCTGCGGCAGCCGCTGGTACTGGGGCATTCCCTGGGCGGCGCGGTGGCGCTGTCGCTGGCACTGGATCATCCGCAGTCGGTGTCCGGGCTGATCCTCGTGGCGCCGCTGACCCATCCGCAACGCATGCTGCCACTGGTGTTCCTGTCCCTGGGAGTGCGCCCGGCCTTGCTGCGGCGCTGGATGGCCCTGACCCTGGCGGCGCCCATGGCCATGCTTGGCCGGCGAGGGCTGGTCAAGGCGATATTCGCCCCGGACCCGGTCCCCGAGGATTTCGCCGAACGCGGCGGGGGCTTGCTGGGCATGCGCTCGCAGAACTTCTACAACGCCTCCAGCGAGATCGCCGTGGTCAATCGTTCCTTGTCGGAGATGGTCAAGCGCTACCCCAGCCTGAAGCTGCCGGTTGGGCTGATCTATGGCTCGGCGGACTCGATACTCAATTACCGCAAGCATGGGCAGGCGATGGTCGGCAAGGTGCCGGGGCTGTCCCTGGAGATCGTTCAGGGCAGGGGGCACATGCTGCCCATCAGCGCCGTCGAACCGGTGGTGGCCCTGGTTGAGCAGGTCGCTGCCCAGGCGACGCCGCCACGCAGCGCCACGGTGCTGCGCCCGCCGTTCGCGGCATCACGAGCAAGCTAGAGGGGATGTGGGGGGCGGTTTCGAACGTCACGCAACCACTCTGCAAGCCGCTGTAAATGCGTCACGGGCGACATTCAAGACAGGCCGAAAAAATAGTTGACGAGCTAACGAACCCGAGCTATTTTTTTTAAAAAAATGTTTTGAATGTTTTTTTTGAAAGTGCAATTGAGCGATTAAAATAATGAAAATAACGCCATTTCACGCTTTTGTTTTTTCATCCAATCACGCGCCATACAGCGCTACCGCGCTGTCCTTTATAGCATCCCTGCCCACTGCCCTCGTGCGGAGGCTGCCATGACTGTCTCCGTGGCGGCACCCGGCGTCTGGACCGATGGCAAGCGTCACCTCTGGTGGCTCGGCACCTTGCCGATGATCACTCCCTTGCTGGCCGGTCTCTTTGCCCTCACCACCGGTGTCCAGGTGTTCTGGTGGAGCGGGGTGGTGGTGATTTTCGGCCTGATTCCGCTGATCGACGGCCTGCTGGGGGAAGACGCCAGCAACCCGCCGGAATCCGCGGTTCCCGACCTGGAAAAACAGCCTTACTACCGCTTTATCGTCTACAGCTGCGCCGTGCTTTCGGTGCTGTCCCTGGTGGTCACTGCCTGGATGGCGGTCAGCGGGGTGGACTGGATCATCGCTGGCGGCCTGCTGCAGTTGAGCCAGCAGCTACACCTGCAAGGCGGTCTGGCGAACTTCGCCGCGTTCCTGACCGAGCGTGCGCAGCTGCACGGCAGCGTCGGCTGGTTCACCTACCTGGGCATGGCCATGTCCACCGGCGCCGCCACCGGCATCGCCATCAACATCGCCCATGAACTGGGGCACAAGAGCCGCGGAATGGCCAAGTTCCTGGCCAAACTGGCCTTGGCCTCGACGTTCTACGGGCACTTCTTCGTCGAGCACAACCGTGGCCATCACGTTCGCGTGGCGACCCCGGAAGATCCCGCCAGCTCGCGGCTGGGCGAGTCGTTCTGGAGCTTCCTGCCGCGCACCGTCTGGTTCAGTCTGCGTTCGGCCTGGCATCTGGAAAGCGAGCGCCTGCACAAGCTCGGGCTGCCGACCCTGCACTGGAAGAACGGCGTACTCAGCGCCTGGCTCTACAGCGTGGTGCTCTGGGGCGTGCTGATCGCCTGGCTGGGGGCGGCGGTGATTCCCTTCCTGGTGATCCAGGGCATCTACGGGTTCTCGCTGCTGGAGGTGGTGAACTACGTCGAGCATTACGGCCTGCTGCGCCAGAAACAGCCCAACGGCCGCTATGAGCGCTGCTCGCCACGCCACTCCTGGAACAGCAATCGCATCGTCACCAACATCTTCCTGTTCCAACTGCAACGGCACTCCGACCACCACGCCAACCCGACCCGTTCCTACCAGGCCCTGCGCCACTTCGACGAGTCGCCACAGCTGCCTTATGGCTACGCCACCATGATCGTCTGGGCCTATGTGCCAGCGCTCTGGCGGCGGCTTATGGATCACCGGGTCCTGGCGCATTACTCCGGGGACGTGCGGCTAGCCAACCTGCATCCGGCCAAGCGTGCCGAACTGCTCCGGCAATACGGTTTTACCGACACCGATCCAGACACCGCTGTTTAGCTGTAGCGCTCGCCTTCAAGCGCCGGTGGCCCGTCCGGGTACACCCGCTTGAAGGGGCAGCGAGGCAACACCGAAGTCCTTACGCCAAGTTGACCGACAACAACAATAAGCAACTGCAAGGAAGTCACGGATGTCTACTTCACCTCTGTTCGCCGCCCGTCTGTTCGTGGTCCTGGTGGGTGTGTCACTGCTGAACGCCGCCGAAGCCGCGCGCATCGAACCGGCCAACACCGAGTTCAGCGCCAAGGGCCCCATCAGCTTTGCCAAAAGCATCATCAATGCCGACTGCACCATCCAGGTCAGCGGCAAGGTCAGCCCCGACGGCAGTTTTGCCAGCGTCGACAAGGTCGACTTCAGCGGCGGCCTCAAGTGCGGCCAGGTGGAGGCCACGCACCTGCCCTGGAAGCTGGTCGCCAGGGACGAAACCAGCGGCGCCATGTCCGGCATCCGGGTCACGGTGCACGCGCCCCTGGTGGGCGGCGAATGCGGGCCGAGCACCGCCGAGGGCCGCTGGAACAACAGCACCGGAAAACTCGAGGCAACCCAGGTCAGCCTCGACGGCGGCTGCACCATCAAGACCGTATCGATCCAGATGCCGCCCACGTTCCGGGTGGCCCCCTGAAGCCAACGCAGAATCCATGGAGGGACGCTGATGACACTGCGATTGAGTCCGGAAGTACCGGTTGTTCAAGCCGGGTCGGTATCGCCCTAGCGCGCTCCAGTACCGAATTCGGTCGAGCCCGAGAGCCGATGGCGTCATCGACCCCCTGGCAAGGCTGATAACCCCCTGGCAACTGCCTGTTGCCTAAATCTTGAGGAAAACAACAATGCAAAGCATCAAGACTCTGGTATCCGTAGCTTCCTTCGCCATCTGCCTCGGCGCCGCGTCGATGGCCAACGCTGCGACCATTGCGCCTGCCGGCGCGACCTTCTCGGCACCGGGCACCATTTCGGTGACTTCGCCGGCGTCGCTGGGCATTCCGGTCAACTGCAACATCAACTTCACCGGCACCGTGGCCGCCAACGGCTCCAATGCTTCGATCACCGGTGCCACCGTCAGCGGCAGCAACTCGCTGTGCGGCGTGCCTTCGTTGCTGGGGCTGCCTTGGACCCTGACCGCGTCCAGCGCCACTGCGGGCACCGTGGCCGGGGTCAACTTCAAGATCCTCTCCAACTGCAGCAGCGCTCCAGTGACCATCAACGTCACCTGGAACAACGCCACCAACACCCTGAGCATTCCTTCGGCGCAAACCGTCGGCAGCTGCAAGATCACGGCTCTGAGCGTCAATCCAAGCCCGGCGTTCACCGTCACCCCATGAAGTTGATCTGACTTCAGCCTGTTGATCACTTGCTGAAAAAAACAGGCGCCTCGCCAGGGGCGCCTGTTGCTGCACCCTGGATCGGTGGTGACCGATCGCGGTCGATAATAATAAGGAGTGGGGCATGAATAATAAGAAACACAAGATCCAGGCAGTCATCGGCCTGGCAGTACTGGGTGGCTTGATCAGTTCCGGTCCGGTGCAGGCGGGGGGCTTCTCTACTCCGACCTACGGCGCTCCCGGCTGGGGACGGGCCTTCGGTGGTGGTTCGCTGTTCAAGAATGATCCCAGTGCGGCTTACAACAACCCGGCCGCCATGGCTTTCATTGATCAGAACATCGCGCAGATGACCGTGGATTACGCACGGATCAAGATGAAATACAAAGGCAATGCCACCGATTATCAGGGGCAGCCGGCTTCCACCATTCCAGTGGACAGCGATGGCATACCCAGCGGCCCGGCCGAGGAACTGACTGGCAATGGCGGGCAGGGCGGTTTCACCGCCTGGCTGCCCACAGGCTTCCTGGTCATGCCGCTCAACGACCGCTTCGCGTTCGGCCTCAGCCAGGTCGTGCCCCAAGGGATGCGCAGCACCTGGGACGATGGCTGGAAAGGCCGCGACTTCGCCGTCGATACCAAGATCGAGACGGTGGGGGTGACCGGTTCGCTGTCGTTCAAGGTCAATGACCAGTTCTCGCTAGGCGCCGGGCTGATCGTTCAGCACAGCACCGGTTTCGTCAGCCAGAACCTCAACCTCACCGGGGCCGCGGCGCTGTCCCCAAACATTGGTATTCCATTTCCGTCCGGAGTGGGGTCCAACCTGATGCGGGTCAAGGTCGACAACACCTCGGTGGGCTGGTTCACCGGCGTAGTCTGGAAACCCACCGAACAGGACACCCTGGGCCTGAACTATCACGCCAAGATCAAGAACAAGATGGAGGGTAAATACAACATCTACGCAGATGCTCTGGGCCGCACTTACATGACTCAGCCGGCGGGCCCGAATGGCGAGACCCTGGTGGAGCTGGCCTATCCCGGCCTCAAGCTGAACCCAGACGGTGCCAATGCCACCACCCAATTGGATATTCCGGCCACCTTGGGCCTGGACTGGGTACACGTGTTCAACGACCGTTTCACCCTGGGGGCCAGCGCCACCTGGACGCAGTGGTCGTCGTTCAAGGACCTGACACTCAAGTCCGACGGCAACACCATCGTTTCCATTCCGTACCGCTACAAGGATTCGATGATGTACTCCCTAGGTGGCGACTATAAGCTCACCGACCAGTTGACCCTGCGTGCCGGGGTGGCGTTCGACGAGACGCCGACCCGCGATTCGACCCGCGACCCGCGGATTCCGGACAATGACCGTTGGTTCACCTCCCTGGGTTTTGGCTATGACATCAAGGCCATTCCCGGGTTGACCATCGATGGGGCGTACTCGCGGCAGTTCGTCAAGGAAGCCAAGCTCAAGACGGTCAATCAGGATCGCCTCGGTGGCTCCAGCCTCGACGGTAAGGTTGACGCCAAGGGCGAGGTAGTCAGTCTTTCAGCGACTTACCACTTCTGATCCGTGGTGTGCTGGCCTGACGGCAGTACCAAAGGATTGCGCTACTGCCGTTGACCGGACGGGTCGGTTCCAGACCCGTCTTGAACCTGTTTTTTTCCACCCCGGGCTGACGCTGTTCAGCCGTTATGCATTGGTCAATTCGCTCAAAAAAATATTTTAAAATAAAATTTGAAACATGCTTCTTTCCTTTGTAGGGTGATCTGCGAGGGGCCGGCACAACGCCCAGGTTCCCAGTGGTCGTCTCGTTAGAACAAGAGAGGTATTCCATGATTGTCTGGTTATTGGTGGGACTTGCCGCAGCGCTCGCGCTGGCTTATCGACAGGCGACAGCCGCCCTGTGGCTGGGCGCCGCAGTGGTGTGGCTGGCGGCCGCGTATCTGTTCAGCCTGGTGGGCACCCTGGGATTGACCCTCGGCGTGCTGCTGGTGCTGGCCCCGGCTGCGCTGCTGAGCATCAAGCCCCTGCGCCGGGCCTTGCTCACCCGCCGCGCCCTGGCGATGTTTCGCAAGATCATGCCGGCCATGTCCGACACCGAGCGCGCCGCCATCGAGTCCGGCACGGTCTGGTGGGACGCCGAGCTGTTCAGCGGCAAGCCGGATTGGCCGCGTCTGTTGCAGAGCGCTCCGGCCAGCTTGAGCGCCGAGGAACAGGCGTTCATGGACAACGAAGTGGAAACCCTGTGCGACATGGCCAACGACTGGGAAACCACCCAGGTCTGGCAGGACCTGTCGCCCAAGGCCTGGCAATACACCAAGGACGCGGGCTTCCTGGGGATGATCATTCCCAAGCAGTACGGCGGCAAAGGCTTCTCCCATTACGCCCATTCCCAGGTGGTGATGAAGCTCTCGACCCGCTGCTCCGCGGCGGCGATCTCGGTGATGGTGCCCAACTCCCTGGGCCCGGCCGAGCTGCTGCTGCACTACGGCACCGAGGCCCAGCGCCAGCATTACCTGCCGCGCCTGGCTCGCGGCGAAGACATTCCCTGCTTTGCCCTGACCAGCCCCTATGCCGGTTCCGATGCCGGGGCCATTCCCGATGTCGGGGTGGTGTGCAAGGGCCAGTTCGAAGGCCAGGAAGTGCTGGGCTTTCGCGTCACCTGGGACAAGCGCTACATCACCCTGGGCCCTATCGCCACGGTCCTGGGGCTGGCCTTTCGCGCCGAAGACCCGGACGGCCTGCTGGGCAGCAAGGGCAGCCTGGGGATCACCTGCGCGCTGATTCCCACCACCCATCCGGGGGTCAATACCGGGCGTCGCCACTGGCCGCTGAACGCGGTGTTCCAGAACGGCCCGACCACCGGCAAGGATGTGTTCATTCCCCTGGAGTGGGTGATCGGCGGCGCCGCCCAGGTGGGCAATGGCTGGCGCATGCTGATGGAATGCCTGGCCGCCGGGCGCGCCATCTCCCTGCCGTCGGCCAACGTCGGCCTGGGCAAGGTGGCGGTGCGCGGCACCACCGCCTATGCGGCGATGCGCAAGCAGTTCGGCCTGCCGATCGGCAAGTTCGAAGGGGTGCAGGCGCCCCTGGCGCGCATGGCCGGGCATCTGTATGCCTGTGACGCGGTGCGCAAGGTCTCGGTGGCGTCCCTGGATGCCGGGGAGAAGCCTTCGGTGATCTCGGCGATTGCCAAGTACCACGTCACCGAGCGTGCCCGGGCCATGGTCAACGACGGCATGGACATCGTCGCCGGCAAGGGCATCTGCATGGGCCCCAACAACTTCCTGGCCCGGGCCTACCAGCAAAGCCCGATCGCCATCACCGTGGAAGGCGCGAACATCATGACCCGCTGCCTGATCATCTACGGCCAGGGGCTGATCCGCTGCCATCCTTACGTGTTCCGCGAAATGGAAGCGGCCCGGGACAGCGGACGCAAAGGCCTGGAAGACTTCGACAGCGCGATGTTCGGCCATATCAGCTTTGTCTTCGCCAACACCGTGCGTGCCGCGGTGCACGCGGTCACCGGCGGGCGCCTGATCAAGGCTCCGGGCAACACCGACAAGGCCCTGGCCGACTATTACCGGCAGATCCAGCGCCTGTCGGTGGTGCTGGCCCTGGCTTCGGACATTTCCATGGGCGTGCTGGGCGGTGCCCTCAAGCGCAAGGAAAGCATCACCGGGCGCCTGGGCGACATCCTCTCCCAGCTGTACATCCTGTCTTGCGTATTGAAGCGCTTCGAGGACGACGGCCGGCCGCAAGCCGACCTGCCGCTGGTGCACTGGGCCGCCCAGGACTGCCTGCTGCGGGCCCATGAAGCCCTGGCCGAAGTGCTGGACAACTATCCGTCCAAGGTCGCCGCGCGGATCATCCGTGGCCTGAGCTTTCCCCTGGGCATTCCCCAGCGCAAACCCTCGGATCGCTTGCTGGCGCAAGTCGCCGAGCTGGTGCAGACCCCGGGCCCGACCCGCGACCGCCTGCTGGCCGACTCCTACATTCCGCAGCCGGACATCGACAAGCTGGCCTATGGCGAACTGGCGTTCCGCCTGCAACCGCAAGTGGAACTGATCGAAGCCCGGCTCAAGCCGGCGATCAAGCAGGGCCTGCTGGCGCCGTTGCCGATTTCTCGCGAGGCCTTCGCCGTCTGGCGGGTCAAGGCCCTGGAGCAGCAGCTGATCAGCCAGGACGAAGACGAGCTGCTCGGTCGTTACGTGGAGTACGGCGATCACGCGATCCAGGTCGACGACTTCCCTCAGGACTTCGGTCTGCTGGAAGCCCTGCAACAGCGTCAGGCGCACTTCGAACAAAGCGCCCGGCCGGCCTCGCGCAAACGCGCGGCCAGCAGCGAAGACGCGGTGGTCGCCAGCGATTCGGCCTATTGACCTTCTACTGGATTGGATCGGGATCTCTTTATGTCTGACGGTTATCTTTCGTTTGTCAATTCCGGGTGGGGCCGCTGGCTGGCCCAGCGTACCGGCCTGCCGCAACCGGTGCCGCTGCAACGTCACCGCGAGGGGCAGGGCGGCAACCTGATCAACCCGGTGATCCTCGCCGCGGCGCCCGAAGGGCGCCTGCTGGGCGAGCTGCAACGGATCTTCGCCGCCACCGACACCGTGGCGGCCCAGGCCGCGAGTATCAATGCACCCTCGACGGTGAAGGTCCAGGGCCTGGTGTTCGACGCCAGCGGGCTGGCGGATATCGCCCAGCTCGATGAGCTGTACCGCTGCTTTCACGCCAATGTCCGGCGCCTGAGCGCCCACGCCCGGGTACTGGTGCTGGGCACGCCGCCGGAACAGTGCAAGGCGCTGGAACAGGCGGTGGCGCAGCGGGCCCTGGAAGGCTTTGTGCGCTCCCTGGGCAAGGAACTGCGCCGGGCCATCACCGTGCAGTTGCTGTATGTCGAGCCCGGCGCCGAAGCCGAGCTGGACAGCAGCCTGCGCTTCTTCCTGTCCCGGCGTTCGGCCTATGTCTCGGGTCAGGTGGTGCGCATCGGCGAGCCGGTGGACGTGCCCCGGCACATCGATTGGGAGCGGCCCTTGAGCGGACGGCGGGCCCTGGTCACCGGTGCCTGCCGCGGCATCGGCCTGGCGATTGCCAAGGTCCTGGCCCGGGACGGCGCCCAGGTGGTGTGCCTGGACATTCCCCAGGTCGAGGCCGAGTTGCAACAGGCCGCGGCGGGCCTCAAGGGGGACGCCCTGGCCCTGGACATCACCGCCGCCGAGGCCGGGCAACGCTTGCTGGAGTTCGTCGGTGAGCACGGCGCGTTCGATATCGTCGTGCACAACGCCGGCATCACCCAGGACAAGACCCTGGCCAAGATGACCGAAGCCGCGTGGCGCAAGGTCATGGCGGTCAACCTGGAAGCGCCGCTGCTGCTCAGTCAGGCGCTGCTTGCGGGCCAGGGCCTCAATCCCGGCGGGCGGATCGTCTGTGTGTCATCGATTTCCGGAATCGCCGGCAACCTCGGGCAGAGCAACTACGCCACCTCCAAGGCCGGGGTCATAGGGCTGGTGCAGAACCTGGCGCCCCTGGCGGCGCGCCAGCAGATCACCGTCAACGGCGTGGCCCCGGGGTTCATCGAAACCCAGATGACCGCGAAGATCCCGCTGCTGATCCGCGAGGCGGGGCGGCGCATGAACTCCATGAACCAGGGCGGACAAGCCGTGGACGTGGCGGAAACCATCGCCTGGCTGGCCCATCCGGGTTCCGGCGGGATCAATGGGCAGGTGGTCCGCGTCTGCGGGCAAAGCCTGCTGGGGGCCTGAAGCATGAATGCCGACTCTGCTATTCGCATCATCGAACCGCCTCCGTCCCAGGGCCAGTTGCTTTACGACGGCATCCGCAGCCTGCGCAAGCCCAAACTGGATGCCGCCCCCAAGCTGCCCAGCGAGCGCCTGGTGCGCCCGGCGGTGGAGCTCAAGGCCGGCGAAATCGCCCGCTATGCCCAGGCCTGCGGCTTTCGCCGGGAACACGGGGTGCCGCTGGCGTTTCCCCATACCCTGGCGTTTCCCTTGCACCTGTTGCTGCTGACCAACCGCAGCTTTCCCTATCCGGCCAGCGGCATGGTTCACCTGGCCAATCGCATACGCCAGTACCAGCCGTTGGCGGAGGGCCAGGCCCTGCGCCTGGAAGTGTTCGCCGAACGCTGGCTGGCCCATCCCAAGGGCCAGGCGCTGTCGATTGCCACCCGGGCCCACAGTGGCGGCAGCCTGGTCTGGGAAAGCGCCAGCCTGTACCTGCGCCGTGGCGTGTCCAGCCCCATCGGCGAGCCCTGGGAGGGCGCGCTGAAGGAGGATGAAGCGCCGCTGATTCGCACCCAGCGCTGGAACCTGGGGGGCGACCTGGGGCGGCGTTTCGCCCAGGTCAGCGGCGACTTCAACCCGATTCACACCTCCTGGCTCGGCGCCCGCTTGTTCGGTTTCCGCCGGCCCATCGCCCACGGCATGTGGACCCTGGGCCGGGCCCTGGCGGCCCAGCAACCGCCGCATCCGCTGGCAGTGGCGGAGCTGGACTGCGAGTTCAAGCTGCCGATCTTCCTGCCGGCGGCGGTGACCCTGTGGAACCGTCTGCCCGACGGTCCGCGCCATGAGTTCGAAGTGCGCAACAACGCGGGGGACAAGCCCCACATGCGCGGCCTATTTATCTGGGGAGCTGGGCAATGACTGAGTACAGTTTCAATCCGGCGCCGGTGCGTCGGGTGGCGATCATCGGCGGCAACCGGATTCCGTTCGCCCGCTCCAACACGGTATATGCCAACGACAGCAACCAGGACCTGCTGGTGGCGGCCTTGCAGGGGCTGGTGGATCGCTACGGCCTGTCCGGCCAGCGCCTGGGGGAATTCGCCGCGGGGGCGGTGATCAAGCATTCCCGGGATTTCAACCTGGCCCGGGAAAGCCTGCTGTCCACCACCTTGTCGCCACAGACCCCGGCCTATGACGTGCAGCAGGCCTGTGGCACCGGGCTTGAGGCCGCGTTGCTGGTGGCCAACAAGATCGCCCTGGGGCAGATCGAGGTGGGCATTGCCGGTGGCGCCGACACCACCTCCGACGCGCCGATCGGCATCAATGAAGGACTGCGCCGGATCCTGCTCCAGGCCAACCGCGCCAAGGGCAGCGGCAACAAGCTGCGCAGCCTGCTCAAGGTGCGCCCGGGGATGTTGTTCAAGCCACTGCTGCCGCGCAACGGCGAGCCGCGTACCGGCCTGTCCATGGGCGAGCACTGTGAAGAAATGGCCAAGCGCTGGCACATCAAGCGCCTGGCCCAGGATGAACTGGCCCTTGCCAGCCACCAGCAACTGCAGGCCGCCTATCAGCGCGGCTTCTTCGACGACCTGATCACCCCGTATCGCGGCCTGGCCCGGGACAACAACCTGCGGGCCGATGCCAGCCTGGAAAGACTCGCCGGCCTGGGCCCGGCCTACGACCGTCACAACGGCACCCTGACCGCCGGCAACTCGACCCCGCTCACCGACGGCGCCTCGGTGGTGCTCTTGGCCAGCGAAGACTGGGCCGCGGCCAACAACCTGCCGGTGCTGGCCTACCTGCGTACCGGGGAAACCGCGGCGGTGAACTTTGTCGACGGCAGTGAAGGGCTGCTGATGGCCCCGGCCTACGCCGTGCCGCGCATGCTCGCCCGGGAGGGCCTGAGCCTGCAGGATTTCGACTTCTACGAGATTCATGAAGCCTTCGCCGCTCAGGTGCTGTGCACCCTCAAGGCCTGGGAAGACGCGGATTACTGCCGGGACAAGCTCGGCCTCGAAGGGCCGCTGGGCAGCATCGAGCGCAGCAAGCTCAACGTCAACGGCGGCTCCCTGGGCTGCGGGCATCCCTTTGCCGCCACCGGCGGACGCTTGCTGGCGACCCTGGCCAAGGCGATCCACCAGCGCGGCTCCGGTCGGGGACTGATTTCCGTCTGTGCCGCAGGCGGGCTGGGCATCACCGCCATCGTCGAAAAATAAAATAACCAGGAGACTGCCAATGAGTGTCGTGAGCCTGCAACCCGCCGAGCGTATCTGGCTGAACGCCTACCTGCCGGGGGTGCCCAGCGATATCGAAGCTGACATCGACCGCTACCCGTCGCTGCGGGAAGTGTTCCTCGAACACGTGGACAAGTACCGCCATAGAGTGGCCTACGTCAGCATCGGCACCGAGATGGGCTACGACCTGTGGGAGAAGCGGGTATTCGCCTTCGCCGCCTGGTTGCAATCCAAGGGGGTGAAGAAGGGCGACCGGGTGGCCCTGATGATGCCCAACTGCCTGCAATACCCGATCTGCCTCTTCGGCACCCTGCTGGTGGGGGCGGTGGTGGTCAACGTCAACCCGCTGTACACCGCTCACGAACTGCGGCACCTGCTCAAGGACAGCGGCGCCGAGACCGTGGTGATCTTCGAGAACTTCGCCCACACCCTGGAACAGGCGATGCCGGGCAGCCGACTGAAGAACATCGTGGTGGCCGCCATCGGCGACCTGCTGGGGACCTTCAAGGGCGCGGCGCTGAACTTCGCCCTGCGCCACGTGCAGAAGCAGGTGCCCAAGTTCAACCTGCCGGGCTCGATCCGCTTTCCGGCGCTGATGAAGCTGGCCAGCGTGCTGGAGCACCGCCCGGTGGAGCTCAAGCAGGACGACATCGCCTTCCTGCAATACACCGGCGGCACCACCGGCGATGCCAAGGGCGCCATGCTCACGCACCGCAACATCCTCGCCAACCTGATGCAGGCCAAGGCCTGGGTCGGCGATCAACTGGACGAGAACCAGCAGGAAACCAACGTCACCCTGCTGCCGCTGTACCACGTGCTGTCGCTGACGGTGAACTGCCTGATGTTCATGTGCCTGGGCGGGCGCAACATCCTCATTGCCAACCCGCGGGACGTGAAGCGGGTGCAGATGATCCTGCGCAAGGAAAAGTTCAGCGGCATCGTCGGGGTCAACACCCTGTTCAACGGCCTGCTGGAAAACGAAGAGTTTCGTGGCCGGGACTTCTCCGACCTGAAACTGGCCATCGCCGGCGGCATGGCCACCCACACCGCCGTGGCCCGGCGCTGGAAGGAGGTCACCGGGGTGCCGATCATCGAAGGCTACGGCCTGACCGAGTGCTCGCCGGTGGTGAGCATCAGCCCGATCGACATTGCGCGCATGCGCGAGGGCGACTTCACCGGGACCATCGGCGTGCCGTTGCCGTCGACCTGGGTGCGTTTCGTGCGTGAGGACGGCGAGCTGGCGGAACTGGGCGAGGAGGGCGAACTGCAGGTAAGGGGGCCCCAGGTGATGAAGGGCTACTGGCAGCGCCCGGAAGAAACCGCCAAGGTCCTGGACCGCCATGGCTGGCTGTCCACCGGGGACATCGGGGTGATGAACGAGCAGGGCTTCATCCGCCTGGTGGACCGCAAGAAGGACATGATCCTGGTGTCCGGTTTCAACGTGTACCCCAACGAGATCGAGGACGTGGTGGCCCTGCATCCGGGGGTGGCGGAAGTGGCGGCGATCGGCGTCGAGGATGGGGTGACCGGGGAGAAGGTGAAGATCTTCGTGGTGCGCAAGGACCCGAACCTGACCCAGGACCAGTTGCTGGCCCACTGCCGCGAGTACCTGACCGGCTACAAGGTGCCGCGCTACGTCGAGTTCCGCACCGAAGAGCTGCCCAAGACCACCGTGGGCAAGGTCCTGCGCCGCGCCCTGCGCTGAGCGCCGCGGCCGCTGGCGCCGACAGGCCGGCGGTCGTTCCGTAGGAGCCGGCTTGCCGGCGAAGAGGCCGTTGGATAAGGCGTTGCTCTTGAGTACGTCTTCGCTGGCAAGCCAGCTCCTACGACGGTGTTGCTGTCGGTGTTGCTGTTGGTGTTACTGGGCTCAGGGGGCGCCAGGGAGGCGCACCTGGCCCGGTTGCAGGCCGAACACTTCGACCCCCTCAGCCGTCGATTGGCCGACGCTCACCGGCAGGCGCTTGGCCGGTTGCTCGGCGCTCGCCCGATATTCCACGCTCATGCCATCGGCGCCGCGCTGGATCGCCGTCGGCGGGATGACGATGGCCTGATCGTTGCGGTAGGTGATGATGGTCAGGCGGGCACTCATGCCCAGGCGCACCCGCTGCAGTTGTTCGCGGGTCAGCTTGGGCACCGCCAGGGTCACCGGGAACTGCGCGCTGGCGCCGCTGGCATCCCCCGGCAGCGCCAGACTGCTGACGATGTCGACCTGGCCTTCAAGGCGTTCGCCGTCAAAGCCGTCACCGAGAATTTCCACGCTCTGGCCCTGGCGCAGCTGGTTGATGTCCAGCTCCGAGACCTTGCTGACGATCTTCAGTTGCTCGATGTTGGCCAGGCCGAACAGCACCTGGCCCTGGCCGACCTTGCTCCCGGTCTGTACCGGGCCCGAGTTCGCCGCCGAAGCGATGGCTATCAGGTTGACCCCCGGCGCCGGGACCACGATGCCGGCAAACGGGGCGACCACGTCCTTGCCCGCCAGCAGGGCCTGCAGGGCTTGGTACTTGACCGTGGCATTGGTCAGTTCCATCTCGGCAATCTGTCGGTATTCACCCTTGCCCTGATCCAGCGCCTGTTGCAGCTCACCCTGGGCCGCCGTCAGGTCCAGGCGCTGGCTCTGCAGCTGTTGCTTGAGATCGTCCAGCTCGTTGCGCGGAATGATGCCCCGGGCAAACAGGCTCTGGCTTTCGCTGAGCTTGCGCTCGGAATTGCTCACCGCCATCTGCGAGGCACGCAAGCTGCGCCGGGCCCGGGTCACCAGGGCGCTGCTGTCCCAGTTCTGCAGTTCCTCAACGCTGCGCCGGGCCTTGAGCTGGGCCGACAAGGCTTCGCGCAACTGGATCTCGATCAGGCTGGGGTCCATTTTCAGCAGCGTCTGGCCGGCCTCGACCCGCTGGCCCTGTTCCACCAGGTTGGCCAGGACGTTGCCGTCGAACGGCGCCGTCAGGCTGATGGTGCGCTGGGGCTCGATCTTGCCCACCAGGCCGATCTGATGAATCAGCGGCGCGGGGCTGACGTCTATCCAGCGGCCGGTTTGCGCCGCCGAGTCGGCCGGGGCGCGGTAACCGGTGAAGGCCACGCCGGCCACCGCCAGCACCAGCAGGGCCGTGCCGCCTTGCAGGCAGCGCTTGCGCCAGTTGTTCTGCTCAGAAGTCGTTGAGCGCAATGTCCCAGGTCTCCAAGGTCGTGCCCAGGGTCAGATCCAGCTGGGTCTGGGCGTTGAGGTAGGCAATCAGTGCATTGAGTCGGGCGTTTTCACTGGTGCGCAAATCGCTTTCGTAACTCAGCACCTGGAAGTTGCTGGAGCGCCCGGCGCTGAGCTTTTCCCGCTCGATCTCCAGCTTGCGCCGGGACAGGTCCACGGCGCGCTGGGCGATCTCGTACTGGCGCCAGCGGGTGCCCAGGTCGCGCACCACGTCACTGACGCTGCGTTCCAGGGCCTGGCGCGCATCGGCCAGCACCAGGGCCTGGTTTTCCACGTCGACCCGGGCATGCACCTCGGCCTGACGGGTGCTCAAGTCGCCGATGGGAATCTGCACCTGGACGCCGGCATAGCTGTCCCAGGTCCGTCCCGCGCCGTTGCCGCCGTCGTTGTCGTAGCGGTTGCGCACCTGATTGGCGCCGGCCACCAGGGACACATCCCAGCGGCTCTGGTCCTTGGCGATGATCAGGTTGAGGTCGGCCTGCTGGCTGCCCAGCAAGGTCGCCAGGTAGGTGGGTTGCTGGATCTGCGCCAGACGCAGGGCGTCCTGCTGGTCGATGCTGACTTTCGCCGCCTGCAGGCCGTCGCTGGCGCGGATCCGGGTCGACAGGTCCAGGGCCAGCAGGCGCAGCAGCGACAGGCGGTTGATGTCCACCTGGTTGCGGGCCTCTTCCACCCCCAGTTCCTGGGTGGCGATGTCGGCTTCGGTCTGCACGATCTCGAACTCGGCCATGCGCCCGGCGGCGATCAGCGCCTTGTTCACCTGGAGCAGGGCATTGGCGCGCTTGAGGGCATCCTCGACGATCGCCAGCTGTTGCTGGGCCCGCAGCAGTTCGCGGTAGGCGCCGATGATGTCGCTGATGGTCTGCGCCACGTTGGCCTTGAGGTTGAGGCGGTAGGCTTGTTCGTTGATCCGCGCCAGACGCAGCGGCGCGGTGGTCACGTCCCAGCCGGCGCCCTTGAGCAGCGGCTGGATGATCGACAGGTCGAGGCCGTCGCGGCGGTAGTAGCCGGCCCGATTGGCCTGGCTCAGTTCCTGGTGCCAGGCCATGTTCAGCCGTGTGCCGTATTCCCCCAGCAGGCTGGAGCTGGGGGTGAGGGTGGTGTTGCGCACCCCGTCGTTACTGCCCTTGTTGGCCCGGTAGGTGCCGCTGAGCAGCAGCTTGGGGTTGAAGGCGTCCTCCGACACCCGCAGGTCGAACTTCTGCGCCACCCGCTGCAGGTAGGCGCTGCGGATGCCGCGGTTGTTGCGCAGGCCCAGGTAGACCGCATCGGCCAGGGTCAGCTCGGTCTGCTGCTGGCTCAGCAGCGCGCTGCGCTCGTAGGCGCTGCGCAGGGTCGGGGCCGATGCCTGGCGGGCCACGTCTATGTCCCGGGAGCCGGCCTGGCCCAGGGGGCTGAGCAGGCACAGCAGCAAGAGCGCGACGCGTTGGCGATCATTCATCTCGCAGCGCCTCCACCGGTTGCAGGCGCGAGGCCGCGACGGCCGGGTACAGGCCGAAGAACAAGCCGATCAACAGGGTGCTGCCGATGCCCAGGGGCAGGGAGGCGCCGGCCAGGGAAAACTGCCAGCCGGAGAGGCGGGCATAGAGGTAGGCGGCGCTCATGCCCAGCACCGCACCGGACAGCGCACCGACGGCGGTCAGGGTCACCGCTTCGAGCAGGAACAGGTTGCGGATGTCCCGGCGCCGGGCGCCCAGGGCCATGCGGATGCCGATTTCCCGGCGCCGCTCGGAGACGTTCATCAGCATCACGTTCATCACCCCGACGCCGCCGCCCACCAGGGAGATGCCGCCCAGGGCCATCAGCAGGTAACCGAAGGTGCGGCTTTGCCGGGTCATGCCGTCGATGATCTTTTGCGGCACCTGCACCTCGACGCTGCGCCCGGGCAGCTGTTGCTTCAAGGTGTCGCCCAGGGCCACGGCCAGCCGGTTCATGTCCTGGGCCGGTGCCGCGCGGGCGATCAGGTTGCTGATCTGCGGGCTTGAGGAAATCCGCCGCATGCCTTCCAGGGGGATGAACAGGGATTCGTTGGTCTGCACCGGGATCAGCACCGCCGCCGGTTGCCGGGCGAGGATGCCGATCACCTGGAACAGGTAGTCGTTGATGCGAATCCGCTCGCCCAGGCGCAGCGGGTCGTGGGGCGTGCTCAGGGCTTCGGCGACCTGTGCCCCGACCACCGCGTAGGTTTGCCCGCTGTCGAACTCCGAGAGGAAGCGCCCTTGCAGCACCTGCAGGCGCATGGCGCTGGCCAGGGACGGGGTGCTGCCCACCAGGTTGGCGTTGCTGGAGCGTCCGCGGTACACCACCGGCCCGCTGAACAGCGCTACCGGAGCGATGTCCAGCAACTGCGGCAGGGCCTGGTGCAAGGCGGCCAGGTCGAGGAGCGGCGGCATCGGCGCGCGACTGGCCGAGGAATCGGGAAACTGCACCGCCAGGGTATCGGTGCCCATGTCCTGGAAGATCGCCGCGGCGTCCTCGGCGGCGTTGTGGCCGATGTTGATCAGGGCCACCACCGATGAGCTGCCGATGACGATGCCCAGCAGGGCCAGGATCGAACGCTTGCCCAGGGTGCGCAGGCTGATGAAGGCCTCGTGCAGCAGCTGGCTGGCGCTCTGTTCGACCTGAAGGCTCATGCCGGGCAGACCTCCTGCACCACGCCGTTGGTGACGCGGATCTGCCGCTCCAGGCGCTGGGCGATGCCCGGGTCGTGGGTGACGATGATCAGGGTCACCTGGCGTTCGCGGTTCAGCGCCAGCAGCAGGTCCATGATGTCTTGGGCGGTGTGGCTGTCGAGGTTGCCGGTGGGTTCGTCGGCGAGGATCACCGACGGCTCGCCCACCAGGGCCCGGGCGATCGCCACCCGCTGGCGCTGGCCGCCGGAGAGGTCGGCGGGACGGTGTGCGGCGCGTTGCCCGAGGCCCACCTGATCGAGCATGTGCTGGGCGCGCTCCAGGGATTCGCGCCGGGCCACGCCGCGATAGCTCAGGGGCAGGGCGACGTTGTCCAGGGCGCTGAGGCGCGGCAGCAGGTTGAAGCTCTGGAACACGAAGCCGATCTGCCGGTTGCGGATGGCCGCCAGTTGGTCGGGACTGGCGCGGAAGATATCGTGGCCGGCGAAGCGGTATTCGCCGCTGTCGGGCAGGTCCAGCAGACCGAGGATATTGAGCAGGGTGCTCTTGCCGGAGCCCGAGGCGCCGAGAATGGCGCAGCTTTCGCCGGTGTCGATGGACAGGGAAACGTTCTTGAGAATGTGGAGCGGTTGCTCCGCCAGCCGATAGCTCTTGCCTATGCCTTGCAGGGAGATAAAACCTGGGTCGATTATCGTCGCTGTCATCGCTTACCGCGCCGGCTGGCTCGACTGCATGCTTGAACATCCACGGTACACAGGCGTCCCGTAGCGCGGGGTCCAGGGGCAAGGCCAAGCTCTGGTTTTTATTTATTGTTTTAAAAAATTGTTTGAATAGTAACTGCGTTCATCTTGCCGCGCCAGCTGTCTGAACCGGGTAATTGCGGGCTTTTTTCGGGGCTTTTCCGCCAGGAACCCGCGGGTCACAAAACGGCCTCGAGCCGCTGGGGACGTCCCTCGGGCGCTTGCTTTTAGGGCTTCTCGCGGGTATAAAAAATCAAATTTTTTTTTAAAACACTGTTCGAACGGTCAGTTTTTCACCCAGCAAAGGTTAGTCCTCCATGGTCGCCAAGAAACTCAGTGCCCCCAATGTCACCAAGACCCGACTGCTGGAAGCGACCGAGGCATTGTTCATCAAGTACGGCTACGACGCCGTGCTGCTGCGTCAGATCACCGAGCGCGCCAAGGTCAACCTGGCGGCGGTGAACTACCACTTCGGCGACAAGGACTCGCTGATGAAGGCCCTGTTGATGCAACGTCTGGGGCCGCTCAACGATCAGCGCCTGGAACTGCTGGCCAAGTGCGAGGAGCAGGCCGAGGGCCCGCTGGATTGCGAAACCCTGCTGGGGGTGCTGTTCGCCCCGGCCATGGGCCTGGAACGCAGTGATGCAAGCGGTGGCCTGGAAGGCCGCTCGTTCATTCGTTTCCTGGGGCGGGTGTACAGCGATACCTCGCCCTTCATTCAGGAATACCTCAAGGAACACTACCAGCCGGTGTTCGAGCGCTTCTTCAAGGCCTTTGCCCTGGCGCTGCCGGACCTGCCGCGCAACGAACTGGGGGTGCGCCTGCAGTTCGCCCTCAAGGCGATTTCCGGGGTCATGGCCGGCACCGAACTGCGCTTGCTGATGCAGGCCATGAGCCTGGGCCGTCCGGCCACCGACGCCGAAGTCATGGCCAAGCTGATCAGCCTGGTGTCGGCGGCGATTCGCGCGCCCATGCAGGACCCCGACTCCGAGCAGGCCCTGCAGAAGGTCTTGAACACCCAGCGCCTGATTCGTCAGCACAGCCAGTCCCAGATCGGCCTGGTTTCCGCCTGATGGGCCGCCGCTCCTGCCAGCAGCGCATAGTGCCGGCAGGAGTGGCAGCGTCATTCGAACCATCAATATTGCTCAAGGCCGCGGCCGCCATCTGCTAGGTTCTGCTCCTCGCATCGACCCTGGAGCGCCCGGCATGACTTCCTATCAACAGCATCTTCTGGCCGTCAACGGAATCGAACTCAGTGTCCAGGTCGCCGGACCCGAGCACGGAGTCCCGGTGTGGCTGCTGCATGGCTTTCCCGAGTGCTGGTACTCCTGGCGCCATCAGGTGCCGGCCCTGGTGCAGGCCGGGTTTCGCGTGTTTGTGCCGGAGATGCGTGGTTACGGCCGCAGTTCGGCGCCGCAGGCGCTGGAGGCCTACGATCTGTTGACCCTGTGCGCGGATATCCAGCAGGCCATGGACGTCTTTGGTCATCAGCGGGTGTGCATGGTCGGTCACGACTGGGGCGCCCCGGTGGCCTGGCACCTGGCGCTGTTGGAGCCGCAGCGGGTGGCGGCGCTGGTGACCCTTTCGGTGCCCTTTGCCGGACGCCCGAAACGCCCGGCCAGCGAGATCATGCGCGAGGTGCATGGCGGGCATTTCAACTACATCCTCTACTTTCAGCAGCCCGGGGTGGCCGAGGCGGAACTGGACGCCGACATCGACGCCAGCCTGCGGCTGTTCATGGGCAATGTGCAGGCCTTGCTCGAGCCCAAGCCGGCCGACGCCCGCCTGTTCGACGGGGTGACGCTGTCAACGGGGCTGCCGCACTGGTGCAGTGAGGAGGACTTCCAGGTCTATCGCCAGACCTTCGCCGGGCGCGGCTTTCGCGGTGCCCTGAACTGGTACCGCAACTTCGAACGCACCTGGCAGCGCACCGAGTTCCTGGCCCAGGCCCGGGTGCAGCAGCCGACCCTGTTCCTGCTCGGCGACCGTGATCCGGTGGGCGTGCTCGAAGCCCATACCCTCAAGCGCATGCCCGGCCAGGTGGCCGACCTTGAACAGCACCTGCTGAGCGACTGCGGGCACTGGATCCAGAATGAGCAGCCGCAGCGGGTCAATGCCCTGTTGCTGGATTTTCTGCAGCGACGGTTGACCTAGAGAACCCGCCCCCCAGGCGCTGGCTGGCCAGCGAGTGCAAGGCGGCGATCCCTGTTCGCCGGCAAGTCGGCTCCCACGGCGCCGGATGCTGCCGGTGACGGAGGCCGGTCAACCGAGCATTTCGCGCATCCGGTGCCAAAGCATGCCTAGGGCCAGCAGCGGTGCGCGCAGCGCGGGGCCGCCGGGGAAGGTCAGGTGCGGCACCGCGCCGAACACGTCCAGGCCGCGGCTGTGGCCAGCCTGGATCGCCTCGGCCAGCAACCGGGCAGTCCAGTGGGTGACGTTCAGGCCATGGCCGGAGTAGCCCTGGGCGTAATACACATTGGGGTGCTGCGGCAGGCGCCCGACCTGGGGGAAGCGGTTGGCGGTGATGCCGATCTTGCCGCCCCACTGGAAGTCGATGGCCACATCCCCCAACTGCGGGAACACCTTGAGCATTTTCGGCCGCATGTAGGCGGCGATATCCGCCGGGTCGCGCCCGGAGTAATGGCAGGCACCGCCGAACAGCAGACGCCGGTCCGCCGTGAGTCGGTAGTAGTCCAGGCCGACTTTCTGGTCGCACAGCGCCAGGTTCTGCGGGATCAGCGCGGCGGCGCGCTCTTCGCCCAAGGGCTCGGTGGCGATGATGTAGCTGCCCGCCGGCAGGACTTTGCCACTCAAGCGCGGTTCCAGTCGCTCCAGGTGGGCGTTGCAGCCGAGCACCAGGCTGGCGGCGCGCACCGTGCCGGTGGCGCAACGCACCTCGACCCGCTGGCCGTGAACCAGCTCCAGCACCGGGCTGTGTTCGAAGATCCGCACTCCCAGGGAGGCGGCGACCCGCGCTTCGCCCAGTACCAGCTTGAGCGGATGCAAATGCCCCGAGCCCATGTCCACCAGGCCCCCGGCATACACCGAGGAGGCCACCACCTGTGCCATGTCCTGAGGCGCCATCAGGCGGGTCGGGTGGCGGTAGCCCAGGCTTGCCAGGTGATCCTGTTCGGCCTGGAACGCGGCGAACTGGGCCCGGGTATTGGCCAGCTCGCAGAAGCCCCAGCGCAGGTCGCAGTCGATGCCGTGTTCGGCGATGCGCTGGCGCACCAGCTCCACCGAGTCGATCCCGGCGCGCTCCAGGTATCTGACCCCATCCTGGCCGACGTAGCGGGCAAAGCCGCTGACGTCATGGCCTATGCCGCGGATCAGTTGGCCGCCGTTGCGCCCGCTGGCCCCCCAGCCGATGCGCCGGGCCTCCAGGAGGATCACCGACAGCCCGCGCTGGGCCAGCTCGATGGCGGTGTTGACCCCGGTGAAACCCGCGCCGATGACACACACATCGGCTTCCAGGTCAGCACTGAGGGCCGGGTAGCCGGGCAGCGGCCCGGCCGAGGCGGCGTAGTAGGAGCGGGCATGCTCGCTGGCGCTGCCCGAAAGGTTTGGCTGAATCATTTGTTGGACTTCACTTTGCTCCAGGAACGGGTCATCAAGCGCATGATGGCCGGCGACTGGGTGCTGGAGATGTACAGCTTGTCGAGGACTTCCTGAGGTGGATAGACCTCGGGGTTATGCACCAGCTCGGCGTCCATGTACGGCTGCGAGGCCGGGTTGGGGTTGGCATAGCCGACGTAGGCGCTGACCTTGGCGATCACTTGCGGGTCCAGCAGGTAGTTGATGAAGGCGTGGGCCTCCTTGACGTTGCCGGCATCGGCGGGAATCGCCAGCAGGTCGAACCACAGGTTGCTGCCTTCCTTGGGGATCGAGTAGGCGATGTTCACCCCGTTCTTGGCTTCCTTGGCCCGGTTGGCGGCCTGGAACACGTCCCCGGAGTAACCGAAGGCGATGCAGATATCACCGTTGGCCAGGTCCGAGACGTACTTGGAGGAGTGGAAGTAGGTGATGTACGGGCGCAGGGTCAGCAGCTTGGCCTCGGCTTTTTTGTAGTCCTCGGGTTTTTCGCTGCGCGGGTCCAGGCCCAGGTAGTTGAGCACCGCCGGGAACACCTCATCCGGCGAGTCCATCATCGACACCCCGCATTGCTGCAGCTTCTTCAGGTTTTCCGGCTCCAGCAGCACCGCCCAGGAGTCGATGTGGTCGATGCCCAGCACCTGCTTGACCTTGTCGACGTTGTAGCCGATGCCGTTGGTGCCCCACAGGTAGGGCACCGAATACTGGTTGCCGGGGTCGTTCTGTTCCAGCAGGGCCAGCAGCTTGGGGTCCAGGTTCTGCCAGTTGGGCAGTTGCGAGCGGTCCAGCTTGAGGAACGCGCCGGCTTTGACCTGGCGCGCCAGGAAATGGTTGGAGGGCACCACCACGTCGTAGCCGGTGCGTCCGGCCAGCAACTTGCCCTCCAGGGTTTCGTTGGAGTCGAACACGTCGTAGATCACCTTGACCCCGGTCTTGCCCTGGAAGTCGGCGAGGGTGGTCTGGCCGATGTAGTCGGTCCAGTTGTACACGCTGACACTGGGTTGTGCCTGGACGGCGGCGCTCATCAAGGCCGCCAGTGCTACCGGGATCACTGCTTGCAAAAGACGCATATCGACACCTCTTCGGGTTGTTTTTATTGATTGCAGACGCTGGGGAAATCAGACGCTGAGCAGCAGGAACTCGCGTTCCCAGGAGCTGATCACGCGCTTGAAGTTCTCGTGTTCGGCGCGCTTGACCGCCACATAGCCACGGACGAACTTGCGCCCCAGGTACTGCTCGATGGTCGGGCATTCCTCCATGTGCGCCAGGGCGTCCTCGATGGTGATCGGCAGGCGCAGGTTGCGGCGTTCATAGGCCCGGCCTTCCACCGCGGCGCTGGGCTCGATGCCCTCGACCATGCCCAGGTAGCCGCACAGCAGGCTGGCGGCGATGGCCAGGTAGGGGTTGGCGTCGGCGCCGGGGAGGCGGTTTTCCACGCGCATGGCTTCCGGGCTGGCGGTCGGCACGCGCAGGCCGACGGTGCGGTTTTCCTCGCCCCATTCGACGTTCACCGGGGCCGAGGTGTCCGGCAGGAAACGACGGAACGAGTTGACGTTGGGGGCGAACATCGGCAGCAGCTTGGGGATGTACTTCTGCAGGCCGCCGATGTGGTGCAGGAACAGTTGGCTCTTGTTCCCCTGTTCATCGACGAAGATCGGCTTGCCGGTGGCAATGTCGACCACGCTCTGGTGCAGGTGCATGGCGCTGCCGGGCTCGTCGGCCACCGGCTTGGCCATGAAGGTGGCGGTGACGTTGTGCTTGAGCGCCGCCTCGCGCAGGGTGCGCTTGAACACGGTGATCTGGTCCGCCAGGTCGAGGGCGTCGCCGTGGCGGAAGTTGATTTCCATCTGCGCCGGGCCGTCTTCGTGGATCAGCGTGTCCAGGTCCAGGCCCTGGGCTTCGCACCAGTCATAGACGTCTTCGAACAGCGGATCGAACTCGTTGGCGGCGTCGATGGAGAACGACTGGCGGCCGCTTTCCGCGCGACCGGAGCGGCCCAGCGGGGCCTTGAGCGGCAGGTCCGGGTCTTCGCAGCGCTGGGTCAGGTAGAACTCCATTTCCGGGGCGACGATCGGCTGCCAGCCCTTGTCGGTGTACAGCTGCAGCACTTTTTTCAGCACGTTGCGCGGCGACAGCTCGATGGGGTTGCCGAACTTGTCGAAGGTGTCGTGGATGACGATGGCCGTGGGCTCGATGGCCCAGGGCACCAGGTAGATCGATGACGAATCGGGGCGGCAGACCATGTCGATGTCCGCCGGGTCCAGCAGTTCGTAGTACAGGTCGTCGTCGACAAAATCCCCGGTTACCGTTTGCAGCAGGACACTTTCCGGCAGGCGCATGCCGCGCTCGTGCAGGAACTTGTTGGTGGGCGCGATCTTGCCGCGGGCAATGCCGGTCAGGTCGCTGACCACGCACTCGACTTCGGTAATCTTGTGATCTTTCAGCCAGGAGGACAGCTGATCGAAAGGGGCGTTCATAAAGACCTCGATGATTGTTCTTGTCTGCTCCGAGGTGAGCGGGAGTATCCCGGCAAGGCTTCCCCTGCGGCGCATTGGCGACTATCTTGGGCGAGCCTTGTTGTTCCATCTATCCACTTTAAGCAGTACCAAAGCGCACCAAAAGAGTGCGCAAGGTCCCCCCGATGACAGCGTCCAATCCGCTTCAGGTTCAAGCGTTCAACACCTTCGATGTCGCCGAGCAAATCCGTGCCACCCCGGGCTGGGTGCAGCATTACCAGCAGATGTCCCCCGGGCATTTCAATGGCCTGGTGCGCTACCTCGACCTGCAGGGCGTGGAGATCTACGAGGAGCGCATGAACACCCGGGTCGAGCAGAATTTCAGCGCCCCGCAAGGCGCCCTGGCGTTCTGTTTCGATCGCAGCGACAACGCCCTGTACGTGCTCAACGGCGAGAGCCGCAACATCTGGATCACCCCGGAGAACTACCAGGAAGTGGCGGTGGTGTTCGGCCCCGAGTTCGTAAAGGGCCAGGGCCTGGGGCTGGAACGCCTCGACGGCCTGTTCATGGCGCCGTTGGGCAGCCAGCAGAACGCACTGTTCTGCCGCTGGCTGAGCGCCACCTTGACCCGCCTGTCCCAGACCCTCGATCCCCCCAGCCGCGAGGCCTTGACCCAGCAATTGCTCGACGATTGCCTGTACATCCTCGACAACGCCTGCGCGCGCCTGGACCCCGGAGGCCTGCAACGGCGCAGCGAGGAGCGGGTGATCATGCAGCGGGTGGCGCAATGGGCGGCCGACATGCCCGAGGAAACCCTCAATCTGCTGGAGCTGTCCCAGGTGGCCGGGGTTTCCCTGCGCCAGTTGCAGAGCGCGTTCAAGGCCTTTGCCGGCATGGCGCCGAGCCAGTGGCTGCGCCTGCGCCGGCTCAACAGCGCCCATCGCGAACTGCTTGGCCGCCAGCCCTCGGAAACCACCGTGGCCGAAGTGGCGATGCGCTGGTCGTTCTGGCACCTGGGGCGGTTTTCCAGCAGCTACCGGGCGCTGTTCAAGGAGCTGCCCAGCGAAACCCTGAAGCGTCGCCCAAGCTGATCGTCCCCCTGGCCGAAGGCGCTGGCTGGCCTGAGCCTTCGTCTGCACCGGCCAAGCGGCGCCTGCGGTTGCTGGGTTCGCGAAAGCGCGGGCAGCGCTCTATGCTCGCGGGGAGCTGTCTGCCGGGGGCGCGTCATGATTGAAACCATCGACCTGAGCAACGCCGCCGCAGCCTTGGGCGTCGGCATGCTGGTGGGCCTGGAGCGCGAGCGGCGCAAAGGCCAGGGCCCCCAGCGCAACTGTGCCGGGTTGCGCACCTTCGCCATCACCGCGCTGCTGGGGTTCATCGGCCAGCGGGTGGGCGGCACGCTGTTGCTGGCCACGCTGGCCGTGGCGGTGGCCGCCCTGGTAACCGTGGCCTATTGGCGCACCGAAGAAGAGGACCCGGGGGTCACCAGCGAAGTGGCGCTGCTGGCGGTGCTGGTCCTCGGGGCCTTGTGCGGCTCGGCCCCGGAGCTGGCACTGGCGATTGCCGTGGTCATGACCGCGTTGTTGGCCTATCGGCAGACGCTGCATGATTTCGTGCGCAGTCAGTTGAGCGACCGGGAAATCGCCGATGGCCTGACGCTGCTGGTGGCGGCGCTGGTGATCCTGCCCCTGACGCCGGATCGTTTCATCGGCCCCTATGCGGCGTTCAACCTGCGCACCATCGGCACCCTGACCGTGTTGCTGATGGCGGTGGGGGCCCTGGGCCACGTCGCGGTGCGCACCCTGGGCGCCCATTACGGCTACGCCCTCAGCGCCGTGGCCTCGGGATTCGTCTCCAGCACCCTGACCATCGCCTCCATGGGCCAGCGGGTCGCCAGGGCGCCCCGGCAGGTCAGGGTGCTGGCCGCCGCGGCGCTGCTGTCCAACCTGGCCACGGTGACCCAGATCGGTCTGATCCTGACGACGGTCGATCGCGCACTGCTGCAGGCCATGTGGCTGCCCCTGGTGCTGGGGGGCGTCAGCACCGCGTTGTATGCCGCTGGCCTGGTGTTTCCCCGCAGCGAGCCCGGCAGCGTCGAGCCGCTCGCCGACAAGGCTGCGTTCAATCCCAAGCTGGTCTTGATCGTGGCCCTGAGCATGAGCGCCATTACCTTCGCGTGCTCGCTGATGCTCAATTACTTCGGGCAGCCGGGGCTGATGTTGAGCGCTTTGATCAGCGGCTTTGCCGATGCCCATGCGTCCACCGCGTCGATTGCTGCACTGGTCAAGTCCGGGCAACTGCCCGGCAGTGCCATCGGCAGCGCGGTGATGCTGGCGGTCAGCAGCAACTCCCTGAGCAAGTGCGTGCTGGCGGCCCTCAGCGGCGGCTGGCGCTTTGCGCTGTACGTCGTGCCCGGACAAGCGCTGCTGACCCTGGCGATGTGGGTCGGTGTCTGGCTGCAATAAGCGGCTGCAAGGTGCGAAAAAAGCCGCGACGCCTGATAAAGATCAACTCGTCCCGGGCCATGGCGCGCAGTCTTGAATGACCCCCTTGCGGTTTCTTCAAGCTTCAGTGCCGAGGTGATCCATGTCGCAAACCCCGCGTTTACTCTTGATCGCGCCCCAGCAGATGCAGCGCACGCCGGCTTTCGAGCGCACCGAGCAGCTGGCCCTGGCCATGCAACTGCCGGTGCATATCGTCGCCCTGGATCATTTGCAGGCCCTGACGCTGGCCGGGCTGTTCCAGAGCCATGAGGCCGAGCAGTTGCAGGCGGCTTACCTGGAACAACACCGGCAATGGCTGGAGCAGCAGGCTCAAGGGATGCGCGAGCGAGGCCTGCAGGTGACCTGCGAAGCGCGCTGGGTCAGCCAGGCGTATCAGGAGATCTTGCTGTTCGCCAATGAAATGCCCCTGGCCCTGATCATCAAGGACGCCCATGCCGAGTCGGCGATGCGGCGGATCTTCTATACCCCGCTGGACTGGCAGCTGCTGCGCGATTTTGCCCTGCCGGTGCATCTGGTGACCGAAGCCCGGCACCCACGGCCACGCCGGGTGCTGGCCATCATCGATGTGCTGCGCAGCGAAGAGCAGGACCTGCAGTTCAACGATCAGATCGTCGACGCGGCGGTCCAGCTGGCCGAGCAGTGCGAAGCCGAGCTGGACCTGTTGCACGTGTATGACTGGGTGGCGGTCTACGCCAAGGACACCGGCGTCGGCGCGCTGTCCCTGGCCAGCGGTTTGTATGAAGCCCTGGGGACGGCGCAACGTGACGTCTATCGCGCTGTGGCGGAGCGTCACGGCGTGCCCCCGGAACGCAGTCACTTCATGGAGGGCATGCCGTTGCAGCAAATCTGCTGCTTCGCCGAGGAGCATCAGAGCGACGTGATCGTCATGGGCACCACCCAGCATCGCGGCCTGCACAAGCGCCTGGGCAGCACCGCCGAGCACCTGCTGTTGCAGGCCCCCTGCAGTATCTGGGCGGTCAAGCCGCCGCGTGACTCCCAACCATGAGCCGCACCTGGCCACGCCGGTTGCGGGCCGGCGTGGCACCAAGGGTCAGAGGAGCAGGCGATGCACCACCTGATGGGGATCATCCGGGTCGGTGTGGGTGGTGAAACCCAGGTGCGCGGCCAGCTCGCGCATGGGCTGGTTGTTCACGCTGTCCACCGAGTACATCTGCACGAACCCATGCTGGCGGGCCGCGCGGATCAGATGCGTCATCAGCAATGATCCCAGGCCCAGATGCTGCCATTGATCGGCCACGGTAATGGCGCACTCGCATTCATCGCTGGAGGTAGCGGCGTAGCGGCTGACACCGATTTCGATCAACTGGCCCTGTTCATGCACCAGGGCGATGTAGGCCAGGCGATGCTTGCCGTCGACATCCATCAACTGGTCGAGCATGGCGGCGTCGGGCTCCTTGACCTGCGCCAGAAACCGCATGTGTCGCGATTGCGGGGACAAGCGCTTGATGAAGTTGTACTCGCGCTCGCGGTCTTTCTCGGCCAGGGGCCGTATCAGCACATGGCGGCCGTCGTTGAGCGCCTCGATCCAGTGCAGGCCGGTCACGGCGCCATAGGCCGCAGCGGCCTGATCGTTGTGTTCCTTGATGCTGAACATGGGGCGATCCTCTGGGGATGATGAAGGGGGAGGCCGCGGCCCGGGGTCGCGCGGTCACTATCCTTTACCGCGGTTGCCCGGTGCAGGATCTGATCTGGATCAGATGCGCTTCACCGGCTCGGCGAGTGACTGCCGGCGCGGCCTTAACCCGAGGCTTTGTGATTTTTGTCAAATCGGCGGCCCGCGCGGCGCGCATCATCGGCGCATCGGCTCGGGTATCCCGGGTCGTTGCCCAGCGCGCCGCCCGGGAGGTGCCCATGTCCACACTGCAACGCGTGTTGTTGATCGCACCCACCGCCCTGTCGCGCACACCGGCCTTCGACCGGGCCAGTGCCCTGGCCCGGGCCATGGGCGCCAGTTTGCATATCGTCGCCTTCGACTTCATCGAAGTGCTGGAGGTCGCCGGGCTGTTCGATCACCAGGCCATGGCCCAGGCCCGGGAAGGCTACCTGCAGGTGCATCGGCAGTGGCTGGAACAGCAGGCCCGCTTCGAGCGGGCCAATGGCCTGCGGGTGACCACCGAAGTGCTGTGGGCCAAGGCCCGGCTGCAGGACATCCTCGATTACGTGAGCGACTACCACCCGGACCTGGTGGTCAAGGACGCCCAGCCCGTGCCCACCCTGCGGCGCATCTTCTACAAGCCCCTGGACTGGTTGCTGCTGCGCGACCTGCGCCAGCCGCTGCACCTGGTGACCGACAGCCGGCATCCCTTGCCGTTGAAGGTGCTGGCCGCCCTGGATCTGTCTCACCTGGAATACCTGACCCAGGGCCTGAACCAGCGCATTCTGCAGATGGGCGCGACCCTGGCCAGCACCTGCGGCGCCCGGGTGCACCTGCTGAACGTGGCGGACTGGGCCACGGAAAATGCCACCGGCCTGCCCATCTACAGTCCTGACAACGACCTCAGCATGCGCGAGGCGGTGAACGACGCGCAGCAAGAAGCGTTCGAGACGCTGGCCGAGCGCTACGCCATCGCCCCGGAGCTCTGTCATCGCCTGGAAGGCGTGCCGCACCAGGTCATCGCGCGCTTTGCCGCCGACCACGACTTCGACCTGATAGTCCTCGGACGCGTGCATCGCCGGGGCCTGCAACGCTTTGTCGGCGGCAGCGCCGAGCAACTGCTGTACCACACCCCTTGTAGCCTGATGCTGGTGGAGCCCCAGGAATGAGGGCCGGCCATGCCCCGGGACCTTGCCCGACACGAAGGAGATGGACATGCGCCTGAGCTTTCTCGGTGCCGCCGGCACCGTCACCGGCAGCAAATACCTGGTGCAGCACGAGGGCCGGCATGTGCTGGTGGACTGCGGGCTGTTCCAGGGCTACAAGCAGCTGCGCCAGCACAACTGGGAAGCCTTCGGCCTGCCGCTGCGCGAGTTGGACGCCATCGTGCTGACCCATGCTCACCTGGATCACAGCGGCTACCTGCCGCTGCTGGTGCGCAACGGCTACCGCGGACCGGTGTATGCCACCGCCGCCACCTGCGAGCTGGCCAAGATACTGCTGCGCGACAGCGCAAGACTGCAGGAAGAGGAGGCGGCCTACGCCAACCGCCACGGTTTCTCCAAACATGCCCCGGCGTTGCCGCTGTACACCGAGCGCGATGCCGAGCAGGCCCTGAAACTCCTGCATCCGCTGCAATTGCAGCATCGGGTGGAAGTGGTGCCGGGGTTGCATGTCCAATTGCGCGGCGCCGGGCACATTCTCGGCGCCGCCTCGGTCCAGGTGGACGCCGCGGGCACCAGTGTGGTGTTTTCCGGTGATCTGGGCCGCATGCAGGACCCGCTGATGTTCGCCCCCGAAAGCATCGAGCAGGCCGACTACCTGCTGGTGGAGTCGACCTACGGCGACCGTCTGCATCCCCGGGACGACCCCGAGCAGCAACTGGCCGATGTCATCAACCGTACCGCCGCGCGTGGCGGCATCACCCTGGTGCCGTCCTTTGCCGTGGGGCGCGCGCAGTTGCTGATGTATCACCTGTATCGCCTGCGCCAGCGCCAGGCAATTCCCGATCTGCCGATCTACCTCAACAGCCCCATGGCCACCGACACCACCCATCTGTACCAGCGTTTTCGCAGTGAGCACCGATTGTCCCGGGAGGAATGCGAAGGCATGTGCCATGTCGCGCGCATCGTGCGCAGCACCCAGGAGTCCATGGCCCTGGACCAACTCAACAGTCCGGCGGTGATCATCGCCGCCAGCGGCATGGCCACCGGCGGCCGGGTGCTCTATCACCTGAAGGTGCTGGCGCCCGATCCGGCCAACAGCCTGCTGTTTCCCGGGTTCCAGGCCGGTGGCACCCGTGGCGCGCAGATCATCGCCGGTGCCGAGTCGGTGCGCATCCATGGCCGGGAAGTGCCGATCCGCGCCGAAGTCACGGCCATGCAGAGCCTTTCGGCCCACGCCGACGCCGACGAGATCATGCAATGGCTGCGGGGCTTCAAGCGTGCGCCGAAGCACACCTATGTGATCCACGGCGAGGCCAATGCCGCCGACACCTTGCGCCGGCGTATCAGCCTGGAACTGGGCTGGTCGGTGTCGGTGCCGGAATACCGCGACAGCGTGGATCTGGAGCCTGGCTCGGCGGCCTAATCCCTGGCCGGGTTCTGGCAGCCCGCGACCCGTCGCTTCAGGCCTTCCAGATCGAGGATCTGGACCTGCTTGCCGTTGATCGTCACCAGGCCCTGGTCGCGCAGATGGGCAATGCCCCGGCAGATGGTTTCCAGGCGCAGGCCCAGGTAGGAGCCGATTTCCTCGCGGCGCATGCGCAGGACAAAGGCCCGAGACGAATAGCCGCGCAGGCTCAGGCGCTGGGACAGATTGAGCAGAAAGGCCGCCAGGCGCTCGTCGGAGTTCATGTTGCCCATCAGCAGCAACATGCTGTGATCACGCACGATCTCCCGGCTGAGGATCTTGTTCAGGTTGTGCTGCAGCGAAGGCAGGGCCTGGGACAAGTGTTCCAGCTGGGCGAAGGGAATCGGGCACACCTCGCAATCCTCCAGGGCAAAGGCGCTGCAGGCATGCTGGTTGGTGCTGATGGCATCGAGCCCGAGAATCTCCCCGGCCATCTGGAACCCGGTGACCTGCTCGCGGCCGTCCACCGACAGCACGCAGGTCTTGAAGAAGCCCATGCGCACGGCGTACAGCGAATGCAAGGGATCGCCGGCGTGATACAGCGTATGGCCTTTCTTCACCTTCATCCGCTGCAGGATCAAGGTGTCCAGGCGTTGCACCTCCTGGTGATTGAGGCCGATGGGCAAGCACAACTCCAGCACGCTGCAATTTGAGCAGGCGGCCTTGAGGTGTTGCACGTGAATGGGGCGTGTCTGGAGTGGCGGCATGGGGGGCTCGCATCAATTGGGCCGGCTTGGGCGGGGGGAAGAGGGCAAGCCCGGTGGTTAACTGTAGACCGGTGCGCCTGGTGGCGCCTGATGCTGATCCGAAGTGATGAAAGAAGGGGGTGGCAATGGGCCATAAAGCATTTACAGTGAGCGCCCCTCTCCCTCGTTCAAGGATTGACGATGCGCCCGACCGGATTCTGGACCCGCTGCCACACCGCCTTGCTGACCAGTTGCCTGCTGGGCCTGCCGTTGGCCGCGCTCAGCCTTGAGACTCAGGCCGCGGAGCCTGATTTCATCACCCTGGTGATCGAGAACGAAGGCGATTACCCCATCACGTTCGAGCCGCCGTTCAACGTCAACTCCTCGGATTTCGAGCGCAAGTACCCAGTGGATGTGCCCAAATACGCCACCGCCAAGGGCCTGGAATCCGGTCCCGTGGTGATCGGCGCGCGCCAGCAGGGCATGCTGGTGATGGCCTTGAGCAAGCCGATGTTCAACATCCTCGACATCTTCAGCAAGGACTGGGGCTTCAACCTCAAGTTCTGCCAGGAGCGTGGCGCCTGCGACGAGGCCCGGCTCAACGGGACCATCCGCTCCACCACCAGCTTCAACTGGAACCAGTCGAACAACTTCAGCCAAGCCCAAGTCAGCAACATGACCAACGACGAGCTGGAGGCCTACGCCAAGACCAAGGCCGTGATTTCCGGCATTCTCACCACCCTGGGCAGCGTCCTCGGCCTGCCGTTCGGTGCGGGCGGCATGATCGGTGGCCTGCCGGATGCGCAGAACTTCAAGGTGACCTTGAAGCAGCAGTGCAACGCCCGCTTCTCGATCAACCTGGAGCCCTCGCTGGCGGCCAACGGCGATTTTCTCGTCGACTTGCGGGTCAACCGCGTGCTGCCCAGCGACATGAGCAATTTCAACGGTTTTGTCATCGACGACAACGCGGTGCTCAGCCAGGGCCTGCGCCTGGTGGAAAACGCCTGCCGCGACGGCCGGCAAGCCCAGTGCCTGATCCGGCTCAACGGCGGCACCGACATGAAGAACCTCAACACCACCGAGTTCAGCGTCACCGATCGCGCCGGCTGCAAGGCCGGTGACAAGCTGGCCTATTCCCAGGGCGCGTTCATGCTCAGCAACAAGGTCGGTTTCCCGGTGCGCTACACCCTGTTCATCAAGGACCGCATGGTCGACAACGGCGAAGTCTGGCCGGACCAGAACAAGGATCTGCGCCAGTTGGTGGGCCAGGTCATGGCCACCGTCGGCGACCAGGAATGTCCGCAGGCCCAGGATCCCTGGATGGGCGGTCGGCGCATGGGTGTCTGCCCGTTGCGCCTGGAAGTCCAGGGCGATGGTGGCCCCGGGCTCAAGGGCAGCCTGCGTTGCAGCCTGTCCATGCGCCAGGGCACCGTGGGCGATCCGAATGCCGACCACATGAACCTCTACAGCCTCACCGGCTGTACCCCGGCCATGCCGGCGTCCATCAGCCCGGTGGCCGGTTTCTACCAGATGGACATCAAGCGCATGGTGCCGCTCAGCGGCATGTACAAGATGATCTCCATCGATCTGCTCAAGCCGCAGCAGCAATAAGGACGTAGACAGATGTCGGTCACACAGGCTTTTACCGCCCCCGGCGGGCACGACGCGGCGCTGACCCGCCGCGACGACGACCTTCTGGATCGCTGGCCGGTGGCCAGGCTGGTGTATCGCATGATCACCGCGACGCCCCTGGGCTGGTCGACCCGGATCGGCCTGTACGGCCCGTGGGGCAGCGGCAAGACCAGCGTGCTGAATTTTTTGCAGCTCATAGCCGAGGAGAAGGACGACATCGTGGTGCGGCTTCCCGCGTGGCGGACCAGCGGCGAGCAGGAGTTCATCGTGCAGTTCTATCTGGCGCTGGCGGATGCACTGCAACGTTCAGGTGTTGGCGAGCCCTTCAAGCACTGGACCAAACGCCAGTCGAAAAAGATCGCCGAGATCCTGGAAAAAGCCGCCAAAAAAACCGCTGACCTCAAGCTTCCCGAGTCGGCCAGCTACAGCGAAATCGTGACCTTGGCAGCCGGCGCCGCAGGGCTGGCCTTCGAGAAACTGAGTGAAATACTGCAACTGGAAAAAAGCGACCTGGATGCCCTGCGCAAGCAACTGGGCGATAGACGCATCATTGTGTTTGTCGACGACCTCGACCGTGCCGATCCGCGGATGCTCCCGGCGACCCTGTTGACGCTGCGGGAACTTCTGGACTGGCCGGGATTCGTCTTTGTCCTGGCCTTTGACAAGGAGGTCGTGGGACGGGCCCTGCGTTCCTATTCCGATGCCTTCGGCGAGTCGGCCCAGCACTTCCTGGACAAGATCATCGATGTGCCGGTGACCCTGCCCGAGCCCAGCCCGAAGCAGGTGCAGCGAATGGTCGCCAGGAACCTGAAATACTGCTGCCCATTCCTACCGGACACGGCCATCGTGCAGACCGCCGAATGGTTTCCCGCCAACCCGCGCCAGGCCAAGCGCATCTGTCGCAGCTTGTCGGTGTTCGGCGCGGCGGCTGATCGGCATGCCGAGGGCCAACTGGACTGGCGCGGGATCATCCTGCAAACCGTCTTACGTGAGACCGAACCCAAGGTGGCCCAGGTGGTTGAAGAGCACCTGCTGGGGTTCCAATCGGCCTTCAGAGCCAACATGTTTGGCAATGCCAATACCAAGGAACAGGAGCAGCACAAGCAAGTAGCGCTCAACGCCGCACAATCTCCCAAGGACGACGTTAAGAACAAGCGCCTGCTGAAGTTGATCGAAGAGCTGGGCCATGCCAGAAGCAAACTGTCCCTGGCAAACATTCACTATGAGATGAGCCTGGCGGTCCGCGAGGTGGAGTTCACCATTCCCGAGTTTTCCCGGTTGGTGAGTTCCTGGGGGGAATTCCGGAACGCCCAGCCCCTCAACGACTTCATTCGAGAGGCGGCTAGCCGCAGCGACGAAGGTGAGGTCGCAGTGGCCTGTGCGATGCTTAACATGGCGAATTTTCAGTATGGCGAGCAGTTGGGCAGAGCCGGCGCCTTTTACTCACGGGAAGCGTTCGAGCGAGCGATGCACAGCGCCGCAGAGCTGCTGGGGTTGATTGAGTTCTGTTACACGGCCGGTCTTCAGGGCGCCATATTCAAGGCGCGCAGCGAATATGACGTGTGTATCGGCTTTATCAGGAGCTTTTATGGGAGCGTCTCAAAGAACGGCAGCCAACCGGAAAGAGTGCTCCGTGAACGCGAGCTGCGATTGGCGGCGATCATTGCAGCCCAGTGCGATGACCCACAGCGCCTGTATATGGATACCGAGCCTATACAGGGCACGCTGCGTGTTCCTGCATGGGAAGTGGCCCGAGCGTATGAGCTCTATGTGGATGCGTTGCGGACGGTGCTCGCGCCGCCTCTGATACACAGTGCCATCCAAGTGTTCGCCTTGCCCAATGGCGTAGCGAATGCACTGGGCCAGGATGATGCGCGACTGAAGTGGGTACTGACTGAAGAGCGCTCACCCCTGTATGTGCCGGCCAGCAAGGACCTGGGATGCGCAGTCTTGAAGGAACTGATCGGCAGCACCCAGGAGCTGGGCGCCAGGGAAATACTGGCGAAGAACGCCTTGTCCTACCTTGATGCGTTTACTGATCGATGGGAGTCCTCCTCTACCTGTGCAGAGCAGGCCACGCACTACCTGGAATATATCCAGCTGGCTTGGCAAGCCCTCTGCCAACTGGAGCCGACCATCCAGACACGGGTGTATCTGAAGAAGTTGAAGTCGCAGCTTGAAAAGCAGGTGGCACGCCCGGGGTTGCTTGACACTCCCAACTGGTGGGGTGGCAAGCCCGATGACATCGAGCACGAACTGCGAGGCATTTGACTCCGCGCGGCCTCCGCTCAATAGGGCGAGAGGCCATCGCCCCGGGTTTTGTTGACGTGCCTTGGCCCTGGGCGCAGGGGTCTTGTTGCACTCACCCCGGCGGCAACAACCGCAGCGGGTCCACCGGTACGCCGTTGGCGCGGATCTCGAAGTACAGCTGGGCGCGGTCGGTGTCCTGGGAGCCGGCTTCGGCGATCTTCTGGCCTTTGATCACCATCTGGCCTTCCTTGACCAGCAGCTTGCTGTTGTAGGCATAGGTGCTGGTGTAGGAAGGGCCGTGCTGCAGGATCATCAGGTTGCCGTAGCCGCGCATGTAGCCGGCGAAGGCCACCTTGCCACCCAGGGTGGCCTGGATCGGCTGGCCTTCGGTGGTGGCGATGCGGATGCCCTGGTTGAGTTTGCCAGTGGGCGAGAAGCGGCCGATCAGCACCCCGCGCAGCGGCCAGCTCCAGCCCTGCAGGGTGACCTTGGGCATGGGCGGGGCAGGCGGCGGGGCCTTGGCCTTGCTCTTGCTGGCGCTGCTGCGCGAGCTGCTGACCACCCGGGTGGTCTTGGCCGCGCCGCCCACCCGCAGCACCTGGCCGACTTCCACGGTATAGGGCGCCTTGAGGCCGTTGAGCCGCGCCACTTCCTTCCAGCTGGTGCCGTTGCGGCTGGCGATCGAATACAGCGTGTCACCACGCTTGACCCGGTATTCACCGGCCTTGAGCGGTGCATTGCCGCCAGGGCTGGAGGAATTGGAGCTGCAGGCCGATAGCGCCAGCAGCAGTGCAATCAATAGAAGTCTTACCAACACGCGGCAACCATTAAGTCCTGACCAAGTCCTGTAGCCCAAGCGGCCTGTGGCACACCGGGCAAGCCGGCAACTATACCCGTTTGCCGGGCAACCGGCGCGCACTAGACAGTGTCCGGCGCGGTTAAATTCAGTCAGGGCTCAGGGCACGGAGGATTTCCCGGCCCGCCCCGGGCGGGCTATTGCCGTCGATAGACTGTCGCACTCCAGTAGCGACCACCGTCGCTGTGATGGCGTTTCCAGCCGGCGGCGGCCAACTGCTTGCCGATCAGACGGTTCATCCAGCCATGACCGAGCAACAGCACCGGCTGTTTTCCGGCCAGGGACTGCAGTCGGCGGGCGGCGACTGCGGCGCGCTGCCGGGCCCCAGCGGCCGATTCGACCTGTCCTGAATAACCGCACAACCAGAGGATTCTCAGGATCGCGGCCCAGGTAAAGGGCGACAGGCGTGGTCGTCTCCAGCGCCCGTAGGGCAGTTGCGCCTCGCTGAATACCGGGTCCACCAGGGCAGGTTCCCGTCCGAGCGCCTGGACAGATGCCAGGGCCCGTGGCGCGTTACTGGAGACAATCACCCCAGCGCTGGCGGCCAGTTGCAGGCTGGAGGGTGGGGCGGGCTGGCCGTCGATGGCGGAGCGTTCGTAGTCGTGTATCCAGGCCTGCATGTCGAGGGCGGATATTCTCCGGGTGGCAATACCCTGGGGTCGACCGTGACGCATGAGAATGATCGTGTTGTTCAACGGGTTTCTACGTCCGATTGGTGCTGCTTGAGGCGGCGGGGGCAGCCTGGGCGATCCAGCCGTGCTCCCGGTACCAGGCCAGGGTGTCGCCGATGGTGCGTTCCAGGGAGCGCAAGCTCAGGTCGAGTTCTCGCTCGCTCTTGCTGGGGTCGAAGTGGCTGCGGTCCGCTTCCCGGAGCATCAGGCGCACGGTCGCCAGGCTCAGCAACACCGGCTTGCCGGTCAGGCGTGCATAGACCTCCTGTGCTGCCGCCAGGGTATAGAGCAAGGGCACCGGCAGTGGCCGGGTCGGCGTGCTGACTCCGGCGATCCGCCCGATGATCGGCACCAGCTGGGCCATGGTCATGTGCCGACCCGCCGCCAGGTAGCGTTGGCCGCGGCGTCCGTAGCGGGCGGCGGCAATCTGCGCCAGGGCCACATCCCGGGCGTCGACCAGCGAGAAACTGCCGGGAACCAGTCCCGGCAGGCGACCGCGTACCACGTCGATGAGCAATTGCCCGGCAGAGGTCGGTCCGATATCGCCGGGGCCCCACATCCAGCCGGGCAGGACCATGCACCCCTGCATCTGTGAGTGGCTGTCGAGAAAGGCCAGCAAGACGCGATCGGCGAGGATCTTGCTGCGGTAGTAGGGGTCCGCGCCCGCCGGGTCGCGCAGGCAGGTTTCATCGATCAGGCTGCCGGGCTCGCCGTTGAGCACGGCAATCGACGAGGTATGCACGACGCGGCGGATGCCGGCATCGTAGGCCCGCTCCAGCAAGCGCTGAGTGCCCAGGACGTTGATCGTGTGCAGTTGCTGCCAGTGGCTGCCGCCCTTGTAATTGTCGCGAAAGAACGCCGCGGCATGAAACAGCGTGTCGCAGCCCCGCAACGCGGCGGCGAAGCCGTCGACATCGGCCAGGTCGCCGACCACCAGTTCCAGGCCGCGCAGGGAACCGAACTGCTGTTCGCCCCTGGCCCTGGAGCGCACCAGGGCCTTGACCTTGCAGCCTCGGGCCAGCAGCTCGCGGACCAGGTTGTTGCCCAGCAGGCCGGTGGCACCGGTGACGAAGGTGCAGCGCATTTCGGGGATCTGGCTGTTATCGGTGTTCATGTGTGCCGGGTGTTCCAGGGTACTGCTCATTCAATCCGTTCCATGGGGAGGCGAGGGCGCTAGATATACCTTGACCGACACCCCTGAAAAATAGCGGGTGCTGCATAATCGCTTTGCGAATTTGCAAAGCGGACGGCAGGGAGTGGGGTTTTGGAAGCCAATTGGGATGATCTGCGCCTATTGCTGGCGGTCTGGCGCCGGGGCAGCTTTCTGCAGGCCGGCCAGTTGCTGCAGGTGGCGCCGTCGACGGTGTCGCGACGGCTGAGCCAGCTGGAGGCGGCCCTGGGCGAGCCGTTGCTGGAGCGCGGCGTCGAAGGCTGTTGGTTGACCCCGCGGGGCCAGGCGCTGGTGGACGTGGCCCTGGCGGCGGAGGCCGGGCTCAGGCGCGAGCGGGCGCTGGGCAACCCGGGGCCACAGAGTGAGTTGCAGGGCAGCATCCTGGTCAGCGCCGGCGAGGGTTTTGCCTCCAGTGTGCTCGAAGCGGCCCATCGCCTGACATCGGCCTATCCTGGCTGCTCGGTGGAATTGCAGGTCAGCGCCGAGTTTCACAAGCTGGCTCGCGGCGTGACGGACATCGCCGTGCGCACCGCGCACCTGGGCGAGCCGTCGCTGATCTATCGAGCCCTGGGCAAGCTCGAATACGCGGTGTTCGCCAGCGCGGACCTGCTGCGCCGCTGCCCGGCCATCACCCCGGCCACGGCCACCACCATCGGCTTGCTGCCACCCCTGGACAACCTGCCGCCGATACGCGCGGCCAAGGCCGCGGGCCTTGAGGGCAAGCAGATCAGGGTGAATTCGTTCACCGCGCAGCTCGAGGCGGTGCGCCAGGGGATGGGCGTGGCGGTGATGCCGCGGATAGTGGCCGGGGATCTGCTGGAGGTGTTTGCGCCCATGACCTTTGCGGCGCTGGAGGTCTATCTGGTGACCCGGCCACAAGCCTTGAAGCAGCCGCACATCAAGCAGTTTTTCGCCGAGCTGGAGCAGGTGCTGAGTGAGCGGCTGTCGGGCGCAACGCCCGGCGCAGCCGCTTAGGGCTGCGCCGGTCCGCACTCAGTGCGGCGCGCGGGGGATGGTCTTGAGCAGGTCTTCAGGGCTGATATGGCCGACCACGGCTTCGGCGGCGGCACTGCCCGGCAGCGGCAGGTCGAGGATGTGACCCTTGATCTTGCCCACCACGTGCATCTCGCACGGCTTGCAGTCGAACTTCAGGGTCAGCACTTCGTCACCGTGCACCAGTTGCATCGGCGCCACCTTGGTGCGCACCCCGGTCACGCCCTTGGCCTGCTTGGGGCACAGGTTGAAGGAGAAGCGCAGGCAGTGCTTGGTGATCATCACCGGCACCTCGCCGTGTTCTTCGTGGGCCTCGAACGCGGCGTCGATCAGTTGCACGCCGTGGCGGTGGTAGAAGTCCCGGGCCTTCTGGTTGTAGACGTTGGCCAGGAACGACAGGTGCGACTCCGGATACACCGGCGGCGGGTTGCTCTCAGCCTTGCGCGACCCCCGTGGATGGGCAGCGATGCGCGCGGCGTCCAGGGCTTCGATGACTTCCCGGCGCAGCGCCTTGAGCTGGGAATTGGGGATGAAGTAGGCCTGGGGCGCGTCCAGCTTGATGTCGGTGGCGTGGTAGAGGGTGGTGCCCAGTTGGCCGAGCAGGTCTTGCAGTTGGCCCAGGGCCTGCTCCGGCTTGTTGGCCACGCCGAACGGGCCGTCCAGGGCGACGCTGGCGCTGATGCCTTCTTCACTGGTGGCGGTCAGTTGCAGGCGTTCTTCGCGCAGGGTGGCCAGCCACGACAGGCCGATGCGCCGCTCGGCGGAGGTGCGGGTCAGGGCCTGTTGCCAGTTGTGATCGAGGTTGCGGCTCAGCGGATGGTTGGGCCGCAGGCGCTGCAGGGCTTCAGGCATTTCGTTGGGCTCGACCCGATAGCGGTAGCGTTTCTCGCCGTCTTCTTCGAATTCGCCGCGAGCTTCGGCGATGTTGGCGCGAAAACCCACCACTTCACGCTTGACCAGCAGGTTGAGGCCGTCGCCGTTGGACAGCGGCTCGAAGGTCACCACTTGCAGGTCGCGCTTGCCGACTTTTTCCACGGTGCCCACCGGCAGGCCGGTGAAGGTCGGCGAGTCGAAGGCGCCGATGTCGATCTTGCGCTCGCTGACGAAGTAGTCGGTGCTGCCGCGGTGGAAGGTCTTGTCCGGATCGGGGACGAAGAAGTGCGCGGTGCGGCCGCTGGAGGCCCGGGCCAGGTCCGGACGGTCTTCGAGCACGTCGTCCAGGCGCTGGCGGTAGTAGGCCGTGATGTTCTTCACATAGGCCATGTCCTTGTAGCGCCCCTCGATCTTGAACGAGCGCACGCCGGCCTCCACCAGGGCGCGGATGTTGGCGCTCTGGTTGTTGTCCTTCATCGACAGCAGGTGCTTTTCGTAGGCGATCACGCCGCCGTGCTCGTCCTTCAGGGTGTACGGCAGGCGGCAGGCCTGGGAGCAGTCGCCACGGTTGGCACTGCGCCCGGTCTGGGCGTGGGAAATGTTGCACTGGCCGGAAAACGCCACGCACAGCGCGCCATGGATGAAGAACTCGATGGCCGCGTCGGTTTCGGCGGCGATGGCGCTGATTTCCTTGAGGTTCAGCTCACGGGCCAGCACCAGCTGGGAGAAACCGGCCTGATCGAGGAATTTTGCCCGCTCCAGGGTGCGGATATCGGTCTGGGTACTGGCGTGCAGCTCGATGGGCGGAATATCCAGCTCCATCACCCCCAGGTCCTGGACGATCAACGCATCGACCCCCGCGTCGTACAGCTGGTGGATCAGCTTGCGCGCCGGCTCCAGTTCGTTGTCGTGGAGGATGGTGTTGAGGGTGGTGAACACCCGGGCGTGATAGCGGCGGGCAAACTCCACCAACTGGGCGATCTCGCCCACTTCGTTGCTGGCGTTGTGGCGGGCGCCGAAGCTCGGGCCACCGATGTACACCGCGTCGGCGCCATGCAGGATGGCTTCGCGAGCGATGGCCACATCGCGGGCAGGGCTGAGCAGTTCCAGGTGATGTTTGGGCAAGGACATGTTTTTTTAGTCAGGCTTATCAGGATCAAGGCGCGCATTGTAGCGGCGAAACGCGTGCCCGGCACCCGTGTGCTGCCCGGTGGCGGCCACGCGTTGCGCGCAGCCGCGAATAAACCCGCGGCGTCAGGCCTTGGCGGCCATCGCGGTGACTTCCACACGCATGCCTTCCACCGCCAGAGCGGCCACGCCAACCGCGGCGCGCACCGGCCAGGGCTTGGCGAAGAAACGCTGGTAGACCTGGTTGAACGCGGCGCGATCGGCCATGTCGGTGAGGTAGATGGTCAGGTGCATGACCCGGTCCATGGAACTGCCGGCCCGCTCCAGGGCAACTTTCAGCGCCTGCAGGGTGCATTCGCTCTGCAGGGTGATGTCCCCCAGTTCCAGGCTGCCGTCGGCGCGGGTGGGGATCTGGGTCGACACCAGGATGCCGTTGAACGCGGCGACGTCGGAGGAGATGGAGTCGGCGTCTGGGTCGGGGGTGAAGATGAGGTCTGGCTGGGTCATGGCAAGCTCGGGTGTCCAAGGGTTCAAAAAGCCACGGAGTATAGGGGCGGCGCTCGGCCCTTGTCAGCGCCGATGCGCGACCTGCCGGGATCGCGGCGCTGCACCTTGCGCGTTTGATCGGGTTGCATCCCGGCGACTTGCCGTTACTCTTTGCAACCCCGCCGCAGGCTGGCCAGTACGGCGTTCACCGTCAGGCCCGGCGGAGCGCGTGGCGCTCATTTATCCAGGTAAGGAACAGGCTTTGACTGATCGCATGGTGTTGACGGCTGATGGCCGCGTTGCTGCGTTTTCCACCTTTCAAGGCGCGACCTGCCTGGTGTTGCTGGGGGACCCCGGAGCCGGCAAGAGTCATCTGTTCGATCACTGGGCTGGGCAGGCGGGTGGTCGGGCCATGTCGCTGCGCGGCTTTCTGTTGCGCGATCCAGCGCTGATCGCCGAGGGCAGCACTTTGTTCATCGATGCCCTGGACGAGCATCGTGCGCAGTATGGCGAGCGGCCCGCCTTCGACGACCTGATTCGCCACCTCGGGCGCTTGCCGCCGTGCCGGGTGCGCATCGCCTGTCGCAGTGCCGACTGGGCGGGGCTCAATGACCTGAAGCTGCTGTCCAGCTGCTTTCCAGGCAAGGACCAGGTGCAGGAGCTGCGCTTGCTGGCGCTCAGTGACGAGGAGCAGCAGCAGGTACTGGAGCAGCACGGCCGGACGCCAGAGGACTTTCTGCACCAGGCGCGGCAACGCGGTCTGGGAGAGATGCTCGGCAATCCGCTGACCTTGCTGATGCTGGCCCAGGTGGTTGCCCAGGATCACTGGCCCTTGACCCGCAGGGAGCTGTTCGAGCGTTCCAGCATCCTGCTGCTGGACGAGCTCAATGCGGCGCACCGTGATGATCGCCAGCCCCATGCGCAACTCTCGGAGCCGCAGATGCTGGAGGCGGCAGGCCTGTTGTGCGCCTTGCGCCTGCTGGCCGATATCGACGGTTTCAGCACTGACGAGCGCTACGACCGGCGCTATCCGGCGCTGCGCAAGTTGCATGCATTCGGCACCGCCGCGCTGCGTGCGGCCCTGGCCAGCCGGGTCTTTACCTCGACCCGCGAGCCCGGGGTGTTCGACTACGGCCACAAGGCCAGCGCCGAGTACCTGGCGGCGCGTTATCTCGCCGGGCAGTTCCACGCCGGGTTGCCGTTGAGCAGAATTCGCCTGTTGCTCGGTGTCGAGGGCAAGCCGGCTTCGTACCTGCGCGGTGTGCATGCCTGGCTGGCGGTGTTTCTCGGCGCGCAGGTCGGCCCGTTCATCGAGGCGGACCCTTACGGCGTCCTGGTCTATGGCGACGCCGCCTCGCTGAGCACCCAGAGCAAGATCCAGTTGCTGCAGGCGCTGGCCAGCCTGGCTTTGGCCGATCCCCGGTTCCGCGGCCAGGAGCCTCCCGACTTGAACCTGGCGGGCTTCACCGAGTCGGGGCTGGTGCCTTGTTTTCAACACCTGTTGTCCGCCTCGGGCCTGCCCCATGAACTGCGTTTGCTGCTCTTGGACCTGTTGCGCGCCGGCCAGCCGCTACCGGCGATGTTGCAGCCGCTGACGCAACTGCTGGCCGATCCGGGCACCCATCTGAATGAACGCGCCTACGCCGCCCAGGCGTTGTCGCGCTTGGGGGAACCGGGAACGCAGGCCGTGCGGCAGGTCTATCGAAACCTGCTGGACGAAAAACACGCCAGAAGCCTGTGTGGCTACATCCTCCGTCACCGCCTGGCAGGCCAGACCCACTATGGCGAGCTGCTGGAGCTGTACCGACGGGGTGGCAACGCCCCCAGAACCGCCGATGACTCGCTGATGCGCTGGGGCTTGCATGAGGCGGTGGCCGAGTCCGAGATGGCCGATTGCCTGGATGGCATGGCCGGGCTGTGGCAACAAACCGCTGATGAACACGCCAAGGGCGAGCTGCTCAGGTTCGTCCTGCGCTTGCTGGTGCGTTATCTCCACACCGTGGTCGAGCTGGACGAGCCGCGACTGTTGCAATGGCTGGCGTTTATCAATGCCGGCGTCGTCGACCCGCATCCGTGGTTGTTCAATGGGCTGCGCGCGGCGCTGCGGCAACGCCCGGAGACGGCCCTGGGCCTGTTGGACCGGGCCGCCAGCCATCCCGGGCTGGTGGGCTGTGGTTTTCTTGAGGACGAGCCGCCAAGCGAGGACGAGCCGCAGGCCGAGGCGCCCGAGAGCGATTATCCGTGCCCCGAGGAATATCAACCCGCGGTGGCAGCGCTGTACCAGCAGCTGCAAGGCGCCAAGGCACCGCTCAGCTGTGACGCTTTACTGCTGGGGTTCGTGATCTTCGGCTGTATCGAACAGCAGACCCTGGCCGGGCAGGCCTGGTTCTCGGCCTTGCGCCAAGCGCAGTACGCGGACTACATCGATTGCATCGTCCTGCACTTTCTGCTGCTGCCGGACAGCGTCAGGCAGCGCAGTTGCCTGTCATGGAAAGCCAGCAGGCAGATTGCCTTGGCGGACAAACTCGATGTGGTGTTCAAGGTCCTCAACGGCGCGGAGTCGCTGGACAAGACGGCTCTGTACGATGTGGTTCGGCCGTTGTGCCGCGACCTCGACCCGCCACGCTTTGTCCCCTGCATCAGGCAATTGCTGAGCAGCGACGCCGGTCTGGAGCATCGGGCGTTCCTCATTACCCTGGGGCTGCTGCTGTCGTTGGAGGAGTTCGCGGCTGTGCTGCACGCCAGCGATACCGCCACCCGCAATGAGGTGGTCTGGTACCTGCGTGACCTGACCGGGCTGGTACGCGGGTTTGAAGGCCCCATGGAGCTGTCCGCCGACCAGGCGTTCTGTTTCTGTCGCCTGCTGGCCGATCAATACCCGGCCACGCCGCTGGCTTTCGATTGGTTTGCCCCCAGCAATACCAGGGCCGAGGACGCCGATGAGTTCATGGCCGGACTGATCAGTTATCTGGCGAGCAAGGGGTGTGACGACTCCCGGCGCCATCTGCGCAGCTTGCAGGGGCATTCGCGACTGGCCTCGTGGGCCCCTTACCTGAACCACGCGCTGCTGCTCAACGATGCACGGCGGCGTGACGCCCGGCATATCCGGCATGGCTGGGAGGCGGTGGCGCAGGTCCTGAGCAACGGTTTGCCCGGCACTATCGAGCACATGCAGGCGCTGGTGCTGGACGAGCTGCAAGGGATTGCCGGCCTGCTGCGCAGCAACCTCGACGTGCACAAGTTTTTCTGGAACGAGATCAAGGGCCGGATCAGCACGCCCAAATGGGAGGAAAGCTGCCGCGACGTGCTGTTGAGCCTGCTGCGTCCGCGACTGGAGGCGCGCCACATCACGGCCGAGCCCGAGGCGCACATGGCCCATGACAAACGCGTGGACATCGCGGTGCAAAGCGGCCCCATCAAGCTGGTGATCGAGCTCAAGCGCAGTTCACACAAGGACGTCTGGAGCGCGATCCAGGATCAGTTGATGGCGCTCTACACGCCCGATCCCGGAGCCCGTGGTCACGGCATCTATGGGGTGTTCTGGCATGGACCGCGGGCCAAGGTCCGCGCCGACCCCGGGGGCGTGGTGCCGCAGAGCGCGGCGCAGATGCTGAGCCTGCTCGAGGCCAGCATCCCCGAGCCGCAGCGCCCGTACATCAAGGTCTTCGTGCTGGATGTCTCGGGGAACTGAGGGCCGGGCGGGGCGGTGGTGCGGCTGTCAATCGGCTTCGTCAGCGTCCTGGGCCGGGCTCAACCAGGTCGCCAGCACCCGCCGGTCCAGCTCCTCCCACTCGGCCATGCCCAGCACCCGGGTGGTGTTCAGGCCGCGCAGGTAGCCGCGCAGCTGGTAAGCCACGGCCTGCAGCAAGTGCGGATCGGCGCCGGGATCGCCCAGCACGCTTTCATACTCGATCAGGTAGTCGGCCACCCGGTCGCGAAATTCGGGCAGGACGGCATCGCGGATAAGATCAAAAGTTCGCACGCAAGAATCCTTTTCTAGTTGTCGTTGGACTGCCGGGCAGTCTGCCCGCAGGGCAACTATTGGTTCAAGTAATAGTGACAATCAAAAAACAGCTATTTTGCTGGACGCGCTAACCGTGGAAAATCGCCGCCCTCGATAGCGCCCGCAAGGTTCAACCCGTGGCGCCCTGTACCCGCGTTCTTGACTTCAGGATGTGTCCGATGCGCCTTTTACCCCTGTTTGCCATGACTTTTGCCGCTGTGGTGCTGGCCGGCTGTGCCTCCGCGCCCAACGATCCGAGCCTGGTCATGCAGACCCGCAAAACCCCCGCCCAATACGCCGATTGCGTGATCCCCAAGCTGCAGAGCAGCGACCAGACCGCAACCGTTTCGCAGTCGCAGCGCGGCTACCGGATCGTGGTCACCAGCAAGGTGGCCGCGGACAACGTACTGGAAGCCTACAAAGCCCCCAACGGCGGCAAGGTGTTCCTCTATGAGCGGCATTTGCTGGCCTCCAGCTTTGCTCCGTCCCATTTCGAAAAGGCCGCGCAAGACTGCCTGTAAGCCGCCCGGGCTCATGGCTTGCTGGCGCGGGCGCTGCGGCGACAGCGTTCGGAACACCAGCGCACCTCATCCCAGCAACGTGCCCAGCGCTTGCGCCAAGTGAAGGGCCGGCCGCAGGCGGCACAGTCCTTGCGCGGCAGGTCGGACTTCTTCACAAGGCTTCTCCGGCGTCCAGGCGCGCCAGCAACTCCTCGCCCCGTTGCCAGATGGCTTCACGGCGCAAAGCGTCCATGCGCTGCAGGTTGCGATAGGTCAGGGCCAGCCGTGGGTTGGCGCCCAGTTGCTCCTGGTGGCGCATCAGGAAGTGCCAGTACAGGGCATTGAACGGGCAGGCATCGCTGCCGGTGGCCTGGTCCACCCGGTAACGGCAGCCGCCGCAGTAGTTGGACATCCGCTGGATATAACGACCGCTGGCGCAATAGGGCTTGGAGCCCAGGTAGCCACCGTCGGCATGCATCACCATGCCCAGGGTATTGGGCAACTCGACCCAATCGAAGGCATCCAGGTAGACCGCCAGGTACCAGTCACAGATGGCCTTGGGGGCGATGCCGGCCAGCAGGGCAAAGTTGCCGGTGACCATCAGCCGCTGGATATGGTGGGCATAGCCCAGCTCCAGGGTCTGGCCTATGGCCTGGGCCATGCAGCGCATCTCGGTGGCGCCGCTCCAGTAGAACTCCGGCAGGGCCCGAGTATTGCCCAGGCCGTTGAGCTCGGCGTATTCCGGCATGCGCAGCCAGTAGATCCCACGGACATATTCACGCCAGCCGATCAGTTGGCGGATAAAGCCCTCCGCGGCATTCAGCGCCACCCGGTTCTCGCGGTAGGCCTGCTCGACATCGGCGCAGAGCTGGCGCACATCCAGCAGGCCGATATTCAGTGTGGCGCTGATCCGCGCATGGAACAGAAAGGGCTCGCCCTCGGCCATGGCGTCCTGGTAATCGCCGAAGGCGGCCAGGGAAAAGTCGAGGAAGTGCTGCCACAACGCCTGCGCCTGCTCGTGGGTCACCGGATAGTCGAAGCGCTCCAGGTCACCGTAGTGATCGCTGAAGCGCTGGCCCACCAGCTGCAGCACTTCGCGGGTAATGGCGTCGTGGCCGAAGCGCGCCGCGAAGGGCCCGCGCAGGCCCCGGGGCAGGGCCTTGCGGTTGTCGGCGTCAAGGTTCCAGGTGCCACCGCAGGGGCGGCCATCGGGCTCCAGCAACAGGCCGCTTTGCTTGCGCATCTCGCGGTAGAAATATTCCATGCGCAATGACGTCCGCCCGGCCGCCCACTGGCGGAACGCCTCGCGCGAACACAGGAACCGCCGGTCCACATGCACGGTCAGCGGCAGGCCGGCATCGCGCAGGGCCTGCTCCAGCCGCCATTCCCCGCATTCGGTGACATGCAGCTGCGTCGCGCCGAGGGCCGCCTGCCAGCGCCGCAGCTCGCCAGGAAGGCTGCCGCTGTTGTCAGGGTCGTCCAGCTTGACGTAGATCACCCGCCAGCCTTGCTCGCGCAGGCGCTCGGCAAAGTGGCGCATGGCGCTGAAGATCAGCAGGATTTTCTGCGGATGATGGCGGACATACCGCGCTTCGCTGTCGACTTCGGCCATCAGCAAGTTGTCGTGGGCCGGGTCCAGGACCTTGAGCAACTCCAGGTCGAACGACAGCTGGTCGCCCAGCACCAGTCCCAGTCGGCCGCCAGGGCCGGCGCTTACCATGGCAGACGCTCGCCGTCGTAGGCAAAGAACTGACCGCTGTCGGCCGCGCTCAGGCGGTCGATCAGCGTCAGCAGCTCCCAGGCCGCCACGCTGGCCGGACGCGCCGCCGCGGAGCCGCGAAACGGTTGCGACAATTGCGACACCACGGTGCCGGGATGCAGGCTGACCAGGCGGGCCCCGGGCCGGGTTCGCGCCAGTTCGATGGCCGCGGTTTTAACCAGCATGTTCAGCGCGGCCTTGGAGGCGCGATAGGCGTACCAGCCGCCGAGGCGGTTGTCACCGATGCTGCCGACCTTGGCCGACAGCAGGGCCATGGCGCCCTGGGGCGCCAGCAGGGGCAGAAAGTGCCGCAGGACCAGGGCCGGGCCCACGGCATTGACCTGGAACACCGCCTTGAGCGCTGCGTCTTCAAGGGCGGCGTAGGTTTTTTCCGGCTTGATGTCGGCGCGATGCAGCAGTCCTGCGGCATGCACGATCAACTGGTAGGGCGCCTCATCCGCCAATTCGGCGGCGGCCCGGGCAATGCTGTCGGGCTGTTCAAGGTCGAGCCCGGGAAGCGTGCGGCGGGACAGGGCGCGGACCGCCGCGCAGTGTGGGTCCTCTTCGAGCCACTGGCAGAAGGCCGAACCCAGGGCGCCGCTGGCGCCAATCACCAGGGCACGGTAGCCCGCGCCCAGGGATTGCATGTTCAAGGTAGTGCTCATTGTGTTTTACCCACCGATTGACGTGGCAGCGAGCCCGACTCCCTGCTCGCACCCTGGATATCCATGGGTAATATTTGTACATAAATTTTGATTTTGTACAGGTTATTTGCAGCATGACCTGCTAAAAATCTTTAGGCTGAAGCCGCTGCCGGCTTCGCCAAGCGAAGGAGACGGCTATGTGGGGGATGTGCCTGCTGTTGGCTCTGCTATCGGCCATGGCGCTGTTGTTGTGGCGCCGACAACGCCAGCCAAGGGTGCGGGACCGGAGGCACAGGGCCAGTGCCTGCCTGGGCGGCGAGGAGTCGTACCCGGGCGATTAGGTTGTACGCGAGCGATGGGTTGTACAGCTTTGCCCGGTGGCTGGGCTCAGGATTCGCCCGCCGGCCCGCCCATCCGAAGGACCGGCGGGCGGACGGTGCGGTCAAGCGGCCAGGCCGAGCCAGGGCAGCGCCAGGTACAGCTTGATCACGAGGGCGTTGCTGATGTCGATGAAGAAGGCGCCGACCATCGGCACCACCAGGAATGCCATTGGCGACGGCCCGTAGCGCTGGGTCACCGCCTGCATGTTGGCGATGGCCGTCGGAGTCGCGCCCAGGCCGAAGCCGCAATGACCAGCCGCCAGGACGGCCGCATCATAGTTGCGGCCCATGACGCGGAAGGTGACGAAGATCGCAAACAGCGCCATTACCAGGGTCTGCACGGCCAGCAGAATCAGGATCGGCAGGGCCAGGCTGGCCAGGTCCCAGAGCCGCAGCGACATCAAGGCAATCGCCAGGAACAGCGACAGGCTGACATTGCCCAGCAGTGACACCTCCTGATCAACGACCTGGTGCCAGCCCAGCGCCGACAGGCCATTGCGCAACACCACCCCGACGAACAGCACGCAGACGAAGGTCGGCAGTTCCAGCGCCGTGCCCTGGATCAAGCCACTGAGAAAGTTGCCGGCCTGCAGGCTGATGGCGACCAGGGCCAGGGTCTCGATGAAACTCAGCGCGGTGATCTGCCGCTCCTTGTAAGGTTGCTCATAGCCCCTGGGCCGGCGTGCTTCGGCTTGGGCAAGCCCTGGCGTCGACACCCGCTTGACCAGCAGGCGGGCGACCGGTCCGCCGATCAAGCCCCCCAGCACCAGGCCGAAGGTGGCCGAGGCCATGGCAATTTCCGGGGCCGAGGCCAGGCCATACTGCTCCTTGAACACCGCACCCCAGGCCCCGCCCGTGCCGTGACCGCCGGACAGGGTCACCGAGCCGGCCAGCAGCCCCATCAACGGATCAAGCCCCAGCGCCTTGGCCAGGCCGATGCCCATGGCGTTCTGCAGCAGCAGAAAGGCGGTCACCACCAGCAGGAAGATCGCCAGCTTGCGTCCGCCTTTTTTCAGGCTGGCAAAATCCGCGCTCAGGCCGATGGTGGCGAAGAAGGCCAGCATCAAGGGCGCCTGGAGTGAGGTATCAATTCTGACTTCCATGTCCCCCATCCCCCGTAGCAGCAGAAGCAGCAAGGCCACCACCAGGCCGCCCGCCACCGGTTCGGGGATGTTGTAGGCCCGCAGGAAACCGACTCGGGTGACAAGGCCACGTCCCAGCAACAGCACCAATGATGCGGCCACCAGGGTTCCATAGAAGTCCAGTTGGACCATTCGCACACTCCTCAGTGGGGGTTCCAGGACGCACGCTTATCCGGTGGCGTCAGCGGAAAAGGTTGAGAGCCTCAACCTGATTGATTGGGGGAGGGGCGGCCGTCACTGGCTTGCCACCTTGATTGACACGCATGCGCATTGCCCCGCGCCGACTGATCAAGCAGCGCAACTGGATAGAGACGTTAGCGGGAGAATGGCTGTCGATTGTCTGGCCGTGCGACTGCCGAGAGTCGGTTCAGCGCCAACCATGGGGGTATTTTCAAAAAATTGATTCACAAGCGTGTTTCATGAGCGCAATGACGCGCCGACTTCATCGCAACCGTATTAAGAAAGGATTAACGGTTGGCCCAGCGAGCTTTGAAACAGGCTATTTAAGAAATGCCTTATAAAATTCGCGGCGAGGGGGAAACCGCAATCGGCACAATCCGTTAGTGCGAGCAGTTCGGTTCAGGGTTCTCAACGAGGTAGCCGAGGGGGGGCGCATGTCGGCGAGGTCAGGCCGCGAGGCTAGGCCTCTGAACGGGCGGCAAGGGCGATACGGGCCAGGGCAGGAATGGATTTTGAATGGGTGCGGCTCATGATCGAGGCTCGGTGATTTTCGACCGTTCGCTGGCTGATCCCAAGTTCTGCGGCAATGTTTTTGCTCGGGTGGCCGGCCAGCACCATCTCCATGACCTGGCGCTGCCGAAGGGTCAGATTGGCAATGCAATGCGCCGCTTCCTGGGCCCAGGCACGGCGTTTGTTGGCATCCTGCGAACACTCCAGAGCGCGCGCCACGCTCTGCAGTATTTCGCTGCGTTCCAAGGGTTTTTCAATAAAGTCCGCCGCGCCGGCCTTCATGACTTCCACGGCGATGGTCACTTCGCTGCTGTTGCTGACAACGATCACTGGCAGGGTGTCGCCGCTTGCTCTGAATTGATGCAACAGCTCAAGGCCCTTTTGCGCGCCCACCAGCAAACAGGCGAGTTGGCCGGGGGCGTAGTCTTCGAGGAATGCCCTGCATGACGGGTAGTCCAGGACGGTATAGCCGCCAGGCTCAAGCACACTGCGGATCGTCTGGCGAAACAGCGGATCGTCGTCGATCACGAAGATATTCGACACCTGCGCAGCCTTGGAGGGCAGCCGGGCGACGTCCGCCGGCTGCCGGGTCAACAGGGTGGCAATGACAAAGATGATTTCCTTGAGTTTCGCCGGCTTGTTGAGCTTGGTGCAGTGCTCGAAGGCCATGTCGTGGGCGCTTTGTCGCGAGATATCGCCGGTGAGGATGATGGCGGGAATGCGCCGATGCAGTTGCCGGCGTAGCTGGACAATGATCTGCAGGCCATTGACCGCGCCAGGCAGGTTGTAATCCGCCAGTATCAGGTCGGGCTGCACGCCGCCGTGGGCAATGATCTCCAGGGCAGCGAGTGCGTCGCTGGCCATGGCGACCTGATAGCCCTCGGATTTGAGCAGCAGCCCCAGCAAGCCCAGGACCTCAAGGTCATCCTCGACGATCAGGATCATTTCGCCCGGGTTCTCGCCTTGAGGAAGAGCGGGCGCCAGGGATGTCTCGCGCTGAAGGAGATTGTCCGGGGATAAGGCCACATCGATGCAAAACGCCGATCCCTTGGCCACTTGCGATTGCCCTCGCAATTGATGGCCCAACAAGCGGCACAAGTGCCTGACTCTCACTAAGCCCTGAGCCGGTTCCTGGGGCGGATCGATGGCCGCTGTCGAGGCATCGACAAGCCTGTGCAGGGTCGCCGCTGGCATACCGATGCCCGTGTCCCGGACTTCAATGCTGAGCCAGCCGCCATGGCGGCGGCAGCCCAGGAGGATTCGGCCTTCATTGGTGTATTGCAAGGCGTTGGCCAGCACAGTGCGCAGGATCTGCTCCAGCAAGCGAGGATCACTTTCCACGGACAGTCGACAAGGCACCCACTTCAACTTCAGGCCTTTGCTGCCGGCCTTGTAGCTGAATTCATCGGCAAGCCGGTCCAGCAGATCGCTCAGCCTGAACCTGACCAGATTGACCGGGGTGGCAGCGGTTTCAAGGTGATTGACGTCCAGCACGGCATTCAACATGCCGGCCATGGCACCCACGGTCTCGCCGATCCTGACGGTCAGTTTGCGCGGTTGTTCATCGTCAAGCAGGCCCAGCAGGAGCCCTTGCAGTAACTTGAGGGTCTGCAGCGGCTGACGCAGGTCATGGCTGGTGGCCGCCAGAAAGCGCGACTGAGCCACGGCCGTCCGCTCGGCGGTTTGCGTTGCCGTGGCCAGCGCGCGGACAAGCTGCTGTTTATCGTCGATATCGATAAAGGTAATGACCACACCGTCAACAGGATCGTCCCCCAGGCGGCAGGGGCTGATGCGCCGGATGAAATTCACGCCGCTGGCCGATTGCACCGCTCGCTCCAGGGGCGTCAGGTCACGCAGGGCGGCTTTGGCCTCGTCCACAAGGTTGGGGTCTGTGGCCAACGGCCGCAGGTCCGCCAGCGGGCGCCCGACGTCCGCGGTGCGCAGGTTGAACAACGAGCGGATGGCCGGCGTGAACAGCCGGATATTGAGCGCCGCGTCCAGCACGAGGGTGGGGACAGGGAGGCGGTAAAGCACATCGCGAACCACCCGAGCAGCCGACTGCTGCTGTTCAAGGGAGGCGCGCAACCGGGTGTTCATGGCACTGAGTTCGTGATTGAGCGCGCGCAATTGCTCAAGGGATTCGCTGGACGCGACCGGCGCCAGGCATGGCGCCGCAACGTCTGCTAAAGGCGATGGTGTCATCACCTTGGGCCTTTGCGTTCCAGCAGGGAGTGGAAGGCGAGTGGGCATTGTGAGGGGGTCCGCAGCTGCACATTCCGAAGGAGCGTGTGCTTTGATCCTACGCCTGTTTAGCTTTTCGGCGCGGCCCATCTGCCCGCAGTCGGCAGTCTGCGACCAGCGGTCTGCTGCTGACGCGGCACCAGACCGTTTGCGCCTGGGTAGTTTCCGAACCTTTTGCCCTGGCCCTCAAGCGCATAGGGTGATTCATCTGCATCTGCAGAGCGCATCACCTTCATTGGCTTTCGAGGAGAGATCACATGAACAAGCAAGTCCTGAGTGCCTCATTGATCCTGTGTTTGCTGCTCAGTGCCGGTTGCAGCCATCGCCGGGAGGAAGTGGATGCCAGGCTCAGCGGTGCAGAAGACATGGCAACCGCCGCCCGTGTGCATTCCGATGAGTCGGCGCTCAAGGCCGATCGCGCCCTGCGCGAGGCCACCGAGGCCAAGAAAAGTGCGGATCAAGCCAAGACCAGGGCTCAGCCTGCGCCGTATCCGTCCTGTTGCACCCCGTAGCAGGCCGTGCCTGTAGGTAGTTTCCGAGGCTACCCAGGCGCAATCGGCGCGCCTAGCGTGATGGACTCTGCAGCGGCGCCTCGCAGCGCTATCAGCACCGATGCTGCCCCGCAACCCTTCACTCGGAATCGATCTCATGAAAACGGACAAGCAACTCAAAGATGACATCCTCGCAGAGCTGCGCTTTGAACCTTCGGTCAATGCGCAGCAGATCGGAGTCGAGGTCAAGGACGGCATCGTGACCCTAGCCGGGCATGTCGACAGCTTTATGGAGAAATGGGCCGCTGAGGAGGCAACGCAGAAAGTGGCGGGGGTTCGCGCTCTGGCCGTCGAAATGGATGTCAAGCTGCCGGGCCTGAGTCAGCGCACCGACGGCGATATCGCCCGCGCTATCGAAAACGCCCTGGAGTGGACCACCTACCTGCCCAAGGACTCGCTGAAAATTCTGGTGGAAGACGGGTGGGTCACGCTCGACGGCAACCTCGAGTGGCAATACCAGAGCCAATCCGCGATCAATGCGGTGCGCGGCCTGCTGGGTGTCAAGGGGATCAGCAACAACATAAAGATCAAGTCCAAAGTCACCGCCAAAGGGGTCAAGGCCGACATCACCGAAGCCCTCAAGCGCCGGGCCATTGTGGATTCGCAAAAGATCACCATCGATGTTCAGGGCGGCGACGTGACCCTGTCCGGGACGGTGGACACCTGGGCCGAGCGTGAGCTGGCCAGGCACTCGGCCTGGAACACCGCCGGGGTCAAGCACGTGCAGAACAACATCATCGTTTCCATCTGAACCACGTCAGTGGCCCGGCCGGTGATGCATCTGCCGGAGCCCCTTCACCGATACCTCAGCCAGTGCAGGCCGTGACCATGACCCTCAATCGATCCGACTTCTACGTCTTCAAGACCCATGCCGAGGCCGAAAGCGCCATACGGGCCCTCAGCCAGGTGGACTTTGATGTCAAGAAACTCTCACTGGTGGGCAAGGGCTATCACACCGAGGAACACCCCATCGGTTTCTACCGACTGGGCGACAAGGTCAAGTCCTGGGGGGCAATAGGCGCGCTCTGGGGCACGGTCTGGGGGCTGCTGATCACCCCGGCGTTTTTCTTTCTGCCGGGGCTCGGGCTGGTGGCCCTGGCCGGGCCGGTGGTGGCCATGCTGGTCAGCGCGCTGGAAGGGGCGGTGCTTGTCGGCGGCGTATCCGCTCTGGGTGCGGCACTGCTCAACATGGGCGTGAACAAGGATCAGGTCATCAAATATGAAACGGCCCTCAAGGCCGACGAGTACTTGCTGATGGTGCATGGCAGCAGCGAAGACATCGATACGGTGCGCTCGGTACTCAAGGACGCTAGCCACAGCGCGTAAATCCCGGCCCCAGAGTCTCTCTGGACGACAATCCTCGACTCATCGGAAGGCACTCATCATGACGTACACCAGCGTCAACCCCTACGACGGCCAGTTGCTGGAGAGTTTCCAGCAGATCAGCGATCGGCAGCTGGAAGACAAGCTTGCCGCCGCGGCGCGCTGCTTCAATACCTGGAAACACACTTCCTACGCTAAACGGGCGGTGATCATCGGCAGGGCCGCCGAACTGATGCGTGCCAGGACGCAGGACCTGGCCCGTCTGGCCACCCTGGAGATGGGCAAGCGCATCAGCGAGGCGCGGGGTGAAGTGACCTTCAGCGCCGATATCCTGGACTACTACGCCAAGAACGCCGAACACTTTCTGGCCCGGAAGAAATTGCATCCCCAGCAGGGCGAAGCGCACCTGGAAAGCAGCCCGCTCGGGGTGATTTTCGGCGTCGAACCGTGGAATTTTCCCTATTACCAATTGGCGCGAGTCGCGGGACCGCAACTGATGGCCGGCAATGTGCTGGTGATCAAGCATGCCGGTTGTGTTCCACAGTGTGCGATGGCCTTCGAGGCGTTGTTGAGCGAGGCCGGCGCCCCCGAGGGCCTGTATACCAATCTGTTGATTTCCCATGAGCAGTCGGACCGGGTGGTGGACGATGTGCGGGTCAAGGGCGTTGCCCTCACCGGCAGCGTGCCCGCCGGGCGCAGCCTGGCGGCAAGGGCCGGGGCCAGGCTCAAGCCCTCGTCCATGGAACTGGGCGGCAGCGACGCGTTTATCGTCCTGGAGGACGCCGATCTGGATCTGGCGTTGGGCTGGGCGGTCTGGGGCCGCCTGTACAACTGCGGGCAAACCTGTTGCGCCGCCAAGCGCTTCATCGTGGTCGAACAGGTGGCCGATGCCTTCATCGAGCGATTCAGCGCAGCGCTGGCGGCGCTCAAGCCCGGCAACCCCATGGACGAAAAGACCACCCTGGGCCCGCTGTCGACCGAGTCGGCGCTGCAACAGCTGCTGGAGCAGGTCGACACCGCGGTATTGAGCGGCGCGAAGGTGCTGCTCGGTGGCGAGCGCATTCGCTGTCCGGGCTCCTACATGAGCCCCACCATCCTCACCGATATCGCACCGGACAATCCGGCGTACCGGGAGGAGTTCTTCGGCCCTGTTGCCCTGTTTTTCCGGGTCAAGGATGTCGAGGAAGCGATCGCCCTGGCCAATGACTCGGACTTCGGCCTGGGCGGCTCGGTGTTTACCCAGGATGTAGGCCGGGGGCTGCGAGTCGCCAGCCGCGTCGAGACCGGCATGATGTTCATCAACAACATCAATTGGTCGGATGCCGAGCTACCCTTTGGCGGGATCAAGAACTCCGGCTACGGGCGTGAATTGGGAGACATGGGCATCCAGGCTTTCGTCAACAAGAAACTGGTGCGCTATCTCGCGATCGACGCGCCAACGTGAGTCTGGGTTGTACCGGGCGTCCGCTCGTCTCTACGCCATTGCGGTCCCCGGCCCGGGACAGATCCAGGTACGCACGAGCGGTCATCGACTTCAGCGCGACGGGAAAGAGAGCGACCCATGAACAACTTAAATGGCCAATGGCCGCTGATCCGTTGCCAGAGCGCCTTGCTCAGCGTGCTGCAGATGGCGCAGGCCGACCGTTTATCGGTCGAGGCCGGCGTATCGGCCTTTGAGTTGATGGCCCATGCCGGTGCAGCCGTGGCCGGTGAGATCCAGCGCCGCTGGACACCCCGGCCGGTGGTGGTGCTGTGTGGACCGGGCAACAACGGCGGTGACGGTTTTGTCACCGCGTACCGGCTGCGGGAAGCCGGCTGGCCGGTGAAAGTGGCCATGCTGGGGAGCCGTTTCAGCCTGCAGAGCGAGGCCCGGCAGCATGCCCAGCGCTGGGGCGACGAGGTCGACAGCCTGAGTCCTTTGGTACTCGAAGGCGCCGAACTGATCGTCGATGGGCTTTTTGGTGCGGGCCTGAGTCGGCCCTTGCAAGGCGTCGCCCTGGACACTTTGGCTGCTGCCAGCCAGGCCCGGGTGCCGATCATCGCCATCGACACCCCCAGCGGCATGATGGGCGACACCGGTGAGGCGCTGGGGGCCGTACCGGCGGTGCTCACGGTGACCTTCGTGCGCAAGAAACCCGGGCACTTGCTGCTGCCGGGGCGTGACCTGTGCGGTGAAGTGGTGGTGGCCGACATTGGCACCCCGCAGGCTGTGCTGGACACCATCACGCCTCAAGCGTTCGAGAACCATCCGCGGCTGTGGTTGGCCAAGCTGCCTTCGACCAAGGCCGAATCCGATAAGCACAGCCGTGGTCACGCGCTGATCTTTGGCGGCTATCCCATGACGGGCGCGGCGCGCATGGCGGCCCGAGGCGCTGCCCGGGCCGGGGCCGGGCTCACCACCATTGCGGTGCCTGAAATGGCCTTGCCGGTTTACGCCGCGGCGCTGACCAGCATCATGGTCCGTCCCTGGGTGACGCCGGAGGATTTTGGCCACTTGCTCAATGGCAGTCGTTGTTCGGCCTGGTTGATCGGCCCCGGTGCCGGCGTCAACAAAGAAACCTTCGGCCAGGTCCTGGCCATGCTGGCCAGCGGTCGCCCCACGGTGTTGGACGCCGACGCCCTGAGTGTCTTTCAGGATGACCCCGGGGTGCTCGACCGGGCAATCCATGGCCCCTGCGTGCTGACGCCGCATGAGGCCGAGTTTCGGCGGATTTTCGACCTCGAAGGCGACAAGCTGACCCGCGCCCGAGCCGCCGCCCGGCGTTGCGGCGCGGTGGTGGTGCTCAAGGGCAGCGACACGGTGATCGCCGCGCCCGATGGCCGGGCCGTGATCAACAGCAATGCCCCGGCCAGCCTGGCCACCGCCGGCGCGGGCGATGTCCTGAGCGGCATCATCCTCGGCTTGCTGGCCCAGGGCATGTCGGCCTATGACAGTGCGGCCGCGGCGGTCTGGCTGCACGGAGCCGCGGCCGCGGCTTTCGGCCCCGGATTGCTCGCTGAAGACTTGCCAGACCTGCTACCGACGGTGTTACGCCAGCTACAAGGTTGAGCACGGGCCACTTCTGGCGGCATCGAAGGAGATTGTCATGCACGCGATGGTGTTGAGCCGCATAGGCAGTGCACTGCAATGGACCGAGTTACCTGATCGGCAGCCGGGGCCAGGCGAGGTGCGGATCAGGGTCACGGCCTGCGGCGTGTGCAGGACCGACTTGCATGTGCTCGACGGCGAGCTGGCAGACCCGCAGGTGCCCATCATTCCCGGGCATGAAGTGGTTGGCCGGATCGACGCCATCGGTGCGGGCGTCGTCGGGTTCGGCCTGGGCGAGCGGGTAGGCGTCCCTTGGCTGGGGCACACCTGCGGCCGGTGTTCGTACTGCCTCGCCCAGCGAGAGAATCTGTGCGATCAGCCACGGTTTACGGGCTACACCCGTGACGGCGGTTTTGCCACCTCGATGATTGCCGATGCCGCCTATGTCTTTGCCTTGGGTGAGCAGGGCAGCGATGCCTCGCTGGCCCCCTTGCTGTGTGCCGGCTTGATCGGTTGGCGAGCGTTACTGATCGGTGGCGAAGGCCAACGGCTGGGGCTTTATGGCTTTGGTGCCGCCGCGCATATCGTGGCCCAGGTCGCGCTCTGGCAGGGTCGGTCGGTATTTGCCTTTACCCGTGCGCGCGATACCGCGACCCAGACGTTTGCCCGGCAGTTGGGCGCCACCTGGGCCGGCGACTCCAACCTGCTGCCACCTGAGCCACTGGACGTGGCAATCATCTTCGCGCCGGATGGCGCGCTGGTGCCAAAGGCTTTGCAGGCGGTACGCAAAGGTGGGCGGGTGGTCTGCGCCGGTATCCACATGAGCCGAATTCCGGCATTTGCCTACGATTTGTTATGGGGGGAGCGCGCGCTGGTTTCCGTGGCCAACCTGACGCGTCAGGACGGCATCGATTTTTTGCGCCTGGCGGCGCAAATCGGCGTGGTCACTCACACCACGCTGTACCCCCTGACCCAGGCCAATCAGGCCCTTGAGGATTTGCGCGCAGGCGCCTTCGAAGGCGCGGCGGTGCTGGTGCCCGATGCAGCCTTGCGGCTTGCCGCACCCTTTCATGATGTGCAGGCAGGCTCAATAGAATGCTCAGCCGGGAGATCGCACTTGAGAAAAATCAAGCCTGTGTCGAGTTAATCCAGGGCAGGGGGCGGCACTGAACCGATAGGGCTTCTACGCATCGCCTTAGGGTGTACTATCAAAATCCACCCACCCACCATCAGCGCCCCCATGTCCACGCCAAGCGAAGAGAGCCGCCAGATCGTAGCTTCTCTGGCGCAGAGTGCTGGCCCCGACGCTGACATCGCAAGCGTCGCCCAGGCGATCGTCACGACGTTGCAACGCATGAACAACGCTCTGACGCCGATCATCGGCCAGCAGGGGGTTGTCGCGCTCTACCGTCGCAGCCTGCAACTGTGCAGTGCCGGACACCTGCGTTTGCGCGGCACCTATGACGGCTTGCAGGACGGTCTGGATTTCGACGCCCTCAAGTCAGTGCTCATCGAACAAAGCCAGGCCGATGCCTTGTTTTTCGGTGAAGTCATGCTCACCACCTTCTATCAATTGCTGACCACGCTGATCGGCCCCTCGCTGACCGCGCGTTTGCTCAATGGCGTGTGGAGTCCTTCCTCCAGCGCCGCCCCTTCGCAGGAAACTACGCCATGAGCAGCAAAGTGACGATCAACCGCCTGGCCACCGGCGTGCCCGGGCTGGACGAGGTGCTAGGCGGAGGATTGCCGGAGTTTTCCTTCAACCTGATCGCCGGCCCCCCGGGCTGCGGCAAAACCACCCTGGCGCATCAGATGATGTTCGCCCTGGCCACGCCCGAGCGTCCGGCGCTGTTCTTTACCGTGCTCGGAGAGCCGCCGCTGAAGATGCTCAGGTATCAGCAGCAGTTCGATTTTTTCGACAGTGACGCGATCAACCACTCGATTCGCTATATCAACCTGGCCGATGACACCCAGGCCGGTGATCTTGATCAGGTGCTGCGCCGGATCGTCAGTGAGGTGGAGGCCCATTCCCCGGCCCTGGTGTTTGTCGATTCCTTCCGTTCGGTGGTGCTGGCCAGTCAGAGCCAGAACGCGCCCAACAACAACCTGCCGCTGTTCGTCCAGCAGTTGGGCATGCTGATGACCACCTGGCAGGCGACCACCTTCCTGATCGGCGAATACTTCACTGAAACCGACACCAACCCGGTATTCACCGTGGCCGACGGCTTGATCTGGCTGCGCCAGAGCGTCCAGCGCAACTCCATGGTGCGCAAGATGGAAATCATGAAGATGCGCGGCCAACCCACGCTGCCGGGGTTGCACACGTTCCGCATTGCCACCTCGGGGGTCCGGGTGTTCGCGCCGGCCGCCGTGCGCGGCGATGAAACCCGGCTGCCGCTGCCCATCGAGCGTCTGAAAATGGGCGTGCCACGCCTCGACGAGATGCTCGGGGGCGGGTTGCCGCGGGGTTATTCACTGCTGGTAGCGGGGCCGTCGGGTTCGGGCAAGAGCATCCTGGCGGCGACCTTTCTCGCCGAAGGCGCGCGCAACGGCGAAACCGGAGTGATCGCGCTGTTCGAGCAGCGGCCCAATCATTCGCAGAACCCGACCCTGGCGGGGCTGATCCAGAACGGCCAGGTGAGCCTGGTGGACAGTCGCGCCCCAGATTTGTCGATCGACGAGATCGTCCATCTGCTGCTGGCCGAGATCACCCGGCTCAAGGCCAGCCGGGTGGTCATCGATTCGCTCTCGGGCTTCGAGTTGGCCCTGGCCCCGACCTTCCGCGAGGACTTTCGCGAGTCGCTGGCGCGGATGGTCAGTGCGCTGACAGGTGTCGGCGTCACGGTCCTGATGACCTCGGAGCTGGAGGACCGCTACACCGACCTGCGTTTCAGCCCATACGGCACGGCCTTTCTCACCGATGCCATCATCGTCCAGCGCTACATCGAGGTCGAAAGCCGCTTGCAGCGCATCATGGCCGTGGTCAAGGTCCGGGCCAGCGCCCACAGCGATGAACTGCGCCTGTACCGCATTGACGATGACGGCTTGCAGATCGGCGCCATGCTGGCGGGTCAGGAAGGCCTGCTCGGTGGCCGTCCGACCCGGCAACGTCCGCTCCCGGAAGGGGGCTGAGTAAACCATCATGAACGAGGGCGCAGGCAAGACCGATCAAACCATGGCCACTGCTGCAGCCGAACTGTTCCTGCTCGGGCAGAAGATCGTCCAGGCGCGCGCGGTATTGGCCGCATTGCAAAAGGAACTGGGTGAAGCCAACACCCGGGTCGTCGACAGCCAGTACGTCGAACAACTGATCGAAGCCAATCAACAGTTGGTGCAGGCCATCCTGCTGGCCCAGTCCAACGCCGAGGCGCTGCAGCTGACCCAGGATGAACAGCAGTTGAACCTGGATATGCGCGAAGCCAATGAGCAATTGGTGCTCGCCGCGCTCAGCGCCCAGCACCTGCAAGCCGCAGCCGAACAGTTGCTTGAGCAACAGCGGCACATCCTGGTGCTGGTCGCCCACGAACTGCGCAACCCCTTGACCCCCATCAGCATGATTGCCGGGCGCCTGGCCCGGGTGCCCAGCGAAGAACTGCCGCGCATGCAGGCCCTGATCGAAGGCCAGGTGCAGCAGTTGTCGCGGCTGGTGGAGGACCTGCTCGACGTTTCTCGTGTCAGCACCGGCAAGTTGCACCTGACCGCCGCGTGCTGGACCTGCGGGCAATCATCGATGACGCCATCGAGACGTGCAGGCCGGCGATGAATACCCGGCATTTGCACTTCAGCAGCGAACGGCCGGACGCCCCGCTGATGCTGGAGGGCGACCCGATCCGGCTCAAGCAGATCCTCGGCAACCTGCTGGGCAATGCCGCCAAATACACCCCGGCCGAGGGCAGGGTGGAGCTCTCGGTCATCATCCAGGGCGAGGTCGTGCAACTGACGGTGTGTGATAACGGGATTGGCATCTCCGCCCAAGCGCTGCCGTTCGTCTTCGAACCCTTCATTCAGGACGCTCAAGCCATAGGTTTCAACGGCGCCGGCCTGGGCATTGGCCTGACGGTGGTGCGCGAGCTGGTTGAAGCCCATGGCGGTACGGTGAAGGGCATGAGCGAGGGCAGCGGTAAAGGCAGTCGGTTCGTCGTGAGGTTACCGCTGCTCCCCCCTTGACCGCGGCTTGGGGCGCTTTGGCGCCAACCCTATTGGTATCTGGATCAGCCAGAGGCTCAACATGTCGGTAACCCCCGAAACGCCAGACTCGATCCCTGCTTCGGCAGTCGATGAGGTGATGCATCACAGTGCTTCCGTCCTCTGGGCGACCTGGTTGCTGGGCGCGGCAATGCTGGCAGCGGTGATTGGACTGGCGCTGCACTTTTCCGACGCCGAATCCTTCGCTGCCTTGCTGCCCCAGATCCAGCCGCTATGGTTCGCTGCGGCGGTACTGGCGCAGATCCTGACTTATGTCGCCCAGGGGCAGATTTTTCGCAGCGTGCTGATGGCCGGAAACCAGCACCTTTCGCTCTGGAAAGCGGCGAAATTGAGCCTGATGAAACTGTTCGTCGATCAGGCGCTGCCGTCTTCCGGGATCAGTGGAGCGTTTGCCGTGGTGGCTTCATTCATGCGCCAGGGTTTTACCAAACCCGTGGTCCTGGCATGCCTGGTGCTGGATCTCTCCGGCTACTTCCTGGCTTACGTGCTCTCTGTCGGCGTGGCCTTGCTGGTGTTGATGTTCCAGGGGCATGCAACGACCACCATAACGACGCTGTGCCTGGCGTTTATCGCGGTCAGCCTGGCGCTGGCGGTGCTGGCCCCCAAATTGGTCGGCAATGGCCGACTCGCGGCCCATGTGCCGGGACAGGGTTTCGCCATTATCCGCAAAGGCATTTCCCTGATCACCGGCGCGGACAAGCAACTGGTTGGCAGTCGCGGGTTGTTGGGGCGTGTCACCTTGCTCGAACTGGCGATCATCCTGCTCGACAGTGCGACATTCTGGCTGCTGGTGCTGGCATTGGGGGTATTGGCCAACCCGGTGGGGCTGTTTGCCGGGTTCATGCTCGCCAGCATGTTGCGCAGCGTCGGCCTGGTCCCGGGTGGACTGGGCGCCTTCGAAGCGGCGGCGGTGGTGAGTTTGCGCTGGGTCGGGGTGGATCTTGCGGTCGCGCTGTCGGCCACGCTGCTGTTTCGCGGCCTGACGTTCTGGCTGCCGATGTTGCCGGGGCTCTGGCTGGTGCGCCGTGAGTAACGTCGGGATTTTTTTGCCCGTGCAGGTCGGTGCTTTCTGATCCAGATCAGAACGTTCGACTCAGCGGCGCCCAGACTGACGGGCGCTGGACTCAACGGTGTCAGTACCCGGCATAGGGAAGAAGCATCGCGGCTCATTCTGGGAGGAAGGCTTCATGACTGACGATTCACGCCCTGTGCTGTTGGTCCTGAATGCAGGGTCTTCAGGGATCAAGTTCTCGCTGTACCACACGACTGTGGATGCCGAGGGCGAACCGCAATGCCTGGGAAACGGTACGTTCAATGTGCAGCACGACACCGAACACCTGATCTTCCGCCACAGCGGGGTTCCCAGGCAGCAGGAAGAGCAATGGCCACGCAACGATGCCTCATCGTCAAGCGTGACCTTGTTCAATCTGATGGACTGGATCGAACGCCATTGCCACGGAACAATCCGTGCCGCAGTTCATCGGGTGGTACACGGCGGGACATGCACCGAGGTCGTCCGGCGTATCGACCCGCAACTGATGGCACAGATGCAAGCGCGGGTGCCCATGGCGCCACTGCATCAAGCCAGGTGCCTGGCGCCGATCAGCTACCTGGCCGGTGAACACCCGGGCCTGCTGCAGTTCGCCTGCTTCGACACCGCGTTCCACAGCACCCTCGACCCCCTGGAAACCGACTATGGGCTCCCCCGGGCGCTGACCGAACGGGGCCTGCGCCGCTACGGCTTTCATGGCCTGTCCTACGCGTACATCGCCAGCGTGCTGCCTCGCTACGACCCGCGCGCAGCGGCAGGCAGAACCATCGTCGCCCACCTGGGCAGCGGGGCCAGCCTGTGTGCGCTGGATAACGGCGTCAGTCGCGCCACCAGCATGGGTTTCTCCACGCTGGATGGCGTGCTCATGGGCACCCGGCCTGGGCATTTGGATCCCGGCATCCTGCTGTATCTGCTGCGCGAGTGCGGCATGACCCCGCAGGCGCTGGAGCACTTGCTGTATCACGAATGCGGGCTGCTGGGGGTGTCGGGCCTGTCCAGCGATATGCGCGAGTTGCAGGCCAGTGCCGCGCCTGAAGCCAGGCACGCGATTGCCCTGTTCGTGCGCAGTGTGGTGCGAGAGATCGGCACCCTGGCCGCGGTACTGGGCGGGATCGATGCCCTGGTGTTTACCGCAGGAATCGGCGAACACGCGCCTGAGGTTCGCAGCGCAATACTCGACGGTTGTCGCTGGCTGGGGCTGCGCCCGCAGGCGCAGCAGACCCACGATGCCGCGGGGTGCCTGTCACGGCCCGGCAGCGAGGTGACGGCCTGGGTCATACCGACCGACGAAAACCTGATCATGGCCCGCCATGCCTTGCACCAGTTGTCCAACTTTTCCTAGCGTCCAGCGCTTCAAGTCCTGGTCCGCCAGGGAACGCTTGCCTGGCAACGCCTTCAGTGGAGTCACTATGTATCGCTTCAATGCACGGCTTTCCAGCGCTGAGCTGGTCGATACCCCGTTACCGGTTCAGGCCTGCGCTGCCGAGCAAGGCGGGCCGCTGGCGCCCGAGCTGCTGCAGCGCCTGCAGCGCTACTGGAATGCGGCCAACTACCTGTGCGTCGGCCAGATCTACCTGCAGGCCAACGCCTTGCTGCGTGAACCCTTGCGCCCCGAGCACATCAAGCCGCGGCTGCTGGGGCACTGGGGGACATCGGTCGGGCAGAGTTTCATCTACGTGCACCTGAACCGGCTGATCAGCGAGCGCGGCGTGCAGACCGTCTTCGTTTCCGGGCCGGGCCATGGCGGCCCCACGCTCAATGCCTGCGCCTGGCTGGAGGGCACCTACAGCGAGGTGCATGCCGACGTCACCGAGGATGAAGCGGGCATGCTGCGGCTGTTTCGCAGTTTCTCCACCCCCGGCGGGATTCCCAGCCATTGTGGGCCGCACACCCCCAATTCACTGCACGAAGGCGGCGAGCTGGGCTATTCGCTGTTGCACGCCTTCGGCGCGGTATTCGACAACCCGGACTTGCTGGTGGCCTGTGTCATCGGTGATGGCGAAGCCGAAACCTGCCCGCTGGAGGGCAGCTGGAAGAGCGTGCACTTTCTGGACCCCCGGCGTGACGGCGCGGTGCTGCCGATCCTGCACCTCAACGGCTACAAGATTTCCGGGCCGACGGTGGAAGCGCGCCTGGCCGACGAAGACTTGATCGAGCTGTATCGCGGGCGCGGTTATCAGCCGCTGATCGTCGCCGGTGACGATCTGCCCGGAATGCATCAACGCTTCGCCGCTGCGCTCAATGACTGTCACGACCAGATCCTGTCGATCCAGGAGCAGGCCAGGACCCTCGGCGCGCCGGTACGGGCGCGCTGGCCGCTGATTATCCTGCGCAGCCCCAAGGGCTGGACCGGGCCGAAGGTGGTGGACGGCCTGCCCGTGGAAGGCACCTTCCGCGCGCATCAGGTGCCCCTGGCCAATGTCCGCGACAATCCCGAGCACCTGCAGCAGCTGGAAAGCTGGATGCGCAGCTATGCGCCGGCTTCCTTGTTCAGTGACGGCGGGACATTGCTGCCCGAGCTTCAGGCCCTGACGCCGCCGGCCGAGTTGCGCATGGGCGCGGTTCCCTATGTAAATGGCGGGCGTCGGCTGGTCGCCCTGGAACTGCCGGACTTCGCCAATTACGCGCTGCAGGTTCCAGGGCCCGGGCAAGTCATTGCCGAGGCACCACGCAAACTGGGCCAGTACCTGCGCGATGTGATGGGCAACAACCCGCACAACTTTCGCGTGTTTGGCCCGGATGAAACCAACTCCAACCGCCTCAACGCGGTATTCCAAGCCAGCAATCGCACGGCTGCCGGCCCCTGTCTGTCGGTTGACGATCAGTTGTCGCCGGACGGTCGGGTCATGGAGGTGCTCAGCGAGCATCTGTGCGAAGGCTGGCTGGAGGGCTACCTGCTGACCGGCCGCCACGGCATGTGGTCGACCTACGAGGCCTTTGCTCAGGTGGTCGATTCCATGGTCACCCAGCACGCCAAATGGCTGCAGCAGAGCAAGGAGTTTGCCTGGCGTCGCCCTTTGGCGTCCTTGAACATCCTGATCACCAGTCATGCCTGGCGTAACGACCACAATGGCTTCAGCCATCAGTCCACGGGCTTTGTCGACAATGTGCTGCAACGCCGATCCGACGTGGTACGGGTGTATTACCCGCCGGACTCCAATTGCCTGCTGAATGTGTTCGACCACTGCCTGCGCAGCCGCGACTGCATCAACGTGGTGACCTGCGGCAAACAGCCGGACTTTCAGTGGCTGGACTTTGCGGCAGCCCTCAAGCACTGCTCCCAGGGCGCCTCGATCTGGTCGTTCGCCAGCAATGATCAGGGAAAATCACCCGATGTGGTGCTGGCGTGCGCTGGCGATGTGCCTACGGCGGAAGCGGTGGCGGCCAGCTGGCTGCTACAGAAACATGTACCGGGCATCCGGGTCAGGCTGGTCAATGTGGTCGATCTGGGTACTCTCAGCGCGCCCCAGGACCGGCCTCACGGCATGGACCATCTGTCGTTCGAAGCGCTGTTCACCCGAGATGTGCCGGTGATGTTCGCCTTTCATGGCTCGCCCTGGGTGATCCACTCCATGGTCCATGGGCGGGCCAATGAAGCTCGGTTTCACGTGCGCGGGTTCAGCGATCGCGGTACCACCACCACGCCTTTCGACATGGTGGTGCTGAACAATATGAGCCGTTATCAACTGGCGATCGACGCCTTGAAGCACGTGCCGCGCTTGCGAGAGCAGAGCCTGGAAGCCATCCGTTATTTCCAGAGCCAGTTGCGCCGGCATTACTTGTGGATTCGCGAACATTTCGAAGACCTGCCGGAAATCCGCCACTGGAGCTGGACCGCGGACTTCAGCGAACGGCAAAGCCCGCCGCCGCTGGCGCAAGGGCAGGCAAGGGGCCAGCTGTTTACCGATAGCTGAGGTCGATACACCCGACATCAACAAGGGGTAGAGCATGAAGGCGCAAGCACTGGTTGATACCGCACAGCTGCTGGTGGCGGGCCATAGAGGTTTGCTGGCCATGGACGAAAGTCCCGCCACCTGCAACCGCCGCTTTGCTCCACTGGGCATTGCCCAGACCGAGGAGAACCGGCGCGCCTATCGAGAGCTCATCGTCACCACAGCGGGTCTGGGTGAGTACATCAACGGGGCGATTCTTTGCGATGAAAGCATTCGCCAGCACACCCGGCATCGCCAGCCAATGAGTCACGCCCTCAGCGCAGTGGGCATCATGCCGGGGATCAAGGTCGACCTTGGCACGACTGACCTGGCCGGTCATCCGGGAGAGAAAATCACCGAGGGTCTGGATCGGCTGCGCGGGCGGCTTGATGAGTACGTTCAGCTGGGCGCCCGGTTTGCCAAGTGGCGTGCGGTGATCACTGTGGGGGAGGGCATCCCCAGCAGCGGTTGCATCGAGGCCAACGCTCAGGCGCTGGCACGGTATGCCGCATTGTGCCAGGAGGCGGGGTTAGTGCCTGTCGTCGAGCCGGAAGTGCTGATGGAGGGAGACCATTCCCTGGAGCGTTGTGCGGTGGTGACGGAGGATGTCCTGCGCAGGGTGTTCAAGGCGCTGCACAGCCAGCGAGTGCGGCTTGAGGGGATGCTGTTGAAACCCAATATGGTGCTCCCCGGTCTGGCTTGCACCCTCCCGGTTTCGCTGGAAGCGATAGCCGATGCCACCCTCAACTGCCTGAAGCGCAGCGTGCCGGCAGCGTTACCGGGCATCGTGTTCCTGTCGGGCGGGCAATCGGCAGAGCTGGCCTCAAGCCGGTTGAATGCCATGAATACGCGCTCCAAGTCACCGTTGCCCTGGGCATTGGCGTTTTCGTTCGCCCGCGCCGTGCAGTATCCCGCACTGGAGATCTGGCGCGGTGACGAGGCCAATCTGCGGGCAGCCCAACAGGCCCTCTTGCATCGACTCGCATGCAACCACGCGGCCTGTCGTGGTCAATACAGCGTGGCCCTGGAAAGGAAGCTGATATGAATTGCCCCAAGCCCCTGCGTCTCTACCTGGTCAGGCATGGTGAAACCCCATGGACACTTTCTCGTCAGCACACCGGCCGCACGGATGTGCCATTGACGGCCCATGGCGAGACTGAAGCGAAGAGGCTTATCGGGCCTGTGCGGGACATCCCCTTCAGCCAAGTACTGACCAGTCCAATGCAACGGGCACAGCGAACCTGTGCGCTGGCGGGGCTGGGGGCACACGCGCAGATCGACCCGCAACTGCTGGAGTGGAACTACGGCGATTACGAAGGCTTGCGTTCAATGGATATTCAAAAGCTGCGAAACGGATGGAACCTGTTTCGCGATGGCTGCCCCAACGGTGAAAGCCCGCTGCAAATCGGCGAGCGCGCCGACCGGCTCATCAGTCATCTGCGAACACTGGAAGGCAACGTGGCGCTTTTTTCCCATGGTCAATTTGCTGCCGTGCTGGCCGCGCGCTGGGTGGATCTCCCTCCGGTTGCGGCGCAGCATTTCCCCCTGGATACCGCCTCATTGAGCATCCTTGCCTATGACGTCCACCACCCCGAAGTCGCCGTCATTGCCTTATGGAATGGCTTGAGCAGCGCCGTCGTCTAGAGCGTCCGGCGCTTCAAGCCTTTGTTCAAGGTGCCGTCAACAGTGGGGTGACCACTTGTTCCAGCAAGGGCAGATCGATTTTGGGATCGCCGATGCTGCCATCCTTGCGAATCACCCCCTTCCGGTCGATGACGTAAGTCATCGGCATCCGCCAGACCCGGCCAAAGCCCTTGAAATCGGCATCACGCTGGAAGGCCGCCGGATAGCTGTAGTTGGCCATGACCTCGCGTACCAGCGCGTCGTCCTGCGGGTCATCCAGGCTGATGGCGACAATCTTCAATCCCTGTTCCTTGTGCTGCTGGTAATAGCGCTGCATCGCCGGCATTTCCGCGCGGCACGGCTCGCACCAGGAGGCCCAGAAGTTGACGATCACCACCTGTCCGGCCTGCTGCTTCAAGTCGAACAGGCTGCCGTCCAGGGTCTTGAGCGTCAGCGGTGGGGCCTGCTCGCCGACATCGACGGCCAGGGCGGGGAGGCAGGTCAGAGCGCAGCAGAGTGCCAGCCAGGGGGCGGTCAACGGGTTGAAAGGCATTGCATGTACCTCGATCTGTCGGGTACGCCGCACCGGAGGGTGCGGCGTGCTGAAGGAACGCCACACCGGGAGCAGGAACGACCTGACTCCCAGTGCAGGGCTAGAAGGCGTAACGCGCACCTACGGTTGCCGTATAGCGGGGCGCAAGCTGCACGCCATTGACGTTCTGATACACCGGCACCTGCACGAAGCTGTACAGCGACGCCTTGGCGGTGACAGGGATGGTCACGCCCGGACTGAGGTAGGCCAGGGTGCCGCCGGTACTCACGGTGTCAGCCTGAGCACCCTGGTCACGTTCGACATGGCGCACATTGACTTGCAGTTGCGGCATGACATAGGCGTTGCCCATGTAACGCAGCCCGGCGTTCAGGTTGATGCCGTCTCCCGGGCGGTACTGATCGCTGGAGTCCATGGCCCGTTGCACCATGGCCTGGCCGAAGTAGTCCCAGTTCTTGTTCAGGCTGTCCATGTAGTAGGCGCCGAGGATGGCGTCGGTGGTGCCGGTTCCGGGCTGCAGGCCGCGATCGATCGGCACCGGGCCAGGCGTGCTGGGGTCGCTGGAGGAGGCCGTGTCGTCATGGCTGCCGGTGGGCAGCTTGACGCCGAACAGCAGGCCGAAGTTGTGCTGCGGGGTAAAGCCCTGATAACGCCCGATGATCTTCACATCTCCGAGACTGGAGGTCTTGGAGCTGTACTGGCCGCCACCGTCACCGGCGCTGACGCCGTCCGAAGCCGTGCCCAGGGTGCTGTGGCTGCGGAAAATGTAGGGCATCTGCAGATTCACCCCCCAGTCGCGATTGATGCTGTAGTCCAGGCCTAAGGTCAGATAGTCGTTGCGGGTGTATTTCTCGACTTCCTGGGCTTGGCCCTGGTTGTTGATCTGGCTGGCGGTGCGTGGCGAGATCGTACTACTGCCACTGCGCAGCTGATTCTGGTTGAGGTAGTCATAACGCAGATCCAGTTTCAGGCCGGATGAGTTGCTGATGCCCAGGTTGTCCCAGTCGGAACTCAAGGTGCAGCCGCAACTGGCACAGGCCAGGGCGGTGTGGGGCAGCAGGGCGGTGACGGACAGGGTAAACATGGGCAGCAACATACGGCGGCCGCCACGGATGGAATGAAGGCGCATGGTAATTCCTGAAGATAAATGGGCAGACACGGGCGTCCGCCTCTGGCGAGGGCGCAGGGACGGACCGCAGCAGTGGGCTTCAGGCGTGCAGAGGGGGCGCGCGCGGCTGGGCGCTGAGCCGCAGAGCGGGAAACAGGGAAGGGCTGACGCCCGCTTGGAAAAAGCCCTGGCGAGGCGCGGGCAACGGGAACACAGCGAGGCTGCCGGGCAGGCCTACATCCAGGGCCTGGACCAGGCACAACACACAATGGCAGTCCTGCAGTCCGGCGGAGTCCGGGTGGTGCGCAGCATGGCCCGGCGCGGCCATCAGGCAGTTGCGCTCCATGCCTGCTGGAGTCGCCTGAACCACCGGTAGCAGCAGCATCAAGCTGGGCAGCAGCGCGGCAAGCAAAGCCAAGCGCAGGGCCAGTCGGCGTAATGGGCGGAAGCGGGAAGACGGGTTCAAGGCGCTGATCACGCAGACTGGGAGTGCCGGTTCGGCAAAGTGCGGCGATGGTACGCCGCTGGTTTGAGGCCAGCAAGAAGCGTGGCGGGGCATTTCACATGCTCTGCACGGCGCCTGATGTGGGCGCCGTTCTGCTCCACCCTGGTGCTCTGGGTGGCAGGTTGACGCGCCCCCAAGTCGCGCTTCATCCGCTCCGCTGTTCGGTGTTAAAGTCGCCGCCCATGAAATTGTCCCGCCCCGACCGCTCGCTGATTGCCTGGACCCTGTACTTTTGCGTCCTGTTCAATGTGTTCGCCTGCGGTTTGGGGCACGGCCAGATGATGGGCCTTGCCCTCAATGGTGTAGGCGGGCAGTTCTGCTCCACCCAGGGCAGCCAGGCGCCGGTGCAGAAGTCCGATTTCAGCGATCAGGCCGCCAGTGCCTGGGTCGGCAGTTTTTCCTGCCCGGTCTGCTCGGGAGCCGCGCTGAATCTGGTCCTGCTGTTCTGCCTGAGCTGGCTGCTGCGCATCGGCCAAGTCCGGCGCCGCTGTCTTGAACCGCGCTGCAAGGCGCCCCCACGCTACTCCTGGCCCTCGGCCAACCCTCGTGCCTCCCCGCTGATCTGAGCCCGCAGGCGGGCAGCCGCATTCGCCGCTGACCGCCGCCTGGCCTGTGTCCTTCACCTCTGTGGCCGCCGCCGGCGGTCGCTGCTGCGTGGCTGAATCCGGGCCATTCGATCCTCATGATTGCAAGTGTGTGGCATGAACGGTTTGCAACCTGTGCCCGCGAGTCCGGGTGCTTGCCGCTGCGGGTCCGCTGCGGCCTGCGCCAGGCCAGCCGGCACAACGCCTGGCCGCGGCGTTCCTGTCCTCACGCTCGCACATGACCCTTGTTATCCGCGCATTTCCACGGCCACTGGGCCGAGGGCGTGTTCATGGTTATGGCTGAGATGCAAAGGAGCACGACATGGCTCGAATCATTCAAGGTTGGCGACAGCCAGCGCGGCCCGTTGCCGCCAACGCGAGTACGGGGGCGCCGCAGGCTGAGATGCGCACACTGGCGATCCCCTCTGGGGTCAGCCGCCTGCTGAGCAAGAGCCCCCGGGGACAGAACCACGGCGATTTTCTGCTGCCGTTTCCCGATTACCCGAGCAACGCCCGCAGCTTCGTGCACCTGGATGCGCGCCTGCTGCCTTACTGGCACACCTTGTTCGATGTTTGTCCGGGGCTGCTCAAGCTCGATCCACCGGATGGCTTGAACATCTTCCGTGGCTTCATGACCTGGGCCTACCGCAATCATCCGCCGCTGAACTGGACCTATTACCTGAACCTGTGCCGCTGGCTCCTGGGCTCACGCTACGGGGCGCGGATCGATGCCGAGCATATCGAGGCGTTCATGACCGCCGCGGCCGCGCGCTGGATCAACACCGACGACAGTCAGGCCCGTGGGCTGGTGCTGGCCTGGCGCGAATCGCCGGACTGGGTGTTCGACTGGAAGGTGGCGCCGCGTCTGGCGCCACAGGTTGATGGCGAGCCGGAGGAGTATCCGCCAGTGCCCTGGGACTTTGCCTGGTGCCCGTTGAGCGCCAAGGGCGGTTCGGGATTTCGCCGCTGGTTGCCGATTCCCTGAACCCGCTATCGGGCCAAGGCCCCGCGGCGAAGGCCGTGGGAGCCTGGTCGCAGGGGGCTGGTCACACAGGGACGATGCCCGGCAGAGGCAAGGTCGGCCGGGCACCTTGGATTACTGCGGCAGCAGCACGCTGTCGACCACGTGAATCACCCCATTGGACTGCATGACATCGGCGATGCTGATCGCCGACTTGCCGCCTTTGGCATCGATCACCCAGAGCTTGCCTTCATAGGGTTTGACAGTCAGCGCTTCGCCCTGGACGGTCTTGAGCATGACCTGGCCGCCATGCTGCTTGGCCTCGGCCATCAACTGCCCGGCGGTGTGGGTTCCGGGCACCACGTGGTAGGTCAGGATCTTGGTCAGGTCGGCCTTGTGTTCAGGCTTGACCAGGGTATCGACCGTGCCGGCCGGCAGCTTGGCGAACGCCTCGTTGGTCGGGGCAAACACGGTGAACGGGCCTTTGCTGTTGAGGGTGTCCACCAGCCCCGCGGCCTTGACCGCCGTGACCAGGGTGGTGTGGTCCTTGGAGTTGACCGCGTTTTCCACGATGGTTTTGCTGGGGTACATCGCAGCGCCACCGACCATCACGCTATCGGCGGCGAAACCGCTGAGGGGGGCAGCAACGGAGAAGACGGCGAAGCAGACAGCGGCCAGGCGTTTGGTAAAGGTTTGCATGATGCAGCTCCTCGATTATTCGGCCCTCCTGATGAGGGTGCTGAATGTACGGTGCGCATCGGCCAACGGATGCAGCGCTGGCGAAGTTTTCCCACAGCACAGGCTCACTCGACCCTGAACGGCCTGCCCAGCCTGCGCTGCAAGCGCAGAACAGGGCAGGGCAGGCCGCGCCTTACTTGGACATCCAGTCGATCACCGCCTGGTAATCCTCGGCGCTGCAGTCCATGCACAGGCCGCGTGGCGGCATGGCGTTGAAGCCTTCGGTCACGTGCTTGACCAGCACCGCGGAGCCTTGCGCCAGGCGCGGCTTCCAGGCCTCCTGATCGCCTTTTTTCGGCGCCATGGGCAACTGCCCGCTGTGGCAGGCGGTGCAGGCGCGATTGAACACCGCCTCCGGGTCCTGGGCGGCGTGGGCGCTGGTGAATGCGAGTAAACAGGCGGCGGCCAGTAGCGTCTTCATGATGGTCCTCATCGTGTTCTTATCATCAGGTTGTCGCGCATCGGCGCGGTCGACGCAGTGTAGAGAGCGGGTTTTTGCGCCCCCACTGCGACAGCCTGCCGCAGTCGCCGGCGACCAGCGCACCCTTGGCCGATCCGCCAGGAATCGGAGGTCGACCTGTGGCAGGTTGTCGCACGTCAGGCCGGCAAAGCCTGCGTGCTACATTGCCGGCCGGCGGGATGCTTTCTCTAGGCAGGGTTACATCACGCCACTGAGTGCCGGTGTTTCGCGAGGAGCCCGGCACTCTTTTGCAGATTTCACGGGTCGCGCCTGGCAGGCATCGACGCCGACGATCAGGCACTCAAGCACGGAACTTGCCCTTTCACCGGGCATCGCTGATACACCCAAACGGCAGGGACTCTGCATGATCTTCAACCGGCACCGGCAACCCGCTCGCCCCAGGCTCGACCTGCTGGTGTGCCTGTTGGCCATGGTCTTGCAGGCGGTGACCTGGGCCAGCATGCCGATGCCCATCTCGGGCTCCGGCGCCACCGATGAGTGGCTGCTGGTGTGCACCGCACAGGGCATGCAGCGCGTGTCTCTTGCCGAGTTCCAGGCCCGCGCCGGCCAGAATCAGGATCAGGATCAAGACGACAGCCAGGGGCAGGGGGCTGCCCAAGGCTGCGCCCTGTGCCCCTTTGTCGGCGGTGTGGCGCTGCAGCCGGCCTGGCCCTGGTTGTCGACAGCCAGCGTCGGCCGTGAGGTCCCTGGCGCCCCCGAAAATACCCGTTCCTCCGTCAGTAATCGCGACGACACGCCCCAGGCCAGGGCGCCGCCGGCCATCGGCTGAACGCCAGTCATCACGCCAGCCCTGAAGTTCTGGGCCTGGTGCACTTTCGTGATCACCTTTGGACGTCCTGTCATGTCTGCTATGACCCGGGTCGCGGCCGCCTTGCGCGTTGCCGAACCTTTTGCCGTGCATTCTTTTCATCACACTGGCGCCGCCCATGGCGGGCCGGGCCGGCGCCGCTGGCCATTGTCGCTGCTGACGATTGCCTGCGCGCTGGCAATCAACACCGCGCATGGACAGGCCGCGGAAGAGGCGGCGTCGCCTTTCGCCCTGGACACCACCACCGTCACCGCCACCCGTACCGCCAACAGCAGCTTTGAACTGCCGGCCTCGGTGTCCACTGTTGAGCGTCAGCAGTTGGATGAGGTCCAGGCCAATACCCTGTCCACGGCGCTGCGCACCCTGCCCAACGTGAACTACGGCGGAGGCCCCCGGGCCGCCGCGCAAAGCCCGGCGATCCGCGGCCTGCAGGGACCGCGGATCATCCTCACGGTGGATGGCGCGCGACGCAACAATGATGGCGGGGTCAACACACCGTTGCTGATCGATCCGGACCTGATCCGGCAGATCGACGTGGTCCGCGGACCGATGTCCGCCGCCTATGGCAGCGGCGGGCTGGGCGGGGTGATGGCCATCGAGACGCTCAATGCCGACGACATGCTTGACCCGGGCCAAAGCAGCGGCGGCCGGATCAAGGCCGGCTATCGCAGCGCCAACCGCGAGTCGTCGAGCAACCTGACCCTGGCCGCCCGGGGCGAGCGTGCGGACATTCTGGCCAGCGGCACCTACCCCGACTACGGCACCATTCACACCGGGGCCAGCGGCAGCGATGCCCAGTACCCCAACGACGGCCATCTGCAGAGCGGCCTGCTCAAGAGTCGTTTTTCGCCCAACGAGCTGAACCATTTCGAGCTGGGCTACCAGCGCTTTGCCGACCAGATGGTCGGCCCGACCAACCCTGGCGGCAACCTGCTGTTTCCGTTCTCGCAGAAGCTCCAGCGCGAACAGGAGCAATACAACGCCAGCTGGGCCTTCGAGGATGCCGAGCAGCGTTTGCTGGACGGCAAGCTGGCGCTGTACCAGACGCGCTTCACCCTCGACGGCGACAGCCGTTCGGTGCCACGTCAACCCACCACCGCCACCCAGACCAAGACCCAGGGTGCCAGCTTGCAGAACACCAGCCGGATCGAGGCTGGAAACGCCGGAGCCCACCGTTTGACCTACGGCGTGGACGGCTACCGCGACAGCAACGAAAACGCCTCCGACGGTCAGTCCAACAGTGTCCTGCCCAATGGCCACATGCGTGCCCTGGGTGGTTTTGTCCAGGATGAGCTGGCCTTTCTCGATGACTGGACCCTGATTGCCGCCCTGCGCCATGACGACTATCGCCTGACATCCCCCGGCCAGGAGGATTCCCGCCACAGCCGGCTGTCGCCCAAGGTGGCGCTCAAGTATCAGCCCTGGGCATTCCTTGGGGTGTTCGTCAGCTACGGCGAGGCGTTCCGCGCGCCGACCATGACCGAGATGTTCGGCAACCTGAACACCCGCCGGGCGCTGTTCAACTTCCGCCCCAATCCGGGCCTCAAGCCGGAAACCAGCAAGACCCGCGAGGTCGGCGCCACGCTGGCGTTCGATGACCTGCTGGCCGGGGGCGACAGCCTGCGGGCCAAGGTCACCTACTTTCGCGAAGACGTCGACGACCTGATCGACCAGCAGGTGGTCGGCCGCTACGCGCGGCAGGCGCCGTTTGCCGGCACCGGGATGATCTTCCAGCGGGTCAACGTGGCCCAGGCCGAGCGCCATGGCGGCGAGGCGCAACTGAGCTACCAATGGCAGCGCCTGTCCCTGGGCGCCGGCTATTCGCGGCTGCGTTCACGCAACGCCGACACCGGCGCCCAGCTGTATGCACCGCCGGACAAGTTGGTGCTCGGCGGCCAGTACCGCCTGGATGAGCACTGGTCGCTGAACTACCAGGGCCAGTACGTCTGGGCCCAGGACTACGACGCCACCGAGCTGCGGCGGCGCCAGGGCTACGTGATCCACGACATCGGCGGTGCCTTCGAGTACCGCCAGTACCGCGCCGACCTGGGGGTCAGCAACCTGTTCGACAAGGCCTACAGCACCTATCAGCAGTCCTTGGCCAACACCTTTACCTATGAAGAAGGCCGCAGCGTGAACCTCACGCTGAGCGCGCGTTTCTGACCTCGGGAGTTTCACTATGGGTTATTTGACTTCAGGCCTTGCCCTGATCGCCCTGGCCAGCCTGGCCGGGTGCGCTACGAAGGAACCAGTGCCCGCTGCCGAGCAGGCGGTCACCGTGGATTTCGCCCTGGTGGCCGGCGCTCAGCCGGTGAACTGCGGCCAACCCTTTGGCCCTCTGGGCCACGACCGCAAGAGGCTGGCGCTGCACGATGCGCGCTTCTATGTACAGGACGTGGCGTTGATCGACGCGGCGGGCCAGCGGGTGCCGCTGCGCCTGGATATCAATGACTGGCAGGACGCCCAGGTGGCCTTGCTCGACTTCGAAGACGGCAGCGGGCACTGCGCAGGTGGCACGCCAGGCATCAACACCCAGGTATCCGGCCAGGTACCGCCCGGGCACTACCGGGGGCTGAGCCTGACCCTGGGCGTGCCGGAGGCGTTGAACCACAGCAGCACCGAACTGCAGGGCGCGCCGCTGGACCTGGCCACCATGGGCTGGAGCTGGCAGGCCGGGCGCAAGTTCATCAAGCTCGAGGTCGATCCTGTCGGCGGCGTGACCAAGGCCGACGGCGCCAAGGCCAGCACCTGGTACCTGCACCTGGGCGCTACTGGCTGCAGCGGCAATCCGGTGAACGGCGAAACGGTGGCGTGCCAGCGGGCCAATCGCATTCCCCTGACGCTGCCGGACTTCGACCCGGGCCGACAGCGGGTGGTCCTGGATCTGGCGGCCCTGTTTCAGGACAGCACCCTGGGCCAGGACCGGGGCTCCGCGCTGGGTTGCATGAGCGGCCCCAGCGATCCCGAGTGCGTCACGCTGTTTGCGCGCCTGGGCCTGGACTTGAACAGCGGCCTGCCACTGCAACCGGGGCAGTCGCCGGCTTTTGCGGCGCGCGCCAAGCCATGAAGGGCAGGAGCGGATACCGGCTCGCAGGGCTGTTGCTGAGTGTGCTGGTGGCCTGGCCGGTGGCCGCGCAGGACTGGAACTGGCAACTGCCGTCCCATGTGCCGGAACCGCGAGTACCGGCGGACAACCTGATGTCGGCGGCCAAGGTCGAACTGGGTCGGCGGCTGTTCTATGACCCGCGACTGTCGGCCACGGGCAACCGCTCCTGCAGCTCCTGCCACCTGCAAGAGCGAGCCTTCAGCGACGGTCGCGCGCTGTCGGTGGGCGGCACCGGGGAACTGACTCACCGCAATGCCCCTGGGCTGGCCAACAGCGCCTGGAACGCCACCTATAACTGGGCGGCGCCGGCCATCGTCAGCCTGGAGCGGCAGATGGAGGTGCCGCTGTTTGGCGACGACCCGATCGAGATGGGGGTCAATGACGGCAATCGCCAGCAGATCCTCGCGCGGCTGGCGGCCGATCCGCTGTACCCGCCGCTGTTCCGCCAGGCCTTCGCCGATCAGCCGCAGCCGTTGAACATGGCCTCGGTGATCCGGGCAATCTCGGCCTTCGAGCGTTCCATCGTCTCGGTGGACAGCCGTTATGACCGCTACCTGCAGGGCCGCGAGCCACTGAGCGACAGCGAGCAGCGGGGCATGGCGCTGTTCTTTGGCGAGCGCGCCGAATGCCATCACTGTCACGGCAGCTTCAATTTCAACGATCAGGTGGTGCATGCCCGCAGCCGGGTGGTGGACACCCCGTTTCACAACACCGGGCTGTACAACATCGACGGCGCCGGCGGCTTTCCCTTCCCCAATCGCGGGCTCTATGAAAGCACCGGCAAGGCCGAGGACATGGGCGCCTTTCGTGCGCCGAGCCTGCGCAACGTCGAGGTCACCGGGCCCTATATGCACGACGGCAGCCTGGCCACGCTGGAAGCGGTGATCGACTTCTACTCCGAGGGCGGCCGCTTGATCGCCAGCGGCCCGCAGCAGGGCGATGGACGCTTGAACCCGTACAAGAGCGGGCTGATTGCGCGCATCGATTTCACCGCGCAAGAGAAGCGCGACCTGCTGGCCTTTCTCAAGGCCCTGACCGACGACTCGTTGCTCCACGACCCGCGCTGGCAAGACCCGTGGAAGCGCCGGCCTTGATCCGTTCCCCATCACCACGCGCGTTCCCGCCGGGAGCAAGGAGGCTGCTCTTAAGAAAACCACCCGCTGCACCGCATTAACTCAACGGCGAATTCGCCAAACCCGGGCGCCTGCGCCCATTCAATCAAGCAAGGAGCAACACCTTATGAGCATCAAGATCGCCAAGAAACACACCCTGCACATCGCCGGTCGCGCCGGTGCCTGCTGCGCCTCGTGCTGTGCCCCGGTAGGCGTTAACTAAAAGCCTTCCCGCCACGGGCGCCCGGCGTGCGTGGCGGGTCTTGAGCAAGGAGGTGCAAGACCATGCGTATCGGCTTCAACTACACCCTGGGAGACACCGCGCCCCTGGTGCGAAAGCTCCTGGCGGGCGGCCACATCGACTATGTCGAGCTGCTGATCGACAACTTCCTGGCCGTGCCCATCGATGAACTGGAGACAGGCTTTGCCGCGCCGGTGGGTTTTCACATCATGTTTTCCAAGTTCATTGAAAACGACACCCCGGCCCTTGAAAGCCTGGCCCGGCGCCTGCGCGAGCTGATCGAGCGCTTGCGGCCGCTGTATGTGTCCGATCACGTGGCGCGCTTCAGTCACGACGGGCGGCAGCTGTATCACCTGGCGGAGATCGACTATGTCGGCGATTACCCGCAGGTGCGCGAGCGCGTCGACTGGTGGCAGCAGCAACTGGGTTGTCAGCTGCTGCTGGAGAACTACCCGTCGATCATGGACGGTGGCCACGACGCTCCGGCCTTTCATGAGCGGCTCTATCGCGATACCGGCGCCGGGGTGCTGTTCGACGCCTCCAATGCGGTGTGTGCCCATCTCAACTGCGGCGTGCCGCTGGAGGCCTGGGAGGGCGTGATTGAACACTCATCGCACTTTCATACCGCCGGCTACAACCTGTCGATCCTGCAGCCGCATTTGATTCTCGACACCCACGACCAGGTGCTTTCCGAGGCCACCCTGGGGTTCTTGCAACGCTATCGCGGGCTGTTCGACGGTCCCGAGGCAACCCTGACCTACGAACGCGACGGCCGTTTCGACGAGGCCGAAATCATCGGCGACCTGCAACGGCTGCGGGGCATTTTTCCCTCCTCGCCCATGGAGCCGCGGACATGAAGACCGAGCACCCATTGCCCAGGACCGACAGCCAACTGCTGCATGCCTTGAGCGTGCCGCAACGCCAGGGCGATTACCCCCATGATTCCCGGGCCTTTGTGCGCATCGACAGCAGCCTGCGGGTCTACTGGCACACCCTGTTCGATATCTGCCCGGGCTTGCTGCAGCTGACGGGGCCGGACGGGTTGGCGATCTTTCGCCCGTTCATGAGCTGGGCGGCGCAGCAGCGGCTGTCGCTGAACTGGACCTACTACCTGTGGCTGGATGTCTGGCTGCTGCAATCGAGCTTTGCCCGGCACGTGACGCCGGCCTTGCGCTACCAGCTGATGGGCGCCTCGGCGGCGCGCTGGGCCACCGGTGACCGCAGCGAGGCCAATGGCATCTTCCTCGCCGCCGCGGACCTGCCGGACCTGGTCTGCGGCTGGAAAACCCAGACCCTGGAAGGCGCCAGGGACATCGAGCAGATCGAGCTGGCCGAACCCTTGCCGGCGCCAGGGGCGGCCTTTGGCTATTTCACGCTGCACAGTCGGCATCTGCAAGACGGCTTTCCCGGTTGGACCGATGTCCCGCGTTGAACAGCAGGACAGGCCCGCGCTGACGGTGCGCAGCCGGGCGTTCTGGGCCGGTTTTGCGGCCCTGGTGCTGGCCTTCGCGGTGGCGCAGATGCTGGCCCAGATCGACCTCGGCATGCTGGCGCACCAGGCCCCGGGCATGCCGGCGGCCTACGTGATGCTGGCGCGTCTGGCGCTGCTCGATCTGCTGGCCAGCATGGCCCTGGGGTCGGTGGTTTCGGTCCGGGTCGCCCGAGCGCTCCGCGAGGGGCAGGCGGGGCCGGTGATGCGTGGTGCATTGACGCTGGCGGCAATCCTCGGGCTGCTACTGAGCCTGGTCGGCTTGCTGGCCTATCCGCCGCTGGCGGTTGGCCTCAGCGCTGACGATGCCGCACTGCGAGCCCTGCTGCTCAGCGCCATGCCCTGGTTCGTGGCGTCGGCGCCGTTGCGCCTGCTCAATGGCTGCGCGGCGTTCATCCTGCACGCCTCGCAACAGGGGCCGCTGGTGGTGCGCTGGAAACTCTGCGAGCTGCTGGCCAAGGCTGGGCTCAACCTGCTGTTCATCGAGTGCCTGAGGTTTGGCTTCGCCGGTTGCTTCATGGCATCGCTGCTGCTGCACCTGGGTTCCTGCGCCTGGGTGCTACGGCGCTTGCAGCCGCTGATGGGCCGGGGACGCTGGCTGCCCGCAGCGGACTGGGCCAGGGCGGTGCTGCGCCAGAGCGCCTGGGAAGGGCTGCGACTGCTGTCCATGCAACTGTTGGGGCTGGTGACCCTGGTGCTGTTCGCGGCGCCGCAGATTGCCCCGGTCGATACCCAGCGCCTGGATGCCTTCGCGGCGGGAACCTTCCTGGCCTTGCTGGTATTTGCGCCGCTGGTGGCGTTGATCCGCTTTCTGGCCATGCGCTTCGCGGGGCTTGCCCAGGACGAGGTGCGCCGGCTGCTCAAGCAGCTGTTGCGCCTGGGCGTGCCGGGCATGGCGTTGCTGGGTGGACTACTGATTCTGCTCGGTCCCTGGCTGGGGCAGTGGGTGTATGCCCAGCAGGACCGGTGGTGGAGCAGCTTCGTGCTGATGCTGGGGTTGTCGCTGCCGCTGCGTCTGGCCGGCAATGCCATGCGCGCGGCCTTGCAGAGCCTGGGGGAGTTTGTCGCCATCGCCAAGGTGGATGCGTTGCTGGGATGGGCGATTGGCTTGCCGCTCCTGGCGCTCGGGTTGCGCCTGGACCTGCCGCTGGTTGCCTACGGATATGTGCTGGTGCCGGAAGCGCTGGCCCTGCTGTGGCTGGCCAGGCGTATTCAGTGCATCCGCGCAGCGAGCCCGCAACCTTGCGGGCTCGCTGCAGCCATGGGCGACGCTCAGGCTCAGTTGCCGACGGTGAAACCGTAGGCGCCATCACTCTTGTGGGTGTCGACCGACACCGCATGCCACTGCACCTTGTACTCGCCGGGGGCCAGTGGCTGTTGCGGGGTGACGATCAGGGTCTTCTGATCGCCCGCAGCGTTGGCAATGCTCTTGATCGCCACGTCCGTGTTCCCGGTGCTGATCTTGACCTGGGTGAACTGCGCTTCGACACCTTCGGAAAACACCAGGCGCAATTCCTTCGGCGCGCTGACGGTGGTGTCGGCGGCCGGGGTTTCGCTCTTCAGATGAGCATGGGCGAACGCCGAACCGGCGCTGGTCAGGGAAGCCAGCAAGGCCAGGGTGGTGAGGATTTTTTTCGAACCGTAGGCGGTCATGGGCGGTGCCTCTTATCAAGGTGTGGGTACAAATGGGCGACTTGACCCGGGCGACCTGCGCCCGGGCAGGGTGGTTGATCAGAAGTCCAAAGTGATGCCGGTATAAAGCGCGCGGCCGTCGCCCGGCGAGTGCAGCGAGGCCTTGGCGCCGTCCGGGTCATACCAGACGTATTCGTAATAGCGGTTGGTGAGGTTCTTCAACTGCAGGTCGACACTCACCGACTCAGTGACCTTGTAGGTGGCGCCAAGGTTCATCAGCACGTAACCGCCATAGGTGCCCTGGGTGTTTTCCCGCTCCAGGTAGTAGTGGGTCTGGCCGTTCATCCAGGCAGTCAGTTGCAGGACAGGGGTCAGGTGGTAGCTGACACCGGCGTTGTACAGGTGATGGGGAATGTGGTCGATTTCCTGGCCCTGGCTGTTGGGCAGGGTGGCGCTGGGCTTGAGGATTTTCGAGTACTGCCAGGAGTACGCCAGCCACAGGTCGGTACGTTCGTCGGGGTGCAGGTTCAACTGCAGGTCGTAGCCCCAGCGCCGGGTTTCGCCGACGTTGTCCGACTCGCCGCTGGGGTCGTTGAGCCGGCGGCTGACTTCGCCGCTGGCGTCCTGGCGCCAGTAGGCGACGCGGCCATCGAGCCAGTCCGTGGGGGTGAACTTGATCCCGGTTTCCCAGCCTTCGTTGATCGACGGCGCCAGGTCGGTGTCGCGGGGCGGGATCTTGTACGCCGCCGCGCCGGTGCCGACCTGAAAGGTGCGGCCCCAGTTGGCGTAAAGACTGGCCACGGTCCAGGGCGAATACACCACGCTGAGCTTGGGTTGCTTGATCAGCCCGTAGTCGTTGATGTCGTAGTCCAGGCCGGTCATTTGGTTGGTGAAGTCGCCCTGGATCTTGTCGACGCGATACGCCGGCACGATCTTCAGCGACTCGAACGGCTTGATCTCGGCCTGCAGGTAAGCGCCGTAGGTGTCGAAGTCGAACTGCTGATCCCGGGTCTGGGCCAGGCGCGCGCGGTTCTGGGTGCGGTAGCGCTCGCTGCGGTTCTGCTGCTGTTGCACATCCGCGCCGCCTTCCAGCGCAAAGGCATGGAGCCAGCTGACTTGCGGGCGCAAGGTCAGGGAGCTGAGGGCGCCGTACTGGGTTTCGTAGGTGTCGCGCTCCTGCTGCGAGCTGGTGCGCCAGTACTGGGTCCAGCGCCGATCGTCGAAGGTGTTGACGTAGGTCTTGGCCGACCAGGCCAGGGTGTCGGCCAGATCCGTGTCCAGATGCAGGCTGAGCTGGTTCATGCGCCGCGTGCCTTTGTCCGTGGCGTTGTAGCTGTTGCTCATCGTCGGGTGCTGATGGGCATCGCTCTGGCTCAGGTAGCCCGGTTCCTGGGCCTCGGTTTCGTAGTGCCGGGCGATCAGGCCGATGCGGTAGCGGCCGTCGTCCGGTGTGTAGAACCATTTGCCGGACAGGGAGAATTTGTCCGCTTGGGCGTGGTCGCGATAGCCATCGGCCTTCTGGTAGGCGAAGAAGTAGTTCTGGGTCCAGTTGCTGCCTTCGATGCCCTTGGCCAGCTGGGTTTCCTGGGTATTGAAGCTGCCGTAGCGCAGTCGTGCCTTGGTGTAGTCGCCGCCGCTGCGCGTGAGCATGTTCACATTGCCGGCGATGTTGTTCAGGCCGTAGCGGGCATCGCTGGTGCCGCGCACCACTTCGATGCTGTCCAGCTCCATGGGGAAGATCATGTCCATGAACGGCATGTTGCCGTCGTTGCTGTTGCTCGGAATGCCGTCGATCAGCAGCTTGACCGCGTTGACCTCGCCCTCGCCGTTGAAGCCGCGAAAGGAGATCTTGCCGGACGTCGTGCCCTGGTTGAACTCGGTGAGCATCACCCCCGGCGCGCGGCTGAACAGCTCCCAGCTGTAGTTGACCGGCATCTTTTCCAGGATGTCGCTGCCCAGGATGTCCACCGAACTGAGCACGCTGCGGGTACTCAAGGGGCCGCTGCCTTCGGCATCGCCGCCCTGGACGGTGACGGTGCCCAGGGTCAGGGCCGAGTTCTCGACCTTGGCCGTTTCAGCCAAGGCGGTGGACAGCGGACTCAGGGCGAGCAAGCCGCAGCTCAGCAGCGGCCACAGGGCAGGGGATGGGCACGGATTCTTTGCCCGGGGCAAAGTGACAAGAACAGGCATGGGCAACTTCCAGACAGCCAGGACTTCCCCCGGGGCCATCGCCGGCCGGACAGGCCAGAGGGGGGAAGGCAGATAGGGACGGTAACGGGCCGGTATTTTCCGCAGGCCTGGATCGAAAGTCTTGCCAGGGGCCACCCGGCCTGGGTGCGACAGGCTGACGCACGATGTGACCTGCTTGCAGGGTGCTGGCCTGGAGCCCGCCGATGCGGCAGTGGCCGCGCTGGATCGCGACACAGGCAGCCGCGGGTGCGGCGGACTGTCGCAGGCATGATCCCGCGCGCGCTCAGTGGTCGGGAATGGCTGCCGAGGCTCTACGTCAACATATTGGCTAAAAGTTCAATGATTTTTAAGGGTCGGCATTTTTAGACGTAATATTGACGTAATGGCTTTTTCACCCCAGTATGCGCTCGCTGAGCAGTTGATTTTATTGATGTTTTTTTGACGCCAACATCATCGGATCGGCTCAAGCCAAGGCGCTAGAGCCTTTGGAAGACCACAGCCACCCCGGCACATGACGCTCATGGCAGCTATTAGCCATGGTGTTTTCAGTGGGTGTGCTAGCTTGAATCGGCGTAGCGACGATATTTTTCTTGGGATGATCTATGTCTACTGAACGGATACTGGTTACGGGTGGCGCCGGTTTCATTGGTTCGCACTTGGTCGATGCGCTGTTGGCCAAAGGCTATGCCGTTCATGTGCTGGATGATCTGTCCACTGGCAAGACCAGCAATCTGCCTATGACCCATCACGGCCTGCAACTCACGGTCGGTGATGTCGCCGATGCCACGCTCCTGGCCACGGCCATGCAAGGCTGCGACGCGGTGGTGCACCTGGCGGCGGTGGCTTCGGTGCAGGCCTCGGTCGAAGACCCGGTGCGCACCCACCAGAGCAACTTCATCGGCACCCTGCGGGTCTGCGAGGCCATGGTCGCGGCGGGTATCCGCCGGGTGGTGTTCGCTTCCAGCGCCGCGGTCTATGGCAATAACGGCGAGGGCACCGCGATCGATGAACAGACGCCCAAGTCGCCCCTCACGCCCTACGCATCTGACAAGCTCGCCAGCGAGTACTACCTGGATTTCTACCGTCGCCAGCATGGCCTGGAACCGGTAATCCTGCGCTTTTTCAATATTTTCGGTCCGCGCCAGGACCCTTCCTCGCCGTATTCCGGGGTGATCAGCATCTTCAGCGAACGGGCCAGGAGCCAGCGGCCGATCACCCTGTTCGGCGATGGCGGGCAGACCCGGGATTTCGTCTATGTCGCCGACCTGGTGAAGATCCTGGTCCAGGGCCTTGAGCAACCTGCACCGGCGATCGATGCCACCAACGTCGGCCTGGGTGGCGTGACCAGCCTCAACGACCTGATCGCGACCCTGCAACAGATCAGCGGCCAGCCGCTGCAGGTGAATCATGCCGCGGCGCGACCCGGTGATATCCGCCATTCGAAGGCCGACAACCGACGTTTGCGCGAGCGCTTCGTCCTGGGGACGCCGACCCGTCTCGGGGAGGGCCTGGCCCAGCTGTACCGCAGTCTCTAGCTTCCTGGCCTTGAGCGTTCCGGCGAGCCGGAGCTCGACAGCCTGATGGTGTGCCGATTGATCTACTGAAGAGTGAGTTATGGACATCGAGTTTCGCAGGGGGCGTGTCTTCAACATGGTTCGGCGCCTGTTTACCGCATTGGCTTTGTGTGTAACCCCTTCGCTGGTACAGGCCGCGCCGCCGGCGCCTGCCAGCGTCGGCTTCTGGTACGCCGAACGACCTCCGCTGGAGGAACTGGCGCAGTTCGAGTGGGCGGTGGTCGAGCCCGGTCATATGCGCACCGCGGATGTCGCCACCTTGCGCAAGCTGGGCAGCCAGCCGTTCGCCTACCTGTCGGTGGGCGAGTTCGACGGCGACCGCGTGGCACTCGACAAACAGGCCCTGACCCAGGGCGCCAGCGCGATCCGCAACAAGGCCTGGGACAGCCAGGTGATGGACATCGCCACCCCGGCCTGGCGCGAACATCTGTTCAAGCGCGCCAAGGCCTTGCAGGACCAGGGCTATGCCGGTCTGTTCCTCGATACCCTGGACAGTTTCCAGTTGCTCCCCGAAGCCCAGCGCGAAGCGCAACGCCACGCCCTGGCGTCGTTCCTGCGGGAACTGCACAGCCGCTTGCCCAACCTGAAACTGTTTTTCAACCGCGGTTTCGAGGTCTTGGGCGAACTCGACGGCGTCGCCTCGGCGGTGGCCGTCGAATCGATCCATGCCGGCTGGGATGCCGCGGCCAAGCGTTATCGGCCGGTTTCCGAGGCCGACCGCAACTGGCTCGAAGGTGAACTCAAGCCACTGCGGGCAAAAAACATTCCCTTGGTGGCCATCGACTACTTGCCGCCCAGCCGCCGCGAAGAAGCGCGCAAGCTGGCGCGCCAACTGAGTCAGGAAGGCTTTATCCCGGTGGTCACCACCCCGGACCTCAACTCGATCGGCCTGAGCACCGTGGAAGTGCAGCCGCGGCGCATCGCCATGCTCTATGACCCGCGTGAAGGCGAACTCTACGATCACGCCGGGCACCGCATGCTCGGCGGCCTGCTGGAATACCTGGGCTACCGCGTGGACTACCTGCCGGCCGATGACAGCCTGCCGTCCTACAGCTTCGCCGGCTTGTACGCTGGGGTGGTGCTGTGGATGACCAGCGGCCCGCCCCAGGACAGCCGTGCTTTAAGCCGCTGGATCGGCCAGCGCCTGGACGAACAGGTGCCGCTGGCCATCATGGCCGGCCTGCCGATCGAAGACCGCGCGCTGCTCAAGCGCCTGGGGCTGGGCCTGGCGGCGCCTGGAGCACGCGGCGCCCTGCAGATCCTGAGCCAGGACAAGAGCCTGATCGGTGGCTTCGAAGCACCGGTGGTGGCGCGGACCCGCGAACTGACCCGGGTCACGCTGTTGCCCGACGGGCCGAAACCGGCCTTGCTGCTGGGGGACGACAAGGGCGGCAAGTACGCGCCCGTAGCCATCGGTGCCTGGGGCGGCATGGCCCTGGCGCCTTATGTGGTGGAAGCCAATGTCGAGCGCAGCCGCTGGATTCTCGACCCGTTCGCCTTTATCCAGAAGGCCCTGCACCTGCCGGCGCAACCGCGCCCGGACACCTCCACCGAGAACGGCCGGCGGATCGCTACGGTGCACATCGACGGCGACGGCTTTCCGTCCCACGCCGAAGTGCGCGGGACCCCGTATTCCGGGCGTCAGGTGCTGGACGACTACATCCGGCCCAACCCGTACCTGACCTCGGTGTCGATCATCGAAGGGGAGATCGGGCCCAAGGGCATGTCGCCGTTCCTCGCCCCGGAACTGGAGCCGATTGCCCGGGAGATCTTTGCCGATTCCAAGGTCGAGGTGGCCACCCACACCTACAGCCACCCGTTCTACATGCAGCCGGACAAGGCCAAGAAGGACGAGGACTTCCACGCCGAATACGGCCTGCGCCTGAACATTCCGGGGTACAAGACCCTGGACTACAAGCGTGAGATCTACGGCTCGCGGGACTACATCAACAGCCGCCTGACTACCGCGCAGAAGCCGGTGAAGCTGATCTTCTGGCCGGGGGACGCGCTGCCCAGCGCTGACACCATCAAGATGGCCTACGCCGCCGGGCTGAAGAACGTCAACGGCGGGCAGACCATCCTGACCAAGGCCAACTCGTCGCTGACCGGCCTGTACCCCTTGCTGCGTCCCACCGAAGGCGGTCTGCAGTACTACGCGCCGGTGATCAACGAGAACATGTACACCAACCTCTGGAAGGGCCCGTATTACGGTTTCCGCGATGTGATCGACACCTTCGAGCTGACCGACAGCCCGCGGCGTCTGCGCGGGATTCACCTGTACTACCACTTCTATTCGGGCACCAAGCAGGCCTCGATCAAGGCCATGACCGAGATCTACCAGTTCATGCGCGGCCAGCAGCCGCTGTCCTTGTGGATGAGCGACTACCTGGACCGGGTCCACGGCCTGTACCAGGCCAGTCTGGCGCGTACCGCCGACGGCGACTGGCAGGTGCGCGGCCTGGATGGCTTGCGCACCCTGCGCCTGGACCCGGCGCTCGGCTGGCCGGATCTCGGCCGCTCCCGGGGCGTGGCCGGGGTTCGCGATCTGCCCCAGGGGCGCTATGTGGCCTTGAGCAGCGATCAGCCGTTGCTGGCCCTGCGTCCCGAGCGTGACCCGCGTCCGGCCCTGGAACTGGCGAACATCCCTCTGCGGGACTGGCGTTATGTGAATGACCGGCAGGTGGCGTTCTCGTTCGCGGGTCAATTCAACCTGGAGTTCTCGGTGCGTTCGGCCAGTGCCTGTCGGGTCGAGGTCCAGGGGCAACGCTACGCCGGCAAGTCCGAACAGGGCCTGTGGCATTTCCAACTTCCTTTGAAGCAGGTGAGTGATGGCCAACTCTTCTGCAACTAACAAGGCCCCGCAGGCGCGGCTGCTCAATCCCTGGGCCTTGCTGCTGGTGGCGATTGCCGTCGGCGTGCTGCTGTGGGCGACCTATCGCAACGAAGACGCCTTCCGGCCCAAAGGTGGCCAACCGGACGAGGTGTCCGCCAGCTATGCCGAAGTGCTGCTGGCCGCCCATCCGGAAAACAGCGAGTTGCGCACCCAGCTGCTGGATCTGCTGATTCAGCTGGGTGACTACCCCAAGGCCGAGAAACACCTGGCCGAGTGGCCGCAACCCGACCCGGCGCTCAAGGCCTACTACCGTCTGCAGCTCGATGCCCTGGCGCTGAACAACAGCACCGACAGCGCCGCGCTGCAGGCCCTGGCCGAGCGTTTCAAGGCCTTCGATTACCGCTCCTTGCCCAGCCCGCAGCTGGAGCGCCTGGCTTCCCTGGCCTTGGCGGCCCAGGCGCCGGGGCTGGCGGCGGATGCCTACGCCGAGCTGGCGCGTCGCGATCCCAAGCAGGCTCAACACTGGCTGCCCGAGGCGGCGCGCTGGTATCAGGCCAGCGAACAGCCGGGGCGCGCCGCCGACCTTTATGTGCAACTGCTCGATGCCGGCCAGACCCCTGAAGTGCGTCGCCAGCTCCTGCAGCAAGCCTTCACCACCCTGGTGGCGGCGGATCGTGGCGATCAGGCCGCCGAGCTGCTGGCCCGCGAGCTGGCGGCGCAGCCGCAAGCCGAATTCGATGCCGGGCTGCTGGACCGGGGCGTTGATGTGGCGATTGCCCACAACCGCTCGGACCTGGCCGAGCAGTTCTTCAGCGCCTGGCGCAAGTTGCAGCCCGACAGCCCGGAGGTCCTGGCCAAGGAGTTCAAGCAGCGTTTGGCCTTCGGCGACCTGAACGGCGCCCATGCGGTGGGCGTGCAACTGCTGGACCTGCGCCCGGAGGATCCGGCACTGCTGGAGCAGATGGCCCATCTCGCCGAGTGGCAGGGCGATTCGGCCTCGGCGCTGGGCTACTGGATCAGCCTGAGCAAGCTGCGTCACGACCCGGCGCAGTTCGAACACACCTGGCGCCTGGCGATGCAGACCTACGACTTCGACCGCGGCATTCCGCTGCTGGCCGGGATCATGGACACCCGGGCCTTGAGCAATGTCGAGCTCGACGCCCTGGTGTACGCCGAAGAATCCCGCGGCACCCCCGAGCAGGCGGAAGTCTGGCTGCGCCGCTATGTCGCCAAGTACCCCAAGCACCGGCTGGCCTGGGTGCGCCTGTTGCAGAACCTGGAAAACACCGAGCAATACCCGGAGCGTCTGGCGGTGTGGAAGAATTTCGCCAAGCGTTACCCGCTGACCAGCACCGAGCGGGTGGACTGGGCCAACAACTACCTCAAGCTGTTTGACAGCCAGTCGGCGTGGAAGGTGATCACCGCGGTCGATGGCAACAAGATCGACGACCTCAACTACTGGCAGTCCCGCGCCTCCCTGGCCTGGGACCTGGAACTGGACGATGAGCTGCAGCTGGCCCTGGAGAAGATGCTGGCGATCAAGGGCTCGCTCAACAGCGGTGACGAAAGTCAGCTGATTGCCCTGTATCGCACCCGCGATCCGCGCAAGGCCTTGCAGCTGACCGTCGACAGTTGGCGCCAGGGCCACGATCCGCAGCGCCTGGTCGCCGCTTTGCAACTGGCCCAGGAGCTTCAGGATTGGCCGCTGGTGGTCGATCTGCTCAAGGAGGCCGAGCAGTACCCGGATGCCTCCGATCAGTCCCAGGTGCTGGCCGCGCGCGGCGCCCTGGCGGTGCAACAGGGCAACAGCGACGAGGCGTTGCGCCTGTATCGCCTGGGCTTGAGCCGGTTCCCGGATGACAACACCTTCCGCGAACGCCTGTTGTGGCTGTATGTCGACCTGGGCCGCAGCGCCGAGATCAAGCCGCTGTTGCAGCAATGGCGCGCCCTGGCCCGCAGTGACAGCACGCTGTGGCTGCCATTCGCCGCCGCCAGCCAGTTGGTGGGGCGCAATACCGAGGCCCTGGCCTGGTATCGCCTGTACCTGCAAGGCAACTCGCAGGACTGGATGGTCCAGGCTGCCTATGCCGATGCCCTGGAGAGCGCGGGTTATGCCGACTCGGCCCAGCGCCTGCGGCTCAAGCTCGATCGCCAGGTGACCGCGGAGCAGGTCCGCGCCACGCCTCAGGGCTATGCCACCTGGCTGCGCCTGCTGGCCAGCAGCTACTCGTCGCGCAAGGCACAGAACCAGGCCATGCAATGGCAGGACGGTTCCAAACCGATGCTGCAGCTGTGGTTCGATCAATTCCTCGCGCGCCTGGATGACCTCAATCAGTCGGCGCAGAAGGACGAGTGGCTGGCCTGGGCCCGCAGCCGGGGCCTGAAGATCAGCAGCTACGAACAGATCCAGGAAGCCTTGCGCGGCAGTAACCGCCAGGCCCTGGAGCGTCTGGTGGCCGGCGGCAGCCTGGATCCGGCGCAGCAGGTCGAAGCCCTGAACAGCCTCGGGCGCGGCGGTGAAGCCTTGGCCACCGGCCTGTCGGCGCTGGGTGACGACCAGCCGCCAGCGATCCGCGAGCAGTTGCGCCGGCAGGCCATCGAGATGACCGAGCGCACGCCCCAGGGCGTGCAACTGGCCTGGGAGCGCCAGGACTACGGCGGACTGGTGTTCAACGGCCCGCGGCTGACCGCCGCCCGTTACCTCAACGACAACTGGTACGCCAAGCTGGTGCTGGAGCAGGGCCAATACAGCGGCGATACCCTGGACTCGGGGCGCTTGGGCACTGAAACCAATACCGAGCTGACCCTGCAGCGTCAGGTGGAGAACGGCAATTACAAGCTGATCCTCGACAGCAGCCTGCGCAAGGACGATGACCGCAACGGCCTGGGCATCAGTCGTACCTGGCAGGTGGACAGCGGCAACGAGCTGGACGCCGGCGCCGACTGGCACCGCAAGAACGAAGACAGCGGACTGATGCGTGCCTTCGGCCAGCAGGATGGTCTCTGGGTCGGCGGCCGGCATCGCTACTCGGCCCGTGACCAGCTGTCCTGGAACCTGGCCCAGCGCTGGTTCTCGACCCGCGGCGGCGACGACCTGGGCAGCGGTCAGGCGCTGAAGATCGAGTTCGACCACACCCTGCAGTTCGAAGGTCCGAACTGGGAACTGCGCAGCGGCATCGACTACCAGCAGAACAGCCTGAACAACCGCTCGCTGCCCAACCTGGCCAATACCCTGGGCGGGGGCATCGATCTGGCCGGCATCCAGCTCGACGACCCGAGCCAGATCAACAGCCAGACCCTGCTGCAGAAACGCTATGGCCAGCTGTTCTTCGGCAGTGCCTGGCGCCGCGGCTTCCCGGGGGCGCTGAACCGCACGCGCGGGCAGTACACCTGGCTGGTGGACGTCAGCTCCGGCTGGCAGTGGACCGACAACACCATCAACTACGCCATCAGTACCGGTATCGGCACCGAGGTGCTAGGGGATGACGAATTGGCAGTGACCTTCGGTTACCAGTCGGCGCCACAAGGCGGAACCGGCAAATCCGGCGGCACTGCAGGTGTCAGCTACAGCGTGCGTTTTGGACGCTGATCATGGAATTCAAAGAGGAGTGAACCTTATGCAATCCCTTCGTTGCGTGAGTCTGGCGATGGCCGCCGTGCTGATGGCCGGGTGCACCAGCTTTACCGGTCAAAGCAGCCCGGAACTGTCGAAAAATGCCCGCTGGGGCGTGTTGCCGCTGGTCAACTATTCGCAGACGCCCCAGGCCGGCGAGCGCAGTGAGCAGATCCTGCTCAGCGTGCTCAGCAGCCGCGGCCTGCAACCCCAGGTCTACAGCGGCGCGCCGGGGCAGGGCGAGCAGGCCCTGCTGGACGATAGCGAGCGCCTGGCCGGGGCCATGGACTGGGCCCGCGAGCAGAAGCTCGACTATGTGGTGTCCGGCAGTGTCGAAGAGTGGCAGTACAAGAATGGCCTGGACGGCGAACCGGCGGTGGGCATCAGCCTGCGGGTGGTCGAGGCGGGCACGGGCAAAGTGCTGTGGAGCCACAGCGGCGCCCGCGCCGGCTGGTCACGCGAGAGCCTGGCCGGTGCGGCGCAGAAGGTCCTCGACAAACTGGTCGGCGGCCTGCGGATCGAGTGACGGCCATGAACTCTCCACACATGGACTACGCGCTGGCGCCCCGAGCCAGCGGGCCGGCGTCATGGCTGGAAACCTTCCTGGTGACCGCCCTGGTGATCGGCGTCGGCCTGTGGCTGGCGCCCCAGGATCCGCTGCAGGTGCAGGGCGAGTTTCCCTGGTCGGTGCTGGCGCCGCTGTTGCTGGGGGTGCGCTACGGGTTTGTCCGCGGCCTGATCAGCGCCAGCCTGCTGGTGGCGGCGTTTTTCGTCCTGCGGCAGAACGGGCTGCCGGGCTACGCGCAGATCGCGCCGTCCTACATCGTTGGCGTGCTGGTCTGCGGCATGCTGGTGGGCGAGGTGCGCGACCTGTGGGAGCGGCGCCTGCTGCGCTTGCAGATGGCCAACGAGTATCGCCAGTACCGGCTCGACGACTTCACCCGGGCCCATCAGATTCTGCGGGTGTCCCACGATCGCCTGGAGCAGCGCCTGGCCGGCAGCGACCAGAGCCTGCGCAGCTCGTTACTGGGCCTGCGTGAGCGGCTGCGGGCGGCGCCCAATGGCGACGATGCCCTGACCCTGCTGGCCGAGCCGGTGCTGACCCTGCTGGGCCAGTACGGTTCGCTGCGGGTGGCCGGGCTGTACCGGGTGCAACAGACCGCCAACGCGGCGCCCCAGCTGAGCCTGCTGGCCTCCATCGGCACCATGCCCACCCTGGACGACAAGGACCTGCTGGTGCGCCTGTGCCTGGAGCGCGCGGAACTGGTGAGTGTGCGCGAAGAGCTGCTCGACAGCGGCGGACAAGCCGCGGTGTCGTCGTTGCAGGCCTGCATCCCGCTGGTGGACACCCAGGGGCAGGTGCTGGCGGTGCTGGCGGTGCGGCAGATGCCGTTCTTTGCCTTCCAGGAGCGCACCCTCAGCCTGCTGGCCCTGCTGGCCGGGCACATCGCCGACTTGCTGCAGGCCGATTCCCAGGTGCTGCAACTGCAGGACGCCGACAGTCAGCAGTTCACCCGCCAGCTCAAGCGTTCGTTGGTGGATGTCGAGCGCCACGGCCTGTCCGGCTGCCTCTATGCCTTCGAACTGACCCAGCCCAACGATGAACTGACGCGGCTGTTCGAACGCAGCCAGCGCGGGCTGGACTTGCACCTGAGCCTGGTCAACAACCGCGGGCACGGGCTGCTGCTGGTGCTCCTGCCGCTGACCAGCAGCGAGGGCGCCCAAGGCTATCTGACGCGCCTGGGCAAGCTGGTGCACGAGCACTTCGGCATGAGCGTGGAACTGGCGAGCCTGGGGGTCAAGGTGCTGCCTTATGACCTGGAGTCGGCCCGGCAACGGGATGGACTGCGTAACTTTCTGTACAACGAGTGTGGCCTGAATGATCAGCAAGTGGCTGTTTAGCGGAGCGCTGTTTTTCGAGGTCGGGAGCTGGGCCAGCCTGACGGCGCAGTTGCCCGACCTGCAGGTCGCGCTGCTGTATGCAATGAGTCATGCCATCGCCTGCGGCCTGCTGACGGCGGCGGTCTGGCTGCTGTTGCCGGCGCGTTATCGGCGGCCGTTGCCGTGGAGCCCGCTGTTCATCTTCAGCCTGGCGTTCTTCGTTCCGCTGCTGGGCTCGGTGGGGGTGATCGCGGCGATCTTTCCGGCCTTGTACCTGCCGCGCAAGCGCGAGGTGCAGATGTGGCAGGCGGTGGGCATTCCCGACCTGCCGTTTCGCGCCCAGACCCAACTGCATTCGCCGACCTTCGGCGACAGTGGCTTGCAGGATGTGCTGCGCCACGCCCCGGACCCCGACCAGCGCCTGGCGGCGTTGCTCGCCACCCGCAGGATGCCGGGCAAGGAAGCGGTGCCGATTCTCAAGCTGGCCCTGGGCGACCCCAGCGACGATGTGCGCCTGCTGGCGTATTCGATGCTCGACAAACAGGAAACCGACATCAACCAGCGGATTCAGGCGTCGCTGGAACAGTTGCCCGGCGCCGCGCCGAAGAAGGCCGGCGCCTTGCACGCGACCCTGGCGCGCTGGTACTGGGAGCTGGCTTACCTGGGCCTGGCCCAGGGCAGCGTGCAGCAGCACGTGCTAGGGCAAGCCGGTGAGCATGCCGAGCAGGCGCTGGAGGCGGGAGAGGGCGGCGAGTTGCTGTTGCTGGCCGGGCGTATCGCCCTTGAGCGGGGCGACATCGGCAAGGCGCGACTGCATATGCACCAGGCCCAGGAAGCGGGCATGGACCCGGCCAAGGTCTTGCCGTTTCGGGCCGAGATCGCCTTTGAAACCGGCAACTATTCAGAGATTCCCGCGCTGCTCAAAAGCTTGCCGCCGCAGATGCAACAACGTCCGCCCTTTGCCGGGCTGGTAAGGACCTGGACATGAAAAACGCCGTCGACCCAACCCCCATTGCCGATGTCTGCCTGCTGCTCGAAGGCACCTGGCCCTATGTGCGCGGCGGTGTCTCCAGCTGGATCCACCAGATGATCCTCGGCCTGCCGCAGCTGACCTTTTCCGTGCTGTTCATTGGCGGCCAGCGCGAAGCCTACGGCCAGCGCCGCTATGAGATCCCGGCCAACGTGGTGCACATCGAAGAAGTGTATCTGGAGGAGGCCTGGCGCAATCCCAAGCACAAGCGGGTCGCCCACACGGCGTCCCTGGAGGAATTGAGCAACCTGTACCGTTACCTGCACAACCCGGAGAAACCGCCCGCCGAGCTGGGCATTGGCGTGCTCGATTCCCTGGCCCAGGCGCGGATCACCCTGGACGACGTGCTCTACAGTCGCCCCAGCTGGGAGGCGCTGACCGAAGGCTACGAGCAGCATTGCGCCGATCCGTCCTTCGTCAACTATTTCTGGACCCTGCGCACCATGCAGTCGCCGCTGCTGATGCTGGCCGCCGCAGCCCGGCGCATGCCGCGGGCCCGGGTCCTGCATTCGATTTCCACCGGTTACGCCGGGCTGGTGGGCTGCATTCTCAAGCAGCTGTGGGGCTGCCGGTTCCTGCTCAGCGAGCACGGGATCTACACCAAGGAACGCAAGATCGACCTGGCCCAGGCCAGCTGGATCGCGGAAAGCAGCAACCAGGCGCTCAACGACAGCATGGACAGTGGTTCCGGCTACATCCGCATGCTCTGGGTGCGCTTTTTCGAACGCATCGGTCATCTGGTCTACGAGAGCGCCGACCAGATCATTGCCCTGTACGACGGCAACCGCCAGCGGCAGATCAAGGACGGCGCGCCGCCGGAGCGCACCCAGGTGATTCCCAACGGCATCAACCTGCAACTCTGGACCCAGGCCTATGAGTCCCGTGCCGCCGGCATCGCGCCGGTGGTCGGGCTGATCGGCCGGGTGGTGCCGATCAAGGACGTGAAGACCTTCCTGCGGGCCATGCGCGGCGTGGTCAGTGTGATGCCCCAGGTGGAAGGCTGGATTGTCGGCCCGGAAGAGGAAGACCCCGAGTACGTCGCCGAGTGTCGCAGCCTGGTGGCCAGTCTCGGCCTGGAGCAGAAGGTGCTGTTCCTCGGCTTCCAGAAGATCCAGGACATCCTGCCGCAGCTGGGCCTGATGGTGCTGACCTCCATCAGCGAGGCCCAGCCTTTGGTGATTCTCGAAGCCTGGGCCGCCGGCACGCCGGTGGTCAGCAGCGACGTCGGCTCCTGCCGGGAACTGATCGAGGGCGGCGAAGCGGCCGACCGCGATCTGGGGCTGGCCGGGGAGGTGGTGGCGATCGCCGATCCCCAGGCCACGTCCCAGGCGATCATCGATCTGCTGCGCAGCCCGCAACGCTGGCAAGCCGCCCAGGCCGCCGGCCTGGCGCGGGTACACCGCTACTACAGCGAAACCCTGATGATCGAGCGCTATCGCACGCTGTATGACACCGCCATGGGCGCCCCACGCAAGGAGGCTGTGTAAATGGCCGGCATCGGTTTCGAACTGCGCAAGATTCTGTCCCGCGACTCCTACACCGCGACCCTGCATGCCTATGTCTACGCCGGCCTGATCAGTTCCGGGCCCTGGGTGCTGTCGATTCTCAGCGTGATGCTGGTGGGGGTCATCAGCCTCGGGCTGGTGGTGCCGGAGGTGCTGATCCGGCAGTTTCTGATCACCGTGACCTACCTGATGGCCACCTCGCTGATCCTCACCGGCGGCTTGCAGCTGTTTTTCACCCGTTTCGTCTCCGACCGCCTGTTCGAGCGCAAGTACGAGCACATCCTGCCGAACCTGGTGGGGGTGCTGTTGCTGGTGACCCTGGGCTCGGGCGTGCTGGGCATCCTGCTGCTGGTGACCCTGTTCGACCAGCCGCTGATCTACCGCCTGATGACCCTGGCCAACTTCGTGGTGCTGTGCAACCTGTGGCTGGTGATCATCTTCCTCTCGGGGATGAAGGCCTATAACCGCATCCTGCTGGTGATGCTGGCGGGCTACGCACTGATGGTCGGCAGCGCGTTCTTCCTGCGGCACATGGGCATGGAAGGGCTGCTGCTGGCGCTGTTGCTGGGGCACAGCTCGCTGCTGTTCCTGTTCCTGTACGACATCCTGCGCGAGTACCGCGCGGAAAAGCTGGTGGCCTTTGATTTTCTCGACCGCCGCCAGGTGTTTGTCAGCCTGCTGCTGACCGGGCTTTGCTACAACCTGGGGATCTGGATCGACAAGTTCATCTTCTGGTTCAACCCGGACACCTCCAGCCAGGTGATCGGACCGCTGCGCGCTTCGATCCTGTATGACCTGCCGATCTTCCTCGCCTACCTGGCGATCATTCCCGGCATGGCGGTGTTCCTGGTGCGGATCGAAACCGACTTCGCCGAGTGGTACGACCGGCTGTTTCGCGCGGTGCGCGACGGCGAAACCCTGCAGCACATCGGTTCGCTGAAAGCCGAGATGACCTTCTCGATCCGCCAGGGCCTGCTGGAAATCTGCAAGGTCCAGGGGCTGACGGTGGTCCTGCTGTTTCTCTTCGGGCCGCGCCTGCTGGAATGGCTGGGGATGTCCAGCTACTACCTGCCGCTGTTCTACATCGACCTGATCGGGGTGAGCATCCAGGTGGTGTTCATGGCCATCCTCAACGTGTTTTTCTACCTCGACAAACGGGCGATCGTGCTGGAGCTGTGCCTGTTCTTCGTCGCCCTCAACGCCGGGTTGACCCTGCTCAGCCTGCACCTGGGGCCGAGCTACTTCGGCTATGGCTTTACCCTGTCGCTGCTGATCTGCGTGCTGCTGGGGCTGGCGCGGTTGTCGACGGCGCTGGATGACCTGGAGTACGAGACGTTCATGCTCTCGCGTTGAGGGGCATCGGCCAGCGCGTGCTGCGGACCGGGACGCCGGCTGTGCCAACGCGCCCCGGGTTCTGCGCAGTACAGGGGGCCGCTCAGGGAGCGTCGAGGTAGGATTTTCGCATTCTCTCCAGCGTGCCGTCCTTGCGCAGCTCCTCGACCGCCGCGCGCAGCTTGCGCACCAGTGTCGCATTGCAGTTTCTGGAGCAGGCCAGGTACAGATCGGTGCTCATGAAGACCGGACTGACCTGCAACGGCTGAGTCGACACCTTGCGCCAGATGCTCTGGGTTTCGGGAATGCCGTTGAACCAGGCGTCGACCCGTCCCATCAGCAGCAGTTGCGCCGGGTTCTCGCCAATTTCAAACGGATAGATCTGCTTGTCGGCAAAGCCTTCAGCCCGAAGCTTCTGCTCTTGGGCACTGCCCCGGCCAACGGCGATCCGAGCAAAGGTGTCCCGTGCCTGCTGCAGGGTTTCGACGCGCGTGTGCAGGCTGAAGAAGGCTCTGTCCATGGTCATGATGGGCGCGATCCAGGTGTAATCGGCTTCTCTTTCCGGCGTGCGCGACAGCGGAATGATCAGCTTGTCGACGCCTTTGCGCACGCTTTGCTGGGCTCGTGCCCAGGGCACTTCGATAAAATGCAGCGTATAACCGGCCCGGATCGCCGCTTCCGACGTCGCATCACCGACGATGCCATGCAGACCGGTCTGGTCCAGCATCGATAAAGGCGGCGCCTCGGCGATGTACAGGTCGAAGCCAAGGGGTTCTGCGCCAGACACCGAGGGCACCCAGGCCATCAGCGCGAGCAGCGGCGTCAGGATCAGCGCCCCCCACTGGCGCAACGATTGACTCACATGAGTCATGGCAGTAACTCAACAGACAGTGGCATTTCATGCTCTCGGATTAACGCTGCGTATTCGACACCGACAAAGACCGACCGCAACGACCTGCAAAACGTGCCGCCAAGATTAGAGGGTTATGTGCAGAGATGGATGGATTTGACCGATTATTTTGACCGCTGATTGCCATCACGGTTCAGGGCTGGCGCAACCGGTGACGTTGAACAGCGGTGGGCACCGGCCCACAAGCGCCAGCGGGTTGCCCATGGCCAATCATCTGGGTGAATCGACGCAAAAGCTGCTCCAGCTCATGGCGCCAAGTGGCCCGATTCGCTTGAATACGCGCCCGCGTCGCCGGGCCAAACAAGAGGGCCGCCAGAGCGCGGCCAAAGAATAAAACGGATTATTTCGAAAGGACCCGGCATGTCGTTATCCCGCTGTCTATCTGGCCTGTCCAACTTGCTGCACTACCGCCGTGAATGGTTTCGCGCCGACCTGCGGGCCGGGTTGTCCGTGGCGGCTATCCAGATCCCGATTGCCATCGCCTATGCGCAGATTGTCGGCCTGCCGCCGCAGTACGGGCTCTACGCCTGTGTGCTGCCGATGATCGTCTATGCCTTGGTCGGCAGCTCGCGGCAGTTGATGGTAGGCCCCGATGCCGCCACTTGCGCCATGCTCGGCGGGGCCGTGGCGCCTTTGGCCATGGGCGACCTGCAGCGTACCGTCGAGTTGTCGATGATCGTCACCGTGCTGGTGGGCCTGATGCTGATCGCCGCCGGGATCGCCCGGGCGGGTTTTATCGCCAGCTTCTTCTCGCGGCCGATCCTCATCGGCTACCTCAACGGCATCGGTCTGAGCCTGATCGCCGGGCAAATGGGCAAGGTGGTGGGTTTCAAGATCGAAGGCGACGGCTTCATTCTGGGGCTGGCGGACTTTCTCCAGCGGCTGGGGGAGATCCATGGCCTGACCCTGGCCGTTGGCCTGGCCAGCCTGGGCCTGTTGATCTGGCTGCCGCGACGCTACCCGCGGCTGCCGGCAGCGCTGCTGACGGTGGCGCTGTTCACCTTGCTGGCCGGGCTATTGGGCTTCGACCGCCTCGGGGTGGCGATCCTCGGTCATGTGCCGGCCGGGATTCCCGAGTTGTCCTGGCCCAAGACCAGCCTGGAGGAAAGCAAGAGCCTGCTGCGCGACGCGCTGGGCATCGCCACCGTGAGTTTCTGCAGCGCCATGCTCACGGCCCGCAGCTTCGCCGCGCGCCATGGCTACGCGATCAACGCCAACCATGAATTCATCGCCCTGGGCCTGAGCAACCTGGCGGCCGGTGCCTCCCAGGGCTTTGCCATCAGCGGCGCGGATTCGCGTACCGCGGTCAACGACATGGCCGGAGGCAAGAGCCAGTTGGTGGGCATCATCGCGGCCCTGGCGATTGCGCTGATTCTGCTGTTTTTCACCGCGCCCATGGCGTGGATTCCGCAGCCGGCCCTGGGCGCGGTGCTGTTGATGGCGGGCTGGGGCTTGCTCGACGTCAAGTCCCTGAAGCAGATCTACCGTCTCAGCCGCTTCGAGTTCTGGCTGTGCCTGCTGACCACCGTCAGCGTGCTGGGCCTGGGGGTGCTGCCGGGCATCATCTTCGCCGTGACCCTGGCCATCCTGCGCCTGCTGTACAGCATCTACCAACCCACCGACGCGGTGCTGGGCTGGATGCCGGGCATCGAAGGCCAGGTGGACATCCGCCAGTACCCGCAAGCGCACACCGTGCCCGGCCTGGTGGTGTATCGCTTCGACGACGCGATCCTGTTCTTCAACGCCGACTACTTCAAGATGCGCCTGCTGGACACCGTGCAGCGCGAGAGCCAGCCCGAGGTGGTGCTGTTCAATGCCGAGGCGGTGACCGATATCGATGTCAGCGGCATCGCGGTGCTGCGGGAAATCCGCGAAACCCTGGCCGCCCAGGGCATCTACTTCGCGATCGCCCGTGCCCGCGGTACTTTCCTGACGATGCTGGAACGCTCGGGGATGACCCGGGAAATGGACGGCCAGTTGCTGTTCAGTTCGGTGCGTTCGGGGATCAGGGCCTACCGCATATGGCGCAACAGCATGCGCGGCAAGCCATGAGGCGAAGCGGGGCGCGGGGCGAGGAGCAGCTCCGGTGCTTGACCGGATGCCGCTATCTGCTGTTGAATGCGCGCCCTGAAGCCTCTGCAACCTTTTCTCCAAGTGGTGAAGCCAGTGCCCTACGCCAGCCAACACGCCTGATACCGACGACGGTCCATCCTGCCTGATGGCTGCCCGTGCCTATGCGCGGCGGCGCTTGATTGCCATGCCTGCCTGATCCTGTCGTTGGTTTTTCTCTGTTTTCGAGGACAAACCCATGCACATGGATATTCGTGCCACTGCGCACAACCTGGAACTGCTCAAATACCCCCGCACGCCCCATCTGCAAGGCTCGCGCCTGCAAGATGGCGACACTGACACTGGCCAGGTGCGCTATGCCGCCCTGGCCGGGCAGTGGCTGGTGGTGGAAGAAAAACTCGATGGTGCCAACGCCGGCATCAGCTTCAGCGCAGGCGGCGAGTTGCGCCTGCAATCTCGCGGTCACTACCTCACTGGCGGTGGGCGCGAGCGCCAGTTCAATCTGTTCAAGCAATGGGCCGTGGCTCACGAACACTGGTTGCTGGAGCGCCTGGAAGATCGCTTCGTGCTGTATGGCGAATGGCTGCACAAGAAACACTCGGTGTTCTACGACCGCTTGCCACATTACTTCTGCGAGTTCGATGTGTGGGACCGCGCCACCGGGCTGTTCCTCTCCACCGCTGCGCGCCGGCGCCTGCTAGAAGGTGGGCCGGTGCTGTCGGTGCCGGTGCTGTACGAAGGCCCGGCGCCGCGCCGGCATGCCGAGCTGCTGGCGCTGGTGGGCGATTCGCTGGCCAAGACCGCGCGCTGGCGCGAGGTGTTCGAGCAAGTGGTGCGCCGCGAAGGCCTCGACCTGGCCCGTGCCTGGCGCCAGTGCGACCGCTCCAGTCGCATGGAAGGCCTGTACCTGAAGCTCGAGGACGAGCAGCAGACCCTCGGCCGACTCAAGTGGGTACGCCAGGACTTCGTCCAGGCCATCCTCGATGCCGACCAGCACCATGCCAACCAACCCTTCATCCCCAATCAGCTGGCCGACGGCGTCGACCTCTATGCCCCGCGCCTGTCCATGGACTGGCAGGGCCCACGCCACGGCTACTGAAGGAGCATCCCGATATGGACATTCGACAACTGCAACAACTGGTCCCCGAGCCGGGGCGCGATATGGACGTCGCCGCCTGCCTGGCGGCTATTCCGGCCCTGGCGCGCCTGGCCGAGACACCGCAAGACCCGACCTACCACGCCGAAGGCGATGTGTGGATTCATACCCGCCTGGTGGTCGAAGCCTTGCTGGCGCAATCCGCCTACCAGCAGGCCAGCGCCGAGCAGCGCTTTGTGCTGTTCTTCGCCGCCCTGTTGCACGATATCGCCAAGCCCGACACCACGGTGATCGACCCGGATACCGGGCGGATCGGCCAGCCCGGTCACTCGCGCCGGGGCGCAGTGGACGCGCGGCTGCTGTTGTGGCGCGCCGGCGTGCCTTTCGAGCTGCGCGAGCAGATTTGCCGCATCATCGCCGTGCACCAGGTGCCGTTCTTCGCTCTGCAGGGTGATCGCAGCGGCCGCAGCGCCGAGTTCCTGTTGCACAAACTGTCCTGGGAACTGCCGCTGTGGATGCTCTGTGCCGTGGCCGAGGCCGATATGCAGGGGCGCCACTACGCCGGCAAGGCCGATGTGCTGGATGCCATCGAGCTGTGGCGCGAACTGGCGCAGGAGGAGGGCTGCCTGCACGGACCACGGGCCTTTGCTGACGACTACACACGCATTCAGTACCTGCGAGGCGCCCGGGTACACCCCGACTACCCGCTGCACGCGCCGCAGGGTTCCTCAGTGGTGATGCTCTCGGGCCTGCCGGCCAGCGGCAAGGACACCTGGGCCGCACAGCATCACCCGGAGCTGCCGGTGGTGTCGTTCGACGACGCCCGCCAAGCCCTGGGCCTGCGCCACGGACAGAACGAAGGCGCCGCTGCGCACTACGCCATCGACCGGGCCAAGGCCTTGCTGCGCGAGCACAGACCCTTTGTCTGGAACTCCACGCACCTGTCGGCGCAGATGCGCAGCCGCACCCTGGACTTGCTCTATGGTTACGGCGCCGAGGTGGAAATTCTTTACCTGGAGCGGCCCGAGGACGAGATCATGCGGCGCAACCAGAAGCGCGACACCTCGCTGCGCAACGATGATATCCGCCGCATGCTGTTCAAGTGGGAAGTGCCGCTGCCGACCGAGGCGCATCGGGTGGTTTATCAGGCGGTGGAGGGGTGAGCGCTCCTGGGGGACATGGCGACGCCAGGCATGAAGCGTTTCAAATTCGCGGATGTTCAAAAGGAAAATGAATATGTCAGAAACTGCAGCCAAAATAAGTGATGTATTGCAAGCCTTTCATCGTTTTGAAGATGGGTTGCTATTGTCGTTTGAGTTTAGTTATGCACCAGGCGAGCGACTCGCGGCACAACTTTTATTTCATGCCAGAGATCATCGGCTTGATGGAAATGTTTGGAAGAAGGTTAAAGTGGTTGTCCGCGGTGTTGAAGAGCTGAGTGCAAAAGTTAGTGGGTATCAATTCAATTCAATTTGCTCGGGGGTTCGGTTGTTGAAAATTGACGAGTATTGGTGTGTCGATATTGATGGGAATTACCCTTTGGATGCTGATCCAGCATCGATTGATGAAATACGCCAGGATGGGGACCTATATGTTATGGGTCGTGACATTGAGGTTTATGAGCTTGAAGCTTAGGCGATCCTCGTGAAAGTAGTGGTAGCCAAGTAATGGAGTACTCCCTGGAAATGAAGCTGACAGACCTCTATAACAAGGTAATCAGTAAAGAATCGTATAATGATATGCGCGTATTCTTTGAGGATTATGAAAGCTTTGAAGAGATTCCGCTTGTATCAAGATATAGCCGCTTAAAGCACTTGATGAATGAGATGAGCCGCAACGGAGTTTCTGATTTCCTGACTGGGCTCGCCTTGTTTGTTTTAAATACTTTAAGGCTCTTGGAGATTTCAAGAGATAAGGATATTTTTTTGCCGTAAGTTTTACAGATTTTGCAGGATTGGAAGAGCAAGGCGTTCTCATGCCTAATATATTTATTTACACAAAACCAGCCTCAGTCGGTTTTTTGGAAGAAGTACGAAAAAATGATAGGGGGCTTGCGTCTAAGGAAATGAAGGAAGTAAAGAAACGTTTTTCTAGTTGTGGGGCAGAAACTGCTTTTGATTTTTATGAGAGTAGGTTTTATGACGCCGCTTGTGCTGAGGAAATTGTCAGGGTCTTTGCTGTACCCAGGACTTTTTGAGAGTACAGGGTGCGTCAGCTAATCCGATTCGATGGTGAAGCACTAGGCACTTAATGTTGCCAGTGCCTAGGCAGGGCTTTTACGCTCAGGCCGGCGTTGCCTTCAGACAATGCGCAGCGCGCCCCTCCCATTTCGCGATGACCAATGGAGCCAATGCGTTGCCCAACACATTCAGGGCGGTTGTCGGCATCTCCATGAGTCGGTAAACCCCGGCGATGAATGCAATACCCTCAAGTGGCAGTCCCGCACTGGCGAGCGTGGCTGACAAAATAACGAACATGAACCCTGGGACGCCTGCCGCCCCTTTTGAAGTCAGCACCATGGTGACCACAAGCAAAGCTTGGTCGCCGAAGCTCAGATCGATGCCGTAAAGCTGTGCGACGAACAAAGTGCCAATGCCGAGGAACAGCGAAGCGCCGTCGAGGTTGAACGAGTAGCCCACTGGAACTACGAAGCTGACCAGAGAGGGTGGCACACCATAGGTTTCAAGCTTCTTCATGAGCTGCGGCATTACCGCCGCCGAACTGGCGCTCGAAAAAGCGAGAATCAATTCATCCTTGATATGACGCATCAGCGCGAACAGATTAATCCCACAGAATCGTGCTACCAGGTTCAGTACGACGAGGACGAAGAAGGCAATCGCCACGTAGCTCACCATGATCAGCTTGGCCAAGGGCAGGAGTGAGCTAAAACCAAAGTTGGCCACGGTCACGGAGATCATTCCGAATACGCCGATGGGCGAGTAGGCCATGATCATCGATGTGACCTTGAACATGGCTTCCGACACGCCACGCAGTAGCGCAATGACCGGTTCCTTGCGTTCGTTGGTCAGTTTGGAAACGCCGAGGCCAAACATCACGGCAAAAAACAGCACTGAGAGCAGGCTGCCCTGTGCCATGGCATTGATCACATTGTCGGGGATGATTCCGACGATGATCTGCCCAAGCCCATGACCGGCTGCGTTACTGGTTGGCAGAGTGATGGCGGCGGCTTTGAGGCTTGCCAGATCGGTGCCGGCCCCAGGCTTGAGAAGGTTGCCAATCACAAGACCGACGATGATTGCCAGCGTCGTAATGCTGAAGAAATAGCTCAGTGATTTGATCCCGATACGGCCCAGGGATTTGCCGTCACCGTGACCGGCGATACCGACCACCATGCAAGAAAACACGATGGGGACGACGATCATTTTCATTAGCTTGATGAAAATGTCGCCCGCCGGTTGCAGGAGGTTGTCGACCAGCCACGGACGGGACTCGGGAAAGCGGTGCAACAGGGCGCCGATGGCGATGCCGGCCAGCAGGCCAATCATGATTTGCCATACCAGCGCGATACGGGGCTTGTGCATGGGGATGCCTCATTTGATGACAATGATTATGAGTGTTGTTCTAGGCAGTCAGTGAGCAGCCGTCCGCTGGCTGTCGGGTGTTGCGATGAGCCGTCAGCGCAATCGTTGGCACGCGTCTTTGAGTCGACGGCAACCTTCTTCGATGACATCCAGGGAGCTGGCGAATGACAGGCGTATGTACGGCGACATGCCATACGCCGCACCGCTGACCGTGGCCAGTCCGTGCTCCTTGAGCAGGTAGGAGACCAACTGCGAATCACTGTCTATGCGCTCTCCACTTTCAGCGGTTTTACCTATGAGTCCGCTGACGTTGGCAAACACATAAAAGGCGCCGTCCGGCGGGGTGAAGCTCAACCCGTCAATGGGGCCTAGCAACGCCAGCATGTGGTCTCGGCGTTGTTGGTACACCTCGCGCATTTCGGCAATGGGTGCCTGGTCCCCGGCAAACGCTGCCACGGCTGCAGCCTGGCTCACCGAACTGGGGCATGTCGTGGTCTGAGAAAGCAATTTTCCGATGGCCGCGATCAGCCAGGCGGGGCCTGCGCCGAAGCCGATTCTCCAACCGGTCATGGCGTAGCCCTTGGACGCGCCATTGACAATCAGCGTGCGCGGCTTGAGATCCGGAGCGAGTCTGGTCAGCGACACATGCACGGCGTCGCCGTAGACAAATTGTTCGTAAATTTCGTCGGCCATGATCAGAAGGTGAGGGTGCCTGCGCAGCACCGCCGCCAGAGCCAGCAATTCGGTTTCGTTGTAGACCGCGCCACTCGGGTTGTTTGGGGTATTTAAAATGACCCATTTGCTGCGTGGTGTGATCGCTTGCTCCAATGCTTCGGGCGACAGCTTGAAGCCGTTGCTTTCGTCACCAGGAATGATCACCGGCGTGGCGTCGTTCAGTCGGGCGATATCCGGGTATGAAACCCAGTAGGGCGTGTGCACGATGACTTCATCGCCAAGGTTCAGGGTCGCAGCCAGGGCGTGATAGATGATGTGCTTGCCACCGCAACCGGCAATCACTTCGTCAGCGGCATAGTGCAATCCATTGTCGCGCTCAAGCTTGAGGCAAATTGCCTGGCGCAAAGCCAGTGTTCCATTGGTCGCGGTGTAATGCGTGTCACCGCTGTGCATCGCGGCGCTGGCGGCACGAAGAATATGTTCGGGGGTATCGAAGTCCGGCTCGCCCAAGGTGAAGTTGACGATGTCCCGGCCCTGGGCGCGCAACTCGGTCACTAAAGCGTTGGCGGCAATACTCGGCGAAGGCTCAATGCCCAACACCCGATAAGACAAAAAAGCAGTGCTCATGATGTTCTCCTCAATCGGCCAGGCCGGCCTGTTGCAAGACCTTGTCCATCCAGCTTTGGCGAACAGCACCGGTGGCGATTTCGGCTTTTACCTCTTCTTCATGGGCTGCGTGTTGCGCGGCGCGGCGAAGTATCTCGGCAGCATCAGCCTGGGAGAACGCCACAAGACCGTCCTCGTCGCCGACCAGCAGATCACCTGGCTGAACCAGCATGCCGCCGATTGAAACTGCTACGTTGATCTCTCCGGGCCCGGTTTTGTAAGGGCCGCAGTGCACGACGCTTCGAGCGTAGCAAGGGGTATCGGCAAAGCTGGCAACATCACGAATCGCGCCGTCGATAACGAAGCCGACACAACCTCGTTGCTGGGCGTAAAGCTTCACCAGCTCGCCAATCACCGCGTTGTTGACATCGCCTTGGGCATCCACCACCAGTACGTGACCTGGTTGCAACATGCTCATGGCTTTGTAGATCAGCAGGTTGTCGCCGGGACGGGTTTTGACGGTGAGGGCGGTGCCCACCAGTTTGCCGCTGCTGTTATAGCGAGTCAGGCCGCGGGCGCCGATGTGTCGGCCGAGGTTGTCACTGATGTGCGGCGTGACGACGTGGGCAAAAGCCTCGAGCACTTCGGCTGCTGCCAGCGGCGGATTGGGGAAAATGCGTGAACCGGGCAAGGACATGACTGATCTCCTGAGATTGGACTGGCAGCCGATTTGGGCTGTGGTTCGATCTTAGGAGCGATAAACAAACAGTTTTAGCGATATTTTATTATGGAGTAGCATCGCTTTTTTTCATGTAGAAAAGTCGATGATCACCTTCAAGCAGATTGACGCGTTGTACTGGATTGCCGAACTGGGGAGCTTCGAAGCGGCAGCGAACAAGCTGAACATGTCGCAATCGGCTATTTCCAAGCGCATCCAGGAACTGGAAGAAACCTTCGATGTGGAGATTTTCGACCGCAGTAAGCGCAACGCGAGATTGACCGAAAAGGGCGGTGAACTGCTGGATTACGCCAAGGATTTGCTCGAGCGCCGCGATTATCTGCTTGAACGGGTCAGCGCCCGGGAGGTACTGGTAAGACGCTTTCGATTGGGTGTCACGGAACTTACGGCATTAACCTGGTTACCCGCGCTCGTCGATGCGTTGCGCCAGACTTATCCAAAAGTACAGATCGAGCCATCGGTGGAGCTGAGCAGTGAGTTGTTTCGAAAACTGGAAAACGACCAACTCGACCTGGTCATCGTGCCGGACGTGTTCAACGATGCCCGGTTCGTCAGTACGCCACTTCAAAGCGTCGAGAACGCCTGGATGTGTGCTCCAAGCCTGATAGCTGATCCGGATCCTGTGAGCCTTGAAGTCCTGGCCGGGTTCACAGTGCTGACCCAGGGGTCCCAGTCAGGCACAGGCCTGGTCTATGAACGATGGCTGGCAGCTCATGACGTGCAAATGCCCAAGACCCTCACCAGTCACAACTTGCTGGTGCAGGTTGGTCTGACATTGTCCGGAGTGGGCGTAAGTTATCTGCCCAAAGCCTGTCTTTCTCATCTGATCGAGCGCGGAGCGTTGCGCGCATTGGTCACAAAGCCAGGATTGCCGAGAATTCGCTATGCGGCGCTTCATCGTACCGATCGCCAATTTGGCCTGAATCAGAATGTGGCGCAGTTGGCAGTGGAGTGCTGTGATTTTTCACAACTATTGCTGTTAGCATTCTGGTAGCTGCGCACGGTGTTGGCCGCGGTACCGGCGGCGATGAACGCGTCTGCGGCGGCACGGGTGCTGGCGGCCAGTTCCGCCAACACTAAAGGCGAGGAGGGCATCGCTATCGGCTCTGTCAGTTTCATCTCGCTCAACGTTGCAATAGGTTCGGATAACCTGTGCTCATCAGACCCAACATAGCCAGATGCAGCAAAAGCGGTATCCATGATTGTGACTAGCCGATTTCGATCAACCAGGGCTACTACAGATTGGCTGTTGGATCGTTCACTCTCGGTCGATAACGGGCCACCTAATGCCTTCTGCTGCCCGTCGGCCATAGCCCTTTACAATCATTACTTTTGAGGAGCGCTTGCCAGCTTCAGGTTGGTGGCGATGTAAAACCCCTGCACCCTGCGTTTTTTCTCTTCGTGCTCACACAGCACCAGTGCGGAGTGGGGAAATGGCGCCGCCCCCTGTGACGATTTGACCAGCATCCTTTTGCCCCCCGAGCGCAGGCGCACATATTGCCCGGGCTCGAAGGTGCTCATGGCCGCGTCTCGGCAGCGGCCAGTCGGGTCGGTTCCCCCCATGCGCCGCCGAGGGCGGTGTACAGGTTGACTTCGGCGATCAGCTGCGCCAAACGGTCGGTAATCAACCCCTGCTGCGACGAAAACAACGAGCGCTGTGCGTCGAGGAACACCAGGTTGCTGTCCACGCCCTGGCGATAGCGGCGTTGAGCGAGGTTGTAATAGGTCTGGTCGGCCTGCACCAGATCGCGTTGGGCGTTCAGTTGGTCGTTGTAAGTCTGGCGTGCCGCCAGGCCGTTGGACACTTCCTGGAAGGCGGTCTGGATGGCTTTCTCGTACTGGGCCACGCCAATGTCTTTTTGCAGTTTGGCGTAGTCGAGGCTGGCGCGCAGGCTGCCGGCGTTGAAGATCGGCAGGTTGATCTGCGGCTGGAATGTCCAGCTGCCGGAGCCGCCCTTGAACAGGCTCGACAGTTGCGAACTGGACGCGCCGGCGTTGGCGGTCAGGCTGACACTGGGAAAGAACGCTGCGCGGGCCGCACCAATGTTGGCATTGGCGGATTTGAGCTGGTATTCGGCTTGCAGAATGTCGGGCCGGCGTTGCAGCAGGTCCGACGGCAGGCCGGCGGGCACCTGGGCGATCAGGTTGCTCGACAGCGGCAGGCTCGGCAGGGATTCCGGCAGTGCGGTGCCAACCAGCAGCGTCAGGCTATTGCGGTCCTGGGCCACCAGTCGCTCATAGCGCGCAAGGTTGGCGCGGGCGTTTTCGACACTGGTTTGCGCCTGGGCGGCATCCAGCGATGACGCGGTACCCACCTGCAGGCTGCGGGTCGTCAGACGCAGGCTTTCCTCATAAGAGGCGAGGGTCTGGCGTGTCAGCGCGAGTAATTCCTGGTCGGCACGCCAGGTCAGGTACGCATTGGCCACGCTGGCGACCAGGCTCAGTTCGGCACTGCGCTGCGCTTGCTCGGTGGCCAGGTACGCTTGCATCGCCTGCTCGCTGAGGCTGCGGATGCGGCCAAAGAAATCCAGCTCATAGGCACTGATGCCCAGGTTCGCGGAGTACGTCGAAGTGATCGCCGCCTTACCGGTCTTGGTAATGCTCGCCGGCACCCGCTGGCGGGTGCCGCCTGCCGTCGCCGAGACCGCCGGGAACAGGTCGGCGCGCTGGATCTGGTACTGCGCGCGGTACGCCTCGACATTCAGCGCCGCCACACGCAGGTCGCGGTTCTCGGTGAGAGCGGTCTGGATCAACTGCCGCAAGGCGGGGTCATGGAACAACGTGCGCCAGCCCTGGCGGGCAACGTCTTCGCTGACGCTACCTGCAGCGCCAGCATAGGCTGGGCCTTGCGGGTATTGCGTGGTCACCGGAGCTGCCGGTTGCCGGTAGTCAGGGATCAGTGAGCACCCGCTCAGTGCCACTGCAACCGCCACCGCAGAGAAAGCAAACTTGTTCATTGGCCAGCCTCATGCAAAGGGAAAAACGGGTTGCAGCGCAGTAACCCGTTTCTTGAATGTCGTTAGGTGCCGACCGTCCACTTGGTCAATCCGTGTCGGCCGCTGACCCCAAGCTTTGCTGTCGCACGCTTGAGATAGGTTTCGATAGAGCTGTTCTTGAGACGTAATTTCTCGGCTATTTCCGGCACGGTTCCGCCGTTGAGCAAGCCAAGGCAAACTTCCTGTTCGCGGGTTGAGAGCGTGACATCGCACAGCGACAGACGTTTTTGAAACTCACGATGAATGTGCGACGGTTCGGTGTCGCTGAGCGGGGGCGCCATCCAGCTGCCCATTTTGCGCAACGCACTTTGGCGGCTGAACTGGGCATAGCTTTCAATCAATGGCAGCAAGGCTTCGGAGAGGTTTTTCAGCAGCGACAATTCACTCAAGGAAAAATCCTTCTGCGTATGGGACCGATACAGCGTCACCACGCAGCGCCGGCTGCCATCGCGCGATACCAGGGTGCACTCGTGCGCCGCAACGCGTGACGCCTTGCCCGCTGCCCCTTTGGTTCGCGTATTCAGGCGGATCAGCAACGAGCCCTCCATCTCCTGCACTTCCTTGAGCAGGGGAGGGTTGGCAGTGGCGCTGTTCGCTTGTTGGACGGGGATGTCGGCGGGGTTGCCGGCCGTGCCCAGAGGCTTGATATCGATCAGGCTATTGTTTGACTTGTCCAGGGTCCACTCGCTGAGTGTCAACGCCGTGACCGGCAGGAGCTTGGCGATCAGCTTGAGCATATTGAGTGCGAAGTGATCCTGGTCGGTACTGGAAACCAATTCGCCGAGTACGAAATAGAAGTGCGGGCTGTCCGCAATTTGCATGCTGCTCGTCATTTCCATAGTCCAATCATCCTTGATGGCGCTGTTCTTTTAAGAGGTGGGTGAGCGATCAGAGCAGCCACCTTTTACTCCTGAGGGGTCCGGCTCGGGACCGTATTAGGCCCATTCATGCTGCGCCGGTCTGCAATGGAAAGAGGGGACATTCGCAGGGGCCATCCGCCCCGGTGGTGTGTATTTGTCTCGGTCCGCGTTTTGTACAGGCTTTCGGGGACAGCCGAATTTGTGCCAATCCGTACACTTGGCGGCGCCGGCAACAGGGCCGGTAGCAGCGGCCTTGTCTGGCGGGCCATGCGCGGTCTTGCGTGTATTTGAGGAGTTGGTCCATGAACAAAAAGCATGAGAAGCCGCCCAAGCCGGGCTCGGTCTTGCGCCTGCTTTGGCAAAATCATCCCTGGCTGGCGTTCTTTTCCCTGGTCACCGGCATCGTCAGTGGTGTGGCGGCGATCGCGGTGGTCAACGTGGTCAACCAGGCTATTTACGAGCAGGGATCGCGCTTGCACCTGCTGTATTGGTTTATTGGCTTGAGCGTGGTGGCGCTGGCGTTTCGTAACGGCGCGACCTTGTTTCCCGCTTACGCCAACATGAAGCTGATGACGCGCCTGCGCATCGCGCTGTGCCAGAAAATCCTCTCGTCGCCCCTTGAAGAAGTCGATCGGCGCGGCCCACCCAATGTGCTGACACTGTTGACCACTGACATTCCGCAACTCAACGCCACCTTGTTGGTGATGCCGGTGATGTTGGTGGAAGCCACGGTATTCATGTTCGGCCTGGCCTACCTGGCCTACCTGTCATGGACGGTGTTTGCGTTGACGCTGTCGCTATTGGTGCTGGGCGCCATGTTGTATGTGTTTCTGTTCCTTGGCGGGGTGAAGTTCACTGGTCGTGTGCGTGATGAGTTCACCGCCTTCAACGAGCATACCCACGGTCTGGTCTTTGGCCTCAAGGAGCTCAAGCTCAACGGCATCCGTCGGCGCTGGTTTGGCCGTTCGGCGATCAAGGAATCGTCGACGCGGGTAGCGCGTTTCAACTTCATCGAGCACCTGTGGTACCTCGGCGCGGAAAACATGGGGCTGGTCACTCAGTCCTTGTTGATTGGCAGCCTGGTGTTTGCCTTGCCGCTGCTGACCGTCACCGACAGCCAGGTGCTGACCGCCAGCGTCCTGACCGTGATGTACATCCTCGGGCCGCTGGGCCTGTTGATCAGCACCATGCCGGTGGTAGCGCAGGGCCGGATTGCGATCACCCGCCTGGCCGATTTCGGCTTCCTGATCAATGAGCACCATGCCGAGCAAGGCGAGCCGGAAACCAGCAATGTCCTGCGCCTTGAGCACAAAAAGCACTGGCAGGAAATCACCCTCAAAGGCGTGGTGATGAACTACCGCGGTGCCGACGCCGAGAGCGGTTTTGCCCTCGGGCCGGTTGACCTGACCATCAACAGCGGTGAGCTGATCTACATCATTGGTGGCAATGGCTGCGGCAAAAGTACCCTGGTCAAGGCATTGTGCGGGTTGTACGTGCCTCAGTCCGGGCAGATTCTGCTGGATGGCGTTGCCGTCACTGATGACAACCGCAGCGATTACCGCGATCTGTTTTCCGCAGTGTTCAGCGACTTTCATCTGTTCAACCGGTTGATTGGTCCGGAAGGCGAAGAGGTCAACCCGGACCTGGCGCAAAAGTACCTCGGCGCCCTGGGCTTGGCCGACAAGATCAAGATCGAAGGGTTGGGTTATTCCACGACCAAAGAGCTGTCCTACGGCCAACAAAAACGCCTGGCCCTGGTGTGTGCCTACATGGAAGACCGCCCGGTGTATGTGCTTGACGAGTGGGCGGCAGACCAGGATCCACCCTTCAAACGCTTCTTCTATGAAGAGTTGCTGCCGGAACTCAAACGCCGCGGCAAGACCATTCTGATCATCACCCATGATGATCAATACTTCCAGTTGGCCGATCGTGTGATCAAGCTGCTGGATGGCCATATCGTCTCCGATGTAAGCCTCGTCGCCCAGGATCGCCGCGCCTGATTCAAGCGTTGGCGCAAGCCGTCTTTTTGCACGACACCGGTAGCCTTCAAGGCGATCGGTCTCGTGCTTTTTTTGCATCAAAAAAGCCATATTTATCAATTAAATAGCGGCGATCTTGCAAAATATTTCGATGCCCGACAATTGTCCGGGTTTCGGGTGACATACAGCCAAAAACGCGAATGCTTAAATTTGCCAATGCGCTCATTAGGTCGTGCTGTGGGTGGTTGTTTCGGCCGCGTAAGGCGTTGCTGCTCAGTCCCCCTGATGATGTTTTGAGTTGTCATTTTCAACAGTATTTTTTCGCCTCAACTTCCCTCGCTGCTGCGCTGTGACCCAGGTGGCACTGACAAAATTCTGAGAAGGCTTTTATGAACCGTTTTTCTGCAGTGGCCATGGGCGACCTTGTCGCGAAAAAACTCCTTTCCAACGTCGTTTTTGCCGCTGTTGCGCAGGAGATCGTATGAAGCCTCAAACCTTCCCGCTGACCGCCGCGCAAAAAGCCATTTGGCTCGACCAGATCAGCCAGGGCGATTCGCCGCTGTACAACATCGGCAACTACCTGGAGATCCAGGGGCCGATCGTCCCCGAAGTGATGCAGCGTGCCGTGCAATTGATGGTGGACAAGCACGATGCCCTGCGCCTCACCCTGGTTGAGGAGACGGATGCCGACGGTGTTCCGTTGCAGGCGTTCGTGCCGGCGATCAAGGTCGAGGTGCCATTTCTGGATTTCTCCACACAGGCCGATCCGGTCAGCACGGCCATGGCCTTCGTTGAAGAGCACATGGCGCGCTCATTCCCCATGACCGAGGCGCCGCTGTGCCGGTTTTTCCTGATCAAACTGGCCGACACCCATTACTGGTCGATCAACCAGGCCCACCACATCATCCTCGATGGCTGGGCTTTCGGTGAGATGCTGCAATCGCTTGGCGCGCTGTACAGTGACCTGCTCCAAGCGCGGCAACCGGATATGGACGCCACGTCTTACCTGGACTTCATCCACGACGACCTGCGCTACCGTGAGTCGGCGCGGTATGCCAAGGACCGTGACTACTGGCAGGCGAAATACCAGAGCCTGCCGGAGCCGTTGTTCACCGCGCGTCATCACAACCAATTCGCCAAGGGCAAGGCCCCGGGCCGGCATTACGCACGGCCGTTCCCGGTGGCTTTGCATGAGCGCATGGGGGAGCTGGCCAAAGACCTGCAGGCCTCGACCTACCATGTGCTGCTGGCTGCCATGTATGTCTATTTCACCCGTGTGACGCAGCGCGATGAATGGGTGGTGGGCCTGCCCTTGCTCAACCGCACGGGCAAGTTCAAAGGCACCGTTGGCATGTTTACCCAGGTCAGCGCGGTGCGCTTCAGCCTCGGTCGCGAGCTGACTTTTAGCGAAGTGATCTGTGCGGTGCGCGACGGGCTCAAGCAGGATTACCGGCACCAGCGTTTCCCCTTGAGTGGCTTGAACCTGCGCAACGAAGGCGGGCAGCTGTTCGATGTGACCTTGTCCTACGAACAGGACGATCATCTGTACCAGTTCGCGCAAGGGCTGGGCGACTCGGTCAAGGTCACCAACAGCCACGAGCAGATGCCCCTGGCTTTTCACCTGCGTGCAAGCAACCTGAAAGACAAGGCATGGGCCCATTACGTCTACAACGAAGCGTATTTCAATGCCGAGGAAATCCAATGCCTGGCGGAGCGCTTCACCTACGTGCTGGAGCAAGCGCTGGACAATGCCGCGCTGGCGGTGAATGACTTCTCGCTGACCACCGAGCGCGATCGCGCGCTGTTGCAACACTGGAACGCCGGCTCCAGCAAGCCGGCCAGCGATGCCACCCTGCATGGGTTGTTTGAAGCCCAGGCTGCCTCACGACCCGATGCCACCGCCGTGGTGTTCCACGAGCAGCGCTTGAGCTACGCCGAATTGAACCAGCGCGCGAACCGGGTGGCGCACCGTCTGCTAAGCCTGGGCGTGCGCCCGGATGACCGGGTGGCAATCTGCGTTGAGCGCGGCCTGGAAATGATCGTCGGGCTGCTGGGCATCCTCAAGGCCGGCGCCGGTTATGTACCGATCGACCCGGCGTATCCCCAGGAGCGCATCAGCTACACCTTGCAGGACAGCGCGCCGGTAGCGGTGCTGGTGCAGGCGGCGACCCAGGCGCTGGTGGCCGAACTGGCGGTGCCGGTGATTGATCTGGACGCGCCGAGCCTGCACCAGGAATCGATACGGGACCCGCACGTTGCAGGCCTTAGCGCGACCAGCCTGGCCTATGTGATTTACACCTCGGGCTCCACCGGTCTGCCCAAAGGCGTGATGATCGAACACGCCAACGTCACGCGGCTCTTCACCGCCACCGATGCCTGGTTCGGTTTCAACCCCGAGGACGTGTGGGCCTTGTTCCACTCGTTCGCCTTCGATTTCTCCGTGTGGGAAATCTGGGGTGCGCTGATTCACGGCGGCCAACTGCTGGTGGTGCCGCAAGTCACCAGCCGCTCGCCGGACGAATGCTACGCGCTGCTGTGCAGCGCGGGCGTCACCATCCTCAACCAGACGCCGAGCGCCTTTCGCTCGTTGATCGCCGCTCAAGGCCAGAGTGCGTTGAAGCACTCTCTGCGCCAGGTCATTTTTGGTGGCGAAGCCCTGGAACCGGCGATTCTCAAGCCCTGGTATGCGCGCATGGCCAACAGCGGCACGCAACTGGTGAACATGTACGGCATTACTGAAACCACCGTGCACGTGACCTACCGCGCATTGACAGCGGCGGATGCGCAATTGGTCGGTACCAGCCCGATCGGCGGGCGTATTCCGGACTTGCGCCTGTACGTCCTCGACGCCCAGGGCCGGCCGCTGCCACACGGTGTCGAAGGTGAGCTGTACGTGGGCGGCGCGGGTGTGGCCCGTGGCTACCTGAACCGCCCTGAACTCAACGCCGAGCGCTTTCTGCACGATCCCTTCGACCCCACGCCCGGTGCGCGCATGTACCGCACCGGCGACCTGGGGCGGTGGCAGGCGGACGGCAGCATCGACTACTTGGGGCGTAACGACGACCAGGTCAAGATCCGCGGTTTCCGTATTGAACTGGGTGAAATCGAAGCCCGTCTCGCGGCCTGCGACGGCGTGCGTGAAGCGGTGGTGGTGGTGCGTGAAGACGAGCCGGGAGATAAACGCCTGGTGGCCTATCTGATTGCCACCGAAGGTGCCCAGCCTTCCGCCGCCGCGTTGCGCACGCAGTTGTTGCTGTCTCTGGCCGATTACATGGTGCCCAACGCCTTCGTAACGCTGGACAGCTTGCCGCTGACCACCAACGGCAAGCTGGATCGCAAGGCGTTGCCGGTGCCGGATGCCGAAGCGTTCGCGCGGCGTGAATATCAGGCGCCACAGGGGGCGCTGGAAACCACCCTGGCGGGGCTTTGGAGCGAGTTGCTCGGCGTCGAGCAGGTTGGCCGCCACGACCAGTTCTTCGAGCTGGGCGGCCACTCGCTGCTGGCGGTGAAGCTGATCGAGCGCATGCGCCAGGTCGGCCTTAACGCCGATGTGGGCGTGCTGTTCGGTCAGCCGACCCTGGTCGCACTGGCGGCCGCCGCCGGCAACCGGCACCAGGTGCAGGTACCCGTCAATGCCATCGCCAGCGATTGCCAACGCATCACCCCGGACATGCTGCCGCTGGTCCGACTGCCCCAGGCTCAAATCGACAGCCTGGTCGCCAGCATCCCCGGCGGTGTGGCCAACGTGCAGGATATCTACGCCCTGGTGCCGTTGCAGGAAGGCATTCTGTTCCACCACCAGACCAGCACCGAGGGCGACCCCTATCTGCTGCAAGCGCTGCTGCGCATGGAGAGCCGCGAACGCCTGGTGGATTTCGTCGAAGCCCTGCAACAGGTGATCGCCCGTCACGACATATTGCGCACGTCGGTCGCCTGGCAAGGCCTGGACGAGCCGGTGCAAGTGGTCTGGCGTGAAGCCCGCCTGCCGGTGCAGGAGGTGCAACTGGCGCCTTCGGCCGAAGATCTGGCCACACAGCTCATGCAACGCTTCAACCCCCGTCACACCCGCATGGACCTGACCCGCGCGCCAATGATGGCGTTGCATTTCGCCCAGGAACCGGGCGCCGAGGGCTGTGTGGCGGTGCTGCAGTTCCACCACCTGATCGACGATGCCACCTCGCTGGCGCTGCTCGGCGCGGAAATCGAAGCCTGCCTGCAGGGGCGTGCCGACCAGTTGGCGCCTTCGGTGCCTTACCGTAATTATGTGGCGCAGACCCGGCTGGGCATCAGCCAGGCCGCCCATGAAGCGTTTTTCCGCGAGATGCTCGGCGATGTCGATGAACCGAGCCTGCCGTTCGGGCTTCAGGACGTCCAGGGCGATGGTCAGGGTATCCAGCAGGCCAACTTGCCGGTGGCCGCGCAACTGGGCCAGCGCTTGCGCGCCCAGGCACGGCGCCTGGGGGTCAGCAACGCCAGCCTGCATCATTTGGCCTGGGGCCAGGTGGTGGGGCACTTGTCCGGGCGCCGCGACGTGGTGTTCGGCACGGTACTGATGGGCCGCTTGAGCAGTGGCGAAGACGCCGACCGCGCCTTTGGCATGTTCATCAACACCTTGCCGTTGCGCGTCGAGGCGGGCGCTCAGGGCGTGGAAGATGCGCTGAAAACCACCCACGCGCGGCTGGCCGCCTTGCTCGGCCACGAACACGCGCCCTTGTCCCTGGCCCAGCGTTGCAGCGGTGTGGCCGCGCCGACACCGTTGTTCAGCGCCTTGCTCAACTACCGGCACGGGGCAGTCGGCGCGCAGTCGGCCGAAGACGCGGGCAAAGCCCTGAAGTGGGCGGGCGTGGAAATGCTCGGCGGTGAAGAACGCACCAACTTCCCGCTGATGCTGTCGGTGGACGACCTCGGCGACGCCTTTGGCCTGAGCGTGCAGGCGGTGGCGGGTGTCGACCCGCAGCGCGTGTGCGGTTACATGCACCGCGTGCTGGAAGCCATTGCCGACGCGCTGGAGCACCAGCCGGAGCAAACCCTGCAAAGCCTGGCGTTGTTGCCCGATGCCGAACGGCAGCACCTGCTGGGCGACTTCAACGCCTTCGATGTCCAGTATCCGGCCACGGCCACCGTGCATGCATTGTTCGAGGCCCAGGTGCTGCGCCAGCCTGACGCCACTGCGGTGACCTACGCAGGGCAAGCCTTGAGCTACGGCCAATTGAATACCCTGGCCAACCGCATTGCCCATCGCCTGGTGGCTGATGGCATCGGCGTGAATGATCGTGTGGCGATCTGCGCCGAACGCAGCCTGGAAATGGTCGCCGGGTTGCTGGCGATTCTCAAGGCGGGCGCGGGCTACGTACCGCTGGATCCGGCCTATCCGGACGAACGCCTGGCCTACATGCTCCACGACAGCGCGCCCAAGGCACTCTTGACCCAGCAATCGTTGCTGCAGCGTTTCGGCGCGGCGGGTGTGCCGACCTTGTGTCTGGACCACCCGGCCGGCATCGCCGCACAACCTGCGCACAACCCGCAGGTGCAAGGCCTGCAGGCTGAGGCCCTGGCGTATGTGATCTACACCTCTGGCTCCACCGGTCAGCCCAAGGGCGTGGCCATGCCCCATGGGCCGCTGGTCAACCTCATGCAGTGGCAGATCGCGCAGACCGTGGCCGATGGCCGCGAGGCTCAGCGCACGTTGCAGTTTGCAGCACTGGGTTTTGACGTGGCGTTCCAGGAAGTCTTCAGCACCCTATGTGCCGGGGGTGAACTGTCGCTGATCCATGGTGATGTACGGCTTAACTTCCGCCAGTTGTTCCGTCATATCTGCGAACAGCGCATCCAGCGCTTGTACCTGCCGTGCATCGCCTTGCAGGCGCTGGCAGAAGCGGTGGCCGATGAGCCGGAACTGGGCGCCCTGGCATGTGCACTGAGCGATGTCATCACCGCGGGTGAGCAGCTGCGCATCAGCGCGCAGATGCGTGCGTTGTTCCAGCGCCTGCCGGGTTGCCGTCTGCACAACCACTATGGTCCGACCGAATCCCACGTGACCACGGCCCTGACCCTGGACGGCGATGCCGCCTCATGGCCAGTGCTGCCGTCCATTGGTGTGCCGGTGGCCAACACCCGCATTTACCTGTTGGATGAACAGCTGCAGCCTGTACCCCTGGGCGTGGCCGGCGAAATCTACATCGGCGGCGCCTGCGTGGCGCGCGGCTATCTGCACCGTGATGACCTCACGGCCGAGCGCTTCCTGGCCGACCCATTCGAGGCAGGCGGCCGCCTGTACAAAACCGGTGACCTGGGACGCTACCAGCCCAAGGGCGAGATTGATTACCTGGGCCGCAACGATGGCCAGATCAAGATCCGCGGCTTCCGCGTGGAGCTGGGCGAAATTGAAGCGCGCCTGACCCAGTACGCCGGCATTCGCGATGCCGCGGTGCTGGTGCGTGAGGACAGCCCGGGCGACAAGCGCCTGGTTGCCTACTTTACCGCCGAGGCCGAACGCGCATTGCCGGGCATTGATGAGCTGCGTGCGCACCTGCAGGCACTGCTGCCCGACTATATGATCCCGGCCGCCTACGTGCAGATGGAGCGCTTGCCGCTGTCGCCCAACGGCAAGCTGGACCGTCGCGCGTTGCCGGCGCCGCAGGCCGAGGCGTTTGCCAGCCGTGAATACGCGCCCCCTCAGGGCTCCACTGAAACGGCCCTGGCCGATCTCTGGGCCCAGGTGCTGGGCGTCGCCCGTGTGGGCCGCCATGACAACTTCTTCGAGCTCGGTGGTCACTCCTTGCTGGCGGTCAAGCTGATCGAACGCATGCGCCAGTTGGGCATGAGCGCCGACGTGCGCGTGCTGTTCGGCCAGCCGACCCTGGCAGCGCTGGCGGCGGCGGTGGGCGGCGGCAGTGAAATCCAGGTGCCGGCCAACCGCATTCCGGCGGACTGCACCCAGCTGCGCGCCGACATGCTGACGCTGATCGATCTGAGCCAGGACGAGCTCGACCGAATTGTCGCGCGGGTGCCCGGTGGCGCGCGCAACGTGCAAGACATCTACCCGCTGGCGCCCTTGCAGCAGGGCATTCTCTACCACCACATCACCGCCGAGCAGGGCGACCCGTACTTGCTGCAAGCCACATTTACCCTGGCCAGTCGCGAGCAACTCGACACCTTTGCCCAGGCCCTGCAAGCGGTTGTCGCACGTCACGACATCACCCGTACTGCCTTGTTGTGGGAGGGCCTGGAACGCCCTGTGCAAGTGGTGCTGCGCCAGGCCGAACTGATGGTCGAGGAACTGCATTTCGATAGCGCCCAAGGCAGTGTGCTGGAGCAGTTGCGCGGGCATTTCGACCCGCGCCTGACGCGTCTTGACCTGAGCCGCGCACCGCTGATGCATCTGGCCTTCGCCCATGATCAAGCCAATCAGCGCTGGCTGGCGCTGTTGTTGTTCCATCACATCGCCATGGACCACACGGCCCTGGATGTCATCAGCGAAGAAGTTCAGGCTTGGCGCAACGGCGACTTTGCGCAGCTGGGCGCAGCCATGCCGTACCGCAACTATGTGGCCCAGGCCCTGCTGGGCGTCAGCCAGGCGCAGCATGAAGGGTTCTTCCGCGAGATGCTGGGCGATGTTGACGAGCCAACGTTGCCGTTCGGTTTGCAAGAAGTGCAGGGCGATGGCCTGGGCGTCAAGGAAGCACGCCTGAACCTGGACCCGGACCTGTGCCGCCGCCTGCGGGCCCAGGCCCGTCACCTCGGCGTCAGCGCCGCCAGCCTGCACCACCTGGCCTGGGCCCGCGTGCTGGCCAGCGTCAGCGGACGGGACGACGTGGTATTCGGCACGGTGCTGCTGGGCCGCATGCAGAGCGGCGATGGCGCCGACCGCGCCCTGGGCCTGTTCATCAATACCTTGCCACTGCGCGTGGATGCCGGCGTAGCCGGTGTGCGTGAGGCGGTGCGCGCCACCCATGGGCGGCTGAGCGCCTTGCTCGGTCACGAGCATGCGCCGCTGGTGGTGGCGCAACGTTGCAGCGGCGTACCGGCGACGTCGCCGCTGTTCAGTTCGATCCTCAATTATCGCCATAGCCCGTTGCTGGAAAGCCAAGGACCGCAGTACTGGGCCGGCACCGAAGTGTTCGAAGTGCGGGAACGCACCAACTACCCGTGCATGCTCTCGGTGGATGACCAGGGCGAAGGCTTCCAGCTGGGCGTACAGGCCACGGGCGTGGACGCTGCCCGTGTGGCGGCCTACATGCAGACCGCCTTGCACAGCCTGGTCGAAGCACTGGAACACGCACCGAACACCGCCGTGCAGCAACTGCCGGTATTGCCGGCTGCCGAGCGCGAAACCCTGCTGGTGGAGTTCAACGCCACCGCCCGCGATTACCCGCTGCAACAGACCTTGCACGGCCTGTTCGAAGCCCAGGTTGAACGCACCCCCGACGCGGTTGCGGTGTGGGCCGACGGCCAGCGCCTGAGCTACCGCGAGTTGAACGCCCAGGCCAACCGCCTGGCCCATCACCTGCGGGCGCACGGCGTGCAGCCGGATTCGCCGGTGGCGATCTGTGTCGAGCGCAGCGCCGAGATGGTGGTCGGCCTGCTGGCGATCCTCAAGGCTGGCGGCGCCTATGTGCCGCTGGACCCGGCCTATCCGCAGGAGCGCCTGGCCTACATGCTCGAAGACAGCGCCCCGGCTGTGCTGCTGGTGCAAACCGCCACCCGTGGCTTGCTGGGTGACATCGCGGTGCCGGTGGTGGATCTCGATCACGCCGGCTGGCAGCACCTGCCGTCAAGCAACCCGTCGGTGGCCGCGTTGCCCCCGCAGCACTCGGCTTATGTGATCTACACCTCCGGTTCCACCGGCCAGCCCAAGGGCGTGATCAACGAACACCGCGCGGTGGTCAACCGCCTGCTGTGGATGCAGGAGGAATACGGCCTCGGTGCCGACGACAGCGTGCTGCAGAAAACCCCGTTCAGTTTCGACGTGTCGGTGTGGGAGTTCTTCTGGCCGCTGTTCACCGGCGCGCGCCTGGTCATGGCGCGCCCTGGCGGGCACAAAGACCCGCAATACCTGTGCGACATCATCGAGGCCGAGCAGGTCACCACCTTGCACTTTGTGCCGTCGATGCTTGACGTGTTCCTGGCCCATGGCGATGTCAGCCAGGCGGCCGGGCTGGTGCGGGTGATGTGCAGCGGCGAGGCGCTGCCGGGCAGCGTGGTGCGCCGCTTCAAGCAGCAACTGCCGGGCAGCCAGCTGTTCAACCTGTATGGCCCGACCGAAGCGGCGGTGGACGTCACGGCCTGGGACTGCAGCGGTGCGCAGACCCCGGACAACACGCCGATCGGCAAGGCCATCGCCAACACCCGCATGTACGTGCTCGACGCGCACTTGCAGCCGGTGCCGCTGGGTGTCAGCGGCGAGCTGTACATCGGTGGCGTGCAGGTCGCCCGTGGCTACCTGAACCGCCCGGAGCTGACCGCCGAGCGTTTCTTCAAAGACCCGTTCAGCGAAGGCCGGCTGTACCGCACCGGTGACGTCGGGCGTTTCCTGGCGGACGGCAACATCGAGTACCTGGGGCGTAACGACGATCAAGTCAAGATCCGTGGCTTGCGGATCGAACTGGGGGAAATCCAGGCGCGCCTGGGCGAATTCCCGCAGATCCTGGAGGCCACGGTGCTGGCCCGCGAGGACGTGCCGGGCGACAAACGCCTGGTGGCGTACTACACCGGCGTGCCGGCGGCCACCGACGAGCTGCGCGCCCATATGCTGGAGCAACTGCCGGAGTTCATGGTGCCGCAGCTGTTTGTGCACCTGGACGCGTTCCCGCTGAGCCCCAACGGCAAGCTGGACCGCAAGGCGCTGCCGGCCCCGGACATGGCCGCGCTGCGCAGCCGTGAATACGAAGCGCCGCAGGGTGACACGGAAATCGCCCTGGCCCGGCTCTGGGCCGAGCTGCTGAACGTGGAGCGGGTAGGGCGCCACGACAACTTCTTTGAACTGGGCGGCCACTCACTGCTGGCTGTCAGCCTGATCGGGCGCATGCGCCAGAAGGACCTGAATACCGACGTGCGGGCTTTGTTCGGCCAGCCGACGCTGGCTGCGCTCGCAGCCTCCTTGGGCACTGCGCGAAGCAACGTGGTGGTGCCGGCGAACCGCATCGGCGTCGATTGCCAACGCATTACCCCCGACCTGGTGCCGCTGGTGGCGCTCGACCAACCCACCCTTGACCGCATCGTCGAGCAGGTGCCGGGTGGCGTGGTCAATGTGCAAGATATTTACCCGCTGGCCCCATTGCAGGCGGGCATCCTGTTCCATCACTTGCAGTCTGCCGAAGGTGATCCTTACGTGCTCCAGGCGATGATTGGCCTGAGCAGCCGCGAACGCCTGGAGGCCTTCAGCCAGGGCTTGCAACGGGTGATCGAGCGCCACGATGCCTTGCGCACCGCGGTGCTTTGGGACGGTTTCGCCGAGCCGCTGCAAGTGGTGCTGCGCGAAGCCCGATTGGTGGTGGAAACCTTGACGCTGGACACGGCGCAGGGGGCCATCGAGGACCAGTTGCGGGCGCGTTTCGACACCCGTCATCACCGCCTCAACCTCAGTGAGGCGCCGCTGATCCGCATCGCTTGCGCTGCCGACCCGCAGAACGAGCGCTGGCTGGCGGTGCTGATGTTCCACCACATGATCATGGACCACACGGCACTGGAACTGCTGCGCCAGGAAGTGCAAGGGTACCTGCAAGGGCAGGCCGCGCCGCTGGCCGCTGCACAGCCTTATCGCAACTACGTGGCCCGGGCCCGCCTGGGCGTCAGCGAGGCGGAGCATGAGGCATTCTTCCGCGACCTGCTGGGCGATATCAGCGAGCCGACGCTGCCGTTCGGCGTTCGCGACGTGCAGGGTAATGGCAGCCAACTGCGCGAATCGGCCTTGGCGCTTGATGCCGAGCTGAGCCAGCGTCTGCGCCGCCAAGCCCGCCAATTGGGGGTAAGTGCCGCCAGCCTGTTCCACCTGGCGTGGGCACGGGTACTGGGCGCGGTGTGCAGCAGCGACAACGCCGTGTTCGGTACGGTATTGCTCGGTCGTCTGCAGGGGGGCGAGGGGGCTGAACAGGCGCTGGGCCTGTTTATCAATACCTTGCCTCTGCGCGTCGACGTCGGCTCCGCGGGCGTGCGCGCTGCGGCGCAGGCAACCCATGGCCGTCTCACCGCGCTGTTGAGCCATGAACATGCGCCACTGGCACTGGCCCAGCGTTGCAGCGGGGTGGCGGCGCCACAGCCGCTGTTCAGCGCACTGCTCAACTACCGACACAGCGCCATTGCCGCGGTGCAACAGGATGAGCAGGCGTGGCAGGGCATCGAGTTCTTCGCCGCCCAGGAGCGTACCAACTACCCGCTGACCCTCAGCGTGGACGACCTGGGTGATGACTTCCGCCTGGTCGCCCTGGCCGTGGACGAGATCGGTGCCGAGCGTATTTGCGACTTTATGCACACGGCCCTGGCGAACCTGGTGGCAGCGCTGGAACACACGCCTCAGGTGGCGGTGAATCAGCTGTCGATCCTCTCGCCCCGCGAGCGCCAGCGGGTGCTGCTGGAGCTGAACGCCAGCGCCAGGGAATACCCGCTTGGCCAGACCATTCACGCGCTGTTTGAAGCCCGCGCCGTGCAGCAGCCAGAGGCCATTGCCGTGCGCCAGGGCGATGAGCAACTGACGTACCGTCAGCTCGACCGACGTGCCAACCAGTTGGCGCACGGCCTGCTCGAACACGGCGTGAGCCCGGACGATCGGGTCGCAATCTGCGCCCGTCGCAGCCTGGAAACCCTGGTGGGTCTGCTGGCGATCCTCAAGGCCGGCGCGGCTTATGTGCCTATCGACCCGGCCCACCCGCAGGAACGCATCAGTTACCTGTTGCAGGACAGTGCCCCGAAAGTGGTTCTGGCCCAGTCGGGCACCCGCGACTTGTTGGGCGACAGCGACCGGCCGGTGATCGCGCTGGACGGCGAACAATGGCACCAGCAACCGACCGACAACCCGAGCGTGGCCGGTTTGACCCCGAGGAACCTGGCTTATGTAATCTACACCTCCGGCTCCACCGGTTTGCCCAAGGGCGTGATGGTTGAACATCGCACCCTGGAAAACCTGGTGAACTGGCACTGCGAGGCGTTCGACCTGCACGCCGGCAGCCATACCTCCAGCGTCGCCGGTTTCGGCTTTGATGCGATGGCCTGGGAAATCTGGCCGGCCCTGTGCGTGGGCGCCACCCTGCACCTGCCACCGGCACAGCAGGCCCACGAGGACATTGATGCATTGCTCTCATGGTGGGCCGCGCAGCCGCTGGACGTCAGTTTCCTGCCGACGCCGGTGGCTGAATACGCGTTCAGCCAGCACCTTGAACACCCGACCCTGAAAACCCTGCTGATCGGTGGTGATCGTCTGCGTCACTTCAGCACGCCGCAGGGTTTTACCCTGGTCAACAACTATGGCCCCACCGAAGCCACGGTCGTGGCGACTTCCGGGCGGATAGACGCGGGCCGGGCACTGCATATCGGCCGGCCGATCGCCAACACTCAGGTGTACGTGCTCGACGCACAACTCCAGCCGGTGCCGCTGGGCGTCGCCGGTGAACTCTATGTGGGCGGTGCCGGGGTGGCGCGCGGTTACCTCAACCGACCCCAGATGACCGCCGAGCGTTTTATCCAGGACCCCTTCAGCGCCGACCCGCAGGCGCGCCTGTATCGCACCGGTGACCTGGCCCGCTGGCTGGAAGACGGCACGCTCGACTACCTGGGGCGCAACGATGACCAGGTGAAAATTCGCGGTGTGCGCATCGAGCTGGGCGAGATCGAAACCTGCCTGGGCGAGCACCCGGATGTGCGCGAAGGCGTGGTTCTGGCCCGGGATGGCCGCCTCGTGGCGTACTTCACCGAGTACCGGGCGCTCGACCTCGACAGCCTGCGCGACTGGCTGCAAGCCCGGTTGCCGGACGCCATGGTCCCGGCCGCCTATGTGCGGCTCGACAACCTGCCGTTGACGGCCAACGGCAAGCTCGACCGCAAGGCCTTGCCCGAGCCGGATCAATCGGCCGTGCCAAGCCAGGCGTATCAGGCGCCCGAAGGCGAGGTGGAAGTCGCCCTGGCTGCGCTGTGGGCCGAGGTGCTCAAGGTCGAGCGCGTGGGTCGCCATGACAACTTCTTTGAGCTGGGCGGGCACTCCCTGCTGGCCGTCAACCTGATCGGGCGCATGCGCCAGGCCGGGTTGCAAGCCGATGTGCGCAGCCTGTTCAGCCAACCGACACTGGCGGGCCTGGCGAAGGTACTGGGCAGCGCCACTGAAGTACAGGTACCGGCCAACCTGATCAGTGCTGACTGCACCCGGATCACCCCCGCTCATTTGCCGTTGGCGAACCTGGATCAGGCGAGCATCAACCGTATTGTCGCCAGCGTGCCGGGGGGCACGGCGAACGTGCAGGATATCTATGCGCTGGCGCCGTTGCAGGAAGGCATTCTTTATCACCACCTGAGTGCCGGGCAAGGCGACCCCTACCTATTGCAGGCGCGTTTCAGCTTTGCCGACAAAGGCCGTCTGGACGCCTTCGCCCAAGCGTTGCAGGCGGTGGTGGACCGTCACGATATCCTGCGCACCAGCATCGTCTGGGAAGGTCTGGACACGCCGATGCAAGTGGTGTGGCGCAGCGCCAGACTGGCGGTGCGGGCCATTGCCCTGAATGTGGCCGACGGCGATGTGCTGAGCCAGTTGCACGAGCGCTTTGATGCCCGGCGCATGCGTCTGGATGTCAGCCAGGCGCCCCTGATGCAACTGGTTTACGCCGAAGACCCGGCGAACCAGCGGATCGCAGCGATCTTGCTGTTCCATCACCTGGCCCTGGACCACACGGCCATGGACGTGGTGCGCCACGAGGTGCAGGCGAGCCTCTCGGGCAGCCGGCAACCCCTCGGCGAGCCGGTGCCCTATCGCAACTATGTGGCTCAGGCGCGACTGGGCGTCAGCGAGCAGGCCCATGAAGAGTTCTTCCGCGCACAACTTGCCGATATCGACGCACCGACCTTGCCGTTCGGCCTGCAAGACGTACAGAGCGACGCCGACGGCATCGAAGAACGCTCGCTGGCGGTAGACGCCGCATTGGCCCTGCGCCTGCGGGCGCAGTCACGGCAACTGGGTGTCAGCGCCGCGAGCCTGTTCCATCTGGCGTGGGCGCAAGTGCTGGCGGCCGCCTCGGGCCAGGACTCGGTGGTCTTCGGCACCGTGCTGATGGGCCGCATGCAAGGCGGCGCGGGCAGCGAGCGTGCCCTGGGCATGTTCATCAACACCTTGCCGCTGCGTATCGACCTTGCCGGGCAAGGTGCGCGCGCCAGTGTGCGAGCCACTCACTCACGCTTGACCGCGTTGCTGGGGCATGAACACGCCTCACTGGCGCTGGCCCAGCGTTGCAGCGGGGTAGCGGCGCCGGCGCCGTTGTTCAGTGCGCTGCTCAACTACCGGCACAGCCAGCCCACCGGCAGCGAAAGCCTGGAAGGCTGGCACGGTATCGAAGTGCTCGGCGGCGAGGAGCGCACCAACTATCCGCTGGCATTGAACGTTGATGAGTTGGGCGATGCTTTCAGCCTCAACGTGCTGACGCCGACGTCTGTGGGCGCGCAGCGTGTTTGCCGGTTCATGCACAACGCGCTGGAGCAACTGGTGCTGACGCTGGAGCAGGCCCCGGATGCGCCGCTCGACGGTTTGAGCATCCTGCCGACGGCAGAGCGTGATCAGGTGTTGCTGGCATTCAATGCCACCGCGACGGATTTCCCGTCGACGCAGACCGTGCATGGCGTGTTTGAAGCGCAAGTGGTTGCGCGTGCGCACGCCGTGGCGGCGGTGCAGGGCACTGCCGCACTGAGCTACGCGCAACTGAACGCGCGGGCCAACAAACTGGCCCACCACTTGCTGAGCCTCGGCGCCGCGCCGGGTGAGCGGGTGGCAATTCTGCTGGAGCGTTCCCTGGATTTGCTGGTGGCGCAGTTGGCGATCAGCAAGTGCGCGGCGGTGTATGTGCCGCTAGATGTGAACGCCCCGGCAGATCGGCAAGCCTTCATGATTGAAGACAGTGGCGCGCGCTGGGTGTTGACCACTAGCGCAACCGAGGTGGCTGGGCATCGCCTTGACCTGGATACCCTTGATCTTGGCAATCAGCCGGAACACAACCCGGCCTTGGAGCAGTCGTCGGAAACCGCGGCTTACATCATGTACACCTCCGGTTCCACCGGCACGCCGAAGGGCGTGCTGGTGCCGCACCGGGCGATTACGCGGCTGGTGATCAACAACGGTTATGCCGAGTTCAACCAGCATGACCGCGTGGCCTTTGCCTCCAACCCGGCATTTGATGCCAGTACCCTCGACGTATGGGCGCCGTTGCTCAACGGTGGCGCAGTGGTGGTGGTTGATCAGGACACGCTGTTGTCCCGCGAGGCTTTCGCCACCTTGCTGCAAGAGCAGTCGATCAGCGTGTTGTGGATGACCGCCGGGCTGTTCCATCAGTACGCCGAGGGTCTGTTGCCGGTATTCCCGCAACTGCGCTACCTGATTGTCGGCGGCGATGTGCTGGACCCAAGCGTGATTGCCCGCGTACTCAAGGATGGCGCGCCGCAGCACCTGTTGAATGGTTACGGCCCCACCGAAGCCACCACTTTCTCGACCACCTATGAAATTCAGCGCGTGGACGAGGGCAGCATTCCCATCGGCAAGCCGGTCGGCAACAGCCGCGCCTACGTGCTCAATGCCCGTCAGCAACCGGTGCCGGTGGGTGTTGCCGGCGAGCTGTACATCGGCGGCCAGGGCGTGGCGCTGGGTTATCTGAACCGTGCCGACCTCACGGCTCATGCCTTCCTGGTCGACCCGTTCAACGACGGTGGTTTGATGTACCGCACCGGCGATCTGGTGGCCTGGCGCGCCGACGGCACCCTGCAGTACCTGGGGCGTAACGACCAGCAGGTGAAGATCCGTGGTTTCCGTATCGAGCTGGGAGAAATCGAAGCGCGCCTGAGCGAGCACCCGCAGGTCAAGGACGTGGTGGTACTGGCTCGTCAGGATGAACCGGGGAACAAGCGTCTGGTGGCCTACTTCACTGAACGCAGCCGAGTGGAAATCGAAGTGCTGCGCGACTATCTGCATGCCCAATTGCCGGACTACATGGTCCCGGCCGCCTATGTGCGTCTGGACAGCCTACCGCTGACCAACAACGGCAAAGTCGACCGCAAAGCCCTGCCAGCGCCGGATCAGGACGCGCTGCTCAGCCGTGGTTATGAAGCACCGCAGGGCGAGATCGAAACCCTGCTGGCACAGATCTGGGCCGAGGTGCTCAAGGTCGAGCAAGTGGGGCGCCACGACAACTTCTTCGAACTGGGTGGCCATTCGTTGCTGGCGGTGAGCCTGATCGAGCGCATGCGCCAGGCCAATCTGAGCGCCGATGTGCGGGTGTTGTTCAGCCAGCCGACGCTCACCGCCCTGGCGGCTGCGGTCGGCAGCGGACGCGAGGTGGCCGTGCCGGCCAACCTGATTACCCCGGACTGCACCCGCATCACCCCGCAGTTGTTGCCGTTGATCAACCTTGATCAGCCGAGCATCGACCGCATCGTCGCCCACGTGCCGGGCGGGGTGGCCAACGTACAGGATATCTACGCGCTGGCGCCCTTGCAGGAGGGCATTCTCTACCACCACATCACCGCCGAGCAGGGCGACCCGTACCTGCTGCAATCGCAAATGGCATTTGACAGCGTCGAACGTCTGCAGCGTTTTGCCCAGGCCTTGCAGGGCGTGATCGACCGGCACGACATTCTGCGCACCGCGATTGCCTGGGAAGACCTCGGCACCCCGGCGCAAGTGGTGTGGCGCAAGGCCCGCTTGCCGACGCAAGAGGTGATCCTCGACCCGGCCGAGGGCGATGTGCTGAGCCAACTGCACGCGCGCTTTGATGCCCGTCATTACCGCGTCGATGTCAGCCAGGCGCCGTTACTGCGCCTGGCCTATGCCCAGGACGAGCGCAACCGGCGCACGGTGGCGGTGCTGTTGTTCCACCACATGGCGCTGGATCACACGGCGCTGGACGTGGTCAGCCGCGAAATCGCTGCCAGCCTGGCCGGATCGACCGCCGCACCGGCACCTGCCATGCCGTACCGCAACTATGTGGCCCAGGTGCGCCTGGGCACGGACGAGCAGGAGCACGAGGCGTTCTTCCGCCAGATGCTCGGCGATATCGACGAGCCGACCCTGCCGTTCGGCCTGCAGGACGTGCAAGGCGACGGTCATGCCGTCAGGGAAGCCGGGCAAGACGTGCCCGCTGACCTGAACCTGCGCCTGCGCGCCGCCGCACGGACGCTGGGAGTCAGCGTCGCCAGCCTGTTCCACCTGGCTTATGCACGGGTCTTGAGCGCTGCGTCGGGCAAACCGGACGTTGTGTTCGGCACCGTGCTGATGGGGCGCATGCAAGGTGGCGACGGCGCCGACCGGGCGTTGGGCATGTTCATCAACACCTTGCCGCTGCGGGTGAGCCTCGATCACCAGGACGTGCGTGCCGGGGTGCGTTCCACTCACGCCCGCTTGTCGGCGCTGCTGGGGCACGAGCACGCCTCGCTGGCACTGGCGCAGCGTTGCAGCGGCGTGGTTGCGCCTTCACCGTTGTTCAGTGCGATGCTCAACTACCGCCACAGCGCCAGCGATGGCGTCATGCACGAAACCCGTGACGCCTGGGTGGGGATCGAAACCCTGGCCGGGGAAGAGCGCACCAACTATCCGTTGGCGGTCAACGTGGATGACCGCGGCGATGGTTTCCACCTCAGCGCCCAGGTCATCGGTGTCGATGCCGAGCGGGTCGTGGGTTACCTGCAGACCGCCTTGCACAGCCTGGTCGAAGCGCTGGAAAGCGCACCGAACACCGCCGTGCAGCAGCTGCCGGTATTGCCGGCTGCCGAGCGCGAAACCCTGCTGGTGGAGTTCAACGCCACCGCCCGCGATTACCCGCTGCAACAGACCTTGCACGGCCTGTTCGAAGCCCAGGTTGAACGCACCCCCGACGCGGTTGCCGTGTGGGCCGACGGCCAGCACCTGAGCTACCGCGAGTTAAACGCCCAGGCCAACCGTCTGGCCCATCACCTGCGGGCGCACGGCGTGCAGCCGGATTCACCGGTGGCGATCTGTGTCGAGCGCAGCGCCGAGATGGTGGTCGGCCTGCTGGCGATCCTCAAGGCCGGCGGCGCCTATGTGCCGCTGGACCCGGCCTATCCGCAGGAGCGCCTGGCCTACATGCTCGAAGACAGCGCCCCGGCTGTACTGCTGGTGCAAACCGCCACCCGCGGCTTGCTGGGTGACATCGCGGTGCCGGTGGTGGATCTCGATCACGCCGACTGGCAGCACCTGCCATCAAGCAACCCGTCGCTTGCTGCGTTGACCCCGGAGCACTCCGCTTATGTGATCTACACCTCCGGTTCCACCGGCCAGCCCAAGGGCGTGATCAACGAACACCGCGCGGTGGTCAACCGCCTGCTGTGGATGCAGGAGGAATACGGCCTAGGTACCGACGACAGCGTGCTGCAGAAAACCCCGTTCAGTTTCGACGTGTCGGTGTGGGAGTTCTTCTGGCCGCTGTTCACCGGCGCGCGCCTGGTCATGGCGCGCCCGGGCGGGCACAAAGACCCGCAATACCTGTGCGACATCATCGAGGCCGAGCAGGTCACCACCTTGCACTTTGTGCCGTCGATGCTTGACGTGTTCCTGGCCCATGGCGATGTCAGCCAGGCGGCCGGGCTGGTGCGGGTGATGTGCAGCGGCGAGGCGCTGCCGGGCAGCGTGGTGCGCCGCTTCAAGCAGCAACTGCCGGGCAGCCAGCTGTTCAACCTGTATGGCCCGACCGAAGCGGCGGTGGACGTCACGGCCTGGGACTGCAGCGGTGCGCAGACCCCGGACAACACGCCGATCGGCAAGGCCATCGCCAACACCCGCATGTACGTGCTCGACGCGCACTTGCAGCCGGTGCCGCTGGGCGTCAGCGGCGAGCTGTACATCGGTGGCGTGCAGGTCGCCCGTGGCTACCTGAATCGCCCGGAGCTGACCGCCGAGCGCTTCCTCAAAGACCCGTTCAGCGAAGGCCGGCTGTACCGCACCGGTGACGTCGGGCGTTTCCTGGCGGACGGCAACATCGAGTACCTGGGGCGTAACGACGATCAAGTCAAGATCCGTGGCTTGCGGATCGAGCTGGGGGAAATCCAGGCGCGCCTGGGCGAGTTCCCGCAGATTCTGGAAGCCACGGTGCTGGCCCGCGAGGACGTGCCGGGCGACAAACGCCTGGTGGCGTACTACACCGGCGTGCCGGCGGCCACCGACGAGCTGCGCGCCCATCTGCTGGAGCAACTGCCGGAGTTCATGGTGCCGCAGGTGTTCGTGCACCTGGAGGCGTTCCCGCTGAGCCCCAACGGCAAGCTGGACCGCAAGGCGCTGCCGGCCCCGGACATGGCCGCGCTGCGCAGCCGTGAATACGAAGCGCCGCAGGGTGACACGGAAATCGCCCTGGCCCGGCTCTGGGCCGAGCTGCTGAACGTGGAGCGGGTAGGGCGCCACGATAACTTCTTTGAACTGGGCGGCCATTCACTGCTGGCCGTCAGTCTGATCGGGCGGTTACGCCAGGATGGCATCGATGCGAACGTCAAGGCGCTGTTCGAGCAACCCACGCTCTGGGAATACGCCGAAATTACCGAAAGAATGGAGATGGTCCTGTGAGTGTTCTCGAACTGTTGGCGACATTAAAAGAAAAAGATGTCCAGCTCTCCGTCAAGGGTGACCAACTCGTCGTACAAGGCAACAAGCAGGCGTTGAAGGAACCGAGCGTGCTCGCCGCACTGCGCGAGCATAAGGCTGAGCTGATCGCCTTGATCAATGCCGGGCAGTACAGGGCACAGCGCGCCGGGCAGGTGGACATTCCGGCCAACCGCATCGTCGCCGGCTGCACGCGGATCACGCCGGACATGCTGACGCTGACCACACTCGACCAGGCGGCCATCGACCTTATCGTCGGGCAGATTCCCGGCGGGGCCGCCAACATCCAGGACATCTACCCGCTGGCGCCGCTGCAATCGGGGATTCTGTTCCACCACCTGTCGGCGCAGCAGGGCGATCCCTATGTGCTGCAATGCACCATCGGCATGGACAACCGCCAGTGCCTGGACGATTTCAGCCAGGCCCTGCAATGCGTGATCGACCGGCATGACAGCTTTCGGACCGCGGTCATCTGGGACGGGCTCGACGAGCCCCACCAAGTCGTGCTGCGCCAGGCCCGCTTGCAGGTTGAGGAACTCGTGCTGGACCCGGCTGAGGGTGATATCCGCCAGCAACTGGAGCAGCGTTTCGACACCCGGCACTTTCGCCTCGACATCAGCCAGGCGCCGCTGATCCGCATCGCCTATGCCCACGATCCGCAGAATGGGCGCTGGCTGGCGTTGCTGATGTTGCATCACATCATCTCCGACCATGCCGCGCTGGCCGTGGTGCAGCATGAAATCCAGCAATACCTGCTGGGTCACGCCGCGCAACTGGGCAAACCGGTGCCTTACCGCAATTACGTGGCGCAGGCGCGCCTGGGCGTGACTGAGCAACAGCACGAAGCGTTCTTTCGCGACATGCTCGGCGAGGTGGACGAGCCGACCCTGCCGTTCGGCCTGGCGGATGTGCAGGGCGATGGCAATGCCCTGGAGGAAGCCGTGTTGGCCGTCGCGCCGACGTTGGGCCAGCGCCTGCGCGCCCAGGCCCGTCAGCAGGGCGTGAGTACCGCGAGCCTGTGCCACCTGGCCTGGGCGCAAGTGCTGGCGGCCGTCACCGGCCAACAGCGCGTGGTGTTCGGCACGGTGTTCCTGGGGCGCATGGAGGCCGGCGAGGGCGCCGAGCACGCGCTGGGTATGCTCATCAATACCTTGCCGCTGCGGGTGGATATCGCTGATCACGGCGCCCAGGCGGCGCTCAAGGCCACCCATGCACGGCTGAGCGCATTGCTCGGTCATGAGCATGCACCCTTGGTGCTGGCGCAACGCTGCAGTGGCGTCGCCGCACCGCAACCCTTGTTCAGTGCCTTGCTCAACTATCGCCACAGTGCGGCGGCCCAGGCCGGCGACGAGGCCGAAAAGGCCTGGCGCGGCATCGAATTCTTCCACACCGAGGAACGCACCAACTACCCGCTGACCCTGAGCGTCGATGAGTTCAGCGACGGTTTTTCCTTCACCGTTCAGGCCTTGCCGGTGCTGGGCGCGCAACGCTTCTGCGGCTACATGCATAGCGCCCTGGAACACCTGCTTCAGGCGCTGGAGCAAAACCCGCAGGCTGCCGTCAACCAGCTGCCGGTGTTGCCGGATGCCGAGCGCCAGCAGGTGCTGGCAGGTTTCAACCAGACCCACGCCGACTACCCACGCGGGTTGACCATCCACCAGCGTATTGAACAGCAGGCAGAGCGCAGCCCCGAGGCGCTCGCGGCGGTGTACGACGGCCAGACGCTGACCTATGCCGAGCTGAATCGGCAAGCCAACCACCTGGCTTATCGTCTGATCGAACTGGGCGTGCAGCCGGATGATCGCGTGGCGATCTGTGCACGTCGCAGCCTGGAAACCCTGGTGGGCCTGGTCGCCATCCTCAAGGCCGGCGCGGCCTACGTACCCGTCGACCCGGCCCACCCACTGGACCGCATCGGCTATTTGCTCGAAGACAGCGCTCCGCTGGTGGTGCTGGTGCAACCGGGGCTGAGCGAGCGCTTGCCGGCGATGAGCGTACCGGTACTCGAACTTGACTCGCTGTTGCTGGCCGGCCCCGCGCGCGCCAACCCACAGATTGCCGGCCTGACCCCGGCACACCTGGCGTATGTGATCTACACCTCCGGGTCCACGGGTTTGCCCAAGGGCGTGATGGTTGAGCACCAGACCCTCGACAACCTGGTGAACTGGCATTGCGAAGCCTTCAGCCTCAGCGCCGGCAGCCACACCTCCAGCGTCGCCGGATTTGGTTTTGACGCGATGGCCTGGGAAGTCTGGCCGGCGCTGTGCGTGGGCGCCACCTTGCATCTGCCACCCGCGGCGCAGGGCAACGAAGACATTGATGCGCTGCTGACCTGGTGGCTGGCCCAGCCGCTGGATGTCAGTTTCCTGCCGACGCCGGTGGCTGAATACGCCTTCAGCCAGAACCTGCAACACCCGACCCTCAAGACCCTGCTGATCGGCGGCGACCGTCTGCGCCAGTTCACCCAGGCGCAGCGCTTCACCCTGGTCAACAACTACGGCCCGACCGAAGCGACGGTTGTCGCGACCTCCGGCGTGATCGAAGCCGGGCAGACCCTGCACATCGGCAAACCGGTGGCCAATGCCCAGGTGTACGTGCTCGACGCACAACTCAAACCGGTGCCGCTGGGCGTCGCCGGTGAACTCTATGTGGGCGGCGCCGGGGTGGCGCGGGGTTACCTCAACCGACCACAGATGACCGCCGAGCGTTTTATCCAGGACCCCTTTAGCAGCGACCCGCAAGCGCGCATGTACCGCACCGGCGACCTGGTGCGCTGGCTGGCTGACGGCACGCTCGATTACCTGGGGCGCAACGACGACCAGGTGAAAATCCGCGGTGTGCGCATCGAGCTGGGCGAAATCGAAACCTGCCTGGGCGGCCATCCCGCTGTGCGCGAGGCCGTGGTCATTGCCCGCGACGGACGCCTGATCGCCTACTTCACCGCGGGTGAAGCGCTGGATATCGAGCACCTGCGCCGCTACCTGCAAGCCCAATTGCCGGACGCGATGGTCCCGGCGGCCTACATGCACCTGGACAACCTGCCGCTGACGGCCAACGGCAAGCTGGACCGCAAGGCCCTGCCGGAACCGGATCAAAGCGCGCAACCGAGCCGTGACTACGTGGCCCCGGTGGGTGAGGTGGAAATCGCGCTCGCGCAGATCTGGGCCGAAGTGCTCAAGGTCGAGCGCGTGGGCCGGCATGACCATTTCTTCGAGCTGGGCGGGCATTCGCTGCTCGCGGTGGGCCTGATCAGCCGCATGCGCCAGGCGGGCTTGCAGGCCGACGTGCGCGTGCTGTTCAGCCAGCCGACCCTGGCGGCGTTGGCCGCGGCTGTGGGCCACAGCCGTGAAGTGACGGTCGAGCCCAACCGCATTCAGCCCGGGTGCACACGCATCACCCCGGACCTGCTGACACTGGTCAACCTCGACCAGGCCAGCCTGGACCGGATTGTCGACAGCGTGCCGGGCGGCGTGGCCAACGTGCAGGACATCTACCCGCTGGCGCCGCTGCAGGAAGGCATTCTGTACCATCACCTCAGCGCCGAGCGGGGGGATCCGTACCTGCTGCAGGCGCGCTTCAGCTTTGCCGACGAGCAGCGTTTGCAGGCGTTTACCCAGGCGCTGCAGCGCGTGATCGACCGACACGACATCCTGCGCACCGCGATTGTGCTCGAAGGCCTGCCGGCCCCGGTACAGGTGGTGTGGCGCAAGGCTGAGTTGGCTGTGCAACAGGTGCTGCTGGAAGAAACCGGCGGTGATGTGATGGCCCAGCTTGAGCAACGCTTTGGTGCCCGCCAACACCGTCTCGACCTGGCCCGCGCGCCGCTCATGCAACTGGTGTATGCCCAGGACCCGGCCCGGCAGCGCGTGGCGGCGATTCTGCTGTTCCACCACATCGCCCTGGACCATACCGCGCTGGAGGTGGTCAGCCAGGAAATGCAGGCCTACCTGAGCAACCCGGATGCGCAACTGCCCGAAGCGGTGCCTTATCGCAATTACGTGGCCCAGGCGCGCCTGGGTGTCAGCGAGCAGGAGCATGAGGCGTTCTTTTGCGAGTTGCTCGGGGATATCGACACCCCGACCTTGCCCTTCGGCCTGCAAGATGTGCAAGGCGATGCCCGAGATATCGAAGAAGCGCACCTGGTGGTCGATGCCCAACTCGACCGGCGCCTGCGTGGCCAGTTGCGTCAGCTTGGCGTCAGCGCCGCCAGCCTGTTTCACCTGGCCTGGGCACAGGTGCTCGCGGCCGCGACCGGCCAGCAGAACGTGGTGTTCGGCACCGTGCTGATGGGCCGCATGCTCGGCGGTGAAGGCGCCGAACGGGCTTTGGGCATGTTTATCAATACCTTGCCGCTGCGCCTTGACATCGACCAGCGCGATGCCCGTGCCGGGGTGCGCCAGGCCCATGGGCGTCTCAGCGCGTTGCTGGGGCATGAACACGCGTCGCTGGCCTTGGCGCAACGCTGCAGCCAGGTGAACGCGCCCTTGCCGTTGTTCAGCGCATTGCTGAACTACCGGCACAGCGCCGTGGCCGAGGGCTCCGAGCAAGTCCAGCAAGCCTGGCAGGGTATGGAAGGGCTCGGCGGTGAGGAACGTACCAACTACCCGCTGACCTTGAACGTGGACGAATGGGGTGACGGTTTCAGCTTGACCGTATTGACTCTGGCTCAGGTCGGCGCGCAACGGGTGTGCGGCTTTGTACATCAGGCGCTGGAGCAGTTGGTGCAGGCGCTGGAGCAGTCATCAACCACGGCGCTGCAGGCCCTGAGCATACTGCCGGCGGCCGAACGCCAACAGGTGCTGCAGACCTTCAATGCCACCACGCGGGCGTATCCTGCCGCACTGACGGTGCACGGGGTTTTCGAAGCGCTCGTGGCCGCGCAGCCTCAGGCACTGGCCGCTGTGCAGGATGGGCAACGACTGACCTATGGTGAACTGAACAGCCGCGCCAACCGCCTGGCCCACCACCTGCTGGGCCTCGGCGCAGCACCGGGTGATCGAGTGGCAATTCTGCTGGAGCGTTCCCTGGATTTGCTGGTGGCGCAGTTGGCGATCAGCAAGTGCGCGGCGGTGTATGTGCCGCTGGATGTGAATGCGCCGACGGATCGTCAAGGTTTCATGATTGAAGATAGTGGCGCGCGCTGGGTGTTGACCACGAGCGCAACCGAGGTGGCGGGCCAACGCCTTGACCTTGATGCCCTTGATCTTGGCAATCAGCCGGAACACAACCCGGCCCTGGAACAGTCATCGGAAACCGCGGCCTACATCATGTACACCTCCGGCTCCACCGGCACGCCGAAGGGCGTGCTGGTGCCGCACCGGGCGATTACGCGACTGGTGATCAACAACGGTTATGCCGAGTTCAACCAGCATGACCGCGTGGCCTTTGCCTCCAACCCGGCATTTGATGCCAGTACCCTCGACGTCTGGGCGCCGTTGCTTAACGGCGGCGCGGTAGTGGTGGTTGATCAGGACACGCTGTTGTCCCGCGAGGCCTTCGCTACCTTGCTGCAAGAGCAGTCGATCAGCGTGTTGTGGATGACCGCCGGTTTGTTCCATCAATACGCCGAAGGTTTGCTGCCGGTATTCCCGCAACTGCGTTATCTGATTGTCGGCGGCGATGTGCTGGACCCAAGCGTGATTGCGCGCGTGCTCAAGGACGGCGCACCGCAGCACTTGCTGAACGGCTATGGCCCGACCGAAGCCACCACTTTCTCGACCACCTACGAAATTCAGCGGGCGGACGAGGGCAGCATCCCTATCGGCAAGCCGGTCGGCAACAGCCGCGCCTACGTGCTCGATGCCCGTCAGCAACCGGTGCCGGTGGGTGTTGCCGGCGAGCTGTATATCGGCGGGCAGGGCGTGGCGCTGGGTTACTTGAACCGTGCCGACCTTACGGCCCAGGCCTTCCTGGTTGACCCGTTCAATGATGGCGGTTTGATGTACCGCACCGGCGATCTGGTGGCCTGGCGCGCCGATGGCACCCTGCAGTACCTGGGGCGCAACGACCAGCAGGTGAAGATCCGTGGTTTCCGTATCGAACTGGGCGAGATCGAAGCGCGCCTGAGCGAGCACCCGCAGGTCAAGGACGTGGTGGTACTGGCCCGTCAGGATGAGCCGGGGCACAAGCGTCTGGTGGCTTATTTCACCGAACGCGAAAACGTCAACATCGAAGCGCTGCGCGATCATCTGCACGACCAACTGCCGGACTACATGGTCCCGGCCGCCTACGTGCGCCTGGACAGCCTGCCGCTGACCAACAACGGCAAGGTTGACCGCAAGGCCTTGCCGGCGCCGGATCAGGATGCGCTGCTCAGTCGTGGTTACGAAGCGCCCCAGGGCGAGATCGAAACCCTGCTGGCACAGATCTGGGCCGAGGTGCTCAAGGTCGAGCAAGTGGGGCGCCACGACAACTTCTTCGAACTGGGTGGCCATTCGTTGCTGGCGGTGAGCCTGATCGAGCGCATGCGCCAGGCCAGCCTGAGCGCCGATGTGCGGGTGTTGTTCCGCCAGCCAACCCTGGCTGCCCTGGCGGCTGCGGTCGGCAGCGGACGCGAGGTGGCCGTGCCGGCCAACCTGATTACCCCCGACTGCGACCGCATCACTCCGGCACTGTTACCGCTGGCCCGACTGAGCCAGGCCGGCATCGACCGCATTGTCGCCACGGTGCCGGGTGGCGTAGCCAATGTGCAGGATATTTACCCCTTGGCGCCATTGCAGGAAGGGGTGCTTTACCACCATATCCGTACCGACGAAGGTGACCCTTACCTGCTGCAATCCAGCTACGGCTTCGACAACCTTGAGCGTTTCCAGGTGTTCGCCGATGTGCTGCAAGCGGTCATCGACCGGCATGACATCCTGCGTACCGGCCTGGTCTGGGAAGGCCTGGAAAGCCCGATGCAAGTGGTGTGGCGCAAGGCCCGGCTGGTGGTGCAGGAGGTCGTCTGCGACCCGGTGGCAGGTGACGTGCTGGCGCAACTGCGCGAGCGTTTCGACGCGCGTCACTATCGCCTCGACCTGACTCAGGCGCCCTTGATGCGTATGGTCTACGCCCAGGACCCAGCCAACCGGCGCGTCGTCGCGGTGCTGATGTTCCATCACCTGGTCATGGACCACACCGCGCTCGATACCGTGCAGCAGGAAATGCGCAAGATCCTGCTGGGCCATGGCGAGGCGCTGGGGCATGCCGTGCCTTATCGCAATTATGTGGCGCAGGCCCGGCTGGGCAGCAGCGAAGCGGAACACGAGGCGTTTTTTTGCGAGATGCTCGACGATATCGACGAGCCGACCCTGCCGTTCGGCCTGCAGGATGTGCAGGGCGAAGGTCACGATGTGGGCGAGGCCACGCACTTGCTGGACCTCGACCTCAGCCTGCGGCTGCGCGAGCAGGCGCGTCAGGCCGGGGTGAGTGCCGCCAGTGTGTTCCACCTGGCCTGGGCGCGTGTACTGGGCACCTTGTCGGGTCGTCAGAACGTGGTCTTCGGCACCGTGCTGCTGGGCCGCATGCAAGGCGGCGAGGGCGCGGACCGGGCGCTGGGGATGTTTATCAATACCTTGCCGCTGCGCGTGGATGTGGCGCAGGACAGTGTGCGGGCGGCGGTCAAATCCACCCATGTGCGGCTCACGGCATTGCTCGGGCATGAACACGCTTCACTGGCCCTGGCCCAGCGTTGCAGCGGGGTCGCGGCGACCACGCCGTTGTTCAGTGCCTTGCTCAACTACCGGCACAGTGCCGGGGTCGAAGACGCGGTGGAGATGGACCAGGCGTGGCACGGCATGTACCTGCTGCACGCTGAAGAACGCACCAACTACCCCATCACCCTGAGCGTCGATGACCTGGGCGAGCAGTTCAACCTCAGCGCGCTGGTGGTTTCGCCGATCGAGGCGCGGCGCATCTGTGACTACCTGCTGACCGCGGTCACGCACCTGGTGCAGGCGCTGGAGCAGACGCCGCAGCTGCCGTTGGAGCAGGTCAGGGTGTTGCCGCTGGACGAAACACGGCAAGTGCTGGAGGCGTTCAACGCCACGGCGCGTGCCTATCCCAACGGGCAGACCGTGCACGACCTGTTCCAGCAGCAGGCAGCGGCAACGCCGCAAGCGGTGGCGGCGGTGCAGGGCACTGCCGCACTGAGCTACGCGCAACTGAACGCGCGGGCCAACAAACTGGCCCACCACTTGCTGAGCCTCGGCGCAGCGCCGGGTGAGCGGGTGGCAATTCTGCTGGAACGTTCCCTGGATTTGCTGGTGGCACAGTTGGCGATCAGCAAGTGCGCGGCGGTGTATGTGCCGCTGGACGTGAATGCCCCGACGGATCGGCAAGCCTTCATGATTGAGGACAGCGGCGCGCGCTGGGTGTTGACCACCAGTGCGACCGAAGTCACTGGCCAACGCCTTGACCTGGATACCCTTGATCTTGGCAATCAGCCGGAACACAACCCGACCCTGGAACAGTCGTCGGAAACTGCGGCCTACATCATGTACACCTCCGGCTCCACCGGCACGCCGAAGGGCGTGCTGGTGCCGCACCGGGCGATCACGCGGCTGGTGATCAACAACGGTTATGCCGAGTTCAATCCGCAGGACCGCGTGGCCTTTGCTTCCAACCCGGCGTTCGACGCCAGCACGCTGGACGTGTGGGCACCGTTGCTCAACGGTGGCGCAGTGGTGGTGGTTGATCAGCACACGCTGTTGTCCCGTGAGGCTTTCGCTGCCTTGCTGCAAGAGCAGTCGATCAGCGTGTTGTGGATGACCGCCGGGCTGTTCCATCAGTACGCCGAAGGTTTGTTGCCGGTATTCCCGCAACTGCGCTACCTGATTGTCGGCGGTGATGTGCTGGACCCAAGCGTGATCGCGCGCGTACTCAAGGACGGCGCACCGCAGCACCTGTTGAACGGTTACGGCCCCACCGAAGCCACCACGTTCTCGACCACCTATGAAATTCGGCGTGCGGACGAGGGCAGCATCCCGATTGGCAAGCCGGTCGGCAACAGCCGCGCTTATGTACTTGATGCTCGTCAGCAACCGGTGCCGGTGGGAGTCGCGGGCGAGTTGTACATCGGCGGGCAGGGCGTGGCGCTGGGTTACTTGAACCGTGCCGACCTTACGGCCCACGCTTTCCTGGTTGACCCGTTCAACGAAGGCGGCCTGATGTACCGCACCGGCGACCTGGTGGCCTGGCGTGCCGACGGCACCCTGCAGTACCTGGGGCGTAACGACCAGCAGGTGAAGATCCGCGGATTCCGTATCGAACTGGGCGAGATCGAAGCGCGCCTGGGCGAGCACCCGCAGGTCAAGGACGTGGTGGTGTTGGCCCGTCAGGATGAACCGGGGAACAAGCGTCTGGTGGCTTATTTCACTGAACGCAGCCAAGTCGAAATCGAAGTGCTGCGCGACTATCTGCATGATCAGTTGCCGGACTACATGGTCCCGGCCGCCTACGTGCGCCTGGACAGCCTGCCGCTGACCAACAACGGCAAGGTTGACCGCAAAGCCTTGCCAGCGCCGGATCAGGACGCGCTGCTCAGCCGTGGCTACGAAGCGCCGCAAGGCGAGATCGAAACCCTGTTGGCGCAGATCTGGGCCGAGGTGCTCAAGGTCGAGCAAGTAGGGCGCCACGACAATTTCTTCGAACTGGGTGGCCACTCGTTGCTGGCGGTAGGCCTGATCGAGCGCATGCGCCAGGCCAACCTGAGCGCCGATGTACGGGTGTTGTTCAGCCAGCCGACCCTTGCCGCTTTGGCGGCGGCAGTCGATAACGGACGCATGACCGCGGCCCCGGCCAATCGCATCAGCCTGGGCTGTGAGCACATTACCCCTGACCTGCTGCCCTTGGCCGACCTGGACCAGGTTGGCATTGATCGGGTGGTCGCCGGTGTTCCGGGCGGGGTGGCCAACGTGCAGGATATCTACGCGCTGGCACCGTTGCAGGAAGGCCTGTTGTATCACCACGTCACCGCCAGCCACGGCGATCCGTATCAGCAGCACGCACTGTTTGCATTTGACAGCCGCGAGCGTCTGGATGGGTTTGCCCAAGCCCTGCAGGCGGTGATTGCCCGTCACGATATCCTGCGCACCGCGCTGGTCTGGGACGGTCTGGAAACGCCGGTGCAGGTGGTCTGGCGCGAGGCGCCGCTGGGGCTCACGTCATTGCGTGTGGATGAAGACGGCGACGTGGCTGCGCAAGTGCGTGAACAACTCGACCCGAGCCGTTTCCCGCTGGACCTGCGCCGCGCGCCGATGATGCACCTTGGGGTCGCCCATGACCCCCGCCAGCAGCGCTGGATCGGCATGCTGGTCTTCCATCACCTGGTCAATGACGCCGCTTCACTGGGTGTGCTGACGGCCGAAATCGAAGCGCACATGCTCGACCGGCAGCACCGGTTGCCCGCCAGCGTGCCGTATCGCAACTACGTGGCGCAAACCCGCCAGGGCAAGGACCGTGCCGCCCATGAAGCGTTTTTTAGCGACATGCTCGGCGACTTTGACCAGCCGACCCTGGCGTTCGGCTTGCTCGAAACCATGGACGCCGCCAACAGCGAGCAAGTGCTCGGCAGCGTGCCGGCAGCACTGGGGATGCGTATCCGGGCCCAGGCGCGTTTGGCCGGGGTGAGTGCGGCAAGCCTGTATCACCTGGCCTGGGCACAAATACTGGGCGCCGTGTCGGGCCAGGATGACGTGGTGTTCGGCACCGTGCTGCTGGGCCGTCTGCAAGCCGGTGAGGGCGCCGACCGGGCCTTGGGCATGTTTATCAACACCTTGCCGTTACGCGTGAAAATGGCCGGCCTGCAGGTCAAGGCTGCACTCAAGCAGACCCACGCCGGGTTGTCGGCATTGCTGGCCCATGAGCACGCGCCGTTAAGCCTGGCACAACGCTGCAGCGCGGTGGCCGCGCCAACGCCGCTGTTCAACAGCCTGCTCAATTACCGGCATGTCACGGCTGGTGGTGAACACAGCCAACAGGCCTGGGAAGGTATCGTCGGGCTGGAAAGCGACAGCATCGTCAGCTACCCGCTGGTGCTGGAAGTCGATGACCTGGGCAGCGAGTTCCGCCTGACCGCGCGCGCACCGCGTGCCATCGGTGCGCAGCGCCTGCTGGACTATCTGCTGATCAGCCTGGACAACCTGGCCAATGCACTGGAAATGGCGCCTCGCGCGGCCTTGGCGCAACTGTCGGTGTTGCCCGTTGCCGAGCGCGAGACCCTGCTCGGGTTCAACGCCACCGACGCCGATTACCCACGCGATACCACCGTGGTGCAGATGATCGAGGCCCAGGCCGCTCGGGCCCCGGGGTCAATTGCGCTGGTGCTGGGCGACCGGCAGTTGAGCTACCGCGACCTGAACGAGCAGGCCAACCGCGTCGCCCATTATTTGCGCAGCCTTGGCGCAGGCGCCGATCGCTGCGTGGCGATCTGCATGCCACGCAGCCTGGAGTTGATTGTCGGCTTGCTGGGCATCCTCAAGTCCGGCGCCGCCTATGTGCCGCTGGACCCCGAATACCCGGCGCAACGCCTGGCATTCGCGCTGCAGGACAGCCAACCGCTGGCGGTGCTGGTGCAGGACGCCAGCCGTGGCGTGCTGGGCGACACGGCGATGCCGCTGGTTGACCTGGCGGACGCCGCTTTGGCCGAGCAGCCGCTGGACAATCCGCCCGCCCTGGCCACGGCCAATGACCTGGCCTATGTGATCTTCACTTCAGGCTCCACCGGCCGGCCCAAAGGGGTGATGGTGGAGCACGGCTCGCTGGTCAACCACATCGGTTGGCAAACCCGCGCCTTTGGCTTCGACGCCACAGACCGGATCCTGCAGCGGACCTCGGTGGCGTTCGACGCTTCGGTCTGGGAGATCTGGACGCCGTTGGCCATCGGTGCGCGCCTGGTCTTGCTGCCGGCCGAGGCTTCGCGGGATGTCGAACACATGGTGCGTACCCTGGTGGAGCAGGGCGTGACCATTGCCCAGTTCGTACCGAGCCTGTTGCGCCTGCTGGTGCAATTGCCCGAGACGGGCGTGCGCTGCCGCTACCTGTTCAGCGGTGGTGAAGCCCTGGACCCGCAACTGGCCATGCAGGCCCGTGCGTTGACCAGCCACGGGATCGTCAACCTGTACGGGCCGACGGAAGCGACCATCGACAGCACCTCCTGGACCTTCAATGACGCCGGCCCACTCGATGTTGTGCCGATTGGCAAACCCATCGCCAACGCCCGCGCTTATGTCCTCGACGCGCACCTGCAACTGCTGCCGCTGGGTGTCGCCGGTGAGCTGTACATCGGTGGCGCCGGGGTGGCTCGCGGTTACCTGGGGCGTGATGACCTCACCGCCGAACGCTTCCTGGCCGACCCGTTCAACCCGGGCGGGCGCTTGTACAGAACCGGCGACCTGGTGCGTTACCTGGCGGACGGCAACATCGAATACCTGGGCCGTAACGACGACCAGATCAAGCTGCGCGGCTTGCGCATCGAGTTGGGTGAAATCGAGTCCTGCCTGGCGGCCCACGCCCAGGTGGAAGAAGCGGTGGTGCTGGTGCGCAACGAGCGCCTGATTGCCTATTGCCGTGCGCCGGCGAGCCTGGACCTGCAGGCCTTGCGTGCGCAGGTTCAAGCGCAATTGCCGAGTTACATGGTGCCCCAGGCGTATGTGCTGCTGGATGCGCTGCCCTTGAGCCCCAACGGCAAGGTCGATCGCCAGGCGCTGCCGGACCCGGACGGGGCGTCGGTGCTGGTGCGCGAATACGAGGCACCGCTGGGCGAGACAGAAATCACCCTGGCGCGGCTCTGGTGCGAACTGCTCGAAGTGGAGCAAGTCGGGCGTCACGACAACTTCTTTGAACTGGGCGGCCATTCGCTGTTGATGGTCAACCTGATGGGACGCCTGCGTGCAGCCGGCTTGCAGGCGGACGTGCGCACCTTGTTCGATCAGCCGACCCTGGCGGCGCTGGCCGCGTCGGTGGGGGCGGGTGAAGAGCAGGCGGTACCGGCCAATCTGATTCCGGCCGACTGCACCCGCATCACGCCGTCGATGTTGCCGCTGGCCACCCTTGACCAGGCGAGCATCGAGCGCATCGTCGCGACGGTCAGTGGTGGCGCGGCCAACGTGCAGGACATCTACCCGTTGGCACCCTTGCAGGAAGGCATCCTCTATCACCACCTCAGCGCGGTGCACGGCGACCCTTACGTCATGCAATTGCGCTACGCCTTCGAGCACATCGAGCGCTTGCATGCGTTCAGCGCAGCGCTGCAACAGGTGATCGAACGCCATGACATCCTGCGCACCGGCGTGGTCTGGGAAGGCCTGCAACAACCGATGCAGGTGGTGTGGCGCACTGCGCGGCTGTCGGTACAGCGTGGATCGCCGGAGATCTTGCAGCCACGGCTGGACCTGACCCAGGCGCCGATGATGCAACTGCTGTACGCCGAAGAGGCCAGCGATGGCCGCGTGGTCGCCACGCTGTTGTTCCATCACATGATCCTCGATCACGTGGCCATGGAGGTGGTGCAGCAGGAAATGCAAGCCTTCCTCATGGGCGAAACGGCACAGCTGCAGGCCCCGGTGCCGTACCGCAACTATGTGGCGCAAACCCGCCTGGGGCAGAGCGAGCAGGCGCACGAACGGTTCTTCCGCGAACAGCTGGCGGACATCGAGGAGCCCACCCTGGCCTTTGGTCTGCAAGGAATTGCCGATGACGAGCCGGTGGAGGAAGCCTATGTGCCGCTGGACGCCGGGCTGAGTCGGCGCCTGCGCGTGCAGACGCGGCAACTGGGCGTCAGCGCCGCCAGCCTGTTTCACCTGGCGTGGGCTCAGGTGCTGGGCGTGGTGTCGAGTACCGAGCACGTGGTGTTCGGCACGGTGTTGATGGGCCGTATGCAAGGCGGCGAGGGGGCGGAGCGGGCGCTGGGGATGTTTATCAACACCCTGCCGTTGCGTGTCGACCTGGGAGGTGTCGGCGTGCAGGCTGCGCTCAAGGCCACCCATGCACGGCTCAACGGCCTGCTGGCTCACGAACATGCCTCGCTGGCCCTGGCGCAACGTTGCAGCAGCGTCGCGCAATCCACGGCGCTGTTCAGTGCCTTGCTCAACTATCGGCACAGCCATGGCGCGCCGGTATCCGCTGCCCAAGCCGAGGCCTGGCAAGGCATGCAACTGTTGCAGGCGCAGGAACACAGCAACTACCCGCTGACCTTGAGCGTCAACGATCAGGGCCAGACGTTCAGCCTCAGCGCGCTGGTGGTGGCCTCGGTGGGCGCGCAGCGCATCTGCGACTATGTCGTGGCTGTGGTCGAGCGCCTGGTCCAGGCGCTTGAGCACGCGGCGGACACGCCGATGCATCAGTTGTCGATCCTGCCGGCGCATGAACGCCAGCAATTGTTGAGCGGTTTCAACGCTACGCGGATCGACTTCCCCGTCGGGCACACCCTTCACCGGCGTTTTGAAACCCAGGTCGAGCTGTACCCCCACGCGCTGGCCGTGGTGTACCAGGGCCAAAGCCTGACGTACAGCGAGTTGAACCGGCAGGCCAATCAGCTGGCGCATCAGTTGCTCGATCTGGGCGTGCAGCCCGACGACCGCGTGGCCATCTGCACGCGGCGCAGCCTGGAAATGCTGGTCGGGCTGGTGGCGATTCTCAAGGCCGGCGCGTGCTATGTGCCGATCGACCCGGCGCACCCGGCCGACCGCTTGAGTTACCTGCTGGAAGACAGCGCACCCGTGGCCGTGCTGATCCAGCCCGCCCTGGCGCAACGCCTGCCAACCGTGACCGCGCCAGTGCTGGAGCTGGACAGTCGCCTGTGGCAAGGGCCGTCGAAGGGTAACCCGCAGATCAAAGGGCTCACCCCGGCGCACCTGGCGTATGTGATCTACACCTCCGGCTCGACCGGCTTGCCCAAAGGCGTGATGGTCGAGCACCAGACCCTGGAAAACCTGGTGAACTGGCACTGCGACGCGTTTGAGCTGCGGCACGGGAGTCACACCTCCAGCGTTGCCGGGTTCGGCTTTGACGCCATGGCCTGGGAGGTCTGGCCAGCCCTGTGCGTGGGCGCCACCCTGCACCTGCCACCGGCCCGGGAGGGCGGCGAAGACATTGATGCGCTGCTCAAGTGGTGGCTGGCGCAACCGCTGGACGTCAGCTTCCTGCCCACGCCGGTGGCGGAGTACGCCTTCAGCCAGGCATTGCAACATCCGACCCTCAAGACCCTGTTGGTCGGCGGCGACCGCCTGCGTCAGTTCCACACGCCACAGCGCTGCAAACTGGTCAACAACTATGGCCCGACCGAAGCCACGGTGGTTGCCACCTCCGGTGTGGTCGAGGCCGGGCAGGCGCTGCATATCGGCAGGCCGGTGGCCAACACCCAGGTCTACCTGCTGGACGCGCAGCAACAGCCGGTGCCCGTCGGTGTCGCCGGCGAGCTGTACGTGGCCGGGGCCGGGGTGGCGCGCGGTTACCTGAACCGTGCGCAAATGACCGCCGAGCGTTTCCTCAAGGATCCGTTCAGCCACGACCCGCAGGCGCGCATGTACCGCACCGGCGACCTGGCGCGCTGGTTGCCGGACGGCACACTGGATTACCTGGGGCGTAACGATGACCAGGTGAAGATCCGCGGTGTGCGCATCGAACTGGGGGAAATCGAAACCCGCCTGGGCGAGCATGCCCAGGTTCGCGAAGCCGTGGTGCTGGCGCGGGAGGCGCGCCTGGTGGCTTACTTCACCGAGACCCAAGCCGTGTCGATCGAGGACTTGCGTCGCTGGTTGCAGGCGCAGTTGCCCGAATACATGGTGCCGAGCGCCTATGTGCGGCTCGACCATATGCCGCTCACCGCCAACGGCAAGCTCGACCGCCGGGCACTGCCGGAACCGGGGCTGGATGCGCTGATCAGCCGTGGCTATGAAGCACCTGAAGGGGACGTGGAAACCACCCTGGCGCAGATCTGGGCCGAAGTGCTCAAGCTTGAGCAGGTGGGGCGTCACGACAACTTCTTTGAACTGGGCGGGCATTCATTGCTGGCGGTGGGCCTGGTGGAACGGATGCGCCAGGCCGGGTTGCAGGCCGATGTCCGTGTACTGTTCAGCCAGCCAACCCTGGCGGCGCTCGCCGCGTCCGTGGGCGCCGGTCACGAAGTGGCGGTGCCGCGCAATCGCATCGAGCCGGGTTGCACGCACATCACCCCGGACCTGCTGCCCCTGGCCACACTGGATCAGGCGAGTATCGAGCGGATTGTCGCCAGTGTTCCGGGCGGCGTGGCCAACGTGCAGGACATCTATGCCCTGGCACCGCTGCAGGAGGGCTTGTTGTACCACCATATCAGCGCCGAACAGGGCGACCCGTACCAGCAACATGCGCTGTTCGCGTTCGACAGCCGCCAGCGCCTGGAAGGGTTTGCCCAGGCCCTGCAACGGGTGATCGCGCGCCATGACATCCTGCGTACCGGCATGTTCTGGGCGCAACTGGAAGCACCGGTGCAAGTGGTCTGGCGCGAGGCGCCGCTGACGGTCGAGGAGTTCGTCCCGCAAGCGGGCGAGGTGCTGGCGCAACTGCGCGAACACTTCAGCCTGGGACGTCACCGCATGGACATCCGCCAGGCACCGATGATGCATCTGGGCTTCGCCCATGATCCGCAGCATCAGCGCTGGATCGGCATGCTCAGCTTCCACCACCTGGTCAATGACGCCACGTCCATGGGCGTGCTGGTGGCGGAAATCGAAGCGCACATGAGTGGTCGCGAGGCGCAACTGGGGGCGTCGGTGCCGTACCGCAACTATGTCGCCCAGGCCATGCAGGGCAAGGACCGCGCGGCCCACGAGGCGTTCTTTGCCGAGATGCTCGGCGATGTCGACGAGCCGACGCTGCCGTTTGGCGTGCAACGCATCGACAGCGAGCGCGACCCCAGCGAAGAGGCCGAACACTGGCTGGGCGCGGCGTTCAGCCAGCGTCTGCGTCAGCAGGCACGGCAACTGGGCGTCAGTGCGGCCAGCCTGTATCACAGGGCATGGGCGCAGGTGGTCGGCGCGCTGTCGGCGCGCGACGACGTGGTGTTCGGCACGGTGTTGCTCGGCCGCTTGCAGGCCGGCGAAGGCGCCGACCGCTCCCTGGGCATGTTCATCAATACCTTGCCGCTGCGTGTGCGCCTGAGCGATGACAGTGTGTCGCTGGCCGTCAAGCGTACCCATGCCGCCTTGAGCCAGTTGCTCGCCCATGAGCATGCGTCATTGACCCTGGCTCAACGCTGCAGTGGGGTTGCCGCGCCGGCGCCGCTGTTCAGTGCCTTGCTCAATTACCGTCACGGTTCGGCCAGCGTCAGCGACGCCAGCCGGGCGGCATGGGAAGGGATCGAAATGATCGGCGGTGAAGGGGTCGACAGCTATCCGTTGATTCTTTCGGTGGACGATGTGGGCGAGGACTTCCGGGTCAATGCCCTGGCGCCGCGGTCGGTCGGTGCACAGCGCGTGCTGGGGTACATGACCACGGTGCTGGGCGATCTGCTCGATGCCCTGGAGCAGGCACCCCATGCTGCTTTCCAGCACTCGTCGATCCTGCCCGCAGAAGAGCGCCGGCATGTGCTGCACGGGTTCAATGCCACCGCACGTGACTATCCGGCGAGCACGCCGGTGCACCAGGTGTTCGAGTCGTGGGCACAGGCGCAGCCGCAGGCCGTGGCGGCGGTGCATGGCGAGCAACAGCTGAGCTATGCCCAATTGAACGCCCGTGCCAACCGTCTGGCCCATCACCTGGCCAGCCTGGGGATGGCGGCGGGGTCAAGCGTGGCCGTGCTGCTGGAACGTTCGATCGACCTGCTCGTGAGCCAACTGGCCCTCAGCAAATGCGCGCTGGTGTATGTGCCGCTGGACGTCAATGCGCCGGTCGAACGCCAGGCCTTCATGCTCAGCGACAGCCAGGCGACGCTGCTGTTGAGCCACGCCGGGCTGGGCAAGGCGTTGCAGGTGCAGCGGCTCGATCTGGATCAGACGCACTTGCGCCACTTGTCTGATGACAACCCGGCGCTCGTGGTCAGCAGCGAGGCGGCGGCGTACATCATGTACACCTCCGGCTCCACCGGTACGCCCAAGGGGGTGCGGGTGCCGCATCGAGCCATCACACGACTGGTGATCAACAACGGCTATGCCGAGTTCAATCAGCACGACCGCGTGGCGTTCGCGTCCAACCCGGCATTTGACGCCAGCACTCTGGAAGTCTGGGCGCCGTTGCTCAATGGCGGCGCGGTGGTGGTGATCGACCAGGACAAGCTCTTGGCGCAACAGCAGTTTGCCGCTCTGTTGCAGCAGCAGGCCGTCAGTGTGCTGTGGATGACCGCCGGGTTGTTCCATCAGTACGCCGAGGGTTTGCTGGAAGCCTTTGCACGCCTGCGGTACCTGATCGTCGGCGGCGATGTGCTGGACCCGAGCGTGATTGCCCGTGTACTCAAAGGCGGTGCCCCACAGCATCTGCTGAACGGCTATGGCCCGACAGAGGCCACCACGTTCTCGACCACCCATGAGATCACCCGGGCGGATGAGGGCAGCATTCCGATTGGCAAACCGGTCGGCAACAGCCGCGCTTATGTGCTTGATGCGCATCAGCAACCGGTGCCGGTCGGGGTGACCGGTGAGCTGTATGTCGGCGGCCAGGGTGTGGCGCTGGGGTACCTCAACCGGGCTGAGTTGGCGGCGGAGAAATTCCTCGCCGACCCGTTCAGCGACGGTGGCCTGATGTACCGCACCGGCGACCTGGTGGCCTGGCGCGCCGACGGTACGTTGCAGTATCAGGGGCGCAACGACCAGCAGGTGAAGATCCGTGGCTTCCGTATCGAGCTGGGCGAGATCGAAACCCGTTTGGCCGGCTGCCCCGGGGTCAAGGATGCCGTGGTGCTGGCCCGTCAGGACGAGCCGGGGCACAAGCGTCTGGTGGCGTATTTTACCGAACGCGAAAGCCTGGATATCGAGGCGCTGCGCGCCCGTCTGCAGGGGCAGTTGCCGGAGTACATGGTGCCGGCGGCCTATGTACGCCTGGACAGCCTGCCGCTGACCGGCAACGGCAAAGTCGACCGCAAGGCCTTGCCCGCACCGGACCAGGACGCGCTGCTCAGCCGTGCCTACGAGGCGCCCCAGGGGCCGGTGGAAGTGGCATTGGCGCAGCTGTGGCAAACGCTGCTCAAGGTTGAACAGGTGGGGCGTCATGACCACTTCTTCGAGCTGGGTGGGCATTCGTTGCTGGCGGTCAGCCTGGTTGAGCAGATGCGCAAGCAAGGGCTGGACGCTGACTTGCGCGTGCTGCTCGCCCAACCGACGCTGGCCGCCATGGCAGCAGCGGTGGGGCAGGTGGAGCACGTGGTGGTGCCGCAATCCAGTGTGCCGACGCTTGAACGCAAGCGGCGCATTTGACGCGAGGCCCAACAGCTCCCCTGTGGGAGCTGTTGGGCTTTGGCCGGAAGGCTCGCGCATGGGCGCGTCGATGTGGCCAATCTGGCTGGCATAACCCTCAACTGTCGGGGCCGGGCAAACCGGCTCCCGCCTGTTTATCCGCAGGGCACCCCTGCATTGTCCCGGCTTCCCATGACATACACCTCAGTGCGGATGTTTTAGTTTTCCTGCCCTGTGGGGAGTCCTGTGGCACGTATTCAACCCATCCCTTTTTGAACCTGTCGGCGGCGGCGCCTCTGCCCAAGCAAGGCATGCGCCGACGCTCGATGCCCGGTATTTCGGTTACACGCGAAGTCGGGCTTTTTTCGTCACTGTTTTCGAATCTTAAGCAGGTCACACCATGCACTTCAGCGAATTGATGGCAGTTCTTTCGACCCACGCGATCCATCTGCAACGTGAAGAGGATGACCTGATCATCCTGGGCGACGATGAGGGACTCGATGACGGGGTGATCGACGGCCTGCGCAGGCACAAGGTGCAATTGCTCGAATTGATCGCCCGCAACGGTGGCGACTGGCTGAGCCCTGCCTATCGCATCACCCCGCAGATGCTGCCATTGACGACACTGGACCAGGCGACCATCGACCAGATTGTCGACGCCGTGCCCGGTGGCCTGGCCAACGTGAAAGACATGTACCCGCTGGCGCCGTTGCAGCAAGGCATGCTGTACCACCACTTGTCCGCCGAGCAGGGTGACCCGTATCTGCTGCAATCGCAGTACGCCTTCGACAGCCGCGAGCGCCTTGAGCAATTCACCGAAGCCTTGCAGTACGTGATCCAGCGTCACGACATTCTGCGCACCACCGTGGTCTGGGAGAGCCTCGATGAACCGGTCCAGGTGGTGCTGCGCAAGGCCGCGCTGATCAGTGAGGAAGTGCACCTGGACCCGCGCGACGGTGACGTGCTGAGCCAGCTGCAAGGTCGCTTCGATGCCCGCCATTATCGCCTGGACATTCGCCAGGCGCCGATGATGCGCATGGCTTTTGCGCTGGACTCGCCGAATCAGCGTTGGGTGGCGGTGTTGATGTTTCACCACATGGCGCTGGACCATACCGCGATGGAGGTGGTGCAGCATGAAATGCAGGCCTTCCTGCTGGGACAGGTCGAGCACCTCGGCGAGCCGGTGCCGTACCGCAACTACGTGGCCCAGGCGCTGCTGGGGGTAACGGAACAGCAGCATGAAGCGTTCTTTCGCGAAATGCTCGGCGACATCGATGAGCCGACCCTGCCTTTCGGCGCGCAGGACGTTCAGGGGGATGGTCAGGGCATCGACGAAAGCCACCTGATGCTCGACAGCGCTTTGAGCAAGCGCCTGCGTGCCCAGGCGCGCCAGATGGGCGTGAGCGCCGCCAGCATGGTGCACCTGGCGCTGGCGCAAGTGTTGGGCAAAGTGTCCGGGCGCGAGGAAGTCGTCTTCGGTACGGTCCTGCTGGGGCGCATGCACGCGGGCGAGGGCTCTGAGCGTGCCCTGGGCATGTTCATCAACACCTTGCCGCTGCGTGTCAGCGTCGGTGCGCAAAGCGTGCGCAGTGGCCTGAAGTTGACCCATCAGCGCCTGACCGCGCTGCTTCAGCATGAGCACGCCTCGCTGGCCCTGGCCCAGCGCTGCAGCGCCGTGGCCACGCCGACGCCGCTGTTCAGCGCGATGCTCAATTACCGCCACAGTGCCATCGGCGCCACCAGCGAAGCGCAGGCAGCCTGGGCCGGCATGCAGGCGCTCGGAGCAGAGGAACGCACCAACTACCCCTTGACCATCAACTTCGATGACCTGGGTGAGGATTTCCATATCACTGTACTCGCGGGCCCCGAGATTGGTGCCGAGCGTGTCGCGCGCTACCTCAATGCCGCCTTGCAGAGTCAGGTCGATGCGCTGGAGCACAGCCCCCAGGCGCCGCTGCACACCCTGGGTATCCTGCCGGCCACCGAGCGCGAACATCTGCTGCACGCCTGGAACAGCAATGAAACGCAGTATGCCGACGACGCGCTGATCCACAGCCAGGTCGAAGCCCGTGCGGCGGCGCAGCCTGAGGCTGTCGCGGTGGTGTTCGACGATCAGCGCCTGAGCTACGGCGCCCTCAACCAGCGCGCCAACCAGGTCGCCCATCGCCTGCTGGCGTTGGGCGTGCGCCCGGATGATCGGGTGGCGATCTGCGTCGAGCGCGGTCTGGAAATGATCATTGGCCTGTTGGGCATTCTCAAGGCCGGTGCCGGTTATGTACCGATCGATCCGGCCTACCCCCAGGAACGCATCAGCTACACCTTGCAGGACAGCGCGCCGGTGGCGGTGCTGGTGCAACAGGCGACTCACACTCGGGTGGCCGAGTTGTCGGTGCCGGTGATCACGCTGGACGCCGGCGACTGCCAGGACCAATCAACCGCCAACCCCCAGGTCGTGGGCCTGACGCCGGCGAACCTGGCCTATGTGATCTACACCTCCGGTTCCACCGGGTTGCCCAAGGGCGTGATGATCGAACACCGCAACGTGGCGCGCCTGTTCACCGCCACCGAGGCCTGGTTCCACTTCGACCATCACGATGTATGGGCTTTGTTCCACTCGTTCGCCTTCGACTTCTCGGTCTGGGAAATCTGGGGTGCGCTGATGCACGGCGGGCAGTTGCTGGTGGTGCCGCAGTTGACCAGCCGTTCGCCCGATGAATGCTATGCGCTGCTGTGCAGCGCCGGTGTGACCATTCTCAACCAGACCCCCAGCGCCTTCCGCGCGCTGATCGTGGCCCAGGGGCAGAGCCCGCTCAAGCACGCCCTGCGCCAGGTGATTTTTGGTGGCGAAGCGCTGGAACCGGGGATGCTCAAGCCGTGGTACGTGCACAGCGCCAATGCCGGTACGCAACTGGTGAACATGTACGGCATCACTGAAACCACCGTGCATGTGACTTACCGTGCCCTTGAAGCGGCGGATGCGCAGTTGGTGGGTGCCAGCCCGATTGGCGGGGGCATTCCGGACTTGCAGTTGTATGTGCTCGATGATCGGCGCGAACCCGTGCCGGTCGGGGTGGTGGGCGAGCTGTACGTGGGTGGCGCGGGCGTGGCCCGTGGTTACCTGAACCGCCCGGAACTGAATGCCGAGCGCTTTATCGCCGACCCGTTCAGCGACCGCCCCGACGCTCGCCTGTACAAGACCGGCGACTTGGGCCGTCGCCTGGCAGACGGCAGCATCGACTATCTGGGGCGTAACGACGACCAAGTGAAAATTCGCGGTTTCCGGATTGAACTGGGCGAAATCGAAGCGCGCCTGGCCGCCTGTGACGGCGTGCGCGAAGCCGTGGTGATTGCCCGTGAAGACACGCCGGGGGACAAACGCCTGGTGGCCTACGTGATTGGCGCTGAGGGTAGGGCGCCGAACGCCGCCGACCTGCGGACCCAGTTGCTGGTGCATCTGGCCGAGTACATGGTGCCTGGCGCTTTTGTCATGCTCGACAGCTTGCCGTTGACCACCAACGGCAAGCTCGACCGCAAGGCCTTGCCGGCGCCGGACGCCGACGCACTGGCGCGGCGTCAATACGAAGCGCCTCAAGGCGCAGTCGAAGCGGCGATCGCGACGATCTGGCAGGACCTGCTCAATGTTCAGCAGGTCGGGCGCCAGGATCACTTTTTCGAGTTGGGCGGCCACTCGTTGCTGGCGGTCAAGTTGATCGAGCGCATGCGTCAGGTCGGGCTCGCGGCCGATGTGCGTGTGCTGTTCGGTCAGCCGACCCTCGCGGCCCTGGCCTCGGCTGTCGCCGGTGCGAGCAAGGAGGTGGAGGTCCCCGCCAATCGCGTGCCTGAGGGTTGCGAACACATCACCCCGGACATGCTGCCCCTGGCGGACCTCGATCAGGAGGCCATCGAGCGCATCGTGGCGACGGTGCCGGGCGGGGCGCGCAACGTCCAGGAAATCTACAGCCTGGCGCCCCTGCAGGAGGGCATCCTGTACCACCATTTGGCGGCCGCCCAGGGCGACCCCTATCTGCAATACGTGACCTTCAGCTTCACCAGCCGCGAGCGGCTGACACGTTTCGCCGAGGCACTGCAAGGGGTGATTTCGCGACATGACATTCTGCGTACCGCAGTGGTCTGGGAGCGCCTGGACGAGCCGGTGCAAGTGGTCTGGCGCGAGGCACGCCTGGGCCTCGATGAAATCCCCCTGGATCCGGCCGCCGGTGATATCGCAGAACAACTGACCGCCTGCCTCAACCCGCGCCACCATCGCCTGGACATTCGCCAGGCCCCGCTGATGCGCATCGGCTACAGCGAGGACGCCCCCAACCAACGCTGGGTGGCCGTGTTGCTGTTGCACCACCTGGTGGACGACGCAACCTCCCTGCGCATGCTGATCGCCGAAGTCGAAGCCCATACCCGCGGTGAAGAAGCACAATTGCCGGCTTCGGTGCCGTATCGCAACTACGTGGCGCAGGCGCGTCTGGGCGTGAGCCGCGAAGAGCATGAAGCTTTTTTCAGTGAAATGCTCGGCGACATCGACGAGCCAACCCTGCCGTTTGGCCTGCAGGATGTGCAAGGCGATGGCCACGGGGTGGAAGAGGTGCTGCTGCCACTCGATGACCACCTCAACACGCGCCTGCGCCAACTGGCTCGGCAGTTGGGCGTGACCCCGGCGAGCCTGTATCACCTGGCATGGGCACGGGTGCTGGGCGGTGTTTCCGGCCGCGATGACGTGGTGTTCGGTACGGTCTTGCTGGGGCGCCTGCAAGGTGGCGAAGGCGCCGACCGCGCCCTGGGGATGTTCATCAACACCCTGCCGTTGCGCATCAGCCTCAGTGAGGCGGGCGTGCGCAGCCTGGTCAAGACGACCCATGCGCGCCTGACCGGTCTGCTCGGCCATGAGCACGCGTCGCTGGTGCTGGCGCAGCGCTGCAGCAAGGTGGCGCCCTCTACGCCGCTGTTCAGCTCGCTGCTCAACTACCGCCAGCTTGGCGGTGGCGATGTGTCCCAGGCTGCGCAGGCCGCCTGGGAAGGTATCGGCATCCTCGACAGCAAGGAGCGCACCAACTACCCGCTGACCCTGTCGGTCAACGACACCGGCGATGCCTTCAGCCTGTCGGTCATGGCCGATGGCAGCATTGGTGCCGCGCGCATCTGCGGCTATATGCAATGTGTCCTGGAAAACCTCGTGCAGGCGCTGGAACAGACGCCACAGGCCGCGCTGCCAAGCCTGGGCATGTTGCCGGCGCTTGAGCGTGAGCAGCTGTTGCAACACTGGAACGCCACGGACAGCCTGTATGCCGATGCCGCGTTGATTCATCACCAGATCGAGCGCCAGGCTGCCGAGCAACCCGAGGCCATCGCGGTGGTGTTTGAAGACAGCCACCTGAGCTACGCCGAGCTGAACACCCGCGCGAACAGGGTCGCGCACCGCCTGCTGAGCCTGGGCGTGCGCCCGGATGATCGGGTGGCCATTTGTGTCGAGCGCGGGCTGGAAATGATCATCGGCTTGCTCGGCATCCTCAAGGCGGGCGCCGGTTACGTGCCGATTGACCCCGCCTACCCGCAGGAACGCATCAGCTACACCCTGCAGGACAGTGCGCCGGTGGCGGTGCTGGTGCAGGCGGCGACACAGGCGCGGGTTGCCGAACTTGCGGTGCCGGTGATCGATCTGGACGCGACGGAGCTGCAACTGCAGCCGATGCACAACCCGCAAGTGCCCGGCCTGACCTCGGCCAACCTGGCTTACGTGATCTACACCTCGGGCTCCACCGGTCTGCCCAAAGGCGTGATGATCGAGCACCGCAACGTGGCGCGGCTGTTCTCCGCCACCGAAGGGTGGTTCAACTTCAATGACCGCGACGTGTGGGCGCTGTTCCACTCGTTCGCCTTCGACTTCTCGGTCTGGGAAATCTGGGGCGCACTGATCCACGGCGGGCAGTTGCTGGTGGTGCCGCAACTCACCAGTCGCTCGCCGGACGAGTGCTATGCGCTGCTGTGCAGTGCCGGTGTGACCATCCTCAACCAGACCCCGAGCGCCTTCCGTTCATTGATCGCCGCCCAGGGCCAGAGTGCCTTGAAGCATTCCCTGCGCCAGGTGATTTTCGGTGGCGAAGCCCTGGAACCGGGGATGCTCAAGCCTTGGTATGCGCGAACGGCCAACGCCGGTACGCAACTGGTGAACATGTACGGCATCACCGAGACCACGGTGCATGTGACTTACCGTGCCCTTGAAGCGGCGGATGCGCAGTTGGTCGGGGTCAGCCCGATTGGCGGGCGTATTCCGGACTTGCAGCTCTACGTGCTCGACAGCGCGCGCGAACCGGTGCCGGTGGGCGTCGTGGGTGAATTGTACGTGGGCGGCGCCGGGGTGGCGCGTGGTTACTTGAACCGCCCGGAACTGAATGCCGAGCGTTTTATTGCCGACCCGTTCAGCGGGCGGGCCGATGCCCGCCTGTACAAGACCGGTGACCTGGGCCGCTGGTTGCCAGATGGCAGCATCGACTACCTGGGGCGTAATGACGACCAGGTGAAAATCCGCGGTTTCCGTATCGAACTGGGGGAAATCGAGGCGCATCTCGCGGCCTGTGAGGGCGTGCGTGACGCGGTGGTGATTGCTCGCGAAGACCAGCCCGGCAACAAGCGCCTGGTGGCCTACGTCATCGCCGCCGATGGCGCCGAACCGGTGGCGGCCGAGCTGCGCCAGCAGTTGCTGGTGTCCCTGGCCGATTACATGGTGCCCAGCGCATTCGTGATGCTTGAGCGCTTGCCGTTGACCACCAACGGCAAGCTCGATCGCAAAGCCTTGCCGGCGCCGGATGGCGACGCACTGGCGCGGCGCGAATACGAGCGTCCGGAGGGGGAGGTGGAGCACAGCCTCGCCGCGCTATGGCAAGAGTTGCTGGGCGTGGAGCGGGTAGGGCGGCACGACAACTTCTTCGAACTGGGGGGCCATTCGCTGTTGGCGGTGAAGTTGATCGAGCGCATGCGCCAGCTCGAACTGAGCGCCGACGTGCGTGTCCTTTTTGGCCAGCCGACGTTGGCCGCCCTGGCGGCCGCCGTGGGCGGCCATGCGCAGCTGCGGGTGCCGGCCAACCTGATCGAGCCTGGCTGCGAGCAGATCACCCCGGACTTGCTGCCCCTGGCCGAACTGGATCAAGGCAGCATCGACCGCATCGTCGCCAGCGTGCCCGGCGGCGTGCGCAATGTGCAGGATATCTACAGCCTCGCACCGCTGCAGGACGGTATGTTCTACCACCATCTGGCCGCGGATCAGGGCGATGCCTACCTGCTGCACATGCTGTTTGCGTTTACCGGTCCCGAGCCGCTCAACCTGTTCGCCAAGGCCCTGCAAAGCGTGATCGACCGTCACGACATCCTGCGCAGCAGTATCGCCTGGGAAGGGCTCGCGGAGCCTGTGCAAGTGGTATGGCGCCAGGCTTCGCTGGGCCTGGAACAGGTGGCCATCGACCCGGCCGAGGGTGACGTGCTGGCGCAACTGCACAGTCGTTTCGACCCGCGCCACTATCGCCTGGACATGACCCGGGCTCCGCTGATGCATTTGGCCTACACCGAAGACAGCGCCAACCAGCGCTGGGTCGGCATCCTGTTGTTCCACCACATGGTGCTCGACCATACCGCACTGGAGGTGCTGATCGAGGAAGTCCAGGCCAGCCTCAAAGGCCAGAGCGCACAGTTGCCGCCGTCGATTCCGTATCGCGAGCATGTGGCGCAGTCGCGCCTGGGCGCCGATCGCCGGGCTCATGAAGCATTCTTCGGCGCGATGCTGGGTGATATCGATGAACCGACCCTGGCGTTCGGCCTGCAGAATGTGCAGGGCGACGGCAGAGGGGTCGAGGAATCGCACCTGATGCTCGACAGCGTACTGGGCGGGCGGCTGCGTGAGCAGGCGCGGCTGCTCGGGGTCAGCGCCGCGAGCCTGATGCACCTGGCCTGGGGCCAGGTGCTGGCGCAGGTCAGTGGCCGTGATGAGGTGGTGTTCGGCACGGTGCTGCTGGGCCGCTTGCAAGGCGGTGAAGGGGCCGGGCGTGCGCTGGGCTTGTTCATCAACACCTTGCCGCTGCGGGTCAGCATCGGCGCCCATGGTGCCCGCGAGGCCGTGCGTGCCACTCACGCGCAACTGGCGCAACTGCTGGCCCACGAGCATGCATCCTTGTCGCTGGCCCAGCATTGCAGCGGCATGCCGGCGGCGCAGGCGTTGTTCAATACCTTGCTCAACTACCGCCACAGCGCGGCCGCGCAAGTCTCCAGCGCCGACATTGCCGCCTGGGACGGCATTCAGGCGCTGAGCATGGAAGAGCGCACCAACTACCCGCTGGTGCTGAACGTCGATGACTTCGGCAGCGGCTTTCAACTCAATGCCCAGGCGCTGGTCGGGATTGGCGCGCTGCGTGTCTGCGTCTATATGCAAGCGGCGCTGCAGCAACTGGTCGATGCCCTGGAACATGCGCCAGCTACGCCGTTGCAGGAGCTGTCGGTGCTGCCCGAGGCTGAGCGCCAGGAACTGCTGGAGGCCTTCAACGACAGCGAGCGTCCGTTCCCAGAGAGCTCGACCGTACACGCCTTGTTCGAGGCTCAGGTCGGTATCCGGCCGGACGCTATAGCGGTGGTTCACGGTGAACAGTCGCTGAGCTATGCGCAATTGAACCGGCGCGCCAACCGCCTGGCTCACCACCTGATCGGCCTGGGCGTGCAGGCGGGTGACAGCGTAGCCATCCTGCTGGAGCGTTCCGTGGACTTGCTGGTCAGCCAACTGGCAATCAGCAAGGCCGCCGCAGTGTATGTGCCGCTGGATGTCCACGCCCCCGCCGACCGGCAAACCTTCATGCGCCAGGACAGCGGCGCGCAATGGCTGCTCACCACCAGCGCCCATCAAGCCCCCGAAGGCGGCGGGCAGCTGAACCTGGACAGCCTCGATCTGAGCGATGCAGCGGTCCACGATCCGGCCCTTGAACAGTCTGCCGAGTCGGTCGCCTACATCATGTACACCTCCGGTTCCACCGGCGTGCCCAAGGGCGTGCTGGTGCCGCATCGGGGCATCACACGGCTGGTGATCAACGGCGGTTATGCCGACTTCAATGCCCATGACCGTATCGCCTTTGCCTCCAACCCGGCGTTCGACGCCAGCACCATGGACGTCTGGGGCGCCTTGCTCAATGGCGGCCAAGTGGTGGTGATCGATCACGACACGCTGCTTGACCCGCTGCGTTTTGGCGCCGTGTTGAGCGAATCGGCGGTCACCATCCTGTTCACCACCACGGCGCTGTTCAACCAGTACGTACAGCTGATTCCCGACGCCCTCAAGGGCTTGCGCATGCTGTTGTGCGGCGGCGAACGCGCGGACCCGGCGGCGTTCCGCAGCCTACTGGAGCATGCACCCAAGCTGCGTCTGGTGCATTGCTACGGGCCGACCGAAACCACCACCTACGCCACTACTTTTGAAGTGCGTGCGCTGGCCGACGATGCCGAGAGCGTGCCGATCGGCGGGCCGATTTCCAATACGCGCATTTACCTGCTCGATCAACGCCAGCAGCCGGTGCCCTTGGGCGTTGTCGGGGAGATCTACATCGGTGGCAAAGGCGTCGCCAAGGGTTACCTGAACCGGCCTGAACTGACCGCCGAGAAATTCATTCTCGACCCGTTCAGCCGCGAGCCGGGCGCGTTGATGTACCGCACGGGCGACCTTGGCCGCTGGTTGGCCAAGGGCGAGCTTGATTGCCTGGGCCGTAATGACGACCAAGTGAAGATCCGTGGTTTCCGCATTGAACTCGGGGAAATCGAAAACCGCCTCGGCGAACACCCGCACGTCAACGAGGTGGTGGTGCTGGCCCGTGAGGACGAGCCGGGCAGCAAGCGCCTGGTGGCCTACTTCACCGAGCACCAGGCGCTGGACATCCAGGCCCTGCGCACCTGGCTGCAAGAGCAACTGCCGGAGTACATGGTGCCGCGAGCCTATGTGCGCCTCGACAGCCTGCCGCTGACCAATAACGGCAAGGTGGACCGCAAAGCGCTGCCGATTCCGGATCAGGAAGCCTTGCTCAGCCGTGGCTATGAAGCGCCGCAGGGCGAGGTGGAAGTGGCGCTGGCGCAGATCTGGAGCCAATTGCTCAAGGTCGAGCAGGTCGGGCGTGACGATCACTTCTTCGAGCTGGGCGGGCATTCGTTGCTGGCCATGCGTCTGATTTCCCAGGTGCGCGTGCACCTGGGGGTGGAGCTGGACCTCGCAGCGCTGTTTGCCCACCCGCAACTGTCGGCCCTCGCCCAGGCGGTGGCCAAGGCGGGGCGCAGCAGCCTGCCGCCGATTGTGCCGGTATCCCGTGAAGAGCCACTGCCACTGTCTTTTGCCCAGCAGCGCCTGTGGTTCCTGGCGCAGATGGACAATGCCGGCGCCGCCTACAACATGCCGGTTGGCCTGGGCTTGCGCGGCGCCCTTAATACGCTGGCGCTGGAGCGCGCCCTGGCGCAGATCGTCAGCCGCCATGAAGTGCTGCGCAGTGTGTTTGTGGTCGACAACGATGAGCCGCAGTTGCTGATCACCCCGGTCGAAGGCGCTTTTGTGCTTGAACACAATGACCTGCGCGAACGGGCCGATGCAGCGCAGCAATTGCAGGCTTTGACCGAGCACGAAGCGCTGGCCCCGTTTGACCTGGTCAACGGGCCGTTGCTGCGCGCGCGTCTGGTGCGCATGGGCGACGAACACCACGTACTGCTGTTGACCCTGCACCATATCGCCTCTGACGGTTGGTCGATGGGCGTGCTGACCCGCGAGCTGATGGCGCTGTATGACGCCTTCAGCCAGGGCCTGGCCGACCCGTTGCCGCCGCTGGCCCTGCAATACGCCGACTTCGCCGTGTGGCAGCGCCGCTGGTTGAGTGGCGAGGTGTTGCACCAGCAAAGTCTTTACTGGCAACAGGCTCTGGCCGGTGCGCCGGCCATGTTGACCTTGCCCACCGACCGCCCGCGTCCCGCGCAGCAGGACTTTTCCGGCGCGGTGCTGAGCCTGCAGCTGGATGCCGAGTTGACCCAGGGCCTCAAGACCCTCAGCCAACGCCATGGCACCACGCTGTACATGACACTGCTGGCGGCTTGGGGCGCGTTGCTCAGCCGGCTGGCCGGGCAGGATGAAGTGGTGATCGGTTCACCGGTGGCCAATCGCAACCGTGTCGAGGTCGAAGGCCTGATCGGTCTGTTCGTCAACACCCTGGCCGTGCGTATCGACGCCTCGGGCGAGCCGACCGTGCAAACCTTGCTGGCGCGGGTCAAGGCCCAGACGCTGGGCGCGCAGGCCCATCAGGACCTGCCGTTCGAACAGGTGGTGGATATCATCAAACCTGTGCGCAGCATGGCCTACAGCCCGATCTTCCAGACCATGCTGACGTGGCAGAACAACGAAAGCGTGGCCCCGGCACTGGGTGACCTGGTGCTGGAAGGCAGCGGCCAGATCAACAGCGCGGCGAAGTTCGACCTGTCGCTGGAGCTGTGCGAGGCCCAGGGCCATATCATCGGCTCCCTGAGCTACGCCACGGCGTTGTTCGATGCGCCGACCCTGAGCCGTCACCTCGGCTACCTTGAGCGCCTGTTGCGCGCCATGGTCGCCGACGATCAGGCGCTGCTGGCCCGTGTGCCGCTGCTCGACGAAGACGAGCGCCAACAGCAGTTGGCCGGTCTTGGCGGCCTGCGCACTGCGTTGCCGGCCGCTACGGTGCACAGTCTGTTCGAAGCTCAGGCGCTGCGCACACCGGATGCCTGTGCCGTGCAGGCCGGCAACGGTTCACTGACCTACCGCGAGCTCAACGAGCGTGCCAACCGACTGGCCCACCACTTGCGCGAGCTTGGTGTACAGCCGGATGAGCGCGTGGCGATCTGCGTGGAGCGCAGTGCCGAGCTGATTGTCGGTTTGCTGGCCATTCTCAAGGCCGGCGGCGCCTATGTGCCTATCGACCCGAACTACCCGCTGGAGCGCATTCACTACATGCTGCACGACAGCGCCCCGGCGGCGCTGCTGGTGCACAGTGCGAGCGCACACCTGGCCGGCGAGCCGGGCCTGCCGGTGGTCGACCTCGACCGTGATGATGCGTACAGCCCGTACCTGCATGACCCGCAGGTGGCTGAACTGACGGCCACGCACTTGACCTATGTGATCTACACCTCCGGCTCCACCGGCCAGCCCAAGGGCGTCATGGTCGAGCATCAGGGCGTGGTCAACATGCTTGGCTGGTACCTTGACGACGTGGGTCTGGATGCGGGCGATGCGGTGTTGCTGCTGACGTCCCACAGCTTCGACCTGACCCAGAAAAACATCTTCGCCAGCCTGGCCGTGGGTGCCACCTTGCATCTGGCGGACACCCCGTTTGATCCTTCGAGCATCGTGCGCCAGATCGGCGAGCAGTCGATCACCCACATCAACCTGGCCCCCAGCGCGTTCTATGCGCTGATCGACGCCGACCAGCAGTCCGCCTTGAGTCGCCTGCGCCGCGTGGTGCTGGGGGGCGAGCCGATCAAGCTGTCGCAATTGGAAAGACTGCCGGTGCCGCGCCCGCAGTTCATCAACAGTTATGGCCCGACCGAGTGCAGCGACGTGGTCGCCTGGCATGCGGTCGACGCTGACCTCGGCCGCTACGGTGCCGCCGATATTCCCCTGGGCCGGCCACTGCGCAACCTCAGGCTCTACGTGCTGGACGCCTACGGGCAACTGCTGCCGACCGGCAGCGTGGGTGAGCTCTACATCGGCGGCGCCGGCGTGGCGCGTGGCTACCTCAACCGTGAAGCGCTGACCGCCGAACGCTTCCTCGACGATCCGTTCACGCCGGGCGGGCGCATGTACCGAACCGGTGACCTGGCGCGTTACCGCGCCGACGGCACGCTCGACTATCTGGGCCGCAACGACGACCAGGTCAAGATCCGCGGCCTGCGCATCGAGCTGGGTGAAATCGAAGCGCTGCTCGCGGCCCACCCCGAAGTGACCGAGGCTGCGGTACTGGTACGTGATGAGCGGCTGGTGGCCTACTTCACCGGCCTTGCGCCACAGATCGAAGACCTGCGCACCTATCTGCAGAGCGCACTGCCGGAGTACATGGTGCCGTCGGCCTACGTGCAACTTGACGCATTGCCCCTGAACCCCAACGGCAAGCTGGATCGCAAGGCCTTGCCGGCACCGGGCCTCGACGCGGTGGTCAGCGGTGTGTATGAAGCGCCCGAGGGCGAGGTTGAAGCGACCCTGGCGCAAATCTGGCAGGACCTGCTGGGGCTGGAGCAGATTGGTCGACAAGGGCATTTCTTTGAATTGGGCGGCCATTCGCTGTTGGCGATGCGCCTGATTTCCCAAGTGCGCCAACGTCTGGGTGTGGAACTGGCCCTGGCCGATCTGTTTGCCCAGCCGCAACTGGCGGCATTGGCCCAGGTGCTGGCACAGGCATCGCGCAGCAACTTGCCGGCGATTTTGCCGGTGCCGCGCGACCAGGACTTGCCGCTGTCGTTTGCCCAGCAGCGCTTGTGGTTCCTGGCGCAGATGGAAGGTGCCAGCACCGCCTACAACATGCCGATTGCCCTCAGGCTGCGCGGTCACCTGGATGCCGACGCGCTGGAACGCGCGCTCACGACCATCGTGGCGCGCCACGAAGCCCTGCGCAGTCGTTTCGTGCAGCACAACAGCGAGGCGCTGGTGCGTATCGATCCGGCCGAGCGCGCCTTTGCCCTGCGGCGTCTGGACGTCGACAGCGAGGCGGCACTGCAAGCGCACATCAGCGCCGACGCGCTGCAACCGTTCGACCTGGAACAGGGGCCGCTGATTCGTGCACAGCTGTTGCAGCGTGCCGACGATCATCACGTGCTGTTGTTGACCATGCACCACATCGTCTCCGATGGCTGGTCGATGGGCGTGCTGACCCGTGAATTGATGGCGCTGTACGAGGCCTTCCGTCACGGCCAGCCGGACCCGCTGCCGCCGCTGGCCCTGCAATACGGCGATTTTGCCGTGTGGCAGCGCCGCTGGTTGAGTGGCGAGGTGTTGCAGCAACAGAGCCAGTACTGGCAGCAAGCGCTGGCGGATGCGCCCGCCTTGCTGATGCTGCCCACCGACCGCCCACGTCCGGCGCGCCAGGACTACAGTGGCGCGACCTTGACCCTGTTGCTCGACGTCAACCTGACCGCCGGGCTCAAGGCCTTGAGTCAACGCCACGGCACCACGCTGTACATGACCATGATGGCCGCGTGGGGCGCGCTGCTCTGCCGTCTGTCCGGCCAGGATGAGGTGGTGATCGGTTCGCCGGCTGCCAACCGCATGCGTGCCGAAGTCGAAGGCCTGATCGGCCTGTTCGTCAACACCCTCGCCGTGCGTATCGGTGCGGGCGAGGACCTGACCGTTGCCGCCTTGCTGGCCCATGCCAGGGACCGCACGCTGGCAGCGCAAGCCCATCAGGACTTGCCGTTCGAGCAAGTGGTGGAAGTGGTCAAACCGGCGCGCAGCCTGGCCCATAGCCCGGTGTTCCAGACCCTGCTGACCTGGCAGAACAGCGACGGCCCAAGCCTGGTCATGGGGGACCTGCAGTTCGAAGCGGTCGGCGAGACCAGCAGCTTTGCCAAATTCGACCTGTCCCTGGACCTGGGTGAAGTGCAAGGCCACATCGCCGGTAACCTGGAGTACGCCACGGCGCTGTTTGACGAGAGCACCCTGCAACGGTATCTGGGGTATTTCGAGCGACTGCTGCAGGCGATGGTTGCCGATGACCAGGCGCAGTTGGCGCATATCGCGCTGGTGGATGAGGAGGAGCGCGATCACCTGCTGCACGCACTCAACAATACCGAAGTCGCCTACCCGCACGAGGCCACTATTCACCAGTTGTTCGAAGCCCGGGTCGAGGCCGCGCCGCAGGCCATTGCGGTGGCGTTCGGAGCGCAGCGCATCCGTTATGCCGAGCTCAACCGCCGGGCCAACCGCCTGGCGCACCACCTGATCGGTCTGGGCATTGGCCCGGACCAGCGCGTGGCGATCTGCGCCGAGCGCGGCGATGAGGTGCTGGTGGGCCTGCTCGGGGTGCTCAAGGCCGGCGCCGCTTATGTGCCGTTGGACCCCAATTACCCACCGGAGCGCCTGGCTTACATGATCGCCGACAGTACACCGTCGGCGGTGTTGACCCAGCGCCCGTTGCAGGACCGTCTGCCGGCCCTGGCGATCCCCCGTGTGCTGCTGGATGAACCGCTCGACGGCGCCGAACACAACCCGGTGGTGCCGGGCCTCAATGCCCGTCACCTGGCTTATGTGATCTACACCTCCGGCTCCACCGGCAACCCCAAAGGGGTGATGATCGAACACCGCGGGCTGGTCAACTACAGCCTCGACGCCGCGCGCCTGTTCGGCTTGACGCCGCAGGACACCGTGTTGCAACAGAACACGCTGAACTTCGACCTGTCGGTGGAGGAGATCTTCCCGGCCCTGTTGGCGGGCGCGACCCTGGCGCCAAGCCGCCATGTGTTCGGCACCGAAGCCGCGCGGGACCCGGCCATTAGCCCGACCTTCCTGCACCTGACGGCCGCTCACTGGCACACCCTGGCCGCTGAATGGCATCACGATCCGCAGCAGGCCCAGGCCCATCTGCGCGATGTGCGCTTGATCAACGTCACGGGGGATGCGTTGTCGGCGCAAAAACTCAAACTCTGGGACGAGGCGCGCCCGGCCCACGTGCGGCTGATCAACACCTACGGCCCGACCGAGGCGACGGTGTCCTGTACAGCGGCTTACGTGAGTTACACCGGCGACATCAATGGCAACACCACCATCGGCAAACCGATGGCCAACACCCGCATCTACCTGCTCGACAGCCGGCAGCAGCCAGTGCCGTTCGGCGTGGCGGGGGAGATTTTCATCGGTGGCGACGGCGTCGCACGCGGTTATCTGAACCTTGATGTGATCAGTGCCGAGCGCTTTATTGCCGACCCGTTCAGCCCGGTACCGGGTGCGCGGATGTACAAGACCGGTGACTTGGCACGCTACCTTGCGGACGGCTCGATCGAGTACCTGGGCCGTAACGACTTCCAGGTCAAGGTGCGCGGTTTCCGCATCGAGCTGAGCGAAATCGAATCGCGCCTGGGCAACTGCGCCGGCGTCAAGGAAGTTGCAGTGATTGCACGCGAAGACCGTCCCGGCGAGAAACGCCTGGTGGCCTACGTGGTGCCGCATGCCGGGGTCGAGCTGAGCGCCGCCGGTTTGCGCAGCTACCTGGCGCCGTTGCTGGCGGAATACATGATTCCGTCGGCCTTCGTCACCCTGCAAGCGCTGCCGCTCACGCCGAACCGCAAACTGGACCGCAAAGCCTTGCCGGCCCCGGATCAATCGGCGGTGGCGAGCCGTGATTACCAGGCGCCGCAAGGGCGTATCGAACGCCGCCTGGCACGGGTCTGGGAGCAAGTGCTGCAGCTGGAACAAGTGGGTCGGCATGACAACTTCTTCGAACTCGGCGGCCATTCGTTGCTGGCGGTCAAGCTGGTGGAGCGCATGCGCCAGGAAGACCTGCGGGTCGACGTCGGCGCCTTGTTTACCCATCCGACCCTGGCCGGGTTGGCCAAAGTCGTCGGCAGCAGCCGCGCGCTGGTGATTCCGGCCAATGCCATTGCGCCTGATTGCCGACGCATCACGCCCGAGTTGCTGCCGCTGGCCAACCTCAGCCAGGACGAGATCGACAGCATCGTGGCCAGCGTGCCGGGCCAACTGGCCAACGTACAGGACATCTACGGCATGACGCCGTTGCAGGAAGGCATCCTGTATCACCATCTGTTGGCGGATGAGGGCGACTTGTACCTGGAGCAGGCGTCGTTCAACTTCGATAGTCGCGAGCGCCTCGATGCCTTTGCCCAAGCCTTGCAGGGCGTGGTCGAGCGTAACGATATCCTGCGCTCCACCATGCGCTGGGAAGGCTTGAGCGAGCCGGTGCAGGTGGTGTTGCGCCACGTGCCGTTCGCCCTGGAAGAGTTGAGCCTGGAGGATGAAGGCGACGCCGGTGCGCAGTTGCGTGAGCGTTTCAACCCGCAGCATTTCCGCATGGACCTGCGCGATGCACCGCTGATGCGCCTGGTGGGTGCCTATGACGTTGCGCAACAGCAGTGGTGTGCGCTGCTGATGTTCCACCACATGCTGTTCGATCACCTCGCCATGGATCTCTTGCAGTACGAGTTGCAGGCGTTCCTCACCGCTCAGCAGGACCGCTTGAGCGCGCCGGTGCCGTACCGCAACTATGTGGCCCAGGCACGCCTGGGCCTGACGGAGCAGGAGCACGAAGCGTTTTTCCGCGCGATGCTGGCGGACATCGACGAGCCGACCCTGCCGTTTGGCCTGCACGATGTGCAAGCCGGCGGCACTCTGGAAACGGCGCAACTGCTGGTGGAGGAGGGCCTTGGCCAGCGTCTGCGCAGCGCCGCACGGCAACTGGGCGTCAGCGCCGCGAGCCTGATGCATGTGGCGTGGGCCCAGGTACTGGCCCATGTCTGCGGCCAGGATGAGGTGGTGTTTGGCACGGTGCTGATGGGCGGGCTGCAGGGCGGTGAACGCGCCTTGGGGCTGTTTCTCAATACCTTGCCGTTGCGCGTCAGTGTGGGCGCCGAGGGGGCGCAGGCTGGGGTCAAGGCCACCCATGCACGCTTGACCACGCTGCTCGGTCATGAACACGCGTCGCTGGCCCTGGCCCAGCGTTGCAGTGGTGTGGCCGCTCCGGCACCTTTGTTCAGTGCCTTGCTCAACTATCGTCACAGTGCCAGTGCCGCCTCCAGTGAAGACATCGCGGTATGGACCGGCATCCACGCCCTGGGCGGTGAAGAACGCAGCAACTACCCACTGTCGCTGGACGTCGACGACTTCGGCCAGGCCTTCGCCCTGACCGTTCAGGTCAGCACGGAAGTCGGCGCACAACGGGTCTGCGGCTATATGCACGGCGCACTCGACAGCCTGGTGGACGCCCTGGAACGTACCCCGGACGCATCGCTGAGCAGCCTGGAGATCCTGCCGCTGGCCGAACGTCAGCAGGTGCTGCTGGAGTTCAACCAGACCCACACCGACGAAGCTCAGGATCAATTGATCCATGGCCTGTTCGAGGCCCAGGTGCTGCGCAGCCCCGACGCGATTGCCCTGGAGTTCGACGGCCAGGCGCTGAGCTACGCCGAGTTGAATGCCCAGGCCAACCAGTTGGCCCATCATTTGATTGCCCTCGGCGTGCAGCCTGACGAGCGTGTCGCCATCGCGCTGGAGCGCGGGATGCAGATGGTGGTGGCCTTGCTCGCCACCCTCAAGTCCGGTGCTGCTTACGTGCCGCTCGACCCGGCTTACCCGCCGCAACGTCTGGCCTTCATGCTCGGCGACAGTGCGCCACGGGTGTTGCTCAGCGAATACGCGGTGCTGCCGCTGCTCGGCACGTTGCCGCAGGCCATGCAGGTGGTGACCTTGAACAGCGCGCTGCAACCCTGGCGCGAGCTGGGCACGCACAACCCGCAGCCTGCGCAGTTGGGGCTTGCCAGCGAACACCTGGCCTATGTGCTCTATACCTCCGGTTCGACCGGCACGCCGAAGGGCGTGATGATCGAGCATGCGGGCCTGTGCAATGAGATCCAGGCGATTCGTGGCTTGACCGGCTTGGGGGCGGGGGATCGTGCGCTGCAATTTGCGACCATCAACTTCGATGCGTCCATCGAGGAGATCTTTGGCGCGCTGACTTGCGGCGCCACCCTGGTACTGCGCAGTGCCGACTGGTTGACCGATGCCGCGCAATTCTGGGGCCTGGCGGCGCAGGCACGGCTGTCGGTGATCAGCTTGCCGACCCGCTTCTGGCAAGGCCTGGCGGACGATCACAGCACTGCCATTCCGGCCTCTGTGCGAGTCATTGTGGTGGGCGGCGAAGAACTGAGCCCGGAGGCGGTGCAGCATTGGTTCCTGCGCAGCGGCCACACGCCGCGCCTGCTCAATACCTATGGCCCGACTGAAGCGACGATCATTGCCACCGCCAATGAAGTGTTTGCCGCCAACCCCCATCCACGTGCCATTGGGCGTCCGATCGCCAACACCCGCGTGTATGTGCTGGACGCCCATGGGCATCCGACGGGCCTGGGGGTGGCCGGTGAGATTCACCTGGCCGGTATCGGGATCGCCCGCGGTTACCTCAACCAGCCGCAACTGAGCAGTGAGCGCTTCCTGGCCGACCCGTTCAGCGATGGCCCGGGCCGTCTGTACAAGACCGGCGACCTCGGCCGTTGGTTGCCGGACGGCACCCTGGAATACCTGGGGCGCAACGATGACCAGGTGAAAATCCGCGGTTTCCGTATCGAATTGGGCGAAGTCGAAAGCGCGCTGCTGGCCTGTGAAGGCGTGCGGGAAGCCGTGGTCATGGCTCGCGACGACAGTGAAGGGCAGGTCGCCGGCAAGCAGTTGGTGGCTTACCTGTGCGGTTCGCCGGGTTCGATCGAGCAACTGCGTGAAGAACTGCTGAGCCACTTGCCGCAGTACATGCTGCCGAGCGCCTATGTCCAACTGGACAGCTTGCCGGTGACACCGAACGGCAAACTCGACCGCAAGGCGTTGCCGGCGCCTGAGCAGGCGGTGCTTAGCCGCGACTATGCGGCGCCGGTCGGGGCGCTGGAAGAACGCCTGGCGGGCCACTGGGCCCAGGTGCTGAAGCTGGCAAGGGTAGGGCGCCACGACAGTTTCTTCGAAATGGGCGGGCATTCGCTGCTGGCGATTCGCCTGGTCAGCCTGCTGACCCAGGACGGCCTGCCGGTCACCCTGGCGCAGTTGTTCCAGCATGCCAGCGTCGCCTCGATGGCCGCGCTGCTGCGCTTGCGCAGCGATGCGCCGGCACTCGAGCAGGGCCTGGTCACGGTACGTGCCGGCGGTACCCAGGCGCCGCTGTTCCTGGTGCATGAGTTCAGCGGGCTGAATGTGTATTTCCCGGCGCTGGCCCGGCATGTGGATGCGGATATTCCGGTCTACGGCCTGGAAGGCGTGGCCTGGGGCGAGCCGCAGTTGCGGACCCTGGAATGCCTGGCCGCACGGCACATCGAGATGATGCGTAGCGTGCAGCCGCACGGCCCTTACCGTTTGGCCGGCTGGTCGTTCGGCGGGTTGCTGGCGTATGAAATCGCCGCGCAGCTGATCGGCATGGACGAGGAGGTGAGTTTCCTCGGCCTGCTCGACACCCACGTGCCGCGTCTGGTCGATCAAGGCAAGGCGCGCTGGTCGGTGGCCCATGCCCACAGCCTGCACCTGCTCGAACAGTGCCGCGCCTTCTGCCAGGTTCAACGGCCGGTGGATGGGCAGGCGCTGGCCACCCTCGCGCAGTTGGAGGGTGACGCGGCGCAGATGGACTTTGACACCCTGTGGCAACGCTGCCGCGACGCCGGCCTGCTGCAACCGCAGTTGGCGGCGCTGTCCCGTGAGGCCCTGTGGGCCTACCTGGACCGTGAAGTCTCCCACGGCCATGCGCAAGCCCATTACAGCGTGTTGCCGCTGACCATGCCGGTGCATTTGTTCACGGCCGAAGAACGCATGGATGAGGCCTCGCGCAGCAGTGACACGCTGGGTTGGGATCAGGTTGTCCCGGCGGGCCTGCTGCAACGTATCAGGGTGCCTGGCGACCACCAGAGCATGATGCAGGCGCCGCACATCGCGGCGTTGGGGCAGGCCATCGGCGATGCCTTGAAGGCCTTGCCGGCAACACCGGCCAACACGCCTTACCAGCCGCTGCTGACGATTCAGAGCGGGCAGGCCGGGCAGGCACCGATCTTCTGCATACCGGGGGCCGGCGACAGCGTCACGGGGTTTATCGGCCTGAGTGATGCGTTCGGGCCGGCCTGGCCGATCCATGGCCTGCAACCCCGCGGGCTGGACGCCAAGGCGTTGCCCCACAGCCGCGTGGAGACGGCGGCGCAGGCTTATCTGCAGGCGCTGGAACAGCAATGCCCGAATGGGCCGGTGCATCTGCTCGGGCATTCTTTTGGCGGCTGGGTGGCCTTCGAGATGGCGCTGCGTCTGCAGGCCCAGGGGCGCGAAGTATTGTCGCTGACCCTGGTCGACAGTGAATCGCCGGGCAGTTCGGGGGTGGTTGGCAAACCGTATACCGCGCCCGGCGTGTTACTGCGCCTGATCGAAACCCTGCAACTGGCGGCTGGAAAACCGTTCGGGATTGATCAGCAGGCCTTCGCCGACCTGGATGAGTCGGCACAAATGGCAGCCTTGCACGCCGCCATGGTGCGCGTCGGCATGCTCTCGGCGCGTTCCACACCTGAGGTGATGCAAGGGCCGGCGCGTGCCTTTGGTGCTGCGCTGCGCACGGTTTACCAGCCGCGCCAGCGCTACAACGGCCCGGTGCGCCTGGTGTTGGCCGATGATCCGACGCTGGATGCACAGGGCAACCAGCGCGAGCAGGCCGGCATGATCGAGGGCTGGAGCCGACACACGGATCACCTGCAGACCTGGTACGGGCCGGGTAACCATTTCACCCTGCTCAAGGCGCCGCACGTCTACAGCCTGGCGTCCTGGTGGCACGACGGCCTCCTGGTGCCGGCCGGCAAGGTGACCTCATGACGCGTGATACAGGGGGAGCCGGCACGGGCGCTTGCGCCCCTACCTGAAGCGAAGATTCGAGCAACTTAGCGCAAGCCCGGCCAGCGGCCGGGTCTACCTTTCAACGTATTAGTGGTCATCTATGGAAAAGTCGAAGTTTCGCAAGGTTGTCTGGGGCGTGGGCCTGGCCGTTGTTGCCGGCCTGATTGTCTATTCGGTGCAGTCACCGGCTGAGCCGCCCCAGTACTTGACCGCCAGGGTCGAGCGCGGCGAGATCGAGAACGCGGTGCTTGCCACCGGGATCTTGCAGGGGGTCAAACAGGTCGACGTCGGCGCCCAGGTCTCCGGTCAATTGAAATCGCTGAAGGTCAAGCTCGGCGACAAGGTCAAGAAGGGCCAGTGGCTGGCGGAAATCGATCCGCTGGTGCTGCAGAACGCCCTGCGCCAGGCGCAGGTCAACGAGGAAAACCTCGAAGCACAACGCAAAGCCACGGCGGCACAAGTGGCCCAGACCAAATCGGTGTGGGAGCGTTACACCCAACTGCAATCGGACGCGGCCATCTCCCGCCAGGATTTCGAGACTGCCGAATCCAATTACCTGGTGCAGAGCGCCAACCTGGTGGCCCTGGATGCGCAATTGAAAAACGCGCGAATCCAGATCGACACCGCCAAAGTCAACCTCGGCTATACGCGTATCGTCGCGCCGATGGACGGTGACGTGGTGGGCATCGTCACCCAGGAAGGCCAGACCGTGATCGCCGAGCAACTGGCGCCGGTGCTGCTGAAATTGGCGGACCTGGACACCATGACCATCAAGGCCCAGGTCTCGGAAGCCGATGTGATTCACATCCGGCCAGGCCAGGAGGTGTACTTCACCATCCTTGGCGAGTCCAATAAACGCTATTACGGCAAACTGCGCGGCACTGAACCTGCACCGCAGAACTACCTGGACACCCAGGCCGCCGGCACCGCCAAACAGAACACCGCGGTGTTCTACAACGCCCTGTTTGATGTGCCAAACCCTGATCATCGCCTGCGCATCTCGATGACCGCCCAGGTGCGCATCGTGCGCGACACCGCCAAGGATGTACTGATGATGCCGGTTGCGGCGCTGGGCAAGCGCAATGACGACGGTTCGTACGTAGTGCGGGTGGTGGACGAGACCGGCCACGCTCAGGAGCGCAACGTGCAGGTGGGGATCAACAACAACGTCAAGGCCCAGATCAAGGATGGCCTGGTGGAGGGCGACCAGGTCGTCATTGGTGAACCGACGCCGGCCGTGGCGGGGAGCTGACAATGACCCAAGCATTGTTGGAACTCAAAGGCATCAGCCGCAGCTTCATGGCCGGTGAAAAAGCGTTCATGGCACTCAAGAATGTCAGCCTCACCATCAACACCGGGGAAATGGTGGCGATCACCGGAGCGTCGGGCTCAGGCAAGTCGACCCTGATGAACATTCTCGGTTGCCTGGACTACGCCACCGACGGCAGCTACACCATCAGCGGTCGCGAAACCCGCGACCTGGGGGACCAGGAGCTGGCGGAGCTGCGCCGCGACCATTTTGGTTTTATCTTCCAGCGTTATCATTTGCTGCCGCATTTGAGCGCCATGCATAACGTCGAGATGCCGGCGATTTATGCCGGTGTGTCGGAAGGCCAGCGCCATAGCCGCGCCAAGGAACTGCTGGCCCGGCTGGGCCTGGCCAATCACTTGGTCAACCGGCCGAGCCAGTTGTCCGGTGGCCAGCAGCAGCGGGTGAGTATCGCCCGGGCGTTGATGAACGGCGGTGAAGTGATCCTCGCGGATGAGCCGACCGGCGCCCTCGATACTGCCAGCGGCAAGGAAGTGATGAACATCCTGCTGGAGCTGCATGCGGCGGGGCATACCGTGATTATCGTGACCCACGACCCCAAGGTGGCGGCCCACGCCGAGCGCATCATCGAGATGCGCGACGGTGAAGTGCTCAGTGACCGCCTCAACCAACGCGCCGCACCGGAGGTCGAGGCCCCGGTTCCCAGCCAGGGCCGGGCCACGCCGGGGCGGCGTCTGGTGGCGAGCCTGGGGTTGTTCAAGGAAGCCTTCGTGATGGCCTGGGTCGCGTTGATTTCCCACCGCATGCGAACCTTGTTGACCATGCTCGGCATCGTGATCGGCATCACCTCGGTGGTGTCGATCGTGGCCATCGGCGAGGGCGCCAAGCGCTATGTCTTGAACGATATTCAGGCGATCGGCAGCAACACCATCGACATCTACCCGGGCACCGACTTTGGCGACAGCCATGCGTCGGCGATTGAAACCCTGGTGTTGTCCGACGTGACCGCCCTCAGCGAGTTGCATTACATCGACAGCGCCACGCCCAACGCCGGGCGCAACCTGCTGTTGCGCTTTGGCAACATCGATGTCGACGCCACGGTGAATGGCGTGAGTGCCAGCTCGTTCCAGGTCCGCGGGATCAAGATCGCCGAAGGCATCACCTTCAGCCAGGACGACGACACCCGCCAGGCCCAAGTGGTGGTGATTGACCACAACACCCGTAATCGCCTGTTCGGCCCGAACGTCGAGGCGCTGGGCCAGATCATTTTGGTGGGCAACCTGCCGTGCACGGTGATTGGGGTGGCGGCGGACAATAAAAATATCTTCAACACCAGCAAGGCACTGAACGTCTGGGTGCCTTACGAAACCGCCGCCGGGCGCCTGTTGGGTCAACGCCACCTGGACAGCATCACGGTGCGGATCAAGGATGGCCAACCGAGCAAGGTGGTGGAGGATAACGTGGTCAAGCTGCTGCAACAGCGCCACGGGACCAAGGATTTTTTCACCTACAACCTCGATAGCATCATGCAAACCGTGCAGAAAACCAGCCAGTCGCTGGCATTGCTGCTGTCGTTGATTGCGCTGATCTCACTGGTGGTGGGGGGTATCGGGGTGATGAACATCATGCTGGTGTCGGTAACCGAGCGTACACGCGAAATCGGTATTCGCATGGCGGTCGGGGCGCGGCAGTCGGACATTCGCCAACAGTTTCTGGTGGAGGCGGTGATGGTTTGTCTGATTGGCGGGGTGATCGGGATTTCCTTGTCGTTTGGTATCGGGTTCTTGTTCTCCCTGGTGATCAAGGAATGGCAGATGGTGTTTTCGCTGGAATCGATCATCACCGCATTTGTCTGCTCCAGCCTGATCGGCATCATCTTCGGGTTTGTACCTGCGCGTAATGCCGCGCGGCTGGATCCGATCGAGGCGCTTGCTCGGGACTGAAGCGCATACCAAAAAGCCCGCCAACCGGTGTCGGTTGGCGGGCTTTTCATTGCATCGGGTTTGCTATGGAACAACAGCAGCTCTGCGCTGCTGCTGTTTTTAAGCGCTTTGGTCGACCACCTGCAAACGGTGCGCGGCGGCGCTGCTGATGGCGTCTTCGAAACGATCAAGTACGCTGCCAACCTGGGCTTCGCTAATGGTCAGGGCGGGCAGGAAGCGCAATACCGATCCGTGGCGCCCACCGGTTTCGATGATGAGGCCGTTGTCGAAGCAGTTGTGCTTGATCGCCTTGGCCAATGTGCCATCGCCCAGGCCGGCACGGCTCTCTGTACGCGGCTTGGTGACCTCGACGCCGATCATCAGGCCACGGCCACGCACGTCGGCAATCGCCTCATGCCGCTGGGCAATGTCTTGCAGGCCGGCGAGCAGTTGCGCTCCGCGTGCGGCAGCGTGTTCCACCAGGCCCGCCTGGCGAATGTGGCGCATGGTTGCGCGCCCGGCGACCATCGCGATCTGATTGCCACGGAAGGTGCCGGCGTGCATGCCCGGGCCCCAGGTGTCGAGGTGTTCGGCGTAGACAATGACCGACAGCGGATAGCCGCCACCGATGGCCTTGGACAGCACCAGAATATCGGGGACGATCCCCGCGTGCTCGATGGCAAAGGTGCTGCCGGTGCGGCCCAGGCCGGTCTGTACTTCGTCGATGATCAGCACGATATCCAGCTCGCGGGTGATCTCGCGCAGCCCGCGCAGCCAGGCGTTCGAAGCGGGAATGCAACCGCCTTCGCCTTGCACCACTTCGACGAGCACGGCGGCCGGGCGGGTGACGCCACCTTCAGGGTCCGACAGCACGGTGCGGATGTACTCGAGCGACAGTTGATCGGTTTGCTCGCCGTCGGTACCGAACGGGCAGCGGAAGCGGTACGGAAATGGCAGGAAATGGGTGTTTTGTGCAGTAACGCTGGGGATGCCCTTGGGGTTGAGATTGCCCATGGCCGAGAGGGCGCCGGCGGTCATGCCGTGATAGCCACCGTGAAACGCCATCAATGCCGCGCGTTTGGTGTAGTGGCGCGCCAGCTTGATCGCCGCTTCCACCGCATCCGAGCCGCTGGGGCCGCAGAACAGGATCTTGCTGGTGTCGCGCATGCCTGCCGGTAGTTGTGAAAACAGCTCCTGCACGAAGGCATGCTTGGCCGGGGTGGCGAGGTCCAGTGCTTGCTGCAACTGATCGGAGTCCAGGAACTCCAGCACCGCGTCTTTGACTTCCGGCGGGTTATGGCCCAGCGCCAGGGTACCGGCGTTAGCCAGGCAGTCGAGGTATTCCTTGCCTTGCGCATCCCTGAGCCACACTCCATTTCCGCTGACGAACAGGCGCTGGAAATTGGCGGCATAGGTGCGTGCGTTGGATTCGACTTTCTTCAGATAACTTAGCTCTTCCATAGTCATGCACTCATCGGCTGCGGCACACGCAGCGCTGGAAAGTTGATGAAACAAGAAACGGTGTTTAATCCATGACAGCGACTATTTTCAGACAGTAAACAGCGGGGCGCGGGAAAGGCTGAATTACAGTCGAAAGTTAAAAGTAAGTTGAGCCTAATAGTCGCTGAGACAAACGCTACCCGAGTAACTTAAGAACACGCTTAGTTTGAAGGAAGGTGGCCGCTGTCGCTATTAAGGCAGGCACCGGATGTCCCCGATATCTCTGTCATTTTACAGGGGCTTTAGAACGGCAAGTTAATGCCAGTAGTGGGGCGGCAGCGCGGCTCATCAAAAGATGACTTTAGAGTGCCGCCGCCCGTGGGATGAAAAAGTAATTTCGTGGTTTTGCCGACGGCAAATATGACATTACTGTTGCAAGTCAGAAGTAATCGATGTCGCCGGGTTGCCATGCATCCAGCGAACAAGAGAGTGGCGGCCACTGATACCCATCTTAATGACGGCACGTTTCAAGTAACTCTCCACCGTATTAACTTTCAGTGCCAGTGCTGCAGCCAGTTCAGGTGCGGTTCGCCCGGCCAGGAGGCCGGTGCAGATTTCCTTTTCACGGTTGGACAGGTGCAGGCCCGACTGCTGCAGACGCTCCTCGAAACGCTGGCGCAAGGAGTTGGTGTCCCCGTTTTCAGGGACAGCATCGATGACGCCTGGATTGTTGTCCGGCAACGTTTGAGGGTTTATAGCGTTAATATGCTTCTCAACCAGCGGCAGCAGCAACGAGGAGAAATCCTTGAGGATTATTTGCTCTTGCGTTGAGAAGTTCTGCACCTGCGTGCGATAGAACGAAAGTATATAAAAGTATTCGTTCTTTCTTGACTGGAGGTGCAATTGGGAACTGAAGGTGATGGACGCCAAATCGTTCTTTAGATTCCCGTTAACGGTGAATGAAAAGTTTGCCTTGGAAGTACCGAGCGGGGCATCGATCAGTCGCGAATCGTTTGACAGTGCGAGGTTTTTTTCCGGTTCGGATCCAATCAGCCCGTTCATGCATTCCGTACTGAGGATCTGCGCGCCGATGGTGTTGCATTGCGCACGTGGCAGTCCCGCACTTTTGGCGGGTATTTGCGTAATGTGCGTAGCATCCACGGGCAACTTGGCCAGCACCAGATCATGCAGCAACCGGGGGAAATTGCGGCTGCCCGTACTGGCGATGACCTTACCGATAAGAGGGAACAGCGTTTGTGAGTTCATCATTTCACCGTCATGTTTCGAATTAAGGGTTGACGCAGTGGCTGGATGAGCGCGGTTGATGTGCTTTCAGGGAGTGGAGTGGACTGGGTTCGGAGCAACACCTTGCAAGGCTGCAATACCAGGAAAAATCGTGCGTTTATTGCATGTTGGTAAAGGGTGTCCTAGCATGCTTGTGAATGATGGCAATATGATATTATTTGAGCGTTTAGGCTGTGTGTCTTGGCCACGGTTCATCCTTGAATCAGCCGTTCTGTGCCCATCAGCATCGACAACAAGCCGATGCCCAGCAGGAACAGGCCGGGTGCTTTGGCCATGATTTTTTGCGCTATCACGCTGGGCAGCAATTGGCGCGAGATGGCGCCGTAGACCAACAGAATGGTGACGTCGATCACCCCCCAGATCAGTGCGAGTACCAGGCCCTGTTTAATGAAGTCGCCGTCGGGCTCGATGAACCCCGGCAGAAAGGCCAGGAAGAACAGGATGTCTTTGGGATTGGACAGGCCCACTTTCAGGGCCCTCCAGAAGAAATGACGCTGGCTGTTTTGCACGGCTGCGACGCCTTCGGCGCTGCCGAGCAGGCTGTTGATTCCCAGCCAGGCCAGGTACAGGCCGCCGACCAGCTGGCCCCAGTTCAACAGCGTGGGGCTGACGTCCAGCGCGGTATAGATCAGTGTCAGGGTGATCAGCAGCAACAGTTGGGCGGACACAACGCCGCCGGTGATCGTCGCGGCGGGCCAGGCTTGCCTGGCATCGGAAATGACCAGGGCCACCACCGGACCGGGAGAAGCGATCAGGAAGAACACGGCGACTGCGAAGGTCAGGTGCAGCATGGTCATAGGGTGGTTACCAGATCCAGGACACGTGTATTTTTACCCAGCCGTTGCGCGTAGTAGCGGTAGCCGGCCACCGCAAAAGTGCGTTGGATCCAACGGTCACTTCCGTCGAGGCTGGCGGAAAAAGCGCTTCGGGCATGGGCGGTTTTGCGGTTGTCGATGATCAACAAATCACCGGCGTTGAGGCGCACAGGATGAGCGACTTCCCAAGCGGCTTTGCGCAGAGTTTCCAGTTTCTCTTGCGCCTCTTTACTGCGGGAAACCATGAACTGGGGGTCGAAGCGAAAAAAGGGCGACTCAGGGTCGCCGTATAGAACCGTTTGTTTTTTATTTATATCAATTCGGCAGTTTTTTTCCGTGTCGCAGTAGTCAGACAGGAAGTTGTACTTTTCTTCATGAAAATAGGCCAAGTCTTGCGGCGGCAGAATATCGCGGATGCCATCGATGGAACTGATAAAAGTTGCCGCCTCGGCACCCGGGTCCTGGCGCAGACAAAACAGCACCAGGTAATCCGGTGATACCGCGTGAAATGCGTTTTCGGTGTGCAGTTCTAGTTCGCAATCGTAACTGTCGGAGCTGGCAAGTTTAGAGTGCTTTTTATGTGGAAAGAAGTTGTTGACGATCGCCCCGTCTGACTCCTGGATGTAACCAATAGGGTCGCCGAGCATGGCCGTCGCCTTCAAGATGATTTGTTCGCTGATGGTGCATTCTTTATTCAGTCCGGCGCGATCACTGGGGGTCGGAGGCACCGTACCGATTGGCAGGTTTTTCAAATGCAGGAAGCCTTTCTTATTACCGAAAAGGCGGAAATTCAGTATATCGGACTCCACCGTTTGATCGAGTCGGGTTTGCTGGATACTGGAGGACAGGAAGTGATCGAAATCGGGCATGATAAGTTGTCTGCTGTGTATTTAAGAATGGTGAAAGCCACAGAGGGGGGGAGGGCATGCCGTACGCAATGATAGTTGGAATTAAGTTGCTGTTGCGCCCGAGCGTTTTATAAGTTCTATCGCTTATTTATATAGTTCATTATTTGGCAAACGCACTGTATTTAAAAGCAGAAAAAAAGGACAGGTAAGGATGAGTAGAAATCATGGTGCTCTGGGTCAGATGGTCCGTCGATTGCCGCCGCTTTACGCGTTACGCGCCTTTGAGTTGGCCGCGCGTTTCAGCTCATTTACCCAGGCCGCCGAAAACCTGTTCATCACTCAAAGTGCCGTGAGCCGGCACGTCAAAACCCTCGAAGAGCATTTTGGTTGCGCGTTGTTCGACCGCAAGGGGCCGAAAATATTCCTCACTCAGGCCGGGCGATTGCTCGCGCAGGAATTGCAGATCGGCTTTCGCCTGATCGAGCAGGCCTGCACCACCACCAGCCGCAAGGAGCACACCTTGCGCGTCAAGGCGCCATCGACCTTGACCATGCGCTGGTTGCTGCACGTGCTGGATGAGTTCAATACCGTCGACGGTGCGGAGCAGGCGCAATTGTCCAGCGAGTGGATGGATGTGGACTTCGTTAATTTTGATGTCGAACCCTTCGATTGTGCGGTGTTGTTGGGCAACGGTCGCTTCAGCAGTGACCTGGGGTTCATCAAGCTGTTCGATGAATGGCTGATCCCGGTCTGCTCGCCGGGCTTGTTGGCGCAACATGAACAGAACGGCGAAGGGGTGTTTTCCGCGGAGTTGATTCACCCGTCCCGGGATCGGCGTGATTGGCAACGCTGGCTGGAACGCGTGGGCTTGATGTCGGCGGTGTCCTGGCAGAAAGGCAAGATCTTCGACACGCTGGAGTTGGGGATTTCCGCTGCCATTCAAGGTCGGGGCGTCTCCATCGGCGATCTGGCGCTGGTGGGTGACGAACTGGTCAAAGGCTCCCTGGTATTGCCCTATAACAAGGCCGTCAGCACGGGCGACAGCTATTACTTGGTCTGGCCGGCGCGCAGCAATAGCAACGCAACGCTGGAGAGTTTCAAGCGTTACTTGCTCGAAGCCGTGCCGGTCATCGACGAGCGCGGGTTGGAGTTTTTGAGTTGAGTGCGGAGCAGGTTGGCAATTTTAAAAACCATTTCAGCGGGTGGCTGAAGTGGTTTTGTAGTGGTCTGGTGTCTGATGACCAAGCAACGTCGTTCCTTTTCAGCTGAATTCAAACGCGAGAGAGTAAAGCACTGACACCTGAGCAGCAGAATTCATCGAATCAGTGACTTACGTGGCTTATGAGCATATCTGACATAGCACATGATTTAACATAATATACATTATGCGAATATTTATATTGAGGCTTCTGGCCCAGTGAGGCCAGATTTGCAGAGCCTGCTGTGAATGTTAGGTAAAAATGGGAATTACCAGTCACACAAAAACCCTTTTTAAATCAACGCAATAGAAAATTTCGACTAATCACGAAAAACCATTTCAAAGCCAAGTACAACCCTAACCTATTGTTTTAGCTTAAAAAAACTTAGCTATTGATGGCGCAACAGAATTTCTACTTAACATTTGAAAATGGAACTGACCTTGGGAAAAACAGGGAAATTACCAGTCAACAATTTTCCCTTTTTAACAGTTAAATATGTACCACCATACAGCTCTATCTCGGGCTCTCTAGGTGATTTTACGATGACCTGGTAACAACTAACCCTGCACAAAGACTTCATGCTGCGAGCTTTTACGATCCGAGTCTTCCTACTTACACTGGTGCGTAGTTTCGCGTAATTCAGCGCTTCGTACTGCCAGTGTCCTGTGGCTGCGAGAAACTAGCATGCACCATGCAGCGAGGATAATGGGGATGGATCAGGCCATCAGGCTTGCACGGAAATCGGACGCTGAAACCGCCTTCCAACGCTATTTTGCTCGACGTGACTAGGGATTAGTAGACTCGCCCTACACTTTCATGGCTTTAATTCCAAAGCGGCAACTTAGCTCAACTAAATATTCATTTAGTTGAGTTAGGCGATAATGCTTTATTGAAACACATCTCAAGGTTTCATCTGAGGCTCAGACCCCGCCGGCTCTGATCTTTCTATCGCACCCTCTTTGTCCTCTGCATTCAGCAGCGCAATGATTTCGCTCGGACTAAACTCGTACTGTAGCGCCAAGTGATCGAGCTCCCCTAGAAACCTGAAGCAATCCGCCACTCCCGGATCCTCCATCAGCTCGCAGGACAAGCGATAACGAAGCCCGATGTCCTGATTCAGCTCGATCAGCCGGCCCAGCTTCTCATGCCGTCGGGCCGCAAATTCAGTTCCCTCAGCGATGACACCCCACCACACCTGAGCCGCATGTCTTGATCGCTCGCAGACCCGTGCGATTTCGAGAGATCGACTATTCCAATAATTGACCTTTGACGTCCCTGGTTGCTATGCCGAGCCGTCGTTGCACCGGCCAAGCGCGACAGTTTGGATGCCTAGCCGCCCGTCCTGCACAGATTCAAATGCCCAGTCAGCCAAGCCTTCACAGCCAAGAGCCATCAGACGTTAAGGCAGCGGCGCTTCACAGCCTGACCTCGCAGGGGCAAGTGTGCAGCGCCAAGCGGTCATCAACCCGAATGGGAGACCGGGAGTAAATGGGTCGCGGCGCTACTCAGCCCCGCCCCTCTTACTCACCGAAGCCAACCTGCGCTTAACCCCAATTTTTGGATTCAAAGCCAGCGCCTCATCATAGACCTGGACTGCTTCGGGGTACTGGCCCAGTTGCTCGTCGGAAAGCCCTTGGACATTGAGCGCTGTGGGCTTCCATGCAGGGTTTCCATCTGCCCCGAGCGAGCGGGCACGCTGCAAAGCGGCCAAGACTTCGTGGGTGCGCTCTTCTGTCAGGTCGCCCTCCCCTAAAATCCTTTCTGCCGCAAGAATGATACAGTTGTAGCGGAGCGATTAACGCTTGGATCGCCCCCACTTAATCATCTACGGGAGCTCGAATCCCAGGCCCTCAAGCACCAGCCGATCTTCAGCCTTTAATTTTTTCACTGCCCAAATCAGCACATGCTTCGGCCGCGAACTCGCCACGTAGGCAAATCTCGCAGCTTCGGAAGTCCGGTCACGCAGCCAGTCCTTCCAGTGCGACTGATGCACGCCTGGTTTCTGTGACGATACAACCACGGTCACGTCGTGTGTTTCACCCTTGACCCCGTGAATGGTCTCGAAACGCAGGCAGTCACGTTGGGTGGCTACATCTGGTACTCCGGCCAACCGTTCGGAGATCAACATCTTCCCCTGCCCAGAACGGGCTCGCAAATGAAGGCCTCTCAGCCCTTCTAAATGCTCACGCACCTCTACAGGCACGAATGTTTGATCTGGTAGCTTTCCAAGCGCAATTTTTGCTGCCCGGGCCCAGTTCGACCAGGTCTGATTATCATCTCCTATGCCGTGTTCCACTAAGAACTGGAGTCCGTCGTGAAGGAATATACGCCAAGCCAGTTTTGACTCAATATCCATAGGGCAGTAAGGGCCTGCTTTCGTCACCTGCAGTTCTAGCCGGGCCGCCAGCCACTTACCGAATGTTTCCAGGCACTGCGCTATGTCCGTCAACCTACCTGCTTTGAGGTTTATGCAGGCCAGCGCCAGCAGCTCGATGCCCTCGAAAGCTCTACCAGTACGTAAGCGCTGGAGTGTTGCATGCCCGCGCGCGACGACCACCACCTTGTGATGTATCAGGCTCATTTCCCGAATGGCTGGAAGCACCTCCGACGGGCAGTTTTGATACTCGACGACTGTTGGCATTACGGAAGCAATACGAGGATTTCCCACCACACGGTCGGATTGAAGAATGTTGGAACACACATCTACGATGGCTTGGCCGCTTCGCCAATTTTCGTTGAGGACGTACTCCTCAAAGCCAAGCTCCTCCATGCGCCGACGCACGTGTGCAGGATTCGATTTTCTGAAACCATAAATTGACTGGTTAAGGTCACCTACAAAATGGAATTTCACGCCTAGTAGGCTCAGCCTTTTGACAATCAGAAGCTGCTCTGCCGACAAGTCTTGGCACTCATCGACGATCACCAACGGGAATCGGCGTGCGATACGCGAGAAGTAATCTTTGAATTTTTCTTCTTGCATCCCCACTAACGCGAGGATATCGATGTCACCGTAAGTTGCAAAGCCAGCGGCCCAAAGCCGTTTTTTGGTCGACAACAGTGCCTTCTGGTCGGCCTCGCCCTGTTGGGCGAGGTTGGCTTCGTTATCCCACTTCCGGTCTTTGGTCGAAAAGACATAGCGTTTGGATTCTTTATCGTAGTTGTATCGACAAGCTGATACGGTGCGTCCACAGATCTTGATGCGCGTGTGGTAGATATCAGCTGACTTGTCGATGATCCGTATGCGGAAGTCGCCGTCCCGGCCTTGAAAGCCCGTGATCTCGCTGGCGATACTCGACAGCAGGTGTGTGAGCACGAAGCTATCGAAGGTGGAGATGTAGTGCGGCAGGCCCAATGGCTCGCGGAGGTACTTATAAACCCTGCTCTGGAGCTCTTCCGTAGCACTATTGAGAAAGGTGAGTAAAGCGATACCAGAAGGGCGATGCTTCCACTCTAGGATGATCTTACATACTTTTGCGGCCACGACCTCTGTTTTGCCGCTACCGGGACAGGCTCTCAGGTACACGTGTCTATCCAGCGGCGCATCAATGTATCTCTGCTGCTGGTCGGTGAACTCGATGTCGGCTGCACCCGCTTGAGCAGCCTTATTCTGCGCCGCCATTAGGCCGCACCCTCTTCCAGACCGCACGCCCAGAGGATTGCCTGGCGGATGTACACCGGCACCACGAAGCCGGCCCCATTTGCCTCAAGTACATCCGCGAAGGCTTGGGCATATATACCCTTGCCAATGTCATCGGAGTCAATGCGACCCAGTAGTGCGCCGGCGTAAGGCGCCCGCTGGGCGGATGTCATGGCAGCAAAGTCGAGTTTCGCGTCTGCCTTCAAACCTTTTACCACCGTTCCATCCTGGGCCTCCCAGAGCCCAGCTGCGATAATCAGCATCGTCTTGAGATTGTTGCCTTCCATTGCGATGTCGTACTCGAAGGTTTTGTATTTTCCCGCAAAGAGGCGAGCGAACTCTGATAGACCGATGTGCTTCTGCAATTCCAGCGCCGGGTTGTTGCCTACAATGCAGTTGTCTGCATGGGGCAAAAATGGAACACTCTTTTGAACGCCCGCTCCGTCGTTCTCAATCACAGACTTTGGAGGATCGTTGTCGGTCAGTCCTGAGCACCTGACAGGGATATTCTTACCTTGATGCTCAGCTCTGACGTCGCAGAACAGCTGCATAAAGTGGTTGAAATAAATTCCGCCCAGGTTGATGACAGACACACCGTAGTCGTCCAGGGAGTTCCGTCCCTCGCCGAATGGCTGCAGCACGATTTTGGCGAGTGCCGGTAAGACCATCGCCTCCGCTATGCCCTCCACTAGGATTGTGCCCTTGGCGAACAGCAGGTTCGACTTTGTTGCGTCAAGCCATCTGTCCACAAATTGTCGGCTCTGCCTGGGCAGGCCGCAGTTCCTGAGGGGCACTGCCTTGGGGAGGCTCAGGTTGGACAGGTGAATAACGTGATCTACAGATACTGCAGCGGTGATCACAGTCGAGTGGGTGGTTATGATCACCTGCATTCCGCGAGCCTCAGCAGCCTTCTTAAGGTGCCGAAGGAGCCGGAGCTGAAGCTGGGGATGAAGATGCGCCTCCGGCTCCTCGATCAACAGCAGGCGCAGGTACGTTTTCTCGCCCTGCCCCTCATCGGCTTCGTAGGTCAGCTCTGCCAGAATAGAAGCGATGTACAGCAGGTTGTTGAAGCCCAGGCTGTTTTCTTCCAACGCCCGAAATTGTGCAGCGTCAGCCTTGCTCAAGTCTGGAAAGTACAGGAGCCTCAGACCTTCCACGATTCGGGAGAAGCTCACTTCCGAAAACTGAATCATTGTGCCCTGAGATAGATGAGCGCCCAGGGCAGCTTTTAGGCTTTCACCAATTCGCTGGTTGGCAGCTTTGATAGCAAATTGGTCGCTCTCTGATAGCTGGCGATTGAAGTCCCCAACATGTTGCTCCAGTGGATGCAGCACCCGCGCCTTTCTGGCGGCTTCTATGTCTTTACGGCAGAGCGCTTTTAACAGGCGCGCGAGGCGAGACTGGCGCCCTTCTCTCAGCTTAGTTTCAGCGTCGCGTAAGGGCGGTAGGTATACGCAGTGGACATAGTCTAATTTCTCGGTTTCAAACGCTTTGGTGTACTCGTGGCCACCGTACGTATGGTGTTTGAACCTACCACGAGACTCCTGGTTCAGGGCCGTGAACGTGAGTTTTGCCTCGGGATGGTTGCCGCACCAAGTGTCAAACGCAATCACATCGTTCTTGTCGAGATCGGAGAAGGTCGCCTGAATTTTGATCTCTTCAGCCGCGACATCATCCTTGCCAAATCCCCTGTAGAAATCGCGCTCGCTGATAATTCGTTTGCCCGACTCAGAGTCATTGAAGAGCTGACGTATCGCGCTGACGACACCAGTCTTACCGGCCCCGTTTTCGCCGACCAGGACGTTCAGGCCGTCATGTAGCTCGATCGAGAACAGCTCCCCAAAGCACTTGAAGCCCCGAACGTCCAGCGTACGTAAATACATGAGCATCCCTTCTTCATAAATTGCTAGATAGCCGGATTTGAGCCGCGCCACCTGTACTATCACATTGACATAGAGCCAGCTGTGCTCGTTTGCCGAGCTTGGTCAGCTAAAGCACATCATCAGCGGTCGTCTCACCTCAGGTGCCATCAGCTTGGCGATCTCTTCTACAACCCATGCCGCGCAAGGCCACAGTGCCTGTACAGCCAGCAGCACGGTAAAAACGAAAAACGCTCGCAAGAGGTAGTCATGCGCCAGTTTGATATGGCTCACCTTGGCGTTGTTGCCCGGGTAGTTTTCGATGACTTTGATAGCGATAGACTTGGCCAAGCTCGCGGCAGGTTGTTGTGTGCTCCAGCAACGCGAAATGTCACCGGCCCCCACTGTGTGGGCATTGCTCACGCGCAGTACGCAGAACGCGCTGTACCCCGCTCGAAGGACATACGCCACGGCAAGCGCAAACACCGCCAGCGACAGGGCGCCAAGGGCTTTACTGGTCTTGTCGCTCCAAAGGGTCGGCAATAACGACACCAATACCGGGATGAGTGCGGTTACTACCGCAAGATAGACCCCTGCTTTCGTGTCAGCACCCCTACGACGCTCCTGTTCAGCGTCGTACATCCGGCGCGCCTCTTCCAACGCTATTTCGCTCTGCAGATCCCAATTGCCGTTGTTGACGGATGCTTTCCACCCGGCGCGCATTTGGTCATTTGCCACAACCTGTTCAGGCGTAGGAGGAGCCAGGGTCGGCCAAAACAACTCCTTATCAAAGCGGGCCATTTCGGATCATCTCCAGCTCATCAACGATTGCCGCAGCAATTGGGTATCCGGTTTGATTTTCGATCCAGGCCCACTGACCGTTTGGATTGATCTCCAAAAACCACAGCTTTTCGTCTGTGTCGCACACCAGATCAATAGCGCCATACCGCAGATTCAGACGGTGTACCAACTCTCGACATTGAGCAGCCACTTGATCGGGCAAGCTGATGGCCTCGTGGCGTAAGTCAGGGCGGCTACCCCGTCGCCAGTCAACTTCGGTTTCTTCGTTATCCTGAGACCAGATGGCAGTGGCGAACACCTGAGCGCCAACGACCGTGACGCGAACATCGTATTTTTTTGGCACTTCAGCCTGAATGATCAACGGGGCAAGGCCAAGGGCAGGCGCATCTGCTTCGGTCAATGGCTGCAGCCGTGAGGTGAACATCACCTTCTCCAGCGCGCCCGGCAATACCGCTTGCCGCAGAGGCTTCCCAACAGCCCTTCCCTCTGCCGTCAGTAACTCGGCGGGCTCCAACTGGTTCGTTATGGCAGTATCCGGGATATTGAAACCGAGGTGCCGCGCAATCAGGAGCTGTCGCGGTTTATCCTCAGCCAGAAAGATCTGAGTAGGGTCACTGAACCAGCAACCCTCCAATCGGAAATAGAGACTCTTCAGGAAGCTGCTCCATTCCGCCTCAATGTAGGCACGCTCACCCGCATCCAGGACTGCCTCAGGTGCTTGTGGCGCGCCAGGCCTGCGAAAATAGGCAGCAGTAACGTCACGCCCTGTAATTCGTTTCCCTTCCAGCTCAATTGCCCAATCATCCATGGCACTCACGCCCAACGTGCTTCGAGATAGAGGGAGCAGTTCAGTGTTGAGCCTGAAATAAGGCAAGCCCCGCCGTTGGAGCTTTGCGACGACGAAGTCCATCGTTATGTCGCGGCGATTAGTGACCAGCAGAAACATAGTGGAAAGCCTCAATCCAGGTAAAAACGCTCGTCGAGGCCTAATTGCATATCCCCTGGATCATCGTGCTCAAGCTCTGCCTCGGTTTTGGTCATCAGCTCCAGCATGGCGTAGCAGTCACCCGGGTCATCTTCTTCGATCACCGTATCGGTCTTGGTCATCAGTTGGAGCAGATGAGAGGCCTGCCCATTGGAGGTGAGATCGTCGTCACTTTCGGGCTTGGAGTATGTTTTTGTGAGCGTTTCGAGCGTCACGAACGAGTCGTCATCCTCTTCACTATTGACTTTCGTCTTGGTGAGAAGCTCGTCCAGCGCTCCACGAGCAATAATGGGCTGAGTACCATTAGGTGTCTCAACGACCCACATATCGTGCTGAGTCGAGTAATACCCTGGCAGATTGTCGGTACCTGTTCTCGGCACAGCGTTTCTTGCGAGCAGGGGTGAAACTGCCTTACATGCGGGGATGGAGGCTGTGGGCATTACGCTGAACTCCTGTATGGCGATGTGCCAACATATTACGGAGAACTGAGCGGTTCGTCATGTTCGTACCTGCAGAGCACCATTGGGCCAGTATGTAGCGCCCCTTCGCAGCCCCGATACTCCATAAAACCCTTCACGCCCCGTTCATTGTCGTTGCGGCGCTGAGGTAGTGCAGGTCTGTCACGGCGGTATAGTTCCCCCAATGCGCAGCTGAAGTAGGGCTGAGCGCCAATGACATGGCCATTTAGAAGGAGATTCCTCGCTGTCATAGTTTGCATAGGAGTGGTACTAGCGGCCGGCCTGCTGCTTTCTTCGACTATTCGTCATGGAGAAGACACACACCATGAGTCTAATCCTGTCAATAAGGGGCCCTGGCTACTCGGTCCAGCAGATGCACGTTGGACCATCGTCGAGTATGCCGATCTGGAGTGTCCTTACTGCAAGACTTATACACCCGAGCTCAAGCACTGGGTGATCCAGCAGGAAAATATGAACCTGCAGTGGCACCACCTGCCATTACCGGGGCTCGATATTCGCCCTGCATGCCTCGTAGCGTTGGTCAGGGGCTGAAGCATGACTAGTGGCCATCTTGTCCTCAATAGAGAGGATTTGACGTATGTATAGGCTGGAGATGTCTACGGTGCCGGGAGCAGTCTAATGAACTTGAAAGGTTTCTAGAAAGCCTGGGGCGATTCATCCAGCATCATTGCAGTGACCAAGCACAGTAGAAGCACAAACCGTTAAGCTATAAGCCTGTGTAGTCACCTCTGGATAGAACATGGCGTCGCCCCAAGCAATGCTCTCAAGGTACCAAGCGTTCGTTGGCTTGAAAGTTTGCCTACGTATTACTCAAAAATGGCGAGCCACTCCCAGCCAAGCTTGTCGGATTTTACGCATATCCTCCCATACCTATCGACGAGTGCTTGGCGGTAGTAGTAACTCGATGCGGCTCGACGTAGACCAGCTGTACCGCATGAGTCTGGTGCTCAACATACATGCTGCACTGAAGATGACCTTCAGCAACGATCTCAATGTCTATCGATTTCCCTCACTGAGCAATCACAATGATTTCTTCAATGGTCGAACTCCTTTGGAGATAATGGCTCAGGGTGATTTCGTTTCAATACACGAGACCTATCGACATATCCAATCACTGCCGCTGACTAGCTTTCTTGATGTACAAAACGGGCGACGGCAATCATGAGTTTGCGAATGACGTTGGCGTTGATGCCGTGGGCGATGGCAACGCTGGAGAGGATCGCGCCGGGTTGCAGGCATTCCTGAATAACCTGGGCTTTGAACGGTTTGGGGTAAGAGCTTCGTTGGCGCATGGAAATCCTGACATTAAGGGCTATCGCGTCCGCTTAAAAAATACGCGGACACCTTCGCCCTTAATGCTGGAGTTCGGAAGGTGAGTTCGCCAGACGCTTACGGATCGTCGTTTTCATCCAACATCGTTAGGTCGAAGGTTTCCAACGTTAGCTATCTTCGTACTGGGGTAACTCAGATAGCTTAGTCTCACTTACGCTTCCTATTTACCTCAATCATTACCTTACTATAATCGTAGGTGCTGACGGTCATTTCCCGTTTAAGACGTTCCAAGAGCGCACGATCAGCAAGCGTATTCGGCACTCGTAATTTACTGCGCCCCACCTCGGTGAGCTCAGGGTAATCACTGTCAAGCGCTTGCAGGATAGTGAAGAGCAGGTCACGACTGATCACATCTAGTTGTGGCTCTAGTAGCAGTAAGATCTGCTGCGCTGAGATTTTCTCTTGCGCCATCTTCTGTATAACATCGGGCGAGAGTTCGCGCCCGGATTTGGTAGCAAATCGTGCCAGTTCGTTCAGCCCTCGAGAATCGGCCACCTCCGCATACTTCGCAGCTTGCTCGACAACCACATTTTTGATCGTCGAATCAACCTCGCCGCTTGCCAGAAGCGCCGCCAGGTCCCCCCCCACCAACGCCGGGGTCATGTAGCTCGAAAACCTCCGAGACTCTCGTATAAACGCTTTGCGCGCCGGCCAATCCGTGCCTGCAAGGTGCTCATAGGACGCGACGTCATCCGCAATGATGTTGTATTTGAGCAACTGCGCGAAAAGGTCGCCAACCTCTGCCGCGATTGTGTCAACAACAAGGTAGTTTTCCAGGCTCAAGCTCTCGACTAGCTTCGTACGTAGTGCTGCGGATGGGACGTAATCCGCTGCCGCCAGTATTGCGATCGCCAACTCCGTTTTCGACTCCTCGTCAGTGGTGTTGGTATCAGTGATCTCGGCAGTGGCCGTCAGGATTTTCGCCAGTTGCGCATCGACCTCCCCGCGAGCTGCGACGTATTTGCTAACGTTGCTGAGTGTTGCTGGGAAACGCCTATGTTCGGCCAAGGCTGGCCACGCTCCCTCAGATACCTCTGTGAGATCTGTAACTTTACAATCTGGAGCCGCACGCTCGACCACATCAGCAAGACGAGGTGCTTCTAGCGAGAGTACATCTTCGATCACTGGGAGGAAGTGCTCGTTCGCATCTATCGTCTTGGAAGTGCCATCGATAGCCTCCAAGTACTTGCTCAAATGTCTGAGCACATAGTCGTATACCGTCTCGCTCTGATCGCGGATGACGTCGAGCGCAACGGTTGTTGCATTGTCGATTGCAATCGCGAGGTTCTGGTATGTGATCTCATACAAATTGCGTGACACGAACGACGTACGAGTCTCTCGACCCAACAGTTCCAGACGAGGCACGATAATACCCGCATCCCCGAAGAGTGCGCTGATACGTCCGGCCTGGGCTGGCACGGTCGCATCGGACGTTAGCGCCGTGAACTCAGCGTAATGCGCCAACAGGTAAGACGACACCGCAGAATCTATCCGCTGCTTTGAAGGCGTCAGATGTGCTAGCGCTACATTCACAAGAGCTAGTCGTGAAGAGTCGTCTAGGTCCGCCTGACTCACGAGATAGGTGAGCACTTGTGTGGACGCGACCGTGAATCGTTCGATGAGCCGGAGGCACTCCTTCCCTGCGATAAGGTACGCCTGCAGAAAACTAGTCTGACGCTCCCCGAGACCAACTAGGGAATAGATCATGATGTCGGCCGCGTCGATATGTTTGGCCAGAAGACGGTCTAGGATCGCGATGTTGTAAAACGCAGGCTCCTTCAGCGCGCTCTTGCCTCGCTCGCGGACAACCGCGTCCACGTCCTCCGGAGCAAGCTCGAAGTGCTGGTCCATCAGGTCTCGCTCGACGTGATGGATAATGAAGTTCGTGGCAGCAGACCCCACGCGATCCCCGTGGAAAGTTGACGTGTAGAGAGTGAAGTTGCGGTTGATATACCCGGCACGGACGATCTGGTACGCCAAGCCCGGCGTTAGGATGATCTTCGCTATTGCCTCGAAGGACTTCTTGCTCTCCTTATATTGGACGAGGAATTCCGGTCGTTTGATGAGATCACCAAGGTCAGCGCTCCGCAGAAACTTGACGTCCTCCATCTTCTCATCGCTCTGCTCAATGAGCGTCTTACGATCCGCTTCGTTCCAGCTCTCGGCGTCCAACGGATCACCCAGCGCAGCCACAAGACTGTCGCGAGTGAACGACAGTGTATGACCACGATAGCTGTCGTAATATTCAAGTGCCGAGTTTCCGTCTGGAGAGACGAAGTTTGTCCAGAACTGCGCTTCCTGAAGGTCTTTCGGAGACTTCACAGCACCCGCGAGCGAGTACGTTGCATTCTGGGTCCGGAAGCCAGAAGCCTCAGCCGTCCGCTGCACGTGCGCAAGCAGGCGCTCGCCCAACTGAGTGCTGCGGGTGGCAGCCCCGTTGATCCGTGTGATCTGCTGGCGAAGCACACGAAGTTCGCCCTCGATTCGCTTGATGTTCTCAGTCACCAGCTCACGACTAAGCTTGTAGAGTATGTCCAGCTTGCTATGGCCGAGCCGGATATTTTCGAAGTCTGCTAAGTGTGTGCTCTTGTAGAGCATCATCGCAAACAGGTCAGTCTCACTCAGGTTGAGCTGCTTACCGTCGCCGGAGAAGATTCGGTCGCGGAAGACGATGAATTCGTTACGGACGTTCTTGAGCAGCCGCATATCCGGTACGTACTGCGTCGCTAAATCGAGTAGCTCCGGAGCTACTTGGTGCTCGACTTGACCAAGTAGCTGTAGCGCCAGATTGCGGGCGCTCCGGTGCGTAATAAAGGGAACCACCGGGATAACCAGATCGAAGAATTTTGTGCGGTTGGCGTGCATAGCCTCGATCTGTGCCGGATCGTTCGTCGTGAACGCTTCCGTATTGCGCCTGTGACCTTCTATCTCCAGGCCGATGCGATCGAAAATGCTGTCTTTGATGGCATAGATGAATCGGATCGGTCTCTTGATCTGGGGAGAGGCGTTGAGCAAAGTGTTCAGCGCCCGAAGCGTCTCGAAGATATGAGAGTCGTTGAATCGGTCGATGTCCTCAAAGAGAACAACATCGCGGTCTGAGACCTCAAAGAAGTAGACGATCTCGTCGAGGTATTGATCAAAGTACGAAACTGAGCTTTCGTTGAGCGTAACAGTTGCAGACCCCGCGGAGAACTGCTTGATATGCAGTTTTCCATAGAACAACCAGCTCACCAGCAGGGTAATCAGCGCCGCAGCGCTCCAAATTACAGGGTGAGCCCAAACACCGATATCCAAATATAGCGTGAACACAGAAACAATTTTTTCTGACCATCCAGTCAGCAGGAAAATTACAGCAACGACAAACCCCAGCATTACCGACGTTCCGATTGCCCGCCACCATCGGAAACGCTCAATACGCCGAAACCGAGAGCCAGGGGTTCTGCTCGGATATTCTCGATAGAGCAGCTGCTTAACAATTTCCTGTTGGATGCGGTTGGTCGGGGTTGTGGCCTGGATAGGCACTGAATTATCAATTTGCGAAGCTTCGATAGGCGCAAGCGTGGAGAGTGATAACTCTACGATACGATTATCCTGCCGCCGAGCGACTTCCTGCATGATACTGCTCTTGCCGACCCCGTAGTTGCCGGACAACGCTATGTTGCGGATCTGATCCTTCGCTAGGGCAACTTCGATAGCGGCGACATAGCAGCCATGCTCTTCTGCCAGGTACTCAGGGGTAAGCGGGACCAGCTTCCACGATTCCTTGGCAGACCCCTGCTCAGAACAGAAGATGCGCCGAACACGATTACTGATGCCGCGCAAAAAATGACAGACCACATGTCCTCCTGACGAAATATCCTAAACTGCAGTATTAGCACACATTTTTGCCAAAAAGCTGAACAAATCTATTGGCTCTGCTTGCGCCCCTTGCATGCAGGAGCATGGTGTTGCACTAATGCAGAAGTTTTGATTCAACTAGATGCTTACAGCGAAATGGTTGGAACTCGAGCGCGGCAGACGGATACCATAGTCCGCTATTGTCTAAAAACAGTCAGTGGCCATTCCAAAAGGAGAGCCTGGAGCACGGTCATAACGCTTGCTTTAACTCTGCCCTCAGCTAACGTCAATGTTATCCAAATACCATGCGCAAAAGGAATTGTCGTCTTGGGCATAACTCCTTGCACCCCCAATCTTAGTCGCAAGCGCCGCACCCTAGATCGGCGATACAGGCTCGCTCTGGAATGTTAACTACCATGATACAAAGAGTTATCACGGCTTATGGTCAAGCATATTCGAAAGATACGGATATATGCCTGAAAGGAGAACTCAATGAAAATATAGAATTAGCCCGGGACAATATTCATTAATATATTTAGGGGAAACATATGAATCAGAATATCAGTTCAGTCCAGACAGTTTGCTTCAGCATAAACAAAAGTAACCCGCCGCAACTTTCTGTAACCGCCGCAGGAACTGTCAATTCAAGCGGTTGGAGCGGCGGAGCATTGATACCAAGGATTTATGTAGCGCCACCACAGGATGGCATTCAGGAATTTGATTTTGTTGCAGAAGCACCATCAGGAGTTGTTTTATGGGTTATGTCTCCAATATCTGGAGACGGTACAATTCAGATGGCGCAGTGGATGGAAGGGGTGCGTGTATATTCTGCAACAAACTTTGTGTCGGCACTGCTAAGCGAAGCTGCTTGCGCTGTTGGTCAAGGCACCTTAGACCAGCACTATCTTCATACGTCGACATACATTCCAAACACTGCAGCAACACCTCCATTAGTGTTGTATGGTCTGAAACAGCCCAAATTGGCTGGTGGCAATGGAAATGCAAATGGTCGCTAACTAGAAGATGCTAAATATAACGCATGTGCGCCCTAAAAATGCGCCTAACAAGACGTCCAAGGTCGCTCACATTCGTTCACTGGGCAATCCCAAGCGGCGCATACTTCGAATTATATGCGCCGTTTGCCACCCCATTAGCTCAACGTTAGTCCGTCAGCTTTGGGTCGTATCCTGATTGTCATGTTCGGCAGAGAGCGGCCAATAGCTGCTGCTGGAGAGGATCGCGTGAGAGTTCGGTCGGCACAACCTAGCACATTTGGAAATGTAGATTTGGAAAGATCAATCCAGCGAAGTGTGCGGACAAACCGGCTTCCACCATGCGGGATCTGGGAGTGCTACTGACGACTATCCCCGCTTTGATCAACTGACTCAGTTCTTCCGTAGCAAGCCGATCCTTCAAACCTGTGAACACCTTAAACTCTGCACGTGGCATCGCACCCTGGGTGAGCAGAGCCAACACAGCAGCTGCAGTAGTGGGCCTGATACCGGCACGACGAAGCTCAGGATCCGTTGAGAATGCATGAACAACTTGCTCGCGAAGCCTGGCCGGATTTAAGGAGGTCGTCATGTACTCAATCTGGTCGCGGCAAACATCCAGCATGAACTCGATGAGAGTGAAGTAGTGACGCTGTGAGAGTTGGCCACGACCATCATGGTCACCTTCACGAGGGCGATCAGCCAAAGCTAAGAAGCGGTAGTACTCATCCTGTCTCCGAGCCAGGCCACGAGACAGTGACCAGAGGAAAGGTTTTAGTCCAAGGTAAACAAGCTGCAGGTGGGTGAGCATCCGAATAACCCGGCCATTACCATCAAGGAAAGGGTGTACCAGCGCTAGCCGGTGATGGCCTGCTAGAGCAGCAATCAGTTGGCGCCGTGGATCCTTTATTCGTCCGTAGTGCAGTTGCAGGTGCTGAAGCATGGGCATTACAGCGCTGGCAGCAGGAGCGACATATGCACCAACCTGGACCTGCTCATTCTCTTCAGCCCGCAGTCTGCCTGGCTCCATCATGCGACCATCATCCAAAGTCAATTCTTCCCTGGAGGCGGACTTGAACAGCCTACGATGGATAGCGGCGATCAAATTAGGATCGAATATGGCAGAGAAGCTATCCACTGGACGCATGCGAAGCTGCCGCTCCATAACCTCTTGTTGCGTCATGTGCTGGACGGCAAGGTCTTTGAGTCCCTTTCTTTCCTGACTCGTTGCTGTGCGAGCAGCCTGGAGGTCGGCGATCTCGGTTCGATGCCCTTCAATTAGGTTTGAGAAGTAGGTATTAGTGATGCGCAACAACCCTACTAGTTGCTTCGATGTCTCATTAGCGAGCCGCCCAGCAAGAAACTCTGCCTTGCGCGGTAATAGATCTGCCGCCTGGATGATTGAGTCGGGCAGATTTTCAGGTAGTACTGGGTCAAGGTACGTTTTCGAGGTAATCATCGTTTTGCTTCCAGCGAACACAAACTACTGTCTTTTCGACGGTAGCTGCGGAAATTCTACGATTGATTCAGCGTCTACACGTGTGCGAATACATACTGTGCCATCACTCGATGAGGGTACAGCAATGGATGATCACCAGATGTCGATTTGCATGCAAAGATACAGTGGATGGAAATGGACCCACGCTGCCCTTAAGTGACGTTGACCGCCTTTCGTTCTAGGTATCTTTTCGGGTCGACTTTCGAGCGGATCGACTGCGCCCTTCAGGGGCGTGGCCGGTAGTAGCCCCCGCAAGTTGTTGGTCAAGAATTTCTGCGAGTGCTCGTGAGGCAGCAGCCTGCTCGCGCAACTCGGCTAGTTCACGCTGAGTCAAGTGTTGTTGCTGTTGCAGTACCTGTTGCTGCTCGCACGCTGTAGTGTACGCCTCCAGGGCCTGATCACGCTCGCGCTGTAAGGCTTCACATTGCGCCTGAGCAACACCGCGCTGCTCACGCACCTCTGCCAATGCTGCCTGACTCGCCTGCAGGTCCTGCTGCAGGGTTTGTTGCCGGCCGCCAGCCTCCTTCAGTTGTGCCGCTAGCGCTTTGGCTTCCTCGCGCGCACGGTCGATTTCACGATAGGCCCGATCCTCGACGTTGCGTGTATAGCGCTGTTGCTCCACACGCGCTTGTTCGGCCTGTTCACGGGTTTCGTGCAAGTGTTGACGCACCTCGGCCAGCTGTGTGTGCGCTTCGTCGCGCTGCGCCTGGAGTTCGTCACGCTGGGCACGCAGTTCGTCGATCTGCACCTGGCGTTGGATCAACAGCCGCTCCAGGTCGGTCAGTCGGGTCTCTGCACCCCGCCGCGCGGCGGCGGCTTCCGCCACCTGCTGACGTGCCTGGGCCACATCCAGCCGGGCGTGGGCTTCCAGTGCGCTCAACGCTTCCCGCTCCTCCGCCAACACTTGACGCTGGCCGGCCAGTGACTGCTCCACGACACCCTGGGCCAGGGTGGTCGCCTGCTGCCAGATGGCTATAAAGGCCTGTGTCACCTCCGCCGGCAGCCCCGGCAAGCGGGTTTCGCCGCGCAGGCGCCCGGCCAACTGTTCCCACCACTGGTCGAGCAGCGCGCCGACCCGTGCCGGACTGCCGCGCCCGAGCTCCAGGCGCACGCGCTCTACCGTCGGCCGTTCGCCACGGGCCAGCACCGCGTCCGCTGCCGCGAACACGTCAGTTTCTGGTACGCCTACCGCCACGCCCTGCCCTCCGCCAACTTAGGTCTGATAAGTAAATCTTATCCGATCTAATTTATTGAAAACTGATTTAATAATACGTTTAACGTACTAAATCATACAAATCTAACAATTGGGAACTGCAAGCTCTGCTACCGCCGCATATTCTGGCTCACAACGCCTTCGTTCTAGCCCAGGTATTCGCGCTGCAGGCAGCGCGGCTAATACCGTGCACATACCAGAGAGCTCTCGCGCAGTGAGCCGTATAGGTGCAATGACTTTTTGACCTGGTATTGTGGCGACCGACACCGTTTGAAAGTAATAGGCGAGTGGGTCGAAGACCTGCGTCGCCTGGATGCTGATCGTGGCTGTACACGCTCAGGACGTCCTAGAGTGATACAGGCGCTTGACGCCACGAAAACCACTGCTGGAGGCGCTACCGGCTACCGTTGTATCGCCGACACATAAAGGGGCGCTCGAAGTGGCCTTCCCCAGCGCCTAGGTTGCGCGTATCGCCAAACGGTACGCGGCACTGGGCACACATCTTCATAATGGCCGCTGAGGATCCTCCACCTGCGTACAAGGCGATTGCGATCGCCCACGGAGTACCAGTATTCCGTTGCGCTGCAGGAGAGCGGTACAAAACTCAGAGGGCAGATTGTGCCCTGGCCTTGGACGCTGAATGTGGCCGGTACTAGCTACCGATTCGCTACCAGCGATCGATGCATGCAGGGCGCTGAAAATTGCCGTCGAGAGTCGACGTAGGCCTTGGTCAGAGGAACATCCACGCTAACAGCCAAAGCTATAGCTCCCCTGCGAAGGGCTCGCACCTACAAAAACCTGAACCTCACCGCAGAGATCTTGGCTGAAAACAAAGCCAAGGGTGGCAATTGGTTTGACGCGGCGGACCGCTACCACCGCCCTGCCGGTGGCGCCCCTGCAGCCAAATACAGAGCGGCTTTCGCGAAGCACCTAAGCCGTGTCACAGGCATCAACTTTCTGGTGAACAATCAATGACGAGTTTTCTTAGGGCAGATCCGGTCCTACTTGCAATGCTTGCAGCCTGTACGGTGCAGCCAATCCCACCTCTGCGAACACGGCATTAGTAAAAGGCTTACCCTTCCGCATGTGTTTGATACGCTTGGCAGTTTTCATGAGGTGCTCATCGCTGAGCTGCGCTATATATTTCTCTAGATGTTAATTCTGATCCTGTATGGACGAGTGCGCCCTGCTCAAAGGTCATCGTTACGCCAGCGTTGCCCTGTATGCGGATATACGACGAGTGCTGTGGATCGGTGAAGGTCGCAGCCGAGCAGCGGCCAGGCCTTTCTTCGAAGAGCTGGGGCCAGAGGGTTGTGCTCGAATCGAAGCGGTGGCGATGGACATGAACACCGCTTTTGACCTGAAGGTTCGTCAGCACTTTCCCAACGCGCGAGTGGCCTACGACCTCTTCCATGTGGTGGCCAAGTATGGCCGAGAGGTGATTGATCGGGTCCGCGTCGATGAGGCTAACCGATTGCGTCACGACAAGCCTGCCCGCAAGGATATCAAGCAGGCGGGATGGTTGTTGCTGCGCAATGCGCAAAACTTGAGAACGCCGGAGCAACAGGTCCGCCTGGAGGATCTGCTGGCGCCCCCTCCCCCTATGCAAACAGAGCGTGTGCGACCCGACCAGAGCCTGGCTGGTTCATCGGGACAGAGAGCGCAGTGCGCTGACCCGAAGCTTCTGTGAGTGGGTGTAGGGGGCGCTGTAAAGGATCGAAAAGCATGAAGTTTCGGAAGTCTGCTCGATAGAGACAGATTAATCAGAGGCTGATGATAAACTCCCAGAGTTATCAGAGACGTGATTGTATTGAATTACCAGGCACTCTCGATCAATTCCCCAAGACCAATGGTGTAGGCGATACAACCTAAAGCAATGATGCACACCGAAAACTACTTAACTATATTGTTTCTTTTGGCAAAATCGACCAACTCCAATAAAGAATCGGCGTTGAGTTTCCTTAGTATCCGAGTCTTGTACGTACTAATAGTCTTATTGCTAAGCAGCATCTTGTCGCCAATGACTTTATTGCTATAACCCAAAGCAAGCTGTTGCAGTATCAACACCTCTCTATCGGTCAGCTTTTTGATCCTGGAGAGCTCACTATTCTCTGTATCGCTGATCAATGGGGCGTTCAAGGAGCGGTTAGGAAAGTAGGTATAGCCGTCAAGCAAGGCAGTGATGGCGTTGGTCAAGTTCTGCATGCTTTCTTCTTTGCTAACGAAACCATTAGCGCCCAGTGCAATACAGCGATTGAGATAGGTCTCGATCGGCAAAGAGGTAAACACCAGAATCAAAACCGGTTGTTCAAGTGCTCTGATGCGACTAATGACCTCCAAACCATCCTGCTTTGGTATACCTATATCGAGAATAACGATGTGCGGCTGTAAACTTCTAATAAGGCTGACAGCATCGACACCATTATCGGTATCTCCAACAATTTTCAGACCCTGTTTGTCAAGAGCAATTCGCAATGCCGATCGAATGACTGGGTGGTCATCTACAATTAATACCTTCTTCATTTTTTTATCACCGAAAAATACTCACTTTGCAGCAGCCGGAAATTTACCAGATGATTCAGCCCGGATGAAAAGTTTCAACGACACCCTGTAAAAACAGAGATGAAAGTTGGCTAGACGCATATTAGGAAGCAAAAACCATGGTGTTGTAAAGCCGCTACCTTTGTCTTTACAGGAAAATTTTAGACCGTTTTTATTAAACGGGAATGCTTTTGTAGGACGTGACGTTTTTCATCATTTCTGTAGGAAATTTCTCACGCACACGAAGGATCGGGATGAACGATTTGGTGGGGGAACTCTATGAACATAGGGTCTGTTATCACTTCTCAGACATTTTTTATGCCCGAACTCAGCGTACTGGTACTTGAAGACCAGCCCTTTCAAAGACTGGTCGCCGTGTCGGCGTTACGGAAGGCCGGAATCGGACTTGTCTGCGAAGCCGCTGATGGAAACGAAGCACTCACTGCACTCAAAGTCAGTGGAGGTGTCGACATTGCTATTTGCGATCTGCGCATGCGTGGCATGGACGGTTTGACCTTCCTCCACCATGCCAGTCAGAGCGGTCTGCTTCGTTCGGTGATTCTCAGCAGCGATCTCGATCCGGTTTTGCGCCAGGCAACGGTTTCGATGATTCAGTCCCTGGGGCTGGAGTTTCTCGGGGATTTGGGAAAACCCTTCAATCTCGGCCGTGCCAAGTTGCTGCTACGGCGCTACAGCCGCCCTCAAGTCATACCATCAACACTGGTGGACGGACCAGCAGCGCTCTGTGCATCGGAGGTCCAGCGCGGCCTTAACAATGGTGAATTCGAAGCCTACTACCAGCCTAAAGTGCATCTGGTCACGGGTCAGTTGAAAGGAGCGGAAGTCCTGGCGCGGTGGAACCACCCGCACCTGGGCATCCTACCCCCGATCCGTTTTCTACCAATCATGGAGGCCCACGATCTAGTGGGCCAACTCTTTAACTCGCTGCTCAGTCAGGGCCTGGCTCTGCAAAAGGAGTTATCCCAACTGCTGCAACCTGTTGAGCTAGCATTCAACCTGCACGTATCCCAATTAGCCTCTATGGAGTTGGTCGAACACATCAATCAGTCACTGGAGCAATCCCAACTACCAGCCCGTGGATTGATGTTTGAAGTGACCGAGTCAGGATTGGTACTGGCCCCGGCCAGCAGCCTGGAAACCCTGGTCAGGCTAAGACTACTGGGGTGTGGGCTGGCCATGGATGACTTCGGTGCCGGCTACTCTTCGCTTGAGCGACTCTGCGAGTTCCCCTTCAGCCAAGTCAAACTGGATGCTTCATTTGTCCGCAAACTGGACTTTCAACCCCGTAGCCGAGCAATCATCCGCAGTTCAGTCAGCCTCTGCGAGTCCCTGGGGCTGTCGTTGGTCATCGAAGGCGTTGAAACCCGTGAGCAATCCGAACAACTACGCGAGTTGGGCTGCACCCTGGCCCAAGGCTTCTTGTTCGCGCGACCAATGCCAGGCAAACATTTTATTTCCTACTGCCAGGACCAAAGTGCGAAATAGGCCACCCCAGACTCGTGCTAGTTGTTAGACAATAGGACTGGCGTTCTGCAGCGCCCACTGTCAGTCACCCTATTCGGCATTTTTTTACATTATCCGACTGCCTGAACTAGCGTTCAAACAGCTCCCCCGTTCCAAACAGGTAGCCCAGATTGCACACCTTTCATTTCTCCAAGCGTCTAGCGCGCAGCCTACTCGTTGCCTGCCTCATATTGGTGAGCTCTCTCACATATGCGCAAAACCCCGTCATCAATAACCTCAATCTCGGTAGCCGCTTGACCCTTGAGCCCACGGAGATTGTCTTGAGTGAAGACGACTGGCATTGGTTGAGACAAAAACATCGTCTGGTGCTGGGAGTATCCGCATCAAGTTTCCCGCCCCTGGATACCATCTATAACAGCCAGGAATATGAGGGGATTAACGCTGACGTTGCCACCCTGATCGCCCAATTGCTGAACGTCGAAGTTCAGGTGCTGGCCCTGCCTGACAGGGCTAGCGCGTTAGCGGCGCTGGAGTCTGGGCAAGTCGACCTGTTATCCAGTTCCAATAGTTTTGAACGCGACAGTCCTTTTGTGGCATTGAGCAAGCCCTATGTAAAAGATCGGCCAGCGCTGTTCCGGCGCCAGGGTGATACACGAATCTTTGCCGATGACTTGAGCGGCCTGAGGGTTGCCACCCCTGCGGACTACCTGCAACTGCCCGAACTGCAGGCTCGCTTCCCTGCCACTCAATTTGTTCCGATGAAGTCGCATATGGAAGGCATGGCCGCCCTGGCGTTTGGTCCAGCCGATCTCTACCTAGGCGACAATTTGTCCACATTCAGCATGATCAATCGGAATTTTTTCAACGATATAAGGTTTGAACGTTTTCTTGATATTGATACCGGCGGTTTCAGCTTCGCCATGCATCAGGAAAACCAACGCCTACAGCGAATCATCAATACGGCGATCGACCGCCTTGGCGAGGACAGGTTGTTGTCCATCGTCAAGCGCTGGAGCGGCGGGGATGTTGCGCTGACAGACCGCAAACTTGTGCTGACACCTCAGGAAAGCCGCTGGATCCAGCGCCACCCCGTGGTGCGTTTGGTCATCAATGATGACCTCGCCCCCATCGCCTATTACAATAGCGACGGCAATTTCAACGGCATCGCAGCCGATCTGCTGAGCATGATTTCCCTGCGCAGCGGTTTGCAGTTCGAGGTACAGCGCAAGGGCAGTTTTCCAAGCATCATGGAGGCTCTGAAAAACAAAGAAGCAGATTTAGCGATCCTGACCGCAAGCGCCGACCGTGAGACTTTTCTGCGCTTCAGCCGTCCGTTTGGTTCGACTTCTTTTGCGCTGGTGACAAAAGTCCGATCCGAAAGCGACACAACCGATCTGGCCAGTTTGCAAGGCAAGCGCCTGGCCATCGCCGAAGGGCACGTGCTGTTCGACAAGATCAAAAATGATTTTCCAAAGATCCAGATGATATCCGCCTCCACGACCCTCGATGCAATGAGCCTTGTCAACGACAACAAGGCCGACGCAGCTGTCATCTCCCTAAGCATCGGGCGTTATTACATTGCCAGGTTGTACGACCAGAAGCTGAAAGTAGCCAATATCATCGACAACGGCGAGGCCACCGGTAACTTCGCCATGCGTCGCAGCGACACCGAATTGCAGTCGATCCTGAACAAGGCATTGCTGAGCATTCCGCCCGACGAACTGATTGCCGTATCCAATCGTTGGCGCGCCAATGCTGCCATGAGCGGACAGACCTGGCGCGACTATCGAGGCGTCATCGCCAGCGTTGTCGCCGGATCATTGCTGGTACTGCTGATGGCCCTGGGCTGGATTTTTCACCTGCGCAGGCAGATCGGCAAACGTGTCGCAGCAGAGCGGGCCCTGGTCGATCAATTGGCACTGATGCAAGCATTGAGTAACGGCATGCCACACCCGGTTTACATGCGCGACCGCGACGGGTGCATGCTTTCCTGCAACGACAGCTACCTGGAAGCGGTAGGTCTGACCCGGGCCCAGGTCTTGGGCAAGACCGTCGAACAGATTTTCGACAGCAATTGCACCCTGCTCCCTGACTTCCACAAAAGCTATTTGAAGTCCATGGACGAAGACGTGGTCATCACCCAGTCGTGCACGCTGAAACTGCATGAACAGCCGCGTTGTATTGACCATTGGATTCAGCCCTTCCATGACGCATCAGGCAATGTCAAAGGTGTTATCTGTGGCTGGCTGGACATCACCGAGCATCGCCAACTGGTGGATGAGCTGGAGACTGCAAAGAACATCGCCGATGAAGCGAGCCGCACCAAGACCGCCTTTCTGGCCTCAATGAGTCATGAAATCCGCACACCGATGAACGCAGTGATCGGCATCCTGGAACTGGTACTCAAGCGGGGTGAAGGCGGCACCTTCGATCAGGCCGGAATCGAGATTGCCTATTCGTCAGCCAAGAGTCTGCTGGGACTGATCGGCGACATTCTCGACATCGCCCGCATCGAATCAGGGCGTCTGAGCCTGTCGCCCAAACGCGCCAATCTGCGTGAACTGATGGAGTCCGTAGCACTGGTCTTTGAGGGGCTGTCCTTGCAGAAAGGTCTGGACCTGAAACTGGATTTCGATTCCAGCACCAACTGCGATGTACTGATCGACCCCCTGCGCTTCAAGCAGGTGCTCTCCAATCTGCTGAGCAATGCGATCAAGTTCACCGATGAAGGCAACGTCAAGGTGCAGATTCGCGGTGAGACGATGGAGCCTGGTCGCCTGAACGTGCACCTGCTAATCGAAGACTCGGGCATCGGCATCTCCGACGAAGATCAGCAAAAACTCTTCAAACCGTTCGCCCAAACCACACAAGGCGTGCGCAAGGGGCAAGACGGCGCTGGGCTTGGGCTGCTGATCAGCCGTTCTTTGTGTGAACTCATGGGCGGCCGACTGACCATGGTCAGTGCCCGGGGACAGGGCACTCAGGTACGGGTCGATTTACTGCTCAACATCCTTGAACCCGTCGAGAGCCTCCAGCTTGACGGCGTTAAAACCCTGCCGGAAGTTACCCGCCCCTTGAGGGTACTGGTGGTGGATGATCACGCGATCAACCGGGAAATCCTGCGCCAGCAGATGCACTTCCTCGGCCATGAAGTGGTGGAGGCGGATAATGGCTCAGTAGCTCTGGACAAGTGGCGCAAAGGCGGATTCGACGTCGTGCTTACCGACTGTCACATGCCCTTGATGAGCGGCCCGGAACTGGCCAAGGCCATTCGCCAGGAAGAACGCGAACATCAGCATTGCGCCTGCGTCATCGTAGGCCTGACCGCCGATGCACAACCCGAAGAGATAGAGCGCAGTGTTCAGGCGGGCATGAACGAATGCCTGATCAAGCCGGTAGGCCTGGATGTACTGGCCGAACGGATCAGCACCATCTACCGGATGGTCCAGCAGAGTCAGAACTACATACCGAAAATCAGTACTGAATCTGCTGACCCCTTCGATCGGAATGTGCTGTATGACCTTGCACCACTGACTGAGCTTACGAGCGGCGACGAGGCGTTGATGGCACACCTGATCGACGAGTTGCTTGTGAGCAATCGCAGAGACCTGGAGGACCTTCTCCAACTTGTGGAAGAACAGGATGCGCGAGGCTTGTCTGAGCTGGGCCATCGAATCAAAGGAGCGGCCAGAGTGGTTACTGCCAACCGACTGATCGCCTGCTGCGAAAAGCTGGAGCAAGTCTGCGCTCAACAAGGCCTGCCCGACTCGACCCTGATGGACACCAGTGACGCCGTCGAACAAGCGATCTTTGAACTGGAGCAGGCCTTAAGTAACCTACCCAAGGCGTAATCACCGAAAATACTGTTGCAAAACCGCTTTCCATTCCTGGCGGTAACCTCGGCCACGGTGGCGTCTTAAGCTGACGCCGGTGCAATCCGCACCGCCCTTGAGGAGCCTTCCGTGCCACCTGTATCCGACATCAACTGGCCGCTGTGGCTGTCCACCATGCTACCCATGGCCCTGAGCGCCGGACCCGGCAACCTGATGGTGGCCAGCTCCGGCGCCCAGAGCGGCGTGCGCCGCTCCCTGCGCTTTATTCTCGGGCTCGACCTGACCTATCTGCTGCTGGCCCTGCTGGTGGGGTTGGGGCTGTATCACAGCCTGACGAACCAGCCGCAGTTGCTGTGGGGGCTGCGGGTCGCCGGCAGCCTGTACATTTTCTGGCTGGGCCTGCGCCTGTTGCTGCGGCCTTTGCGCAAGCCCGGCGAGGGTGCCATGGCGCTGCAGTTTCGTGACGGCGTGATACTGCAACTGGGCAATGTGCAGGGCCTGGTGATGTTGCTGGTGATGTTCTCCACCTTCAGCCCGGGCACCGATGCAGGTAGCGCCGTGGTGCCGCTGCTCAGCGTTGCACTGATCGCAGTGAATCTATTGGGTCACCTGCTCTGGGCCTGCCTGGGTGCAAGCCTGCAAGGGCTGCTGCGCAGCCGGCCACGGTTGCTGCTGGCGCAGAACGCGCTGTTTGGACTGATATTGATGGCGGTGGCGATCTGGATCTTCCTGCGCCAGGGCACTGCCTGATTCGGGCCGAGGATGCGCCCCCTCACTCACCGTGCAACCCGTGGCGCGCCAGCAAGTCGCCGAGAAACTCCAACACCCGATCAACCCGTTCCTGGCCCTGGGTCGCCAGGTTGCGCAACAGCCAGATATCCGCCCGGTGCGGCGCCATCTGCGGCAACACCCGGCACAAGCCCAAGGGTTCGGCGATGTAGGCCGGCAAGGCGGCGATTCCCAGGTCCGCTTGCACCGCCTTGAGCTGCGCCTCCAGTTCTGGGCAGGGTGTTCTCGCTGCTGTTCGCCTACCCGTTCCTGGCCCTGCTCAATACCTGCGAGAGTCTGATGATCTACATCGCCATAGGTGTCGGCAAGGGCTCGTTCCTCCGCCGCCTGTTCCCCACCGCGACCCGCTCTTCGGGCTTTGGCACCGGGCGCGAGTCGGCACCGCCATTGCCGGCGTCCTGTCCCTGGTCACCGCGTCAGCCACCCACTCCACCGACGGCGTGGTGATCATTCTCGCCGTCTCCGCCGTGCTAGTGATGGTGTTTGCCCTCTTCGACCAGGGGCGCAAGCACTCGGCGTTCAAGAACTGACAACCCGTTGAGCCCCCCACAGGTCGCACTGGGGCGGCTCAGGCCAGCAGCACCTCGATTCCCAACTGCCGGTAACTGTCAATATCCGCCGACGGCGCGTCCTGCTCGGCGAGGTCGCGGCGGATGGTGTCTTCTGAGGCTGCGAAGTGCCGGCTCAGCTCGGCGGCCATGACCTTGCCGTCGCGCTCGAGCAGCAGAAGGATCTTTTGTCGACGTAGGGAGAGCAGCTCGGCTGCCGGTTGCAGGTCTTGCATGTTCTTGCCCGTTTTTACGTGTTTTCGCGAGATTAGCCAAAACACAACATTGATACAACCTGCCAATCCAGGCCCATGCACTCAGTAAAGGAGTTTGTAATCGCTAGTTTTTAGCAACCACAAATACCTCGCGGCGGCCATTTTGCAGCGAACGAATGTGCAACATGGTTTCCAACGGTAACGGTTTACGACCACTACCAGCCGGCTCGATCAACCTGGCAAACCATCCCAGAGCATCACCTGATTCATTTCGGCAACAGATGACTCGTCCGACGCTTTCGTAGGAACGGTCCGATTACGCCCTTATGGGCGTTTGTATATGGTGATTTTGCATTACGCAGAACACCCACATCCCAAAATGGAAATCAAAATGAAAAAGCTTTCTCTGGCGCTCTTGACGCTATCCATGTTCGCGGCCGCTGGTAGCGTTTTTGCAGCTGATCCGGTCGCTACCAGAGGTGGCAGCGGCACCATCAACTTCACCGGCATCATTAATAACGACGCTTGTTCCGTTGAAGGTGCCAGTCAGAACAAGACCATTTCCGTACCGATGGGCGAAGTCTCTATCAAGGATATGGGGACTGCTACAGCACCAATCGGAAGCGGCAAACTGAGCGCCGAAAACTTTGACATGAAGATCAACTGTAACGCTGGCACTAAAGTGTCGATGATTTTTGAACCAACCCGGGGTGCAGGTTCGGGCATCGTTGCGGGCACTAAAGTCTTGAAGTTGATCGACGGACTTGGCGCTGCGAAGAACATAGGTATCGCTCTGCTCGACGCCAATGGTGATTTGATCGACCTGAACTCGCCAACCACCGCCAAGATCGAAAGCAACCTGCAAGACAGCAACACAACACTGAAGTTTTCGGCAGCGTACGTCACCACAGGTGATCTGAAAACCGTCGTCGCCGGGCGTGGCGATGCCACCCTGCCGTTCACCCTGCAATACGAATAATCCCCGGGGTACCTTTACCCGGTGCGGGGTCTTACGACCCCGCCATGTCTTCCAAACAAGCGGTATTCAACATGTCTCGTCCTCTCTTTCGGTCATTCTGCCTGTTCCTGCTTGGCTTGCTCGCAATCAACCAGGCACAGGCCGGCATCTCCCTGAGCGCCACTCGCCTGGTGTTTGACGGCAAGCACAAGGAAGCCGGTATCACCGTACGCAACAACGGCGAAGACGTGCTCATCCAGTCATGGATAGACACAGATGCCACTGACGCTCACTCAGCACCATTTGCTGTAACACCGCCTTTGGTAAAGGTTGCGGACAATGAGCAGCAGTTGTTGCGGGTCATCTATGAAGGGGCCGGCATGCCAACCGACAAAGAGTCGGTGGTCTGGCTCAATGTCCAGGAAATCCCCCAAGCTTCGAAAACGCAAAATACCCTGCAGCTCGCGGTTCGACAGCGTATCAAAGTTTTTTTTCGTCCTGCTGGGCTAAAGTCGGACGCCTTCCTGGCACCAACAGAACTGTTATGGCGGCTCGAAGAACAGGATGGAAAAACAATCCTGAGTGTTAATAACCCTGGGCTTTTTCACGTTTCAATCGCTCATATAAAGCTGCAGTCAGGACAACTGACAGAAGTGCCTTTTGATTCTGCAATGATTGCACCTGGCGAACAAAAAAAATTCCTGCTCAAACAATTAAATCACAACAGCACGCCTAATTTATCGTTCGGTAGCATTAATGATTACGGCGCACAAGACCACTATACCGCGCAACTTACCAAAAACGTTTCGACCCAGGCTCGTTTGAATCAAAACTTGCGTTAACGTGCCCGCCAGATCGGTAGCTGAATGGCTACCGTATTCCTCTTCGCTCCGTTATTTCGTACCGGAGGTGATATAGGTTCTTCGCATGTTTTTAACTACTAGCCGACGAGTCGATCATGGCGTTAAGCATAGTGAGCGACGTCAAGATGCTTATACTTGTCTGCCCCAACTTTTTATCGTCATGGCTTTTAGTACTGCGTGTCTAGCTGACGAAAATAAACCGGAATCATTCGAACAGTTCAACACCTCATTCCTGCAAGGCGCCCCGTCATCCGTTGACCTGCAACTACTGCTGTCTGCCAACAGCGTATTGCCCGGTAACTACCGAGTTGATCTCTACAGTAACGAAACATTGGTGGGGCGCCGCGATATCGAGTTTCGCAGCAACCCGGAGAACGACAAGGTCGAAGCCTGTCTGACCCTGGATATGTTGCAGCAATTGGGCATCGACATCGGCAAGCTGCAAGTTGCGGGAAAACTCGCCAGCGATGATCCACAAGTCTGTCATGACCTGCCCACGCTGATCGAACACGCCACTGTGCGCTACGACGTCGCTCGTTTGCGGCTTATGGTCAGCGTGCCGCAACTGGCCATGGAGCGTGGCAGGCGCGGTTATGTTGACCCTGCGTTGTGGGACGATGGTGTGCCGGCAGCGTTTATCAACTATCAACTGAGCAGTAACCGCAACAGCACGGATTACGCCACCACGCTTTCCAATAACCTGGGGCTGCGCAACGGTATCAACCTGGGCGCCTGGAGACTGCGTAATGAGTCGAACTTTAACAGCAGTACCGGTCGGCCAAGCAGCTTCAAAAGCAATCGTAGCTACTTGCAACATGACGTGATCGCGTTGAAGGGCCAATTCAGTGCCGGGGATATTTTCTCCGATGCAGATCTATTCGACAGCGTGCGCTATCGCGGCTTGAAACTGGCTTCCGACGAGGGCATGCGGGCCGACAGCGAACGCGGTTACGCTCCAATTATCCGTGGCGTGGCGCAAACAAGCGCAACGGTGGAAATACGCCAGAACAGTTACATCCTCTACACCGCCAACGTGCCGCCGGGCCCGTTTGAGATCAGCGATATCTATCCAAGCGGTTCGAATGGCGATTTGGAAGTGACGATTATCGAAGCTGATGGCCGGCGTCGTGTGACGATGCAGGCATTTTCCAGCCTGCCAATCATGGTCCGCGAAGGGCAAGTGAAGTACAGCCTCTCGGCGGGACAGTACAACAGCAACAGCGACGAACAGAAGTCACCACAGTTTGTCAGCAGTACTCTGGGCTATGGCATCAGTAGCAACCTGTCCGGGATCGTCGGGGTCCAAGCCACGGAAAACTTCCAGGCGCTGTCGCTGGGTGCGGGCCGAAATACCATTATCGGCGCGGTCTCGCTGGATATGACCCACTCTTCCAGCCGTACCTACGACCAATCGGTTCAGGGCAATAGCTTGCGGGCGTTGTACGCCAAGACGTTCACCGGCACCGATACCAACTTCACCCTCGCCGCTTATCGATATTCCACAGAGGGATACCGGACCCTGACCGATCACGTTGAAGAACTCAGCACTCACGGCCAAAAGCGCACCGGCAACTCAAAAAACCGGACTGACCTGACCATTAATCAAAGCCTGGGCCGCAACCAGCAATATGGCAGCATTTACTTGAATGCCAGCGACCAGCGCTATTGGGGACGCGGCGGTTCCCAGAGCGTATCTACGGGCTACAGCAACTATTGGGGGGAACTGAGCTACAACCTCAGCGCCACCTACTCCAAGGATGTCGGCAGTTACGGACCTTCGAACAATGACACCCAGGTCAATCTGTCGCTGTCGTTTCCCCTGGGTTCACGACCTCGGGCACCCAGGGCCTTTGTCACCGCGAGTACACAGAAGAACAGCGACAGTACTCAAGTGGGCATCAACGGTTATCTCTCGGAAAACAGCGACACCTACTACTCACTGCAAGGTGGCAACAGCAGCACTGGCGGTAGTACGGCATCGGTCAATATGAGTACCCGGACATCGGTGGCGGATATCAGTGCGGGTTACAGCCAGGGACGCGGCTATACCTCGCAAAGCTTCAACCTGGCAGGCTCCGTAGTGGGCCATACGGGCGGGATCAACTTGGGGCAGACCGTGGGTGAAACTTTCGCCCTGGCCGAAATACCCGGAGTTGCCGGGATCAAGGTTGGCAGCTACAGCGGCGCCAAAACCGGTAGCAACGGCTTTGCAGTGGTCCCCAACGCCCAACCTTATCGCGTGAACTGGATCAGTCTTGATACTCGGGATCTAGGGGGCGAAATCGAGATCGATAATGCGACCCAACAGGTGGTGCCAAGACGCGGAGCGGTGGTGCTCGCGCGCTATGTCAGCAAGGTCGGGCGACGGGTGCAGTTCGAGCTGTTTGATGCCCAGCACAAGCCCATCCCGTTTGGTGCCGCGCTTGAGGATGCGATGGGCAAGCAGATAGCGATTGCAGACCCCAGCGGTAAAGCGCTGGCACTGATGGATCAGGCTTCAGGCACTCTCACCATCAAGTGGGGTGAGCAGAAATGCCAGGCGCTCTATGTATTACCAGAGCGAAATATGGCTTTGAACTTTGAGCGGGTGCAGTTGGTGTGTCGACCATAGCGGCCGACGCAACCCAAGTTTCCGAACCGCTACAGAGCGATGAAAACACAGTCGTTGTGTAACTCAACCCCAAGCCTGCCAATTTAACATTGAAACCCCACTGATCTCTCGGAACGAAATCAAATGAAGTTAAAGAAAATCATAATACACGCTGCTTTTATTACTTTATCTTTAAGCAGCACCATTGCTAGCGCAATCAATTGCAAAGGAGATAAAGAAAAACAGATCATAAATATACCTGGCGGCGCAATATCGATACCTTTAGACGCACCTATTGGCACAGTCATATATGAAAAAACCTTTCCAAGTACAAACGCACCAATTAGACTAAGCTGCGCAAGCGGTAGTGTGCTCAAAGGCTTCAAATACAATGGCGGATTTGGGCGCGCCAATAATAATGACTCAGATTTTCCCTTCGGAAAAAACACCGGCTTATCATTCAGAATTTACACAACAACAATACATGGAACATCCCCAAATAAAGCACCTACTTATTACAATTATGACACAGGCGAAAATGAACCACTTATATTAGAACCAATCAATTACAAAATAAAAATATTTAAATCTACGGAAGTGTCAGAGAAAAACAACATACCAGCCATAAGTCTAGGAAGTATAATTTATGATTATTATACATCATTAGAACTTCGCCTTGAAAACCCCATAACATTAAATACTGCCTCCTGCCAGACTCCGGCAGTATCGGTTAATATGGGTGATGACTATCGTCTAGATGAATTCAACAACAAAGATGATGCACCTCGGACAATCAAATTCAATATTGGCCTCAATCAATGCCAGAGTGGCATCAAGAAGGTTACCTACTCACTCAAGGCCACCACTCAAGTGTTAGACCAGAAAAATGGCAAAGTGGCGTTGAGCCCCGGCTCAACGTCAAAAGGCATCGGCCTGAAGTTGATGAACGAGGCTGGGCAACCTATCGCGCTAGACACCACCTACCCGTACAACGGGTTCAACACCACCGGGACAAGTTTCAACATACCGCTGTCCGTAGCTTACTACCGTCTGCCCGATGGAAAACTGGAAGCAGGCACTGCAAACGCTGAAGTCACTTTCATAGTGAGCTACCTGTAAAAAACCAAGAATCGCCTGATTTTTCCTGCACTCTGGCCCGGTGCAGCATCGACAGATGGTGTCTTTGGAGGCCTCGGAATGCCGGCTCCGCTCGGCGAACATGGCCTGACCGTCACAATCGAGTCTTATCATCAAGCAGCCTTTAAAACACATAAGGAACGACCTACCACTCCGTAGGAAACGTCCTATCCGCCTGTAGGAACGACCCTCTTAGACCAACTTATTATAATCCTTACTATAACAACCGCTGCGACACTAAACTTTCAAGGTGAAAATTTTAATGCCGCACAAGCCTGAATGATTAATATTTTAAGGATGACAAAATGAAATTCTACAAAACTCCCCTGGCACTTTTTGCTGCATTGGTACTGGGCAGTACAGCTGCACATGCGGCGCCGGGCGGTAGCGGCAAAGTACACTTCGAAGGGGCCATCCTCGACGCGCCTTGCTCATTGGATGCCAAAAGTGTCGACCAGACAGTGAAAATGGATGACGTTTCCAATAAAGCACTGGCCAATGGTGGTCAATCTGAAGTCAAGAATTTCAATATCGAACTGCGCCAGTGTGATATCAGTAAGTTGAAAAAAGTCAAAGTCACCTTTGGTGGCGACGCCGATGCGGTCGATAACACCCTACTGGGCATTGCCGGCTCCGCCAAAGGCGCGGGCATCGCACTGACCAACGGCTCCGGCGTTCAGGTCAAGCTCGGCGAGGCTTCCACGGCACGTGCACTTCTGGAAGGCGACAACACCCTAGTGTTCGGCGCCTATCTGAAAGGCACAACCCTAGCCGACGTAGCCGTCACTGCAGGTACGTACAACGCGACCGCTAACTTCATGCTGGCCTACGAGTAATCACACTCCCTGCTATTTGAAGTTTGGGATAAACACCGAGACTCTAGAGTCTCGGTGCTCAATACAACAAGCTCTATTTTAGCCTGACTCGGACTTACAATATCTACTTTCGGGTGTTGAGCTCATCAATGACGAACAGCACCCATTACAATTTCGTATATCGCCAGATATAGAAATAGAAACTTCCAGCGCTTCTGACCACGAGCCCATTCGGCCAGTCAGTGAATCGCATATTTCACTATTTGAAAAACTATGAATACAGGGAAGAAATATCTACCGACTGTACTGTTAGTTGTTTTTTTTAACTACTCGCAGGCCTGTGCGGCTGTCGACTTCAACCTCGACGTCATGGATATCGGTGATCGCAATACCATCGACCTGAGCCGTTTCAAATCAGCGAACTATGTGATGCCGGGACAGTACCTGATGAGCCTGCAGATCAATGATCGAAAACTTCCGGAACAGAGCCTGCATTTCTATGCGTTGGATCAAGACGAAGCCACCACTCGGGCCTGCCTGCCCATGGCGCTGGTCGCAACCTTCGGCCTTAAGCCCGAGGCCCTGCAAAAGCTTGGCACCTGGCACTCCACACAGGCGTGCATGGACCTGGAAAGCCTGCCAGGCGTGCGTCTGAAACCCGACATGAGCACCAGTGTTCTGCGCATCACCGTGCCCCAAGCCTGGATGGAATATCGCGACCCCAACTGGGCCCCCATCAGCGAATGGGATCAAGGTATTGCTGGCTTCCTGCTGGACTACAGCCTCAACACTTCAGCGAGCCAATACTCGGGCTCGGGTAAAACCACCCAAATCGGGACAAACGGAACCATGGGTTTCAACGCAGGCCCATGGCGCCTGCGGGGTGACTTCCAGGGCAGTCGCTACCAAGGCCGTAACTACCAGCGCCAGGACTTTTCCTGGAGCAGCATCTACGCCTATCGCCCGTTGCCGACGCTCGGGGCAAAGCTGTTGCTGGGTGAAACCAACCTCAACTCCAAACTGTTCGACAGTTTCCGTTTCCAGGGCGTCAACCTGGCATCCGATGACCAGATGCTGCCACCCAGCCTACGCGGCTATGCCCCCGAAGTAGTGGGTGTCGCTCAGGGCAACGCCCGGGTCACGGTGCGTCAAGGCGAGCGCGTACTGTATGAAACGGCAGTGCCGCCGGGCCCCTTTCGCATCCGCGATATCAACAGCGCGGTGAACGGCAAACTGGATGTCGAAATCACCGAAGATGACGGCAGCACGCAGAAATACCAGATGGAAACCGCCAGCGTCCCCTACTTGAGCCGGCCCGGCTACTTGCGCTACAACGCCACGGTCGGGCGACCCAATGGTTATGACCGGGAGGACAACGGACCAACCTTTGCCACTGGCGAACTGTCCTGGGGCATCAACAGTGACTGGTCGCTGTTTGGCGGCGGACTGCTGACCGATGGCTACAGCGCGATAGCCAGCGGCATTGGGCGCAACCTTCACCAATTCGGCGTAGTGTCGCTGGACGTCACCCAAACCCGCGCCAGAGTGCCCGAACAAGAGCAACTCACGGGCCACTCGTGGCGGGTGAACTACGCCAAGCGCTTTGACGACTACGACAGCGAGATCACCTTCGCCGGGTACCGCTTTTCGGAGCGAAATTTCATGACCATGGACGAGTTCCTTGGTGCCCGTAATCACTACCTCAGCGGTCGCAACAGCAAGACGGCCTACACCATCCTGGCCAATAAGAGCTTTACCGACATGGGCTTTAGCACGCACCTGTCCTACACCCACGAGGACTATTGGGACGGCAGCGCCACGGACTATATCGGCGCGCACCTGAGTCGCTACTTCGATGCAGGCTCGTTCAAAGGCGTCGCCATGACCTTGTCCCTGAACCAAGCCAGGGGTCAACAAGAGACCAACAACAGCCTGTCTCTGTCCATCTCCGTGCCATTCGGCGCCAGCCAGCGCTTGGGATACGACGCTTATCTGAGCCAGGGCAAGCTGCGCCATGCCGCCAGCTACTCGAAGTACAACCACGACAACAGCTACCAGCTCAGAGCCAACAGCGGTGCCACAGGCGAAGGTATGCAAGGCTATTACAGCCAGCGAACCTCACACGGCGATTACAGCTTCAATGGCAGCTACCAGTCTGACGGCAGCCAGAGCCTGGGGCTCGCTCTGCAAGGTGGCGCGACCGTAACCGCCAAAGGGGCTGCCCTGCACCCGCCGACCTTCAATGGCGGCACGCGCATCATGCTCGACACCGAAGGCGTTGCTGGAGTCCCGCTGCAAAACGGCCAAGTGCGGACCAACGCCATGGGCGTGGCGGTGCTGCCGGCCCACACCAGCTATTCACGCACCGACGTGCGCATTGACGTGAACCGCCTGGCTGACGACATGGAAGCCAGCAAGTCGGTAACCGAGGCAACCCTGACCGAGGGCGCCATCGGCTACCGCCGACTCACGGTGATTCAAGGGGCCAAAGCCCTGGTCACCTTGACCCTGCCGGATGGCTCTTACCCCCCCTTCGGCGCCAGCCTGCAAGACGCTTCGGGACGCGAAGTGGCGATCATTGCCGACAGCGGCTTTGCCTACCTAAGCGGAATCAAGGCCGACTCCCGGTTCCAGGTGACATGGGCTGGCAACCAAAAATGCAACGTCATCCTGCCCGCCAACCTGCAGTCGGAACAGCGCTACACGCTGCGTTGCCAACCTGAAAATTAAATCGAGGTTCCCCATCAAGATGAATATTCCCCCCCTTAAATGGCTGGCTGTTGCTTGTTGTTTCGCCCTGCCGGGGCTGGCGCCCCAGGCCGCAATATCCCTAGACCGTACCCGAGTCATCTTCGATGGCGAAAAAAAATCAGTCAGCCTGAACATTCGCAATGACAACAGCGAATTACCCTACTTGGCTCAGTCCTGGATCGAGAACGATCAACAGCAAAAAGTGACAGCCCCGATCATTGTTTTGCCGCCTTTGCAACGCTTGGAGCCGTCTACCGGCGGCCAGGTAAAGTTGCTGAAAACCCCGGAAGCCGAGCAACTGCCGAAAGATCGCGAGTCACTGTTCTATTTCAACCTGCGGGAAGTGCCGCCGCGCAGTGAAACGTCGAACACCATGCAGATTGCCTTGCAGACCAAAATAAAACTGTTCTATCGACCGCAGGAAATCGCTCCGGACAAAAATATTGTCTGGCAAGAGCGCCTTATCGTCAGCAAGCTGCCTGGCGGTTTCCAAGTGGAAAATCCGACGCCTTACTTCATCACCATCAATGATCTGCAGGACGTTTCCGACAAGAGAAGCGAGAGCAACTTCGAGCCCGTGATGCTAGCCCCCTTTTCATCGAAAAAACTCGAACCGGAGACTCATAACATCAAGCAACCGGTCATCACTTACATCAATGATTACGGTGGTTACCACAAACTCAGCTACCGCTGTGAGCAAGTCAGTTGCTCGTTCAAACAAGGGAACTGAACCCATGGATCGGCAGCGCAAAGGTTGAGCCCATGAAAAAGACGCTAATTCAACTAATTTTTTTCAGCACCCTAATATTCTTCGCCCACTCAACATGGGCCGACGATATACGTCTGAACTTTTCCGGACGACTGGTTGTGCCGGCCTGTGACCTGACCGTGGAAAACCCGGAGCAGACAGTCAAGCTGCTGGCGTCCGACAAGAAAGAGTTGATGAGCACCGGCAAGAGCCGTGCAACGCCTTTTCATATCACCGTCACAACCTGCGCCACCGCCACCAAGATCAACATCCGCTTTAAGGGCCAGGAAGAACCGCTTCTCGGCGGGGCCTTGGCCATCAATGGCGCCGCTTCCGGAGTGGCGATCGGTCTGGAAAGCGCAGCCGACAAACCGATCGCCATCAACACCGACACCTTGACCTACGCCCTTAGCGGAGCAGCGCAAGAAAGACTCTCCTTCAACGCTTACCTGCTCAAGCTCAAAGACAAAGCCATTGAAGGCGGCAGTTTTAGTGCTGTCGCCAATTTCGAGTTGACCTATCCATGAGCAAAGAAATCTGTTCAAAAAAAATGGCAGCCTTAATGGCATTCTGTTTGTGCTGCTCAATCCCGAGCATGGGTTCAGCAGACACCTACAGAACCAGCGCGAGCATCTCCGGAACAATCAACAAACCTACCTGCAAGTTTAATTTCAGCGGATCTAAAGACATTAAATTTGAAGAAGTCGACATAAAAAAAATATCAACAGAGCAGTACCGAATCCCTATTGAGCTAAAAGTATCATGCGGCCTACAACCCGCCTCCGTTTTATTAAAACTCACCGGAGTAGCAGGCTTTAGGTCAGACCTCATAAAAACCAACATAGAGGGCCTAGGCATAAAGTTAACCTCTCAGCGACTTGGCACGACATGGCAGCCAAATACCAGCATCAGGACAACAACCCAAAACAATAACAGTATTTATGCGACCCTGGTTTCCAATCCGGACACACAGTTTAAAAGCAGTGAATTTTCAAGTACTGTCAGCATCTCGGCAGACTACGATTAAAAACCTCCCTCTACGGCCATCATAGTTTTAAAATAGAGGTTATTTATGATTCGTCTTTTTTTTGTACTCATTACTTTTCTTAGCCCCCCGGCAATTGGAGCACTGCACCTTGAATATGACGAAAGCCAAATGCTTTACAGTGTTTACGGCGACATGTCAAACATTGCAGTAATCGACATGTATAAGCTTGGCCCGACTACTCAAGAATTCGAAGTCAGATGGCCATCAAGAAATGGCGTTTGGATTTTTCCGATTTATTACAAATTTATGGGTGCCTTAGACCCTATCGAGCTCGGCCCTAGTTTACGTCCTGACCAAGACCCGAAAGCTAGCCTAAGCAGGTTGGTCGCCCCGCTTTTATCCAGCGGCATTCCATTACCTTACCTAGATCCAAAGAGGGAAGGATTTGTTGCACTTGCAGTGTGCGACTATAAAACCGTTCAAGTACTCTGGAAATGTCTATTAGCGCCTTCGGGGACAATCACACCACCAAAACCACAAGAGCCACCGCTAAGTTGCAGCATCTTGGGCTCTATCGACCTGCGCCACGGAAATATCACCTTGGACAATGTGGCCAACAACCGCGCGACAACCACCGCCTTTGTCAGCTGCAATCGCTCGGCTAACGTAAGCATCGCCATCGCGCCCGACAAGGCAGGGCGCGTCAAACTCAATGGCGTTGAGGGGCTTTACTCATTGCTGTCAGTCGAAGGCGTGGGCTCTGGCCGCTCTTTCAGCTTTTATGCAGGAACCGGCTACAGATCACTTGTTTTCGCGTCCGTTCTGCAGACTCAAGGCAATGTGACAGCGGGCAGTTTCAGCGGCAGCGCCAGTGTGGTGCTGACCTTTCCTTGAAAGTGATTTCGCTCCATATCAAGCGAGGTGCGCGTGGCGCATTAACCAGCGCAGCCTCACCCAAGCGTTCGCTCACCAGGGCCTGGGCCTGCCGGGTCATCTGGTCCAGGTGCCCGTCGCGCGTCTTCTCCGCCTCCAGCATGGCCTTGCGCCCGTTCTGGACCAGCAGGTAGGTGTAAATCTGCCGCACTTCCACCGATTGGTAGATCGGTGCCACATCCAATACCGCCAGCAAGCCATCGCTGCCGTGGTCTCGGGTATTCATCAGCACTTGCGGACCGCGGGCGCCCAGTACCTGAAAGCCCAGGGCTTCAAAACACTCCACTTCGGCCAAGTGACAGGCCAGCTCGGCATGGGGATAGCAGGCACGCAGCGCCTCCAGCATCTGCCGGGCAATGCCCTGGCGCCGATGACTTTGCAGCACGGCCATATAGGCCACGGCGCAAGCCTGGGGGTCGTCCTTGACCGGCTGGTACAGGTGCACCTCGTAGCCGACGCCGTACTGGTACAGGTTGTACAGCGGGTTGCTCGGGGCAATGGCCACTGCGCTGATGTCGGTGATGTAGTCCACGACCATCTGCTGGATCTGGCTCTGGATGGTTTCGGGCGGCGGGGCTTGGAACAGGGTGATGCTGGACATCGAGGCAGTGAATCCGAGGGTTCAAGCCTCGTTGAGAAAGACAAAGAGATGCTGCTTCAGAGGTACCGGCAAGACCGGCCGGTTGCGACGACATCAGGGATATCGCCGCACCCCATGTAAGATAAGGCTGCACGATGGCAGCCGCTGTGCCTCATCCGACGAACGCGGACGGGGCCGAGGCTTACAGCGCCATGTCGGCCGCTGGGTTGCTCTGTGGCTTGGCCATGCTGGCCGGAGCCTGAGGTGCAGCGCCCTTGACCGCTGGTGGCGGGGTCAGTTGCAGCACTTCGGCGGTGTAGGCCCATTCTTTGGCCACACGCTCAGGGCTGTCGTTCAGGGCAGTGCCGTAGCTCGGGCGGCGGTGGATGCACGTTGCGTCAGAAGGATAGCCTGCTGCCATACTGCAACGAAGGCTTGCGACACCTCACCTGGTAATGTCGGCAGTCGCGTTTCTCCATTCAGGCGTTCCGCCAAACGCGCCCACCAAATATCCAGTAGCCCGCCGACTCGCGCCGGACTGCCACAACCCAGCTCCACGCGCACCCGTTCCACGGTCGGCCGTTCGCCACGGGCCAGCACCGAGTCCGCTGCCGCGAACACGTCAGTTTCTGGTACGCCTACCGCCACGCTCTGCCCTCCGCCAACTTAGGTCTGATAATTTAATGTTATCCGAACCTATTGCAGCGGTGAGCGAAATGAAATTGACAGAGCCGGTGAAAATTCCCTCCTCTCAGTCGTTGGTGCTGGCGGAGTTGACCGACAGCACCCGCGCCGCGGCCGAGGCATTCATTGCGGCCGGCACCGCAGCCAATACCGTGCGCAGTTACCAGAGCGCCCTCGCCTACTGGTCCGCCTGGCTGCAACTGCGCTACCAACGCGCACTCGGCGATGGTGCCCTGCCGCCGGAGGTGGCGGTGCAATTCATTGTCGACCACCTTGCCCGACCCGACGGCGCGGGTGGCTGGAGCCACCTGCTGCCGGCGAACCTCGATGTCGCGTTGGTCGCCGCAGGGGTCAAGGGTAAGTTGGGTGCTCTGGCGTTTAGCACGGTCAGCCACCGCCTGGCCGTCCTGGCCAAGTGGCGTCGCCTGCAACAGTGGGAAAACCCAACCGAGACGCCGATGGTGAAGACCTTTTTACGTGAAGCCCGTAAGGCCCAGGTCCGCCAGGGCGTTTCCGTGCGGAAAAAAACCGCAGTGGTCCTGGAGCAGCTGCAGGCCATGCTCGCCACCTGCGACGACGGTGTGCGTGGCATTCGTGACCGCGCCCTTCTACTGTTGGCCTGGAGCGGCGGCCGGCGACGTTCAGAGGTGATCGGGTTACAGATAGGCGATGTACGGCAACTGGACACCGATATTTGGCTCTATGCGCTGGGCGTCACCAAAACTGAGACTGAGGGGGTACGCCGGGAGAAGCCGTTGCGCGGCCCGGCAGCCAAGGCTTTAACAAGGTGGCTAGCGGAGGCACCTGCGTCGACAGGCCCCCTATTTAGGCGGGTATACCGAGGGGGCCGTGTGGGGACGGCAGGCCTGTCCAGCGACCAGGTAGCACGCATCGTGCAGCGCCGGGCACAACTGGCTGGACTTGAGGGTAATTGGGCAGCTCACAGCCTGAGGTCTGGGTTTGTTACTGAGTCAGGACGCCAGGGTGTGCCGCTAGGAGAAGTGATGGCCATGACAGAACACCGTTCGGTGCCCACCGTAATGGGGTATTTTCAGGCCGGATCATTGCTGAATAGCCGAGTAACAAAGCTACTACCAGATACAGACACAGCAGATTCTAAGCTAAATTGAACTCTTGCCACAAAAACCGGATATCAACTACATAGCAATAATATTACTTCGAGAGCGCCCCAAATGCTTTTACACAAGAAAAAAACTCCTCCAAGCGAGAGTTTATATCTAAACCAGCTACTGGTGCCACACTAAGTAACTGCGAAGCATACCATTCCTTTTCAGAATCACTCAGAAGCTCCATGATCTCTCTCCCCGCCCTCAACGCAGTAATCGGAAAATTAAAGGTACTAAAAATAGATGCGTCCTTTAATCGCTTCAATTCGCACTCACTGTATAATCCAAGTACGACCCCAAGCATAATAAGTGCAGCTCTCCTGTGGGTCGAAGTTGAAGTCTTTGCCCCATAATACATGCATAAACTGTAATGATAATTTTTATGATTTATTGGTACCTGAAGTGCACTACCAAAAGCAACCCTAGCAAGCCCGCAGTACCGTTCCTCTGTTCTCAGCGACAAAAAACTACTTAACAAAAAACCAATCAACCGATTCAGGCCTGGAGTACAATTGATTGCCACCCTATTCTTATAGAGCCAACCTTGAACTCTAAGACCCAATAAATTTAAGCTTGCAAACTCATATATACTTTTACTGCTTCTACGCCCATAATCAAAGTCTGAAAAATAAGCAAAAGACTCCCACGGTCTGTAGAGGCCATAATCCTCTCGGGTGCTAGTAAGAAGGGTTCTATGCAGCGAGCAATACGCAATATCTAAGCGGCACCATGAGCCCCTCCAGTATGGATCCGATCGAAATTTAACATCATCATCAAGACATTGGCGGCAAAAAGAGTTTCTACTGAGGGTACTCAGCATCATACCTTCAGCCTGGCCCGAGAAAAAACGCTTGCAATAAACATAATCTAGACCAGCATTTAAACAAAATCTCTTAAAGCCCACTCCGAAGCCAAAGTCATAATCAGTCCCATTACGTATCGAGCTCTCAACATAATACTCAACCAAATCAACAGTCAACGCGCAGCGCTTGCTCTTTGCGCTACGAAGCAGCCAAGAGGTGAATGTTTCATCACTATAAGGCTGAGGAAACCCTTTTAATTTACGCTCTCGCCCCATGATTTAGTAATCCCACCGACGTACAGCCCCTAATTTCATACTTTCTACTGTTATTTTTTCTTCACCATTTATAATTGCATGGATCGCTCCAAACCGTACAACCTTCAAAACCTCATCCATTGTCCCATTTGTATTTGACAGCAAGTACTTAACGACCTCCTGAGAATAGAGGCAAGAAGCTTTACGAAGCGGTAAGTTCTCCTCTACCGATGCCAAGAAGCTTCTAAATTCATCTCCCTCTTCCCACGGCAGTATTTTAAGTACTTCAAACCGCCTCTCAAGCTGGGGATCTTGTTGGAGAGCATTCAATGCTGAAGGTATCCCGAAGCCCATTACCCGAAGATGGTATGGCGCCCCGGAAAGCGTTTTCAGCATAGAAAGGTTTCTTCGCTGCTCTCCTCGCTGAACTAACAACGCCTCATGAAACTCATCAATTACAATTGCTGAAAACCTACGGAGCTGGAGGTACTTCTCTAGGCCGTTAGGAATCTTACCGCCTCCTTGCGCTCTAAATGGTACCCCCAGAGCCATTAGCAATAGATCTCGAAAGCGTAAGCCATCAGGACTCTCAGACAGAGTCGTAAGTGCAATTAATTCTTCGAGCGAAGACTGCTTGTTTTTAATCCTATTTATAATACTAGTTTTCCCAGCTCCGCCCTCGCCACAAACAAGTAGACAGGGAGCAGGAGACAAGCCATCAGCGTTGAGCATATTGTCAATTACGCGCTCCACCCTCGAACACTGCGGACAGTCAACCCAAATTCCTTGATTTATACTTTCGACCCTTTCAGAAACTCCTAACAACGCAAGCGACCTTTTAGACTCTTTTATGTGTGATAGATTCATTTAGTCCTCGCTATTGAACGGAATAGGCTTTTTTGAATAATCACAATTAAATCCAACATTAGGTACTGCTATTATTTTGGAGCCATGCTCTTTTTCAATTGCCTGCCGTCGCCTCTCCCTTTTGGCGGACGTTTTCGCGCTCACTACAAGCTCATCAGACTCTCTTTTAAGTACTATTCTTTCGCCTTCTGTCATCCATCTGACTTTTGATTTTTCTTGCTGAGAAAGCGAGCTAATACGGGCAGCCTCTAAAACCTTATCGTTCTCAGTAAGATCTGAAAATGGAACGCTGACATATTCGTTATTTAAGCGCACCCATATCCTCCTCATGGATAAAGGGTTGTACTTTATTAACAACACAAGCCCAGCAAAAGGCACCAACTCCGGACCGTAATAATAACTATTTTTAAAGCGTAGCCCCTTTGGAGTGACCCTACGCCGAGCCTGCGGAAGAAAATCTATAGTTAATTCAGCCTTTTCTTTATTTGTAAGGGCATTAGGTGCTTGACCGCCAAAGTAATCGAACCAGGCATCTCCGGGAGTAGACTTTATCTCTGAATGCACCGTACTATGATAAATCGCAACCTGCCTAGCAAACCACTTCGACAACTCCATGAAGGTCATGCATGATTTCTTCTCACTCGGGTATCCTTTTCTACGTAAAGTATTAGAAAATGTCGTACCTGGTAAAAAATGCACTTCTCCCATAAGTGTGCCAATCCACCGTTCGACGTGCCCTCCGTAGTGCTTCTTTCCATACGGCCTCCAATTCAGAGATATATTGTTTTTTTCGCATGCTTTTACCATGCTAAGCGATTTAAATTCCTTCGCATTATCCGAGTTAATAGCCTCTGGCTTTCCAGAAAATGGATATTTAATATGCGCACAGTCTATGGTGGCTAGATAATGTTCTTTATTTGCCACGGCGAAAGCTATGGTTGCGGCAACCGACACAGATGACGGGTTATGCCAAGACAAGTAATAGGACAAAATCACTCTAGTTTTGACATCTATCAGTACAGTGAGCCATGGCCTACCAAGTGGTACGCGATCATCATCACATAAAATTATATCGACTAGAGTGTGATCAATTTGCGTGACCTCTAACGGCCTACTTAATTTAAGCTGCCCGGGCTTCATTCCTAATTTATCGTAAGCATCCGCCGCCCCGTACTTCAATTTTCGCAATTCTAACGGGCTGATAGATTTTACTCTTTGGGCGACCGCACTCAAACTAGGAATGGGTAAACTCTCTTCAATACACCGATCCCTCACCTCTCTCCATACTACGGACGGCCCCGCTTCTCTACTATTGAGCTTTCTCTTTATAGCCACTCTAATAACAACTTCAACCTTTTTTGCTAGCTGATTTTCACCCTTTTTCCGCCCCCTTCTGATACCCAAGAGCGCCGTCGAATTATCTCCTTCATCATATTTGTGAAGAAGTCTATAAAAGGTGCTTTTCGAACAAGGAATAAGGCCTAATGCGCTTTGATAGGTTATTTCTTTGCCTAGGTACTTCTCAATGATTTTATTTCGACGCTTGGCTTCTTCAAGCTCCTGAAGCTCCAACTCATCGCTAAACTTCCCCTTATTTTTTATTTCTTTCATTGGCTCCCCCCCCAGTCGAAAGCGAGCCTCAAAAATACCCATTTTTTTGCATGCAGCACACCCCTAAAAAGAGAGTGGCGAGAGTTTTTTTTCTAATCGAAAGTTACTATCCACGTACAATACCAACCTACGTAGATGTGATTTTTAAAAAAGGTAAAAGTTGAAATTTTTAGAGATAAAGAAAAATTTCCCAAAGCTCAGAAAATAACTCTTATTAGCTCAGTCACTTAGGCGATTTTTTGGCAATTAAAAAACAGTAAAATTGAGAGATTTGAAAAGGAACAGTTTCTTTAGCTTTTCCCTTTTTAATGGCTAAATTCAAAAATATTATTATAAATCATGTGGTTATGTGTTTTCCCAGATTCAAGAATTTTTCACACCTGCTCCTGGCCTTCCAAGCCTATGCCTCTGCGTAAAAAGCCTGGCGATGCCAGGCTAGTGATCAAGCAAACAGATTAAGAGCTGCGTCGTCCCACTGATGACCGCCTTCAGACCAGCCTTTGCCTATCTGCGGTGGAAACCCGGATCTGCAATATCCTTGCTTGGCATCGAAATCAAACACCGCATGAGGAAAATCATTGATCAGCAAGACCGCCTTGCGGTGATCGACAGCCCAGCCGATTTTCACCATCGATGGTTTGTGGCCGTCCGTGACATCGGCGGCGTTGTAGATATGCAGCGCATCGTGGATCGGGTTGTCCTCGGCCGCGGTATCCAGTGCATAGAAGTAACCGGTGTCGCCATCATCTTCAAAAACCACGATGAACGAACCTTCCTCTGCAGGAGCTTCCAGCACCAAGGCCTGGCCGACCGTCAATTCGCTTTCAGCTGCTAGATAAATAGGCATTGCAACTATCCCTGTCTCGTTGAGTATTGAAGAGCGCGCATGATGACAACCCGGAATTACCCAGGCAATCTCCATGCAGAGATCTACGTCAGATCGCTCCTGGTATTTCGCCCCTTCCTTTGGTTTTTTACCTGGCTCTATCCATAACTCAACTAAATCACCATTTAGTTGAGTTAGTCCTGTGTCCTCTTTCCCACGTCCCCCTCGTCCCGCAAATGCCGGCTTAGTTGCGGTTTCGCTCTGTCCGTGGGCATCGATGCAGAACTCGGGAGTGTCCAACTATTTTGTCTTAACAGTGCTAACAAAACGCTATTAGAGGCCTTGTGCCGCGAACTCGTGGTCAGGCCAGGAACCGTTAAGTTACGCGGTCTGCAGGGCTAAACATGGTGTTTGCGGAGCATCGCCAGAGGGACAAAAACGCCTTGCGCGCCTTTCTTCGGCAGCCTCGACAGACCAAGAAGCGCACCTAGACTCTCACCCGGTTCAGCCCGCTGAATCATGCCCAACACACGAAAAGGATATTCAACATGAACGCCTTCACCTCGGTAAACACCGTCACCACCCCCCTGACCATCAACAGCCAGTCCACCGCGACCTACAACGGCGACCCCAACCAGACCACCAAAGTGACCTTCAGCTATCAGAACAACCTGCTGTGGGCCACCCAGGTCAACAACACCGCGACCGTCCAGACTCTCAGCGCCGACACCTCCGCCGGCCCGGTCACCCTGCGCAAGGGTGCCCAGGTCAAACTGCAGAACGTGGGCTCGGCGTTCAGCATCCTGTTCACCGGGGTGATTATCGACAGCAACTCGGAAACCCCGTTCAACAACACCAACATCGGGACCTTCACCCTGTCGTGATCGACTCGGGCTCCTAGGCCGGAGCCCATTTGCGAAGCCGGCATGGCGCCGGCTTTGCTTCATGCAATACGGGACATGGACGGTACCCTCGCGTGACCAGGCAACGGATGCTCTACACCCGGATTTTCTGGGCAACCCTCGGCGCGATCCTGGCAACCGCAGTGTGGCTGATGACCACCGGCGGCCGCTTGCCAACGGTATCCAGCAGCCACGACCAGGCCCTTTCCCGCACCGATGCCATCGCGCCAGCCGCAGATTGCGTCGACCTCTCGCCCTCCTCCTCTGCCGCCACCAATGATCCTTGCGTACCGGGCCCCGTGCTGCTGCCTGGGATGCAGGTCAATCGCCAGGTCGGTCCGGTGATGTTCGTGCTGGTGGTGGACGGCCACGAAGCTCGGGTCAATGCCCAGGTTTCCCTGGGCAACGCCGCCCTGACCGGCTTGAGCATGACCGCCGCCGCCCCCAGCGCCGACTTCGATCTGGCCAACGGCGAAGGCCAGCGGGTCTGGGGCAGCCTGGGCGCCTTCTTCTGTGCCCCTCCCAACACTTCGCACCTGCTGGCCGACTTCACCATCGAGAACCTGCGCGACAGCGGCAAACCCGTGACCCAGGCCTATCGCGGCGACCTGATCCGCTGGCAGAGCCCGACCACCAGTGTCCTGGCCCGCTACCGCCAGCCCTTGCTGCCGGACTTGCAAGTGACCGTGGAATTGCTGGATCCCTACAAGGCCGACAGCAGCAACGCGCTGACTGCCCAGGTGAGCTTCTATTACGCCAGCGATCTGATCGACCGCTACACCCTCATGGCCACCGCCACCCCGGTGAGCCTGCGACAGTCCAGCGTCGGGCCGGTGCGCATCGAGGGCGGACTTCTGGACTTTCGTCCCGCTACCCAGGAGCAGCAAGGGCAGCTCAGCCTGGATGGCACTTTCCAGTCCGGTCACAACCCACCGAACCACTACGTCGGCAGCGTCGCCGACTGGTCGTGGATCCGTGGCCGCGCCGACAATTGCAGGGGATAGACATGACCAGCACGTCCGACTACCAGCAGATCGCCCACAGCGCCGCTTACGCCCTGCCGGAGGCCAGCGGCTATGGCTGGCGCGGTTATGTCATGCCCAAGGGCACCGCGCACGGCAGCCTGCCGGCCAGCCTGAGTCCGGCCGACGCCTTCGACAAATATGCCGGCCATTACCTGTTCGCCCCCAGCGAACCGGCCGCCCTGCGCAGCGACCCCGCGGCATTCGTCAGCGCCCTGTACGACTTTCTGTTCGCCGTGGACCAGCGCAGCTTAGTCGACCAGCGCAACTTCATCGGCCGCGCGCTGCTGTGGCTGCCCGGCTCCAGCCTGCCGGCGCCCCAGGCCTTCAACAGCTACGGCCTGCGCATCAGCGTGACGGCCCCCAGCCAGGTGCAGAACAACCTCAACCTGCAGCTTGGCGATCGCCTGACGTTCTTCGTCAGCTTCGGCACCTACGTCAAATACGACCCGGACTTCAACGCCCTGCGCCTGAAATCCACTGCCGGCATCTCCATGGGCTTGATCGACAAGCTGGCGGCCGACAGCGGCCTGCAGCTGACACCGCCGCAACAGCCGCTGGCCTACGTGCCCCTGGACGGCAATCAGGCCGGCAGCCTGACCTACGCCTTGACCTACAGCAGCCAGCCCGCCCTCAAGTATTTCCAGACCGGCTTTACCTATGTGGCCAACACCGCGGGCGGCCAGAGCGTGCTCAATTACCCGGTGTTCAACCCCAACGGCATGCCCGCCAAACTGACCATGGGCGGCGTGCTCGACCCGTTGGACCCGCTCAATAAGAACATCCCTGCGGCGCAACTGGCCGCCGGCCTGATCCGCACGGCCATGAGCTTCGCCAACACCGGCACGACCGCGTTGCCCAGCCAGTGGCGCAGCACCGCCGGCAACCCGATCAGCCTGATCCCGCTCAATGGCCTGGACGCCAACGGTTGGCCCCGGCCCTATGCCGCCAGCCTGGTGTTCTGTGCCCAAGGCGGCAGCTACAGCCTGACCCTGGCCGGCGACTTTGGCTTGAGCCTGCCGGCCGCCAGTGCCGGGCAGAACCTGCTGTGCGGGATCTTCGGCACCGAGTGGCTGAGCTTTACCGCCTACAACTCTTCCCTGAGCCCGCAAGACAACGACCGCTTGCGCCTATTGGCGGCGCAACCGGCCTATGCCCCGGTGTTTCCGTTCCAGACCAGCAGCCTGGTCACGCCCACCAGTGGCGCGGTCAGCGCCCTGCTGAACGACGCGCACCGGACCTCCTGGTGCAGCCTGGTGGCCGGCGCCTCCACCCCGGCCTACAGCGCCCAGCCCGATGGCAGCCCGCTCTATGGCCAGAGCCGCAGCAACGGCGCTACACCGCTGCTGGCCCCGGCCGCGCCGAGCACCCCGCTGCCCCAGGACGCCGGGTTTGCTTTCCCGCTGGTGCCCTACGCGGGGGTCAGCAGCAATGCCAGCCTCAACCTGACCCAGTTTGAAAGCGAGATCCTCGCCGCCTCGCGCAAGAGCCTGATCAGCGCCGCGACCCTGCCGGGCAAACAAGCCGCGCGGGCCCGGCGCCTGCAACGGCTGCTGACCGTCGACGCGGCACAACCTGATCGGGCGACCACTCCACAAGGCCTGCTGGTGGACCTGGACGCCGACGGCATCGGCTACGCCAAGGTGCTGCTGGCCCGCTCACTATCCGCCCAGGGGCCGCTGGACTTTGCCTTCGTGCAGCCCAGCGAGGCCCTGCACGAGGCTTTGCAGACCAACCAGCTGTTTCTGGTGGGGGTCAATCCGCTGCCGTTCTTCACCCAGGGCGCCAGCTTCAGCAACCGCATGGACATCGCCGACTGGCGCTTTATCGCCAACATCGGCGTCGGCGTGCAAACCACCAGCTACCGCAATGTGCTGATCATGAAGTACTGCGCCGGCAGCCTGAAGGAGCGCATCGACAACCCCAATCGCTGGACCATGCCCGAGACGTTCTCGAAGACCGCGGACCTGGCGCCGGGCCTGGAAACCCTGGCCTACACCGGTCTGTCCCAGTGGCTGCAGGACTTCATCGCCGTCGCCGAGGTCAAGGCCGCGGCCAGCCCCGACAGCCTCTACGCCGACTTCGTCGCCCAGGTCAGCGACCCGGCCTGGAACGGCTTCATGGTGCTCAACGCCGACCTGCCCCTGGACAGCCTGCCCGAGCAACTGGCAGGCATCGCCGCGGGCATCGACTACAGCCGCTTCCTGGCCCACCATTTTGGCGCCAGTGTCAGCCGCATCAGCCAACAGGGCGACACCCTGGATATCCAGGGCATCTCCACCCTGTTCGGCCTGATCGACTACCAGAACCCCGCCTATGAGCAGGCCCAGGCCAACGGCGCGGCCCCGGACATGCCGGTGGCCCTGAGCACCAGCAATGGTTACGCCTTCAGTGTCCTGCAGCTGCAGGCGCTGTTCCGCCAATCCCGGCTGGTGACCTTCAACAGTCGCATCCAGCTGAGCCTGGACCTGCTGTTCGGCTCGCCGATCCGCGCCACCCTGCGCGCCGGCCAGCCCAGCGCGGTGAACGCCATGGTGCTCGACGGCAGCGCCCTGCAACAGAACGACACCACCACCTACGTGTTCGAGCAGAGCCAGAGCTACCTGTTCAACCTCGACAGCAACGTGCTGCCGGCCGCCTCGGTCAACCGCATCCAGTTCAACACCCTGGGCAGCCCGGACGGCGGGGTCACCACCGCCAGCCGCTTTCTGCTGTGGGGCAAGCTGGATTTCACCCTGCTCAAGACCTCGGACGGGCCCTTCGACCTGCTGTCCTTCGGCAGCGCCGACGGCAGCCCGAGCAACCAGGGCCTGGCCTACACCAACCTGGAAATCGCCATGGCCTTTCCCAGCGCCACGCCCAATGCCGTGGGTTTTGCCTTCAACCCCGACAACCTCGGGTTCGACCCGGCCACCAGCCAGGTGCGCGGACAGAGTCTGTACAAGGGCTTCACCCTGCAGCTCAAGCAGTTCATCCAGGCACCGGCGCAGAAAAAGCCCGCGGACTATGGCTTCCTCCCGGTGCTGCCGCAGAACCTGGCGCTCAAGGCGCTGTCGGGCGCCTGGTCGGGCATCGTCTACAAGGTCACCATGGGCTCCCCTGGGTCCCTGGTGTCGGGCACCGGTTTCGAGTCCGACCTGCTGATCGCCTGGTCGCCCGGCAGCAAGAGTGGCGACACCAGCCCAATGCTGTTTGTCGGCCTCAGCCTGCCCGGCGCCGCGCCGTCGGCCAGCGTGTTTTCCCTGCAGGGCATCATCAAGGTCTCCACCGGACCGATCAAACTGCTGTACCAGACCATCCCCGGTCAGACCGACCCCCAGGCCAGGTTCTTCAACCTGCAACTGACCGATATCGGCATCAAGATCCTCGGCATCGCCAAGTTGCCGCCGGGCGCCACCCTGCAGTTCTTCCTGTTCGGCGACCCGCAATCCTCCGGCAGCCTGGGCTGGTACGCCGCCTACGTCAAAGACCCGCAGAGCAAGACCGCCAGCCTGCTCGCCGTGGAGTCGGGCCAGTCCACGCAACCGGCATTGACCGGACCATCGGAGGTGACGCCATGACTCGGGTCCTGTACTGGAACATCGAGAGCTTCGGCTACAACAAGATCCGCCCGCTGAGCACCAAGCGCGATCGCAACGGCGCCTTCATTCCTGACCTTGACGCCGCCGACCGACTGGCCCTGATCCTGGCCCATATCACCGCGTTCAACCCGGACATCTTCGTCGTGGTCGAGACGGCCAGCGGTCCGAGCCACGGCCCCGGATCGCTGATTTCCCCCACCGGCGGCTGGCAGGGCTGCGCCGAACTGCTGCTGCGCATCCGCAACCAGACCGGCGTGCCCTGGAACCTGGTGCCGCCCCTGGTGGTCGGCCAGGCCGGGCGCGCCGAGGGCGTCGCGGTGTTCTACAAGCCGGTGATTCCGGCGGGCGGCGGCGTGGCGGCGGGCAAGCGCTTGTTCACCGGCCCCAACGCCTGGTCGCCGGCGGGCAGTGGCATCAGCTTCAACCCCCAGGTGCTGGCCCCGCCGGCCGCCGGCAACTACCCGGCGTTGCAGACCCAGACTTGCTTCAGCGTGCCCAACCGGCCCATTCCGCCCACGGCGCTGAACCCGGGCAACCTCAACGAGAGCCGCTGCGCGGCGCGGGTCGCGTTCGTCGACAATTTCGGCGCCGCGATCAACTACGGCGGCTTGCGCGAACCCTACATGGTGACCTTCTGCGAAACCGTCGACGGCCCGCCAGTGGTGGTACAGCGCAACCTCACGTTGTTCGCCATCCATTCGCCGCCGCAATATGTCGCGGCCAACGCCTACCTCAACGCCCTGGCCAATGTGCGCGACATCAGCGCCGCCCTGGGCGCGCTGGAAACCCGGATCATCACCGGCGACTTCAACGTCAACCTGTTGAGCCAGAACGGCAACGACCCGGGGCGTTATGCCGCCCTCACCGCCCTGGGCTACGGCTTGCAACTGCAACCTCCGGCCCTGGCCCCGCCGCCGGCGCTGGAGGCCTACACCGGCTACTTCGCCACCCACCTGCGCAGTCGCAACGCGAGCATCTTCTGGTCGACCAACGCCGGAGCCGTGCCCTATCCGGGCTACCGCTACATCGGTTCGTCCAACAGCAGCAGCCTGTATTCCATCGACAACATCCTGGTGCGCGGCGGCGCGGCGGGCAATTTCACCATCGCCAACACCGTGGTCGGGGTGCCGCTGAACGTGGTCAACCCCGCGCCCGGCGGTGCGCCCATGGGCCTGGTGGCCATGGCCAGCGATTTCCAGGCACCGCCGCTCGCCTGGATCCCGGCGCCCCCCGCCCCCGCCCCGGCATTCGCCGCGGGCGATCGGCAACGCTACCGCGGCTGGCGCAACCTGGGGCACATCCGCTCCACCAGCGATCACCTGGCCCTGTTTGTGACGGTCTGAACAAGGAGAAGACAGATGGCCAACAGCCCCCTGAGCAACCTCGCCGCGGCCCTGACCGGCGATGCCGGCGCGCCGATCGTCCTCACCCGCGACTACCTGATCGCCGGCCTGGCGGATGCCACGGTCAGCGTCTCCGCGACCCTGGACAACGACCTCAAGGCGGCCTTCCAGTCGCCGGTCGCCGGGCTCACGGTCAACTTCACCGCGCAGAGCGTGCAGCCGCTGAACCCCGCCACCCAGAGCTTCAAGGTCACCGGGGTCAGCGCGCGCTTCCTGCAACAGGACATCCAGCAGGGGCTGGTACTGACCTTTGGCCTCACGGGTGCTGTCGGAACCCAGAGCCTGAGCCTGGAAATCGTCACCACCCCGGCCAGTTGGACCTGGGCCGACCTGTCGAGCTTCGCCACCGGCATTCCCTTCAAGTGGACCGCAATCAGCAACGCGGTCTTCACCTTCAAGGCCAGCCAGGGCCCGCGCCAGGGCTTCGCCGCCCAGCTGACGCCGCCGCCCCAGCTCAGCACCGCGGTCGCGGTGGTGCAAAACCTGGGATTCCCGACCCTGGCCCTGCCCTTTACTGGCAGCATGGACTTCGCCAAGGTCGACGGGGTCGAGGTGTTCATGCCCACCACCACCTTGCAGGCGCCGTTCCTCAACGTCAGCGACGGGCTGAAGCTGCTGTACCTGAATGTCAATGCCCCAGTCTTCGGCCTGATCATCGGCCCGCCAGAACTGCAGGATGGCGAAGACCCGGCCGAAGCCTTCTACGATCAGCAGGTCAGCCTGTATTTCGGCCTCAACCTGAGACTCACCGACCAGAGCAACCAGCCCGTCAACTACCAACTGCGCGCCCTGGCCCAGATCAACAACGGCAGCGCCTTCAATTTCTACCTCGGCCACAGCGACGACGGCAGCGCCCTGCTGACCCCGGCAACCATCATCGGCCTGCTGGACAACAACGGCAGCTTCTTCAGCGGCACGCCACCGGTGCTGCAACAGTTTCTCTCCGGAATCGGCCTGCGCAGCCTCGCCCTGAGTGGCGTCACCCAGCCGAAACTGGCCCTGAGCACCGCCAGCGTGACCCTGGGCGCCGACCCCACGGTGATCAATGTCGAGCATCCCTGGGTGCCCCTGCAGGACCCGACCAACCAACTGGTGTTCGGCGTCACCGATTTCGAACTGGTGTGGGGGATCAACTTCCTGCCCGAGGGCAACGCCCAGAGCTTTCTGTTCCAGACCCGCTTCCTGTTGTTGCCCGAGGTGTTCAAGGGCAAGACCGTCGGCGAAAACGGCCTGTTCTTTGTCCAGTTCAATTCCGACCTGCAACTGCTGGCGCGCTTCGACGGCACGGCCAACCTCAATGACCTGATCGCCACCCTGACCGCTCAGTTGATCCGCATCCCCAAGAGTTTCGTCGACGCCTCGCTGTCCGACGTCGGCCTGAGCCTGGATGTGGGTGCCAAGAGCTACGCCTTCAACGCCGGTTTCGAGCTCGACCTGAACCTGTTCAGCGTCGCTGGCAAGCCGATTCTCTCGGTCACCGACGGCCAGCTGTACATCAAGGCCACCACGCCCACCAGCGCCAGTGGCAGCAACGCCCCGGCGGTGACCACCTACCAGGCGGGGATCGGTGGCCTGGTCGGCATCGGCCCGTATTTCGCCAATGCCAGCCTCGACTACGACGGCAGCAAGACCCCGGCCACCTGGCAAGTCGCCGCGCAACTGGCGCAGCCGGTGGACGTGCAGCAGCTGGTCAGCCAGTTCCTCAGCTTCGGCGGAACCTTTGCCTTTCCGGATTTCCTGCCCGGCCAATTGTTGGTCAACACCCTGGAGGTGGACGCCAGCCTGAGCACCGGCAACACCCCGCTCGACAGCTACACGGTGGCCGGCAGCCTGCGCTGGACCTTCAACCTGGGCCAGGCCTTCAGTGTCGACACCCTGGCCACCCTGAGCCTGAGCTACGACGCCAGCAAGCCGGCGAACCAGCAGTACAGCGGCAGCGCCACCACCCTGTGGGATTTCAGCTTTCTCAACGACAGCGTGCTGCTGGGCTACAGCTTCGCCCCCGACAACCAGGGCAGCAACGCCCAGCTGACCCTGTCCTGGGAGGGCCTGACGGCGATCTATCAGGTCGACAAAAAGGCCCTGACCTTCACCCTGAAGAACTGGAGCCTGGGCCGGCTGATCCAGAAACTCATGCAATCGCTGAGCGACCCGTATTTCACCCTGAGCTCGCCCTGGGACGTGCTCAACCAGATTTCCCTCGATGGCCTGTCGCTGATCATCAACCTGGAAAACAGCAGCGGCAGCAGCGTGCCCAGCATCAGCGCCAAGTACACCCTGGCGAGCAAGATCGACCTGGGGTTCATGAGCATCGACGGCCTGGTGTTCGAGCGCAAAAAGGTCAATGGCGTGGACAAGATCACCCTGGGCATCGACGGATCCTCGGTGTTCAAGGGCAACAACCCCCAGGAGCAGCAGGACTGGAGCAACCTGCTGGACCCGAGCAAAGGCCAGCCAGTGGACAAGCTGCCGACGGTGCCGGGCCAGGGCACGGACTACTTCAGCCTGCCGCTGCTGGTCCTCGGCCAGCGGGTGGCCATCAGCGGCTACGACAGCTTCACCAACACCAAGGCGGTGATCGACGCCCTGAAGGACGTGCCGTCGACCACCGGTTCCAGCAACCCGCTGAACCCCAGCGACAGCGGCAGCAAGGGCGTGCCCTACTACAGCCGCAACAGCGACTGGCTGATCGCCGGGCAACTGTTGCTGCTCAAGACCGGCAAGGACTGGACCGTCGACCTGATGCTGGTGTTCAACGACCCCAACCTCTATGGCCTGCGCCTGGCCCTGGCCGGGGAGAAAGCCAAGGCCCTGGGCAACCTGGTGCTGGACATCCTGTACAAGAAGATCACCGACGACGTCGGCGTGTACCAGATCGAATGGACCTTCCCCGACAGCATCCGCAACCTCAACTTCGGCGCGGTGTCCATCGTGCTGCCGGAGATCGGGGTGAAGATCTACACCAACGGCGACTTTTTCATCGACATCGGCTTTCCCTACAACCTGGACTTCACCCGCTCGTTCTCGATTTCCGCGATCGTCTACGGCGTGCCGGTGCTCGGCGCCGGCGGTTTCTACCTGGGCAAGCTGTCGTCGGTGACCGCCACCCAGGTGCCGAAAACCACCCAGGGCACCTTCGACCCGGTGATCGTCTTCGGCCTCGGCCTGCAGCTGGGCCTGGGCTACAACTTCGTCAAGGGGCCGCTCAAGGCCGGTTTCGCCCTGACCGTGTTCGGCATTCTGGAAGGCACCATCGCCGCCTTCCACGCCTATCACCCGTCCACCGCCCTGGTGCCGGCCGGCAAGAGCGTGCAGGACGACTACTACTTCAAGATCCAGGGCACGGTCGGGGTCATCGGCCTGCTCTACGGCAGCATCGACTTCGCCATCATCTCGGCCGCGGTCAACGTGCGCATCACCCTGTCGCTGTCCCTGACCTACGAGAGCTACAAGCCGATTCCAATTGCCGCCCGGGCCACGGTGGAGGTCAGCGTCAAGGTCAAGATCGACCTCGGCCTGTTCAGTTTCAGCATCAGTTTTTCCTTCCATGCCGACGTCTCGGCGCGCTTCGAGATCAACGCCATCCAGAGCGGCCCGGCGCCCTGGGCCGAACCCGGCCTGCTGCTGGCGCGCCAGGCCCGCCATGCCCAGCTGGCCCTTGCGCGGCGGGCCACCACGCCGCAACCGATGACGCTGCTGCGCGCCGCCGGCAAACCGCTGCTGAACCTCTACGCCACGCCGCAATTCACCGTGCTGTGCAACGAGGGCGCCAGCGACTACGCCGAGCAGCAGGGAGCCTTCGTGTTCCTGCTGACCATGGACGCGCCCTCGCCGACCCGGGCCGCGGCCGACAGCGCCGGCAACAGCAGCTTCGAACGCCTGTGCGCCGACTACCTGCCCTGGCTGGTGGGCAGCCTGGGTTCGGCCAGCAGCGAGCAGGACACCCTGGCCGACATCCTCGGCACCCTGGTGGACAAGGCCATGCTCGAGGAGGACATCAAACGCCTGGCCGACCTGGCCAACCCGCCGTTCGGCATCAGCGAGCTGCTGACCTTCCTGTCGTCCTTCGAGGTCAGCATCACCCTGCCCGACGCCAGCAACCAGGCGCAGATCCAGCAGGTGCTGCAAGCCGGCTCGGTGCTGTTTCCGGTGTTCGACGGTCTGTCCCTGGGCGTGCCCCTGGCCAGTGCCGGCAGCGCCACCGTGGATTTCGCCCACTACGTGGGCACCAACAGCACCTACCGCAGCAATGTCGCGCAGATGTTCAAGGAACTGGTGGCGCTGGTCACCAGCAAGGAGCCGCCGCCGGCACCCGCATTGCGGGCTGTGGCGGACGACAGCGAATCCATGGCCGCGGTGATCTTCACCGATGCCTTCATGGTTATCGGCCGGCAACTGTTGCAGGTCGCGCTGAACGCCTTCGACGACTACGCCTACGCCACGGCCAATGGCAACTCCGTCAGCGCGATCCTGGGCTGGACCAACGACCTGCGCGGCAACAACCTGACCCTGGACGACATCGTCCGGCCCAACGCCGAAGTCGCCCTGAGCGACGGCCTGAGCCTGGATATCCCGCTGCCGGCCTACACCCTGCAGAGCGGCGACACCCTGGCCAAGGTCGCCGCGGCCTGGTCCGACGGCAGCGTGCCGGCACGCTGGAGCACCAGCGCCTCGGGGCTGATCCTGGCCAATGGCAACTCGTTGGTGATCGCCGCCAATCAGGTGATCAGCCTGCCGGTGGGCAACGACATCCACCAGTGCACCACCGGCCCCGGGGAAACCTTCAACAGCCTGGCCCGGACCCTGGGCGTCACGCTGGCGCAACTGGCCCAGGACAGTGCGCTCTACGCCATGCCCGGGCTGCTGCTGGCCGGCCAGCCGCTGCTGCTGCCGAACCTGGCGTACCGCACCGCCGGCGACAGCCTCAACAGCGCCGGCGCGCGCTTCGGCGTCAGTGCCATGGCCCTGTTCAGCGACCCGGCGTCGGCCAACTTCAGGGTGGCGCCCCTGTTCGCCAAGGCGCAGATCACCCTGACCTCGCTCAACAGCCTGTACACCGAGGACCTGTGGAATCTGCTGGTGACCACCGACCAGCTGTCGCAACTGGCGGGCATGCTCTCGCGCTTTCTGGCCTACGGCCTGCGCCTGCCGGCGAACCCGGCGGGCATGGGCGGCCTGAGCCTGAGCCCGGCGTTTCTCTACCCCGCCCAGCAGAACGCCTATGGCCTGTACCAGTTGACCGGGCAGCAGTTCCCGACCCCGGCCGACCTCTTGCCCGGCAGCGACGTGCCCATCAGCCTGAGCCGGGCCGCCACCAGCCACGGGGTCGATCTGTCGTTCGTGCAGATCGCCGGGGCCAGCAGCGGCTCGATGAACCTGAATCAGGCCTACAGCAACCTCAGCGGGGTACTGGCCTACGCCCGGCAAGGCAAGTTCCAGCCGGCGCCGCGCATCGAGCTGCTGCCCACCGTGGCCCGCAGCCCGAAAGACTACGCGGTGAAAAGCGTGTCCCTGTGGTCGACCGCCGACCTGCAGCAATTGCGCAACCTCTGCCAGCCGGGGCTGCGGGCCAGCAGCGAGGGCGGCGCCAGCGTGCAGCCCATGCTCTGGTCCCTGCCCGACGGCCTGATCCAGCTGATCAACCAGCGGGTCGGCAACCTCGCCCGGCAGTTGCCGCAGCTGACGCAGCAAATCCCCTACCTGCCGGCGTTCACCCCGTGCGAGGTGTCCACCGACCCGGCGACCCTGGAAACCACCCGCCGCGAAATCCCGGCCTACAGCTACGCGACCCGGGTCGATTTCACCATCAAGCGCCTGCCCCAGGCCGAACCCGGGGCCATCGCTGGCAGCGGCAGCAACCTGGCCTACACCTATGAACTGCTCGGCCCGTCGGCCACCGATGCGCAATTGCTGGAGCGCCTGCTGATCGCGGTCAGCGAGCTGGGCAGCGCGATCATCAGCGGCCAGTTCCTGCTGATGCCCCAGGGCAACGCCAAGGCCAGCAACCTGCTGAGCCAGGCCGCCAGCGACTTCCTGGCCTTCCTCACCCAGACCAACCTGTCCACCGAAACCAACCCGCCGCCGGCCCTGATGGCCGCGCGCCTGGCCGAAGAAGTCGGGCCGCGGGGCATCCTCAATCCGCCCGAGGAAGTGGTCAAGCTGCTCTGGGAACTGTCTACCGTGCGCTCCGGCGGCTATTACCTGAGCTATTACGATGCGATCGCCGCCGCCGGCCTGCCCGACAGCATCTTCGACGACAGCGGCACGGCCACCCTGACCCTGGTGGTGACCTACCCCCGCGACGCGCTCGACGGCCGCCTGTGCAACTTCGTCAACGCCTTCGTCAGCACCGACACGGTGATCCAGCAAGGCAGCCACATGACCCTGGGTTCGGCCGCCACCGCCGACAGCAGCCAGCCGACCAGCGCCGGCGACAGCCTGGACAGCCTCGCGGCCTTCTACGGCATCGGCACTGGACGCATCGCCGAGCTCAATGCCGGGGTAACGCTGAGCAAGGCAGTGCAGGTGCCGGTGGACGGCATCATCCACCTGGTGACCCCGGCCGAGGCCAGCGCCGGCAATGGCCAGAGCGCGAGCATTCTCGACAACCTGGCGCGCTACTACTCGGCGGGCGCGCTGCAGCCGATCAGCGCCACGCAGATCGCCAACCTCAACCCCGGGGTCAGCGCCGCCGGCGGCGTGGCGCTGTTCATCCCGGCCCTGACCTATGTCGTCGACGCCAGCCTGGCGCCGGGCAACAGCCTGCAGTCTCTGGCCGGCTACTACGGCCTCGACCTGGATGCCCTGGCGGTGGGCGCCGCGCAGGTCCCCGGGCTGTTCAGCGTCGGCAGCAGCCTGAACATCGACACCCAGACCTTCGATCTGCAAGCGGTGTTCAACCAGGGCAACGCGGCCTTCAGTGTGCTGCGCAACAACCCGCCGCCGGTGGATTCACCGAGCCTGGACCCGGACGGCTACGCCAGCGCCTACCTGTACAACCTGTATTCGGTGCTGTCCGCCGGACTCGACGGTTCACCCTGGTTCAGCGCCAGCGAGCTGGCCCTGCCCTTCGGCCCGCAGCGGCCGGACAGTGGCGTCGACTCGCCCGAGGCCCAGGCCCACCGCCAGGCCATGCGCGATCCGCAAAGCCGCGCCCGGGCCCTCGATGCCCTGGCCGAAGACAGCCAGTACAGCTACCAGCAGACCCTCGGCCTGGCCCGGCGCGCCACCAGCAACGCCGCGCCAGTGCCGGCCCGGCCCGGGCTGCCGAGCGCCGCGGACAACCCCTACCGTGGCGTGGGCAGCTTCGCCCAGGTCAACCTGACCTGGCTGGACATCTTCGGCAACATCACCGTCACCCCCTTCCAGGCCCCCACGCCCGGTTATCCGGGCAGCCTCAATCACCCGCCGCTGCCGCTGCGCTACTGCGACCGGCTGATCGCCCTGTCGGCCTGGCCCAATACCCGCAGCTTCTATACCTACGAAGCCGTCGCCGGTGGCGCGCAACTGGTGATCAGCCTGAGCCTCGACACCTCCAGCTATGACCCGGCCGGCGGTGGCGACGTCAAGGTCCAGGCCGACAAGGACCTGGAGATGTTCAGCCTGATCTACTACCAGCTGAACCAGTCCTACAAGGATCTGCAGTTGCCCTGGTGCCAGGGCCGCGCGGTCAGCGTGGAGCTGGTCAACAGCCTGTTCGCCCAGCCCCTGAGCCGGCTTGACGACAGCCAGGCGCAGCCGCTGCTGGACTATGTCAACGGGGTGATCCTGTACCTTGCCCAAGTGGTCCAGGGCGCCCGCCCCGTCGCGCCGGCCACGGTGCAACTGAAGCTGGCGGTGGACATCGACGCCCTGGCTCCGGGCTCGATCCTGCCCCTGAGCCTGACCCTCGGCCTGCGCCGGGTGGCGGCGCTGGTGGAGCCGGATGTGGCCGGCCTGGAAGGGGGCGTGGCGGTGACCAGCACCCTGCTGCCGGTCCCCGACGCGCTGAGCGCCAGCACCAGCGGCTACAGCCAGTTCGCCCGGGCCTTCGAGGCCCTGTTCCAGCGGGCCGGGGCCTGGATGACCCGGGTCGGCAGCGGCACCGCGGACCCGGGCAGCACCCCGGACGGCCGCAGCCAGACTCTGTGGGCCGCGCGCTTCGCCCTCGGCGACGGCAACGACGGCATCCGTTACCGCATCGATCCGGCCCCGGGCTACTTCGCCGCCCAGCCGATCGCCCGCAGCCTGACCTCGGACAGCGTGCAGATCTACCCCAACTACCAGCCGGACCAGCCATTCCCGAGCGGCGATCCAGTGACCTTGACACTCACCGGGGTCGATCAGAACCTGTGGTTCGAAACCGCCCTCAAGGCCATCGACGGCTTCCTCGCGCCGACCTACGCGCCCTCGGTGTTTCTGCTCGACACCCTGCTGGGCAGCAAGGACCCGCTCAAGGACGGCAACCTGGGGAAAATCCTCAGCGCCAAGCAGACCCTGGCCGACGCTATTGCATCGACCATCAAGCCGGTGCTCTCGGCGGGCCCGCAGGATGGACCGGCGCGGGCCGCGGCGGGCGAGAAGCTGCGCCAGACCCTGCTCAACCAGTTGTATTCGGCCTACAGCACCACCGCCATCGTCGGCTTCTCGGTGCAAGGCAGCGCCACCGGCGAGCCCCTATCGTTGTACGGCCAGCCAACGGTGGCGAGCGCCGCCAAAGTGGCGGGCAACAGCGAAGCGCCGCAGGCCGGCAACGACAACTATGCCTTTGGCAGCGGTCGCATCGGCCTGCCCGACGCCCCAGGGGAAAGCGCCCTGGCGTTTGTCTTCAATTCGCGCAACGAGGCGGCAAGAAGCTACGTGCCGCTGGACCTGGAGCTGCAGATCAGCCACCTGGAGCATGACGTGCGCAACGTGCCGGGCATCAGCGGCTACACCCAGTCGAACTGGATCTCGCTGATCTCCGGCCCCTTGCGGGTGCCCCTGGCCGACGGCCAGACCCTGAACCTGCCGGTGCTGCTGCGGGCCCTGCCCGAGCCGCCGACCATCCAGGGGCAGACGGCGACGGCCTGGGCCCCGGTGCCGCAGCAAGTCTCGGACCTGAGCAAATGGACCTACGCCTTCGACTCACTGGTGCGCGGCACGGCCCAGGACAGCCTGAACGTGGCCATCGCCCTCAACACGCCGACCGTCGATGCTGCGTTGCGCAGTGTCGACAAGAGCCTGGTCACCGCCCTGGCGCAGTTCGTCAGCGTGTACCCGAGCATTGAAGTGGCGATGCAGGACAACCTCAGCGCGATCAACTTCGGCGAGCCTACCGCGGTGCAGATTGCCGCTGCGCAACAGGCGGTGGAGGCCTTCGTCTACATCGTCCAGCAGGTCACCGAGGCCTATGACGCCTGGGCCCGGCCGCTGTTGCGCAGCAACGCGGCGTTTGTCGCGCCCCAGGCCCTGACCTGCAGCTTCAGCCAGGTACTGGCCCCGGTCACGGTGGATGGCCAGGAGCGGGCCGAAACCCTGCTGCTGGACGTCAGCATCAATCAGGTGGCGGCCAGCTACGATCCGGCCAGCGGGCAGATCAGCGCCACCCTGCCCGAGTTCGGCAAGGTCAGCCTGCCGGCGCCGCTGGTGCAGATCGCACCGCAAGAGTACGACGCGGTGAGCGTGGTCGATCCGAGCAACCCGGGGCTGATCGCCTACCGCTACCGGCTCAAGGGCAGCCAGCCGGCCGTCTGGCTCGACTACGCGGACGCCCTGCTGATCGACGAGCGCCGCACCAGCCTGCCGGCCCTCAACCTGTTCGACCACCAGAACGCCTGGGCCTCGCTGTCGGTGGAGCGCAACCGCATCCTGTTCCCCGCGGCGGACATCGGCACCCTGCAGACCAACCCGTTGTTCCGCTTCTCGACGCCGGTGGTGCGCTTTGTCGACAGCATCAGCCCGCACATCAGCCAAGGCAGCTTCTCCCTGGACAACCTGAAGGTGCCGAACGCCAGCCTGGACGACTACCTGGAGGTGTTTTTCGCCGCCCTGGGCGCCGGCAGCAATGGCACCACGGTGCAGGTCGGCATGGAGGGCCGCTACAGCTACGAGGTCGCAGCGCCCGGCGTGGTCGCGCGCACCGTGCTGCCGGCGGCGCTGCTGTTGCCGGTGGCGACCTCGCTGAACAGCCCGCCGGCCTTCACCAGCGCCTTCAGCCAGGCCATCGACCGCTGGCGGCTGGCCGAACAGGTCACGCTCCAGGGCAACGCCCGGGTCGACCTGACCCTGCGGGCCTTCAGCGCCGACGATCCGGCGCAACTGGCGCGCGGCGCGGTGGCCGCGGACAACCAGCCACCGCTGCTGAGCATCGACACCCTCTGGGTATCCGCAAGCAAGGTTCCACCGGAACAAGGAGGTGCATGAGGCCAGCACTACCGCGCACTGTTGATGAAGATGACCGGTTTAAATCAAACATATTGGAGTACACCACATGAACGGACACACCAATCCCTCCTTTGACGAAGCCATGCCACTGGGGGCGTCTGATGCGCAATTCATCAATGACCTGCATGAGCTACTGGAGCGCCACGGCAACCTGGATCGCTTCGGACTCTGCCTGCTGCACGATCACTTCGCGGTCGCCGAGGACGAGATCCTGCTCGAATGCAACGACCATGAAGCCCGCACCCTGCACCTGGATGTGGTCAAGCGCGGCGCGCTGCCGGAGAGCAAGTTCACCAGCTGGCGCATCGGCGGCCCGCGGGCCGAAGCCCTCACCGCTTGCGCCATGGATAAATGCAAAGTTGAAGCCCTGACCGCTTGCGCCATGGACAAGTGCAAGGTCGAAGCCCTGACCGCTTGCGCCATGGACAAGTGCAAGGTCGAAGCCTTGACCGCCTGCGCCATGGATAAATGCAAAGTTGAAGCCCTGACTGCTTGTGCCATGGATAAGTGCAAGGTCGAGGCCTTGACTGCCTGCGCCATGGACAAGTGCAAGTAGTTCCAGGTCCTGCCGATGGCCAGTGGCGGGCACGGGAGGCCGATCGGCTGCCGTGCTCGTCCTGGCTCGCGCAGTTTTATCAGCGGCGCCACGGTGCCTTGGTCGGCTCCGGCACCGCGGCGCTGGAACTGGCGCTGCGCCAGCTGGGGGCCACCGCCACCTGGCGGGTCGCGGTTCCGGCCGCCACCTGCCATCAAGTGGTGGCCGCCGTCCTCAATGCCGGCGCGATACCGGTGATTATCGAAAATGCCGCCGACCTGCTGCTCAGCAGCGAGGCGCTGGCGCCCCATATCCCTGGCCTGGACGCGGTGATCGCGGTCCATCAATACGGCTTGCCTTGCGACATCCCGGCCTTGCGCCAGTTGCTCGGCCCAAGCCTGCCCATCATCGAAGACAGCGCCGGTGCCTGGGATCTGTGCTGTCCCGGCGCATCGCTGGTGGTCACCTCCCTGGGCCACGGCAAGGCCCTGGACATTGGCGGCGGGGGCGCGCTGTTCGGCGACCTCGCGGTGGATGGCGATATCGACGTCTGGTCGCCGGGCCAGCGTTCCCGCGCCTGCCCGGCCTTGAGCCCGGCCCTGTCGATTCATGCCCTGCCGGCGCTGATGCCTGCTGTCGCCAGGGCCCAGGCCCGCAGCCAGCGCCTGCGGCAGCAGATGCCCGGGCTGCTGGCGCGCTTGCGCGATGCCGGCCTGGAGCCCTGGACCGCGGCCGGATCGGCGCTGCCCAACGGTCAATACCTGGCGATCCGCACCCGTGAACCGCAGTTGTTCGAACGCCTGCGCCACAGCCCCCATGCCGAAGCATTGGGGATCTGCGCCCCGGCGTCCGGCGCGCTGCGGGAGCTGCCCATGCTGCGCGGCCGTGGCGAGGTGGCCCAGGGGCCGCAAGCCAGCCTGGAACTGCGCCGCAACTGGGTCCTGCTGGACCCGATCGCCGCCCTCGACCACCCCGGGCGTCTGGATGCCTGGGCCGGAGACACTCGATGAACAATCCCGCCGCCTGGCAACCCCAGCACGATCTGAACCTGCCTTTCGCCGCAGGCCCACGGGTGCAACGACTGGCCGACTACGCCCAGAGCGGGCAGACCCTGAGCAGCGAACAGTTGCTTGGAGTGGCCGGTGCGCGGGTGCTGTTCGCCAACTATCCGGTGCTGCGCGCTGACTTCGACGCCCCCTGGGAGGGGGCAACGGAGGAGGCCATCGACCGCTGGCTGCTGGAGCACGCCGCTTATATATCCACCAGCCAGGCGGCGGCCCAGGACATCAACACCCCGATTGCCCTGGACGACCGCCGGGTAACGGGCTGGCGTCCGCCGCGTTATGGGCGCGCCGCGGTGCTGTGCGCGCCGGCCAGCGAGCAGGTGCTGTTCGACATCAAGGGCATTGGCGTGCCGCCGGACGAAGCCCCGCAGTTGCCCCATTCCAACGGCTTGCTGACCCTGGCCGAGGCGGTGCACGAAGTGCTGATGGAGCACCTGGTGTTCGCCGCCATGAGCCACGCCGGCGCGGCGATCACGCCACTGCCGGCCTATGCCCTGATCGACCTGGGCTTCGATGCCTTGTGGCATGACGGGCGAGCCGCGGAACCGGCGGTGCTGCTGTTGCGCCGGGCCTGCACCCGCCCGCGCTGCCAGTGGCAACGCTATTGGCAGGGCCCCGAGCTGGCCGGGGCCCTGATGCAGGCCGAGCTTCTGCTGCGGAGCTACGGCTTGACCGCCAGCAGCTGCGGCGCGGTGCGCTTTCACCTGTGCCGGGAGAACGGCGAACTGCAGGTCAGGCGCGATGAGCAGAGGGTGACGGTCAGTGCTCAGGTGGCGGCGACGCTGCAACGCCTGTTGAGCGCCAACCGGGGGGCGCCGTTGCTGATCGACGGGGTCAATGTGCAACTGGCCGGGGTGCCCGGCGTGGCGCCGTTGCAATTGCAGGTGATGGACTTTGGCCGCTATCGGTTTGCCGAGCGTTTCGAACATCACCTGTACGCCTGGATCGACGCCGATTACCAGAACCTCAACGGCCTGTACCTGACGCCGGACGATCCGCGCTACGTCCAGCCCGATCCGCGCCTGAGCCTGGCACGCAGCGCCGAGGGCCGGTGTTTCGCCGAGCTGCAGCGCCAGGTCGAGGGGTTTCGCCAGGGCGGCGACCCCCAGCGTCTGTGCCAGGCGTTGCGCGCCGCCCTGGCGGAAGCCTGCCAGCCATTGCGCGGTCCGGCCTGAGTCCCGGGGCTGGACTCAGTGCTTGACCATGCCCGTCGTGGGTCGGCCCCCACGATCAGGGTGATCGCGCTCGATGAAGCGGCGCAGTCCTTCCTGGGTTTCAGGGGCGTGGATCGAGCGATTGAAGCACTGGGCTTCTATCTTCAAGCCTTCGGCCAAGGGCAATCCGTAACCGCGGATGGCCGCCTCCTTGTCCGAGCGCATCGCCGGTTGCGGCAGACCGGCCAGCACCTGGGCCAGCTCCAGCGCGCGCTTGAGGGAGCGCCCGCTGGGCACTATTTCGTTGACCAGGCCGATGCGGTAGGCCTCTTGGGCATCGATCACCTTACCGGTCAGAATCAGTTCCATGGCCCGGCCCATGCCGACAATCCGCGGCAGGCGCTGGGTGCCGCCGTCCGCCAGGCCGATGTTCCAGCGGCGGCAGGTGACGCCGAACGAGGCATGCTCTTCGGCAATGCGCATATCGGCAAAACAGGCCCACTCCAGGCCACCGGCATAGGCCACGCCATTGACCGCGGCGATCACCGGTTTATAAACGTCGACCCAACGGCTGGGGCCGATGATTCCGGGGCGTTCGCCACGATCATGGGCGGCCATTTCCTCGGCGCTCGACGGCACCAGTTGCGCGGCGGCCTTGAGGTCGCCGCCAGCACAAAAGGCCCGATCGCCAGTGCCGGTAATGATCGCTACCAGGGCCGTGTCGTCGTCGCGAAAACGCGTCCAGGCGTCGATCAATTCAAGGTGGGTCACAGGGCCGATGCAGTTGCGCTGCTCGGGGCGATTGAAGCGGATGACCACTACGGGTCCGTGCTGCTCGTAGGCGATTTCCTTGAAGTTCATGGCAGCTCCTGGTGCAGGTCGTGGCGCGGTTGAGCAAAACCCGAGTGCAGTATAGGCAGCCCTGACGAGCGCTCCCGTGCGGCATCCGCGCTCAGCTCAAACTGGCACCCTTGCAATCCTCCCTGTTAGCCTGCGCCTCCGTCCCCTTACCGCAGACCTGCAGCATGACGCCTTCAGCGCAATTCTGGCGCGACCCGAACCTGCCTTACGTAGAAAGCCGCCGAGCCTGTGACAGCCGCGCCAACTACAGGGCCCACAGCCACCCGACAGTGTCCATCGGCGCCGTGGACCGTGGCGTCAGCCTGTTCAGTGGCGGCGCAGAGGGGCCCACCCTGATCCAGGCCGGCAGCGTGGTGTTCGTCCCGGCCCATTGCGCCCATGCCTGCAATCCCCAGCCGGACACGGCCTGGAGCTACCAGATGCTGCACCTGGAGCCGCGCTGGGTCGAAGGCGTGCGCCTGGAAGCGCAGCAGCAGGCGGCATTGGCGCCTGGCCAGGTGCTGTTGAGTCAAGACAGGGATCTGTACCAGCGCTTCTGCCGCCTCAACGACCTGCTGTTCTCCAGCGCCAGTTGGCAAGACAAGGAAGCGGCGCTGATCGAGTTCATTGGCGACTTTCCGCTGCAGGGGCAACCGGTGATTGCCCAGGCCGCCGATCCGGGCCAGGCCGGCGCCGGGGTCCGGCGGGTCATGCAATTTCTGCAACAGGAGGCGCAACAGGCTCACCCGCTGCAGCGCCTGGCAACGCTGGCGGGCCTCAGCCGCTACCAACTGATCCGGGCCTTTCGCGCCGCCACCGGGATGACGCCCCACGCCTACCAATTGAACCAGCGCATCATCCAGGCCCGCACCTCGCTGCAGGCCGGCGAGGCCCCGGCGGCCCTGGCCCAGCGCTTGGGCTTTGCCGATCAGGCGCACTTCCAGCGGGTGTTCAAGGCCCATGTCGGGGTCACCCCGGGTTTGTACAAGCGCTGAAGGCCGCGCAATTTTCTTCAATACCCCAGTGCCGACCGCCCGGCAGACTTCCAGCCCCTCCTCGTCTCTGGAAGTCTGCCTTCATGATTCAACAGTTCCTGCTGATCGCCGCCGCGCATTTTCTCGCCCTGCTCTCCCCTGGACCGGACTTCTTCCTGGTGGCGCGCCTGTCCATGGCCAGCGGCTGGCAAGCGGCCACCGGCGCCTGCCTGGGCATCGCCCTGGCCAACGGTCTGTTCATTGTCCTGGCCTTTGGCGGGGTTTCGGTATTGCGTCCCGACAGCTGGCTGTTCCTGCTGATCCAACTGGCCGGTTGTGGCTACCTGCTTTACCTGGGCTGGCTGTTCATCCGTCACGCTGGCAGCAGCTCCCTGGCTGCGGTGGCTGCCCAGGGCGACCGCCGGCGGCACCGGGCCACCTGGTGGCGCGGCCTGGGCGCGGGTCTGCTTTCGGGCCTGCTCAACCCGAAGAACGCCCTATTCTATGTCAGCCTGGCCTCCCTGGTGGGCGCCCAGACCAGCACCGCCTGGAAGCTGGTCTATGGCGTATGGATGTTCAGCGTGGTGCTGCTGTGGGATGTGTTGGTGGCGCTGGCCATTGGCAATGGCCGGGTGCGGCAGCGCTTCTCCCGCGCCCTGCCCTGGCTGGAACGAATCACCGGGGTGATCCTGATCCTCATGGCACTGGCCGTGATCGCGGCCACCCTGTTGCGCCACTGAGCCGGGCATTGAATCGACGGCCGTCCTGCACGATGAAAGTTACAAATAAACAACAAAGCAACACGCGGTTGTCATCCTTGACGGTCGATAGTGTGCCAAGCGCACATCCGCTGCCGGGCAGGACCACGGGCCTTGCCCCTCTCCCCAACGCACAGGAGCACAGCCATGCCACAACAGCCTCGCCTGGGATGCGCCGCCGCTATCGTCCGCGACGGCCAGTTACTGTTGGTCAAGCGCCTGCGCGACCCGGAGGCCGGTTGCTGGGGATTGCCCGCAGGCAAGGTCGATTGGCTGGAACCGGTGGAGCAGGCCGTGCGCCGTGAAATCCTCGAAGCGCTCGGACTGACCCTGCAAGGCGTCAGCCTGTTGTGCGTGGCGGACCGGATCGACGCCGAACGGCAGGAACATTGGGTTTGCCCGGTGTACCTGGCCTCCGCCCCGGCCATGGCGCCGCGTAACAACGAGCCGCACAAGCACAGCGACATCGCCTGGTTCGAGCTGGACCGGTTGCCCAAGCCCCTGACCCTGGCCACCCGCGCCGCCGTGCGGGCGCTGGTGCAGGTCGCGGCGCTGGAAGACTGAAGGCGCTCACCGCCCAACGCCTTGTGGCTGCTCGGCCAGGGCTTGGCTGCCACAGCAGGACGTGCCTTCGGGCAGCGTTCGACACTTGGCCGTGAGTCCGGCTCAATCCACAACCCAGGCTGCGACCGATGGCCGCAGGCATTGGTCTAATTAGCCCGCCGCCGCTTTCGTCTGTTTGTTACCATGCGCGGGTTTTTGCCTGTCTGGCTGTTCAAAGGGCGTTATTTCATGAGTGTTCTGCTGACTCGCCGCACCCTGCTCACCAGCGCCGGGGTGCTCGGCCTGGGCCTGCTTGCCGGTTGCGACAACAGTCCCCGACTGTCCTTCAAATACGGCAAGGACCTGAGCAATCAGATTCTCGGCCGCACCTTCAAACTCACCGATTCCCAGGGCGAAACCAAGTCGCTGTCCAGTTACCGCGGGCTGATGCCGATGATCTTCTTCGGTTTCACCCAGTGCCCGGCCGTCTGCCCCACCACCTTGGCCCGCGCCGCCCAGGCCAAGAAGCTCATGGGTCGTGACGGTGAGCGCCTGAAAGTGGTGTTCATCACCCTGGACCCGGAGCGCGACACGCCCGAGGTGCTGGACGCCTACGTCAAGGCCTTCGACCCGAGCTTCGAAGCGCTGTACGGCAGCCTGGAAGAAACCGCGGCCACCGCCAAGGAATTTGGCGTGTTCTACGAAAAGATCCCCAGCGGCTCGACCTACACCCTGTCCCATACCGCCACCAGTTTCGTCTACGACTCCCGGGGCACCTTGCGCCTGGGGCTGTCCCAGTCCCTTACCGCCCAAGAGTGCGCGGAAGACCTGCTCACCGTCATGGAGGTTTGTTAATGAATGCCCACCAGCGCCCGTCGCGCCTTAAATCCGCCCTGCTGCTGATCTCTCTGCTGGGCCTGGCCGGCACCGCCGGCGCCGCGACCCAGGTCGACAACGCCTGGGTCCGCGCCACCGTCCCTGGCCAGCACGCCAGCGGCGCCTTCATGGACCTCACCGCCAGCAGCGACAGCAAGCTGGTCGACGTGCAGTCGCCGGTGGCCAAGAACGTGCAGATCCACCAGTCGAGCATGCACAACGACGTGATGAGCATGCAGCAAGTGGACGCCATCGCCCTGCCGGCCGGGAAGAAGGTCAGCCTGGACACCCACAGCTACCACGTGATGCTCATGGAGCTGACCGGCCAGATCAAGGTGGGTGACAAGGTGCCGCTGACCCTGATCGTGGAAAACGCCAAGGGCGAGAAGGAGTCGATCAAGGTCCAAGCCGAGGCCCGGGCACTGGATGCGCCGGACCACAGCATGATGCAGCACTGAGACACCCAGCTTGAAAACCGGCCCCAATGGGCCGGTTTTTTTATGAGTAATCCAGCGCCCGCGCCAGCCATACGGTGAAGCCGCAGCACTGTGGGTCTTCGCTGACGTGCTGCACCACCTCGAACCCATGGGTGTCGAGCAAGGTGCAGTACTCCCCGGGATCGAGGCTGGCGTGGTACAGCGCCTCGCCCTGGAACTGACCAATGGCTTCCCCCGCCGCCGGCCCACTGGTGAACAGCAGGGCACAGCCCGGGGCCGCATGGCGCTCGAACACCGCGAACATCGCGCGCTGATCTTCCGGGCACAGGTGGAACAGGCTGTTCCACGCCAGGATGCCGTCGAAATCCTGTTCCAGGGCCAGCCCGCGCATGTCGGCGTGGAGCCACTGCTGCTCGGGAAAGCGCTGGCGGCACTGATCCAGCAAGGCGGCGCTGCTGTCGACGCCCGTGACCGCGTAACCACGTTCCACCAGATAGCGCGCCACCGGCTCGCCACCTCCACACCCCAGGTCCAGTACCTGCCGACCAGCCCCCATGACCTGGCGAAAGCGTTCGAACCAGGCTTGTTCACTGTGAAATGCCTGGGTGTTGGCCCGGCGCGCCCGGTCCCAAGCCTGGGCATGACGCTGGTACAGATCGACGATGTGACGGGCGGATTCGTGCATCCACAGGCTTCCTTGTGCTGTTTGGTGGCCGCGGATTACAGCACAAGTGCAGCGCGCCAGGCGAAGGTGTCGGCGTCCTCGGCCGTCAAGCCATGCCCCTGTTATGCTTGCCCGGTCGCTGCGGCGACCCTCACTTGCCCTTGGTTCAATGGTCCAGCATGTCTTTCAAGTCCTCCCTCGCCCCGTACCACAACCGCTGCGCGCAGCCGAGTAGCGGCTCATGATCGCCCCCGTCCTGGCGCGCCTGTGCAAGCGCGGCGCACTGCTCCTTTGTGTGGCCGGCCTGACCCTGCTGGGGTGGCGGGTCTACGACAGCGAACGGGGCCCGGCGCTGCAACCCTGGCACCTGCGGGCGCCCCATGAATTGAGCATCGAGCAGATCGATCGGGCCGACTGGGCAAGCTGGCTGCAGGCCGAGGAGCGGGTGTTCGGCGAAGTCGAGCGCGAGGTCAGCGACACCCTGGACCCGTCCCAGGTGCCGCCCTTCAACCGTTACCGCAAGGACAGCCGGGTCTATCCGCCGCACTTTGCCACCGACTGGAACCGCTCCTACCTGCTGCGCCCCCAGGGCTCGCCCCGGGGCGTGGTGGTGTTGCTGCACGGCCTGACCGACTCGCCCTACAGCCTGCGCCACATTGCCCGGCGCTATGTGGCCCACGGCTACCTGGCCATTGGCCTGCGCCTGCCCGGTCACGGCACGGTGCCCGCGGGCCTGACCGAGGTGCAGTGGCAGGACTGGCTGGCGGCGACCCGCCTGGCCCTGCGCACGGCGCGGGCCGAAGTGCCGGCGCCCGCGCCCCTGCACATCGTCGGCTACTCCAACGGTGGCGCCCTGGCGGTCAAGTACGCTCTGGACGCCCTCAGCGATCCGCAACTGCCACAGGCCCAGCGCCTGGTGCTGATTTCACCGATGATCGGCGTGGCGCCGTCGGCGCGCTTTGCCGGGCTGGCGGCCTGGCCCGCGGTGGTTCCGGCCTTCAGCAAGGCCGCCTGGCTGAACCTGCGCCCGGAATACAACCCGTTCAAGTACAACTCGTTTCCGGTCAATGGCGCGCGCCAGTCGTGGCGCCTGACCGAGGCCCTGCAAGGCCAGCTGCAGGCCCTGGCGGCGGATCCGCGGCTGCTGCAACTGCCGCCGATCCTCGGCTTTCAGTCCCTGACCGACGCCACGGTCAGCACTCAGGCGGTGGTCACGGGCCTGTTCCGCCGGCTGCCGGCCAATGGCAGCGAACTGGTGATCTTCGATCTGAACCGCACCAGCGACTTTGACGGCCTGCTGGACCCGTCCAGCCTCACCTCCCTGGCCAGCCTGCTGCCGGCGCCACCGCGCAACTACAGCACCCGGGTCCTGAGCAACGCCGACAGCCCGTCGCATCACCTGGAAGAACTCAGCACCGCGGCCCTGAGCCTGGACAGCCAGCGCCGGCCCCTGGACCTGGCCTTCCCGCCGGGGGTGTTTTCCCTGTCTCACGTGGCCCTGCCGTTCCCGGTCAGCGACAGCCTGTACGGCAGCCAACCGGACCCCGACGAAGACTTCGGCCTGCACCTGGGCAGCCTCGCGGCCCGCGGCGAACGCGGGGTGCTGGTGGTGCCCATGGACGAGTTGATGCGCCTGACCGCCAACCCGTTCTACCCCTACCTGATCCGGCGCATCGAGTCAGATATAGATCAAGCAACAGTTCCGTCATTGATCCGCTGAATAGGCGGATGTTAGCGTCAGCGCCCTCTGCCCCCTTGATTTCCGAGGGGGCACAACTGCCGCGATGGCAGGGAATCGCAATGAAAACACTGTTTCAAACCCGGGCCACCGGCCTCTCCCTTGCGCTGCGGCGGGCCATGGCCAGCGCTGCCCTGCTGGTCGCCGCCCAGAGCGCGCAGGCCGATCAGCAAGGGGATTTCTGGTACCTGCAGACCAGCGTCTACACCAACCACTGGAGCAACGATCCGGACCACAACAACCACCAGGACCTGATCGGCCTGGAGCGCAACTACGCCAGCGGAAAACTCTGGGGCCTGAGCACCTTTCGCAACTCCTTTTCCCAGCGCTCCTACTACGCCTACGTCGGCAAGGCCTGGGAGAGCGCCGACTGGCCGGTCTACGCCAAGCTCAGCGGCGGCCTGATCCAGGGCTACAAGGGCGACTACAAGGACAAGATCCCGCTGAACCACTTCGGCGTGGCGCCGGTGCTGATTCCGGCAGTCGGCCTGCATTACGGCCCGGTAGGCACCGAACTGGTGGTGCTGGGCACCGCGGCGGTGATGGTCAACGTCGGCTACCGCTACTGACACACACCGGGCCCAGGGATTGGCCCGGCAAAGTCGCACAATCGTTCAAGACGCTCCTCCAGCCCTTCCCCAGACTCTCGAAGCCTGATGGCCGGCACTTCGACGTGCCCGGCATGGCGTCACTTCGGGAGGGCAAGACCTTCATGCAGCAGTTACCACAGTCAGAGTTTCTTACCGGCCGCCCGGCGCTCTGGCGCCGGGTCGCGCCGACGGCCCTGGCCATTGTTCCGGTCAGCATGCTATTTGGCGTGCTCGCGGCCCGCGCCGACTGGTCGTTGCTGGAGGTGGCCTTGGTGGGCCTGCTGGGGTTCACCGGCAGCGGCCAGTTTGCCGCCCTGCCCCTGGCCCAATCGGGCGCCGGGTTCTTCACCCTGTTGCTGGTGAGCGCCTCGCTCAACAGCCGCTACCTGCCGATGGCCTTCGCCTCTGCGGCGCGACTGCCGCGCCGCTGGCTGCCCAAGGCCGTGGCGGCCCATCTGTTGGGGGACGAGGCCTACGCCACCGAGGCCCAGGGGGACAGCCCGGCCGCGGTGCTGATGATCCGGGCAACGATTTTTCTCACCTGGGTCCTGTCCGGGGTGCTCGGGGCCTGTTTGGCGCGCGCGTTGCCCGCGCACTGGCTCGGCTCCGAGCTCAATCTCGGCTACCCCGCCAGTGTGGTGTTGATGTACCTGGCGCTGAGCCAGCTGCGCCGGCGCCTGGCGTTGCTCCCCGGGCGGCGCCTGGCGATCCTGGTGCGCCTGGCGCTGTGCGTGACCCTGAGCCTGGCGCTGATCCGGCTGCTGGGCAGCCTGTACTTCTGGATCCCCAGCGTACTGGCCACCAGCGCCCTGCTGAGCTGGGCCCGATCATTAGCCAGGCCAGCTGGCTCACCATTGCCGCGCTGTTCGCCACCAGTTGCCTGGTGCGCATCATTCCGGCCTTCGTCACCCTGCGCCTGCGGCCGGGCCTGCAACGCTGCCTGCAAGAGGAACTGCCCGTGGCGGTTTTCATCAATTTCGCGGTGTACATCGCCTACAGCGAAATCGGCCGCGAGCCTTGGGCGGCGGCCGGCTCACTGCTGATCGTCGGGGTCATCGCCCTGGGCGGCAGCCTGGGCCTGATCACTACCGCGGCCATCGGCACCGCGGCGTATGCAGCCCTGCTGCAACTGCCCGAATAGCGCGTGCGACGCCCCGGGGCCTGGTGCAGCCTCGGGGCGGCCGCTGCCTCGCTATTGCCCTTCGTCGCAGCCCAGCCCCTGACGCTGCGCTTGCTCATCCTTCAGGGACTTGCCGGTGCGCGCCATGATCTGCCTTTGCAGGGCTTGCAATTGAGCGCCATCCAGACGCTTGCACAGGTTGGTTTCCCAGACATCGCCGGTGGCGATGCTCACCGAGAACAGCCCCCAGTACTCGGTGGCGCCGGCCTTGGGGTCGTTGTAGCCGAGGCTGAAGTCGAAGTAGCCCGGATGGGGCGGCTGGCCGTGCTCGTCCTGCAGATCGCCGTCGACGAACACTCCGGGCTTGTCCAGTTGATAGTCCTGATGCTTGAGGGCCACCCGCAGCACGGCCTGGGCCTGTTCGCGGGTCAGGCCGGTGGCCTTGACCTGAGTCGGCGACAGGGCGTCGCCGGCACAGGCGACCAGGGTGGTGCAGGCCAGGGTCAGGCCCAGCAGCCAGGAACGGCGATCCTTGATCAGCACGCCAGACGCCCCCTGACCGAGAGGATGATCTTTGCCAGGTAGTCGGCAAAACCGTTGCGCCCGCCGGTGGCGGCGTCGCCACTGTTGTAGCCGCTGCGCACCAGGGCCTGGGCGAACTCCATGGGCTCGCGCTTGCCGCGCACCGAGGCGCCATAGCGCAAGGCAAAGGACTGGGCGGATTTCTGGAAGGAGTCGAACTTCGCCACCTTGACGCTGGCGCTGCCCTGGGCCGATTCGGCGCTGATCTGCAGGGGCGCCGGCGCATGCATGGAGAAATAGTTGTTCAGTTCCCGGGCGATCCGCCCCGCTCCGTACTGGCTCTCCTGGGCCGCCAGGCCAAGGATGTTCTCCACCGGCAGGTCCAGTTGGTCGGCGATCGGCTGGCAGGCCGCCTTGTATTTACTGACAAAGGTGACGGCATTGATGTTGTTGCACAGTTTGGCGCTCAAGATTGCTTCCCTCGTTTGACCGGTCAATTCCATTTCCTGCAGGTGTCGCGGCGCCGATTGTAAATCAATCCCCGGCACTTGCCCGGGACTTCTCGCGGCGTTTGGCACAGGTCTGTGGGCCTCGTCACACACTGGACGGAGGCGGCCGCTCGCAGGCCGCGGGCAAATGCCGTCATCACGGGAATTCACCGAAAATTTGACGTTTTTTTCTGATTTGCCGCTCTACATTGCCGACGGCTTCATATGCAAATGATTCCTATTGTTCTGCCGATTCGCGATGCCTTCTCTGGCGCCTCGAACCAGCCGGTTCGCCGCCACACCCAAACAACCTCCCAGGAGCTGCCCCGAGCATGACCCTCACGCCCTCTTCGCTGTTCAAAACCGCCCTGCTGAACGCCGCCTTGCTGGCCACCGGGCAGGTCTGCGCCGCCGACGCCGACGGCATCCTGGTGTACAACGCCCAGCACGAGGGCCTGACCAAGGCCTGGGTGGACGGCTTCACTCGGGAAACCGGGATCAAGGTCACCCTGCGCAACGGCGATGACAGCGAAATGGGCAACCAGCTGGTGCAGGAAGGCAATGCCTCGGCGGCGGATGTCTTCCTCACCGAAAACTCCCCGGCCATGGCCTTGGTGGACAACGCCGGGCTGCTCGCCAAAGTGGCCCCCAGCACCCTGGAACAGGTGGCCGCCGCCTATCGGCCGGTCCATGGCAACTGGGTGGGGATTGCGGCGCGCTCCACGGTGTTCGTCTACAACCCGGCCAAGCTCAGCCCGGGCGACTTGCCCAAATCCCTGCTGGATCTGGCGGCACCCGCCTGGAAAGGCCGCTGGGCCGCGTCTCCTGCCGGCGCCGACTTCCAGGCCATTGTCAGCGCGGTACTGGAACTCAAGGGCGAAGCCGCGACCCTGGAATGGCTCAAGGGCATGAAAGCCAATGCCAGCGTCTATCGCGGCAACAGCGCGGTGCTCAAGGCGGTCAACGCCGGTCAGGTCGACAGCGGCGTGATCTATCACTATTACAGCTTCGTCGACCAGTCCAAGACCGGCGAGAACAGCAAGAACACCGCCCTGCACTACTTCAAGCACCAGGACCCGGGGGCCTTCGTCAGCCTTTCCGGCGGCGCCGTGCTGGCCTCCAGCAAGCACCCGCAGCAGGCCCAGGCGTTCCTCAAGTGGATCACCGGCGAACACGGCCAGGCGGTGCTCAGAACCGGCAACTCGTTCGAGTACGCCGTGGGCAAGGGCGCGGCCTCCAACCCGGCCCTGGTGCCGCTGGCCGAGCTGGACGCGCCTCAGGTCGATGCCGCCAGACTCAACAGTAAAAAGGCGGTGGACCTGATGACCCAGGCCGGTCTGCTGTAATCCATGGCCGAGCCTCTATCACAGGCCGAAGGCATCGACGGCGCCGCCCGCCTCCCCGCGCTGCGGCTGCGGCAGCGTCGCCGTGCCCGCGCCAGCACCCCCTGGCTGCTGGGGGCTGCGCTGCTGGTGTCGTTGCTGGCCCTGGTGCCCCTGGGGTTTGTCGTCGCTGTCTCGATCCAGACCGGGTGGGCCGGCATCGCCGAGCTGGTATTGCGGCCACGGGTCGCGGAGTTGTTGTTCAACACCCTGCTGTTGCTGCTCCTGACCCTGCCGCTGTGCGTGCTGCTGGGGGTGGCCCTGGCCTGGCTCACCGAGCGCAGCGATCTGCCGGGACGGCGAGCCTGGTCGCTGTTGGCGGTGGCGCCCATGGCGGTGCCGGCGTTCGTCCACAGCTATGCCTGGGTCAGCCTGCTGCCGGCCCTGCACGGCTTGCCCGCGGCGGTGCTGGTGTCGGTGATCGCCTATTGCCCTTTCGTCTATCTGCCGGTGGCCGCCACCCTGCGCCGCCTCGACCCGGCCCTCGAAGACGTTGCCCAATCCCTCGGGCTCAGGCCCCGGGCGCAGTTCTTGCGCGTGGTGCTGCCGCAATTGCGCCTGGCCATCGCCGGTGGCGCATTGCTGGTGGGCCTGCACCTGCTGGCGGAGTACGGCCTGTACGCGATGATTCGCTTCGACACCTTCACCACGGCCATCTACGACCAGTTCCAGTCCACCTACAACGGCCCGGCGGCGAACATGCTGGCGGGGGTCCTGGTGGTGTGCTGCCTGCTGCTGCTCAGTGCCGAGTCGGCCTGCCGGGGGCAGGCGCGCTACGCCCGGGTCGGCTCGGGCAGTCCGCGTGCCCAGCCGCTGCAGGTACTCTCCGGCACCGGGCGCTGCGCCGGTCTGTTGCTGGTAGGCCTGAGCAGCGCGCTGGCCCTGGGCGTGCCGCTGCTGACCCTGGGCAACTGGTTGCTGGCCGGCGGCAGCGAAGCCTGGCAAGTCCCGGAACTGCTGCCCAGCCTGGGGCAGACCCTGGAGCTGGCCTGTCTTGGCGCCCTGCTCACCACCTGCGCGGCGTTTCCCCTGGCCTGGTTGTCGATCCGTGCGCCGGGGCGCCTGCTGCGGCTGCTGGAAAGCGCCAATTACATCGCCAGTTCGCTGCCGGGAATCGTCGTCGCCCTGGCCCTGGTGACCGTCACGGTGAGGTACGCCCGGCCGATCTACCAGACCAGCCTCACGGTGCTCCTGGCCTATGGGCTGATGTTCCTGCCCCGGGCCCTGGTCAGCTTGCGGGCCGGTATCGCCCAGGCACCGGTGGAGCTGGAAAACATCGCTCGCAGCCTGGGGCGCACGCCGTTCCAGGCGTTGTGGCGGGTCACCCTGCGCCTGGTGGCCCCTGGGGCGGCGGCCGGGGCGGCCCTGGTGTTCCTGGCCATCAGCAATGAGCTGACCGCCACCCTGCTGCTGGCCCCCAATGGCACCCGGACCCTGGCCAGCGCGTTCTGGGCCCGGACCAGCGAAATCGACTACGCCGCAGCCGCGCCCTATGCCTTGCTCATGATCCTGATCTCACTGCCGTTGACCGGCCTTCTCTACCATCAATCCAGACGCACGGCGGGCCGATGAACAGCCTTGAACTCCAGCAACTGCACAAGTCCTACGGCACGCTGAGCGCGGTGCACGACGTCAGCCTGAACCTGCCCGCCGGCAGCCGCACGGTGATTGTCGGGCCCTCCGGCTCGGGCAAGACCACCTTGCTGCGGATGATCGCCGGTTTCGAATTTCCCGACCGGGGCCGTATCAGCCTCAATGGCCAGGTCCTGGCGGATGAACAAGGCGCTCTGCCGGCCCATCAGCGCCTGATCGGCTACGTGCCCCAGGACGGCGCCTTGTTCCCGCACATGAACGTGGCGGCCAATATCGGCTTTGGCCTGCCGGGCAAGATGGCGGCCAAACAGACGCGCATCGATGAATTGCTCGACATGGTGGCCCTCGATCGCGCCATGGGCACGCGCTGGCCCCATGAACTGTCCGGCGGCCAGCAGCAACGGGTGGCCCTGGCCCGCGCCCTGGCTCAGCGTCCGCGGCTGATGCTGCTGGACGAGCCCTTCTCGGCCCTCGACACCGGCCTGCGGGCCTCGATGCGCAAGGCCGTGGCCCGCCTGCTGGCAGACGCCGGGATCACCACCATTCTGGTCACCCACGACCAGGCCGAAGCCCTGTCCTTTGCCGACCAGCTGGCGGTGATGCGCCAGGGGCGCCTGGTGCAGAGCGGCACCCCGCTGGAGCTGTACCGGCATCCCCGAGATGCCCAGACCGCGCTGTTTCTCGGCGATGCGCTGGTGCTGCCGGCCCGCCTGGAACAGGGCCTGGCCCACTGCGACCTGGGGCCGCTGCCGATTGCCGACCCCGGGCGCCACGGAGCGGCGCAGATCATGCTGCGCCCCGAGCAACTGCAATGGTCGACCGGCATCGTGCAAAGCGGCGCGGCCCCCGGCTGCGCCGGGGTGGTCAAGGACTGGGATTTTGCCGGCAACCACTGCACCTTGAGCGTCGCCATTACCACCGTCGATGGCCGCCAGCAGCTGCTACCGGTACCGGCCGCCGGCCTACAGGCCCCGGCGCCCGGCAGCCGGGTCTGGATCAGCATTTCGGGCCAGGCCCACGTGCTACCCGGGAGCTGAACGGGCGACTGCCGGCGCTGCCGTGACCGGGGGCGGCTCACAGGTCGAAGCGATCGATGGCCCGGCGCCGTTCATTGTCGTCGCGCATGTCATAGCTGGCGGTGGTCTGGATATTGGTGTGGTGCGCCAGTTTCTGGGCAATCGACAGGTCGTGTTCCTCGATCACCCGGGTGATGAATGAGCGGCGGAAATCGTGGGGCATGATCCGCACGCCGACCTGGGCGCCGCGCTGCCGGGCGATGTAGTAGATGGCGTGCTTGGTGATGCGCTCGCGGGTGATATGCCCGCCGCGACGGATCCGGTTGAACAGGAAAGGGTCGTCCTCAAGGCCCGCCGGCAAGTCGGCGCGACGCAGGTCCAGCCAGGCCTGGAGCTTGTCGAAGGCCCAGGCCGGGGCGTACTTGATCAGCTGTTTGTTGCCCTTGGCCAGCACCTGCAGGCTGCGCTGGGCGAAGTCCACCTGGGCCAGGTCCAGGTTCACCGATTCGGATTTGCGCATGCCCGAGCCGTAGAGCACGGCAATGATCGCCGCGTCGCGCACGCCCTGGGGGCGCGGGTCCGCGGCACACACGGCCATCAGCTCCTGGATCAGCCCGCGCCTGAGGTTGCGCCCGCGGGACAGGCGCGTGCCGCCCATGGCCTTGACCGAGCGCATCTTCAGCAGGTGGTCCTGGCTGATCAGGCTGGCGCGCCAGGCCTCGTTCAGCACCCCGCGCAGGGCATTGACATACAACGAGGAGGTGCTGGGTGCATAACCGTCGCGGCGCAGGGTCGCCACCAGGGCCGTGACATGCTCGGGCTGCAACTGGTGCCAGGGAATGTCCTCCAGGTTGAGGTCTTCATAACCCAGGCGGTCGGCGGCGTCCTGCAGCACGTAGCGCAGGGTGGTTTGGCTGGAGGGGGCCAGGCGCGTCAGGTACAGGCTGAGGGGGTTGGCGCCGCGCGGGCCAGGGACGGACGGCATCAGGATTGCCCCCAAGCAGCCGGTTGCACCGGGTAGCACCCAGGACCTGGAAAAAAAAGTCTCTGGTCGCCCTCTTCAACATCCGCCGAAAACCGGCTAAAACAATGGCCCGCACTCAGTTGATCCACAGGCTGGCAAAAAAACTGAACGCTGGCTGTCTGGCTCGCAGAAAAACGGACTTTTACCTTATTTTTCATATTCGTTTCACATTTTTCCGCTTAATCTCAGCCCCCGACGGCTCGCCCTCCGAGTGCAGTTTTTTCTCAGGTTGCAAAGATAACACCTTGATCCGTATTTACTTTTCACAAACATAGTCTTTACTCATGTGCTGCATGGAATGCCCCGCTGGCTCAATGACTGGATGTGCCTTAATGACCGCATGACCTCCCCCGCTTTCCATGAACCGTCCGTTCACTCGCAAGACCCCGTATTTCCGGCATTAGCTAAACCCGAGGTAACCATGAACCAGGCTTTCCTTCCCTTCTCGCGTCCGAGTATTGGCGACGAAGAGATAGCTGCAGTGGAGCAGGTTCTGCGCTCCGGCTGGATCACCACCGGCCCGAAAAACCAGGAACTGGAACAACAGTTCGCCGAACGCGTCGGCGCTCGTCATGCCGTGGCCCTGTCCTCGGCCACCGGCGCCATGCACATCACCCTGCTGGCCCTGGGCATCGGTCCTGGCGACGAGGTGATCACCCCGTCCCAGACCTGGGTTTCCACCGCCAACATGATCTGCCTGCTGGGGGCGACCCCGGTGTTCGTCGATGTCGATCCCGACACCCTGATGAGCGACGCGGCGACCATTGAAGCGGCCATCACCCCACGGACCAAGGCGATCATTCCGGTGCATTACGCCGGCGCCGCCTTCGACCTGGATCCGCTGTATGCCCTGGCCGACAAGCACGGTATCCCGGTGATCGAAGACGCCGCCCACGCCGCCGGCACCACCTACCGTGGACGCGCCATCGGCGCCCGGGGCACGGCGATCTTCTCCTTCCACGCGATCAAGAACATGACCTGCGCCGAGGGCGCGATGTTCGTCAGCGACGACCAGGCCCTGGCCGACCGGGTGCGCATGCTCAAGTTCCATGGCCTGGGTGTCGACGCCTACGACCGCCTGACCCACGGGCGCAAGCCCCAGGCCCAGGTCATCGAGCCCGGCTTCAAGTACAACCTGGCGGACATGAACGCCGCCATCGCCCTGGTGCAACTGCAGCGCCTGGACGAGATCAACGCCAAGCGCGAAGTGCTGGCCAAGGCTTACCTGGAGCGCCTCCAAGGCCTGCCGGTGCAACCCCTGCACCTGCCCCAGTACCCGCAACAGCACGCCTGGCACCTGTTCATCCTGCGCATCGACGCCGAACGCTGCGGCCTGGACCGCGACGCCTTCATGAAGGGCTTGCAGGAGCAGAACATCGGCACCGGCATCCATTTCATCGCGACTCACCTGCATACCTATTACCGACAGCGCTTCCCCGAAGTGCACCTGCCCCATACCGAATGGAACTCGGCGCGGCTATGCTCGATTCCACTGTTTCCGGACATGACCCTCGACGATGTCGAACGGGTTGCCGGTGCCATTGAAAACCTCCTGGACTGAAGCCTTTGAAACCTTACCCAATCCAGTTCGTGTCGATCGTGATTCCGGTCTACAACGAAGAACAGAGCCTGCCTGAGCTGCTGCGTCGCACCGAAGCGGCCTGCCGCCAACTCAAGCACGAGTTTGAAATCGTCCTGGTGGACGACGGCAGCCGCGACCAGTCGGCGAACATCCTGCAAGAAGCCGCCGAACGCGAAGGCAGCCCGGTGGTGGCGGTGATCCTCAACCGCAACTACGGCCAGCACGCGGCGATCATGGCCGGCTTCGAGCAATGCCGTGGCGATGTGGTGATCACCCTCGACGCCGACCTGCAGAACCCGCCGGAAGAAATCCCGCGCCTGGTGGCCCAAGCCGAGCTGGGCTACGACGTGGTCGGCACCGTGCGCAACAACCGCCAGGATTCGGCCTTCCGCCGCTGGCCGTCGAAGCTGATCAACCTCGCCGTGCAGCGTTCCACCGGTGTGGCCATGAGCGACTACGGCTGCATGCTGCGGGCCTACCGCCGGACCATCATCGACGCGATGCTGGCCTGCACCGAGCGCAGCACCTTTATCCCGATCCTGGCCAACAGCTTCGCCCGGCACACCACCGAGGTGCTGGTGGAGCACGCCGAGCGCGAGCACGGCGACTCCAAGTACAGCCCGATGCGCCTGATCAACCTGATGTTCGACTTGATCACCTGCATGACCACCACCCCGCTGCGGCTGCTGAGCATCATCGGTTTCGCCATGGCCGGGGTCGGCGCGCTGTTCGCCCTGATGCTGATTGTCCTGCGCCTGATCTTCGGCGCTACCTGGGCCGGCGACGGCACCTTCGTGCTGTTCGCGGTGCTGTTCGTGTTCACCGGTGGCCAGTTCATCGGCATGGGTCTTTTGGGTGAATACCTGGGACGCATGTACAGCGACGTGCGGGCCCGCCCGCGCTTCTTCATCGAAAAAGTCTTGCGCAGCCAGCCCGCGGCCCCGGCCCCGGTTGTGACTGTCGACGGTTTAACTTCCACTCATACAGATCAGGTTTCGCCATGAGCAATAAAGCTGTTGTCTTCGCCTACCACGATATTGGCTGTGCTGGCATCGAAGCCCTGCTCAACGCAGGTTACGAGATCGCCGCCGTGTTCACCCACGCCGACGATCCCAAGGAAAACACCTTCTACGGCTCCGTGGCCCAGCTCTGCGCCCGCAAAGGCATTGCCGTGCACGCCCCGGAAGATGCCAACCACCCGCTGTGGATCGAGCGCATCGCCAAGCTCAACCCCGACTACCTGTTCTCCTTCTATTACCGCAACATGCTGAGCGAGCCGCTTTTGGCCACCGCCAGCAAGGGCGCGTTCAACCTGCACGGTTCCCTGCTGCCGCGCTACCGTGGTCGCGCACCGGCCAACTGGGTGCTGGTCAAGGGCGAAACCGAAACCGGCGTGACCCTGCACCGCATGGTCAAGCGCGCCGATGCCGGCGCCATCATTGCCCAGGAACGCGTGGCCATCGAGCGCAGCGACACCGCCCTGACCCTGCACCACAAACTGCGTGACGCCGCCGCCAGCCTGCTGCGCGACACCCTGCCGGCACTGGCCCAGGGCAAGTTCACCGAAACCGCCCAGGACGAATCCAAGGCCAGCTACTACGGCCGTCGTACCGCCGCTGACGGCAAGATCGAGTGGAAGCGCCCCGCCGAAGAGCTGTTCAACCTGGTCCGCGCAGTGACTCAGCCTTATCCGGGCGCCTTCTGCGCCGTGGGCGAGCACAAGCTGATCGTCTGGAGCGCCGAAGTCGCCAAGGGCAATGAAGGCCAGGCCCCAGGCCGGGTCATCAGCGTCGACCCGCTGCGCATCGCCTGTGGCGAAGACTCGCTGGTGATCACCTCCGGCCAGCGCAACGCCAATGGCCTGTACCTGGGTGGCCCGCAACTGGCTGCCGAACTGGGCCTGGTGGACGGTTCCCTGCTGCGCGGCGCCGAGTCTGGCCGCAAGCCACGTCGCACCCGCGTGCTGATCCTCGGCGTCAACGGCTTTATCGGTAACCACCTGTCCGAGCGCCTGCTGCGTGACGACAAGTACGACGTCTACGGCCTGGACATCGGCTCCGACGCCATCGAGCGCCTGCGCAGCCATCCGAACTTCCACTTCGTCGAAGGCGATATCAGCATCCACTCCGAGTGGATCGAATATCACATCAAGAAGTGCGACGTGGTCCTGCCGCTGGTGGCCATCGCCACCCCGATCGAATACACCCGCAACCCGCTGCGCGTGTTCGAACTGGACTTCGAAGAGAACCTGAAACTGGTTCGCTACTGCGTCAAGTACAACAAGCGCGTGATCTTCCCGTCGACTTCGGAAGTCTATGGCATGTGCCAGGACAAGAACTTCGACGAAGACAGCTCCAACCTGATCGTCGGCCCGATCAACAAGCAACGCTGGATCTACTCGGTGTCCAAGCAGCTGCTGGACCGGGTGATCTGGGCCTACGGCGCCAAGGGCCTGAACTTCACCCTGTTCCGTCCGTTCAACTGGATGGGCCCGCGCCTGGACCGTCTGGATTCGGCCCGTATCGGCAGCTCCCGCGCCATCACCCAGCTGATCCTCAACCTGGTGGAAGGCACGCCGATCCGTCTGTTCGACGGTGGCGAGCAGAAGCGCTGCTTCACTGACATCGCCGACGGCATCGAAGCACTGGCGCGCATCGTCGACAACGAAAACGACTGCTGCAACGGCCAGATCATCAACATCGGCAACCCGGACAACGAAGCCAGCATCCGTCAGCTGGGCGAAGAACTGCTGCGTCAGTTCGAAGCTCACCCGCTGCGTAGCAACTTCCCGCCGTTCGCCGGTTTCCGCGACGTTGAAAGCAAGGCCTTCTACGGCGCTGGCTACCAGGACGTGGAACACCGCAAGCCGAGCATCGAAAACGCCAAGCGTCTGCTGAATTGGGAGCCGACCGTGGAGATGAGCGAAACCATCGGCAACACCCTGGACTTCTTCCTGCGTGAAGCCATGCTGGAAATCGCCGACCGCTCGAAAGAAGAAGCTCGCTGATGCAGGCAGGTCTGCGCATTGATGTCGATACCTACCGCGGCACCCGGGAGGGGGTGCCACGGCTGCTCGAATCGCTGGACGAAGCCGGGGTCAAGGCCACCTTCTTCTTCAGCGTCGGGCCGGACAACATGGGGCGCCACCTGTGGCGCCTGATCCGTCCGCAGTTCCTCTGGAAAATGCTGCGGTCCAATGCCGCGGGCCTGTACGGCTGGGACATTCTCCTGGCCGGCACGGCTTGGCCGGGTAAACCCATTGGCCGGGACCTTGGGCACTTGATGCGCCAGACCCTGGCCGCCGGCCACGAAGTCGGCCTGCACGCCTGGGATCACCACGGCTGGCAGGCCAACACCGGGCGCTGGAGTCAGGCACAGCTGGTCGAACAGATCCGCCGTGGCGTCGACAGCCTCAACGATATTCTCGGGCAAGCGGTGAGCTGCTCGGCGTCCGCCGGTTGGCGCGCCGACGAACGCGTCATCGAAGCCAAGCAACAATTCGGCTTTCGCTACAACAGCGATTGCCGCGGCCAGAGCCTGTTCCAGCCACGCCTGGCGGACGGCAGCCTGGGCGCCCCGCAGATTCCGGTGGACCTGCCGACCTTCGACGAAGTGGTCGGGCCGGTGGTGGCCGCCAAGGATTTCAACCACTACATCCTCGACCGGTTCAGCCCGGACAAGCTCAATGTCTACACCGTGCATGCCGAAGTAGAAGGGATTCTCATGGCCAACGATTTCCGCCAGCTGCTGGCCGATGCCAAGCAGCGCGACATCCACTTCCAGCCCCTGGGCGACATGCTCCCCGCGGACCTTTCCAGCCTGCCCGCAGGCCAGGTGGTGCGTGGCGCGCTGGAAGGCCGCGAAGGCTGGCTGGGAGTGCAAAGCGCATGATCAGACGTTGGGCCCTGCCGCTGCTGTTGATCGCTTTCGGTCTGTTCTACCTGTTGCCCATGGCCACCCACGGCCTGTGGATTCCCGATGAAACCCGCTACGCGCAGATCAGCCAGGAAATGCTCCTGAGCGGCAAATGGGCGTCGCCGCATTTCATGGGCATCCGCTATTTCGAAAAACCGGTGGCCGGCTACTGGATGATCGCCATCGGCCAGGCGCTGTTTGGCGACAACCTGTTCGGCGTGCGCGTGGCCTCGGCCCTGAGCACCGGCCTGAGCGTGGTCCTGGCCTATCTGCTGGCCCGCCGGCTGTGGAACGATCCGCGCAAGAGCCTGGCCAGCGCCCTGCTCTACATGAGCTTTACCGTGGTCGCGCTGCAGGCCGGCTACGCCAACCTCGATCCGCAGTTCACCTTCTGGGTCAACCTGAGCCTGGTGGCGCTGTGGTTCACCTTCGATTGCCGCAGCGTGCGCGGGCAGCTCATCGCCTGGGTAGTCCTGGGCCTGGCCTGCGGCATGGGTTTCATGACCAAGGGCTTTCTCGCCTGGCTGCTGCCGGTGCTGGTGGCCCTGCCCTACGCTATCTGGCAGAAGCGCCTGCGCTCGCTGCTGATCTATGGCGGCCTCGGTGTGCTGGTGGCGATTCTCATCAGCCTGCCCTGGGCTCTGATGGTGCATGCCCAGGAACCGGACTACTGGCGCTTCTTCTTCTGGCACGAGCACATCCGGCGCTTTGCCGGTGAAGACGCCCAGCATGCCTCGCCCTGGTGGTATTACCTGCCGTTGCTGGTGGGCTTCTCGGTGCCTTGGGTGCTGCTGCTGCCGGCCAGCCTTAAACAGGCCTGGGAACAGCGACGCCTGAACAGCAGCGGCTTCCTGCTGCTGTGGCTGGTGCTGCCCCTGGCGTTCTTCAGCCTGAGCAAGGGCAAGCTGCCGGCCTATATCCTGCCGTGCCTGCTGCCCCTGGCCTTGCTGATGGGCCACACCCTGGTGGAGCGCCTGGCCGCCGGCAAGACCCGGCTGCTGGCCTTCAACGGCGTGCTCAACTTGGTGGCTGGCCTGCTGGGGCTGCTGGCCCTGGTGTATTTCCAGATGAAGAAGCCGGTGTACGTGGACGAGCCGCAGCACCTGGTGCTGGTCTATGTCCTGCTGCTGGGCTGGATCCTCAGCAACCTGCTGCAAGCCATGCGGCCGCTGACCCTGTGGGCGGCGCCGGCCCTGGGCAGCTTCCTGCTGGTGGCGCTGGCCCCGGCGGCGCTGCCCAATTCGGTGGTCTACAACAAGATTCCCGACCAGTTCATCATCGATCACGTGGCCGAACTGGGTCAGGCCAAGGCCCTGCTGAGCAACGACCTGGGCGCGGCCTCGGCGCTGGCCTGGCGCCTGCGTCGCCCCGACGTGACCCTGTACAACACCGAAGGCGAAGTGAAATACGGCCTGGGCTACGAGGACACTGCCGCGCGCAAGGTCGACCTGAACCAGGTCCAGCCGTGGATCGAGCAGGCCCGCAAGCAAGGCTCGATCGGCGTGGTGATGCGGGTCAAGAGCAGCGACGAGGTGCATGAAGTCGAGCTGCTGCCCAAGGATGCCAAGCGCTACGAGCAAGGCAATATCGTGATCTTCATCATTCCCCAGAGCCAGCCATGAGCCTGTTGTTGCTATTGCTCGCCTGCGGGCTGACCTGCCTGGGCCAGGTGGCACAGAAGTTCGCCGTGGAAAACTGGCGCGACCAGCCTTCCAGCGCCCTGCAAAAACTGCGTTCCGGCTGGCTGTGGTTGGCCCTGTTCAGCCTCGGCCTGGGCCTGCTGGTGTGGCTCCTGGTGCTGCAACGCATGGAGGTCGGCGTGGCCTACCCCATGCTCAGCCTGAATTTCGTGTTCATCACCCTGATCGCCCGTTTCGTCTTTCATGAGGCCATCGACCGCCGCCACTGGCTCGGCGTGGCCCTGGTGATCGGCGGCGTGCTGCTGTTGAGTCGCCACGCATGAGCCGGGTCAAGGGCTTTGCCTTCGCCCTGGGCAGCGTGGCCCTGGTCAGCGGCGCCCAGCTGGGCATGCGCTGGAGCATGACCCGCCTGCCCGCCCCGGATCAGTGGCTGTCGGCCCTGAGCGCCGGCAGCATCGACCTGGCCGCCCTGGCACTGGTGATCGCGGCCATCGGCGCCTACGCGCTGTCGATGCTCTGCTGGCTTTTGGCGCTGCGCGACCTGCCCCTGGGCCGGGCCTATTCGCTGCTCAGCATCAGCTACGCCCTGGTCTACCTGCTGGCCGCCAGCCTGCCGCTGTTCAACGAACCGTTCACGCTTTCCAAAAGCCTCGGGGTGGCCTTGGTCATCCTTGGGGTCATCACCATCAACTCTCGATCTGCACCCGCGACAAGTCCCAGGAATACCCCATGAAAATCAGTGTATTTGGAAGTGGTTACGTCGGCCTCGTACAAGCCGCCGTATTGGCTGAAGTCGGCCACGATGTCATCTGCATGGACATCGACGAGCAAAAGGTCAAGCAGCTGCAACAAGGACACGTGAGCATCTTCGAGCCCGGGCTGGCCAGCCTGGTCAAGGAAAACCTCGAAGCCAAGCGCCTGCACTTCACCAGCGACGAAAAACTCGCGGTGCAACACGGCCAGGTGCTGTTCATCGCCGTGGGCACGCCGTCCAGCGAAGACGGCTCGGCGGACCTGCGCTACGTGCTGTCGGTGGGCGATGCGGTGGCACGCCACCGTGAGCAACCGGTGATCCTGGTGGAAAAATCCACCGTGCCGGTGGGCACCGGCGACACCTTGAAAGCGCACATCGAAAAGGTCCTGAATGGCCGCCCGCTGCAATTCGATATCGTCTCCAACCCGGAATTCCTCAAGGAAGGCTCGGCGGTAACCGACTGCCGCCGTCCGGACCGGATCATCATCGGTTGCGAGCGCGAAGAAGTGCGCGACGTGATGCGCGACCTGTATGCGCCGTTCAACCGCAACCATGATCGCATCATGTTCATGGACCTGCGCAGCGCCGAGCTGACCAAGTACGCCGCCAACTGCATGCTGGCGACCAAGATCAGCTTCATCAACCAGATCGCCGAGCTGGCCGAGCACCTGGGCGCCGACATCGAATCGGTGCGCCTGGGGATCGGCGCCGATACCCGCATCGGCTACCACTTCATCTACCCGGGCTGCGGCTACGGCGGTTCGTGCTTCCCCAAGGACATGCGCGCGCTGATCCACAGTGCCCAGGAAGCCCATTGCTCCAGCGACCTTTTGCAAGCGGTGGAAGCCATCAACGAACGCCAGAAGCACAAGCTGTTCGAGCGCATCAAGGCGTTCTACAAGGGCGACCTGAAGGGCAAGACCTTTGCCTTGTGGGGCCTGGCGTTCAAGCCCAACACCGACGACATGCGCGACGCCCCGAGCCGAGTGCTGCTCGATGCGCTGTTCGCCGCCGGCGCCGAGGTGCGCGCCTACGACCCGGAAGCCATGCAGGAAACCCAGCGTCTGTACCCGGACGAATCGCGCCTGATGCTCATGGGCACGCCGGAATCGGTGCTCACCGGCGCCGACGCGCTGATCATCTGCACCGAATGGCAGCAGTTCAAGGCACCGGATTTCGACCTGATCCAACAGCGCCTCAAGGCGCCGGTGATCTTCGACGGTCGCAACCTGTACGACGCCGAGCGCCTGGCGCGCAATGGCTTCACCTACTTCCCGATCGGCCGCGGTGAATCGCGCAACCTGCCGATTCCTCACCAGCAGTGGTCCACCGAGGCTTGAATGAACCCGCACTCCAGCTCCCCTTCGAACACACTTTTCTGGCAATCGTTGGGGCTGGGGCTGCTGGCCTTGCTGCTGTTCTGCACCGGCACCGGCCACGATTCGGCCATTGGCTTCGATTCGCGCTTCGTGCTGTTTGCCAAGGAAATGCTGCGCCATGGGCCGGGGTTCTTCCCCACCACCTATGGCCAGCCCTATGCCGACTATTCCAGCGCATCGACTTTGCTGGTCTGGCTGTTCTCACTGCCTTCCGGGCAGGTCAGCAGTTTTACCGCCTGGCTGCCCACGGCCATCGCCTCGGCCGTGATCGTCAGTCTGATCTATCGCCTGTTGGCGCCCTATTCCCGGACCTGGGCCCTGCTCAGCGTCGCCCTGTTGTTGCTCAGCAACACCTTCATCAGCGAAACCCGCGCCGTGTCCCTGGACCAGATGCTCGCCGCGGTGTCCCTGGCGGTGTTCTACCTGGGCTATGCCCATGACCACTTCGGCGCCCGCCGGCACCTGGGCTGGATCTTCCTGCTGCTGGTGCTGGGCTTTGCCATTCGCGGGCCCATCGGCCTGGTGATCCCCACCGGCATGCTGTGCAGCTATTACCTGCTGGGCGGTCAATGGCGCCGCTTGTTCAGCGTCGGTTTCAGCGCGCTGTTGCTGTTGGTGGCCTGCGTCGGCCTGCTGCTGTGGCTGGCCAAGCTCAGCGGTGGCCAGGCCTTCGTCGACGATGTGATCCGCATGCAATTCATGGGACGCATGGACGGCAGCGAAGGCTCCAGCGACGTCTTCTATTACTTCACCAGTTCCCTGGGCAACTACGCCCTGGCCTATCCCCTGGCGATCCTCGCCTGGGTCGCGGTGCTGCTCAGTCGCCCCGCGGACCAGGGCCCGGCGCTGAAACTGCTGCGCCTGTGCACCGCCGCCGGGCTGATCGTGATGATCGGCCTGTCGATTCCCCAGGCGAAAAAGGCCCGCTACCTGCTGCCGATGCTGCCCATGGCGGCGATCATCGCGGCCTATCCGTTCCACGCCGTTCGCGGGCGCGTCATGGGCTGGCTGCGGGTGCTGATCCAGGGCATCTGGCTGCTGCTGCCCGGGCTGCTGATCGTCGGCTTGCTGGTGCTGCGGCGCAAATTCCCCGAGCAGCTCGATTCGCTGACGCCGATGCTGCTGATCCTTGGGCTGCTGCAGCTGCTGTCCCTGGGGCTCTTGTTCAAGCGCCAGTGGCGCGCCGTGGGCCTGGCCTACAGCGCGGTGCTGGCGGTCTGGGCCTGCTACATCGGGGTCTTCGAGCCGGTCGAGCACCGTCTCTATGACACGCGCACCTTCAGCCACGGCGCCATGCAACTGATCGAGGCCGACCCGGCACCGGTGATCCTGCACCGCATGGGCAAGGACGCCAAGGCGATCAAGTTCATGGTCAACCTGGACCGTGACCTGCAGCCGCAGTTCAGCGAAACCCCGGACGCCCTGGCCCTGATCCCCGGCCCGGCCTGGGTGATCCTTGATCAGGGCGACCTGGCCAGCCTGCAGGGCACGCCCCTGGCCGGGCTGACTCCGGTGCTGAGCGGGCGTTTCGACAAGAACGACTTCGTCTTGCTGCACCTGCCCAAGAGCGCCGCCGCGCAGCCCTGAAAGCGTTGCGCAGCCCCCTGTTGGCTCCTTACACTCGCGCCCATGACCATTCAGATCCGCCGGGCGCGGGTGGCCGACGCCACCTTCCTCTCCGCCATTGAAACCTCGGCTGCCGAACTCTTTCGCAGCGATCCGCAACTGGCCTGGCTGGCCGACGCCGAAGTCGCCGATGCCCAGAGCCAGCGCGACAACATCCGCCGGCACCCGGTGTGGGTGGCGCTGACCGCCGACGGCACCCGCTGCGCCTTTCTCAACGCGCAAATCTGCGACCGCGAGCTGCATGTGTGGGAAATCTCGGTTGCCACTGGCCACCAGGGCCAAGGCATTGGCAAGCGCCTGTTGCAGGCGGCACGCGAGTTCGCCCTGGAGCAGCAGCTCACGGCCCTGACCCTGAGCACCTTCCGCGAACTGCCCTGGAACGAACCTTTCTACCAGCGCCAGGGCTTTGTCACCCTGCAGCCGGCCCAACTGAGCCCGCGCCTGCGTCAGGTCCTGGCCGATGAAACCCAACACGGCCTGCCCGCCGCCCGCCGCTGCGCCATGCGCCTGACCTTGTAGAACCCTGGCGGCTCCTACCGGCGCTTAACAGCAAAATAAATGCACTAAACCAGCATTATTATGAATTTGTCAGCTGCATGAAGGCTCGGCACACTGTGCCCGTTCCTCCCCCAAATGTTGGAACGTTCAAGGGCTTTCTGGTGATCCAGACAAGCCCTTCTTTTTGCCCGTCGTTTAGCCATGGACCCCGTAGCCGATGCTTGCCCGCTGGAAACCCGCCGCCATCAATACCCGCCCCCTGGAATGGAGCCGCGCCGCCATCGGCATGGCCCTGGGCACCCTGTTCAGCGTCTGGCTCTGCGCCCAGGTGTTCGGCATGCCGGTGGCGCTGCACCTGATCGGTCCGCTGGGGGCCTCGGCGGTGCTGCTGTTTGCCGTGTCTTCCGGAGCCCTGGCCCAGCCCTGGTCGATCCTGGGCGGTTACCTGTGCGCCGCGGTCGTGGCCTTGCTGGTGGCCCATGTGCTGGGGCGCAGCCTGGGCAGCGCCTGCCTGGCGGCGGGCATGGCCCTGGTGCTGATGTGCTGGTTGCGTTGCCTGCATCCGCCGGCCGGCGCCCTGGCCCTGACCCTGGTGCTGGCCGATCCGGCCAGCGTGGCGCTGGACTGGCGGGAGCTGGGCCCGGTGATGCTGGCGGCCGCCAGTCTCCTGGGCAGCGCCCTGGTCTACAACAACCTGACGCGGATCCGTTACCCCAAGGGGCCCGGCGATGCCCCGGCGATCCTGCCATCGCCCACCCCGAGCGACAGCCTGGCGATCACCGCCGACGACCTGAAGCAGGCCCTGGCCGAGATGGAGGAATTTTTCGACGTCACCCCCGAAGACCTCGAACAGCTGATCCACGCCAGCCAAGTCCACGCCCGCCGCCGCAGCATCGGCCAGGTCCTGTCCTCACGTCCGTGACGCCCCAGCCGCCCATCCCCCTTCGTAGGAGCTGGCTTGCCAGCGAAGGCGTCCTCAGGAGCGTTGCCTGATTGGCGGGCCCATTCGCCCGCAAGGGGCGCCGGAGTTCAGATCATCGGTGACCAGCGCTGGGACCAGTCGTGGTCTTGTTCGATCAGCTCGCGCAATACCGCAAAAGCCTGCTGCAGCTCTGCCGAGTCGCGCTCCCGGGCATACAGCAGGTAGGTGGGAAAGTTGAATTCCGGGGCCTTTTCCACCCGTTCCAGCACGCCGCTGTCCAGGTAGCTCTGCACCACCCGGGTGCGAAAATAGCCGCTGCCGCCGGCGTCGAGGATGAACTGCAGGGCCAATGGCCCGAGGTTGAAGCCCACTGCGGCCCTGGCCTGCTCCGGCAAGGCGGCGTCATGCTGGCGCCGGAAATCCTCGCCCCAATCGATGTAGACATAGGGCTCCGGCCGCCCCGCCAGGCGCACCTGGATCAGTTTTTCCTCCAGCAATTGCTCCACCTGCAAGCCCGGGGAATACAGCGGCTGGAACACCAGCGCCGCATCCAGCACCCCCAGCTCCAGTTGCCGCTGCAAGCTGGCGCCTTCGCCGATCTGGGTGCGCAGGGCATGGTTGGGCAACGCCTGGCGCAGGCGCTGCACCCAACTGAGCATCAGCGGGTTGCACAGGCTCGGCTCGCCGCCGATGTGCAACACGTTGCGGTAGCCGTCGAGCAGCGGCAGGTCGCGCTGGGCCGCCTCCCAGGTCTGCACCAGCTGGTTGGCGTAAGCGATGAAGGCCTCGCCGTCGGCGGTGGGCCGGGCGCCGGCGCGGTTGCGCACCAGCAGCTTGCAGTTGAGCTGGCCTTCCAGGTTCTGCACCCGGGCGCTGATGGCGGTCTGGGTCAGGTGCAGGCGCTCGGCCGCGGCGATCAGGCTGCCGCTACGGACGATTTCCAGGAAGGTGCGCGCCAGATCGATGTCCATGGTGCCTCGCCGGCAAAAAATTCGAGCGCCATTGTAGCGGCGCTCGCTATCCCGCGCTGCTAGGCCGCGGACATTTGCCGCACCGGCAGCGCCAGGCTCACCGCCCGCACTGAGGCCCCGGACGCAAGCCCCAGAGCCTTGGCGCTCTCGGCGCTGACAATCAGGGTGCCGGCCGCCACCCGCGCCGGCGCCGCGCTGATCCGGCAGTCGGCGAACTGGCGGTTGTGAATCAGGTAGGGCTCGGCCTGTTCCCCCGGCGTGCCGATGCTCAGCTGCAGCACCTGGCTGTCGCGTACCGCGCGGATCTCGCCGGTGGCGCATTCGATCAAGGGCCCGCCATCGAAGATGTCGATGTAGTCCTTGAAGGCGAACCCTTCGGCCTTGAGCATGCCCAGGGCCGGTTCGGTATTGGGGTGCACGCGGCCGATCACCGCGCGGGCCGCTGCCGGCAGCAGGCAGGTGGGCAGCGGGAACTTGGGCATCAGCTCGGCGATGAAGGTCTTGTTGCCAAGGCCGGTGAGATAGTCGGCCTCGGCGAAATCCATCTTGAAGAAGTGCCGCCCCAGCCCCTCCCAGAACGGCGACACGCCGTGCTCGTCGGAATAGCCGCGCATCTCGGCGATCACCTTGTCGCCGAAATGCTCGCGAAACTCGGCCAGGAACAGGAAACGCGCCTTGGACAGCAGCCGGCCATTGAGGCCCTGGCGGTGATCGGCATGCAGGAACAGCGAGCACAGCTCCGACTGGCCGGTCATGTCGTTGCCGAGGAACAGGGTCGGCAGTTGCTGGTTGATGCCCAGGGTCTTGGAGGCGGCGACAAACAGCCCCAGGCGGTAGTTGTACCAGGGCTCGCGCAGGCCCACGGCGCCGGCCAGGGCACAGATGCCCACCGCCTCGCCCTGCGCGCTTTCCAGCACGAACAGGTAGTCGGCGTCGGCCCGGGAGGCCTGCCCGGCGAAGGTCCGCTCGGCCCATTGCAGGCGCGAGCGCAAGCGCCCGGCGTCGGCCGGCAAGGTGGTCAGGCCGGCACCGGCGCTGTGGGCCAGGGCCAGCAGCGCCGGCAAGTCGGCTTGGGTGGCGGGACGGACGATCATTGCGAGAGCTCCAGTCGAGGTTGACGTTCGGGCAGGTAGATTTCCGCCAGCATGCAGCGGGCGCTGCCGCCGCCGATGCGTTCGATGGTGTCGATGTTCACCGGCAGGGGCTGCACATGGCGCTCGATCAAGCGGCGTTGCTCGGCGTCCAGGGAGCGCCAGGCACTGCGGGACATCACCAGCAGCGGCTCGCCGGCGCTGTTCTGCACTTCGAGCATATTGCCGGCGAAGGATTCGAGCTGGGCCCAGGTCAAGGGCAGCAGCTGTTTGCCGCTGCTTTCCAGGCGCTGGCGCAAGGCCGCGCGCTCGCCGCCATCGTCCAGGGCCAGCAGGCAGGCCAGGGCCAACTGGCTGCCGACGCTCATCATCACGTTGGTGTGATAGATCGGCACGCCCTGGCGGTCCCGGGCGTGGAAAGCACAGAGCTCATAGCCCAACTGCTCGCCCCACTGCACCAGGGCCTGGTGATGGGTACGGCTCGAATAGCCGGCGTAGCAGATCCGCTGCTGGCGATCCAGGACCATGCTGCCGGTGCCTTCGAGGAACATGTCCTTGTGCTCCAGCGGCGTCAGGTCGAGGGTGCGGGCCACCTCATATTGCTCGTGCAGGTGGGCCAGCACGCCCTTGAAGCGTTCCAGGCGGCGGTTGCGGCCCTGCATCGGGTACAGCACCAGCGTGCCGTCGGCGTGGCTGCTCCAGCAGTTGTTGGGAAAGATCGAATCCGGGGTGTGGGGCGCGGCGCCGTCCTCGTGGACCAGCACCCTGACCCCCTGCTCGCGCAAGGCCGCGACGTAGCCATCGAATTCCTCCAGGGCCTTGGCCTGCACGTCTTCGGCGATGCCGGGCGGACGCTGGAAGCTGTTGTTACCGGCGGTGTCCTGGTTGAAGGAAAAGCGCGTGGGACGAATCATCAAAAGGCTGTGGGTGGTCTGCATGGGGCACGCAATCAAAGAGGTTTCAGAGGGCCTCATTGTGATTTTTTGCCGGGGCAAAACCCGGCTGATCGACGGCTTTGCGCAGCCGGAAATGGCTGAAAGCGCAGGCGGCCCCAGCCGATTTCGCGCCCCGCAACCCATCGACCTGCTGCCCGCTCCGTCTTGCGGGCCTGTTCGCCGGCAAGCCGGCTCCTACGCAGGGCGGTACGGGGGTTATTCCATGCCGGTCTTGACCATGGCCAGCTCGGGGTGGCTGACCAGTTTGTCGATGTGCAGGTCCGGGTCGTCGAACCAGACTTCGGTCAGCACCCGGTAGTGCTCCATGTCGCGGCAGCGCATGCGCAGGCTGTAGTCGAAGGCGCCGCTGATCAGCCGGCACTCCAGGACCTGGGGACAGGCGCGGACCTTGGCTTCGAAGGCTTTCTGCGCCGCGCGCCCGCTCTGGTTGGACAGCGCCACCAGCACCAGCAGCGACAAGCCCGGGGTGAGTTTCTTTTCATCGAGGATCGCTCCGTAGCCACGGATGACCCCGAGCTGCTCCAGCTTGCGCACCCGTTCCAGGCACGGCCTGGGCGTCAGGTGCACGCGCTCGGAGAGTTTCTGGTAGGTGATGCGCCCTTCGTGGCGCAGAACCTCGATGATCGCCTGGTCGATTCGATCAAGCACGATCGACAAGTCGCGGATGTCCGCCATGGATGCCTTCCTTTACTTCAAACGGCCGGATAGAAACTGCTGTAAACGTTCACTCTGCGGCTGATCGAGGATGCTCGCGCTACCCTGCTCCTCGACCCGCCCTTGATGCAAGAACATCACCTGACTCGACACCTGCCGAGCAAAGCCCATTTCGTGGGTGACCATGAGCATGGTCCGCCCCTCCTCCGCCAGCGCCTGGATCACCTTGAGCACCTCCCCCACCAGCTCCGGGTCCAGGGCCGAAGTCGGTTCGTCGAACAGCAGAACCTGCGGTTCCACCGCCAGGGCCCGGGCAATCGCCACCCGCTGCTGCTGGCCACCGGAGAGGAACGCCGGGTACTGCTCGGCGACGCGCTGTGGCAGGCCGACCTTGTCCAGGTAGGCCCGGGCGCTGGCTTCGGCCTCCTTGCGGCCAATGCCCAGCACCTGACAGGGCGCGAGCATGATGTTCTCCAGCACGCTCAGGTGGCTCCACAGGTTGAAGTGCTGGAACACCATGGCCAGGCGCGTGCGCAGGCGCTGCAATTGGGCCGGGCTGGCCACCTGCATGCCGCCTGGGGCATCGCGGGTGACAATCGCCTCGCCGTCCAGGGCAATCGCCCCGGCATCGGCCCGCTCCAGGAAGTTGATGCAGCGCAGCATGGTGCTCTTGCCCGAGCCACTGGCGCCGATCATGCTCACCACGTCACCGGCCCGGGCTTTCAACGAGACGCCCTTGAGCACTTCGTTGTCACCAAAACGCTTGTAGAGATTTTCAACGGTCAATTTGTACATCGCGGACTCCTGGAGCCCCGCCGCGGGCAGCAAGGTTCTGGATAGGAAAAAGAGGAAAGGAGCGTCAGTGAGCCGGGCCGAGAAAGCTCAGCCAGCGCCGCTCCGCCAGGCGGAAGACAGCCACCAGGCCGAAGGACAGCCCCAGGTACAACAGGCCGGCGATGCCGAACGCCTGGAAGGTCAGGAAGGTCGCGGCATTGGCGTCCCGGGCCACCTTGAGGATGTCCGGAATGGTGGCGGTGAAGGCCACCGAGGTGGCGTGCAGCATCAGGATCACTTCGTTGCTGTAGTACGGCAGTGCCCGGCGCAGCGCCGAAGGCAGGATCAGCCGCCGGTACAGGCGCCAGCCCCTGAGGCCATAGGCGTGGGCCGCCTCGATCTCGCCGTAGGGAATGCTGCGGATGGCCCCGGCGAAGATCTCCACGGTGTAGGCGCAGGTGTTGAGGGTGAAGGCCAGCAAGGTGCAATTCATGGCGTCGCGGAAGAAGGCTTCCAGCAACGCTTGCTGGCGAATCGCGGCGATCCCGTACAGGCCGCTGTAGCAGATCAGCAGCTGGATATACAAAGGCGTGCCACGAAACACGTAGGTGAACAGCTGCACCGGCCAGCGCAGCGGGGCCCAGTGGGAGGCGCGCATGATCGCCAGGGGCAGCGACAGGACAAAGCCCATGGCCAGGCTGGCCACCAGCAACCACAGGGTCATGGCCAGGCCGGTCAGGCTCTCGCCGTCACTGAACAGAAAGGGACGCCAGTATTCCTGAATCAGCTCGATCATCGCGACAGCCCTCGCACGCCTTGGTTGTAGCGCCGTTCCAGCAGGCGCAGCAGCTGGTTCGAGGCGCTGGTGATCAGCAGGTACAGGGCCGCCGCCAGCAGCAGGAAGTCGAGCATGTTGAAGGTGCTCTTGCCGGCTTCCTGGGCCACCTTGACCAGATCCGAAAGGCCGATGATCGACACCAGGGCCGTGGCCTTGAGCAGCACCAGCCAGTTGTTGCCCAGGCTGGGCAAGGCGTAGCGCATCATCTGCGGGAACACCACGTGGCGAAAGCGTTGCCAGCGACCGAGGCCAAAGGCCGCCGCCGCTTCCTGCTGGCCCCTTGGCACGCTGAGCATCGCCCCGCGAAAGGTCTCGGTGAAGTAGGCGCCATAGATGAAGCCCAGGGTGATGATCCCGGCGACGAAGGGGTCGATCTCCATGTAGGGCCAGTCCAGCAGCTCGGTCAGGGCCGTGAGCCAGCCCTGCAGGCTGTAGAAGATCAGCAGCATCAGCACCAGGTCCGGCACCCCGCGAATCAGGGTGGTGTAGCAGGTCGCCGGCAGGTTCAAGAGGCGCAGGGGCGAGAGCTTGGCGGCCGCCCCCAGCAGGCCCAGGGCCATGCTCACCAGCAGCGCCAGGGCCGAGAGTTTCAGGGTCACCCAGGTGCCGTGCAGCAACAGCGGGCCGTAGCCTTGCAGGACCGACAGGTCCAGGCCAAAGAGAGTTGTCGAGGTATTCACGCCAATCACCTTGTCGCCACCACCGCCGGACCCGGGACGGATCGCGCCTGTCCCGGGGCCGGCCAAGGGGCGATCAGTTGTTGTAGAGGTCGAGGTCGCCGAAGTACTGGCGCTGGATCTGGGCGTAGATGCCCTTCTCATGCAGGGCCTTGATGGCGCCATTGAGCATGGCCTTGAGCTCGTCCTGGTCCTTGCGCAGACCGATGGCGATCTCCGCCGGCACCAGCGGGTCGCTGATGCCGGCGCTGTTCTCGAAGTCGGCGCCCTGGGGCGATGCGAGGAAGCTCATCTGCGCTTGCAGCTTGTCCTGGATCGAGGCGTCCAGGCGGCCGTAGACCAGGTCGGCGTAGACCTGGTCCTGGTTCTGGTAGGCCCGCAGCTTGACCCCGGCCGGCCCCAGCTTGGCCCTGGCGTAGGTTTCCTGAATGGTGCCCTGCATGTAGCCCAGGGTCTTGCCCTTGAGGGATTCGCCGGTGGGCTCAAGGCCCGAGCCCTTGCGGGTGACGATGGCGGTCGGGCCGGCGTACAGGCGGTCAGTGAAGTCGATCTGCTTGCGCCGCGCATCGGTGACCGTCATCGAGGATTCGATGGCGTCGAACTTGCCGGCCTTGAGCGCCGGAATCAGGCCGTCGAAGTCGTTGCTGATCCACACGCACTTGAGCTTGAGCTCGGCGCAGATGGCGTTGCCCAGGTCGACGCCAAAGCCTTGTACGCCGCCGTCGGCGGTGCTGGATTCAAAAGGCGGATAGCTTGGATTGACGCCAAAGCGCAGCTCTTTCCATTCCTTGGCGCTGGCGCCCATGGACACGCACGCGATTGCCAGTAACGGCACGGCCAGCCATTTTTTTGTCATCTTCAGAGTCCCGGATTATTTGGATTTATAGCGGTCCGGCGCGAGCGTCGGACCCCACTTGTGACAGGGGCAGAGAGTGGGTGCGGGTTCGCCGCAGTCGGTTTCTTGTTGTTATTGGAAAGGTCCGGCGTGCAGCGCCGGACCCGTTCCTGGTTGCCGCGGTCTACGCTGCAACGGAGCGCCAGAATGCCAACAGCCAGAGCGTCCCAGGTGTCGTAAGGGGCGTCCGAAACAGCGTGGATCGGCTGATAACGGCTATTTCACAGCCGATTCTGTCGTCAGGGCTCTAGACCTTGGCCCAGAGCTGTTGCGCAAGCTCCTGCGGGGATTTTTCATCATGCAAAAATGCACAGTCGACCTGCAGCTTTCTGGGTTGTAATCGGCAAATTTGCACTGTTACGATCCGCCGACGCTCGCGCGCGAGCCTCAGACAAAAAACAATAAAAGCAGGGAGTTAGTGATGACTGCTCAGGTTTCATCCCAGACGACACGGGACCTCGATGCCACCTCGGACGAGGTGCTGGTCGAGGTGCGCAACCACATCGGTCACCTGACCCTCAACCGCCCCGCCGGACTCAACGCCATCACCCTGTCGATGGTGCGTACCTTGCAACGCCAGCTCGATGCCTGGGCCCAGGACCCGCTGATCCATGCGGTGGTCCTGCGCGGCGCCGGTGAAAAGGCCTTCTGCGCCGGCGGCGACATTCGCTCGCTGTACGACAGCTATCAGGGCGGCGATACCCTGCACCAGGCGTTCTTCGTCGAGGAGTACGCCCTGGACCTGACCATCCACCACTACCGCAAGCCGGTGCTTGCCCTGATGGACGGCTTTGTCCTCGGCGGCGGCATGGGCCTGGTGCAGGGCGCCGACCTGCGGGTGGTCACCGAACGCAGCCGCCTGGCCATGCCGGAAGTGGCCATCGGTTACTTCCCGGATGTCGGCGGCAGTTACTTCCTCTCGCGGATACCCGGCGAGCTGGGCGTCTACCTGGGCGTCAGCGGCGTGCAGATCCGCGCCGCCGATGCCCTGTACTGCGGCCTGGCCGACTGGTACCTGGACAGCAGCAAGCTGCAACTGCTGGACCAGCGCCTGGATCGCCTGCACTGGAGCGACTCGCCGCTCAAGGATCTGCAGGGCCTGCTGGCCAAGCTGGCGGTGCAGAGCCTGCCCGACGCGCCGCTGGAAGCCCTGCGCCCGGCCATCGATCACTTCTTCGCCCTGCCGGACGTACCGAGCATCGTCGAACAACTGCGCAGCGTCACGGTGGCCGACAGCCACGAGTGGGCCAAGGCCACCGCCGACCTGCTGGAAACCCGCTCGCCCCTGGCCATGGCCGTGACCCTGGAGATGCTGCGCCGCGGTCGCCACTTGAGCCTGGAGCAATGCTTCGCCCTGGAGCTGCACCTGGACCGCCAGTGGTTCGAACGTGGCGACCTGATGGAGGGCGTGCGCGCCCTGATCATCGACAAAGACAAGACCCCCCGCTGGAATCCACCGACCCTGGCCGCTCTGGAGGCGGAACGGGTGGCGAGTTTCTTCAGCGGTTTCGACGACAGCGGGAGCTGAATCATGCACGACATCGAACTGAGCGAAGAACAAGTGATGATCCGCGACATGGCCCGGGACTTTGCCCGCGGCGAGATCGCGCCCCACGCCCAGGCCTGGGAGAAGGCCGGCTGGATCGACGACGCCCTGGTGCGCAAGATGGGCGAGCTGGGCCTGTTGGGCATGGTGGTCCCCGAGGAATGGGGCGGCAGCTACCTGGACTACGTGGCCTACGCCCTGGCGGTGGAGGAAATCTCCGCCGGCGACGGCGCCACCGGCGCCTTGATGAGCATCCACAACTCGGTGGGCTGCGGGCCGATCCTCAACTACGGCAGCCAGGAGCAGAAACAGCAATGGCTGCCGCGCCTGGCCGCCGGCGAAGCCATCGGCTGCTTCTGCCTGACCGAACCCCAGGCCGGCTCCGAGGCGCACAACCTGCGCACCCGCGCCGAACTGCGCGATGGCCAGTGGGTGATCAACGGCGCCAAGCAGTTCGTCAGCAACGGCAAGCGCGCCCAACTGGCCATCGTCTTTGCGGTAACCGACCCGGAACTGGGCAAGAAAGGCCTCTCGGCGTTCCTGGTGCCCACCGACACCCCGGGTTTCATCGTCGACCGCACCGAACACAAGATGGGCATCCGCGCCTCCGACACCTGCGCCGTGACCCTCAACCAATGCACCATCCCCGAGGCCAACCTGCTGGGTGAACGGGGCAAGGGCCTGGCCATCGCCCTGTCCAACCTCGAAGGCGGGCGCATCGGCATCGCCGCCCAGGCCCTGGGCATTGCCCGCGCCGCCTTTGAAGCGGCCCTGGCCTACGCCCGGGAACGGGTGCAGTTCGACAAGCCGATCATCGAGCACCAGAGCATCGCCAACCTGCTGGCCGACATGCACACCCGGCTGAATGCCGCGCGCCTGCTGATCCTCCACGCCGCGCGCCTGCGCAGCGCCGGCCAGCCGTGCCTGTCGGAGGCGTCCCAGGCCAAGCTGTTCGCCTCGGAAATGGCCGAGCAGGTCTGCTCCTCGGCGGTGCAGATCCATGGCGGCTACGGGTATCTGGAGGACTACCCGGTGGAGCGCTACTACCGCGATGCGCGGATCACCCAGATCTACGAAGGCTCCAGCGAGATCCAGCGCCTGCTGATCGCCCGCGAGCTGAAGCATTACCAGTTGTAGACAGCAGCGCCGCCAACAAAAAATCGCAGCTCAGGCTGCGATTTTTTTTGCTCGCATGGCCGCCCTCCTCACCAAGCGCGATCTGCAGTGCAAGGGCCCCCTTAAGCCCTGTTGAGTGCTGTCGAGCAGGTGGATAGGCGGCAGTTGCCACGGCGCGTTCGAAAACATATTCAACGCAAGATCCGGAGTTCAGCGCCGCTCGCAGCGGCCTATGGTTGGCTCAACGCTCATGCAAAGGAGGGTCGATCATGAAACAACTGCAAGACAAAGTCGCGATTGTGACGGGAGCCACATCGGGAATCGGCCAGGCCGCCGCCCGGCTGTTCGCCCAAGAGGGCGCGCGCCTGATAGTGACCGGCCGCCGGGGCGACGCACTGGATGCGTTGGTCGCACAGATCCAGCAAACCGGTGGCGAGGCGCTCGGGGTTGCCGGTGACATTCGCAGCGAGGCACTGGCCGAGCGTCTTGTGGCGCTGGCGCTGGAGCGTTTCGGTGGTTTGGATATCGCCTTCAACAACGCCGGAATGACCGGTGAAACCCGGTCCGTCTCCGAGCTGACCCTGGACCAGTGGCAGGCCGTGCTCGACTGCAACTTGACCAGTGCCTTTCTCGGGGCCAAGTACCAGTTGCCTGCTCTGCGCAGTCGGGGCGCAGGGTCGATCATTTTCACGTCCAGCTTTGTCGGGCACCACGTCGGTTTTCCCGGTATGGCGGCATATGCCGCGAGCAAGGCCGCGCTGATCGGCTTGACCCAGGTGATCGCCGCTGAAGAAGGCCCCCACGGCATTCGCGCCAACGCGCTACTGCCTGGAGGCACCGACACGCCAATGGGCCGTGCAGCCACCGACACCCCTGAGAAACGCGCCTTTGTCGAAAGCCTGCATGCCCTCAAGCGCCTCGCCCGTCCCGAGGAAATTGCCCGCGCGGCGCTGTTCCTCGCGTCGGACGCCGCCAGTTTCGTCAGCGGGACGGCGATGCTGGTTGAGGGGGGCGTTTGCATCAACCGCAGCTAAGCGCTGCGGTTGAGGGTGCAGGGACGCTGGTTGAATACCGCGTCCTGCCAGGAGCGGTGCGGTTACTGATCCTTGAACTGCGGATCACGCTTGGCGATGAAGGCGGCCATGCCCTCTTTCTGGTCCTGGGTGGCGAACGCAGCGTGGAACACCCGACGCTCGAAGCGCACGCCTTCGGACAGGCTGACTTCGAAGGCACGGTTCACGCTTTCCTTGATCATCATGCTCACCGGGATCGATTTTGCGGCGATCACGGCGGCGACTTTCAGGGCTTCTTCCACCAGTTCGTCCGCTGGCACGATGCGCGCGACGATGCCGCAACGCTCGGCTTCCACGGCGTCGATAAAGCGTCCGGTCAGGCACATTTCCATGGCCTTGGCCTTGCCTACCGCGCGGGTCAGACGTTGAGTGCCGCCCATGCCCGGCAGCACCCCGAGGTTGATTTCCGGCTGGCCGAACTTGGCGTTGTCGCCGGCCAGGATGAAGTCGCACATCAAGGCCAGTTCGCAACCGCCACCCAGGGCGAAGCCGTTGACCGCGGCGATGATCGGCTTGCGCCGGTTGGCCACGCGGTCGCTGTCGCTGAACAGGTCGTCGAGGTAGATCTGCGGGTAGGTCAGCTCGGCCATTTCCTTGATGTCGGCACCGGCGGCGAAGGCCTTCTTGGAACCGGTGATGACGATGCAGCCGATCTGCGGGTCGGCTTCCAGGCGATCCAGGGCCTGGTTCACTTCGCCGACGATCTGCGCGTTGAGGGCGTTCAGCGCCTGGGGACGGTTGAGGGTGATCAGGCCGACCCGGCCCTTGATGTCCAACAAGATGGTTTCGTAGCTCATGTATCAGCTCCTGCTAAAAAGTCAGAGATTGCGCGAAATGACCATGCGCTGGATGTCGCTGGTGCCTTCGTAGATCTGGCAGATGCGCACGTCGCGGTAGATCCGCTCCAGCGGGAAGTCGCTCAAATAGCCATAGCCGCCCAGGGTTTGCAAGGCCGCGGAGCAGACCTTTTCGGCCATTTCCGAGGCGAACAGCTTGGCCATCGAGGCTTCCACCAGCGCCGGCTTGCCGCTGTCGCGCAGGGCCGCGGCGTAATGCACCATCTGCCGGGCCACGGCGATCTGGGTGGCCATGTCCGCCAGGCGGAAGGCCACCGCCTGGTGCTCGATGATCGGCTTGCCGAAGGTTTCGCGTTCACGGGCGTAGTCACGCGCCGCTTCGAACGCGGCCCGGGCCATGCCCACCGATTGCGAGGCAATGCCCACGCGGCCGCCTTCAAGGTTGGCCAGGGCGATCTTGTAGCCCTCGCCCTCCTCGCCCAGGCGGTTGGCCAGCGGCACCTTCACATCCTCGAAGAGGATCTGGCAGGTGTCGCTGGCGTGCTGACCGAGCTTGTCCTCGATGCGCGCGACCTTATAGCCCGGCGAGTCGGTGGGCACGATAAAGGCGCTGATGCCGCGCTTGCCGGCCGCCGGGTCGGTGACCGCGAACACGATCACCACCCCGGCGTTCTGCCCGGAGGTGATGAACTGCTTGCAGCCATTGAGCACATAGTGGTCGCCGTCGCGCCGGGCCCGGGTCTTCAGGCTGCTGGCATCGGAGCCGGCCTGGGGCTCGGTCAGGGCGAAGGCGCCGAGCATGGCGCCACTGGCCAGGGGCTTGAGGAAACGCTCCTTCTGCTCATCGTTGCCGAAGGTGAGGATCGGCACGCAGCCCACCGAGTTGTGCACGCTCATGATGGTGGAGCAGGCACCGTCACCGGCGGCGATTTCCTCCAGGGCCATGGCATAGGCCAGGTAGCCGGTGTCACAACCGCCCCACTGCTCGGGCACCAGCATGCCGAAAAAACCCAGCTCGGCCATCTCGGCGATGGCTTCCTTGGGAAAGCGGTGCTCGCGGTCCCAGTCGGCGGCGAAAGGCTTGAGGCGCTCCTGGGCAAATTGCCGGGCGGCGTCGCTGATCTGCAGTTGTTCGTCATTGGGCAACATCGGGATTCCTCGTTACAGGCATTCAACGGCCATGGCCGTGGCTTCACCACCGCCGATGCAGATCGCGGCCACGCCACGCTTGAGGCCTTTCTGGCGCAGGGCCGAGAGCAGGGTCACCAAAATCCGCGCACCGGAGGCACCGATGGGGTGACCCAGGGCGCAGGCGCCGCCGTGCACGTTGACCTTGGCGTGGGGGATGTCCAGCTTGCTCATGGTCACCAGGCTGACCACGGCGAAGGCTTCGTTGATTTCGAACAGGTCGACCTCGTTCAGCGACCAGCCGGTCTTCTTCATCAGCCGCTCGATGGCGCCCACCGGGGCCACCGGGAACAGCCCCGGGGTGTCGGCGAAAGCCGCGTGACCGTGGATCACCGCCAGGGGCTTGAGGCCGCGCTTGTCGGCTTCGGAGCGGCGCATCAGCACCAGGGCCGCGGCGCCGTCGGAGATCGAACTGGCGTTGGCCGCGGTCACGGTGCCGCCGTCACGGAACGCCGGCTTCAAGGTGGCGATCTTGTCCAGCTTGGCCTTGGGCGGCTGTTCGTCATCGCTGATCAGCTTCGATTCCTTGCCGATCATCACTTGCAGGGGAACGATCTCATCCTTGAACAGGCCGTCCTTGATCGCCTGCTGGGCGCGGGTCAGGGAAGCCACGGCAAATTCATCCTGGGCCTGGCGGGTAAAGCCGTTGGCCTCGGCGCAGTCCTCGGCAAAGTTGCCCATCAGGCGGCCCTTGTCGTAGGCGTCTTCCAGACCGTCGAGGAACATATGGTCCAGCACCTTGCCGTGGCCCATGCGGTAGCCGCTGCGGGCACGGTCCAGCAGGTATGGGGCGTTGGACATGCTTTCCATGCCGCCAGCGATCACCACTTCGGCGCTGCCGGCCAGCAGCATGTCGTGGGCCAGGATGGTGGCCTCCATGCCGGAACCGCACATCTTGTTCAGGGTGGTGCAGCGGGTGCCCTTGTCCAGGCCGGCGCCCAGGGCGGCCTGACGCGCCGGAGCCTGACCGAGGCCGGCGGACAGCACGCAGCCGAACAGCACTTCTTCTACCGCGTCAGCCGCGATGCCGGCGCGCTGTACCGCGGCGCGGATGGCCTCGCTCCCCAGTTGCGGGGCGCTGAGGCCTTTGAGTTCACCCTGGAAACCGCCCATGGGGGTGCGGACGGCGCTGACAATGACGATGGGATCGTGGGCAATGGACATGAGAATTCCTCCTTACTTGGCGGCCATGCGCAAGGCGCCGTCGAGACGGATCACCTCGCCGTTGAGCATGCTGTTTTCAATGATATGCCGCACCAGCGCGGCGTACTCGGCGGGCTTGCCCAGGCGTGGCGGGAACGGCACGCCCGCGGCCAGGCCGGCGCGCACTTCGTCGCTCATGCCGGCCATCATCGGGGTTTCGAAAATCCCCGGGGCGATGGTCATCACGCGGATGCCGAAGCGCGCCAGTTCGCGGGCCACCGGCAGGGTCAGGCTGGCGATGGCGCCCTTGGACGCGGCATAGGCGGCCTGGCCGATCTGCCCGTCGAAGGCGGCGATGGAGGCGGTGTTGATGATCACCCCACGCTCGCCCTCGGCATCGGCGGCGCTTTCGGCGATGGCCGCCGCGGCCAGGCGCAGCAGGTTGAAGCTGCCGATCAGGTTGACGTTGATCACCTGGCTGAAACTGGCCAGGGCATGCGGGCCGTTCTTGCCCAGGACCTTCTCGCCGCGCACGATGCCGGCACAGTTGACCAGGCCGTTAAGCCCGCCAAAAGCCTTGACCGTGGCTTGCACCGCCGCTTCGGCCGCGGCTTCCTGGCTGATGTCGGCCACCACGCTGTGGCAACCCAGTTGCTGGGCCTTGGCCGCCACGGCCTCGGCGTTGAGGTCCACCAGCATCACCTTGGCGCCGGCGGCGACCAGCATTTCAGCGCTGGCCGCGCCGAGGCCGGAGGCACCGCCACTGACGAGAAAAACCTTGTTTGCGATCTGCATCATTTCAATCCTGTTTACGCGGTAGCTGTTGACGCCGCGGCCTCTTGAGCCTTGGCGATTTCCTGGTTGCGCAAGATAAAGCGCTGCAATTTGCCGCTGGGGGTCTTGGGCAAATCACTGACAAATTCGATTTCACGGGGGTAGGAATGGGCCGCCAGGCGCTTGCGCACATGCTGGCGCAGCTCCTCGGCCAACTCGGCCGTGGCGCGGTACTGCTCGCTGAGCACCACAAAGGCTTTCACCAGCTCGGTGCGTTCCGGATCGGGCTTGCCCACCACCGCCGCTTCCACCACCGCCGGGTGTTCGATCAGCGCGCTTTCCACGTCGAACGGGCCGACCCGGTAGCCGGAGGTGGTGATCACATCGTCGCTGCGGCCAACGAAGCTGATGCTGCCGTCCTGGTTCAGCTCCACGGTGTCGCCGCTTAAGTAGTAGTCACCGACAAAGGCCTTGGTCGGCACCCCGGCGTAACCGGCGAACCAGCACATCGGCGACTGGCGGCGGTCGATGGCGAGGATCCCCGGCTGGCCGACGCCCAGCTCCCGGTACTCTTCGTCCAGCACCACGATGCGGTGGCCCGGCGAGGCGAAACCGGCGGCGCCGACATGCACCGGATGCTCCAGGCCGTGGTGGTTGCACAGCACCATGCCCAGCTCGGTCTGGCCGTAATGGTCGTGGATCACCACATCCAGTTGCTCGGCGAACCAGCGGATCACTTCCGGGTTCAGCGGCTCGCCGGCGCTGCTGACAATGCGCAGGCGGCCCTTGATCGACCGGGCGAACTGGTCGCCACCGGCGATCAGCAGGCGGTAGGCCGTGGGCGAGCCGGTGAGGTTGGTGATGCCGTACTTGTTGATCACCCGGCAGGTGCTTTCCAGGGTGAAGGGGCCATCGTAGAAGGTGATCGGGTGGCCCAGGCCCAGCGGCCCGGTGACGCCGAAATAGATGCCATAGGCCCAGCCCGGGTCGGCGACGTTCCAGAAGGCATCTTCCGGGCGCAGGTCCACGGCGTCGCGGGTGTAGGCCTGGAACGCGACAATCGCCTTGAGCGGGACTTCCAGGGCTTTCGAGGGGCCGGTGGTGCCCGAGGTGAACATCAGCAGGAATGGGTCTTCGCCGGTCAACAGCACCGGCTCGCACTGGGCCGGGTACTGCTCCAGCTCGGCCCAGAAACTGAAGTCACCGCGCACGATGCCCTGGCCCTTGGCGCCTGCGACCGTAACGACGGTCGGGCACTCGGCGACTTCCGCCAGCTTCGGCCGGTTCACCGCGTCGCAGATCACCAGCTTGGCTTTTGAACTGTTGAGGCGGTGCTCGATGGCCTTGGGGCCAAAGGCGGTGAACAGCGGCTGGTACACCGCGCCGATGCGCCAGGTGGCCAGCACCGTGATCAAGAGTTCAACGTTGCGCGGTAGCAGCCCGGCGACCTTGTCGCCCTTGCCAACCCCCTGGGCCAGGAAGAAGTTGGCCAGGCGCCCGGCCTTGTCCTGCAACTCGGTGAAGGTATAGCTGGCGCTACTGCCGTCGCGGCCCTCCCAGAACAGCGCGATGCGCCCGGGCAACGCATGCCGGTCACAACATTCGACACAGGCATTGAGGGCCGACAGCGAACCCGCCAGGGCGGCGTCGACACAGTGCTGATAATTGAAATCCTTGATGGCGGACAGGTAATTGCGCATTGCCAGAATCCCTCACTGTTCTTATTAGGATGGGAACCTCATGAAAAGCAGGGAAATACTGGCGCCAGAGCCCTCGCGGGACAATGGTCAAAGCTATCAAGTTGCGTGACCGGTTTGGCCAAGAGTCCGCCTCAGGCTTGCCGGCGCCGACGGCGCTCGGGGTGATGCAAGACTTGCGGGCCTCTTCGCCGGCAAGCCGGCTCCTACCGGGCGGCGCTGATTGCGGGCTGTGTAGGAGCTGGCTTGCCAGCGAAGGCGGCGGCCGGGGTGGTGCAAGGCTTGCGGGCCTCTTCGCCGGCAAGCCAGCCCCCAACGGGCGGGGCTGGGGTCAGGACGGGTCGTTGAGGATCAGGCTGCGGTAATGCCCGGGGTTGGAACCGGACCATTTGCGAAAGGCCTTGTAGAACGAGCTGGTGTCGGCAAAACCCAGGCGCTCGGCAATCTCGGCGAAGCTGATCTGCGGCTCGGCCAGCCAGACGATCGCCAGTTCCTTGCGCACGCTGTCCTTGAGCCCTTGGTAGCTCTGGCCCTCCTCCGCCAGGCGCCGACGCAGGGTCGAGGCCGAGATGCACAGGCTGTGGGCCAGGCTTTCGCTCTCCGGCCATTGTTCCGCGGGCAGTTGCCGCAGTTGCTGCTTGATACGGCTGGCCAGGCTCTCGGGGTCGCGGTACTTGACCAGGATGTTGGCCGGGGCATGGGCCAGAAAGCGCTTGAGCTCTTCTTCGCTGCGCTTGATCGGCAGGTCCAGGCAATCGGCGGCGATGATCATCCGCGTGCGCGAGCGGGCAAAGCGCAGGTTGTCGGAGAACATCACCCGGTAGTCGTCGCAAAAATCCGGCTGCGGGCAGCGCAATTCGATGGCCAGGATCGGAATCCGCCGCCCCGCCAGCCAGCAGGCCACGCCATGCACGATCATCCAGTAGGTGAAATAGGTGAAGGCCCGGCCCGGTGCCTGTTCGTCCTCCTGCAGGACGATTTCCGCCAGGCTCTGCTGGCGCACCAGCTGCGCCGGCAGGCGCTCGAACATCAACGAAAGAAAGCCCAGCAGCGAATCCAGCCCCGCCGCCAGGGTCGGCTGGGCCATGGCCGAGCGGCAGAGAAAGGCCAGGCTGCCGGACTTCAGCCGACGCGGATCCATGCCGAAAAACTCGTCATCCAGACGCCGGGCCAGCAAGCGCCAGAGCCGCGCATAGGCACTGGCCGGGACTCGCGCGGTGCTCTGCTGCAACAGCCGCGGATCGATGCCGACCTTGTTCAGCACTTCAACGGTGGCCGCCCCCGGCGCACAGCTTTGCAGCAGCGCCTCGCGCACCAGCTGCATGGAGATGGTGTCTTTTTCCGCCATCGTGACCAACGTTTTCCTAAGAATCCCGGGATCGCCATCTTAGGCAGTGACCGGGAAAAAGCCAGTAGACGTTGGCCTTGGTTACCGCCTTTGCGCGCGCCCTGGAAAGCGCCACGGATTCGTCCACCCCACCAGCCGGACCATCAAGCTCGGGGCCCCCTCTCTGCAGGAGCCGGCTTGCCGGCGAAAGGGCCCGCAAGCCTTGCCCCCGCCAGGAAACCCCTTGGCTGGCAAGCCAGCGCCTACGGTGCGCGGGGCGGTTGTCGGGTCAAAGCAGGGAGAAGTTGTAGCTGACGATCAGCCGGGTTTCGTCCATGTCGCGGGCGATCTTCTGGTAGTTGCTGCGATAGGTGGCGTTGCGCAGGCGCAGGCTGAGGTCCTTGAAGGTGCCGCTCTGCACCACGTACTTGAGTTCGCTGTCACGCTCCCACTCGCGACCTTCGCGCAGGCTGCCCGGGACCTTGATGTGGTCGCCGCTGACGTAGCGGGTCAGGAAGCTCAGGCCATTGAGGCCCACGGCCTTGAAGTCGTAGTCATAGCGCAGCTGCCAGGACCGCTCCTGAATCGCCGCGAAATCATTGACCTGCACGTAGTTCACCAGGTACGGGTTGCTGCCATCCAGGTAGGGCATCGAGTTGTCGCCGTACATGCGCTGCCAGCCGGCGCTCACTGTGTGACCAGCGAGGCTGTAGCCGAGCATGCTGCTCAGGGCGCGGTTGTCGATGCCGCCGGCGCGCTCGGCGCCGGTGTCGGCACTCTTGAGCAGGCGCAGGTCGCCCTTGAGCACGCCCGGCCCCAGGGGCTGGTTGGCCAGCAGGCCGACAAAATGCTGACGGTAGATGTCCTGCAGCTCGGCGTAGTGGTACTGGCCGGTCAGCCGCTCGTTGAACTTGTAGTCCAGGCCATAGGTGTCGAAGTGATCCGCCGTGGTGTTGCAGGCATAGCGCTTGTTCTTGCAGTGCACGCGGATGTCCTGGGCGTCGGTGGAATCCCGGGCGGTGTAGCGGTTGAGCCGGGCGGCGGTCAGGGTCAGGTCCTTGACCTCCCTGGAGGTCAGCACCGCACCGTTGAACATCGTCGGCAGCAGGCGCCCGTCGTTGTACTTGAGCAATGGCAGGTCCGGCAGTTGCGCGCCGTATTTGAACACGGTCTGCGAGACCCGGACCTTGGCGGTCAGGCCCAGCTTGGCGTACTGGTCCGCCGAGCCCCGCGGGTCATGCCCGCTGGAAGGCAGCAGGCCGCTGTTGCTGCGATCGGGGCTGGAGTCGAGCTTGAGCCCGAGCATGCCCAGGGCATCCAGACCGAACCCGACGGTGCCTTCGGTGTAGCCCGACTGCAGGTTGAGGATGAAGCCCTGGGCCGATTCCTCACGCTTGGAAGCGCCCTGCTCGGTGCCGGTATGACCGTCACGAAAATCCCGGTTGAAGTAGATCGTGCGTGATTCCAGCTTGGCATTGCTGTCCTCAAGAAAGCCGTCGGCTTGAACCGACGGGGCAAATCCTGCCCACAGGACAGCGGCTCCGAGGCCCAGCAGCGGGCACGGATTGATCAGGGGAAAAGGGGGACGCATGAACAGGCTCCAGCACAAATCTGTGACGCAAGGTCGGTAAGAAAGACCCAGGACTCATTCAGCCTGCAAATCATAGATTGCAGGGTGAATTGATTGAATCAATGAGGGGCGCAAATGATGGCAGATGGCCAAAACCCTCCCAACCCGACTTTAGTCTGACTCGCCGGTCGAACAATACCGCGAGGCGGCGAGCGGCGCCGCACCGGCAAAACCAAGAATAAACCTGTCATTTTTTTTAATTTTTCATCAGGCCGACAGCGTCGAAAAAACCGTCCAATCGATCAGAAAAGTGCGCGACTGGAGTAGCAAGAATTCAATGCTGGCAAAAAAGCATTATTTTTTTATCGCCCAGACATACCGTTCGTCGGATTTTTCATCTCTGAAAAATGAAAAAACAACTATTTGACGCTTTTCATTACGACCCTAATGAGATCATCCATCTCATTGTTTTATATAGGTTTTTATATTTAACAAGCATCAGATAAAACCCCGGCGTCATTTATGCAACACCGCAAAACGTCAATTAAACGTCTCAGTCTTGTGATAGTGTCAAAAAAAGAGCGCGATGGCGGCAATGTGCCATATGCCTTTTGCGGAAGGTGAGCTACAGCCTCACCCAACACTTATCATGGACGAGGTCGTTCCCTTGGAAGTCAGCGTTTTCGGTACTGGTTATGTCGGCCTGGTGCAAGCAGTTGCCCTCGCCGATGTTGGGCATAACGTGATCTGTGTCGACATCGACAGCCAGAAAATCGCCCAGCTGCAACGTTCTATTCCACCGATTCACGAGCCGGGTCTGGCGACCCTGATCGAAGAGAATCAAAAGGCCGGCCGACTGCACTTCACCACCCAGGCCAGCGATGCCGTGGGCCATGGAGAGGTGATCTTCATTGCAGTCGGCACGCCGTCCAACGAAGACGGCTCGGCGGACCTCGACCATGTCCTGGCGGTGGCGCGCAATATTGCCTGCCTGATGCTCAGCGACAAGACCCTGGTGATCAAATCCACGGTCCCGGTGGGCACCGCCGATCTGGTGATCGAGACCGTCGCCGAACAACTGGCGGACCTGGGCAAATCCCAGCTGCGGGTGCACGTGGTGTCCAACCCGGAGTTCCTCAAGGAAGGCTCGGCCGTGGCCGACTGCATGCGCCCGGACCGGATCATCGTCGGCTGTGCCCACGACCTGCCCCGCCAGCAGTTGAGCGAACTGTACGCACCGTTCAACCACAACCATGACCGCCTGATGTTCATGGACAACCGCAGCGCCGAGCTGGTCAAGTACGCGGCCAACGCGATGCTCGCCACCCGCATCAGCTTCATGAACGAGATGGCCAACCTGGCGGAACGCCTGGGAGTGGACATCAACGCGGTGCGCAAGGGCATCGGCGCCGATCAGCGCATCGGTTATCACTTCATCTACCCCGGCGCCGGGTTTGGCGGCTCGTGCTTCCCCAAGGACCTGCGGGCGCTGATCCACACCGCCGAAAGCCACGGGCTGGAGCCGCAAATGCTCAAGACCGTGCGCGACGTCAACGAGCAGCAGCGCCATGTGCTGTTTCGCAAGCTCAAGGCGCACTTGGGGGACAACCTGCAGGGCAAGGTCATCGCCCTCTGGGGCCTGGCCTTCAAGCCCAACACCGACGACATGCGCGAAGCCACCAGCCGCTACCTGATGCAGGCGCTGTGGGACGCCGGGGCCAGGGTCCAGGCCTACGACCCGGAAGCCATGACCGAATGCCGGCGCCTGTACGGCTACCGCGACGACCTGCAGCTGTGCGCCACCCGCGATGACGCCTTGCAAGGCGCCGACGCGCTGGTGATCTGCACCGAATGGAAGGCCTTCCGCGTGGTGGACTTCAAGTTGCTGCGCGACACCCTCAAGGACCGCCTGATCGTCGACGGGCGCAATCTCTACAACCCGCAACAGGCAGCGGACGCCGGTCTGCACTATTTGAGCATCGGCCTGCCCTACCGCGTACCCGAGGCCCTTGGCGCATGAATATCCTGATCACCGGGGCCGCCGGTTTTATCGGCGCCCATACCGCACTGCGTCTGCTCAAGGATGGGCACCAGGTCACCGGGCTGGATAATTTCAACGACTACTACGACCCCCGGCTCAAGCACGACCGGGTGCGCTGGGTGGAACGGCAAGTGGGGCACTTCCCGCTGCAACGCCTGGACCTGGCGGACAGCGCCGGCCTGGAGCGGCTGTTCGCCGAGATCCGGCCTCAGGTGGTGATCAACCTCGCCGCCCAGGCCGGGGTGCGCTACTCCCTGGAGAACCCCAAGGCCTACCTGGACAGCAACCTCTCGGGCTTCCTCAACCTGCTGGAAATGTGCCGGCGCTACCCGGTGCAGCACCTGATCTATGCCTCGTCCAGCTCGGTGTACGGAGCCAACCAGCAGACCCCGTACAAGGTCAGCGACAACGTCGACCATCCGCTGTCGCTGTACGCGGCGAGCAAGAAAGCCAACGAGCTGATGGCCCACAGCTACAGTCACCTGTTCGGCGTGCCGGCCACCGGCCTGCGTTTCTTTACCGTGTACGGCCCCTGGGGCCGGCCGGACATGTCGCCGATCCTGTTCGCCGACGCCATCAGCCAGGGGCGGCCGCTGAAGCTGTTCAACTACGGCATGCACCAGCGCGACTTCACCTACATCGACGACATCGTCGAATCCCTGGTGCGCCTGCTGGACAAGCCCCCGACGCGCGATCCGCTGTGGGATCGCGAGCAACCGGACCCGTCCACCAGCATGGCGCCCTGGCGCCTGTTCAACATCGGCGGCCAGCGCCCGGTGGAACTCAAGGACTACGTCAGCACCCTGGAGCGACTCCTCGGCCGCCAGGCCCAGGTGGAGTACCTGCCCCTGCAGCCCGGTGACGTGCTCAACACCTGTGCCGACGTCAGCGCCCTGGAAAACCTCACCGGCTTCGGCCCCCAGGTGCCGCTGGATGAAGGCCTGGGCCATTTCGTCCAGTGGTACCGCAGCTACTACAGCGGCGCCCGGTCCTGAGTCGGCGCCCCGGCGCCCTTTACCCAACCCTTTGCAATGGAAGTACTCCCGGTGGATATGGAAAGACCCTTCTCATCGCCCGCAACCGAGGTGCCGGCCCCGGCGCGCATCGACCGGCGCAACGACCCGTTCCGGCGCAAGGTCCAGGCCGCCATCGATCTGCAGCATCACGGCTGGATCACCGGCCGCGAAGGTGGCCGGCCCTGGACCCTGTCGCGCAGCAAGCGCCTGACCTCGGCGCTGCTGGCCGCCCTGCTGCTGGTGCTGCTGTCGCCGCTGCTGCTGGTGGTGGCGCTGGCGATCAAGCTCACCAGCCCGGGGCCGGTGTTCTTCGTACAGCTGCGCACCGGTTTTCGTGGCCGGCGCTTCGGCATGTACAAGTTCCGCACCATGGTGGTCAACGCCGAAGCCCTGAAGGACTCGGTGCGCCACCTGAACAAGCACGGTCCGGACTCGGTGGACTTCAAGATCGACCGCGACCCGCGGATCACCGGGATCGGCGGCTTCCTGCGGCGCACCAGCCTCGACGAGCTGCCGAACCTGATCAACGTGGTGCTGGGCCAGATGCGCATCGTCGGGCCGCGTCCGACCTCGTTTCACGCCCAGACCTACAAGGAACACCACCTCGGGCGCCTGAGCATCTACCCCGGGATCACCGGCCTGTGGCAGGTGTCCGGGCGCAGCGACGTGGACTTCGACGGTCGGGTCACCCTCGACATGACCTACATCTTCCAGCAGAGCCCCTGGCTCGACCTGAAGATCCTGATCAAAACCCCTTTCAAGGTCCTCAATGGCCATGGAGCAAGTTGAAATGGCGGCAGCAACCTTTGCCAGTCTGAAGATCCAGCCTCCCAGCGAAAGCAACCTGGCGGTCACCGTGCTCGACCAGGAGCTGCGGGTGATCCTGCTGACCGCGGCCAACCGCAACAGCGGCGTCACCAGCAGCAGCCTGAGCATGGCCAGCGAACTGGCGCGCACCAGCCGCGGCCGGGTGCTGCTGGTGGACACCAGCCTTTCGGACAACAGCCTGACCCGGCGCCTGGACCTGGGCGAACGCCCGGGCTTTCTCGACCTGGCCCTGGCCGATACCCCGCCGCTCCTGGCGCAGTGCATCGAAAGCAGCGAAGAACTGGGCTTCGATTTCCTGCCCCTGGGCCGCCGCCAGCAATACGCCGAGCGCCTGACCCCGGAACTGCTGCAGGAACTGTTGCAGGCCCTGGCCGCAGACTATCGCTTCGTGATCATCGACGGCGACCCGGTGTACAGCAGCGGCGACATCCTCACCCTGAGCACCCAGGTGGACGGCGTGGTGCTGGTGGTGCGCAGCGAGGAAACCCGCTGGGAAGTGGCCCAGGCCGCGGCGCAGCGCTTGATCCAGGCCGAGGCCAAGCTGATCGGCAGCGTGTTCAACGCCCGCAAGTACTACATGCCCAAGTGGGTTTATGACCGTCTCTGACCGGCACAAGGACCGTGTAACCATGAACAAGCCAAGACTCTCCCTGCTGGGCCTGTCGTTGCTGGCCGCCCTGGGCGGTTGCGTCAACCGCGAGCCGCAGCAGATGCCGGTGCAGATCCTCAGCGCCCCGGCCGACCAGGCCCAGCTCACCGAGGTCATGCCCATCGAACAGGTGCTGCGACCCCAGGACGTGCTGGACGTGATCTTCCATATCGGCACCACCAGCCAGCAGCGCTACCTCGTGCAACCGGGCGATCAGGTGGACGTCAGCTTTCTCACCGCCCCCGAGCTGGGCGGCAGCAAGCTGGTGCTGCCCGACGGCAGCATCGACATGCCCTACGTGGGCAACGTCCAGGTCGCCGGACTGTCCGCCGAGCAGGCGCGCCAGACTCTGGAAGCCCAGTACGCCAAGGTGCTGAAGAAACCGCAGATCACCTTCTCGATCTCCCACGCCATGGCCCAGCTGGACAACCTGCGCACCAGCCTGACCAACCCGGCCACGGGCCTGAGCCGCGAGATCGTGGTGGGTTCCGATGGCCGCGCCAGCTTCCCGCTGCTGGGCAGCCTGTCGTTGCAGGGCAAGAGCCTCAACGAGCTGCAAACCCTGGTCAACCAGCGCTACGCCAAGGAAGTGGGCCAGGTCAGCGTCGACGTGCTGCTCAAGACCACCGCCGCCAACGAAGTGTTCGTGATGGGCGAAGTAGGCCAGCCCGGGGCCTACCCGATCCGCCGGCCGATCTCGGTGCTCGAAGCCCTGACCCTGGCCAAGGGCGCCGGCCCCACCGCGCGCCTGGACTCGGTGGTGATCATGCGGCGCAAGGGCAATCAGGTCGAAGCCCGGGTCTATGACGCCGATGCGGCGCTGGACGGCAAGGCCCTGCAGTTCGCCTACCTGCAACCGGACGACATGCTCTACGTGCCCAAGACCCGCCTGGCCAAGGCCGGGGCCCTGAGCAAGCAGCTGGCGGACGTGATCATGTTCCAGGGTGTCGGGTTCAGCTTCGGCTACCGCGTCGACAACAAAGAAACGAACAACAACTGAGTTCCCTCTTGATGACCAAGATCGAAAACTACCTGCACGAGTTCCTGCTCGTGTTCTTTGTCAATCGACGCCTGATCAAGCGGGTGTTCCTGGGCTTCGCCCTGATTGCGCTGCTGCTGCCGCTGGTGCTCAAGCAGAGCTTCGAGATCACCGCCGAAGTCATTGTGCAGTCCAAGAAACTGTCGCAGACCGACGCCAACACCGTGCTCACCCCGGACAGCGACAAGTTCATCCCGCCGTCGCTGGCGGACATGGAAACCGAAAGCAATATCCTGCGTTCGCCCACGCTGATCCGCGACACCATCGACCAGCTGCGCCGTGAAGGCCAGTTCGGCGGCAACGAGGGCCTGTTGACCAGGCTGATCGTCAAGCCGATCCGCAATGGCCTGATCGACCCGCTGCGCAACCAGGTGATCAACCCGCTGCGCGGCTTCTTCGGCCTGGCCGTGGACCCGGTGCGCGACACCAGCCTGGATGCCTTCACCGAGCAGGCGGTCAAGGACCTGAAGATCGGCACCCTGCCCGGCTCCAACGTGATCTCCATCGTCTACGCCAGCCCCAATGCCGCCGAGGGCACGCGCTTTGTCGAACGCCTGCTGGCCAACTACCTGAAAAACCGCCAGGACCTGCAATCCAACGAACTGCCCGAAGCCTTCTATGAACAGAAGAAGGCCCAGTACCAGTCGCGCCTGGATGACCTGGAAGGCAAGCGCCAGGCCTTGCTGGAAGCGGCCCACGCCTCCGATCCCAAGGAAGAGATCACCTTCCGCCTGAACGCCATCAACACCGAGGAGCAATCGCTCAACGGCTACCGCGACCAGGCCCTGGAGAACCAGCGCCGCCTGGACTACCTGCAGAAGAACCTGGCCGCCGCGCGCAAGGCCGGGATCACCGACTACACCTTCCCCTTCGCCTTCGCCAACACCGTGGACAACGTGGCTTACGAAGACCGCGAGATCAAGCAACTCGGCGAGCAACTGAGCAACCTGGTCAGCCAGTACGGCACCACCGCCGACACCTACCGCGCCGACAGCGTGCCGATGCAGCAGCAGCGCGAGCAGATCGTGCGGGCCCGGGCGCAGTTCCTCAAGGTGGTGGAAAACCGCGTGCGCGAGCGCAGCAGCGACCTGCAGATCACCCAGTCGGTGATCGCCCAGAAGACCGCGCGGATCAACGACTACAAGGCCCGGGTGCGCGACCTGCAAGAGGTGCTGAGCAAGCTGCGCCAGCTGGACACCGAGATCGATGCCTTGCACAAGGCCTTCTTCACCTACACCCAGCGCTATGAAGAAAGCCGTGGCGAACGCCTGATCAACGGCGAATTGTCCAACGCCCGGGTGCTCAGCCAGCCTTACGAACCCAGCGAGGCGGCGTTCCCCAAACCCATGCTGATCATTCCCCTGGGCCTGCTCACCGGCCTGCTGCTGGCGATTGCCCTGGGGTACGTCTACGAGTTTTTCGATCACCGCTTCAAGCATCCGGCCCAGGTCAGCGATCACCTCGGCCTGCCGGTGCTGATGGTGCTCAACGCGCCGTCGGAACAGCCGGTCAACCCCTTCCCGCGCTGGACCTGGCGCTGGGCCTGGCATTGGGCCAAGCAATGAGCGACCTGAGCATGGCGGCGCAACCGGTTGTGCACCTGATCCACAGCGGCGGTTTCTACGGTGCCGAACGCATGCTGCTGGATCACTGCCGGGTGACCCCGGGGCAGCATCGGGTGGTGTTCATCGACGCGCCCGAGAACTTGTTGCGGCGTTTTGCCCAAGCCGGGGTCGCCAGCCACAACTGCCACGGCCTCAAGCAGCTGCTGAGCAATCTGCGGCAGCAGCCGGGGCTGCTCAACGCCCACAACTTCAAGGCCCAGGTGTTTGCCTGGATCTGCGCCCGGCGCCTGGGCCTGCCCCTGGTGCTGACCCAGCACGGCTTCACCCCGCGCAGCCTGAAACAGAAGCTCTACACCTGGATCAGCCTGCGCCTGTGCCGCAGTTCCCGGGTGCGCCGGGTGGCCTGCGTGGCCCAGAGCATTGCCCAACTGCACCTGCAGGCCGGAGTGCCGGCGAACAAGCTGCGGGTGATCGCCAACGGCCTGCCGGAGCCGCAACGGCTGCCGCCGGCGAGCAAGGAAGGACCGCCCTTGCCGGAAACACGGATCCGCCGCGACGAGGCGGCGCCGCTGGTGGGTTTTGTCGGCCGCCTGAGTGCGGAAAAAGGCCCGGACCTGTTTCTCGACGCGCTGATCGGGCTGTGCCGCCAGCGCCCCACCCTCAAGGCCGTGCTGCTGGGCGACGGTGAACAGAACCTGGCGCTGCGCCAGCGTATCGACGAGGCCGGACTGACCGCGCGCATCCTGCTGCCGGGCTACCAGAACGACATGCAGCCCTGGCTAAAGCGCCTGAATGTGCTGGTGCTCAGCTCGCGCACCGAAGGCACGCCGATGATCCTGCTGGAAGCCATGCAGGCCGGCACCCCGGTGGTGGCCTTTGCCGTGGGTGGGATTCCTGATGTCCTGCAACACCGGCAGAACGGCTTGCTGGCCAAGCCCCTGGACAGCGCCGATCTGGCGCGCTGCATCGGCCGCCTGCTGGATGACCCCGCCCTGGCCGCAGAGTTGGCCGAGGCCGCCCGCGTCACCCAGCGCAAGCACTATCACTTGCCGACCCTGGCCCGCAGTTGGGATGAGCTGTATCGCCTGGCCAGGGAGAGCACCCCGGTATGATCGCCGCCCCGTTTCTCGGCCTCCTCTTGGGCCTTGCCAGCCTGCTGCTGCTCGCCAGCCCCTGGCCGTTTCTGGCGCCGCTGGTGGTGCTCGGACTGGTGGGCCTGGCGGTGCTCTATCGCCGCCCGGGTTGGGGCCTGCTGGGGATCTGTGCCCTGGTGCCCTTCGAGGGCCTGTTCAAGGACAGCGCGTTCTCCGGGGCCAAGCTGCTGGGGGCCTCGCTGATCCTGATCATGCTGTTCAAGCTGCTGTTGCGGCAGATCCCCGACACCCGCCTGCGCAGCAATCTGTGGCGGGCCCTGGGGCCGTTCCTGCTGTGCCTGCTGCTGAGCCTGCTGTACAGCGAGAACCTGCTGGTGTCCCTGGACAGCCTGCGGGAACTGGCGGTGGGCCTGGTGCTGTTTTTCGTCACCTTGCTGATCGCCCGGGAAACCCACCTGCTGATGCTCTGCCGCCTGCTGGCGGTCAGCGTGGCCATCACCTGTGTGATCGCACTGATCTCCGCCAAGTACCAGGTCGGCGGTCGGGCCATCGGCCTGCTGCAGGACGCCAACTACTTCGCCCTGCTGATCGCCATGGCGGTGCCGCCGGCGATTCTCCTGGCGCTGCGCTCGCCCCATTGGCCGGTGCGGCTGTTCTGGGTCGGCATCAGCCTGACCCTGATGGCCGGGATGACCAAGACCGACTCGCGCTCGGGCCTGTTGGTGGTGCTGTTCACCCTCGTCATCGGCGCCTGGCACTACCGCGAGCGGCTCAAGGGCCTGCGGCCCAAGCACCTGGGGTTCGCCATGTTCGCCGTGGCGATCGTCGTGCCCCTGGGGATCGCCGTGCTGCCGGCGGACTATGTGGCGCGCATCCAGTCCCTGAGCCTGCTCAAGTCCGGCGCCCATTCGGCGGACACCTCCCTGGGCCGGCGCACCTCCTACCTGGTGGTGGGCGGCCAGATGATCCGCGACAACCCGTTGCTGGGCTCGGGCCTGGGCACTTTCCCGATCCACTACGCGCAGACCGGTTTCGCCAGCAGCTTCTCGGAAAACATGAACGAGCCGGACCTGTTCCGTCGGGCCCACAACACCTACCTGGAGCTGTTCAGCGAGCTGGGGATTCCCGGCGGCTTGAGTTTCGTGGCGCTGATGCTCATGGGTCTGCGCAACTTCGAGCGGGCGCGCCAGGGCTTTCTCGCCCGAGGCCAGCGCGAGCAGGCCGACATCGCCACCCACCTGGGCCTGAGCCTGCTGGCGCTGGCGGTGTTCCTGCTGTTTCTCAGCGCGCCCAACCACAAGTACCTGTGGATCTTCCTGGCCCTGTCCAGCGTGCTGCGGCTCGAAGCCGAAGCAGATCCGCTGCCCACCTCATAAATGCAAACCTGGCCAAGGGAGGCAAAGATGCAAAGGATCAGCGTGATCGTGCCCATGTACAACGAGGCCCGTCACATCACCCGCACCCTGGACAGCGTGATCCTCGCGGCCCGGGTCGCGGCCATCGACTACGAGTTGATCGTGGTCGACAACGGCTCCACCGACCAGGGGCCGCAACGCGCCCGCGAGCTGGGGGCGCGGGTGCTGCTGTGCCCGGGGATCGGCATCGGCGCCCTGCGCAATCGCGGCGCCGCGGTGGCCACCGGCGATTGCCTGGCGTTCGTCGACGCCGACATCGAGGTGCCCGGCAACTGGCTGCAACTCTGGCAGCAGGTCCTGGCCGAGCAGCGGGCCGAGGTCTTTGCCCTGGATTGCGCCGCGCCGCGCTGCGCGCCCTGGTTCGCCCGGGCCTGGCAACGACGCAGCCTGGCCGGCGGCCGTCAGGCCCGGCAACGGCAATGGTTGCCCAGCGCCAACCTGTGCCTGCAGCGGGCCTGGTTCGAGCGGGTCGGCGGTTTCGACGAGCGCTTGCGCACCGGCGAAGACAAGGATTTCGGCCTGCGCCTGCACGCCGCCGGCGCCCGTCAGATCAGCCTGCCCGAGCCCCAGGTGCTGCACTGGGGCTTTGAAGGCAGCTGGGGCGAATGGGCCGGCAAGGAACGCTGGCGCCAGGGCAGCCACGGGCAGTTGCTCAAGGCAGCGGGACTGAATGTGCGCCTGTTGCGCTTCCCCTTGCTGTGCCTGGCCTGCGCCCTGCTCAGCGCGGCGGCGCTGCTGGCCCTGGTCGCGGGCCGGCCGGGGGCGGCCGCCCTGTGTCTGTTGCTGGGCGCCCTGGCGCCGCTGCTGCTGGCCCTGCGTCAGGGCTGGCGCCAACGCGATCCGCTGTTCGTCCTGCAACTCTGGCTGCTGCACGGGGTGCGCCTGCACCTGGGTGCCGTGGTCCTGGTGCAGGGTCTGTTCAACCGTACTGCCGTGAGACCTGACCGTGGCTAAGACCCTTTTCTGGCTGTGCCTGCTCCTGCCCTTCTATGCCTGGATCGGTTACCCGCTGCTGCTGGCCCTGCTCAGCCTGTTCGTGCGTCCGCGCCCGCTGCAGGCGGGTGAGCCGCTGTCGGTCAGCGTGATCATCGCCGCCCACAACGAAGGCCCGCACATCGAACACAAGCTGCGCACCCTGCTGCAACAGGATTACCCGGCCACGGACCTGCAGATCATCCTCGCCAGCGACGGCTCCAGCGACGACACCGTGGCCACCGCCCTGGCCGTGCGCGACTCGCGGATCGTGGTCCTGGACCTGCCCCGGGTGGGCAAGGCCGGGGCCCTGAACACCGCGGTGGAGCTAGCGCGCAACGACATCCTGGTGTTCACCGACGCCGACAACCAATGGTCCGGCGACACCCTGGGCAAGCTGCTGGCGCCCCTGGCCGACCCGCAAGTGGGCGCCTGCGGCGGGCACATGATCATCCCCAACCCGGGGCACAACCTGAGCCTGGGCGACAGCCTGTACCGGCATTACGAAGCCTGGTTGCGCCAGGCCGAGAACCGCACCGGCTGCATGGTGTCCGCCGACGGCGCGCTGCTGGCCCTGCGCCGCGAGCTGTTCCAGCGCATTCCCGCCGAGGTCAACGACGACTTCTTCATCAGCACCTGCGCCCCGGTGGCGGGCAAGCGCATCGTCTATGTCGAAGAGGCCCAGGTCCTGGACCAGGGCGTGGACGACGCCGACAAGCAGTATCGCCGGCGCCTGCGGGTCACGGTCGGCGGCCTGCAGAGCCTGGCCCAGCGCCGCGAGCTGATGAACCCGCTGCGCCACGGCGCCTACGCCATCGCCCTGATCAGCCACAAGCTGATCCGCCGCCTGGCCCCGGTGCTGTTGCTGCCCTTGCTGCTGAGCAACCTGTGGCTGTGGAACGCCGGGGTCTTCTACAGCCTGTGCCTGCTGGCCCAGTTGCTGGGTTACGGCGCCGGGCTGCTGGGCCTGCTGGACCGGCGCGGGCGCCTGCCCAAGGTGTTTCGTCTCGCCGGCTTCGTGCTGGTGACCCTGGCCGGCATGAGCATGGGCCTCTGGCAGTTTCTCCGCGGGCGGCGCTACGCCCTGTGGAACCCACAACAGAATCGCTGACATGAACCTCAAGCAATCCCTCAAGCGCCTGCTCGGCAGCGCTTACCTGCACAGCCTGGCCCGGGTGCGCCTGAGCGACGCCGGCGTGGTGCTGATGCTGCACCGGGTGCTGGCCGACGGCAGCGCCGCCAGCCTGCCCCATCGCGCCCCGCTGTGCGTCGGCCAGCAGCACTTCGAGCAATTGCTGCGCTGGCTGCGGCGGCACTTCGACTGCGTGCCCCTGGAGCATCTGCTGGAATACCCCGGTGGCGCGCGGCCCAGGCTGGCCCTGACCTTCGACGACGGCTGGCGCGACAATGCCGAGCTCGCCTACCCGTTGCTGGAGCGCTACGAGATGCCGGCGAGCATCTTCCTGTCCACCGACTTCATCGGCAGCCGTCAGGGCTTCTGGTGGGAGTCCATCGGCGAAACCCTGTGGCGGCAGGCCGACAGCGCCGCGTCCCAACCGCTGCTGGCGCAGTTGCGGGCACTGGCCCTGACGCCGCCCGCGGCGCTTTTGCAAGCCGGCCCCGAGCACGCCCGCAGCCGGCTGCTGGGCGAGTACCTGCAACGCCTCAAGGGGCTGGCCCCGCAGAGCCTGCAGGCCCTGGCCGACAGCTGCCCGGACGACCACCCGCCGCATAGCCTGGACTGGGCGCAGGTCAAGCGCCTGGAGCGTTCGGGGCTGGTGCGCTTCGGTCCCCATGGCGCCAGCCACGGGATTCTCACCCGCCTGGACGGCCCGGCGCTGCGCGCCGACCTGCAACGCTCCCACGCCGCCCTGCAGCAGCATTGCCAGGCGCCGCTGGGGGTGTATTGCTACCCCAACGGCGATCACAATCCCGAGGTCCGCGCGGCGGTGGCCGAGCTGGGTTATCGCTACGCCCTGGGCACTCGTCCGGGGCTGATCGAGGCCGAGGGCAATCCGTGGCTGGCCCTGCCACGCATTGATGTCAGCCAGGCCAGCGCCGCCCGCCCGGGCTTGCTGGCCTGGCGCCTGCTGCAAGGGGCCCGGGCATGAAGCGCGGCGGCTACCTCTGGCACCTGATCCTGAGCATGGGCACGCGGCTGGCAATGATCGGCCTGCGCCTGTTGCGCAACGTGTTGCTGGCGCGCCTGCTGGGCCCGGCGGATCGCGGCCTGTTCGCCCTGCTCAGCACCCTGCCGGACCTGATCGCGGCCCTGACCAGCGGCGGCCTCAACACCGCCGTCGGTTATGAAGCCGCGCGCCAGCGGCCCATGGGCCTGCTGCTGACCCAGGTGCTGGTCTACGGCTGCCTGCTGGCCAGCCTGCTGACCCTGGCCGGACTGTGCCTGATGCAGACCCTGGGCAGCCACTGGGAACTGAGCCTGCAACTGGGGGACCTGGCCTGGCTGTTGCTGCTGGCGGTGCCGCTGAGCGTGCTCAAGAGCGGCCTGCTGACCCTGCACAACGCCGACGGCCGGGTCGAGGCCTTCAACGCCCTGCGCCTGCTGGAATCCCTGGTGCCGCTGCTGCTGTTCGTCGGCCTGTGGTGGATCTGGCGCGACCAGCCGCTGTCGGCGGCCCTGGTCAGCTGGCTGGGCGGCACCTTGCTGGTGGTGGTGGTCGGCGTGTTATGGCTGCGGCGCTGGCATGACCTGCGCCTGCGCTGGCAGACCGGGGAGCAAGGCAAGCTGCTGCGCTACAGCGCCCAGAGCCACCCCGGGGTGCTGTCGCAACAGTTGATGCTGCGCTCGGACTACCTGTTTATCGGTGCCCTGCTGGACCCCGCCGCCCTCGGCTGGTACGCCATGGCCAGCGCCGCCGCCGAACTGCTGCTGATCATTCCCGAGGCGGTGACCACGCCGCTGATGAAGCGCCTGCTGCAGCAAGGCCACGGCATCGAGCAGCTCACCGCCCTGGCTTTGCGCCTGACCGCCACGGTGATGCTCGGCGCCTGCCTGGGCATGGCGCTGATCGGCCAGTGGCTGATCGTCACCCTGTTCGGCGCCGCCTATGCCCCGGCCTACGGCGCCCTGCTGGCCCTGCTGCCGGGGCTGTTCGGCCTGTGCTACGCGAGCATCCTGCGCCTGGACCTGCTGGGCAAGCAGCGCCCCGGCAGCCTGTCGCTGCTGCTGGCCGGCGGCGCCCTGCTCAACCTGCTGCTCAACGCGCTGCTGATCCCGCCACTTGGCATCGTCGGCGCCGGCCTGGCCTCGTCCATCGCCTACCTGGCGGTGAGCCTGGTGATGCTCGGCCTGTACTGCCGGCTCAGTGGCGTGCCCTGGTACCGCACCCTGCTTCTGCTGCCCGGAGACATTGCCCACGTGCGCCAATGGTTGCGCCCTAAGGAAAAGACCTGATGAAACCCCGTTACCTGTTCGCCCTGATGCTGATCACGGCGACCCCTTCGCTGCGCGCGGCGCCCATGCAATGGGCCGATATCCGCGACGGCAGCCTGTACCTGCAGGTCGACACCCCCGACACCCTGCAACTGCGCTGGAGCCCGGCCTGGCAAAGCGATGCCAACCAGGAGCAGCTGTACCTGCTGCAACCCGATGGCCAGTTGCTGCAACAGCTGGACATTCGCGCCGATCAACCCTACGGCCAGCGCGAGGTCCAGCTGCCCGCCGCCCGGGGCGACTATCGGCTGCAGGTGCCGGGCTACAGCTTTCGCAACTTCAAGGTCAGCCACGACAGCTCGACCCTGGCCCAGTTCGAACCGGCCAAGGTGCATTTCAGCGCCGATGTGCCCAGCGGCGTCGAGCTGTACTTTCGCGTGGCCGCCGGCGAACAGGCACAACTGGCCGGCAAGTATTACGGCGGGGTCAGCGTGCTCCAGGCCACGCGCCTGAGCGACGGCGAGCAGCGGCGCCTGGCGTTGGTGGAGCATCCGCAGTACGGGCAGTTCGACCGGATTGCCCTGCCCGTGGCCGGGCAGGACGAAATCTGGCGCCTGTCCCTGGGCGGCTCGGGCAAGGCGGCGTTCTGGCTCGACGGCAGCGCCAACCTGTTCGCCCAGGACCTGCGCCAGTTGCACCCGCTGCAATGGACCCCGAGCCGGGTCGAACTGACCCTCAAGCCACAAGGGCGCGGGCCGAGCCCGCAATTGGGGATCGCCCTGCCCTATGCCGAACCGCCGCCATCGACCTTCGACCTGCTGCGGGCCCTGGGACCACGGGCGGCCAACTTCTACAGCTTCGTCGATGTGATCCGCCAGGAGCCCGGACGGGAGCTGAGCTTCCGCCGTCTGTACCGCGAGACGTTCAACATCGACCGTGACATCACCCTGCTGGCCGGCACCGGGCGCCGCGCGGTGCTGGAGGCGGACAGCAGCAGTTTCGCCGGGCTCGACGCCTGGCTGGCGGACAGCGTGCAGCTGGGTAACCAGGGCCTGCACTACCTGGCGTTCGCCGACGAACCCAACCTCAACTACCCCAGCTATGGGGTGTTCGCTGACTATTTCGCGCGGATGCTGGAACACACCAAGGCCAACCCCGAGGCCCGGGCCGCCGGGGTGCGCATCGCCATGCCGGTCAGCTCGCGACTGCTGGACGGCCCCTTTCGCGTCGGCGCCGGGCAGCGCCGGGGCATCGACTGGGCCCGCCAACTGCTGGCCGAGCACGCGGCCGACATCGACGCCCTGGCCTGGCACGAGTGGATGATCCGCGACCTGCTGGCCACCCGTCGCTATCGCGCCAGCGTGCGCGCCGCCGCGGATCTGGTGGGCCTGGACGAGCAAGGCCGGCCGCGCAAGGCGTTGCTGCTGAGCCAGACCAATATCTCCAGCGGCCCGGACCTGAGCCCCTACCAGCAGGACACCCACTACGCCGCCCTGTGGTGGACCTCGGTGGTGATCAACGCCTCCCAGGACGGCCTGCTGGACATGCTCAACTGGTTCCAGGCCGCCGACGAACCGGAATACCCCAAGGGCATGCTGGCCCAGCAGGATGCCCAGCGCTTCAGCCTCAAGCCGGTGGCCGTGGCCCAGCAGTTCATCCAGCAACACTGGCTGGGCGAGGTCCAGGCCCTGGACAACCCGGCTTTTGAAGTGGATGCCCTGGCCCTGCGGGACGGCCCGCGCCACAGCCTGCTGGGGGTGGCCAAGACTCCGCGGGAGCAGACCATCGATCTGGGGGGCGCGCCACGGCTCTGCGAGTCCGCCCCCAGCCTGCAACTGCTCGGGGCCGATGGCCGCGCCCGCGCCGGCCAGTTGCAGTGCAGCCAAGGCCGGGCCAGCTTCCAGCTGCCCGGTGAAACCCTGTTCGCCTTGACCTGGAACACCCTATGAGTCGCTTGACCGGCCTGTTGGCCAAAATCCGCCGCAAGGGCCTGCGGGGCACCCTGCGGGTAGTGCGTGAACGCTTCTTCTATTACCACTGGGAACTGCTGACCCTGGAACGCACCCTGGCCCTGCCGGTGCCCTGCCCCATCAGCCCCAGCCGCTGGCCCCAGGTGCCTATTACCCGGGACCTGCTGCCGGCCTTCGACAAGTACTTCAAGGCCCAGTTGCCAGCCATTCGCGGCCTGCTGGACAAGGGCAGTCGCGGCAGCGCGCACCTGGATGAAGACGGCAACGTGATGATGATGGTCTGGGTCAGCGAGCGCGATTACTACGACGATCAACTGTACCGCTGCTGGATGCGCCTGCCGCCGGGCTGCCTGTATCAGTTCGCCGGTGAATGCGCGCCGCCCTTTCGCGGCTCCGGGGTGGTGATCCTGGCGCAGAAGATGCTCTGGGACGAGTACCGCGAACGGGGCTTCAAGGCCACCCGGGCCCTGGTCAATGTGCGCAACGAGCCGGCGCTGAAGATGCACATGCGCCTGGGCTTTCAGGAAGTCGGCGAATCCCTGCACGTGCACTGCCTGTTGCGCTGCCTGCACTGGCACCGCCGCCGGCCCTACCACCAGCCCCGTCTGCAGCACTTGCGCCGCGGTCGTCTGGCCCAATCCCCGGCCGCCACCGGCCATGACAAGGAGCGCTCGTGAAGCTGCGTTGGCAATGGTGCGCCAGCCTTGGCGCGCAAGACTTCCCCGCCGGGGCCTATGAACAACTGCGCCAGCAGGTCGAGGGGGCAACGCCGTTCAATCGCCTGAGCTGGCTGCGGGGCGCGGAACAGGCCCTGCAACAGCAGCAGTTGCAGATTCTCCTGGGCTGGCAGGGCGAACAGTTGCTGCTGTGCCTGCCGCTGATTCGCGGCCGCGAATCCCGGGCCGGACTGACGCTGCAGGTGGTGCGCCACCTGGGTCATCCCCTGAGCGACCGACTGGCGCTGCTGGTGGCCGAGGCCGGCCAGCACGCCATGGGCGAGGCGCTCGGGCACATCCGCCGCCGCCTGCCCCACGACCTGCTGCAACTGCATGAGCTGGTGGACGCCGAGCGCCTGCTGGCGCCCTGGCGCCGGGCCAGCAGCTACAGCCAGCTGGCCCTGAGCTGTCGCGTGCCGGAGCACCTGATCGTCGCCGCCGACCGCGACGAACCCAGCGGCAGCCTGCGCTATGAATTGCGCCGGGGCCGCAAGCGCTGTGGGGAAATCGACGCCCGGGTGGTTCGCCTGAACCCCGGGGCCGACGACATCGATCAACTGCTGCAGCGCCTGCGCGAGGTGGAGCAAGCCAGCTGGAAAGGCGCCGACGGCCTGGGGATCTTCTCCGGGCCTCAGCGACAGCAATGGATGGGCACCGCGTTGCGCGGGCTGGCCGCCGAGGGCGGTGTGCGGGTGGTGATGCTGGAGCACCAGGGACGCTGCATCAGCTATCGCCTGGGCCTGCTGGAGCGCGGACGCCTGTATGACTACAACATCGCCTTCCTCGCCGACTACGCCAATCTGGGCAGCGGCCGGCTGCTGCTGGACGAGTGGATTCGCTGGGGGCTGGAGGATGGCTGGCAGTGGGTGGACGCCTCGCGGGTCAGCCTCAGTCGTTCCAGCCATCAACTGCACGAACGCATGAGCGGCGTGGTCCTGCAGCAGCGCTGGAGCTTTTATTCCTGGCGCCCCCGGGGCCTGTTGCTGGGGCTCGTCGAACGCCTCTGGCTGCTGCTCAAACCGCGCCTCAAGGCCTGGCGCGAACGCCGCCAGGCCGGCAAAGCACAAGGAACCTGTCCATGAAACAGACCCTCAGGGTGACCCGCGCGAACCGGGTCATCGTCAACGCCGACGATTTCGGCCTCGACCCGGATTACAACCAATTGACCCTGCGCGCCTTCCAGCGCGGGGTGATCAGCTCGGCGACCCTGATGGCCAACATGCCGGCCTTCGAGGATGCCTGTCGCCTGAGCCATGAGCACGGGTTGCTGGGGCGCATCGGCCTGCATTTCAACCTGACCTACGGCGCGCCCCTGAGCCAGGGCATTGCCCGCCAGCCGCTGTTCTGCAACGCCCAGGGGCAATTCGAGCTGGGCCTGTCGCGCTCGGCCCTGCGCCTGCCGAAAGCGGCGGCCGAGGCGGTGTGGCAGGAGCTTCAGGCGCAGTGGCAACGCTGTGTCGACCAGGGCCTGCGGCCCAGCCATATCGATTCGCACCAGCATGTGCACAACCTGTGGCCGGTGGCGCCGATCGTCGCTCGCTTCGCCGCCCGCCAGGGGGTGCCTGTGCGCCTGGCGCGCAATGTCGGCGGCAATATCGGACCGCTCAAGCGGCTGTTCAAAAGCGCCTTGAACCGGCGCATCGCCTGGCTGGCGGGAGGCGCGGTGCGTTGGGTGTGCACGCCCAGGGACCTGCAGCAGGGCTTTCGCCCGGCCGGCGTGGTGGAAGTGGTGGCGCATCCGACCCGGTTGGCCGATGGCGATTTCGGCGACGACTACCTGCCACCCGGGCAATCCCTGGAGCAGTTGCTGAACCACGCCCTGCCCCAGCATCGACGGATCGCCTACAGCGAACTGTGAAGGCGGGCCGGCGAGCGCGGGCGGTATATAGGACAGGAACGAAATATTTCAAAATCTATCAAGAGACTCTTAATGATAGATTAATCCTAAATAAGCACTCTGTTTCGGAGCGCACTGGCCCGCAACGCTTTTAGGGCTTCGTGCAGCGGGTTCGGTCCCCAGACCGAACCGTCATTGTCTGTAATGGAGAACCAGTATGAACACACGCAAGCGCTTTGCCCTGGCCGCCCTGGCCCTGTGCGGATTCACCGGTCTGGCCCAGGCCTCGGATGTCAATGTGGAGGTGGTGCCTTATCAGTACGGCATGCGCCTGGACGTCGCCAAGGTCATCTCCATGACCGAGCCGCCGACCAGCCGCTGCGAGGTGGTGACCGCCAACATGCGCTACATCAACAAGGCTGGAGAACTGGCGGAAATCTCCTACCAGAAGCACGCCCACGCCTGCATGTACGAAAACTGACACGGCGTGCCGCAGGCACAGGGGCCCGCGCGGCTGAGCGTTGCCGGGTGAGCGCGCTCAATGGGCCCTGCGCTTGAGGCCTGACACCCCGCCCGGGGCATTGGCCAGGTCGTAGCGCAATTCGGCGATCAGTTCGTTGATTTCCCGGCAGCCATTGAGCTGGGCAGCGTCAATGCCGCTGACCACCAGTTCGACCCGGTCGGTTTCATGGTCGCCATAGACCTTGACCGTCATCGACAGGTCCGGGCTCAGGGTGCATTGGCAGCGTTTGGGCAGAAAGCTGCTCTCAATGATGTTGCGCAGTTCCAGGGCAGATAAAAACATGCTGACGCTCTCCTTTTATTCAACACGACCAATCAATGGGCAGATCCCTGCTGGCCGCGACGTCCGTGTTCGCTAGTGATCCTGGCTTGGATCGGTTTTGTCCTGACAGACCCAGCCAGGTTACAGAGTAAGCCGCTTTGGCGAGCTTGCTTAATTCGATTTCGCTCTCAGTACCCAGGGTTTTGACGTAAGCCGGCAATGGCTGGCGGTTGCGCTGCTGGTTTGCCGCCCCGCAGAATGCCCGGGTCTTGGTCCACAGCGTGGCCCGCTCGAAGAGTCGCACCTGATACAACGCTGATCCTTGCCCTCGCCCGGAGTTCCCTCCTTGATTACCTGCCATGTCAAATACGTGATCGATCCCTACCAACTGGCCGAGTTCGAAGCCTATTCCAAAGCCTGGATCGCCGTGGTCAAGCGTCTGGGCGGCACCCACCATGGCTATTTCCTGCCTTCCGAAGGGGCCAGCAACATTGCCTATTGCCTGTTCAGCTTCCCGTCCCTGGCCGATTACGAAGCCTATCGCCAGCGCGCTCTGAGCGATCCGGACAGCGTGGCCCTGGTGGCGTCGGTGATGGAGAAGAAGTTCATCCTCAGTTACGAACGCAGCTTCCTGCGCCCACTGCTGTCCTAGGAACCGGCCGGGCGGCGCTGCGCTTAGCCGGCGAAGAGGCCTGGAAGGCGGAGGGCTTGGCTGGCAAGCCCGCTGCTAGGCCGAAAGGCTGCTCAAGGCGGCGCGCTCGGCGACGTGGCGCAAGCTGTCGAAATTGATGTTGGCGCCGGAGTCGATGGCCACCAGGGTCTGGCCACTGATGCCGCTTCGGGCCACGTACTGCTTGATCCCGGCCACCGCCAGGGCGCCGGAAGGCTCGGTGATCGAGCGGGTGTCGTCGTAGATGTCCTTGATCGCGGCGCACAACTGATCGTTGCTGACGCTGATCACCTGATCCACGTGATGCCGGCAGATCTGAAAACCATGCTCGCCGATCTGCGCCACCGCGACACCGTCGGCAAAGGTTCCCACTTTGGGCAACACCACCCGCTCCCCCGCCGCCAACGCCTGCTGCAGGCAGTTGGAATGTTCCGACTCAACCCCGACGATGCGGATCTGCGGCCGCAGGTATTTGACGTAGGCGGCGATTCCGGCGATCAATCCGCCACCGCCCACCGGGACGAAGATCGCGTCCAGCGGCCCCGGCTGCTGGCGCAGGATCTCCATGGCCACGGTGCCCTGCCCGGCAATCACCTGGGGATCGTCAAAGGGCGAGACGAAGGTGCTGCCGGTGCGCTCGGCCAGGCTCAGGGCGTGGGCCAGGGCAAAGGGAAAGCTCTCGCCATGCAAAATCGCCTCGGCGTCGCGGCTGCGCACCCCCAGCACCTTGAGTTCCGGGGTGCTGGCAGGCATCACGATGCTCGCCTTGATCCCCAGTTCCCGCGCGGCCAGGGCCACGCCCTGGGCATGATTGCCGGCGGACGCGGTGATCACCCCCCGCCGCTTCTGCTCCGAGGTGAGTTGCGCCAGGCGGTTGTAGGCACCACGGATCTTGAAGGAAAAGGTCGGCTGCAGGTCCTCGCGCTTGAGCAGGACCTGATTGCCCAGCCGCTGCGACAAGGCGGGCGCCGCCTGCAACGGCGTGCAGATCGCCAGGTCGTAGACCGGCGCGGCGAGGATCATCTTCACGTAGCGTTCCAGCAAGGCCATGTCGGCGCTGGGCAAAGGGGTGCTGGCAAGACGGCTGGGGTGATTCATGAAGGTGCTCCTGGCTGTGTTCGGAGCCCGGGAGACAGAGAGAAAAAACCCGCCTCCAGGGCGGGTTGGGTGCAGTCGTCAGCAAGCCCGCCAATCGGTAATGGCGGTAATAATGCTTGGCTGGGAACGATCGGCAGAAAAAGTCATGGACCGGAAACTAACCGCGCCAGCCCCTGGCGGTCAACGCTTTTCTCCCAGGCTCACACAAAGCAACCCCGCTCCCCACCTGCTACCCGCTTGCCGCTTGCCGCTTGCCGCTTGCCGCTTGCCGCTTGCCGCTGATTATACGAAACATATACGATTCGTATATTTGCTCAAGGGAGCCCCCAGACATGGGCATCGTCAAGATCTCCGATGAACTGCACCAACAGATCCGCGTGGCCAGCGCCGCCATGGATCGCTCGATCAACGCCCAGGCCGAGTTCTGGATCAAGATCGGCCTGCTGGCCGAGCTCAACCCGCACCTGGCCTACAACGACCTGATCAACAAGTTGCTGCTCAACAAGACCGATCTGCTCAGGGGGCAAGCATGACCCAGGCCCTGATCAAGACCCCGGAACAACTGGCGCTGATGCGCGAATCCGGGCGGCTGCTGGCCGAGGTATTCACCTTTCTCGACGGTTTTGTCGCCTCGGGCCTGTCGACCCTGGAGCTGGACAGCGCGGTGGAACACTTCATCCGCCACCAGCTCAAGGCGCGCCCGGCGAGCAAGGGCCAGTACAACTACCCCTATTGCATCAACACCTCGATCAACGAGGTGGTGTGCCACGGCATGCCCCACGCCAAGGCCGTGCTCAAGGACGGCGACATCGTCAACATCGACATCACCCTGGAAAAGCACGGCTACATCGCCGACGCCAGCAAGATGTATCTGATCGGCGAGGTCGGCCCCAAGGCCCGGCGCCTGGTGGACACCACCTTCGAGGCCATGTGGGCGGCGATCAAGGTGGTGCGCCCCGGCGCTCGACTCGGCGATATCGGCCATGCCATCCAGGCCCACGCCGAGGCCAAGGGCTACAGCGTGGTGCGTGAATACTGCGGCCACGGTATCGGCCGGCAGATGCACGAGGAACCGCAGATCCTGCACTTCGGTCGCCCCGGCACCGGCCTGGAACTGCGAGAAGGCATGGTCTTCACCATCGAGCCGATGCTCAACCAGGGCAGCGCCCGGGTCCGCGGGCTCAAGGACGGCTGGACCGTGGTGACCCGCGACAACGGCCTCTCGGCCCAGTGGGAACACACGGTGGCGGTGACCCGCGACGGCTTTGAGGTGCTGACCCTGCAGCCGCAGTAAGACTCAGCAGGCCTTCTCGCTGTGCCCGCTGAGCCGCCGCAGCCCCAGGGACATGCCGGCCGCCGCCAGCAGCATGGCCAGCAGCAACAGCGAATAGGCGATCCACCACGGCGTGCCGGCGGTCATCATGCTGAATTCGGACATGCCGCCGATGCTGGCAATCAGGTTCAGCGGCAGGAACACCACGTTGATCAGGGTCAGCTTGCGCAACAGCTTGTTGGTGCTGTTGTTCATCAGGTTGCCCCGGGCGTCCATCAGCCCGGCAAACACCGTCGAGTAGATTTCCGCCTGCTTGTAACACTGGTTGTTCTCGATGATCAGGTCGTCGATCAGGCCAACCGCCTGCGGGCCGAAGCACTCCTTTTGCGCATGGTTGCGCAGCCGGGTCAGCAGCGCGCCATTGCTGTGCAGGGCGTTGAGGTAATAGATCAGGCTCTCGCTGAGGTTGAACATCTGCATCAGGTGGCGGTTTTCCATAGAGCTGTTGAACTTGTCCTGCAGCTCGCGGGCCACCAGCTTGATCACCTTGAGGTGCCCCAGGTAGTGATGGATGTTGTTGAGCAGCAGGTCCAGCAACACATCCAGCGGGGTATGCAGATTGTGCCGCGCGCCCAGCCCCTGCAACGGCGTGTGGTCGGGAGCGATCACCAGCAGCCGGTCCGGGGAAAACAGCAGGCCGCAGGACGACACCTCGAAGGACAGGCTGCCGCCGCCGGAATAGTTTTCCGGACGCTTCCAGATCAGGAACAGGTAATCGGGGTGGAATTCGATGCGCGACACCTCGTCCGGGTCCAGCGCCGAGGCCAGGGCGTGCTCGTCGAGCTTGAAGGCGCTGTGCAACAGGTCGCGCTCCGCCAGGTCCGGGTTGCTGAACAGCATGACCTGGGCGTCCAGCTCAGGCACTGCTTGCAGGCTGCCGTGGGCCAGCCGATAGCTGTGGATCATCGGCGCCTCACCAGGCCTGGCCGCGACGCTTGAGTTCCAGGCGCCGGACGAACTCCTCCAGCACCAGGGAATACAGGTCGTCCTGCAGGTAGGCGTCCTCGATGCCGGCATCGAGGTTGGGGTTGTCGTTGACCTCGATCACCACCACCTTGTCCCCGGACTGCTTGAGGTCGACCCCGTACAGCCCGTCGCCGATCAGGTTGGCGGTCTTCACCGCCAGTTCCACCACCGCCCGCGGCGCTTCGTGGACCGCCAGGGTGCGGCACTCGCCGTTGATGTCCTGGCCCTTGGCCTTGTGGTTGTAGATCTGCCAATGGCCCTTGGACATGAAGTACTGGCAGGCAAAGATCGGCTTGCGATTGAGCACGCCGATGCGCCAGTCGTACTCGGTGTAGAAGAATTCCTGGGCCAGTAGCAGCACCGAGTGCTCGAACAGTTCGGCGGTGGCCGCAAGCAGCGCCTGCTGGCTCTCGACCTTGATCACGCCTCGCGAGAAACAGCCGTCGGGGATCTTCAGCACCAGGGGAAAGCCCAGGCGTTCGCCGACCCGCTCGAAGTCTTCCGGTCGCTCCTTGTAGAGGATCTCGGTGGCAGGCATGCCCAGTTGATGGCCCTTGAGCAGATCGGTGAGATAGACCTTGTTGGTGCAGCGCAGGATCGAGGTCGGGTCGTCCATCACCACCAGCCCTTCGCTCTCGGCCTTCTTGGCAAAGCGGTAGGTGTGGTTGTCGACGCTGGTGGTTTCGCGGATCAGCAACGCGTCGTATTCGGCCAGCCGCGAGTAGTCCTTCTTCTCGATCAGTTCCACGTCGATGCCCAGGCCCTTGCCGACCCGGATAAAACTCTCCAGCGCCCGGGCATTGGAAGGCGGTAGTGCTTCATGGGGATCGTGGAGTATCGCCAGGTCATAACGGGCCAGTTGCCGGGATCGCGGCACCCGCCAGACTTTGCGGCTGAAACTGTCCAGCGAGTTGGCAAACTGATCTTCCTGATCATCGCGCAACTTGTGCAAGGCACCGGACTTCACGCCTTCGATATGCCAACTGTCAGTTCTCTTGAAATCAACTAACAGAATCGGACAGGGAAACAGTTCAAACAACTGGCGGGCCAACTCCTGCAATGGCTCGATATGCGTCCGGCCAAAGTAAAGAGTCAAGGTAAAACCTTCGGTATCACTGTAAAGATGATTGCTCAGGGCTTTTTCCAGGGTCTTGTCCAGGTCGTCCAGAGCCAGCCCGTAAAGGGCCTTGCGGGTCAGTTCGCTGATCGTGCGCACCGAGGGAATCACCCGGTGGCCGCGGGCCTCGGCCAACAACGAGCAGTAATAACCGTGCCCCAGGTACTTGTAGCTGCGGCACAGGTTGATCACCTGAACGCGTTTTCCCGGCACGCTTTCGCGGCTCTGTTCGAGGTATTCCTGGGCCGTGAGAATGTCTTCGCTGGGAAAGTAGGACGCCCAGTCTTCCTTGCGTTCGACAATGATGATGACTTGACTTGAAGTTCGGCCCAGTGGGGAAAAATAACTTGCCGAAGTGATTGTCGCCGGCAAACTTTGCTCGGATACTTCTCGCCAATGACCTTGTACCGCTGACATAAAGTTCGCTCTCGCTGAAGAACCTGACCCTTTCTATTAAGCACGAACTTTTTTTGAAGTCTCGTTTCGTTACGCAACTTTTACGGCGGTTATATGGATCTTGTCTTTCGCACTGCAACCCCCGACGATCTGCCGGCGCTGGTGGCCCTGGAACAGCAATGTTTCACCAGCGACCGGCTGACCCCGCGCAGCTTCTTGTGGATGATCAACCGCGCCCACGGCCAACTGCTGGTGGCCGAGCATCAGGCACGCTTGCTCGGCTATGCCCTGGTGCTGTTTCATCGCGGCACCTCGCTGGCGCGCCTGTACTCCATCGCCATTGCCGAGGACGCCCGCGGGCTGGGCCTGGGCAAACGCCTGCTGCAACGGATCGAGGCCTGCGCCCTGGCCCATGACTGCGCCTATCTGCGCCTGGAGGTACGCACCGACAATCCGGCGGCGCTGGCCTTGTACGAACGCCATGGCTACCGGCGCTTTGCCCGGATCCATGACTATTACGAAGACCACGCCGATGCCCTGCGCCTGGAAAAGCGCATCCTTCAGCACCGCGAAACCCGCTCCATCCGCGTGCCTTACTACCAGCAGACCACCGACTTCACCTGTGGCCCGGCCTGCCTGCTGATGGCCATGGCCGCCCTGCAACCCTCGCGCTCGCTGGAGCGGCGCGAGGAACTGCAGATCTGGCGCGAAGCCACCACAGTATTCATGACTTCCGGCCACGGGGGCTGCAGCCCCCAGGGCCTGGCGCTGGCGGCCTGGCGCCGCGGCTTTGCCGTGCGCCTGCAGGTCAACAGCGCCGGGCCGCTGTTTCTCAATGGCGTGCGTGACGAGCATAAAAAGGACGTCATGCGCCTGGTCCACGACGAGTTCTGCAAGGAGCTGGACGCCAGTGAGGTGCAGCAGGTGCTGGGCGGACCGCTGGACCTGCCCAGGCGCCTCAGTGAAGGCGGCCAGCCCCTGGTCCTGATCAGCAGCTACCGCCTGACCCGTTCCAAGGCCCCCCACTGGGTGATAGTCACCGACTGCGACGACGACTTCGTCTACCTGCACGATCCGGATGTGGACCACAGCCAGCACCGCCAGCCCATGGACTGCCAGCACTTGCCGGTGAGCCACGGCGAGTTCGATAAGATGTGCAGTTTTGGCAGCAGCAAGCTGCGCGCCGCGGTCATCCTCTCCTCGCGCCCCCAGGCGTAGGAGCCGGCTGGCCGGCGAAGCGATCCTTGAGCCTGGTGCTGTGCTCGCCGACGCTTTCGCTGGCAAGCCAGCTCCTACGGCTGTGGGTGTTGGGGCGGGTTATTCCAGGCCAACCTTGTACAGGCCGCCCTGATCCTCGTCGGTGAGCAGGTACAGATAACCGTCCGGCCCCTGGCGCACGTCGCGAATGCGCACCTTGAGGTCCCCCAGCAGACGCTCTTCTTGGGTGACACGGTCGCCGTCGAATTGCAGACGAATCAGCTCGCGGTCGGCCAGGGCGCCAATGAACAGGTTGTGCTGCCAGGGCTTGAAGCGCTCGGCGTCGTAGAAGGCCATGCCGCTGATGCCGGGAGATTTCTCCCAGACGTGATGCGGGGCCAGGGTACCCGGGACCGTCTGGCCCGTGGCCTCGGGAATCGGCTGGCCGGAATAGTCGACCCCGTGGGTCGCCAGGGGCCAGCCGTAGTTCTTGCCCCGCTCGATCAGGTTGATCTCGTCGCCGCCCTTGGGCCCGTGCTCGTTCTCCCACAGGGTGCCGCTCCAGGGGTTGAGCGCCGCGCCCTGGGGGTTGCGGTGGCCAAAACTCCAGATCTCCGGCCGCACCCCGGCCCGGCCGACAAAGGGGTTGTCGTCCGGCACCCGGCCATCGGCATACAGGCGCACGATCTTGCCCTGAAGCTTGTCCAGGTCTTGGGCGGTGGCGCGGTTGTTGTTCTCCCCCAGGGTGATGAACAGGTAGCCGTCGCGGTCGAACACCAGCCGAGAACCGAAGTGATTGCCGGTGGACAGCTTCGGCTCCTGGCGGAAGATCACCTGGAAATCCTTGAGCCCGCTCAGGTCATCGCTCAAGCGGCCGCGACCCACCGCGGTGCCGGCAGTCCCGCCCTCGCCACCGCCCTCGGCATAGGACAGGTACACCAGGCGGTCCTGCTGGAAGTCCGGCGACAGCGCCACGTCGAGCAAGCCACCCTGGCCATTGGCCCAAACCTTGGGCACCCCGCTCAAGGGAGCCGAAAGCTTGCCGTCCGGGCTCACCAGGCGCAGGTTGCCGGGACGCTCAGTGACCAGCATGCCCTGGCGATCCGGCAGGAATGCCAGGGCCCAGGGATGCTGCAAGCCTTGCACCACCGGGGTCAGGCTGAGACGGCCCTGCTCACTGGCAAAGGACTGGGCACTGGCCGCCGAAGCGGGCAAGGCACTGCCCAGCAGAACGCTGGCGCACAAGGTGGCCAATAGGGTTTTACGCAACATGCTCGCTTCCTTCTATGGCTCAAGAGAATCCCTGGCGACCCGCGCGGCGGCGGCCGCCCATCCAGCAAGGCACCTCAGCGCCGGTTGCTGTTGTCGCTATCGTTGTTTCGGGGACTTTGCACCCGCGGATCGGGGTTTGGCCGCTGCACCCCGCCACGGGGATAGCCATTGCCGATACCGCCATTTTCCAGGCTGGGCGGCCGGCCAATGGGCGCGGTGCTGGGGCCGCGCACCGGCGGACTGGCGCTCCGGGTGCCCTGCATGCTGTTGGGATTGGCCCGACGAATGGGGTTGCTGTAGGGGTCGTTGTTGCCGCTGTTGGGCAGGTTTTGCGCCAGCTGCATGGCACCTGGCAGCGGATTGAAAGGAGGCGTTTCAGGGCTGGCGGCCCAGGCGGCGCCACTGGCCCAGGCCAGCGTGATCAATGCGGCAAGGCCGCGAGCCAGACGGTTCATGACAAGCCTCCTGAGGAGCGACAAGGTATCGAATACGATTCCACGCTACGCCCAGGGTTCGGCTTTGTTAATTAAATAATCCGGTAGAACCTGTAACACCCGGTGTCCGCGGCCAGCCCCTGCGCAGGCCCGCCTCCAGATGCAGGAGCAGGCCAAGAGGCGGGCTGGGCCGGTCAGATATAGATGAACAGCAGCAGCAAGGCGGCGAAGATCGCCCACTTTTCCAGGTAGTAGCGGGTGCGGTTGCGCTTCTTCAGTTCCTTGCCCCGCAGGCGGATCTTGTACAGCTTGTTGAAGGCGCGGTTGAGGCCACCGGTCTTGTCCCCGGCGTCGTTGGGCGAGCCGGCGGCGGACATCACGGTGCGGCTGAACCAGCGGTTGAACGCTGCCGCCCAGCGATACTGCATCGGCCGCTCGACGTCGCAGAACAGAATGATGCGGTTCTGCTCGGTGGTGTTTTCCGCGTAGTGGATGTACGTCTCGTCGAACATCACCGCTTCGCCGTCGCGCCAGTGGTAGCGCTCGCCGTCGACTTCGATGAAGCAGCCTTCGTTGTTCGGCGTGGACAGCCCCAGGTGATAGCGGTAGGACCCGGCATACGGGTCGCGGTGGCGAACCAGGCGCGAACCGGGCGGCAGCTCGGCGAACATCGCCGCCTTGATCGAGCCGATGCTCTGCACCAGTTCAGTGGTGCGCGGGCACAGTTTCATCGCCGAAGGGTGGCTGTCGCCGTACCACTTGAGGTAGAAACGCTTCCAGCCGGTCTTGAAGAACGAGTTGAAACCCACGTCGTTGTACTGGTCCGAGCGCTTGATCTCCCCGGCCTGCAGCAACTGCTGACCTTCGGCGCGGATCTCTTCCCAGTGCTCCTGCAGCTTGTTCATCTCGGGGAAGTCGGCCGGGTCCAGGTAGGGCCGGTTGGGAAACTTGGAGAACAGATAGAGGAAGCAGTTGATGGGCGCCAGGAAGGTCGAGTGATCGCTGAGTTGGCGTCCCAGTTTATGGCGCACGCGCCCCCGCAGGTGTACGTACGCAATGGATAAAACGTATACAGCGGCAATGATGAGTTTCACGGAAATCGTCACACGTCAGAAGAGAACATGCTGCGCCCCTGAAAGCCCGGAGGGCCAAAGGCAAATGGCAGCGTCTGAGTTGAAAAAAACATGATCGGCGAAGGCTTGCATCGCCGATCCGGCCCTCGGCATCTGGCCGTCGGCTGGCATTTTAGCCACAGTTTGTAACCAAGGGTTAACTCAAATTTGTGAAAAGCTGCGTGACTTCTGGAGAAAATTGCCGGTATCGGGTGAGGTTTTGATTCAGCTCAACAAAACCCTCTGCAGCCCTCTGGCCTGCCTCTATGGGCTGTGTCGAACGAGTGGCTGCGCTATGCTGCGCGCCGCCCACTTCCCTTCCACCCCGCAAGGACAGCGCCACTGATGGCCACCCCTCTTTCGCCGACCCTGGTGCTGCTGCCGGGGATGGACGGCACCGGCACCCTGTTCGAACCGCTGCGCCAGGCCCTGGACCCCAGCCTGCCCGTGCAAGTGCTGGATTACCCCGCCGATCAGGTGCTGGGCTACTCCGCCCTGGTGGAACGCGTATGGCAACAACTGCCGACGGACCGCCCGTTCGTGTTGCTGGGCGAGTCGTTTTCCGGCCCGGTGGCCGTGAGCCTTGCCGCCCGGCGTCCGGCGGGCCTGCTGGGGCTGGTGCTGTGCTGCAGTTTCGTGCGCAACCCACGGCCGGCGCTGGCGCCCCTGGCGCCGCTGCTCAGACTCATGCCCGTGCAGCGCTTGCCCTTCTGGCCGATGGACGCCCTGCTGCTCGGCGGTTTTTCCACGCCATCGCTGCGCCAGGCCTTGGCGACCGCCATTGCCCAGGTGGCGCCGTCCGTATTGCAGGCCCGGCTGCAGGAGGTGATCGCGGTGGACGCGAGCCGGGCCCTGAGCGAAACCTCAGTGCCGCTGCTGTACCTGCGGGCCTCCCGCGATCGGCTGGTGCCGGCCTCGGCGGCGGCCCTGGTCCGCCAGTTGCGCCCGGATGCGCGCCTGGTGGACATCCACGGGCCGCACTGCCTGCTGCAGGCCGCGCCGCAAGAAGCTGGCGCACCGTTGCAAGCCTTTATCCAAGCGCTGATTCCTGCCCACAACGCAGCCGGTGACCACTGAACATCGCGCCCACAGGGTAAATTCCCTACCCGAGCGTCATACAACTGCTCGTTTACATATGCGACAATGCGCACAAATTCCAACACGCACCCCGCACTTTTTGCTCAGCAACCCGGCCCTGGCGCCGGAATGTTGCGCTCGACGTACGCCCGCTGGCTCAGCTCCACACTCAGACCGGCCCGACCTGGAAGGCTCCAGATCGCGCTTTGTGGATTCAAGGTCGGCGCTAAATCATTGGTAGGTAAGTAATTGATCTCCACAGCTAACATCACCATGCAGTTCGGCGCCAAGCCACTGTTCGAGAACGTTTCGGTCAAGTTCAACGGTGGCAACCGTTACGGTCTGATCGGCGCCAACGGTTGCGGCAAGTCGACCTTCATGAAAATCCTCGGTGGCGACCTCGAGCCGTCCGGCGGCCAGGTCATGCTGGAGCCCAACGTGCGCCTGGGTAAACTGCGCCAGGACCAGTTCGCCTACGAAGAATTCACCGTGATCGACACCGTGATCATGGGTCACGAGGAGCTGTGGAAGGTCAAGGCCGAGCGCGACCGCATCTACTCGCTGCCGGAAATGACCGAAGAAGACGGCATGGCCGTGGCCGAGCTGGAAACCGAATTCGCCGAGATGGACGGCTACACCGCCGAATCCCGCGCCGGTGAATTACTGCTGGGCCTGGGCATTCCCCTGGAACAGCATTTCGGCCCGATGACCGAAGTCGCGCCAGGCTGGAAACTGCGGGTGCTGCTGGCCCAGGCGCTGTTCTCCGATCCGGAAGTGCTGCTGCTGGACGAACCGACCAACCACCTGGACATCAACACCATCCGCTGGCTGGAAAACATTCTCACGGCGCGTAACAGCACCATGATCATCATTTCCCACGACCGGCACTTCCTGAACAGTGTCTGCACCCACATGGCCGACCTGGACTACGGCGAGCTGCGCCTGTTCCCGGGCAACTACGACGAGTACATGATCGCCGCGACCCAGTCCCGCGAGCAGCTGCTGTCGGACAACGCCAAGAAGAAAGCCCAGATCGCCGAACTGCAGACCTTCGTCAGCCGCTTCTCGGCCAACGCCTCGAAAGCCAAGCAGGCCACGTCCCGGGCCAAGCAGATCGACAAGATCCAGCTGGCCGAAGTCAAGCCGTCGAGCCGGGTCAGCCCGTTCATCCGCTTCGAACAGACCAAGAAGCTGCACCGCCAGGCAGTGACCCTGGAGCGCATGTCCAAGGGTTTCGATGGCAAGACCCTGTTCCAGAACTTCAGCTTCACCGTCGAAGCCGGCGAGCGCGTGGCGATCATCGGTCCCAACGGTATCGGCAAGACCACCCTGCTGCGCACCCTGGTGGGCGAGCTGACCCCGGACGCCGGTTCGGTGAAATGGACTGAAAGCGCGGAAATCGGCTACTACGCCCAGGACCACGCCCACGACTTCGAAGACGACGTCAGCCTGTTCGACTGGATGGGCCAGTGGACCCAGGGCGAGCAGATGATCCGTGGCACCCTGGGCCGCATGCTGTTCTCCAACGACGAGATCCTCAAGTCGGTGAAGGTGATTTCCGGTGGTGAGCAAGGCCGCATGCTGTTCGGCAAGCTGATCCTGCAAAAGCCCAACGTGCTGGTGATGGACGAACCGACCAACCACTTGGACATGGAATCCATCGAGGCCTTGAACCTGGCCCTGGAGAACTACCCGGGCACCCTGATCTTCGTCAGCCACGACCGTGAGTTCGTTTCGTCCCTGGCCACTCGCATCATCGAGCTGAGCCCAAGCGGGGTGACCGACTTCAGCGGCACCTACGACGACTACCTGCGCAGCCAGGGCGTCATGTTCTAAAGGCAGCGGCAAGCGGTAAGCGGCAAGAAGAAAGCCCCGTCCGGTGTGACGGGGCTTTTTCGTATGCCCCCCTCTCGTAGGAGCCGGCTTGCCGGCGAAAAGGCCCTTGAGTCGGCATTGCCCCAGAGAACGCCTTCGCTGGCAAGCCAGCGCCTACGGTGCGGAGGGGAAAGATCGTTAGCCTGCTTCCTTTTATAATCGCGCCACGCGATGATGCGGATCTCTAACCGCCGCACGCGAACGAGCCTTCATGCCAGAGCCACAAAGCCCCGCTCAAAGCTCCATGGCGATCACCCTGCAGATCGTCTCGATCGTCATCTATACCTTTATCGCCTTCCTCTGCATCGGCCTGCCGATTGCCGTATTGCCCGGGTATGTGCACGAACAATTGGGTTTTAGTGCGGTGGTTGCTGGCTTGACCATTGGCTCGCAATACCTGGCCACCCTGCTCAGTCGGCCCATGGCCGGGCGCATGTCGGACACCGTGGGCACCAAGCGCTCGATCATTTACGGCTTGCTGGGGATTCTGCTCAGTGGCCTGCTGACCCTGGGTTCGGTGCTGCTGCAAGACTGGCCGCTGGCGAGCCTGAGCGTGCTGCTGGGGGGACGCCTGCTGCTGGGCGTGGCCCAGGGCCTGATCGGGGTCGGCACCATCAGTTGGTGCATGGGCCAGGTGGGCGCGGAGCACACCGCGCGCTCGATTTCCTGGAACGGCATCGCGTCCTATGGCGCTATCGCCATGGGCGCGCCGCTGGGGGTGGCGATGGTGCAGCAGTACGGCTTCGCCAGCCTGGGGATCGCCCTGTCGCTGTTGGCGGTACTGGCGCTGCTGTTGATCCGCAACAAACCCTCGGTGCCAGTGATTCGCGGCGAGCGCCTGGCGTTCTGGGCGGTGTTCGGACGCATCGCCCCGTTCGGCGCCAGCCTGTGCCTGGCTTCCATCGGCTACGGCACCCTGACCACCTTTATCACCCTGTTCTACCTCAGTCGCGGCTGGACCGGCGCGGCCTATTGCCTGACGGTGTTCGGGGTGTGCTTTATCTGTGCGCGCCTGCTGTTCATTTCCAGCATCAGCCGCGTTGGCGGCTTTGTCGCGGCCATTGCCTGCATGTGCATCGAGACTATTGGGCTGGTCCTGCTCTGGCTGGCGCCGTCCACCGCCTGGGCACTGATCGGCGCCGGACTTGCCGGCTGCGGTCTGTCGCTGGTGTACCCGGCCCTGGGGGTGGAAGCCATCAAGCAGGTGCCCAACAGCAGCCGCGGCGCCGGCCTGAGCGCCTATGCGGTGTTCTTCGATCTGGCCCTGGCCATCGCTGGCCCCTTGATGGGCGCCGTGGCGCTGAACCTGGGGTATGGGTGGATCTTCTGCTGCGCCGCCCTGCTCTCGATCAGCGGTCTTGGCCTGACCCTGCTGCTCAAGCGCCGGGCCGGCGCCTGAATCACTGGTCGGCGGTCTGCATCCCGGCCCGGCTTGGGCGCCCCAGGGTATGGGCGAAGAACTTGCCGGCCTCGGCAATCAGGTTGCGATGGATATCCTCGCGGTCGACACCGTCGGCATCGGTGCACAGGGCCGGCATGGCCGCCAACTGTTCGGCGGTGCACGGCGCCATGAACACGAAGTGCCCGGCGCCGGCCAGCAGTTTGAAGTCCGGCGCCACCGGCAGCTTGCGGGCCAGGGCCGCGGCGTTCTTGTCCAGGGCCACCAGCTGGTCACCATCGCCGCTGTAGAGCAGCACGGGCACATGCACCCCGGCCAGGGTATGGCGGCCGAACTTCAGGCTCAGGGGCGCCATCAGCATCAGCGCATGCACCCGCGGATCGGCCACTGGCTGCAGGTCGTCGCGGTCGACGATCAGCTCGCCCCGGGTGTTGCAGGCATCACGGTCATCGGGACGCTCCTGGCAATAGCGCCGCAGGCGATCCAGGTCGGGGGTGGCGCCGGACAGGATCAAAGCCGTCTCGCCGCCGGCGGAATAGCCAATCACCCCGACCTGCTCGGCATTGACGAAGGGCGACAGCATCGGATCGCCCAGGGTCGCGGTAATGGCTTCGGAAATCTGGATCGGCCGGCCATACAGATTGCTCAAGGTGCCCAGGCGGCTGTGGTCCTTGGAGTTGTCGCCGGGATGAATCACCGCCACCACCACGAATCCCTTGCGCGCCAGGGAGGTGGCCAGGTCGTGCAGGGCCAGGGGCGTACCGGTATTGCCGTGGGACAGCATCAGCATCGGAAAGCGGCCAATGGCGATCTTGGCGTCCCGCGAGGCGGCGATCTTGTAGCCTTCGAGCACACTGGCGTGCTCGATGCCGGTGGACGGATAAAAGGCGATGGCGCGCATCGGCTGCAGGTCCAGGGGATCGAGAAAGCTCATCTCATGAAAGCCCACGCTCCAGTGCGGATGGGGCCCAGGGGCGGCCTGCACCGAAATCAGGCTGCTGAGCAGGCAGATCAGTAACATTGCACTAAGACGTTTCATGACACGCCCACCTTTGCCGCTGGATCGAGAAAGCCCTTTGCTCCTGCCATCCCTTGCCGCCAAGGCCTTGAAGCGAGATCGGCCCGACACCCGGTATGCACAGCGAGGAAACACCTCTGCGCTGATCACCAAACCTGCATAACCTGGGCCAGAAAGACTGAAAACCAGCAATAAAAAAACTCCGCATCCTGATCACTTTGAACAGTGATCAGAATACAGAGTCTAGTGCTGCCTGCCGTGCAGGAAAGCGTCTTTACACAAGTCTTACGCGGCGGCGAAGAGTTGCTCGCTGATCTGCGCCTGGGCATCGCTCAGGGCTTTGTTGCGCACTTCTTCACCGTAGGCCAGGCCGTGGGCACGGACGAACTCGATGTCGGTGATGCCGAGGAAGCCGAACAGCAGCTTGAGGTAATCCTCGTGGGCGACCCCAGTGGCCTGACCCGCATGCAGGCCGCCGGCGGTGGAAACCACTATCACTTTCTTGCCACCGCACAGGCCTTGCGGGCCGGCTTCGGTGTAGCGGAAAGTCTGGCCGGCTACGGCAATGCGGTCGATCCAGGCCTTGAGCTGGGTCGGAATGGTGAAGTTGTACATCGGCGCGGCAATCACCACGGCATCGGCGGCCTGGAACTCGGCCAGGGCCTGGGCGCTGAGCTGGGCTTCGTGCTGCTGCGCGGCATCGCGCAGTTCGGCGGCGGTGCCGGCGGCCACCAAAGTGGCGGCGGAGAAATGGCTGATGGCATCCGCGGCCAGGTCGCGGTAGGTCACGGTCAGGTCAGGCAGGGCGGCTTTCCAGGCCTGGACCACGCTGTGGCTCAGCTGGCGGGAGGCCGAGTTGTCACCAAGGATGCTGGAATCGATATGCAAGAGTTTCATCTGGGATCTCCAAGTGAGGACCGCCACTGGGCGATCGGATGTGCGCAATCCTACAGATGAATTCAATGGCTGATTAGCCAGTACAAATGCGATAGTTCGTCCCATCAGCAGGACAATCGAGCCCTCCTCTCATGCAAGACCTCAACGATCTGTATTACTTCGCCAAGGTGGTGGAAGCCGGTGGCTTCGCCGCTGCCGGGCGTTTGCTGGGCATTCCCAAGTCGCGGCTGTCGCGGCGCATCGCCGAACTGGAAGAGCGGCTCAAGGCCCGGCTGCTGCAACGCACCACCCGCCAGCTCAAGCTCACCGCCGTGGGCGAGCGTTACTTGCGCCATTGCCAGGCGATGCTGCTGGAAGCGGAAATGGCCGACGAAGCCGTGGCCAGCATGGCCAGCGAACCCCGGGGACGCCTGCGGGTGTCGAGTCCGGTGGGGCTGGCCCATGAGTTGCTGACACCGCTGGTCAGCAGCTACCTGCAGAAATACCCCCAGGTGCAGCTGGAGATGCTCTTGCTCAACCGCCGCGTCGACCTGGTGACCGAAGGCATCGACGTGGCCCTGCGGGTGCGTGAACACGGCGATGAAGACCCGCTGCTGGTGACCCGCCGCCTGCGTCCGGCGCAAACCGTAATCGTCGCCACTCCCGACTTCCTCAAGGAGCACCCGGTGCAGCATCCGCAAGACCTGCGGCAGGTGCCCATTCTTGGCGCCCTGGAGGCCGATCGGCTGGTGCACCTGCGTCTACTGGACCAGCAGGGCAATGCCTGCGACCTGGCCCTGGAAGCGCGCCTGGGCATCGATGACTTCATCATGCGCCGCGCCTGTGCCCTCGCCGGCCTGGGCTGCACCGTCCTGCCGATGATGTATTGCGAGGCCGAACTGGCCAGCGGCCAACTGGTGCAGATGCTGCCGCAATGGTCATTGCCCGGCGGCTGGCTGCAAGCGGTGTATCCTCACCGCCGCGGTGTGTTGCCGGCCGTGCGGGCCTGGATCGAGCACCTGAGCCAATCCTTCGAAGGCTGTGGAGAACGACTGCTGTGAAAGATGCAATCCTCACTGAACAACAAGTGGCGCAATTCTGCCTGGACCTGCCCGGAGCGCGGGAGGACTACAAATGGGGCGGTGTGCGGGTGTTTTCAATTGCCGGCAGCAAGATGTTCGCCCTGCAGAACCTGCGGGGCAGCTCCCTGGCGTTCAAGGTCGACCAGGAGCTGTTTCTCGGTCATGTCGACCGTCCGGGCATTGCCCCGGCGCCCTATCTGGCGCGGGCGCACTGGATCATCATGCAAACGCCCTACCCGCTGGGTGCCGAGGAACTCCGGGCACTGCTGCAACGCTCCCATCAACTGGTGGTGGGCAAGTTGCCCAAGCGGGCGCAGGTCGGGTTGCTGCTCTAGAACAGGCTCAGCAGGCTGTTTTCCAGGAACAGCCGGTCAATCCAGTAGACCTGATGCACGGCCACGATCAGCCAGAACAAGGTCTGATAGGACAGCTTGCGGGTCTTGTGCCGCAGCAGTTGCTGGGCCAGCAAGGCCCCGGGCCAGCCGCCGGCCAGCTCCAGGGCGTGCAGCACATTCTCCGGCGTGCGCTGCCCCTCTGCCCTGGCCCGGCGCTTGTCGTGCCAATACAGCAGGAAGGTCAACAGGCTGACGGCGCCATAGGCGACCAGGGGGATGATCGAAATTGCTCGCCACCACAGGGACAACGAGCCGAACAATGGCAATGCGCACAGCAGGACAAATACCAGCAACTTGAGCTTCAGGTGGTGGATACGCGCGCCACTGCCGACGCGCGCTTCGCTACGGCCCGTCGTCACGATTTGGCCGCCGTCCAGTCGACCCAGCCGAACTGCCAGGTCGCCAGAATCAACAGGCCGAAGGCGATGCGGTACCAGGCGAACGCCGCGTAGCTGTGGCTGGCAATGAACTTCAGCAGGCCCTTGACCGCGATCATGGCGAAGATGAAGGCGGTGACGAAGCCGATGGCGAACACCGGAACATCATCGGGCTGGAACAGGTGCCGGTACTTGTAGCCCGAATACACCGCAGCCCCGACCATGGTGGGCATGGCCAGGAAGAACGAAAACTCGGTGGCGGTCTTGCGCGACAGGCCGAACAGCAGCCCGCCGATGATGGTCGAGCCGGAGCGCGAAGTCCCCGGGATCATTGCCAGGCACTGGGCACAACCGACTTTCAGTGCGTCCTTCCAGGTGATCTCGTCCACGCTTTCGGCGTGCACCCGATGCTCGCGCCGCTCGGCCCAGAGCATGATGACCCCGCCGATCACCAGGGCCGTGGCCACAGTGATGGGGTTGAACAGGTAGGCATGGATCAGGTCGGCGAAGATCACCCCCAGCACCACCGCCGGGAGGAAGGCGATCAGCAGGTTGACCGTGAAGCGCTGGGCCTTGGGCTGGCTCGGCAGGCCGATCACCACCTCGAGGATCTTGCGTCGAAACTCCCAGACCACGGCCAGGATCGCTCCCAGCTGAATGATGATGTTGAAGGCCATCGCCCGCTCGCCACCGAAGTCGAGCAGGTCAGCGACAATAATCTGGTGTCCGGTACTGCTGATGGGCAAGAACTCGGTCAAGCCTTCGACAATCCCGAGTATCAATGCCTGTGCGGCGCTCCAAAAATCCATCAATCCCCCAATAAGGCGATGCTCCAGGCATGCCTCTTTTTTAAGTAGTCGACTCAGTCACTGCGCTTGGCGCGGGTGAAATTTCCCCGGCCGCCAGTTCAACACAAGCCCATGAAAATTCTGTGAAAAAGGCAGAAAGGTTCAGGTTTTGCGCGAAAGCGCCGAAATCCTAGCAGACAGGCGCAAAATACACCGCGATGTTATTGGACTTCCGTAGGGTAGGCGCTCGAAGGCCGGCGTGCTTGGATGCTCACGGCCTTTTATGACAAGTACAAGAATCAGGAGTGACCGGATGATGAATAGCTTGCGCAAGATGTCCATCAGTCAGCGTTTGTGGCTGATCCTGATCGTGGCGGTGCTGACCCTGGTGACCCTGGGCGTGATGATGCTCGGGCAGATTCACCGCGACCTGTACCAGGCCAAGGCACAGAAAACCCAGCATGTGGTGCAGACCGCCGCCGGGGTGCTCAATTACTACCAGGGCCTGGAAGCCGCCGGCAGCCTGAGCCGCGAACAGGCACAGCAACAGGCGCTGCAAACCATCCGCGGGTTGCGCTACAACCAGAACGACTACTTCTGGATCAACGACCTGACGCCGGTGATGATCATGCACCCGGCCAACCCCAAGCTCGACGGACAGAACCTGGCGGCGGTCAAGGACCCGGACGGCTTCCAGGTGTTCAACGAAATGGTCGCCCTGGCCAAGGCCAAGGGCGCCGGCATGGTGGATTACCGCTGGCCCAAGCCCGGGGCCGAGCAGCCGGTACAAAAGACCTCCTATATACAGCTGTTCCAGCCCTGGGGCTGGATCATCGGTTCCGGGGTGTACATCGACGACCTGCAACAGGAGTTCTATGCCCAGGTCCTGCAGGCCTCTTCCATTGGCCTGGTGATTGCGCTGCTGATGACCGCCCTGGTGGTGCTGATCGTGCGCAGCATCGTCAACCCGCTGCGCGAAACGGTGCACGCCATGGCCAACATCGCCAGCGGCGAAAGCGACCTGACCCGGCGCCTGGATACCCACGGCCAGGACGAAGTCACCGAGCTGGCCCGGCACTTCAATGGCTTTACCGCCAAGTTGCGCGGGGTGGTGACCCAGTTGCAGTCCAGCGCCGCCGCGCTGGCGCAGTCCTCCAGCGAGCTGGGCAGCAACGCCAGCGAGGCCCAGGAGCGCAGTCAGCAGCAGTCCCAGCAGATGGAACAGGTGGCCGCGGCCATCAGCCAGGTCACCAGCGGCGTGCAGGATGTGGCCAGGAACGCCGAACACGCGGCCAGCGAAGTGCGCGAAGCCGAAGCCCAGGCCCGGCAGGGCCAGCTCAACATCGACGGCAGCCTGCAGCAGATCGATCAGTTGTCCACGACCATCGACCAGGCCGTGGAAGTGATCCGCACCCTGGCGACGGAAAGCACCCAGATCGGCACCGTGCTGGAGGTGATCCGCTCCATCGCCGAGCAGACCAACCTGCTGGCCCTGAACGCCGCCATCGAAGCCGCCCGGGCCGGGGAACAGGGCCGGGGCTTTGCCGTGGTGGCCGACGAAGTGCGCCTGCTGGCCCAGCGTACCCAGCAGTCCACCGCGGAAATCCAGGGCATGATCGAACGTCTGCAGAGTCACTCCGAAGCCGCGGTCAAGGTCATCGGCGACAGCAGCCGGGCCTCGCAGTCGACCATCGAACAGGCCGGGCTGGCCGGCACCAGCCTCAACGCCATCGGCCAGGTCCTGCGCACCCTCAACGAACTGAACGCCTCGATCGCCAGCGCCACCCTGCAACAGGCCCATGTGGTGGAGGACATCAACCACAACGTCGGTCAGGCGGCGGGCCTGTCCCAGGGCACGGCGCTGGCCGCCCAGCATTCCAGCGCCGCCAGCCGGCACCTCAAGGAGCTCTCGGAACAGCTCAACGGCCTGCTGCGCCAGTTCCGCGTCTAGTCGCCACCGCTTGCGCGGCTCCGGGCTAACGTCCGGGGCCGACTCTGGGTACAATCCGCCCCCTCCTCCACTTCCCCAAGGAACCGCCATGTCCGGGCTTGAACTGTTTGCCGCTGCGCTAGGCGTGATCGCCGTCTGGCTGACGGTCAAGCAGAACCCCTGGTGCTGGCCCATCGGCCTGGTCATGGTGCTGCTCTACAGCTGGATCTTCTACGAGGTCAAACTCTATTCCGACATGCTCCTGCAGGTGGTCTACGCCGTGTTGCAGCTCTATGGCTGGTGGCAGTGGACCCGGGGCGGCGATCAGCATCAAGGGCGTCCGGTCAGCCAGTTGCGAACCGCCGGCCTGCTCCAGGGCCTGGCCCTGGGCGCGCTGGGCAGCCTGTTGCTGGGGGCGGCCATGGCCCACTGGACCGACGCCGCGCAACCCTGGCTCGACGCCGCCCTGACCGCCTTCAGCCTGGTGGCCCAGTGGTGGATGGCGCAAAAGCGCGTGCAGTGCTGGCCGTTATGGATTGCCGTGGACGTGATCTTCGTCGGCCTGTTCCTCTACAAGGCGCTGTACCTGACCGCCGCCCTCTACGCCCTGTTCACCCTGCTGGCGGTCCAGGGCTGGCGCACCTGGCGTGCCGACCCGGCCCTGCAATCGTGAAGGTGCTGGTCCTCACCGGCCCCGAATCCAGCGGCAAGAGCTGGCTGGCGGCCGAGCTGCAAGCGCATTTTGGCGGCCTCCAGGTGGGCGAGTACGTGCGTCACTTCATCGAAGAGGAACGCCGCGACACCTGCCTGGCTGACATCCCCACGATCGCCCGCGGCCAGTTGGCCTGGGAGGATCAGGCGCGCTCGCAGCAGCCGGCCCTGCTGATCCTCGATACGCACCTGTTGAGCAACCTGCTGTGGAGCCAGACCCTGTTCGGCGATTGCCCGGCCTGGCTGGAGCCGCAACTGCTGGCCCGCCACTACGACCTGCACCTGCTGCTATCGCCGGAGGATGTGGACTGGAGCGATGACGGTCAGCGCTGCCAGCCGCAACTGGCGCAGCGCCTGGCCTTCTTTGCCGATACCCGGCAATGGCTGGAGCGCCATGGGCAAGCCTATCGGGTGATTCGCGGGGACTGGCAGGCGCGCCGGCAACAGGCCTTTGCCGAGGTCCGGCAACTGCTGCAGGACTGATCCGGCAACGCTGGCCGGGCGCCAGAGTGTCCATTTCTGAAACACCCGGCGGCGGGTCAGGCCGCTAATTAAGGGGCCTGCGCCACGCGCGGGTAAAACTGTTAAGTCACTGATACACCCCCGCAGCAACCCCTGTTCCAGAGCATTTGCAAGGTTATGGCTAGTGGCCGCTATGGCGAACTGTCTCAAGCATGAAACAGTCAGGCCGCCAAACGCCGGGACGTATTCGCAAGCCATTGAATCGACAAGACAAATCAAAAGCGGCACGGCTTCTGCTCTCTCCCTGTCAACGCTGACTAGGGCCAGCACTGAGAAGAAGGAATGCCGCCGTGGGGACTCTGAAGCAAGGTTTCACCCGCCTACTGCTGATCGGCTGTGCCGTCAGCGCGGTGCACTGCCTTCCGGTCCTGGCGGCAGGCGATGGCCAGATCGTTCTGGAACGCCAGGTGCATCCGACCCCTGCCGGTCGCCCCCTGAATCTTGATCCCAACCCGACCACGGTCAACGCCAATCCGTCGGGGCCGGTCACCGGCACACTCAACAACGAAATGAGCGACAGCGAGTTCGCCGGGATCAACAGCGGCTCGCTGGTTCGCGGCGCCGTGATGCCCAACGGCAGCGGGGTCGCCGGCCTCAATGTGGTGACCAACCCCAATGGCCTGCCCGGCATGAGCGCTGGTCACGGTGGCGGCTCCGGGTCGTCGATCTCCGGGTCGATCAACCGCTCCATCAGCTCCGGCATGGCGCCATTGAGCAACATTGGAGGCCATTGAGATGAAGCCCTCACTGCTCTTTCTCGCCCTGCTGGCCTGCACTTCGGCCATGGCCGATAGCGCCACTCAGGTCCAGGACACCGCGACCCTGATCAACTCCGGCTCGAGCTACACCGGCAACCTCAACGTCAACCAGGCCGCCGGCGACCAGCAACAGCAGACCAACGTGCGGGCCATCGCCATCGGCACCAATGCCAAGGCCAGCACCAGCGTGACCCAGAAGATCACCACGCCAGCCGACCGCTCGGTCAATGCCAGCAGCACCATCGGCGGCCACTCTTTCAGCAACGGCAACGGCGCACTGGGTGTCAACCAGTCCTCCGGGGCCAACAACCAGATGGTCAATGCCTTGCGGATCAGCATCAGCGCCAATCCGCAAAGCATCGACGACAGCGCGCTCTCGCAGCAGAACGTCGCGCTGTTACCAAGCTCGGGCGCATCTGACCCTCAGCAAGGCAGCCGCCAGGTCGTTACCAGCGACCAGGCCTTCACCGGCAGCCGTGGGGTGATTCAGGTGAACCAGAGTGCCGGGGTGGGGAACCGCATGGCTAACACCCTGAGCATCCGGGTCGCCGATTGACCCGTCGTAGTGCAATTAGAAAGTACCAACACTTAACCAACTAATAAGCACCGGAGAAACACCATGAAACCTACAATGGCTCTCAAACCACTGGTTTTCGCACTGGCCGCAGTCATGGCAATGGCCGCTCAGGCAGGTGGTAACGAACATGGTAACAACGGCGGTCATGGCAATGGCCATGGCGATCACAACCAAGGTCCGGATCTCAACACCCTGCTGCAAATCACCGCTGGGGCCGGTGCTGCAGTAATCGACGTGCAGAACAGCAACACCAACGTGGTGAAAAATCAGGGCACCAACAACAACGCCAAGATGGACAACTCCCTGAACAGCTCCAACGGCAACATGGGTGCCAACGTCGCCGCCGGCGACGGCAACCAACAAGACAACGCCGCTGCCCTGGCAACCGCTGACGAAAGCTTCATCTTCGGCAGCGCCGTGGCCGCCTCCAGCGCCACCCAGGTCAACAACAACAACTACGTGAAAAACTCGTCGACACAGAACAACGCTACGATGAACAACTCCGGCAACAACGGCTCCGGCAACATCGGCGTCAACGTGACCGCCGGCGACTTCAACCAACAGAAAAACAACCTGGCCATTGCCGTATCCGGTGGTCGCGTAGCCACCGCCGCCGCCTCGGCCAACCAAGCCTCCACCAACCTGGTGGTGGATAACAAAGGTGTCCAAGCCTACAAAAAAGACACCCTCACTGGCGGCTTCGTGGCCTCCGGCACCTACAAAGGCACCGGCAGCGGCAAGATCGAAGGCGGCGACGATCACAGCGGTCATGGCTATGGCGACAACAAAGGCCACGGCAACGACGATCAAAAACTCACCTTCAAGGAACAAGGCACCATCGAACTGGCCGGCTACTGGACCCAGCAAGTGCTGACCAAAGACGGCTGGAAAAACCCAGTGGTCAACAACGCCAGCATGACCAACTCGATGAACGGCTTCTCCGGCAACGGCGGCGCCAACGTCTCGGCCGGTGTGGGCAACCAACAAAGCAACTCGCTGTCCATCGCCGCCGGCTGCAAAGCCTGCATGTAGTAGCGATCGTAACGAAAGCCCCGGAAACGGGGCTTTTCCACAGTCTCACCAGGCGTAACGATCATGCGTACTGCGATCATCATTCTACTGTTGAGCCTATGCGGCCCCGCTTACTCCGCGCAGATGGCCGTGGCCGGACTCGCGGGCGGCGGCCTGATCTTCAAGCAAGTGCAGAGTGTGCGTGAGCGCAAATTCAGCGACATCGTCGAACAGAAGACCGACTTCAGTTGCGGTGCTGCGGCACTGGCAACCATCCTGCGTCAGGCCTACTGGCTGGACGTCAACGAAGAACAAGTGATCAAGGGCATGCTGATGAATTCGGACCAGAAGCTGGTCCAGACTCAGGGCTTCTCGATGCTTGACATGAAACGCTACGCGGAAAGCATCGGCATGCGCGCCAGGGGCTACCGGATTCCTCCGGAAAAGCTCGAGGCGGTGACCATTCCGGTGGTCGTACTGATGGAAATTCGCGGCTACAAGCACTTCGTGGTGATGCAGCGGGCCCAGAAAGACTGGGTCTATATCGGTGATCCGGTGCTGGGTCACAAACGCTACACCCATGAAGACTTCGTCAAGGGCTGGAACGGCATCGTCTTTGCCATCATCGGCCCGGGCTATGACAAGGCCAATGCCTTGCTCGATCCGCCCGCCCCGCTGACCGCGAAAAACAAGCTCGATACCTTCTATCCAGTCAAAGATGCGGAACTGATGGATTTCGGTTTCATCCAGAGCGACTTCTTCTAGGAGGAGCGCGCAACGATAAAAAAAGGGGGGCAGGACGCTCCGGGAGCAGCAGATGAAGACTACATACTGGCTGGCAGCGGCCTGTCTCGCAGCAGCGCTTCCAGCCCATGCTGGTTTCAAACCCATCGAAGTTCAGGATCAGGAACTCTCACAACTGCGTGGCCGCTATGTGATGCCGGGACGGATCATCAGTTTCGGCATCGTCATGAGCAGTACCTGGCGCAATGCCAGCGGCGACCTGATAGGCGCCACCAGTAGCCTGCAGATCCAGCAATCCACCGTCACCCCGCAATTCTACGTCACCACCATCAGCCAGACCGGCAACGGCAGTACCCCCTCTCAAGGCTCCGGCAACGTGATCGGTGGCGCCGGCCTGGGCACCGGCCAGGGCGTGACCCAGGTGGTGCGCGCCGCCGGCGACGGCAACAGCGCCTACAACAACGTCAGTATCAATGTCAGTGAAGCCAACCAGGCGCCCGGCCTGAGCAGCAACCCCGGCCAGGCCCTGCTCAGTGGCCAGACCATCTCCGGCAGCAATGCCGCCGGCAGTGTCTCGGTGTCGGCGATCAATGGCGGGATCCAGATGGCCATTCTGGCCAGTGCCAACCAGGGCGGCACCTTGCAGCAGGTGGGCCAGGGCAACGTCCTGCAGAACACCCGGCTGCTGGGCAACAGCAACCTGGTCAACAACCTGACCCAGCTCAACGTGGTCCTGCAAAACAACGGCCCCAGCAAAGGCGCGCTGGACTGCAACCTGACCACCCTAAATGGACTACGCAATATGAAATTCTGAACTAAGCTACTTTCGACCATTGGGGTTCACAAGGGACGGTTTATTTCATGTATCGATCGGTTTCACTGCGCGCGGTTGTATGTTTGAGCACTCTATTTCCGGCGGCGGCCTTGCAAGCGGCGCCCGATGCGGACGTAGAGACCCTGAAACAAGAACTTCTGGAGCTGAAGCAACGTTACGAAGTGCAGCAGAAGGCGCTGGCAGTGCTGGAACAACGGGTACGCCAAGTCGAGGACCAGCCCGCGGCGCCGCCACCCAAGCGCCTGGCAAAATCACCCGCCGACCTCAAGGGCAATCAGCAGGTTGCCGGCAGAGGGGCCGCAGCAGCGTCTGGGGGCGCTGCGGGTGGTGCCAGCTATGGCCAGTCGCTCAAGGATGACTCGACGCCGGCGCAAAGCGTGACCAACCTCTACGACGAGGCCAGCGGCTTCTTTGGCGGAGGCAAGTTCAGCGTTGAAACGGGCATCAGCTATGCCCGCTACGACACCCGCCAACTGACCCTCAATGGCTTTCTGGCCCTGGACTCGATCCTGCTGGGCACCGTCAACCTGGACCGGATCAAGTCCGACACCTGGACCCTGGACCTGACCGCCCGCTACAACCTGGACAACCGCTGGCAGTTCGATATAAACGCGCCGGTGGTCTATCGCGAGTCGACTTACCAGTCCGGTGGCGCTAACGGCGGCAGCAGCCAATCCATCTCGGAAAGCACCGTCACTCGCGATCCGACGCTGGGCGACGTCAACGTCGGGGTGGCCTACAAGTTCCTCGACGAGTCCGACTCCCTGCCTGACGCCGTGGTCAGCCTGCGGGTCAAGGCGCCCACCGGCAAGGACCCATTCGGTATCAAGTTCATCAATCCGGACCCGGGCAACAACAACCTGGTGGTGCCTGAAAGCCTGCCGACCGGTAATGGTGTGTGGTCGGTGACTCCGGGGATCTCGCTGGTCAAGACGTTCGACCCGGCGGTGCTGTTCGGCAGCCTGTCCTACACCCACAACCTGGAAGAATCGTTCGGCGACATCAGCTCCAATGCCGGGCAGAAGATCCCCGGCAAGGTGCAATTGGGCGACAGTTTCCAGATTGGCGCCGGTGTAGCCTTCGCCCTCAACGAAAAAATGAGCATGGCGTTCTCGGTATCGGACCAGATCCAGAAGAAGAGCAAGATCAAGTACACCGGCCAGGACTGGCAATCGGTGGAGTCCAGCGACGCCAACGCCGCCTACTTCAACGTCGGCATGACCATTGCTGCCACCGAGCACCTGACCATCGTGCCCAACCTGTCCCTGGGCATGACCCAGGACGCACCGGACTTCACCTTCAGCCTGAAATTCCCGTACTACTTCTGATCCACCCAAAACAACAAGGCCCGCGGCGATTCCCCAATCGCCGCGGGCCTTGGCGTTTTTCCCCGCCCTAGCGGATCTGATGCTTGTGCAGCAACCGGTAGAAGGTCGGGCGCGAGATGCCCAGCACCCGGGCCGCAACGCTGAGGTTGTCGCTGTGCCGGTTAAGCACATCGCACAGAGCCTCGCGTTCGGCGCGATGCTTGTAATCCTCCAGGGTGCCCATGGGCAGGTTGTGGGCCTGGAGGCTCTGCAGCCCCAGATCACTGGCCTGAATCTGCCGCCCCTCGGCCAGCACCAGGCCCCGGCGCACCCGGTTGGCCAGTTCACGGACATTGCCCGGCCAATCGTGCTTGCCCATGGCCACCAGGGCATCCTCGCTGAAGCTGCGGGGCCGGCGTCCGGTTTCCTGACTGTAGAAATGGGCAAAGTGACTGGCGAGCATGCCCAGGTCGCCGTGACGCTCGCGCAAGGGCGCGGTGATCACCTGCAACACATTCAGCCGGTAGTACAGGTCTTCACGGAAGCGGCCACCGGCGATGGCCGCCTCCAGATCGACGTGGGTCGCCGCCAGGACTCGCACATCCACTGGAATCGGCTGGCTGCCGCCAACCCGCTCGATGTGTTTTTCCTGCAGAAAACGCAACAGATTGGCTTGCAGCTCCAATGGCAAGTCGCCGATTTCATCGAGAAACAAGGTGCCGCCATGGGCCGCCTCGATACGTCCGACCTTGCGCTGATGGGCCCCGGTAAAGGCGCCCTTTTCATGGCCGAAGAGCTCGGACTGGATCAGGTGCTCGGGAATCGCCCCGCAGTTGATCGCCACAAAGGGCTTGTCATGACGCTGGGACTGGCGATGCAGGGTGCGCGCCACCAGTTCCTTGCCGGTGCCGCTCTCACCGCGAATCAGCACCGGCGACTCGGTGGGCGCCAGTTTGCTCAGCAACTTGCGCAAGTCGCGGATCGGCCGGCTGTCGCCAAGCAACTCGTGCTCGGGCTGATCCACATGAATCGAACCCTGGCCGCGCAGGCGAGCCATGCCGAAGGCCCGGCCCAGGGTGACCTGAACCCGGGACACGTCGAACGGCAGCGTATGGAAATCGAAAAACCATTCGCAGACGAAGTCGCCGACCTTCTGCAGCCGCAGCACTTCAGGACTCAACACCGCGATCCACTCGGTGCCGCTGTGGCTGATCAACTCCTTGACCGCCTCCGGACGCTCCAGATGAAAGGGCTGCAGGCGCAGCAGGCCGACATCGCAGGAACGCTCGCGGGCCGCTTCCAGGTCACAGCTGTCGACATCCCAACCTATGGTGCGCAATCCGGGTAATAGGCGATGACAGTCGTCACAAGGATCGACCACCAGCAAGCGACGCTGCACAGGAGCTTCGAGCATGAGTATTCCTTGACGCCAAAAGTTCGAAAAAGTTATTAGAAACAGTGGTTTGGCCAACCTGGCTGTAACATTAGCAAGAACTTGACGCCCGAATGTATCAATTGCTTATAGCGTCGATTACCAAAAGAACTAAGGCAGCGGCGAACGGGCTCTGCGAGCGACTGATTGTCGCAGTAGTTTTTAAAAAGCGCCGCAACTAATGGCCCGCGCACAACCGCGCAGCACGAAAGTTGTAAAAACTTGTTTTCCGGTGTGACCCGATCCCCACCTCAGTGCATCAGTACACATAACCAGCCGAACGGTAAGCCCAACCGACGGCACATCATCTGATTGGGCACACAGAGAGAAGACCCCATGAACGCCCCGCTCCGTAGAAACGAAGCACTTTTGATCGCCGACCGCGCATTCAAGCCATTTCAATGCGTGGCCTGGGCCCCACAGGACGGGAACGGCGAACTGAGCCTGACCGTCATCGACCGTACCAGCACCCGTATCGGCCAGACCCGTATTCCCACCAGCGCCTACTCCGATCCGGCCCAGCTCGAAGACCTGCTCAAGCAAGCCCGGGCTGAACTGAGCCAGGAAGGTTATATCTTGCAGTCCTGGGCCATGCCCAAGTAAGCGATGCGATTAACGGATCACCCCAAGGGGTGATCCGTTATTCAAGACAAACAACTAAGCACCCTATCTATTCCCACTCCCGCGACAACTTCCACGCCCTGCCCCTGATTGTTTGCGCTGTTATGAACAGCGCATCCCGAAGCATGTTTCTGGCAACTAGCCAGCGCACTTTGCGCGCATTTGCCCCGTGACCGCCAGCCCCGCCCCATCGACGAATTACTGAGACTGGCGGAACCGGTCAGCGCCTGTTGCGGCTAGAGCAAACCGCCAAAACGCCGGTAGTAACTCTCGCCGACATCGGGAAGCGGACCGTCGGCGTTCTCCAGGGCGCTGGCCAGCCATTGCTCGGCCCTGGCCTGGATCAGGCGGTAGATGTTGCGGCACAGCTGGCGGGCCGCCCGTCCCTCCCAGTCCCCGGGAAGCAGCTCGTCCGGCAACTGCGGATCACGCAGCAACAGTTTGCGGTACTCGTGGATCAGCAGCAGGCGGGCCAGGAAACAGTCGGCCGGCTGCAGGTGCTCCTGCTCGCGCAGGGCCTGCCAGAGCGGGCGGAACAGCTGGATGAACTCACTGTAATGGGCCGCCAGTTCATCGATGTTCCAGCTCTCGCGCACTTGCAGGCGCAGGGCCCTGGAACCCAGGACATCCTCGGCCGTGGTGCTAAAGACAATGGTGTCTTCCTGGGCGCCCAGTTCCAGCAAGGTGGCATTGACGTCGGCGCGATCGCTGCGCGGACAAGCCAGCAACAGCGGCGACATCGCGGCGAAACCTTGCCACTCCAACTCCTCCCGCACCTGCTTGCGCAACTCCGGCTGCAACTGCGAGAGCATCACCAGGCACCAGGAGCCATCCCAGGCCGGCACGGCGGCGCTGTACACCCGCTTGAAGGCCTTGTCGAAACGCCGGCGACCGCTGAGGGTCAGGCTGTAATAGCTGCGACGCCCGACCTTTTCAGCGCTCAGCCAGCCCTCCTTGCTCAAACGGAAGATCGAAGTGCGGATCAGCCGCTCATTGATCCCCATGGGTTCCAGCAGTTGAATCAGGCTGCCCAGCCAGACCGTGCCGCCATGGGGCTCGATGGCATCGCCATACAAGGTGATGATCAGCGAGCTGGCGCGGATCGGGGTCTGTTCCTGAAAGCGTTTGATCAGATGGTTCAGTGGCGCGAGGGACGACATGGACGTACCGGAAAAAAAGGAAGAAATATAGCGGGTTTCCAGGGCCAGCAGCGGCCCGAGCTGTTGATGATCGCGCTTTGCCTCATTGGCCGTGCTTGGGCCGCACCTGGCTGCCGGCAAACCGTGGCCGGTCGGCCTCCACCTGCGGCAGCGGCTCACAGACCTGCATCTGCTCCAGGCAGCGTCGGGTCAGGTGCTGGTATTCGCGGGTGCCGGCCTGTTTCCAGGCCACTTCCTGATCACTCAAGGTCCGCGTGACCCGGGCTGGCGCGCCCATCACCAGCGACTGCGGCTCGCACGCGAAGCCGGCCTTGACGAACGCCGCCGCCGAAACGAAAGAGCGCGACGCGATCACCGCCTTGTCCATCACCACCGCGTTCATGCCCACCAGCGCATCGGCGCCGATCCGGCAGCCATGCAACACCGCGCCATGGCCGATATGACCATTGCGCTCGACCACCGTATCGCTGTCGGGAAAGCCATGCATGACGCAGGTGTCCTGCAGATTGGCGCCCTCTTCGAGGATGATCCGCCCGAAATCCCCGCGCAGACTGGCCAGGGGCCCGACATAGCAGTGCGGACCGACGATCACATCACCGATCAGCACCGCCGAAGGGTGGACATACGCACTGGGATCGACCACTGGAGTCAATCCATCGAGGCTGTAACACGTCATGTTCTCTCCCCGCCCGAACACTCAAAGACCATCGTTGTAGGAGCCGGCTTGCCGGCGAATGCGCCAGCGCAACAGCGCGACGCGATTCAAGCCCATTACAAACCAACAATGCCGGCATTCTGTATCAGATCATTCTCAGCACACAAGAAGCCGTGGCTGGCCAGCACGCCACACACCAAGAACAGCCAGGCTCCCCTCATTCATCGCCTGATCAAGCCAGCCCCTCTGCCCAGTCACACCCCCATCCTCGGCAAACAACGAGACACATTAATCTCAGTCACTATTGGTTTTATGTATCGCATTGACGATATACTCGGCGAAAACCGGCTCCCCAGCCGATCCAATAATCGAGCCGGCAACCGGCCGCAACCTCCCGAGGAGGTTCACCATGCCTCAACACCTTGCAGTCCAAACCCTGAGCGGCGGCATTCGCCTGATCACCCTGCAACGTCCGCAAGCCCTCAACGCCCTGACCACCGCCCTGCTGGCGGAGCTGGCGCAGAGCCTGGCAGAGGCCGAGGCCGACCCGCAGACCCAGGTCGTGGTCCTGACCGGCAACCGCAAGGCGTTTGCCGCCGGTGCCGACCTCAAGGAAATGGCCGAACGCGACCTGGTCGGCATCCTCAACGATCCGCGCCAGTCGAGCTGGAAACAGATCCGCGGTTTCCGCAAACCGCTGATTGCCGCAGTCAACGGCTTTGCCCTCGGCGGCGGCTGCGAACTGGCCATGCACGCCGACATCATCATTGCCGGCGAGGACGCGCGCTTCGGCCAACCGGAAATCAACCTCGGGATCATCCCCGGCGCCGGCGGCACCCAGCGCCTGCCGCGCACCGTCGGCAAGTCCCTGGCCATGCAGATGGTGCTCACCGGCGAAGCCATAGATGCCCGGCACGCCCTGCGCGCCGGCCTGGTGAGCGAAGTCACCCCGCCGGAGCTGGTGGTCGAGCGCGCCCTGCAACTGGCCCGGCTGATCGCCAGCAAGGCGCCGCTGGCGCTGCGCCTGGCCAAGGAGGCGCTGCTCAAGGCCATGGACACCGACCTGGCCAGCGGCCTGCGCTTCGAACGCCACGCCTTTACCGTGCTCGCCGGCACCCGCGACCGCGAGGAAGGCATCGCCGCCTTTCAGGAAAAACGCCCGGCGCAGTTCTCGGGCCACTGAGAACAACCCGCACCGTCCCTTTTGCCTTGCACAGAGTGTCCCGACCATGAACTTCGCCACCATCCTGTTCTCCATTGACCAGGGCGTCGCCCTCCTCAGTCTCAACCGCCCCGAACAGCTCAACAGCTTCACCCCGCAGATGCATGGCGAGGTGCGCAGCGCGCTCAAGCAAGTGCGCAACAACCCTGAAGTGCGAGTGCTGCTGCTGACCGGTGAAGGCCGCGGCTTCTGCGCCGGGCAGGACCTGGGCGAGCGTAACGTCGCCCCCGGCGAGACCGCGCCGGACCTGGGGCAATCCATCGAGCAGTTCTACAACCCGCTGGTGCGCGAGCTGCGTGACCTGCCGCTGCCGGTGATCTGCGCGGTCAACGGCGTGGCCGCCGGCGCCGGCGCCAACCTGCCCCTGGCTTGCGACCTGGTGCTGGCGGCGCGCTCCGCGAGCTTTATCCAGGCGTTCTGCAAGCTGGGGCTGATTCCCGATTCCGGCGGCACCTGGCTGCTGCCCCGGCTGGTGGGCATGGCCCGGGCCAAGTCCCTGGCCCTGCTGGGCAATCGCCTGAGCGCCGAGCAAGCCGAACAATGGGGGCTGATCCATCAATGCGTGGACGACGCCGCGCTGCGGGACGAAGCCCTGCGCCTGGCCCGCCACCTGGCCAGCCAGCCCACCTATGGCCTGGCCCTGATCAAGCGCAGCCTGAATGCCAGCCTGCACAACAGCTTCGACCAGCAGCTGGATCTGGAGCGCGACCTGCAGCGCCTGGCAGGCCGCAGCGCGGACTACCGCGAGGGCGTCAGCGCCTTCATGGAAAAACGCAGCCCCGTCTTCAAGGGGTGCTGAACATGGACCCACTCAGCCAAAACGCACGCATTGCCGTGATCGGTGCCGGGGCCATGGGTGCCGGTATCGCCCAGGTCGCGGCCCAGGCCGGGCATCCGGTGCTGCTGCTGGACAACCGGCCGGGAGCCGCGGCCCAGGCCATTGCCGCGATCGACCAGCGGCTCGGCCAGCGAGTCCTCAAGGGCAAGCTTGAACAGAGCGCCCTGGAGGCCATTCGCCAACGCCTGCAGCCGGCGCAAAACCTGGAGCAACTGGCAGACAGCGACCTGATCATCGAAGCCATCGCCGAACAGTTGCCGGCCAAGCAGCAACTGTTCGCCGAACTGGAAGCCCTGTGTCGCGCCGATTGCATCCTTGCCAGCAACACTTCCTCTTTGTCGATCACCGCGATGGCCGCCGGCCTGCGCCATCCACGGCGCCTGTTGGGCCTGCACTTCTTCAACCCCGCGCCGGTCATGGCCCTGGTGGAAGTGGTGCACGGCCTGGCCAGCGATCCGGCCCTGGCCCAGTGTCTGTACCGGACCATGAGCCGCTGGGGCAAGCATCCGGTGCATACCCGCTCGACCCCGGGTTTTATCGTCAACCGCGTGGCCCGCCCCTTCTACGGCGAGAGCCTGCGCCTGCTGCAGGAAGGCGCCGGGGACTGCGCCACGCTGGATGCGCTGCTGCGCGAGGCCGGCGGCTTCGCCATGGGCGCCTTCGAACTCACCGACCTGATCGGCCAGGACATCAACTACGCGGTGACCTGCTCGGTGCACGCGGCGTACTACGGTGATCCACGCTTCCAGCCGTCGCTGATCCAGAAGGAACTGGTGGACGCCGGCTACCTGGGACGCAAGACCGGCCGCGGCTTCTACGCCTACGCTGAAGGCGCGCCGCGCTCGGCCGCCGCCCGACTGAGCAGCGACAGCGCCGTCGAACACTGCGTGCTGGAGGGCGACCTGGGCTGGGCCGCGCCCCTGGTCCAGCGCCTGGAAGCGCATGGCGTCCAGGTGATCCGCCGCGACGGCCGCGGCCTGCTGCGGGTCGGCGAGGCGATCCTGATGCCGAGCGACGGGCGCCTGGCCGGCCAACGGGCCCGAGACGAAGGCCTGGGCAACAACCTGGTGCTGTTGGACCTGGCGCTGGACTATCGCCAAGCCAGCCGCCTGGCCATCAGTTGCCCCAGCGCGATCGCCCCCCAGGCTCTGGATCAGGCGGTTGCCCTGCTGCAGCGGGCCGGGCTGCAGGTCAGTCGGCTCAGCGATACCCCGGCCCTGGCGGTATTGCGCACCGTGGCCATGCTCGCCAACGAGGCCGCCGATGCCGTGCTGCAGGGCGTGGCCTCGGCCGCGGACATCGATCTGGCCATGCGCAGCGGCGTCAACTACCCCCTGGGGCCCCTGGCCTGGGCCGACCGGCTGGGCCTGGAACCGCTGCTCAAGGTGCTGGAACACCTCCAGGGCGCCTATGGCGAGGAACGCTACCGGCCGTCCCTGCTGTTGCGCCGCCATGCGGCTCAAGGGAGGGGCTTTCATGACTGAGCATGAGGCCATGGAACTGGCTCGACGCTGCGCCCAGCGTCTTTTCGAACGCGACCGGGCCAGCAACGCCATGGGCATGCGCCTGCTCTCGGTGGCCCCCGGCGCGGCGCGCCTGGGCATGACCGTCACCCAGGACATGCTCCAGGGCCACGGCACCTGCCACGGCGGCGTGCTCTTCGCCCTCGCCGACTCGGCCTTCGCCATGGCCTGCAACAGCTACGACCAAGCCACGGTGGCCATGGGCTGCAGCATCGACTACATCGCACCGGCGCAGTTGGGAGACACCCTGACCGCCGACTGCCATGAACAGAACCGCAGGGGGCGCACAGGGCACTATGCGGTTCGCATCGAAAACCAGCAGGGACAGCTGATTGCCCTGTTTCAAGGCAAATCCTACAAAGTGTGCGGCCCAGTGCTGACACAGGAGACAGACCATGAATGACGCACTGATCATCGACGCCGTCCGAACCCCCATCGGCCGCTACGCCGGAGCGCTGAGCAGCGTGCGCGCCGACGACCTGGGAGCGATCCCCTTGCGCGAACTGCTGCGCCGTCACCCGCAGATCGACTGGAGCGAGGTCGACGACCTGATCTACGGCTGCGCCAACCAGGCCGGCGAAGACAACCGCAACGTGGCGCGCATGTCGGCGCTGCTGGCCGGGCTGCCCACCGGAGTATCGGCGGTCACCCTCAACCGCCTGTGCGGCTCCGGGCTGGACGCCGTCGGCAGCGCCGCCCGAGCGATTCGCAGCGGCGAGGCCGGGCTGGTCCTGGCCGGCGGCGTGGAATCCATGTCCCGGGCGCCCCTGGTGCTGGCCAAGGCCGAAAGCGCCTTCTCGCGCCAGGCCGAGCTGTACGACACCACCCTGGGCTGGCGCTTCGTCAACCCCTTGATGCAACAGCAATACGGCATCGACTCAATGGCGGAAACCGCCGAGAACGTCGCCGAACAGTTCGGCATTTCCCGCGCCGACCAGGACGCCTTCGCCCTGCGCAGTCAATTGCGGGCCAGCGCGGCCCAGGCCAGCGGCCGCCTGGCCCGGGAAATCGTCCCGGTAAGCATTGCCCAGCGCAAAGGGCCGCCACTGGAGGTCGCCGTGGATGAGCACCCGCGGGCCGCAACCACCCTGGAACAGCTGCAGAAACTGCCGACGCCCTTCCGTCCTGACGGCAGCGTCACCGCTGGCAACGCCTCGGGACTCAACGACGGCGCCTGCGCCCTGCTGCTGGCCAGCCCGGCCCTGGCCCAGCGCCATGACCTGCGGGCCCGGGGCCGGGTGGTGGCCATGGCCACCGCCGGGGTCGAGCCCAGGATCATGGGTATCGGCCCGGTGCCGGCCAGTCGCAAGGTGCTGGAGCTGGCCCAGCTCAGCCTGGCGGACCTGGACGTCATCGAGCTCAACGAGGCCTTTGCCGCCCAGGCCCTGGCGGTGCTGCGCGAACTGGGGCTGGCGGACGACGACCCGCGGGTCAACCCCAACGGCGGCGCCATTGCCCTGGGGCATCCCCTGGGCATGAGCGGCGCGCGCCTGGTGACCACCGCCCTGCACGAACTGGAGCAGCGTCAGGGGCGCTATGCCCTGTGCACCATGTGCATCGGGGTCGGCCAAGGCATTGCCCTGATCATCGAGAGGCTGTAACTACTTCAGGAATTCCCCCTGCATGCACTCAGAGCCCGCTGACCGGCGGGTTGCACGACAACAACAATTCGAGTGAAACCATGAACATGCCGATTGCCCGAAGCGTGCCCGAAATACAGCTGGACCCCATGGAAACCGCCAGCATCGACCAGTTGCGCCAGCATCAGCTGGAGCGCCTGCGCTGGAGCCTGAACCACGCCTACGAGCGGGTGCCCCTGTATCGCCAGCGCTTCGACGCCCTGGGCGTGCACCCCCAGGACATCCGCCACCTGGAGGACCTGGCCCAGCTGCCCTTCACCACCAAGTCCGACCTGCGGGACCACTATCCCTACGGCATGTTCGCGGTGCCGATGCAGGAGGTGGTGCGCCTGCACGCCTCCAGCGGCACCACTGGCAAACCCACGGTGGTCGGCTACACCCGCAACGACATCGACACCTGGGCCCAGGTGGTGGCGCGCTCGATCCGCGCCGCCGGCGGCCGACCGGGGGACAAGGTGCACATCTCCTACGGCTACGGCCTGTTCACCGGCGGCCTGGGAGCGCATTACGGCGCCGAGCGCCTGGGCTGCACGGTGATCCCCATGTCCGGCGGCCAGACCGAAAAGCAGGTGCAACTGATCAAGGATTTCCAGCCGGACATCATCATGGTCACGCCCTCCTACATGCTCAACATCGCCGACGAGATCGAACGCCAGGGCCTGGATCCGCAGCAACTGGCACTGCGCCTGGGGATCTTCGGCGCCGAGCCCTGGACCGATGAGCTGCGCGGCGCCATCGAGCGGCGCCTGGGCATCAGCGCCCTGGACATCTATGGCCTGTCGGAAATCATTGGCCCCGGGGTGGCCATGGAATGCGCCGAGACCCGCGACGGGCCGACCCTGTGGGAAGACCACTTCTATCCCGAGATCATCGATCCGCTGACCGGCCAGGTCCTGCCCGACGGGGAAATGGGCGAACTGGTGCTCACCTCCCTGACCAAGGAGGCGCTGCCGATGATCCGCTACCGCACCCGCGACCTGACCCGCCTGCTACCGGGAACGGCACGCCCCATGCGGCGCATCGACAAGATCACCGGCCGCAGCGACGACATGCTGATCATTCGCGGGGTCAACGTGTTCCCCACCCAGGTCGAGGAGCTGGTGCTCAAGGCCGAGCACCTGGCGCCCTGCTACGAGATCCACCTGTACCGCCACGGCAACCTCGACAGCGTCGACATCCACGTCGAGCTCAAGGGCGAGCACCAGCACCTGGGGGACCAGCAGCAGCGGGCCATCTGCAGCGAGCTGAGTCGCCACATAAAGAACCATATCGGCATCAGCTCGCGTATCGTTTTGCAGCCGCCTTTCAGCCTGAAACGTTCCGAAGGCAAGGCCTGCCGAGTGATCGACAAGCGTAAGTAGCATTCATTTGTTGCCAACAGCCCCGTGATCACGGGGCTTTTTTTTGCCTGAAAGCCCGGCTGGCCGGAAAAGCGATACACAAACAAAACATGACACGTTATTTTGTGTTTGATATTTATTTGTGTATCACATATAAACATCACAGCCTCACCCACACCTCAACCCGGGAGACACTGCATGTACGCACAGCTGGTAGACACGGGGGTCAAGCGCATCACGCCGCTGGCAGAAATGTCCGAGCAGGAGCGCACCTTCCAGGAAAAAATCGATGGCGAAATCAAGATCGAGGCCAAGAACTGGATGCCCGACGCCTACCGCCAGACGCTGATCCGGCAGATCTCCCAGCACGCCCACTCGGAAATCGTCGGCATGCTGCCCGAAGGCAACTGGGTCACCCGCGCCCCGACCCTCAAGCGCAAGCTGCAACTGATGGCCAAGATCCAGGACGAGGCCGGCCACGGCCTGTACCTGTACAGCGCCATGGAAACCCTGGGCGCCGACCGCGACGAGGAAATCGCCAAGCTCCACAGTGGCCGCGCCAAGTATTCGAGCATCTTCAACTACCCAACCCTGAACTGGGCCGACATGGGCGCGGTGGGCTGGCTGGTGGACGGCGCCGCCATCGTCAACCAGGTGGTGCTGCAGCGCACCTCCTACGGCCCCTACGCCCGGGCCATGGTGCGCATCTGCAAGGAAGAGAGCTTCCACCAGCGCCAGGGCTACGAAATCCTCCTGACCATGATGCGCGAGGGCAACCAGGCGCAGAAGGACATGGTCCAGGACGCCATCAACCGCCTGTGGTGGCCGGCGCTGATGATGTTCGGCCCCGGCGACGAACATTCCCCCAACAGCGCCCAGTCCATGGCCTGGAAGATCAAGCGACAGAGCAACGACGAACTGCGCCAGCGCTTCATCGACCAGACCATCCCGCAGCTGGAGCTATTGGGCTGCACCTGCCCCGACCCGGACCTGAAGTGGAACGCCGAGCGCGGCCACTACGACTTCGGCGAAATCCAGTGGCAGGAATTCTACGAGGTGCTCAAGGGCAACGGCCCATGCAACCAGGAGCGCCTGGAAACCCGCCGCCGGGCCATCGACGACGGCGCCTGGGTGCGGGCCGCCGCCGTGGCCCACGCACAAAAGCAAAGCAACAAGAACGCCGCCTGAGCGCGCCCAGCCTGATCCGGAGTCAATGCCATGTCTGAATGGACCCTTTACGAAGTCTTCGTGCGCAGCAAGCACGGCCTCAATCACAAGCATGTCGGCAGCGTGCACGCCGCCGACGACGCCATGGCCATGACCAACGCCCGGGATCTCTATACCCGGCGCAGCGAAGGCGTGAGCCTGTGGGTCGTACCCTCGGCGCAGATCGTCGCCTCCTCCCCGGACGACAAGGACCCGCTATTCGATCCCGCCGACGACAAGGTCTATCGCCACGCCAGCTTCTACCAGCTGCCCCCCGAAGTCGGACACATGTGAGGCTGGCCATGAACCCTGCAAACGATCTGATCAACTCCCTGCTGCGCCTGGGCGACAGCGCCCTGATCCAGGGCCAGCGCCTGTGCGAGTGGTGCGGCCGGGCCCCGGCCCTGGAAGAAGAGCTGGCGCTGATGAACGTCGGCCTCGATCTGGTGGGCCAGGCCCGCAACTGGCTGGACTACGCCGCCGAACTGCTGGCCGATGGGCGCGACGCCGATCACCTGGCGTTCCGCCGGGACGAGCGTGCCTACCGCAACCTGCTGCTGGTGGAGCAGCCCAATGGCGATTTCGCGGTGACCCTGCTCAAGCAGTTCTTCTATGACGCCTGGCACCTGGAAACCCTCAAGGGCCTGAGCCAGTCGGCGGACGCGCGGATGGCCGGGATCGCCGCCAAGGCCGTCAAGGAAGTCACCTATCACCTGCGGCGCTCCAGCGAATGGGTCGAGCGCCTGGGAGACGGCACCGAGGAAAGCCACCAGCGCATGCTGCAGGCGCTCCCGCGGCTGTGGCGCTTCACCGGCGAGCTGGTCGATATCCACGCCACCGAAGTCGAGCTGCACCGGGCCGGCCTGTGGGCCGATCCGGCCCAGGTCGCCGAGGCCTGGCGCGCCAAGGTCGAGAGCCTCTTCGCCCGGGCCACCCTGCCCGTGCCCGAGGCACCGAGCCATTTCTATCTGGATGCACGCCGGGGCCTGCACACCGAACACCTGGGCCCGCTGCTGGCCGAGATGCAATTCCTGCCGAGGGCCTACCCCGATGCGGTCTGGTGAACTGATCGGCAGCGACCAGGGCGCAAGGGGCCTGCAACAGGGCGACCTGGACCTGGCCTGGAGCACCCTGGATCAGGTCATGGACCCGGAGGTGCCGGTGGTCAGCGTGCTCGACCTGGGCATCGTCCGCGACCTGGACTGGCAGGCCGGCCATCTGCAGGTGGCGCTCACCCCCACCTACTCCGGCTGCCCGGCCACCGAGGTGATCGAAAACGACATTCGCCAGGCCCTGGAACAGGCCGGCTTCAAGGCACCACGCCTGATGCGCCAACTGACCCCGGCCTGGACCACCGACTGGATCACCGAACGCGGTCGCCAGCGCCTGCGGGCCTACGGCATCGCGCCGCCCTCGGGCAGCAGCAAGCGCAGCCTGCTGGGGGACGCGCCCCAGGTGCTCTGCCCGCAATGCGGCAGCGCCCACAGCGAACGCCTCAGCGAATTCGGCTCCACCGCCTGCAAGGCCCTGTACCGCTGCCGTGACTGCCTGGAACCCTTCGACTATTTCAAGTGCATCTGAGCCGCCCGCGCCTCAGAGGAGAATCAGCATGAGCCAGTTCCACCGCTTGACCATCAAGGACGTTCGCAGCGAAACCCGCGACGCGGTGTCCATCGCCTTCGACATTCCCCAGCACCTGCAAGCGCAGTTCCACTTCACCCAGGGCCAGCATCTGGTGCTGCGCGCCGAGCTTGAAGGCGAGGAAGTACGGCGCTCCTATTCGATCTGCAGCGGCGTCAATGACGGCGAACTGCGCATCGCGGTGAAGCGCGTCGTCGGCGGGCGTTTTTCCGCGTTTGCCAACGAACAGCTCAAGCCCGGGCAGTCGCTGGAAGTCATGCCTCCGGCCGGCCGCTTCCATGTCGAGCTGGAGCCGAGCCGGCGCGGCCACTACCTGGCGGTGGCGGCGGGCAGCGGCATCACGCCGATCCTGTCGATCATCAAGAGCACCCTGGAAGGCGAGCCTTTGAGCCGTTTCACCCTGCTCTACGGCAACCGTTCCAGCGCCTCGGCGCTGTTTCGCGAACAGCTGGAAGACCTGAAGAACCGTTATCTGCAGCGCCTGAACCTGGTGTTCGTGTTCAGCCGCGAACAGCAGGACATCGACCTCTATAACGGCCGCATCACCCAGGACAAATGCCAGCAACTGTTTTCCCGCTGGCTCGACGTCCAGAAACTGGACGCGGCCTTCATCTGCGGCCCCCAGGCCATGACCGAAACCGTGCGCGACAGCCTCAAGGCCGCCGGCATGGGCGCCGAGCGCATCCACTTCGAACTGTTCCACGCCGCCGGTGACAGCCAGAAGCGCCAGGCCCGGGAAGCCGCCCGCGTCCAGGACCCGCAGGTCAGCCAGATCACCGTGATCAGCGATGGCCGGGCCCTGGCCTTCGACCTGCCGCGCAACAGCCTGAGCCTGCTGGATGCCGGCAACGCCCAGGGCGCCGAGCTGCCGTATTCGTGCAAGGCCGGGGTCTGCTCCACCTGCAAGTGCAAGGTCATCGAAGGCGAGGTGGAAATGGACAGCAACCACGCCCTGGAAGACTACGAAGTGGCGGCCGGCTATGTGCTGTCCTGCCAGTCCTTCCCCCTCAGCGACAAGGTGGTCCTGGACTTCGACCAGCCCTGAGCAGACCCGCCGCACGCGTGCCCCAAAACAACAACAAGAGAGAAGCGCTCATGAGCCCGCAAGAAATAGACCGCATCACCCGCCACCCGGACTTTATCCAGCTGGTCCGGCGCAAGCAGCGACTCTACTGGTCCCTGACCCTGGTCATGCTGCTGGCCTACTACGGCTTCGTGTTGCTGGTGGCGTTCCATCCCGGTCTGCTGGGCCGCTCGCTGTCCGGCGGGGCCACCAGCGTTGGCATGCCGGTGGGGGTGGCAATGATCGTCCTGGCCTTTGCCCTGACCGGTTTCTATGTCTATCGGAGCAACCGGCTGCTGGACCCGCTGAACGACAAACTCAAGCGCGAGTGCCGGTCATGAAGCGCCTCGCAGGAGCCTTCCTGCTGCCCGGCCTGCTGGCCTGGGACCTGGCCCTGGCCGCCGACGACAGCGCCCGCCCGCTGAACTGGAACGCCATCGGCATGTTCCTGGCGTTCGTCCTGCTGACCCTGGGGATCACCCGCTGGGCCGCCCTGCGCACCCGCTCGGCCAAGGACTTCTACACCGCCGGCGGCGGCATGAGCGGCCTGCAGAACGGCCTGGCGATTGCCGGCGACATGATCTCCGCCGCGTCCTTCCTCGGCATCTCGGCGATGATGTTCCTCAATGGCTACGACGGCCTGCTGTATGCCCTGGGGGTTCTGGCCGGCTGGCCGATCATCCTGTTTCTGATCGCCGAGCGCCTGCGCAACCTGGGCACCTACACCTTCGCCGACGTGGTGTCCTATCGTCTGGCCCAGACCCCGGTGCGCCTGACCTCGGCCTTCGGCACCCTGACCGTGGCCCTGATGTACCTGGTGGCGCAGATGGTCGGCGCCGGCAAGCTGATCGAACTGCTGTTCGGCCTCAGCTACCTCCACGCGGTGATGCTGGTGGGCCTGCTGATGGTCTGCTACGTGACCTTCGGCGGCATGCTGGCCACCACCTGGGTGCAGATCATCAAGGCGGTGATGCTGCTCTCGGGCACCAGCTTCATGGCCTTCATGGTGCTCAAGCACTTCGGTTTCAGCACCGAGGCGCTGTTCGCCCGAGCCAGCCAGGTACACGCCAAAGGCAGCGCGATCATGGCCCCCGGCGGGCTGCTGTCAAACCCCATCGACGCCATTTCCCTGGGCCTGGGGATGATGTTCGGCACCGCCGGGCTGCCGCATATCCTCATGCGTTTCTTTACCGTCAGCGACGCCCGGGAAGCGCGCAAGAGCGTGCTCTATGCCACCGGGTTCATCGGCTACTTCTATCTGCTGCTGATCATTGTCGGCTTCGGCGCGATCGTCATGGTCGGCAGCGAGCCTGAGTATCGCGACGCCAGCGGCGCCATCATCGGCGGCGCCAACATGATCGCGGTGCACCTGGCCCAGGCGGTGGGCGGCAACCTGTTCCTGGGGTTCATCTCGGCCGTGGCCTTCGCCACCATCCTCGCGGTGGTCGCCGGGCTGGCGCTGTCCGGTGCCTCGGCGGTGTCCCACGACCTGTATGCCTGCGTGATGCGCCAAGGTCAGGCCAGCACCCAGCAGGAAATGCGCGTCTCGAAGATCGCCACCCTGTGCATCGGCGTCCTGGCGGTGCTGCTGGGGCTGTTGTTCGAGTCGCAGAACATCGCCTTTCTCTCGGGACTGGTACTGGCGATTGCCGCGTCGGTGAATTTCCCGGTGCTGTTTCTTTCCATGTTCTGGAAAGGCCTGACCACCCGGGGCGCGGTGGGCGGCAGCCTGGCCGGGCTGATTTCGGCGATTGTCCTGCTGATCCTCAGCCCGGCGGTCTGGGTCAATGTGCTGCACCACCCGCAGGCGCTGTTTCCCTACGCCAACCCGGCGCTGTTCTCCATGAGCCTGGCGTTCTTCACCGCCTGGGCCTTGTCCGTCAGCGACCGCTCGCCCCGGGCCGCCCTTGAGCGCGGCCGCTACCTGGCGCAGTTCATCCGTTCCATGACCGGCATCGGCGCTGGCGGCGCCAGCCATCACTGAGTCGCCTTCCGGCGCCCGGTACGGTGCGCCGGCCCTCAATTGACCCTTCGGAGCCTTTCTCCCATGCCACAGTCTTCTACCCTGCAAAGCTTTATCGGCGGCCGCTGGATCGGCCAGCACCCGGCCCAGGCCTTGCGCAGCGCCATCGACGGCCATGAAGTGGCGCGCACCCATGAAGAGCCCCTGGACTTTGCCGAGGCCCTGCAACATGGGCGCGTGAACGGTGCGCGGGCCCTGCTGGCCCTGGATTTCCAGGAGCGCGCCCGGCGCCTCAAGGCCCTGGCGCTGTACCTTGGCGAACGCAAGGAACAGCTGTACGCCCTGTCCCACCACAGCGGCGCGACCCGGGCCGACAGCTGGATCGACATAGAGGGCGGCAACAGCACCCTGTTCAGCTACGCCGGGCTTGGCGCCCGCGAGCTGCCCTCGGGCAACCTGCTGCACGAAGGCCCGGCGCAATCCCTGAGCAAGCTCGGCAGCTTTGCCGGCACCCATATCCTGGTGCCCCGGGGCGGCGTGGCGGTGCACATCAACGCCTTCAACTTTCCCATCTGGGGGATGCTGGAAAAGTTCGCCCCGTGCTTTCTCGCCGGCATGCCCTGCATCGTCAAACCGGCCAGCGCCACCAGCTACCTGACCGAGGCCGCGGTACGCCTGATGCATGAATCCGGCCTGTTGCCCGAAGGCAGCCTGCAACTGGTGATCGGCGGCACCGGCGACCTGCTGGATCGCCTGCAAGGCCAGGACCTGGTGACCTTCACCGGCTCGGCGGCCACCGCCGCCACGCTGCGGGCCAACCCCAACCTGATCCGCCACTCGGTGCCCTTCAACGCCGAGGCCGACTCGCTGAACTGCGCGATCCTGGCCCCGGACGTGACCCCGGACGACCCGGAATTCGAGCTGTTCATCAAGGAAGTGGTGCGGGAAATGACGGTCAAGGCCGGACAGAAATGCACCGCCATCCGCCGCGCCATCGTTCCGGCCAGACAGCTGGACGCGGTGACCACAAGCTTGCGCGAGCGCCTGGCGAAGGTGGTGGTCGGCGATCCCTCGGTGGAAGGCGTGCGCATGGGCGCCCTGGCCTCCCACGCGCAACAGCGCGATGTGGCCGAGCGCCTGGACAGCCTGCTGCACAGCAGCGACCTGCTGTTCGGCGCCCGGGACGGCTTCGAGCCCCGGGGCGACAACGTCAGCCAGGGCGCGTTCTTCGCCCCGACCCTGCTGCTGTGCCGTGATCCCCTGGCCCAGGGCGGCGCCCACGATATCGAGGCCTTTGGTCCGGTCAGCAGCCTGATGGCCTACGACGATCTGGATCAGGCCCTGGAGCTGGCCGCCCGTGGCAAGGGCAGCCTGGTGGCCAGCCTGGTGACCAAGGACCCGGGCATCGCCGCCCAGGTCATTCCCCGGGCCGCCAGCTGGCACGGCCGCCTGCTGGTCCTGGACCGCGAGTGCGCCGGCGAATCCACCGGCCACGGCTCGCCCCTGCCGCAACTCAAGCACGGCGGCCCGGGTCGCGCCGGTGGCGGTGAAGAGCTGGGTGGCCTGCGGGCGGTCAAGCACTACCTGCAGCGGGCCGCGGTGCAGGGTTCGCCCAGCATGCTGGCGGCAGTGACCGGTGAACACGTGCGTGGCGCCAAGGTCATCGAAACCGAGGTTCACCCGTTCCGCCGGCACTTCCAGGACCTGCGCATCGGCGAATCCCTGCTGACCCACCGGCGCACTGTGACCGAGGCCGACCTGGTGAACTTCGGCTGCCTGTCGGGGGACCACTTCTATATGCACTTCGACGAGATCGCCGCCAAGGAATCGCAGTTCGGCAAGCGCATTGCCCACGGCTACTTCGTGCTCTCGGCGGCGGCCGGCCTGTTCGTCTCCCCGGGCCCGGGGCCGGTCCTGGCCAACTACGGCCTGGACACCCTGCGCTTCATCAGCCCGGTGGGCATTGGCGACACCCTGCAGGCGCGCCTGACCTGCAAGCGCAAGATCGACCAGGGCAAACAGAGCCCCCAGGGCACGCCGCAAGGGGTGGTGGCCTGGGACGTGGAGGTGACCAACCAGCTGGGTGAACTGGTGGCCAGCTACGACATCCTGACCCTGGTCGCCAAGCGCACACACTGACCGCAGGCGCCGGCTTGCCGGCGAATGGCACCCGCGACGCAGTCGGACTTGGGAACGCCTTCGCCAGCGAGCTGGCTCCTACGAGAGGTGCCGGCGCCTTTGCGGAGGCTTGGGTCGGGCAGATTGTGGCAAAAGATTTCATCAATTCTTGATTCTCAATTCGCCATGCGGCAAGTTGCGCGCTTCTCAACACAAGGAGCAGCCCATGTCCGGCTCAATGGCCCAGGCGTTTGCGCACAATTTTCTCGGCCAGTCCCCACGTTGGTACAAGGCCAGCATCCTCGCCTTCCTGCTGCTCAATCCCCTGCTGTACTTCTGGGTCAGCCCGGCGGCGGCCGGCTGGTGCCTGGTGATCGAGTTCATCTTCACCCTGGCCATGGCCCTCAAATGCTACCCGCTGATGCCCGGGGGCCTGTTGCTGGTGGAGGCGCTGCTGCTGGGCATGGCCACGCCCCAGGCCCTGTATGACGAACTGGTGCACAACTTTCCGGTGATCCTGCTGCTGATGTTCATGGTGGCCGGCATCTATTTCATGAAGGAGTTGCTGCTGTTCCTGTTCTCCCGGCTGCTGCTGGGGGTGCGTTCCAAGGCGCTGCTGGGCTTGCTGTTCTGCTTTCTGTCGGCCTTTCTCTCGGCCTTTCTCGACGCCCTGACCGTCACCGCGGTGATCATCAGCGCCGCCGTGGGCTTCTACTCGGTGTATCACCGGGTGGCTTCCGGCAACGACCCGCGCCAGGACAGCGCCTTTGCCGATGACCAGCATCTGCCGACCCTGCATCACGACGACCTGCAGCAGTTCCGGGCCTTTTTGCGCAGCCTGCTGATGCACGGCGCCGTGGGCACGGCCCTGGGCGGCGTCTGCACCCTGGTGGGTGAACCGCAGAACCTGTTGATCGGCCATGAAATGGGCTGGCACTTCGCCGAGTTCTTCAGCCAGGTGGCGCCGGTGTCGATGCCGGTACTGGCCGCCGGCCTGGTGACCTGCGTGCTGCTGGAGAAACTGCGCTGGTTCGGCTACGGCACCCTGCTGCCGGACAACGTGCGCCGGGTGCTGGCCAACTACGCCGCCGAGGACGATGCCCAGCGCACCTCGCGCCAGCGCGCGGCGCTGCTGGTGCAGGGGCTCGCGGCCTTGATCCTGATTGTCGGCCTGGCCCTGCATGTGGCCGAAGTCGGCCTGATCGGGCTGCTGGTGATCGTGCTGATCACCGCCTTCACCGGGATTACCGATGAGCACCGGCTGGGCAACGCCTTCAAGGACGCCATGCCCTTTACCGCCCTGCTGGTGGTGTTCTTTGCCGTGGTGGCGGTGATTCACCAGCAGCAGCTGTTCGTGCCGCTGATCCAGTGGGTGCTGGCGCTGCCGGCGGAGCAGCAACCGGGCATGCTGTTCATTGCCAACGGCCTGCTGTCGGCCATCAGTGACAACGTGTTCGTCGCCACCATCTACATCACCGAGGTGAAACGGGCCTTCGTCGCCGGACAGATGAGCCGCGAACACTTCGAGACCCTGGCGATCGCCATCAACACCGGGACCAATCTGCCCAGCGTGGCCACGCCCAACGGCCAGGCGGCGTTCCTGTTCCTGCTGACGTCGGCGATTGCGCCGCTGGTGCGCCTGTCCTACGGCCGCATGGTGTGGATGGCCCTGCCCTACACCCTGGTCATGGGCCTGCTGGGCTGGTACGCGGTGAGCTACTGGCTGTAGGCAGCGCCGGCCACGCCCGGAACGGGACGTGGCCGCGCACTTGAATCAGCAAGCTGAGGGCCGTGGCCCGGCGCAACGCCGGCCATGGCCCTCAGCGCATGAGGATGTAGCGCTCGATGGCCTCGGCCGCGCCGTCTTCCTGGTTGCTGCCGGTGATCACGTCGGCCTCGCCCTTGACCTGCTCCGGCGCCTGGCCCATGGCAATCGACAAGCCGGCCCGGCGGAACATCGCCGAATCATTCCCGCCATCCCCCAGCGCCGCCGTGCGCTGCAGCGGCACGCCCAGGTACTCGGCCAGGGTGCTCAGGGCCTGGCCCTTGTCCGCCTCAAGGGCGGTGACATCAAGGAACCTGGGCTGCGAACGGGAAGCCTGGGCCTGCCCCGCGGTGCTGGCGTGCAGGCGCGCCTCCAGCTCCGCCAGCAAGCGATGGTCGCCACTGGCGGCAACGATCTTGTCGATGCGCGGCAGGTACTCCTCGAAACTGTCCACGACTTTCGGCGCATACCCCAGCGCCTGGCGTTCCTGGGGCATCAAGGCGCCATCGAGGTGGCGCAGCAGCCACTCGTTGTCGGCAAACACCCAGGTCTCGATCTGCGGCAACGCTTCGAACAGCAGCAAGGCGGTCACCGCCGCTTGCACGGGAACATGGTGGCGAGCCAGAAAACGGCCATCGGGCCCAACGATGCTGCCGCCGTTGAACCCCGCCGTCGGCAGGTCCACGCCCAGGGCTTCGATCTGCTGCTGCATGGCCCGCGGTGGCCGACCGGTGGCCAGGCTGAACGCCACTCCGGCCTCGCGCAGGGCACGAACCGCGTCGAGGGTACGGGGGCTGATGCTGTGGTCGGGACGCAACAGGGTGCCGTCCATGTCGCTGAGCAGGAACTGGATCGACGACGCCTTGGGCACGCTCATCCCAGGGGCCGCCAGACCCGCCCGTCCCGCGCCAGCAGCGCGTCGCCAGCTGCCGGGCCGTCGGTGCCGGCGGGATAAGGCTGGACACTGGCGTCCTGCTTCCAGGCATCGAGAAAGGGTTGCACCGCGCGCCAGCCGTTCTCGATGTTGTCGGCGCGCTGAAACAGGGTCTGGTCGCCGATCAGGCAGTCATAGATCAGGGTTTCGTAGCCGGTGGACGGCTGCATTTCGAAGAAGTCGCGGTAGGCAAAGCCCAGTTCGATGTTGGCCATGTCCAGGCTCGGCCCGGGCCGCTTGGCCAGCAGGTCGAACCATACGCCCTCGTTGGGCTGGATCTGGATCAGCAGGTAGGTCGGCGACAGGCGTTCGACCTCGGTGTCACGAAATTGCGCATAGGGCGCTGGCTTGAAACAGATGACGATCTCGGTGTCGCGCACGCTCATGCGCTTGCCGGTACGCAGGTAGAACGGCACCCCGACCCAGCGCCAGTTGTCGATCATCACCTTCAGCGCGACATAGGTTTCGGTGTTGCTGTCCGGCGCTACATTGGCCTCCTCGCGATAGCCCGGCACCGGCTTGCCGTCCACCATGGCGGCGCTGTACTGACCGCGCACCGAGTTGGCCCGAGCCTCTTCCACGGACCAGGGGCGGATCGCCCCCACCACCTTGGCCTTCTCGCCGCGCACCGCGTCGGCGCCAAAGGCCGCCGGGGGCTCCATCGCCACCATCGCCAACAGCTGGAACAGGTGATTGGGCACCATGTCCCGCAGGGCGCCGGTGTGTTCATAAAAGCTGCCACGGGTTTCGACCCCGACGGTTTCCGCCGCGGTGATCTGTACGTGGTCGATGTAATGATTGTTCCAGAACGCTTCGAACAGGCTGTTGGAGAACCGGCTGACCAGGATGTTCTGCACGGTTTCCTTGCCCAGGTAATGGTCGATGCGATAGATCTGCTTCTCGCTCATGACCTTGAGCAAACAGGCGTTGAGGGCTTCGGCGGTCTGCAGGTCGGAGCCGAAGGGCTTCTCGATCACCACCCGGCGAAAGCCGTCCTCGCGCTCTTCCAGCAGCCCCGCCGCCCCCAGCCGCCGCACCACTTCACTGAAGAAGCGCGGCGCGGTGGCCAGGTAGAACACCGCGTTGCCAGTGCCGCTGGCGGCAATCCGCGCTGCCAGCTCGACATAGGTGGCGTCGTCGAGGAAATCGCCCTGCACGTAGCTGATGCCACGGGTCAGGCGGGCCCAGACGGCGGCGTCCACGGACGCCCCCTGGCCTTGTTTGCTCAGCACTTCATCGCGAAGGAAGTCTTCCAGCAGGGTGGCGAACTCGGCGTCGCTCACCGCGTTGTGGTCGACGCCGACAATCCGCAGTCCCTCATCCAGCAAGCCGTCGCGGCTCAGGTTGTACAGCGCCGGGGTCAACAGGCGCTTGACCAGATCACCGCGGGCACCGAACAGGAACAGCGTGGTCGGCGGCGCCGGCAACGCCTTGGACTTCTTTCGCGTAGCGGTCATTTCTTACCAGTCTCCACATGGCCGCCAAAGCCGAAGCGCATGGCCGAGAGCAGTTTGTCGCCGTAGGTGCCCTGGCCGCGGGACCGGTAGCGGGAGAACAGCGAGTTGGACAACACCGGCACCGGCACCGCCTGCTCCATGGCCGCCTCGATGGTCCAGCGCCCTTCGCCGCTGTCGGCCACGGAACCGGAAAAGCCCTCGAGCTTCGGATCACCGGCCAGGGCATCGGCGGTCAGGTCCAGCAGCCAGGACGACACCACGCTGCCGCGACGCCAGACTTCGGCGATGTCCGCCACGTTGAGGTCGAAGCGCTGATCCTCCGGCAGGATCTCCGACGACTTGGTCTTGAGGATGTCGAAGCCCTCGGCGAAGGCCTGCATCATCCCGTACTCGATGCCGTTGTGGATCATCTTGACGAAGTGTCCGGCACCGGCGGGACCGGCATGGATGTAGCCGCGCTCGGCGCGGTCGTCCTCGGCGACCCGGTCCTTGGTCCGTGGAATCGAGCCCAGGCCCGGGGCCAGGGCCGCGAACAGCGGATCCAGGCGCAGCACTTCATCGGCATCGCCGCCGATCATCATGCAGTAGCCGCGCTCCAGGCCCCAGACACCGCCGGAGGTGCCGACGTCGATGTATTTCAGGCCCTTTTGCGCCAGATCCCGGGCGCGACGGATGTCGTCCTTATAGTAGGTGTTGCCGCCGTCGATGATCACATCACCCGGCTCCAGCAACTGGCTGAGGGTGTCGATGGTGTCTTCGGTGGGCGCGCCGGCGGGCAGCATGACCCAGACCGCGCGGGGTTTTTCCAGGCCGGCCACCAGGGCCGGCAGATCGGCGACGCCCTTGGCGCCTTCGGCGGCCAGGGTGCTGACGAACTCGGTGTTGCGGTCAAAGACTACGGTTTGGTGCCCATTGAGCATCAGGCGCCGTGCAATGTTACCGCCCATGCGGCCCAGTCCAATAATCCCCAGTTGCATGTGCTGATGCTCCTACTGCAAAAAATTCAGATCAAAAAATGTATAGCCCAATGGGCCGGTACCTACTTCAAGGGGCGCAACTATACAAGGCAAGACGCTCCAAGACAGCGCAATCTTCAGGCATCAGCGCAGTTTTTGCGGTCAACGGCGCCTGACACGTCCCGCCCGGCGCTGATCCGCGTCCCAGCGGGCAGGCAACGCGTGAAGATTAGTCCAGGCACCCGGGACGAAGTTTCGCAGAGACTGGGCGCATCACGACAGAAAACCCCAGGAAGACACGGCGACCGCGAAAAATAAAAAAGTTCCCATTGCCCGAAAAAGAAATAAAATCGCCGCCTGCGAGAGTGCTCCGCGTCAGGCATCGGCAGAGCACAGCATAGTTGAGGCACGCCATTTGCGAGGTGAAGCAATGGGCACAGTACAACCGGCACGACCTGCACAAACCCTTTATGTGACCATTCGTCGCGATGAATGGCGCGAGCTCAAGGAGCAACGCGATCAACTGCAACAAGAGGTCGCACAACTGCGCCGGATGTTGCAGGGCCAGGCTCAAGACGCCGTCGCCGCACTGGACCTTCCCTCCGCCAGCTGAACCCGCCCCTCGACGCAGGCCCGGCCTGCGTTTTTTGTCCGGCGGCGCATCCGCCCAAAGACCGCGCCAGCGGCGGCTAGCCGGACAAAAATCCCACGCCTGCCTCACAAACTTTTCACACTTGCCATTCGATACTCCAGGCCATTGTGGCCGTCTTGTGACAGACGGCCGGCTTCATTTGCGGCGCTTAACGGGCGACCAATGATCTTGGAACGGTGGGGAGCACTGAATGGCTTTGTTCAAACGCAGTAACACGTCTGCGGCAGGTTTCGACTGGATGGGCCTGCTCTGGCTGTTCCTGTTCTTCTGGTATTTCTCCGGCATCACTCAACTGCTGATCCAGCTGACCGACACGTCCGGCTTCGCCGGTTTCCGCCAGGCGTTCTTCATGAGTGCCATCTGGCTGGCGCCGATGCTGCTGTTCCCGGCCCGCACCAAAGTCTTGGCGGCGTTGATCGGCGTGGTGCTCTGGGCCTGTTCCATGGCCAGCCTGGGCTACTTCTTCATCTACCAGCAGGAGTTCTCGCAAAGCGTCATTTTCATCATGTTCGAGTCCAACCCCTCGGAAGCCGCTGAATACCTGACCCAGTACTTTGCCTGGTGGATGGTGGCGGCCTTCCTGGCCCACACCGCCTTCGCCATCTTCCTCTGGACCCGCCTGCGCCCGGTCTACCTGCCCCGGGGCCAGGCCCTGGTCGCCGCCGCGGCGATCCTGGTGGCGATTGTCGGCTACCCCCTGGTCAAGCAGATCTCCCGTGCGGACAACCTGGCCGACGGCCTGGAAAAATTCGAAACCCGCATCGAGCCGGCCGTGCCATGGCAGATGGTGGTCGCCTATCGCCGCTACCGTCAGCAGCTGGACGGCATGCAAGGCATGCTCGACAGCGTCAGCAAGATCCCGCCCCTGACCAACCTCAAGGACAGCATGGCCAACCAGCCGGCCACCCTGGTGCTGGTGATCGGCGAATCCACCAACCGCCAGCGCATGAGCCTCTACGGCTACCCGCGCCAGACCACTCCGGAGCTGGACAAGCTCAAGGACCAGCTGGCGGTGTTCAACAACGTCATCACCCCGCGCCCCTATACCATCGAGGCGTTGCAACAGGTGCTGACCTTCGCCGATGAAGAAAACCCCGATCTCTACCTCAAGACCCCATCCCTGGTCAGCGTGATGAAGCAGGCCGGCTACAAGACCTACTGGATCACCAACCAGCAGACCATGACCAAGCGCAACACCATGCTCACCACCTTCTCCGAACAGGCGGACGAGCAGGTGTACCTGAACAACAACCGCAACCAGAACGCCCGTCAGTACGACGGCGATGTACTGGAGCCCTTCTCCAAGGCCCTGGCCGACAGCGCCCCGCGCAAGTTCATCGTGGTGCACCTGCTGGGCACCCACATGAGCTACCAGTACCGCTACCCGCCGACCTTTGAAAAATTCACCGATCGCCAGGGCGTGCCGGCCGGCGTGCACGACGATCAGGTGCCGACCTACAACAGCTATGACAACGCCGTGCTGTACAACGACTTCGTGGTGTCCAGCCTGATCAAGGACTACGCCAAGACCGACCCCAACGGCTTCCTGCTGTACCTGTCGGACCACGGCGAAGACGTCTTCGACTCCGCCGGGCACGACACCCTGGGACGCAACGAGGGCAAGCCCACCGCGCCGATGTACACCATTCCGTTCCTGGCCTGGGCTTCGCCGAAATGGCGCGAAACCCATGACTGGAACTTTGCGTCCGACCTCAGCCGGCCTTACATCAGCTCCCAGCTGGTGCATACCTGGGCCGACCTGGCGGGCTTGAGCTTCGACCAACTGGACCACAGCCGCAGCCTGGTCAGCGACAGCTTCAAGCCGCGTCCCCTGCTGATTGGCAACCCCTACTCGCGCCAGAGCAAGCCGCTGATCGACTTCAGCCTGATGAAGCCCAAAGCCCCGGCCGACGCTGCCGTGGTGCAGCAGTAAGGCTCCGCCTCGGGGGCCGCCACGGCCCCCGTCCCGCAAGCTCCGGCTTACTGGCGCAAAGGCCATCGCGCCTTGCGCCAACCTCAGCCACGCCTTCTCCGACACGCCGCTACGCAATAGCCCCCTCCCCCGTAGCCGGCTTGCCGGCGAAAGCGCCATCGCCTCTTGCGCCGACCTGACCCACGCCTTGGCCACCGGTTCATGGCCGCCCGCACTTCGCCACGGACACATGTTGTCAAGAATGCAATTGTGCATTCAGGCTGACGTTAACCCTCACTTAATACACTTCGCTGAAACTTGCCCCATCACTTCTTGTACAGGGATGAAACAAGTGACCGAACACTCTTAAGTAGGAAACGCAGTATGAAACTTTCAACTTTGGTATTTAGCGGTTTGATTCTCGCCACTTCCAGCGCAGCCTTTGCCGAAGGCGGAGCCGAGCATATGCAACGCTTCTACGAGAACTTCCGGGTCAATCAGCAGCAAATTCACGGCGATAAAAACCAGAACCTCGCCAAGACCGAGCAAGACAAGGCCGGTACTCACTATTCCGCGCCGGACGCCAAGAAACAACAGCCCGACGCCTGATGCAAGTTCGACGCAGTACCCACTCTGGACATTGTGCTCCTGTGACAGAGATGGACGTTTGGCGCCCTATCGGGCGCCTTTTTTATATCCGCTGAAAAAGACTTCCTGTCACTGGCATGGCCCCTGCATTACAACTTTGTCATTTGCCAGCGTGCTTGTTGCAATTCAATTAGCATGCCTGCGCCCGATCACTCGGCGCTCATCGACTCAACGGCTAATCGTCTGAATCAATTGCATATTTTTATTGACCCTGTAGTGACTACAGGCTTCATCCTCCGCTCATTCGATACTTCCCAAGCACTCTGAAGAGAATCCGATAATGCGCATCCTGGTGGTTGAAGACGAACCCAAAACAGCGGACTACTTGCACCAAGGCCTGAGTGAAAGTGGTTATGTGGTCGACCGCGCCAACAATGGCGTGGACGGCCTGCACCTGATTCAACAACAGCCCTACGAGTTGGTCATCCTGGATATAAACCTGCCGGGCAAAGATGGCTGGCACGTGTTGCAGGATATGCGCGGACAATCTCAGGCACGGGTCATGATGTTGACCGCCCGCGGTCGCCTGGAAGACAAGGTCAAGGGACTGGATATGGGCGCCGATGATTATCTGGTCAAACCCTTTCAGTTTCCCGAGTTGTTGGCGCGAGTGCGTACCCTGATACGCCGTGCCGAACCGGCAGCCCCCTCGCAAGTATTGCAAGTGGCCGATCTGCAACTTGATCCGCGACGTCATCGGGCTTATCGCGGCGATCGGCGTATTGATCTGACCACCAAGGAATTCACCCTGCTGCATGTATTGATGCGCCACTCGGGGGAAGTACTGACCCGCACGCAAATCATTTCCCTGGTCTGGGACATGAACTTCGACTGCGACACCAATGTGGTGGAAGTGTCCATCAGCCGCCTGCGGGCCAAGATCGACGAGGCCCATGAAGTGCGGTTGATCCACACCCTGCGCGGTGTCGGTTATGTGCTGGAAGTGCGCCCATGAAAACCTCGCCCGCGCCCGCCACCCAGAGCAGCCTGTCCATGCGCCTGGGGCTGACCGTCAGCCTGATGGGCGCGGCGCTGGTGCTGCTGCTGGCGATCCTGGCCTACCTGGCCCTGAGCCACGAGCTGGACAACCTGGCGCGCAAGGGCCTGGACAGCAAGCTGGAGCAGATCCGCCACAGCCTGACCAGCGACCTCAAGAGCAGCGATCTGGCCGCCCGCCCCCACTCCCTGCTGGACCTGGTGCTGGGCCACGACAACCTGCAATTGAGCATCCTGGGCAGCGACCCGCTGGCCGAACCCTTGCTCAATGTCGGCGGCGATCTCCGGCAATCCCTGCCCGAAGCCCTGAAGAAGGTGCCCGACAGCGGCTACTTCGACTGGCGCGACCACCGCGGCACTCAGTTGCTGGGCGCCGCCCGAGCGATGAGCCTGCGCAACGGCGAACAGGTGCGGGTGATCCTCAGCCTGGACCGCAGCAACGATCAGGCCCTGCTCAGCGCTTACCTGCGCTCCACGGTGATTGCCCTGCCGCTGTTGTTGCTGCTGATCGGCATCGGCGCCTGGCGCCTGGTGCAGCGCGGCCTGCAGCCCCTGCAGCAGTTCACCCGGGTAGCCGCCAAGGTCACCACCCAGGACCTGACCCATCGCTTGAACCTGGAGCGCCTGCCCCGGGAGCTGGCGGAACTGGGCCAGGGCTTCAACGTCATGCTGCACCGCCTGGATGGCGGGGTGCAGCGCCTGTCGCAGTTCTCCGACGACCTGGCCCATGAACTGCGCTCGCCCATCAGCAACCTGATGGGCAAGGCCCAGGTGACCCTGTCCCGGGAACGTCCAGCGGAGCAATACAAGGCCGTGCTGGAGTCGAGCATCGAGGAACTGGAGCGGGTCACCCGGATCGTCGCCGACATGCTGTTTCTGGCCCAGGTCAGCCAGCCGGCCTCCCAGGCTCGCTTCACCCGGGTATCCCTGGCCGAAGAAGCACGCCGGGTCATGGACCTGTTCGCCCTCAGCGCCGAGGACAAGCAGCTGGCGCTGGAGTTGAGCGGCGACGCCTGGGTGCAGGGGGACCGCCTGATGATCCAGCGGGCGATCTCCAACCTGCTGTCCAACGCCATTCGCCATTGCCCGGAACAGGGACGGATCAGCCTGAGGATCGAACGCCAACTGCAAAACGTCAGCCTGACCGTGGGCAACCCGGGACCGGGCATCGCCGCCTGCCACCTGCCCCATCTGTTCGAGCGCTTCTACCGGGTCGACAGCAGCCGCACCCGGGCCGAAGGCGGGACCGGACTGGGCCTGGCGATCGTTCGCTCGATCATGAACCTGCATCAGGGACACACCGAGGTCACCAGCGATGCACAGCACCTCACCGAGTTCCGCCTGGTGTTTCCCAAGCCCGACCCCGCCTTGCACGAGGCCTAGAGCAGCCAGCCGCCCAGCGCCGCCCCCAGCAGCACCAGGGCCCAGGGCGGCACCCGGCCGCTGCGCAGCAACACCAGGGCCAGCAGCACCGCCAGCAACTCTGCCGGCCCGGTCACGCTGCTGGTCCACAGCGGCTGGTACAGCGCCGCCGCCAGCACCCCCACCACCGCGGCATTGACCCCGGCCAGCGCCGCCTGGATGCGCCGGCGTTGGCGCAAGGTCTGCCAGAACGGCAGCACACCGATCACCAGCAAAAAGCCCGGCAAGAAGATCGCCAGCAGACAGATCAAGGCCCCCGGCCAGCCGTCGATGGCCGCGCCGATGAACGCCGCGACACTGAACAACGGCCCCGGCACCGCCTGGGCGCTGGCATAGCCGGTCATGAACAGGGGATCGCTGATCCAGCCGGACGCCACGACCTGACTCTGCAACAGCGGCAACACCACGTGCCCGCCGCCAAAGACCAGGGCGCCGATGCGATAAAAGCCGTCGAACAGGCGCAGCCAGGTGTTTGGCCACAGCGCCGACAGCCAGGGCAGCACCAGCAACAACAGCGCAGCCAGCGCCAGTAGCAGCCCACCCAGGCGCCGGCTGCCCCAGGGCGCAAGGGCATCGACCTCGCTCCGGGCCGCCGGGGTGATCAGCCAGGTCCCGGCCAGCGCCGCCAGCAGCATCACCAGCAACTGGGCGCCCAGGCCCGGCCAGCGCAGCACCAGCCAGGCGGCCAGCAAGGCAATGGCGATGCGCAAGGCACCGCGACACAGGCTGCGGGCCATGCCCCACAGCGCCAGGGCGACCACGGCGACCGCCACCATTTGCAAGCCCTTGAGCACCCCGGGAGGCACGCCGCTGCCGATGCCCAGCGCCAGCAAGGCCAGCGCCAGCGCCGACGGCAGGGTGAAACCGAGCCAGGCGCACAAGGCACCCGGCAAGCCCGCCCGCGACAGCCCCAGGACAATCCCGACCTTGCTGCTGGCCGGTCCCGGCAGAAACTGGCACAGGGCAACCAGCTCGGCGTAGGCCGCCTCCCCCAGCCAGCGGCGGCGCTGGACGAACTCCTGACGGAAATACCCCAGATGCGCCACCGGCCCACCGAAGGACGTCAGCCCCAGGCGCAGGAACATCAGGAAAATCTGCCAGGGGCTGTCCCGGGTCGCGCTGGGGTCGGAGGCGGGGGTGAGATCGGCCATTACAAGGCTTTACTCCAGAACAGCATGCGGCCATGGGCCGGATCGAGCCTGGCATCGGTGAAACCGCAGGCCTGGTAGGCCGCCTGCGCCCGGGCATTGCCCTCCAGCACCTCGAGGGTGATCTTGCAGCAGCCCCGTTGCCGGGCGATGTCCTCGACCTTCTGCAGCATCCGCTTGCTCAGGCCCTGGCCGCGAAAGCCGTCGAGCACCAGCACATCATGGACATTCACCAGGGGCCGACAGGCAAAGGTGGAAAAGCCTTCGAAGCAGTTCACCAGCCCCACCGGCTGGCCGCCGGCAAAGGCCAGCACACTGAACGCCTGAGGTCGCTTGGCCAGCTCCGCCGGCAATTGCTGGAGCAGGTCCTGCGCCAGGGGCCGACCACCGCCCATGGGGTCCTCGGCATAGTGGTTGAGCAGTACACCTATGGCTTCGGCATGCACCGGATTGCTGTAACTGGCTTGCAGCACCACGACATCGGCAACGTCCATGTTCATCCTCGATCAAGGTATTGGAAGCGAGCGCTCAGGGCTCGGGCGGCCTGAATTGTAGGCCAATGGATTTGACCAAACGAAGAGAGCCCCGCCACTGGCGAGAGAAAAATCCTAAGCAATGGAAACCACTCGCATCAGCCGCAATCATTGCCCTTTCAAGCGCCTGGCTGCCGGGCAAAGCGCTGCAGCTGCATTTCCCGCAGGCGGCTGAGGGTGCGGCGGAAGGCAAACTCCAGGTAGCCCTCGGTGTACAGCTGCTCCATCGGCACCCGGGCCTCCAGGTACAGCGGCACTCCACGGTCGTAGCATTCGTCCACCAGGGCGATGAAGCGCCGCACGCTGTCGTCGTGGATCGACAGTTGCGGCAGCTCCCGATCTCCCGCCACCACCCGCTGGGCCCCGTCCTCGGTGCCCCGGGCAATGCGCCCCGGACGTTGCCGGGCACTGAGATTGGGCACCTCGCTGAGGAGGATGGCGCTGTAGCGGTCGCACAGGGCCATGAAATCCATGGCCGAGAACGGCTGCTCGCAAAGGTCGGCAAAGCGGCACCAGATCACCGTCGTGGCGGCCTTGACCACCCGTACCGGCCGATAGCCGATCAGCAGCGGCTCGCTGGACACCGCCTGCCCGGCACTCAACTGGCGAAACAGCGGTTCCAGGGCGCTGGGCTGGCCCTCGACACTCAGCCAGTAGCGCTGCGCGGCGGCGCCAGGGTGCAAGCGGTGGTCCTGCTCGCCGCCCACCGCCAGCACCTGCAGGTGCCGGCGGATGGCGTCGATGGCCGGCAGGAAGCGCTCGCGGTTGAAGCCATCGGCATACAACTGCTCGGGGGGCTGGTTGGAGGTACAGACCATGACCACCCCCTGTTCGAACATCACCTGGAACAGGCGCCCGAGAATGATCGCATCGCCGATATCGTTGACGTACAGCTCATCGAAACACAGCACCCGCACCTCTGCGGCAAGCTCCCGGGCCAGGGCCTGCAAGGGATCGGCGATGCCGGTGAGCTGGAACGAGCGCTGGTGCACCCAGCCCATGAAGTGATGAAAATGCTGACGCCGGGCCGGCACCCTGAGGCTCTGGTGGAACTGATCCATGAGCCAGGTCTTGCCACGCCCGACCGCGCCCCACAGATAGACCCCCTGCACCGGCTTGCGCCCCTGATGCAGCGCCTCGTGACACTCTTGCAAGGCCTGCACCGCACGCGCCTGGGCCGGATCGGCGACAAAGCCGTCCTGCTCCAGGGCATGCCGGTAGGCGCTCATGGGCGAATCGAATGGCATGGGCCGCAGGCCTCCTGGCAAAGAGCCGCAGTATGCCACCACCCGCCGCTCCAGGCCTGATCCGTGGCCGCCGCGCCCGCGAGGCTGCGCAATGACTGCCGGATCTTGCGGGCGTTCCCAGGACCCTTGCGCCCTGCGTGCCGTTCGCAGCCTGCGGCAGCGGCTAGATCAGCGCGAGATGTCCAGGCGCTCGATCCGGCCCTGGGCATCCAGGCGGAAGGTGTGACGCAAGACCTGGGGGCTGCCGGGGAAATCACCGCACACCCGGCTGTCGAGCAAGATTTTCCCGGTGCGCCGCTGAACCCCGAGGACTTCCAGGCGACGCGCGCCCGCGCCCATCCAGCGGGCAATCTGCTGCGGGCCCACGCAGTGCTCACGCTCATCGAAAATCTGCGCCCGGGCGGTGAAGATCGACGCCGCCACGCTGCTGTCGCCGCGGTTCACCGCGGCGACATAAGCGACGATGGCCAGGGCCAGGAAAGGGTCGGTGGTCGACATGACAAAAGCTCCTTGCTGTTGAACGAGGACGCCATGCTAAAGCGCCCTTGCGTCATTTCCTGTCAGCAGTGAATCGGCCCTGATCGTCTCCCTGCAGGCCCTTGCGCCAGGCCCGCAGCCAGTCGCTGCGCCGCCCCGGATACAACTGGCCCTGCTCCTGGGCCGCGGCGATGCGATCGGTGCGAAAGGTCCGGTAATCGCCCCGCAGCTCGCACCAGGCGACGATCACCCGGGCCTCATTGAGAAAGCCCAGGGCCAGCGGCCAGATCAGCCGCTGGCTGGGGTTGCGGTTGACGTCGGCATAGTCGATCAGCAGCTTGGCCTGATGGCGGATCGCCTGGCGGAACACGTTCAACGACACGCGGTTGTCGGGAAAGCCCCAGCCGGCGGGTCCCGGCAGCAAGGTCGGGTTGCGCAGCGCATCCTGGGCTGCCGGAGCCAGCACGGCGGCGATCTTGGCCATGGCATCGGCGGCCGCCTTGCTCAATACCTCGTCACCGCGCTGATCGACATAGCGCAAGCCCAGGACCACGGCCTCGGTTTCATCGGCATTGAGCATCAACGGCGGCAGGAACAGCCCGCTGCGCAACACATAGCCGATGCCGGCCTCGCCGTAGATCGGCGCGCCGAGGGAGGTCAGCTCGGCAATGTCGCGGTACAGGGTGCGCTCGGACACCTCCAGCTCCGCCGCCAGAGTGGCGGCGGTCACCGGACGGCTCTTGCCGCGCAGCATCTGCAACAGGGTGAGTAAACGACTGGCTCGCGACACGCAGGTGCACTCCGGAAAAAACACCGGCGCAGACTACCAGAGCCTCCTGACAGTTTCTGTCAGGAGGCTGAGTACTGGCGGGAGATTATGTAGCCGCTGCCGCAGGCTGCGAACGACCCGCAGGGTCGCAGAATCCTGGTGCCCTCCAAGGTGTCCGGCCGGGAATTGCCAAGCCTCGCCGGCGCTCGGCAGCGGCTACAGCAACATCAGTAGGCCATGGTCCAGGTCAGGGTGTAGGTGCGGCCCCGGCCCTGGTAGTCGTAGAGGTAGTCCGGGCCGTAGGTCGGCGAGTAGAACAGCTTGGCGCGCTGGCCCCAGACGGTGCTGTACTGTTTGTCCAGCAGGTTCTGGATACCGCCGCTGAAGGTGCCGAACGCGGTGTCGTGGCTGCCCAGCAGGTCGAAGGTGGTGTAGCCGTCGATGGTGTTGGGCGCGTCGACGCTGTGGGTGGCGTCGATCTGCTTGACCGCGTCGTCCTTAAGGGTAAAGGCATGGTTGCCCTGCAGGCGCACGCTGCTGCTGTCGCCCTTCCAGCCGACGAAGGCGGTGAGCTTGGACAGCGAGGCATACCGCGCATCACGCTTCTGCCAGCCGCCGTTCTTGCCCTCCTCCTCGGAACGCACCGCGTGCAGGGTGCCGCCCAACTCCCAGCCGCTCGGCAAATGCCGGGTCAGGGCGCTCTCGAAACCATAGTCGCGGCTCTTCTGGTCCTTGACGTCGATGGTCAGGGTGGCCTGGTCGGTGGTGATCACCTTGTCCGACCAGATGTAGTACAGCGCCGCCTGGGCGTCCCAGTCGCTATCAAAGAAGCGCCAGCCGGTTTCCACCTGGCGGCTCTTGATCCCGGCCAGCGGGTTGTCGTCCACGCTCAGCCCCGGCTTGCCGTAGAACTTGGCCGGGTCCGGCAGATCGAAGCCCTCGCCGTAGTTGACCCACAGCTGATGGCCGTTCTTGAAGTCGTAGATGCTGCCCAGGTTGTAGAGGTTGACCGCATAGTCGTTGCTGCCGCCGGGCACGTTCTTGAACTGGCCGACATCCACGTCCATCTGCTGGCGCCGGTAGCCGCCGGATACCGTCAGGTGGTCGGTGGCGTGCCAGTCCAGCTGGGCGTAGCCGGACAGGCCATCGACCCGGTAGCTGGGATAGCGCGGCGCCTTGCTCTGGGTCACCAGGTCGAGGCCGCCACTGCCCGAGGAAATGCCCTGGTCGAAAGTGCTCTGCTCGGCGTTGAAGCGCTCGCGGTCCAGGTCCACGCCGTAGGTCAGCTTGAACGCCTCGAACTCCTTGGCGAACAGCGCCTTGAGGCTGGTGACCTCGAAGTTCTGCTGCGAGGCGGCGAAGTACACGCCCTTGGAGCCGGCCGGGCTGCCGCTGTTGTAGTAAGGGAACGGGAAGAAGTTGTCGTCTTCCTTGCGGTACGAGGCCTGCAGGTAGAAATCCTGGCCGAGCACGTCGCTGTGGTGGTAGTTGGCGTTGAGCAGCAGGCGCTTGGTGCGCGGCTCCAGGTCGGTGGAATAGCCGCCGCGCAGCTCGGCGTCCTCCAGGTTGGACGGCGCCTTGTACCTGAGGTTGGGAAAGTAGATCCCGGTGCTGCCGTGGTTGCCGGAGTCGTAGTACTGGGCCAGCAGGTCCAGGCTCTGCTCCTCGTTGAACTGCAGGGCCAGGCTGCCCATCAGGTCCAGGGTACGGTTGTACTGCAGGTCGGTCTGGGTGTTGTCGATAAAGATCTGCTGGCCGGCACCGTCATAGAACGCCTGGTTCTGCTCCCCCGCCACTGCCAGCCGGCCGCTGATGGCCTCGTTGCCGCCACTCACCGATTGGGCGATGCGAGTGGTCAGGTCGTCGCTGTTGTTGAAGCCGCTGCTGGCCCCCAGCTGTGTCTCGAAGCGCGCCGGGCCCGGCTCGCCTTTCTTGGTGACGATGTTGATGATGCCGCCGGTGGCGCCGCCGCCGTAGATGGCGCTGGCCCCGGACAGCACTTCAACCCGCTCGACGTTGAACGGCGAAATACTGTCGAACTGCCGGGACAGGCCCCGGGAGCTGTTCTGGCTGACCCCGTCGATCATCACCAGGACGTTGCGCCCGCGCATGTTCTGGCCGTAGTTGGTGCGCCCTTCCGGGGCCAGGTCGAGGCCCGGCACCAGCTTGCCGATGGCCTCCTTGAGGCTGACCCCGGTGCTCAACTGTTCCCGTAGCTGGCTCTGCTCCACCACCCACACCGTGCCGGGAATCTCGCTGATGGCGGCGCTGGTGCGCGACGCCACGCTGACCTGGGTCGGCTTGAGATCCAGGCTCGCAGCCGGAGCCGCCGCGCGGCGCAGGATCACCGTGCGGCCGTCGCTGAACGACCAGCTCATGCCACTGCCGGCCAGCAGGCTCTGCAGGGCCTGGGCCACCGTGAGCTCGCCGTCGAGCGCGGTGGATCGCAGGCCCGCGACATCGCTGGTGGTGTACAGCAGGCGCAGCTCGGCCTGATCGGCGAAGCGGGTCAGCGCCTGATCCAGGGGCTGGGCCGGCAGGTTCAGCAAGACCCGCCGTTCCTCGGCACTGCCGGCCTGCGTGAGCGTGGCGGCCTCCTCGGCCAGCGCCAGAACCGGGCTCAAGGCCCCGGCGAACAGCGCCTGGGCCAGTAATGTGCGGCGCATGATCTGGTGGCCGCGCCCCAGTGTCGACAGCTTGAACATAGCTTTCACGTGTTCCTTCCCAGCCGGTTGAAATGACGTCAATGAGAATGATTGTCTTCTCAGTCTCACTACGACGATTTCCCGTCGAGGAACTTGCAATGCGTCGGGCAAAAAAATTTGCCTCAGTGCAAAAGCGCCAACCAGGGCAAGTAGGTCACTTGCAGCGGATAGCGCTGCTGCAAGGCCTTGAGCGAGCCTTGCGGGTCGTGCAGGTCGAACACCCCGCTGATCGCCAGGGCCGCCAACTGGCCGTCGGAAATCAGGATGCGCCCGTGCTGATAGCGCTCCAGCTCGGCGATCACCTCGCCCAGCGGGCGGCCGTTGAAGATCAGCTTGCCGCGCTGCCAGGCGGTCAGGCTGGCGGCGTCCACGCTCTGCTGGGCCAGCAGCGGCTGGCCGGGCTGGTACTGCAGGCGCTGGTCGGCCTGGAGCAGCACCGGTGCGTGGTCGCCACTGAACTGCACCTGGCCCTCGCGCACCACCACCGTCAGTTGGTCCTTGTCACGACGCACGCTGAAGGCACTGGCGGCGCTTTGCAGTTGCTGGGCCTGGGCCTGGACCACGAACGGCCGCTGCGGGTCGGCCAGTGGTTCGAACAACGCCTCGCCGGCGCGCAGGATCACCCGGCGCTCGTGCGCCGAATAAGCCACCGACAGCGCGCTGCCACTGTTGAGGGTGACCCGCGAGCCGTCCGCCAGGGTGATGCGCTGTTGCTGGCCGACCCCGGTGTGGTAGTCCGAGCTCAAGGCCGGCCATTGCTGCCAGCCGATGCCGCAACCCACCGCCAGCAGCAACGAAGCCGCCAGGGCCGGCCAGAAACGCCGTGGCCGGCGCCCCACGGCGGGCGGCGCCTGATGCGCCCGCGCGGTCTCGGTGTGCCCCAGGTCACCCCAGAGTTGCTGGGCCTCGGCGGCGGCGGCGGCATGCGCCGGGCTGCGCTGGCGCCACTGCTGGAAAGCCATGCGCTGGGCTGGCGTGGCGTGGCCGGAATGCAGCAGCACCAGCCAGTCGATGGCGGCGTCTTCGAGGTTTTCGCGGTGGTCGGTCATGGCGTCGGCAACCGGTGGCAAGGAATTATTCATGGTGGACCTTCAGCCAGTCGCGGCAATGGCGCAGGGCCTGGCCGATGTATTTTGCCACCATGCTTTCGGAAACCCCCAGGCGCACGGCGATCTGCGCCTGGGTCAAGCCTTCCAGGCGATTGAGCAGCAAGGCCTGGCGGGCGTTGTCCGAGAGTTGCGCCAGGGCCTGGTCGAGCAGCGCCAGGCGCTCCTTGGCCAGCAGCACCGCTTCCGGGGCCGGGCCCGGGTCCACCGCTTCGCGGTGTTCCTGGCCGTCGCTGAGGTTGGCCGCCAGGCGCTGCTCGCGGCGCAGGGTGTCGATGGCCAGGTTGCCGGCCACGCGGAAGATGAAACCGCGATCGTTGTGCACCTCCACCGTTTGCGGGTCGACCTTGAGCAGCTTGAGGTAGGTTTCCTGAGCCACGTCCGCCGCCCGCTGGCGGTCGCTCATGCGCCGGGTGAGAAACTTCAGCAGGTCGTCGTAGTGCTCTTGAAAGCTGCGCAGCAGGCTGGGAGTCGGCAGCATCGGGGGGCGGTCCGCAAATCGGGGAGGCGGATTATTCCACAAAGGCAAATGAGAAACAGTATCTTTCGTATCCTTTGCAACTTGGCTTTTTCCGCCTGTTTGCCCTTCTGACCGCGGCGCCTTTCTGGCATCCTGCGCCTCCTTTTTTCTGACCGGGTGCGCAAGTCTTGTCCATGCCATGGCTCTGCGGCCCAAGTCCCGTCCACTTTCCGACGTGTACCCCCGTTGTTTTCACACGTCACTGGCAGGCCTTTTCCCATGACCGCACCTGATCGCTCCCCGCCCCGCTACAAATCCGACCTGATCTACGGCCTCAATGACCGTCCGCATTTCAGCGCGGCGATCTTCGCCGCCCTGCAACATGTGCTGGCCAGCTTCGTCGGCATCATCAGCCCGACCCTGATCTTCGGCGGCGTGCTGGGGCTTGAGAGCGAACTGCCGTACCTGATCAGCATGGCGCTGTTCGTCTCCGGCCTGGGCACCTTCGTCCAGGCCCGGCGCCTGGGGCCCATTGGCTCCGGCCTGCTGTGCGTGCAGGGCACCAGCTTTTCCTTTATCAGCGTGCTGCTCAGCGCCGGGTTCATGGTCAAGGGCCGGGGTGGCAGCACCGACGACATTCTCTCGACCATCTTCGGCATCTGCTTTGTCGCGGCCTTTATCGAGATGTTCCTCAGCCAGTTCATCGGCAAGCTGCGCAAGCTGATCACCCCGGTGGTCACCGGCACCATCATTACCCTGATGGGCCTGTCGCTGATCAAGGTGGCGGTCACCGACATGGCCGGCGGCTACGGCGCCAGCGACCTGGGCGCGGCGAGCAACCTGGGCCTGGCGGCGCTGGTGCTGCTGACCATCGTGGTGCTCAACCGCTTCAACCACCCGATGCTGCGCCTGGGCTCGATCGTCATCGGCCTGACCCTGGGCTTCGTGGTGGCCTGGATGCTCGGCCGGGTGGACATGGCCGCCCTGCCCGAGGTGCCGCTGGTGAGCGTACCGGTGCCGTTCAAGTACGGCTTTTCCTTCGACCTGATCGCCTTTATTCCGCTGGCGGTGATCTTCCTGATCTCGCCCCTGGAAGCGGCCGGCGACCTGACCGCCAACTCGATGATTTCCCAGCAGCCGGTCAAGGGCCCGCTGTACATCAAGCGCATCAAGTCCGGGCTGCTGGCGGACGGTTTCAACTCGGCGGTGGCGGCGGTGTTCAACAGCCTGCCGATGGTGACCTTTGCCCAGAACAACGGGGTGATCCAGCTGACCGGCGTGGCCAGCCGCTACGTGGCCTACTTCATCGCCGGGCTGCTGGTGCTGCTGGGGCTGTTCCCGGTGATCGGCGCGGTGCTGCAACTGATGCCCAAGCCGGTGCTAGGCGGCGCCACGCTGATCATGTTCGGCACCGTGGCCGTGGCCGGGATCAAGATCCTCGCCGAAGCCGGGCTGCACCGGCGCAACGTGCTGATCGTGGCCATTTCCCTGGGCATGGGCCTGGGGGTGGCGGCGGTGCCGGAAGTGCTGCGCGAGCTGCCCAAGGCGCTGCACAACATCTTCGAGTCGCCGATCACCGTGGGTGCTTTCTGCGCGATCTTCCTCAATATCTTCCTGCCGGAGGAGTTCCTTGAGCTGGAAGAAGATGAGTTCGATCCGGAAGCGGCGACCCTCAAGGTCATGCAGGACCCGGACATGAGCGGCAAAGCGAACTCCTGAGGCTCGCGGGCGTCTATGCTGCGTGCGCTGGTGACCGGCCCTCGGCCTTGAGGTAGGTCGAGGGTTGGCCAGGCAAGGCCCTGCGGGCCTTGTCGCAGCCTCGCTGGCTCGGCAGCGGCTACAAGGTGCCGGGCAACCTTTCATTTCCCTTGCCGACAGGTATGCCATGCGTAGATTGATCGCCTTGACCCTGGTACTGCTCAGCCTCAGCGCCTGTGCGCTGTTGCCCAACCGCGACCCGCTGGCGATCAACGTGGTGGGCATCGAGCCGCTGCCGAGCCAGGACCTGGAAATGCGTTTCGCGGTGAAACTGCGCCTGCAGAACCCCAACGAAAGCCCCATCGACTACAACGGCGTGGCCCTGGACCTGGAAGTCAACGGTCGCCCGCTGGCCTCCGGGGTCAGCGACCAGCAAGGGCATATCGGCCGCTACTCGGAAGACATCCTGGTGATCCCGGTCAGCGTCTCGGCCTTCTCGGTGCTGCGCCAGACCCTGGGCCTGAGCCAGACCCAGAGCCTGGACAACCTGCCCTACGTGCTGCGCGGCAAGCTGGCCGGCGGCTTGTTCGGCACCCAGCGCTTTATCGATCGCGGGCAGATCAGCCTGAACAACCCGGGCGCCTGGTAAGTCCTAGAACACTGACCAGCCTATGCGCTGGCTGAGCAGCTCCAAGGCCGCCATGCCCACCAGCGAGTTGCCGGCGGTGTTGAGTTCCGGCGACCACACGCACACCGTGAACTGCCCCGGCACCACCGCGACAATCCCCCCACCGACCCCGCTCTTGCCCGGCAGGCCGACCCGATAGGCGAAGTTGCCGGCCTCGTCGTACAGGCCGCTGGTGGCCATGATCGAGTTGACCTGCTGGGTCTGGCGGCGGCTGAGGATCTGCTCGCCGCTGTGCTTGCAGAAGCCGTCGTTGGCCAGGAAGCAGAACGCCCGTGCCAGATCGACGCAGCTCATGCGCAGCGCGCAATGACTGAAATAGTTGCGCAGCACCGCTTCGACATCGTTATGGAAGTTGCCGAAGGACTGCATCAGGTAGGCCATGGCCGCATTGCGGGCCCGGTGCTGATATTCCGACTCCGCCACCCGGCCATCCACCAGCACCTGATGGTTGCCCGACAGGCGCCGGACGAAATCGCGCATGGACAAGGCCGGCGCGGCGAAGCGCGACTGGTTGATGTCGCAGATCACCAGGGCCCCGGCGTTGATAAAGGGATTGCGCGGACGGCCGCGCTCGAACTCCAGTTGCACCAGGGAGTTGAAGGGTTGTCCCGAGGGCTCGTGGCCCAGGCGTTCCCAGATCGCTTCGCCGGAATGGCCGATGGCCTGCACCAGGCTGAAGACCTTGGAAATACTTTGCACCGAGAATGGCGTGTCCGCGTCACCGGCGCTGAACACCTGGCCATCGTTGCCGTATACGGCAATCCCCAACTGGTTGGCCGGCACATCGGCCAGGGCCGGAATGTAGTTGGCGACCCGGCCTTGGCCGATCAGGGGGCGGACTTCATCGAGAATCTGGTTCAACAGGGCTTGCATGTTCAGGCTCATCATCACGGGCCCCGGTACGGCTGCGGGGCTATGGCTGCTAGACGCACGCCAGGGCCTGCGCAGCACACCCAAGTGCACATCTGCGCTACCAGCCGCGCCAACGCCATCCGTAGGAGCCAGCCGCACCCACGCCGTGCACAGGAAATCGAAATGCAATTGAGTTTCGATCATTTTCGTCAATCGCAAAATACCGAATCGGTGACCCGCATCAGCTTGAATTAAGGTTCAGGCGCTAGAATGGCCTCCGGTTACGCGCGAACAAAGCTGTCATATCCTGCTATGCCCCAGCGCCACACCACTCCACGCATCGCGCCTTTTGGCGTCGCCCCCATGACCACGGGGCCTGTGCGGCAATCGATGTTCATGCCATGACGGCATTTCCTGAGCGGAGTCATGCACCCTTGAAAACCTGGCACACGATAATCGGCGTTCTGCTGATCACCACCTTCACCCTCCTGCTGGAGATTCCTTCCGCCACCTGGCTGACCTCCGCCACCCTGAGCATGATCCTGGGCAGCACGGCCCTGGCCTACATGGCCCTGTCCTGCCTGCTGGCGGCCCGCTGGGGTTTTGTCGAGCGCCTGTTCGGTGGCCTCGACCGGGTCTACGAGGTGCATAAATGGCTGGGAATCTGGGCCCTGGCGTTCGCCAGCTATCACCTGGTGTTCAAGGCCAACCTGGACGAATGGAACAGCGTGCCGATCCTCGAACTGTCCAAATACTGGACCCGCCTGGTGCGCCAGTTGAGCTATGTGGCCCTGGGCCTGATCGTGCTCCTGGCGCTGAACCGCAACATCCCCTACAGCCAGTGGCGCTGGTGGCACAAGCTGTCCGGGCCGCTGTTCCTGATCGTCATCCTGCACGGCGTGAGCTTCAAGTCGCCGATCACCCTGGACTCGCCATCGGGCCTGTGGCTGGGCGCGCTGTGCGTCCTCGGGGTGCTGGGCGCCCTGTACAAACTGCTGCTCTACCCGTTCGTGGCCAAGGCCGGCGAATACCAGGTGAGCGCGGTCCGGGTGGAGAAGAACTCCCTGCACCTGGAACTGCGCCCCCTGGGCCGGGGTTTTCCGTTCAAGGCCGGGCAGTTCGCTTTTCTGTCGATGCAGGAAAAGGGCCTGCGCGAGCCGCACCCCTTCACCATCGCCAGCGCCCAGGCCGAGGATGGGCGCATCGAATTCGTGATCCGCGCCCTCGGCGACTACACCCAACGGCTGCGCAAACAGGTGAAGGTCGGCATGCGCGCTGACCTCTACGCGCCTTATGGCCGCTTCAAGCGGCCCCAGGAAGCGGCTCGGGAAATCTGGATCGGTGGTGGCGTGGGCATCTCGCCGTTCATTTCCTGGTTGCAGGACGCGGCCGCCGGAGAATTCGACAAGGCCACCCTGGTGTATTGCTACAACCCGTCCCGGGCCTTTCCCAGCGTCGACACCCTGCAAGGCATGGCCCAGGCCCGCGGCGTGGACTTCGTCGCCAACAGCGGCGGCACCGAGTCCCTGGCCCAGACCCTCAAACGCACGGCCACGGAAACCGACCCGCAGCAGATCCAGATCAGCTTCTGCGGACCCAAGGGCCTGCTGGCCCAGGTACGGGAACTGATGAACGAGTACCGGATTCCCGAAGCCAACCTGCACTACAAGTTCTTCGAGTTCCGCTGATCAGTTTCCAAGGCGGTGCGGGTGGCGCGGCTCATGCAGCGCCACCTTGACCACCAGGGCCGCCAGCAGGGTGATGAGCATCAACACCTGCAACAGCTGGCTGAAGGCCTGGGAGTAAAGGTGCAGCAACGCCTCCCGGGGCAAGGTCGGCAAGGACCCGGCACTGGCCGCCAGATCGCCACCGGCCAACTGCCGGGCCGCCAGCGCCAGGGATTCCCCCGGCGTCGCCTGAGGCCCAAGAGCGTGCTGCAACAGCCCCGCCAGCAACGCCACCACCAGGGCCAGGGCAATGCCCTCGCCCGCCACCCGGGTGGTACTGAAGATGCCACTGGCCATGCCGGCCCGCTCCTTGGGCACCACGCTCACCGACAGCCCATCCATCAAGCCCCAGGGCAATCCGCTGCCCAGGCCGATCACCAGCAATGGCCAGGCGCGCTGGACAGCGGCCTGCCCCGGCTCGATCCGACTGAGCCAGAACAGCCCGCCGGCGGCCACCAGCAACCCCAGGCTCGACAGGTTGCCGGCGCTGAACCAGCGGTTGAGCCAGCCCGCGGCAAAGGGCACCACCAGCATAGGGGCCGACAGGGCCATCATCAGGATTCCGGCGTCGATCTCGCTGTAGCCTTCGACACCGATAAAGCGGATCGGCAGCAGGATCAGCAGCACCACGTAGCAGTAGCAGGTGGCGATGGGCAGCACCTGCACCCCGACAAAACGCGGGTAGCGAAACAGCGACAGATCAAGCATCGGTCGCGCCGCCCGCCGCTCCACGACAATGAACAGCCCCAGCGCCAGCAGCGCCCCCGCCAGCAACGCCAGGACCCAGGGACTGCCCCAACCGCTTTGCGGCGCTTGCAGGATGCCCCAGGTCAGCAGCACCAGGGCCAGGGTGAAACTCAAGGTGCCGGGCCAGTCCACGCCCCGGGCCTCGGGATCCCTGGACTCCTGCATGCGCGGCACGCCAAAGGCCAGGGACAGGCCACCGATCAGCGCGCCGGAGACGAAGATCGCGCGCCAGCCGCTGTGTTCCACCAAGACCCCGGCGAGGATCGGGCCAAAGGCCAGGCCGACGCCAAAGGTGGTGCCCAGCAAGCTGAAGGCCCGAGTCCGCGTCGGGCCGTCGAAGGCCTGGGCCAGGGCCGCCGAACCACCGGCCAGGGCCGCAGCGCCGGCCAGGCCCTGGACCCCGCGCAGCAGGTTGAGCCACAGCAGCGACGGCACGAACACCAGGGCCAGGGAACTCAGGCCGAACAGCGCCACCCCCAGGCTGAACAGGCGCTTGCGACCGTACTCGTCGGCCAGGGTGCCGGCCGCCATCAGCACACTACCAAAGGCCAGCATGAAGGCATTGGTGGTCCAGCTCAGGGCCAGCGGGCTGCCCCCCAGCTCGCGGGCGATGGCCGGGGTCGCCACGGCCACGCCGACAAAGGTCAGGGGCAGCATCAGCGCCGCTAGGCACACCGCCGCCAATACACCGTAGGCACCCCGTTCGCGGGTGCGGGCCGGCAGCCCCAGGGACAGGTCGAGTTCAGGATTCACGGACACCTCTGCACGCCCTGGCAATCAGGGCCGATGGAAGAAAAACCCAGGATAGGCAGGCCGCAATCGATAAAAAACAGGGCATTATTCCGCTCTTTACCGACAAAAACGCTGCAATCGAGGTGCACCATGGACAACCTGAACGGCCTGCACGTGTTTGTCTGCGTGGTCCAGAGTGGCAGCCTGGTGGCCGCCGGCGAGCGCCTGGGGCTGTCCGCCTCGGCCGTGGGCAAGGCGTTGTCGCGCCTGGAACAGCGGCTCGGCGTGCGCCTGCTCAACCGCAGCACCCGGCGCCTCAGCCTGACCGACGAAGGCACGCTGTTCTACGAACGCGGCCAGCGCATCGTCGATCAGGTACAGGAAGCCGAGGCCGAACTGGCGCGGCTCAGCGATGCGCCCCGGGGGCGCTTGCGGGTCAGCCTGCCGGCCATCGGCTACCGCATGCTGCTGCCGATCCTCCCGGCGTTCTCCGCGCGCTACCCGGACATCGAACTGGACCTGGATTTCAACGACCGGCTGATCGACGTCATCGCCGAAGGGGTGGATGCGGTGATCCGCAGCGGCGAGTTGCCGGATTCCCAGCTCAAGTCCCGCAGCCTCGGGCCCTTCGGCTTCGTACTGGTGGGCGCGCCCGGCTACTTCGCCCGCCGCGGCACGCCCCAGACCCCCAGGGACCTGGAGCACCACGCCTGCCTGCGCTACAAGTTTCCCGGCGGCACCCAACTGCAACAGTGGCGCCTGCACCTGGCCGACAGCGCCGCGCCGCTGGTGCTGGGCAGCGCCTTGACCAGCAACAACCTGGAGTCGCTGATCCATGCCGCGACCCAGGGCCTGGGCATCGCCTACGTACCGGACTTCGTGGTTGGCGGCGCCCTGGCCGACGGCAGCCTGGTGTCGGTGCTGGACGACTACCAGCAAGAGCGCGGCAAGTTCTCTATCCTCTGGCCCAACAGCCGGCACCTGCTGCCCAAGCTGCGGGTGTTCGTCGACTTTCTCGGCGAGCACCTGCTGCTCGGCAAGCCGCACAAGGAGTCCTGATCATGATTGGCAGCCTGCCCACCCTGCACACCGAGCGGCTATTGCTGCGGCCCCTGGAACTGGCGGACGCCGAGGCCATCCAGCAACTGTTTCCACACTGGGAGGTGGTGCGCTACCTCAACGCCCTGGTGCCCTGGCCCTACCCGGCCGACGGCGCCTTGAGCTTCGTGCGGGACCTGGCGCTGCCGGCGATGGCCCGGGGCACGGAATGGCACTGGACCCTGCGCCTGCGCAGCAACCCCGGGCAGATGATCGGCAGCATCAGCCTGATGGATGAAACCGATAACCACCGCGGCTTTTGGCTGGCTCCGGCATGGCAGGGCCATGGCTACATGAGCGAGGCCTGCGAGGCGGTGGACCACTATTGGTTCGAGGTGCTGCAACAACCGCTGATGCGGGTGCCCAAGGCGGCGCCGAACCAGGGTTCGCGGCGGATTTCCGAGCGTGGCGGCATGCGCCTGATCCGCTCGGAAGCAGGCGAGTTCGTCAGCGGACGCTTCCCCGTGGACCTGTGGGAAATCACCCGCGAGGAATGGCGCCGGCTCAGGTAAAGCGCACCCCGGGACGGGGGCGCTGGTCCACGCTCAGTTCAAATACATCCGGGCGCGCGTAATGGCCGGCCACGTCGTAGTCATAACGCGCGCGCACCAGATCGGCGGTGTCGATCTCGGCGCTGATCAGCCCGGCACGGCCCACCAGCGGCCCGGCCAGCACATCGCCCATGGGCCCGACGATCACGCTGCCGCCGGCAATCAACGGCCGCTGCGCCGGCCAGTTGGCAATCTCCAGCCCCAGTTCCTCCGGCGAGGCCTGCACCTGACAGGCACTGACCACGAAGCAGCGACCTTCATGGGCAATGTGGCGCATGCTCACTTGCCACATTTCCCGCTCGTCCACCGTCGGCGCGCACCAGACTTCGATGCCCTGGGCATACATCGCGGTGCGCAGCAGCGGCATCATGTTTTCCCAGCAGATCACCGCGCCAAGCCGGCCGACCTGGGTGTCCAGCACCGGCAGGGTCGAGCCGTCGCCCTTGCCCCAGATCAGCCGCTCGGTGCCGGTGGGCATCAATTTGCGGTGCTTGCCCACCAGCCCCGCCTGCGGGTCGAAATACAGCGCCGTGCAATACAAGGTACTGCCGCTGCGCTCGATCACCCCCAGCACCAGGTTGGCCCCGGTCCGCGCCGACAGCCCGGCCAGGGCCTCGGTTTCGGCCCCGGGGACGTCGATGGCATTGGCAAAGTAGCGGGCGAAGGCCTCGCGCCCTTCCGGCAGGCGATAGCCCAGCTGGGTGCCGAAGCCTTCCCCCTTGGGGTAGCCCCCGAGCAGCGCTTCGGGCATCACCACCAGTTGCGCACCGGCCTCGATGATGGCGGCTTGGTAAGACAGGATCTGCTCCAGGGTGGCCGCCTTGCCTTCAGGCAGGGCACCGATTTGCAGGGCAGCGACGATGGACTTGGGCATGACGTGTTTCCTCGAAGGATCAGGTGTTGCGCATTCTGCGGGCGCCGCCGATCATCGATAAACCCCAACTCAGTGCTTAATGATATGAACCAGATGAATATCGCCAGCGTCGATCTCAACCTGCTCAAGGCCTTCGAAGCCTTGCATGACGAGTCCAGCGCCAGCCGCGCCGCCCTGCGCCTGGGGGTCACCCAATCGGCGATGAGCGCGGCCTTGCGCCGGCTGCGGGAGCTGTATGGCGACCCGCTGTTCGTGCGCACCGGGCGCGGGCTGGCACCGACCCTCAAGGCCAATCAGTTGAAGCCGGTGGTCAGCGATGCCCTGAACAAATGCCGCCAGAGCCTGGCCATGGTCGCCCCGGACACCGGCGATTATCAGGGGCGCTCGGTGACGCTCGGGCTGTCGGATGATTTCGAGATTGCCTATGGCCGGCAGATGATCGAGGCCGTGGCCCGGCGGGCGCCCAAGCTGCGGCTGATTTTCCGCCAGACCCACAGCCAGATCGTCGCCGAGGCGCTGTTGCAGCGCAGTGTCGACCTGGCCATCAGTGCCGGCGGTTTTGCCGAACGCCTGCTCAGCCGCCAGGTACTGGGGGAAGGGGCTTACCTGTGCCTGGCCGACCCGGCCAGCCTGGCTCCCGGGCAGCAAGGCATCAGCCTTGAAGAGTTCGTTGCGCGTGAGCACCTGCTGGTGTCGTCCCAGGGCTTTATCGGCATCACCGATGAAGGCCTGGCGAACCTGGGCCTCAGTCGCCGGGTGTGCGCCTCGACCACGCACTTTGCGGCGCTGCCCTTTCTGCTCAAGGGCAGCCAGGCGGTGGCGACCATTCCCGACCATGCCGCCCGGCGCATCGCCGAGCTCACCGGCCTGCAACTGCTGCCCTGCCCCCTGGCGCTGCCGCGTTATCCGATCGAGCTGGGCTGGCGCACCAGCCCGCAGACCGATCCGCTGCTGGTGAAGGTGCGCGAGGCGATCGTCGAGAGTTTCGCCCTTACTTGTTCGCCGCCATCAGGCGATTGACTTCGCTGCGCACCATGTTGGAGAACTCCGGCGGCGACATGCCGTCGAGTTCGGCACGGACCCACTCGGCCCACTTGCCCTTGCGCTTGCCGCGCTCGCCGAACAACCGCGCGCCCTCGCCCTTGGCCTTGCCCAGGTTGCTCTGCCACAGTTCGAACAGACGGGACTTCTCGTCCTCGATGGCGGCGCGTTCGGCCAGGGGCTTGTTAGCCAGATTGAAACTCATGGGAAATTCCTGCTGCGTAAAATAGGCGACATCTTACACTGTAGGGGCTGACGGGTTTACCCCGGGCTGGCGAGCAAGGGGCAAAATGGCTGCAACTTTTGCCCCGGCACCGGACTCCATTGCAGGTACCCGATCACTGCAGCCGCTGCCGCAGACTGCAATCGGCTTGAGCTGGCCTGGTGCTGCACAAGGCGCTCATGCACCACCGTTCACATTGTCCAAGGAAAAACTTCATGCCTCGTAAATCAGCCGCGCAAGCGGAAAACGATCAAATCAAGGATCAGGCCTTCAGCGAGTTGCAGGCGCTGATCGAAGAGTCGGAAAAACTACTCAAGGGCAGCGCCACCCTGGTGGGCGAAGAAGGTGAAAGCCTGCGCCGGCAGGTGAGCCTCAAGCTCAAGCAGGCGCTGGATTCGGTGAGCCATGTGCGCGAACGCAGCAAGCCGGTGGTGGATGCCACCGAGCAGTACATCGGTGGCCATCCGTGGCAGACCGTGGCCATCTCCGCCGGTGTCGGGCTGGTGGTCGGTCTGTTGCTCGGCCGTCGTTCCTGACCGCCCTGCAGGCCGGGCCCCTCGCCGGCCCGGCCTGCATTTCTGTGTCCTTCAGCCCCGCGCCAGATCCCGCAAGCGCTGCAGTTGCGCAGCGTCGATGGCAATCCCTTGTTGCAGCGAACGCTCGCGCTGCTGATGCCGGCGCTCCCCGGGCAGACGCTTGAGCCCCACCGCGTGCATCTGCCGCACCAGTTCCTGGCTGCGCTCGGCGAAGCTCTGCCCGGCGGCCTTGCTCGGATCGATGACGATCAGCAACTGCCCGGTCCAGGGCGTCTTGGCCCCGGGATGATTGGACCAGTCGAACTCGAAAGAGAAATGGCCGCCCGTCAGCGCCGCAGCGAGCAGTTCCACCATCATCGACAGCGCCGAGCCCTTGTGCCCACCAAAGGGCAGCAGCGCCCCGCCTTCGAGGATCGCCTTGGGGTCCTGGGTCGGCTGCCCCAGCCTGTCGACGCCAATGCCCAGGGGCAGGCGCTTGCCCTCGCGCGCGGCAATCTGCACATCGCCATGGGCAATGGCGCTGGTGGCCAGGTCGAAGACAATCGGCTGGCCCTGGGCCTGGGGCGCGGCGAAGGCGATCGGGTTGGTGCCGAACAATGGCCGGTCGGCCCCGTGGGGCACCACGCAGGTCATGCTGTTGACCACGCTCAAGGCCACCAGCCCTTGTTCGGCAAAGGGTTCGACATCCGGCCAGAGTGCGGCGAAATGGTGCGAGTTGCGGATCGCCAGGACGGCAATCCCGGCCTCGCGGGCCTTGTGCACCAGCAGCTCGCGGGCCGCCGCCAGGGCCGGCTGGGCAAACCCGTTGCCGGCATCGACCCGGACAAAGGCGGCGGCCACGTCTTCCACCACCGGTTGCGCCTGGCCATTGACCCAGCCACTGGCCAGGGTCGAGACGTAGCCGGGAATACGGAACACGCCGTGACTGTGGGCGCCGTCGCGCTCGGCGCCGGCGCAGTTCTCGGCCAGGCAACGGGCGACGTCGGCGCGACAGCCGTGGCCCAGGAAAATCGTCTCCAGCAACTGCACCAGCGCCGGAAAAGACAGGTATTCAGAGGGGGTATCAACAACCGGGGACGAGGCAGACATCTGAAGCTCCAGAGTAATTATTGGAGGGGGCAACAGCGCGTGACCCGCGATTAAACAACGCCGAGCCGCAACCCTGTCAACCACCGCCTGCAGCTTGCAGGGAAAGTGCCAGGATCCCCCCTTGCGGCGGTATCCGCAGCCCTGTCCGCAGCGCCGCCGAGGGCCGTCGCGGATGAAAATAACCCGAGGTTACTGGGCAATCGCCATCATGGTTGTTCTCCAAGGCTTGTCGCGAAGGGTAGAATGCGCGAAATCAGGAAGAGTCAATGAGCCAACAGATCCTCTCAGAAGCCGAGTACGACGCCATTACCCAGGCTGCGGCGCAATGGTGCATGCGCCTGCACGAAGCAGACTGCAGCGATGCCGAACGCCTGGCCTTTCAGCAATGGCATGATGCCGACCCACTGCACGCCTTCGAATACCAGGCCATGCGGGAAATCTGGGAAGTGGCCGATCAACTGCCGCCCTCCGCCCTGTCGACCCCGGCGCCCCAGCCTGCGCCACGGCGCAGTTGGCAGCGTTACGGCGTGGCCGCGGCCATTGCCCTGTGCGCCCTGCCCCTGGCCGCCTACAGCGGCTGGGAACTGGGCTGGCTGCCCTCGTCCTACGAACGCTTCGAAGCCGGCGACAGCCTGCGCAGCGTGACCCTGGCCGATGGCAGCCAGGTCGAGCTGAACCTGGGCAGCGCCCTGACCTACAGCAACTACAAGGACCAGCGCCGGGTCACCCTGAACAAGGGCGAGGCGTTCTTCAAGGTCAGCCACGACAGCGCCCACCCTTTCGTGGTCAAGGCCGCCCGCGGCCAGATCAAGGTCACCGGCACCCAGTTCAATGTGTGGATGTATGAAGACCAGGTGCGGGTCACCCTGCTGCAGGGCTCGGTGCTGGTCAACAGCAACACCGCCCAGCCTGGCGAGGGCTTCCGCCTGGAGCCCGGCATGCAGGCCCGCTATCAGGAAGGCGACTACGCGCCGCAGATCAGCCAGACCTACAGCAACGACAGTTCCCTGGCCTGGCGCAGCGGCAAGCTGGTGCTGGACAACCTGTCCCTCAGCGAGGCCCTGCCACTGATCAATCGCTATCTGGATACCCCGGTGCAACTGGCCGACAGCCAGACCGGCAGCATCCGTGTCGGCGGCATCTACAACACTCGGGAGGTCAAGAGCCTGCTGGCCTCGCTGCCCAAGGTGCTGCCGGTCTACCTGACGCGCAATCACCAAGGCAATCCGGTGATCAACTCGTTGCCCCAGTCCCCGCCAAAAAGCTGAAGGCCGCCCCGTTGCGGGGGCGGCCTCGATTCACTTCAACCTCTGACACCCACTACTTGGCCAACGGCTGGGAATCCTGTCGCGGCTCCTCGATCAGTTGCGACTGATACTGGCCATCGGCGCGGATCTGCGCCTCGGTAAAGGGCAGCACCTGCCACTGATGACGGGCGAACGCCTCGGTCTGGTCGCGAAAATGCGCCGAGGCCGGATCGCTGGACAGGGAGAACGCCAGCACCCCCAGGGCCCGCGGGCCCTGCTCGTCGAAGCTGACCACATTCAGGTAGCTGGTGCCGCTGACCACCTCGCGCTTGCCGTCCGCCCCCGGCACGCTCTGGATGGCGTTGTACACCCCCAGGCTTTCCGGACCGCCGGGCACCGGGGTCGGCCGTCCGCCCTGGCTCACCTGCTGGATATCGCCCCAACGCACATCGGCGCCCAGCCCGGCCTGCTCCACCTGCTGCGCCGAGGCCAGCATTGCCTCGCGCAGGGCCTGGGTCACCGGCGGACGACTGATGGCCAGTCCACGGGGCGTGTGCTGCGGGTCCTTGGGATCGAAGGCTACGCGCCAGATATCGGGACTCTGCAACAGCGGCTGCATGATGCCCTGGAAGTGCACGAGCCCCAGGCCCGCCTGCAATCCGGCGCTGCGGTCCCAGGACTTGAGGCTGGCGCACAGCGCGGCCAGTCGCTGGGCGTCGGGCCCCAGGTCCTGCGCGCAGAATTGCAGCAGGTCCGGCATCACCTGCCCGGCCAGGTACACCTGATCGTCCGTGACCATGTGCTGCAGATCGCTGACCTGGGCCTTGGGCATCCGGCTCAAGCGATCCAGGGCAAAACGCGCGCGCAGCTTCAGCGGCACGTCCTGCTGGCTGATCACCGGCGAGAAACCCCGCAGCGGCGCCGCCGGGTTGACCATCCAGGCCGAGTCATTGGAATGCTGCAGGTAGTCGTTGCGCGCCAGCTGCGGCAACTGGCTGGCGGCGAAGATCCCCGGCTGCGCCGCGGCCGGATCGATGTCCCAGGCACAGGCGCTGCGCGAGCCATCCAGAACGATCACCCGGGTCCCGGCCCGCGGGTCACTGCACTGCGCCAGCTTGGCCTGGGTCACGTTGGGCACCACCGACTGGTTCATGTACAGCGCACGGCCCTGGTCATCCACCGCCAGGGTGTTGACCCAGGGAATGCCCTGCAACCGGTGCACGCTGTCTTGCAGATCGCTGACGCTACCGGCCTGGTTCATCGCGTACCACTGGGCCAGCACCCGGCTGTTGTCGAGGTTGGCGTCGCGCAAGCTGTAGGCGTACTGGTGGTCCCAGTCCAACTCCCCCGGCCATTGCACGATGGGGCCAAACACCGAGCTGTAGAGGGTCCGCGACTGGGGTTGCAAGCGGCCGTCCGCGCCCTTGCCCTGCACCGTCACCACCTGACGCTGCAATGGCAGCGAGCGACCGTCCAGCAGGTAGCGGGTCGGCTCCTTGGGGTCCAGTTGCAGGCGGTACAGGGTGAAGTGCTTGGAGGTATCCACGGTGTGGGTCCAGGCCAGGTGCTGGTTGAAGCCGATATTGATCAGGGGCAGACCGGGCAAGGCGGCGCCCATCACATCCAGTTGGCCGGGAATGGTCAGGTGCATCTGATAGAAGCGCATGCCGCCGATCCAGGGAAAATGCGGATTGGCCAGCAGCAGGCCGCGACCGTTGAACGAACGCTCGCCGCCAATCGCCACGGCGTTGCTGCCCCGATCCAGGGCAAACCCCTGTTGCCGGGCCGCCGCCAGTTGCCACTGCTTGCCACTCAGCGCCGCCTGGGCAGGGGCTCCCGGGGGCGTGGCCGCGGCCAGGGCTTCGGCGAACTGGCCGGCGCCGCCCTCGACCAGCAGGCGCCGGGTCAGCTTCACCAGATCGGCGCTGGTCAGCGGCCGCACCCAATCGCCCTGACACTGCTCCGGCAAGCCCTGAGCGCGGCGCTCGAGCAACTGGCGGTTGAAGCCTTCGACATAGCCCTGCATGCGCTCGCGCAGCGCCGGAGTCTGCGCCTGCCAGAAAGCCGCCACCGCCTCGGGGGTATTCAGCCAGCTGAAAAACACATCGCTGGCCAGGTTGTCGCGCTGCTCCAGGGTCTGGCCCTCGGGACCGAAATACCGCGAGCGCTCGGCGTTGACCGTCAGCACTTCATTGGCCATCAGGCACAGATTGTCCTGGGCATAGGCGTAACCGATGCCATAGCCCAGTCCGCGCTCGTCGGCGGCACGGATATGTGGCACACCAAAGCTGGTGCGGCGGATCTCGGCCTGGACCGGGCCGGGCTGGGGCTGTGGATGGGGCTGGGCCTGAACGCCACCAGCGAGGCTCAGCAACACGGCGGCAAGGGCAACATGCGGGAACTGCCTGGAAATGATCACACCGACTCCTGATACAAAAAAATACAACCAGGACTGGTGCGCAGGCGGGGTTGGGCAATGCCGCCAGTCTGGGAATCCAGCCGCGCGCGGTTCAACCGGCGCATGCCTGCCCATAAAGACGAAGACCGCAAAAAAAATTTACTGCCACAGCGGCGGCCGCGGCGGCCATGACATGTCAGCGACTCGATACTGACAATTTTTCTACATCCAGGGCCTCATGATTGGGCGCGCTCGCTCGTCTAGTACTAGAGCACCCATCATTCTTTTCCTGATCAGGCTCTGATAAGGAGTTCTTGCATGTACAACCCGCAACTGCCAATGGATGGCACCACCGTGAACAACCCGCCCTCGCTGAATGCCGGCGCCGGCGTCTTCGGCCGCAGCGCCGAACGCAACAGCAACGAACGCATCAAGCAACTGCTCAAGAGCTTTGGCCTGCGCACCAGCCTGATTCGCCTGAAAGTCATCGACGCCCTGCTCACCGCCGCCCAGAGCGAGCGCTCCCTGGGCGTGCGCGGCATCCACAGCCACTTGCTGGAACTGGACATACCGCTGTCGTTTCTCAGTGTTCGGGAAGTGTTGAAACGCCTGTGCAGCGAGGGCGTGCTGACCCTCAATGCGGACAAGAGCTACAGCCTGCACCAGCGGGCCGCAGCGGTGCTCGACGGCCTCTCCTGAGGCCGCCGGCGGCTCAGGGCTTGACCTTGCGCCGCATCACGCCATTGATCACCACCACGACCACCGCCACGCCAATGGCGATGTACTGAAACAGTTTTTCGCTGATGACGCCGTGGTTCTGCAGGTAGGAAAGGCCAAGCATGATCCCCAGTACCACCAGGGAAATCAGAATCGAGTATTTCAAGCGTTGTGACTGAGTCATTGCGGGGTCCTGAAGCTGTAAATGTATCCGCTGTGTATCAAGGTCGATGCCAAGCACCTACCAGGTTTTGGGGATGGGCCGGGGAAATCGGGGTCACATGGTACAGGCGCCAAGGAGATTTGGCTTCCTTGCCGGCCTGTTGCGTTTTCCGTGCCCCTTGAGGATTGATCAATGTTCCGTCGAATCACACTGCTGATTCCCCTGCTGGCCATCCTGGCCCTGTCTGGTTGCATCATCATGCCCCGCGATGGCGGCCATCACCGTTACTACGACGGCGGTCCCGGCTACTACCACCGCTGAGGCGTGCGGCCAAGCCATCGGCCGCAACCCATCACCCACCAGCAACGCCCGCCCCGTCGCGGGCGTTCTGCTGTCAGGGCCCGGCGCTTTCAGGGGCGCGAGGTCAGATTGCCGGGGCGGGCGAACAGCTCCACCAACCAGTCGACCAGCACCCGCACCCGGGTCGACAGATGGCGCTGGGGCGGATACAGCGCGGTCAAGGGCAGCGTCGGCGCCGGGCAGTCCTGCAGCACCTCCTGCAGGAGGCCGGCCTGCAACTGCCGGGCAACGTTGTAGTACGGGGTCTGCACCAGCCCATAACCGGCCTCGCAGGCCGCCAGGTAACCGTCGGCGCTGTTGACCGCCACCTGCTTGGGCAACTGCAGCTGGCGCAACTGGCCATCGACGAAGAACTCCAGGCCGTAGCGCTTGCCGCTGACACTGGAGAAATACTCCACCATCTGATGCCCCGGCAGATCCGCCAGAGACCGTGGAATCCCCCGCTGGCGCAGGTAGCCGGGACTGGCGCACGTCACCTGCTGCAATTGCACCAGCGGCCGCGCCACCAGGCTGTCGTCCAGCGTCGGGCCGCCACGCAAGGCGCAATCGACGCCTTCGCGGATCAGGTCCACCGGACGGTCATTGAGGCCGATCTCCAGCTCGATCAACGGGTAGCGGGCAGAGAACTCCGGCAAGGCCGGAATCACCATCAGGCGACCAATGCCCACCGGCATGTCGATGCGCAACAGCCCCCGGGGATGGTGCCGGGTCAGGGAAAACGCCGCCTCGGTTTCCTCCAGGTCCGCCAGCAGCTGCAGGCAGCGCCGGTAATAGGCGGCGCCATCCAGGGTCGGACTGACCTGGCGGGTGGTGCGGTGCAGCAGTTGCACCCCCAGGTGGGCTTCCAGTTGCTTGATCAGGATGGTCACCGAGGCCCGGGGCATCTGCAGGTCGTCGGCGGCCCGGGCAAAGCCACCGAGCTCGACAATTCGGGTGAAGACGCGCATGGCGTTGAAACGATCCATGGAATACCGGCTCGCGATTATTTAGAAAATACCAATAGTGATAGCGTTTTTAGCCTGTTTATCGGTTTTTTGTCGAGTAGCAAACTGCACGCTCTTCCCCACTCACCGGAATAATCAGCGATGCACACTCGACAATTGGGTCACAACGGTCCGCAAGTTTCCGCCATCGGCCTGGGCTGCATGGGCATGAGCGACTTCTACACCCCCGACAGCGATCCCCGGGAAGCCATCGCCACCCTGCACCGCGCCCTGGAACTAGGGATCAACCTGTTGGACACCGCCGACATGTATGGCCCCCACAGCAACGAAGAACTGATCGGCCAGGCGATTCGCGGCAAGCGCCAGCAAGTGTTCCTGGCCAGCAAGTTCGGCATCGTCCGCGATCCGGGCGACGCCACGGCCCGAGGCGTCAACGGCCGCCCGGAATACGTGCGCGCCTCCATCGACGGCAGCCTGCGCCGCCTCGGCGTGGACACCCTGGACCTGTATTACCTGCACCGGGTCGATCCGCAAGTGGCCATCGAGGAAACCGTCAGCGCCATGGCCGAGCTGGTCCAGGCCGGCAAGGTGCGCTACCTGGGTCTGAGCGAAGCTTCGGCAGCGACCCTGGAACGGGCGCACAAGGTGCACCCCATCAGCGCCCTGCAAAGCGAATATTCGTTGTGGAGCCGGGATCAGGAAGACAACGGCTGTCTTGCAGCCTGCCAACGCCTGGGGATTGCCTTCGTGCCCTACAGCCCCCTGGGCCGGGGGTTTCTCACCGGCGCCCTGCAAAGCCCGGACGATTTCGCCGCTGACGACTACCGGCGCCAGAGCCCGCGTTTTCAGGGGCAGAACTTCCAGCGCAACCTGCAACTGGTGCAACAGGTGCAGCAACTGGCGGCGGACAAACAGGTCAGTGCCGGGCAACTGGCCCTGGCCTGGGTGCTGGCACAGGGCGACTACCTGATTCCGATTCCCGGAACCAAGCAACGGCGCTATCTGGAGGAAAACCTGGGGGCGCTGGAGGTGCGCTTGACTGCGCAGGAGCTGGCGTCGCTGGAGCAGATCTTCAGCCCGGGCAACACGGCGGGCAATCGTTATCCCGAAGAGGTCATGGCGCTGCTGACGCGCTGAAGCATGCGGTTTGCGCGCTCGCCGGGCGAGCGCGCAAGCATCCGCTCATCAGGCTTTGGCGGAAACGTTCTTGTCGGTCACCGTGGTGCCGTTGCCCTTGCCGTAGTTCTGCAGGCTCTGCAGCACGTAGATGGCCTTCTTGTACTCGGGCACCAGGTAGTTGGCGTACTTGTTGCCCTTGATGTTGTTGCTCTGGATGTCATCGAGCTTCATGGCGAAGTATTCCAGCGCATTGAAGGGCTCGTCCGGATTCTTCGGAATGCCGAAGCGGTCGAACTTGTCGCCGGCGTTGAGCAGATTCAGCGCGGTGACATCGGAAATCAGGCCGTTGTTCTTCAAAAAGGTGCTCATGCCGCCCAGGGACTTGGTGGTCACGTTGGTCGGATCAAAGCCCTTGATCTGCTTGTGCAGTTTCAACTGGTCCATCTTGCGGATGTCCAGCACCGTGGGGTTGCTGCCCACCAGGCTCAACATCTGCCGCACCTTGGCGCTCTGCGAAACCGGTTTGGAGGAACTGCCACCGCCGTCCTGCACCAACAGACCCGCCTTGCTGGTCCAGCCTCCAACGTATCCGATTGCCATGCTGACACTCCTGTAGTCCGGCTTGCCGATCCCCCTGTTTCGCCTATCGACCGCCAGAGCCTGAAAGCTCTGATGAGGGTCCTGAAACTGAGTGGAAGCCGTGTTGAATCATCTGAATGGGCGCCAGTATCAACGCCGGGGGAGCCCGGCAACAACGCTTTATTTCGACAATTTACAATTTTTGTACAAACTCGACACATTTCGCCCAAAGGCTTGATTTAAAGGGCGGGTGGAGAGTTACCCCTGCTCGAACCGTCATCTTTTCCTGGTTTTATAGCGCCTTTGCGCCCCCCCCCCAGCCCGGTGCCTTTGCGTACCCGTGCCGAGAAGGTTTTTTCGCCTCCGGCAACTTTTTTGCACGATCGTACTAAAGAGCTGAAAACCCGCGCCGACATCCTGTGGATGCCCTGACACGGCTCACCCCCCCGAATAATAAAAACGCTCGGTAAGGACAGGTCCCATGCCCGCTTTGCGCACCATTCAAGCCCGCTACACGCTGTTTCTGGTCCTGTTCATTGTCTTGATGCTGGTACTCACCGTCGTGGGCATCAGTCAGTTGGTCGCGCCCAAGCTGCGCCATACCGAAGAACAGGTGGCCCTGAACCGCATCGCCGAAGTGGCGGAACGCATCCAGGGCGAACTGAACAAGGTCCAGGCCCAGCAGCGCAGCATTACCCAGACCATTCCCCTGCTCGACAGCGACAGCATCGACAAGGTCCTGCCGGGGCTGGTGGACCAGTACGGCGAGCAGAAAGTCTTCGGTGGCGGCATCTGGCCCCTGCCGGGCCAGCGCACTCCGGGCCGCAACAAGCACAGCACCTTCTGGCACCGCGACGCCTCCGGCAAGCTGGTGGTCAATACCTTCTGGAACAGCGACCCGGCCCCCAACTACTACGACCAGTCCTGGTACAAGGGCGGCATGCAGACCGCTCCCGGCCAGTGCGCCTGGGCCGCGGCCTACAAGGACGACGCCAGCGCCGAGCCGCGGACCAACTGCGCCATGGCCATCCGCCGCGACGGCCAGCCCTGGGGCGTGGCCACCATCGACGTGACCCTGGGTTTCTTCAACGACCTGGTGGCCCGCCAGGAACAGGAACTCAACGCGCAGATGCTGATCGTCGAGGCCGACGGCAAGATCATCAGTAACAGCTCACGCATCAGTGGCCCGATCGTCCTCAAGAACATTCGCGAGCTGGCCGCCGCCTCGCCCTTCGCCGCCCAGGTCCAGGCCGCGCTGGGGCAGCGCGACAAGGGCGCCCAGCGCATCGAATTCGATAACGCCGGGGTGCCCAGCACCTTCTTCATGCGCGCCATCGAAGGCACCCCCTGGTTCCTCGCCAGCACCCTGCCCACCCAGCTGATCACCGCCCAGCGCGACGATGTCCTGAGCACCCTGAGCCTGTTGCAGATCCCCATGGTGATCCTGCTGGTGCTGTTGCAGGTCTATGCGATCCGCCAACTGGTGCAGCGGATGAAGATCCTCAAGGGCAACATCGATGCCCTGGCCACCGGTGACGCCGACCTGACCCGACGCATCGTGATCCGCGCCGAGGACGAGCTCGGCGCCATCGGCCATTCGGTCAACCGCTTCATCCAGTACCTGCAGCAGATGATCGGCGACGTGACCCAGGCCACCGACGCCATGGCCGGCAGCCTGGCGCAGTTGCAACAAAGCTCGGCCCACAGCCAGCAGATTCTCCTGCGTCACGCCTCGGAAACCGATCAGACCGTGACCGCCATCACGCAGATGAGCAGCACCGCCGACAGCGTCGCAGCCAACGCCGCGCAGACCGCGGACTTCACTCGCCGCGCCAACGAGCATGCCGAGCACTCGCGAGTGGTGGTGGGCCAGGCCTCCGGCAGCGTGATCGCCCTGATCGACGAAGTGGCCGATGCCACCCACAAGGTCGAAGCCATGCAGGCCGACGCCCAGCGCATCACCGAAATCCTCGGGGTGATCGGCGACATCGCCGGGCAGACCAACCTGCTGGCCCTCAACGCCGCCATCGAAGCGGCCCGGGCCGGAGAACAAGGGCGCGGCTTCGCGGTGGTCGCCGACGAAGTCCGGGCACTGGCGGCGCGGACCCAGGACAGCACCTCGCAGATCAACGAAATGCTCGGCCGCCTGAGCCAGGGCGTCAGCTCTTCGGTCAGCGCCATGGAAAACACCCAGGCCAGTTGCCAGTCGGCGGCGGACGCCACGGCGCGGGTCAACAGCGGCCTCGATCAGATGGCCGACTCGGTGAGCCAGATCAACAGCCTCAGCACCCAGATCGCCACCGCCGCCGAACAGCAGAGCGCGGTGACCGAGGAGATCAACCGCAGCATGGTGAGCATCCGACACATGGTCGAGGAACTGGTAGAGAGCGCCCGGGCTGGCGAAAGCAACACCCAGAGCCTGCTGCAAGCCAACGCCCAGGTCAGCCACCTGATGGGCCGCTTCAAAGTCCGCTGAACGGTCACCCGCCGTCGCTGGCAGCCCCGGGCGGCGGGACTATATTGGTGGCTCAGGTCACAAGGAAGTGGGGTGCGTCATGGGCCAGCGCCAAACACAGCTATTGCAGGAACAGATCCGCCACGAGCTGTACATCCGGGCCGGTATCGACACCGTCTACTACTACGTGACCCAGCCGGACCGCTGGCCGGAGTGGCACCCTTGCAGCCTGCGCGCCGACACCGGGCTCGGCGGCTCGCTGCCGGCCGGCCATCGCTTCAGTGAAACCATGGACCTGCTGGGGGTACAGATCCCCATGAGCTACCGGGTGCTGGTCGCGCAGTTTCCCAAGGAATTCAAGGCCGTGTTCAGCTCCGCCGCGCTGGATGGCTCGATTCACTACCAGTTGAGCAAACAGGGGGACGGTACGCTGCTGCAGCGCACCCTGGCGTTCTCCAGCGACCTGCATCTGAGTGGCCTGCGCCCGCGCATGGAGCAGCTGTCGGCCCAGGCCCTGGGCAATCTCAAGCAACGCCTGGAAGCCGCGGCCGGCTGATCAGAAGGCGCCGTTGGCATTGGCGGCCTTGTCCGGCAACACCTGGCTGGCGTCCCAATGCTCGACGATCTTGCCCTGCTCCAGGCGATAGATATCGATGATCGACTTGACCACCCCCGGCTCGCGGCCGGTGTTGCGCACCTGCACGATCACATAGTCGCCATCGACGAACAGGCGCTTGATCTCGCTGCGCGATTGCGGGTAGTGCTGCTTGAGAAACTCGATGAAGGTCCTGAATCCCTCGATGCCGTCCGCCACGGCCGGATTGTGCTGAATGTAGTGCGCGCCCAGGTAGGGTCGGGCAGCGGCGAAGTCCTTGTCGTTCAGCGCCAGTTGATAGAACGCCAGCACGTTGCGCCGGTTCTCCTGCTCCTGGGCGCTGTATCCGGCCAGCGCCGGAGTGGCCAATAACAGCAGGAGCAACAATGTCAGGTAGGGTTTCATGGAGCCTCGCTGGTGTGCTGCGGGCCATGCGTTCGGCCCTGTACAAGATTGTCCGCCCTGGCGCCCGCCACCTGACAGATCTGTCATCCAGGCCTCAGGTTGCTGACAGCCAGCGCCGCTTAGGCTGTGCCAAACCCACGGGACTCTATCGGCATGCCGGGCCCGCCCACAAGCCAGCGGGGCATCAAGCCCCGGACCGGTGGAACCCGGGCAGCGGTTTTGTATCACTTTGATACATACAGGCGCGCCAGAAACCGCGAAAAACCGCAAAAATGCGCGGCACCTGGCAATGGCCGGCGAATCCACACGAGATATTTCATGAAACACACTCTGCGTCTGGCGGCCCTGTCCGCCCTGTTCCTCACGTCCCTGGCCCAGGCCGCCGGCAGCCTCGACATCGATGTCCACCGGGACGCCAACTGCGGCTGCTGCAAGAAGTGGATCGAGCATTTGCAGGCCAACGGCTTCAACGTCCGCGATCATGTCGAGGCCGACATGAGCCCGGTCAAGCAGCGCCTGGGCGTGGCACCGCGCCTGCGCTCCTGCCACACCGCGGTGATCGACGGCAAGTTCGTCGAGGGCCACGTACCGGCCGAACAGGTGCTGGCCCTGCGCAAGCGCGACGACCTGCTGGGCATCGCCGCCCCCGGCATGCCCATGGGCTCGCCCGGCATGGAGATGGACGGTATGGGCGCCGACGCCTTCCAGGTCATCGGCCTGACCCGTGACGGTAAGGATGTGGTGGTTGCACACTACCCGGCCCGTTGATTCTCGGCGCCTACCTCGGCCTGTTCCTCGCGGCCTTCGCCGCCGCCACCCTGCTGCCCCTGCAATCGGAAGCGCTGCTGGTGGGCCTGCTGCATAACAGCCAACTGAGCGTGCTCGGGCTATGGCTGGTGGCGACCCTGGGCAATGTGCTGGGCTCCCTGGTCAACTGGTGGCTGGGGCGCCGTCTGCAACATTACAAGGATCGCCGCTGGTTCCCCGTCGGCCCACGGCACCTGGAGCGGGCCCGCCGGCACTATCAGCGCTACGGCCACTGGTCGCTGCTGCTGAGCTGGATGCCACTGATCGGCGACCCGCTGACCCTGGTGGCCGGCGTCATGGGCGAGCCACTCAAGCGTTTCCTGCTGCTGGTGAGCCTGGCCAAGGGCGCCCGCTACGCCGTATTGCTGTGGCTGACCCTGGGCTGGCTGGCCAGCCCGGGCACTTGACGGCCAGCCCCTAGCGGCCTGGCCATCCGCCTCCCGGAACCGGCTTGCCGACAGGCCGGCGCCGATGAATATCCGCGTGCGCATGGCCACAAATCTGCGCCATGATCGGCAACCTCAGCAGGCCCCGCCGGGCCGCTCGATCCCTCCCCGAATCAGGAGCCCGAACATGACGCTGCAGATTGCGGTAATCGACGATTGGCAAGACGTGGCCTGCGAGGTGGTGGACTGGTCGGTGCTGCAGGGCATCGGCCAGGTCAGCTTCCTGCATGACTATCCCGGCGACCGCGAGCTTCTGGTGCAGCGCCTGCTGCCGTTCCAGGTGATCTGCGTGATGCGCGAGCGCACGCTGTTCGACGCCGCTCTGCTGCAACGCCTGCCCCGACTCAAGTTGCTGCTGACCGGCGGCATGCGCAACGCCGCCATCGACCTGGAGGCCGCCAAGGCCCTGGGGATCCAGGTCTGCGGCAGTGACAGCTACCGGCAGGCCGCCCCGGAACTGACCTGGGCCCTGCTCATGGCCCTGACCCGCAACCTGCTCAACGAAGCCAATGCCCTGCGCGCCGGTCACTGGCAACAGGGCCTGGGCGGCGACCTGCACGGCAAGACCCTGGGCCTGCTCGGCCTGGGCAACATCGGCCAGCGGGTGGCGCAGTTCGGTCAGGTGTTCGGCATGCGGGTGATCGCCTGGAGCCAGAACCTCAGCGCCGAACGCGCGGCCGCCGCGGGGGTGACCCTCGTCGGCAAGCAGGCCCTGTTCGAACAGGCCGATGTGCTCTCGGTGCACCTGGTGCTCAGTGAACGCAGCCGCCACCTGGTGGACGCCCAGGCCCTGGCCTGGATGAAGCCCGACGCGCTGCTGGTCAACACCGCCCGGGGGCCGATCGTCGACGAAGCGGCGTTGATCGCCGCCCTGGAACAGGGCCGGCTGGCCGGCGCTGCCCTCGATGTGTTCGCCGAAGAGCCCTTGCCCGCCGAGCATCCGTTCCGGCGTCTGCCCAATGTCCTGGCCACGCCCCATATCGGTTATGTCAGTCGACAGAACTACCGAGTGTTCTTCAGCCAGATGATCGAGGACCTGCAGGCCTGGCACGCCGGCCGGCCCATCCGCCTGCTCAACTGACCCGCCTCCCCTGCCCATTTTCGGGCAAGGCGCCCCAGGCCCTGCACCAGCCGCTGGCAGGGCCCCGGCGTTTTCGCACCGCTAGCGCAGCGGCCACGCTCGCCGACGGTGCAGCCACGACCTTTCGTCGGCAGACGCCCATGCTCGCGCCAGCCCCCCCGAGGAAAACCCGGGGGGCCACGGCGACGCTCTAGGTTCTGTCCTAGACTGAAATTCGCCCCGTGACCGTTCGGTCACTTTGACACTGAAAAAGTCGAAACTTTTCGCTTCGGCCCAGGGTCAGGTTAAAGGTAGGGTCGCTGCCACTGGTGCATTCCTTGCAACGGCTCCTCCACCCTTTCTGCTTCAGCGCTCGAGCAGCTCAGGCTGATCGATGTGTGGCGCGTTTGCGTCCGGCCACAGGAATTGGCCGCCAGCACTTCAATAAAAACCGGAGAGACCTATGATCAGCGCCGTATTGAATACTCAGGGAGAGCATCCTCAACCGCAGGCCGGCGAACGCGCCGCCCAGCCGACTTCGGGGAGCAAGACGGTGCTGCCGCTGGCCCGGCACAATCCCAACCGCAAGCGGGTGCTGTTCGTCACCTCGGAAATCGCCGACCTGGTCAAGACCGGCGGCCTGGGCGATGTCTCCGCCGCCCTGCCCCGGGCCATGGCCCACCTGCACGATGTACGGGTGCTGATCCCCGGCTACCCCCAGGTGCTGCACAGCGAGAACCCGATCCACATCATCGGCGAGCTGGGCGGCCACGCGGCGCTGCCGGCGTGCAAGATCGGGCGCATGGACATGCCCGACGGCCTGGTGATCTACGTGCTGATCTGCCCGGAACTCTATGAGCGCGAAGGCACGCCCTACGGCGCCAACAATGGCCGCGACTGGCCCGACAACCACATTCGCTTCGCCCGCCTGGGACTGGCCGCCGCCGATATCGCCGCCAACCTGGCGCAGATCCACTGGTGCCCCGATCTGGTGCACGCCCACGACTGGCCCGCCGGTCTGGCCCCGGCCTACATGCACTGGCGCGGACAACGCACGCCGACCCTGTTCACCATCCACAACCTGGCCTACCAGGGCGTGGTCAGCCTGGCCTCTTGCCCGGAGCTGGGCATTCCCGAACACGCCCTGCAACAGGAAGGCATGGAGTTCTACGGCAAGCTGTCGTTCCTCAAGGCCGGCATGGCCTACGCCAGCCACATCACCACGGTCAGCGCCACCTATGCCCAGGAAATCACCACCCCGGCCTTCGGTTGCGGGCTGGACGGCTTCCTCGCCAGCAAGACCCAGCAGGGCCTGCTCAGCGGCATTCCCAACGGCATCGACGAGAGCTGGGACGCCGCCACCGACAGCCATCTGTTTCGCCCCTTCAGCATCGGCGACTGGGAAGGCAAGGCGGCCAATGCCGCCTATGTGCGGCAGATGTTCGGCCTCGACCCCAGCAGCGGCCCGCTGTTCGCCGTGGTTTCGCGGCTGGTCTACCAGAAGGGCCTGGACCTCACCGAGGCGGTGGCCGAGTTCATCGTGCAAGCCGGTGGCCAGATCGCCATCATCGGTCGCGGCGAACCGGAAGAGGAACAATCCATGCGCGCCCTGGCCCAGCGCTTCCCCGGGCGCATCGGGGTGCATATCGGCTTCAACGAAACCGACGCCCGACGCATGTTCGCCGGCAGCGACTTCCTGCTCATGCCGTCACGCTACGAGCCCTGTGGCCTGAGCCAGATGTACGCCCAGCGCTTCGGCTCGCTGCCGGTGGCGCGCAACACCGGCGGACTGGCGGACACCATCGACAATGGCGTCACCGGGTTCCTGTTCGACGAATCCACGGTCCCCAGCTACCAGCAGGCCCTGGCCCGGGCGTTCAAGGTGTTCGCCTACCCGGCACTGCTCAACGCCATGCGCTGCCGGGCCATGGCGGCACCGTTCAACTGGTGCAAGGCGGTGGAGCCCTACGCCGAGCTCTATGAGCAACTGGTGGCCAAATCCCTGGGGCAGGCCGTGAGGCCGTAAGGGGCCGGGGCCGATGTCACGCCATCACTCGGCGCGCCACGGCGCGCGTGTTCTGGACGCGGCGCGCACCCGCTTCGCCCTCTGGGCCCCGGATGCGCGCAGCGTCAGCCTGGAACTCGACGAGGGCCAGTCGCTGCCCATGCAGCCCCAGGCCGATGGCTGGTTCGAGCTTGAGGCGCCCTGCCCCCCGGGCAGCCGCTACCGCTTCAAGATCGACCAGCAACTGCTGGTGCCGGACCCGGCGTCCCGGGCCCAGGACGGCGACCTCAACGGCCCGAGCCTGGTGGTCGCCGCCGATGCCTATCAATGGCAGCACCCCACCTGGGCCGGCCGGCCCTGGCACGAAGCGGTGATCTACGAGCTGCATGTGGGCGTCATGGGCGGCTACCAGGCGGTGCAACAGGCCTTGCCGGGCCTGGTGGAACTGGGGGTGACCGCCATCGAGCTGATGCCCCTGGCGGAGTTCCCCGGCGCGCGCAACTGGGGTTACGACGGGGTGCTGCCCTACGCGCCGGAAGCCTCCTACGGTCCGCCCGAAGCGCTCAAGGCGCTGATCGACTGCGCCCACGGCCTGGGCCTGGCGGTCATTCTCGACGTGGTCTACAACCACTTCGGCCCCGACGGCAACTACCTGCCGCACTACGCCAAGGGCTTCTTTCGCCAGGACCTGCACACCCCCTGGGGCGCGGCCATCGACTTTCGCCGCCGCCCGGTCCGCGACTTCTTTATCGACAACGCCCTGATGTGGCTCCTGGACTACCGCTTCGACGGCTTGCGCCTGGATGCGGTGCACGCCATCGACGACCCGGACTTTCTCCTCGAACTGGCCCGGCGGGTGCGCCAGGCCGTGCCCCCCGGGCGCCATGTGTGGCTCAACCTGGAGAACGAACGCAATCAGGCCAGCCTGCTGCAACAGGGCTTCGACGCCCAGTGGAACGATGACGGCCACAACGCCCTGCACGTGCTGCTGACCGGCGAAACCGAAGCCTATTACGCCGACTTCGCGGACGATCCGACCGCGCAGCTGGCGCGCTGCCTGAGCCAGGGTTTTGCCTTCCAGGGGCATGCCGACCGCCACGGCAAGGCCCGCGGCGAACCCAGCGGCCACCTGCCCCCCAGCGCCTTCGTGCTGTTTCTGCAGAACCACGACCAGATCGGCAACCGGGCCTTTGGCGAGCGCCTCAACCAGCTGGCGGCGCCCCAGGCCCTGCACGCCGCGACGGCGCTGTTGCTGCTGTCACCGATGATTCCGCTGCTGTTCATGGGCGACGAGGTCGCCGCCCAGGAACCCTTCCTGTTCTTCACCAGTCACCAGGGGCCGCTGGCCGAGGCGGTGCGCGAGGGCCGGCGCAACGAGTTCGCCGCCTTCGGCGCCTTTGCCGATGCCCACCAGCGCCAGCGCATCCCCGATCCCAATGCCCTGTCGACCTTCCAGGCCTCGCGCCCGCAGCCCGACTCCGACCAGGGCGCCGCGACCCGGGCGCTGTACCGCAGCCTGCTGCAGATCCGCCATCGCCAGTTGATCCCGCGCCTGCCCGCAGCCCGGGCCCTGGACACCCGGGTACTGGCCGAGGGCGCCCTCAGCGCGCGCTGGCGCCTGGGCGATGGCAGCCGCCTGCGCATCGACCTCAATCTGAGCCCGCACCGGGTCGAGCTGGCCCCCGAGCCTGCGGGGCAACTCTGGTTCGAACACCCACCCCGCAGCCTCGACCACTGGCGCCAGGGCTGGCTGCCGGCCTACAGCGTGGTGGTGCAGCTGGACGACATACACGCCCCGACAGCCCCTGATGGAGAACGCCGATGAGCGATGCGCAACTGGAACTGCTGGCCAGCCGCGCCGGCCTGGCCGTGGATTGGGTCGATGCCAACGGCCGGGCGCAAAGGGTCGAACCCCGGGTCCTGCGGGCAGTGCTGGCGGGCCTGGGCCACCCTGCCGACAACGACCAGGAAATCCAGCACAGCCTGCGGCAATTGCAGGCACTGCAACAGAGTCGGCACCTGCCGCCGCTGCTCACCGCCGACGTCGGCCAGGGGCTGGACCTGTCCCGCTACTTTGCGGCGCAGACGCTCTGCGCCATCCATCTGGAAGACGGCAGCCAGCTGTCCCTGGCCCTGGATGAGGCCGGCGTGCTGCCCGGGGTGCTACCCCTGGGCTACCACGGGATACAGGTGGGCGACGAACACTTCGTCCTCGCCGTGGCCCCCGAACGCTGCTACAGCGTGGCCGACGCCGTGGACCAGGCCACGCCCCGCGCCTGGGGCCTGGCGGTACAGCTGTATGCCCTGCGGCGTCCCGGGGATGGCGGCTTTGGCGACACCCAGGCCCTGGAAGACCTGGCCCGCCAGGCCGCCGAGCGCGGCGCCGACGCCCTGGCCATCAGCCCGCTGCACGCCATGTTCGCCGCCGATCCCCAGCGCTACAGCCCCTATTCGCCCTCCAGCCGGCTGTTTCTCAACAGCCTGTATGCGGCGCCGGCGGCCATTCTCGGCGACCGGGCCTGGCGCAACGCCATCCAATCCTCGGGCCTCGGCGAACAGCTGCAGGCCCTGGAGCATCAGCCGCTGATCGACTGGCCCCAGGCCGCCAAGGCCAAGCAGCAGGCCTTGCGCGCCCTGTACGAGGGTTTCTGTCACGGCCAGCATCCGCTGCACGAGGACTTCGCCAGCTATCGCCGGACCGCCGGCGAAGCCCTGGAAAACCACTGCCGCTTCGAAGCCATCCAGGCCCAGCGGGCGGCCCGTGGCGAGGACCTGGACTGGCGCCACTGGCCAGAACAGTGGCGCAACCCGGCCAGCCCGGCCCTGGCCCGGTTTGCCGAGGAGCACGCCGAGGAAATCGGTTTTCACGCCTTCTGCCAGTGGCTGATCGCCCGCAGCCTGGAGCGGGCCCAGAGCGCGGCCCGCAGCGGCGGCATGGGCATCGGCCTGATCGCCGACCTGGCGGTGGGCGCCGACGGTGGCGGCAGTCAGGCCTGGAGCCGCCAGGAACAGCTGCTGGCGTCCCTGACCGTGGGCGCGCCACCGGACGTGCTCAATCGCCAGGGCCAGGGCTGGGGCATCTGCGCCTTCTCCCCCGAGGGTCTGCAGCGCCATGGCTTTCGCGCCTTCATCGAAATGCTGCGGGCCAACTTCGCCCACGCCGGCGGCCTGCGCATCGACCATGTGATGGGCCTGCAGCGCCTGTGGGTGATGCCCCTGGGCGCGCCACCCAGCGACGGCGCCTACCTCAATTACCCGGTGGACGACCTGCTGCGCCTGCTGACCCTGGAGTCCCATCGCCACCAGGCCATTGTCCTCGGCGAAGACCTGGGCACGGTGCCCGACGGCCTGCGCGACAAGCTGGCCGCCCGGGCCATGCTCGGCATGCGCGTGCTGCTGTTCGAACAGGAGCACGGCTGCCACTTCAAGCCGATCCTCGACTGGCCGGACAACGCCCTGGCCACCACCAGCACCCACGACCTGCCGACCCTCACGGGCTGGTGGCAGGGCCGCGACATCGACTGGAACCTGCGCCTGGGCCTGGTGGACGAACACGGCGCCCGGCAATGGGCCGAACACCGCCAGCGCGAGCGTGACGGCCTGCGCCAGGCCCTGGCCCGGGACCCGCAGAACTTTCGCCGGGACTGCCAGGAAACCGAGCAGGTGATCGACGCTGCCGTGCGCTTTCTCGGCCATACCCGGGCGCCGCTGGTGCTGCTGCCCCTGGAGGACGCCCTGGGCATCGACGAACAGGCCAACCTGCCCGGCACCCTCGACAGCCACCCCAACTGGCGCCGGCGCCTGGCCAGCGCGAGCCGCCGCCTGCTGGAAGACAGCGACGCCGCCCGGCGCCTGGAACTGCTGGCCTGCGCCCGCCAGCAAGCCCTTGAGCGTGACCGATGAGCCCCTGCCTGCCGCCGCTGCGGGCCAGCCTGCGCCTGCAGTTCCACCGGGGGTTCAGCCTCGACCACGCCGTGCCCCTGGTGCCCTACTTCGCGCGCCTGGGCATCAGCCACCTCTATGCCTCGCCGCTGCTGTGCGCCCGGGCGGGATCGATGCACGGCTACGACGTGGTGGACCCGACCCGGGTCAACCCGGAGCTGGGCGGCGAAGCGGCCCTCAGGCGCCTGGTGAGCGCCTTGCGCGCCCATGGCATGGGCCTGATCCTCGACATCGTCTCCAACCACATGGCGGTGGGTGGCAGCGACAACCCCTGGTGGCTGGACCTGTTGCAGTGGGGGCGCCTGAGCCCCTATGGCGAATTCTTCGATATCCAGTGGCACTCCCCCGACCCGCTGATGCACGGCCAGCTGTTGCTGCCCTTTCTGGCCAGTGACTACGGCGTGGCGCTGCAGCAAGGCAGCCTGCCCTTGCTGCTGGACGAGGATCTGGCGGGCTTCCATGTGCAGCACCACGCGCATCGCTTCCCCATCTGCCCCGCCGATTACGGCGAGCTGCTGCGGATCGACCCGACCCGGGCACCGGCGGCCGCGGCCGAGCTCAAGGCCCTGGCCGACGCCTTCGACGCCCTGCGCTCGGATGCCGCTGCCCACGCCCGGGCCCGGCCCCTGCAACAGGCCCTGGCGCGCCTGCTGCAACAGCCGGCGCTGCGCCAAGCGCTCACCCGGCGGTTGCAAGACTACGACGGGCGCCAGCCCGAAGGCCTGGAGCGCCTGCATCAGTTGCTGGAGCGCCAGAGCTACCGGCTGGCCAGCTGGCGCACCGCCGCCGACGACATCAACTGGCGGCGCTTCTTCGACGTCAACGAGCTGGGCGGCCTGCGGGTCGAGCGCCCGGCGGTGTTCGAAGCCACCCACGCCAAGATCTTCCAGCTGATCGAGGAACAACTGGTGGACGGCCTGCGCATCGACCATATCGACGGCCTGGCCGATCCCCGGGCCTACTGCCGCAAGCTGCGGCGCCGAGTCCAGCGCCTGCGCCCGGGCCAGCACCTGCCGATCTACGTCGAAAAGATCCTCGGCGCCGGAGAAAGCCTGGCCCGCGACTGGGGCGTGGACGGCAGCACCGGCTACGAATTCATGAACCAGCTGTCGCTGCTGCAGCAGGCCGCCACCGGCCAGCCACTGCTGGCCGAGCTGTGGAGCCGGCACAGCCAGCGGCCGGCGCAGTTTGCCCAGGAAGCGCAGTTGGCCCGTCAGCAAGTCCTCAATGGCTCTTTGGCCAGCGACTTTGAAAGCGTGGCCCAGGCCCTGCTGCAAGTGGCGCGCCTGGACCTGATGAGCCGCGACCTGACCCTGGGCGCCATTCGCCGGGCCCTGCAGGAGCTGATCGTGCACTTTCCGGTGTATCGCACCTACATCAGCGCCCGCGGCCGTGGCCCCCAGGACCAGCGGGTGTTCCAGCAGGCCATGCAGGGCGCCCGCGACAGCCTGGGCGAAACCGACTGGCCGGTGCTCGATTACCTGGAGCGCTGGCTCGGCGGCCAGGGCTGGCGGCAGCAGCCGGCGGGCCGCCCACGCAAACTGCTGCGCCACGCCGGCGTGCGCTTCCAGCAACTGACCTCGCCGACGGCGGCCAAGGCGGTGGAGGACACCGCCTTCTATCGCTCGGCGGTGCTCCTGGCGCGCAATGACGTGGGCTTCAATACCGAGCAGTTCAGCGCTGCGCCGGCGGCCTTCCACAGCGCCTGCGAACAGCGCCTGGAGCAGTTCCCCGACAACCTGCTGACCAGCGCCACCCACGACCACAAGCGCGGCGAGGACAGTCGCGCGCGCCTGGCGGTGCTCAGCGAGCGCGCGGCCTGGTACGTGCGCCAGGTGCAGGCCTGGCGGCCGCTGGCCGAGCCCTTGCGCCAAGGCCGCGCCGCGCCCTCGGCGGCGGATGAACTGATCCTCTACCAGACCCTCCTGGGCAGCTGGCCCCTGGACCTGTCGGCCGATGATCAACCGGCCCTGGCCGACTACGCCCGGCGGATCGGCCAGTGGCAACTCAAGGCCCTGCGCGAAGCCAAGCTGCACAGCAACTGGGCCGCGCCGAACCTGGAGTACGAAGAGGCCGTGCAAGGCTTTATCGAGCGCCTGCTGTGCGCGCCCGAGGGCCTGCCCTTGCGCCGCTCGATCGCCGACGCGGTGAACGCCATCGCCCCCGCCGGCGCCCTCAACAGCCTGGCGCAAACTTTGCTGCGCATGACGGTGCCGGGGGTGCCGGACCTGTATCAGGGCAACGAATTCTGGGACTTCAGCCTGGTGGATCCGGACAACCGCCGGCCAGTGGACTACGAGGCGCGGGAACAAGCACTCGACCGCCTGGGCGAGCCCCGCCAGTGGCTGGCCAGTTGGCGCGACGGGGGCATCAAGCAAGGCCTGATTGCCCGGACCCTGGGCCTGCGCCGCCAGTACCCGGAGCTGTTCCGGCGTGGCCGCTACCGGGCCTTGCCGGTGCTCGGCCAGGAGGCCGGACGGATCCTGGCCTTCATGCGTGAATACCAGGAGCAACGGCTGCTGGTGATCGTGCCGATCCGGGCCGCCGCGCTGCTGGAAGACAGCGCAGTGCCCAAGGTCGATGCACAACGATGGGGCGATACCCGGGTGCAACTACCGTTCACCGCCTCGCGCCGCAAACTGAATGGACTTTTTTCAAGCGCAGCAGTCACACCCCATGAGCAATTGCTGATCAGTGCCGTGTTGCAAGACTTTGCGCTCAACCTTTTGATTCAACATTGAAGCCAGCCCAGGAGCATTGCGATGAGTACCGACGACAAACGCATTCGTGAATTCGCCTATCAGATCTGGGAATCGGAAGGCAAACCCCAGGGCCAGGAGGCCCGGCACTGGGACATGGCGCGCAAGCTGGCCGAAGCCGAAGCCCTGGCGCCGCCGCCTCCGGCCAAGGTCGCCAAGCCCAAGGCCCGGACCGCCACCGCCAAACCCAAGGCCAAGCCGGCCGCCGCCGTGGTCCTGCCTCCGGGCGAGAAGCCGGCGGCGAAGAAACCCCGGGCCCCGCGCAAGCCGCCCGCCCACTGACGCCATTCCCCACCCGTTGATCGCCGTCGAACCGTGGCGCGTGTGGGCGCCACCCGGGGTTCCTGCGCCCGGAAAAAGTCGCGGGAGCACGGGTATCAGCCCCTTTCATCAGACCTGCAGGAGCAACCATGAGCCGATCCAAGCAGACTCCCGAGCACGAAGCCTCGCGCATCCGTGAAGGCCTGCCCTTCCCCCTGGGCGCCACCTGGGATGGCCTGGGGGTGAACTTCGCGCTGTTCTCGGCCAATGCCACACGGGTCGAACTGTGCCTGTTCGACGCCGCCGGCGAAGTGGAACTGGAGCGCATCGAACTTCCCGAATACACCGATGAGATCTTCCACGGCTACCTGCCCGATGCCCACCCGGGGCTGATCTACGGCTACCGGGTGCACGGCCCCTACGACCCGGTCAACGGCCATCGCTTCAACCCCAACAAACTGCTGATCGACCCTTATGCCAAGCAGTTGGTGGGGGAACTGAAATGGTCCGAGGCGCTGTTCGGCTACACCATCGGTCACCCGGACGCCGACCTGAGTTTCGATGAGCGCGACAGCGCGCCCTTCGTGCCCAAGTGCAAGGTCATCGATCCGGCCCACACCTGGGGCCACGACCAGCAGATCAAGGTGCCCTGGGACAAGACCATCATCTACGAGACTCATGTGCGCGGCTTCACCATGCGCCATCCGGCGGTGCCGGAGCACCTGCGGGGCAGCTTTGCCGGGCTGATGGTCGACGACGTGCTGGAGCACATCCGCAAGCTGGGGGTGTCGTCGGTGGAGCTGCTGCCGATCCACGCCTTCGTCAACGATCAGCACCTGCTGCACAAGGGCATGACCAACTACTGGGGCTACAACAGCATCGCCTTCTTCGCCCCGGACCCGCGCTACCTGGCCAGCGGCAAGATCGCCGAATTCAAGGAAATGGTCGCGCACCTGCACGAGGCCGGGCTGGAGGTGCTGCTGGACGTGGTCTACAACCACACCGCCGAAGGCAACGAGCAAGGCCCGACCCTGTCCATGCGCGGCATCGACAACGCCTCCTACTACCGCCTGATGCCCGACGACAAGCGCTTCTACATCAACGATTCCGGCACCGGCAACACCCTGGACCTGAGCCATCCGTGCGTGCTGCAGATGGTCACCGACTCCCTGCGCTACTGGGCCACGGAGATGCACGTGGACGGTTTCCGCTTCGACCTGGCGACCATCCTCGGCCGTTACCACGATGGTTTCGACGAGCGCCACAGCTTCCTCGTGGCCTGCCGCCAAGACCCGGTGCTGCGCCAGGTGAAGCTGATCGCCGAACCCTGGGACTGCGGCCCCGGCGGCTACCAGGTGGGGCGCTTTCCGCCGGGCTGGGTGGAATGGAACGATCGTTTTCGCGACACCGTGCGCGCCTTCTGGAAAGGCGACGACGGCCAGCTGGCGGACTTTGCCGGGCGCATGACCGCCTCCGGCGAGATGTTCAACCAGCGCGGCCGCCGCCCCTACGCTTCGGTCAACTTCGTCACCGCCCACGACGGTTTCACCCTGCGCGACCTGGTGTCCTACAACGACAAGCACAACCAGGCCAACGACGAGAACAACCAGGACGGCAGCGACAACAACCTGTCCTGGAACCACGGCGTCGAAGGCCCCACCGACGACCCCGAGATCAACGCCCTGCGCTTGCGCCAGATGCGCAACTTCTTCGCCACCCTGCTGCTGGCCCAGGGCACGCCGATGCTGGTGGCCGGCGACGAATTCGCCCGCACCCAGCACGGCAACAACAACGCCTACTGCCAGGACAGCGAGATCGGCTGGGTCAACTGGGCGCTGGACGCCGACGGCAAGGCGCTGCTCAAGTTCGTCAAGCGCCTGATCAAACTGCGCCTGAACTACCCGATCCTGCGTCGCGGACGCTTCCTGGTGGGTAGCTACAACGAGGACCTCGGGGTCAAGGACGTCACCTGGCTGGCCCCGGACGGCAACGAGATGAGCACCGAACAATGGCAAGACCCCCACGGCCGCTGCCTGGGCATGCTGCTGGACGGCCGCGCCCAGGAAACCGGGATCCTGCGCCCCGGGGCCGACGCCACGGTGCTGCTGGTGGTCAACGCCCATCACGACATCGTCAATTTCCGCCTGCCCGAGGTGCCGGCCGGCGAGTTCTGGAGCTGCATGCTCGACACCCACCAGCCGGCGGTGCGCGGCCAGGAGCGCTTCGCCTTCGGCCACGAGTACTCGGTGACCGGGCGTTCCCTGCTGCTGTTCGAGCTGCAACACGAACACCAGGAGTGATCCGCGCCCAGGCTTGCCGGGTGTTCGTCAGAAGCTCGGGCCCGGCGAGAAAATCCGACTACCCTGAGAAACGGGCCGCCGTCGACAAATTCACATGGATCCCCTGTGTCGGCGGCCTTGAGCTGAGTATGATTGCGCTCGGCTCACGGAGGGCCAAAGGTTGGCCACACCGGTACTTCACGCTGAGGCGGATGCCATGGAATCAGCGTGCGGCGAACCCAGGGGCGCCACTCGACGGCTGTTCAGCCACCCGAGCCGCGCCCCGGCAAACAAGGACGTGATACCCCATGAAAGCCATACCCGCAGTAGACAACAGCTGGCCCAGCCAGATATGGAACAGCGCCCGCCAACTGGCCGATGTCCCGGCCATCAACCTGAGCAATCTGGTTCCACCGGGCTCACGGGCGGTGATCGTCGCCCCCCATCCCGGTGACGAGGTGGTCGCCAGCGGCGGACTGCTGCAAGTGCTGGCCCACCACGGCCACCCCTTGCAGTTGATCTCCATCAGCGACGGCAGCGCCAGCCACCCGGGTTCGGAACGCTGGCCCAAGCGCCGCCTCAGTGTCTTCCGCCCCCAGGAAAGCGCCGAGGCCCTGCGGCGCCTGGGCTTGCCGCTGCACAGCCTGAAGTGGATTCGCGGCGGCTTTGCCGACAACGCCCTGAGCGAGCGCGAGCAGCAACTGGTGCCTTTCATCAGCCGCTACCTGCGCGACAGCGATGTGGTGTTCAGCACCTGGCGCGCCGACGGCAACCTCGATCACGAGGCGGTCGGCCGGGCGACCGCCAAGGCCGCGGCCCAGGTCGGCGCGCGCTTTTACGAAATTCCGCTGTGGGCCTGGCACTGGTCGCCCCGGGAGGAGCACCAGATCCCCTGGCAACGGGCGCGCAAACTGCGCCTGGACACCTGGACCGTGGCCCGCAAGCGGCATGCCGCCCACGCCTACGCCAGCCAGCTGCAGGGCGAGCCGGAGATCGGCCTGCAGCCTTCGCTGTCGCCGGTGCTGCTGGAGCGCATGCGCCTGCCCTACGAGATCATCCTGATGTAGACCGGGGCCGTTGCACATTCAGCTGAACGCGAGCGCCTGCCGTCAGTCCCATCAGTAACCGCCACGGATTCACAGGAGCCCGCGTGAGCAGCGATCGCCCCCTTCAGCCCGACCCGCCGAGCATCCAGCGCCTGCGGGTGCTGACCGTCAACACTCACAAGGGCTTCACCGCCCTCAATCGGCGTTTCATTCTTCCGGAGCTGCGCGAGGCGGTGCGCAGCACCCGCGCCGATCTGGTGTTTCTGCAGGAAGTGCTGGGGGAGCATGAGCGCCACGCCTCACGCCTGCACAACTGGCCCGAGCAGTCGCAATACGAGTTTCTCGCCGACAGCATGTGGAGCGACTACGCCTACGGGCGCAATGCGGTGTACCCCGACGGCCACCACGGCAATGCCCTGCTGTCGAAATTCCCCATCCGCCAGTACCGCAACCTTGACGTCTCGATCACCGGCCCCGAGCGCCGGGGCCTGCTGCACTGCGTACTGGAGGTGCCGGGCCACGCCGAAGTGCATGCCATCTGCGTGCACCTGAGCCTGCTGGAAAGCCACCGGCAACAGCAGTTGGCCCTGCTGTGCCAGTTGCTCGAATCCCTGCCCGCCGAGGCGCCGGTGATCATCGCCGGCGACTTCAACGACTGGCAGATGCACGGCAACGCCACCCTGGGGCGACGGGACGACCTGCACGAAGCCTTCGAGCGCCATCACGGGCGTCCAGCCAAGACCTACCCGGCGCGCTGGCCATTGCTGCGCCTGGACCGCATCTACCTGCGCAACGCCAGCAGCCATCGACCGCAGATCCTCGGCAACAAACCCTGGACCCACCTCTCCGACCACCTGCCCCTGGCGGTGGAAGTGCACCTCTAGCCGGGGCCGCGGGCCGGCCAGCGAGGGCCTGCGCCGTGGCCGCAGCAGGCTCAGCGCACGGCAAGCCGACGACTAAGGGATATCGCCGCTGTCGGGGCGCAGCACCAGCACCGCCAGGGGCGGCAGGTTGAGCACCAGGGACAGGGCCTGGCCATGGCTGCCCTGCTCCTGGCTGAAGGCCTCGCCGCCGTTGCCGTAGTTGGACCCGGCATACAGCTGCGAATCGCTGTTGAGCAGTTCGCTCCAGCGCCCGGCCAGGGGCACGCCGACCCGGTAGGCCGGGCGCGGCACCGGGGTGAAGTTGGCCACCACCAGCAACGGCTCGCCGCTGCGGCTCCAGCGCAGCCAGGCATACACGCTGTTGATCGCGTCATCGCCAATCAGCCATTGGAAGCCCTGGGGCACGTCGTCCTGGTCATGCAGCGCCGGGTACTGGCGATACAGCTGGTTGAGGTCGCTCACCAGCTTTTGCACCCCGCGGTGCTCGGGGTACTGCAGCAGGTACCAGTCCAGTTGCTGATCGTGGTTCCACTCGCGCCACTGGCCGAACTCGCAGCCCATGAACAGCAGCTTCTTGCCCGGATGGGTCCACATGAAGCTCAGGTAGGCCCGCAGGTTGGCGAACTTCTGCCAGCGGTCCCCGGGCATCTTGTCGATCAGCGAATGCTTGCCGTGCACCACCTCGTCATGGGAGATCGGCAGGATGAAGCGTTCGGACCAGGCGTACACCAGGCCGAAACTCAGCTCGTTGTGGTGATGGCCGCGGTACACCGGGTCCTGCTGGATGTAGTGCAACGAATCGTGCATCCAGCCCATGTTCCATTTGTAGGCAAAGCCCAGGCCGCCCTGGTCGGTGGGTCGGCTGACCCCGGGCCAGGCGGTGGACTCCTCGGCGATCACCAGGGCACCCGGGGCTTCCAGGGCCACCACGTCGTTGAGGTGGCGCAGAAAGTCGATGGCCTCCAGGTTCTCGCGACCGCCATGGCGGTTGGGCACCCATTGCCCGGCCTTGCGCGAATAGTCGCGATAGAGCATCGAGGCCACGGCGTCCACCCGCAGGCCGTCGACATGGAAATGCTTGAGCCAGTGCAGCGCCGAAGCCAGCATGAAACCGTGCACTTCGGTGCGCCCGAGGTTGTAGATCAGGGTGTCCCAGTCCTGATGGAAGCCTTCCAGGGGGTTGCCGTATTCATACAGCGCGGTGCCGTCGAACTGCGCCAGGCCGTGGGCGTCGGTGGGAAAATGCGCCGGCACCCAATCGAGGATCACCCCGAGCTGGGCCCGGTGGCAGGCATCGACAAAGGCGGCAAAATCCCGCGGGCTGCCATAGCGGGCGCTGGGGGCGAACTGCGACAGCGGCTGGTAGCCCCAGGAGCCGCCAAAGGGATGCTCCATGATCGGCATCAGTTCGATATGGGTGAAGCCCAGGTCCTTGACGTAGGGAATCAGGCGCTCGGCCAGTTCGGCCCAGCTGTACTGGCGGGCCACCTCCCCCAGGTCGTCCACCTCGCACTGCCAGGAGCCGGCGTGCAGCTCGTAGATCGACAGCGCCGCGTCGGGCCGCTGCAACTGGCCGCGTTGCGCCATCCACGCCTGGTCCTGCCAGTTGAAATCCAGCGGTTCGGCGACCCGCGAGGCGGTATCCGGCGGCAGTTGCGTGGCCAGGGCCATGGGATCGGCCTTGAGCGGCAGGATGCCCTGGGGCCCGAGAATCTCGTACTTGTAGGCCTCGCCGGGCTGCAACCGCGGGATGAACAGTTCCCAGACCCCGGACGGATGACGCAGGCGCATCGGGTGGCGGCGCCCGTCCCAGACATTGAAATCCCCGACCACCGAGACGCGCCGGGCATTGGGCGCCCAGACCGCGAAGCGCACCCCGGCGACGCCGTCGATGCAAGTCACCTGGGCGCCCAGGCAAGCACTCAGATCGCGGTGATTGCCTTCTGCGAACAGGTACAGATCCATGTCCCCCAGCAACGGGCCGAAGCTGTAGGGGTCCTCGCTGATCTGTTCGCCTCCGGCCCACTGCACCCGCAAAAGATAGGCCTGGCAGGTGTCGAAATGCCCGACAAACAGCCCCGGCGCCTCGGCGGCCTGCAGGCTGCCCAGCACCTGCTGCTGGTCCCGGTCCAGCACCTGCACGCTCAGCGCCCCGGGCACAAAGGCGCGGATGAACTGGCCGCCCGCGCCGTCCCCGTGGGGACCGAGAATGGCGAACGGGTCGTGATGTTCCGCCCGTACCAGGGCGTCGATGGCCTTGGCCGGGGGCAGCAATGCCGCTGTGGGCTTTCCCTGTTCCTTGTTCGAGACACTCATGACTGCTCTCCACCACGCTCAAGTTCGGAAAAAGCTTGCAGCTCACTCAACAACCGCACCAGGCCGTGCAAGGGCACGTGCAACCAGGTCGGTCGGTTTTGCGCTTCATAGGCCAACTCATAGGCGGCCTTCTCCAGGCTGAACAGGGCCAGGGCGGCGTCAGCGGCGCCGGGTTCCTGCCAGCCATGGGCAAGCGTAGCCGTCGCCAGCCGATACGCCTGGACAAAGGCCTGCCGCGCTTGGTCGAGGTAACGCCGCAGCACCCGCTCCCGCGCCGCCACGGCCGCAGGCGACCCATCGACCACCGGCGCCTCGCGGGCCATGGCCGCGGCATAGTCGAAGGAACGTAGCACCCCGCTGACGTCCTTGTACGGGCTGTGCTTGCCCCGGCGCTCGGCCAGGGACCGCGCCGGCTCGCCCTCGAAGTCGATCAGGTAGGCATCGCCCTGGACCACCAGCACCTGGCCCAGGTGCAGATCGCCGTGAACCCGGATGCGCAGGCCACCCACCAGCTGATTGGCCAGTTGCTGGATATGACCGAGGATCTGCGCCTTGTGCTGCAACAATCGACTCACCCATTGTCGGTCCTGTGTGCTCAGTTGGCCTTGATGCTGCTTGAGCAACTGCAACCCCCGTTCCAGTTGCCCGGCCACCTGCCGATTCCAGGCCTGGGTGTCCTTGCGGGTGCTCACTTGCGGTGCAAAGTCCGGGCCGCTGCCCGGGGCCGCCAGCAACCGGTGCATTTCGCCCAGGCGCTGGCCCAGCAGCCCGGCGAACTCGCGCAGTTCGCCAAGGGCGTTGTAATGCTGCTCCTGCTCGGACATGGCGTCCGCCAGCTCATCGTGGATGGCCCGTTGCAGCGTGTTCTGCGTCCACTCCCAGGCGTCGCCCTGATTGCTCAGGTAGCCCTGGGCGATCATCAGCAGGTGGTCCTCGCCCTGGGCATCGCGACGCAGCACCGCACCCAGCAGGGGCGAGATATGGGCAAAGCCCGCGGCGGTGAGGAAGGCGCCCATTTCCAGTTCCGGGTGCACCCCGGCGGACACCCGGCGCAGCAGCTTGAGCACCAGCCTGCCGCCGACCACCACCGAACTGTTGGACTGCTCCGCCGACAGGTAGCGCACCTCGGACTCGGCCCCCGGGCCCAGCCCGTCCAGGGCCGGGCTGCCCTCGAAGCGGATCTGCCCGGCCTCGCACTCCAGCCGGGTACGGGCCTGCAGGGCCTGGAGCACGTCGCGCACGAAACTGTCGAGAACGAAGGCATCGGTGATCAGCCCGACCTGGCGCCCGCGACGCACCCGGGCCATCGCCAGTTGCTGGGCCAAGGCACTGCCGGACGGTTCTTCGCCGAGCAGGCCGAAAGGCAACTGATAGCGCTCGGACTGGCCGTCGCGGCTGACCTCGATCTCGCTGAGCAGCACCGGATGCCGAGGATCACCAAAGCGCACGGCATAGGCGATATGCGGCGCTTGCAGGGCGCTGTCCTTGCCGGCGAACCAGCGGCGCTTGGGCAGCCAGAGGGGCAGCACCTCGTGCTCCAAGGTGGTGCGCGACGGCGCTTCGAGCAATTCTTCGAGGCGCTTTTTCAGGACCAGGGTGCGAAAGTCCGGCAGGCTCTGCGCCGGTTCCACGTGCCAGCTGGGCATCTGCTGCTCGGCGGCCAGGACGAACCAGTAGAAACCGTAGGGCGCCAGGGTCAGCAGAAAGTGCAACTGGCCGATGGGCGGGAAAGCATTGCCGCCGAGCATTTCCACCGGGACCCTGCCGGCGAAGGCCGACAGGTCCAGTTCCGCGGCCTGGGCACTGCGCGAGACGTTGGCCACGCACAGGATGATTTCCTGATGGCCGTCGGCGTCGGTGTATTCCCGGGTGTAGGCCAGGATCCGCCGGTTGCTCGGCGACAGCATCTTCAGGCTGCCGCGGCCAAAAGCCTTGGATTGCTTGCGCACCGCCAGCATGCGCCGGGTCCAGTTGAGCAGGGAGTGAGGGTCGCCGGACTGGGTCTCGACATTGACCGACTGATAGCCATACAGCGGGTCCATGATCGGCGGCAGCACCAGGCGGGCCGGGTCGGCCCGGGAAAAACCGCCATTGCGGTCGATGGACCACTGCATCGGCGTGCGCACGCCATCACGGTCCCCCAGGTAGATGTTGTCGCCCATGCCGATCTCGTCGCCGTAATACAGGGTCGGGGTGCCGGGCATCGACAGCAGCAGGCTGTTGAGCAGCTCGATGCGCCGCCGGTCGCGTTCCATCAGCGGCGCCAGGCGCCGACGAATGCCCAGGTTGATCCGCGCCCGGCGGTCGGCGGCGTAGTAGTTCCACAGGTAGTCGCGCTCCTTGTCGGTGACCATTTCCAGGGTCAGCTCATCGTGGTTGCGCAGAAAGATCGCCCACTGGCAGTGGGTCGGGATCTCCGGGGTCTGGCGCAGGATATCGCTGATCGGGAAGCGATCCTCCTGGGCCAGGGCCATGTACATGCGCGGCATCAGCGGGAAGTGGAAGGCCATGTGGCACTCGTCGCCGTCGGCGCCATTGGTTGACTGACCAAAGTACAGCTGGGTGTCTTCCGGCCACTGGTTGGCCTCGGCCAGGAGCATGCGGTCCGGGTAGTGGGCGTCGATCTCGGCGCGAATGCGCTTGAGCACGTCGTGGGTCTCGGGCAGGTTCTCGTTGTGGGTGCCATCGCGCTCGATCAGGTAGGGAATGGCGTCCAGGCGCAGGCCGTCGATGCCCATGTCCAGCCAGTAGCGCATCACCGAGAGCACCGCCTTCATCACCTGGGGGTTGTCGAAGTTGAGGTCCGGCTGGTGGGAATAGAAGCGGTGCCAGAAGTACTGGCCGGCCACCGGGTCCCAGGTCCAGTTGGACGTTTCGGTATCGAGGAAGATGATCCGGGTGCCGGCGTATTTCTGGTCGTCGTCGGACCATACATAGAAATTGCGCGCCGCCGAGCCCGGTTTGGCCTTGCGCGCCCGCTGGAACCAGGGGTGCTGGTCCGAGGTGTGGTTGATCACCAGCTCGCTGATCACACGCAGCTCGCGCTTGTGGGCCTCGGCGATAAAGCGCCGGACGTCGGCCAGGGTGCCGTAGTCGGGGCTGACCCCGCGGTATTCGGCGATGTCGTAGCCATCGTCGCGCCGCGGCGAGGGGTAGAACGGCAACAGCCAGAGGGTGTTGACCCCCAGGTCCTTGATGTAGTCGAGCTTGGCGATCAGCCCCGGAAAATCGCCGATTCCGTCGTTGTTGGAATCGAAAAACGACTTCACATGCACCTGATAGATCACCGCGTCCTTGTACCAGAGCGGGTCCTTGATAAAGGTCGCTGAGCGGGGTTTCTTGGCCATGTCGGACTCCTGAAAAAAATCAATTCGTACCGGCGCACCCGGCGATGCGCCACGACCACCGCAGGCGCTGGCTTGCCAGCGAAGGCGTCGGCCAGCCCGGCGCAAGGCTCAGGGGCCTCTTCGCCGGCAAGCCGGCTCCTACAGGGGGCTGATGCGCCAGATGCCGAAGGGTTGCGCCGGTTCCAGGCGCATGAACTGGGTCTTGCCGTACCAGGTCCAGCGGTGGCCGTTCATCAGGTCTTCACCCTGGGTCGGGGCGTCGTCGGGCAGGCTCATTTCCCACAGCGGCAGCTCGAAATGGGCCTCCTGCGGGTTGAACGGATCGAGGCTGACCGCCACCAGCACGAAGTTGCCGCCGTCGCTGCTGCGCTTGCCGAAATACAGGATCTGGTCGTTCCAGGCGTTGTACAGCTTGAGCCCCAGGTGACTGTGCAGCGCCGGGTTCTGCCGGCGGATGCGGTTGAGCTGGGCGATCTCGGCAATGATGTTGCCCGGGGCGCTGAAGTCCCGGGGGCGGATCTGGTATTTCTCCGAATCCAGGTATTCCTCCTTGCCCGGCAACGGTGCCGATTCACACAGTTCAAACCCGGAGTACAGGCCCCACAGCCCCGAGCCCATGCTGGCCAGCACCGCGCGGATCAGAAACCCCGGGCGCCCCGAGTCATGCAGAAACGCCGGGTTGATGTCCGGGGTGTTGACGAAGAAGTTCGGCCGGAAACACTCGCGCCACGGCGACTGGTTGAGCTCGCTGAAGTAGCTGGCCAGTTCGCTCTTGGTGTTGCGCCAGGTGAAGTAGGTGTAGCTCTGGGAGTAACCGATCTTGCCCAGGCGCGCCATCATCGCCGGGGTGGTGAAGGCTTCGGCGAGGAAGATCACCTCCGGGTGCCGGCCGCGCACCTCGGCGATCAGCCACTGCCAGAACGGCAGCGGCTTGGTGTGGGGGTTGTCCACGCGAAACAGCTTGACCCCCTCCTCGACCCAGCCGAGGACGATGTCGCGCAATTCCAGCCACAGGCTGGGGATGGCTTCGGCGGCATAGAAGTCGACATTGACGATGTCCTGGTACTTCTTCGGCGGGTTCTCGGCGTATTTGATGGTGCCGTCCGGGCGCCAGTTGAACCAGCCCGGATGCTGGGTCAGCCAGGGGTGGTCCTGGGAACACTGGATGGCGAAGTCCAGGGCGATTTCCAGACCGTGGTCGGCGGCGGCGGCCACCAGCCGGCGAAAGTCCTCCAGGCTGCCCAGTTGCGGATGGATGGCCTCGTGGCCACCCTCCTCGCTGCCAATCGCGTATGGGCTGCCGGGGTCGTCCGGGGCCGCCGTCAACGAGTTGTTGCGGCCCTTGCGGTGGCGGCGGCCGATGGGATGGATCGGCGGGAAGTACAGCACGTCGAAGCCCATGTCATGGATCATCGACAGCCGCCCATGGACATCGTCGAAGGTGCCGTGGCGCTGGGGATCATCGGTGATCGAGCGGGGAAACAGCTCGTACCAGCTGGCAAATTGCGCGCGCTCGCGCTCCACATCCACCGGGTACTCGAGGCTCAGGCTCAGGTAGGGACGGTGATCGGCCTCGGCCATCAGCCGGGCGCTGTGCTCAGCGAGAAACAACGCCACCTGCTCGGCCTCCAGCAAGCCGGCCAGTTGCTGCCGCAACGCCAGCAATTGCTCGCGCAACGCCCCCTCGCTGCGTTCGGCGGCCTGTTGCACCTGATTGCGCCCCTCCTGCAGTTCCAGGCTCACCGGCACCCCGGCCTGGTGCTTTTTCTGCAGTTCGTGACAGAAGCTGGCGAACTGATCGATCCAGGCTTCGATGCAGAAGCGGTAGCGGCCCACGGCCGGCACCGGGAAACGCCCCAGCCAGGCGTCGTTGCCCTGATCCTCCAGAGCCTGGCTGTACCAACGGTCCTGGCACTCGTTGCGCCAGCGCAGGCGCACCGCCAGTTGATCGTGGCCGTCGGTGAAGACCTTGCACGTCACCTCGACCTCCTGCCCCGCCACGGCCTTGACCGCGAACTGCCCGCCATCGAGCACCGGACGGGTGTTCTCGATGGCGATCCGCGGCAGCAGCAAGGCCTGGGACAAGGGCAGCGGCGACGGCTGGTCGTGCTGTTCTGTCGGTTTCTCTGCAGTCATCGAGCATCACCCCTCTTACACGTCCAAGACGCTCTGGTTGTGGAGCCGGCAGCCCCCGGTGAATCCGTGCACCTAGTGTCCGAGCCACAGGCCGCGGTGAAAGTTCAGCGCGATTGCTCGGCCAGGCGACGGGAATCAATTCCGCCCGGGCAGGGTCCACCGCAAGAGCCCGTGCATCGACAAGCACAAAGGAGGCCATAGCGATGAATATCCCGATCCCGGCAGAAACCCCCGACCCGAACCTCGACCAGCCGCCCCTGCCCCCCAGCGATCCGCCAGTGCCCGAGCAGGAACCGCCCGCCACCCCCGCGCCGCCCAAGGGCGACCCGCCCGCCAATCGGCCGCCGCTGGAGCTCCAAGCATAGCCAGCGGCCCCGCTACGCCGGCGGACGCTGCCGGCGGTCGGCGTCATCTGCACGCCACCGAAGGTGATTCGGTGATTTGCCTGACCTGGATCAGGGCCTCTGGCACAGGCCTGTGCCAGAGGCCCTGACGGCTATCCCCGGGGGTGCTGGAGGGGGTGCAGCAAGTTGTCGCAGGGGCCCGGAAAAGCTCATCTGATACGGTTTTTTATCAAATACCTGAGCCTGTTATGCAAACAGATCCGTGGTCATAGTTGCGCGGCCTGATGGAGGCTGATGAGCGAACGACCATGAGCGAAAGAATCCCCGTCCGATTAGTAGAGACCTTCGAACCTTCACAACCCAAACAGATGAAGTCGAAGACCACCGACAAACACGTTTACACCCGCAGCTTCACCGGTTTGTTCCGTACCCTGCGCATGACCGGCGCGGGTTTTCTGTTCCTGCTGTTCTTCGGCACGGTGTGGTTGAACTGGGGCGGCCGCCAGGCGGTGCTCTGGGACCTGGCCGAGAGCAAGTTCCACATTTTTGGCGCGACCTTCTGGCCCCAGGACTTCATTCTGCTCTCGGCGCTGCTGATCATCTGCGCCTTCGGCCTGTTCGCCATCACGGTGTTCGCCGGCCGGGTCTGGTGCGGCTACACCTGCCCGCAAAGCTCGTGGACCTGGCTGTTCATGTGGTGCGAGAAGGTCACCGAGGGCGAGCGCAACCAGCGCATCAAGCTGCAAGCCGCGCCCTGGGGCCTGAACAAGCTGGCGCGCCGGGCCATGAAGCACACCCTGTGGCTGGGCATCAGCCTGCTCACCGGCCTGACCTTCGTCGGCTACTTCACCCCGATCCGCCCCCTGGCCCACGAACTGCTGACCCTGCAGATCGGCGGCCTGAGCCTGTTCTGGGTGCTGTTCTTCGCCGCGGCCACCTATATCAACGCCGGCTGGCTGCGCGAAGCGGTGTGCATGCACATGTGCCCCTATGCCCGCTTCCAGAGCGTGATGTTCGACAAGGACACCCTGACCATCTCCTACAACCCGGTGCGCGGCGAAAGCCGTGGCCCGCGCAAGCGTGATGTGAAGCCCGCCGATGTCGGCCTGGGCGATTGCATCGACTGCCAGCTGTGCGTGCAGGTCTGCCCCACCGGCATCGACATCCGCGACGGCCTGCAGATGGAGTGCATCGGCTGCGCGGCGTGCATCGACGCCTGCGACTCGATCATGGACAAGATGGGCTATGCCCGGGGGCTGATCGCCTACACCTCCGAACACGAGCTGCAAGGGGGCAAGACCCACCTGCTGCGGCCGCGCCTGGTGGGCTACAGCGCGGTGCTGCTGGTGATGATCGGCGCCCTGGTGCTGGCCCTGGTGCAACGGCCTATGGTGTCCCTGGACGTGAGCAAGGACCGTGGCCTGTTCCGCGAGAACGCCATGGGCCAGATCGAGAACATCTACAGCCTGAAGATCATCAACAAGACCCAGGAACGGCAGAACTACCGCCTGGCCCTGGTGGACGGCGATGGCTTCGAACTGCAGGGCAAGACCGAACTGAGCCTGGCCCCCGGGGAAATCACCGACCTGCCGGTCTCGGTGGCCATGACCCAGGACCGTGCGCAAAGCAGCTCCCAGGCCATCAGCTTCAAGGTCGCCGACAGCGATGACCCAAGCGTCTACGCCGTGGCCAAGAGTCGTTTTGTCGCGCCGATCAACCGCTGAGCCTCTAGAATGCCGTGGCCGGGGAGCCTGCTGGCTTCCCCGGACCACGGGAACGCTGTACTCGACGCTGCCATGGGCCCGCCCTGGCCGTCGAGTCCCCCGACTCCCTCGCCACCGAACACCTAGACCCGATGACCAGACTGGATCTTGCCCCGCAGATGAAACGCTACGAAAAATTCGCCGATGACATCGCCGAACTGATCCGCTCCGGGGTCCTGGGCCCGGGACAGCGCGTGCCTTCGGTACGCTACGCCAGCCAGACCTACGGGGTCAGCCCGTCAACGGTGTTCCAGGCCTACTACCTGCTGGAGCGCCGCGGCCTGATCCGCGCCCGTCCGCGTTCCGGCTACTTCGTCAACGCCCACGCGCCGAGCCCGTTCTCCGAGCCGGTGATCAGCAGCGAAGTCAACGAATCCACTGAAGTCGATGTCAGCGAACTGGTGTTCTCGGTGCTCGACTCGATCAAGGACCCGAGCACCGTGCCCTTCGGCTCGGCGTTTCCCAGCCCGACCCTGTTCCCCCTGCAACGCCTGTCCCGCTCCCTGGCCAGCGCCAGCCGCGAGATGGACCCGCGGGTGGTGGTCACCGACATGTCCCCGGGCAACCCGCAACTACGCCGGCAGATCGCCCTGCGCTACATGGTGGCCGGGCTGATGCTGCCCATGGAGGAGCTGCTGATCACCAACGGCGCCCTGGAGGCCCTGAACCTGTGCCTGCAAGCGGTGACCGAACCCGGCGACCTGGTGGCGATCGAGGCCCCGGCCTTCTATGCCAGCCTGCAAGTGCTGGAACGGCTCAAGCTCAAGGCGGTGGAAATTCCCGTGCACCCGCGGGACGGCATCGACCTCGGGGTCCTGGCCCAGACCCTGGAACGCCACCCGATCAAGGCCTGCTGGTGCATGACCAGCTTCCAGAACCCCATGGGCGCGAGCATGCCCGAGGCCAAGAAGCAGGAACTGGTGGAACTGCTGCGCCAGCATCAAGTGCCACTGATCGAAGACGACGTCTACGCCGAGCTGTACTACGGCCAGCAGGCGCCGAAACCGGCCAAGGCCTTCGACACCGAGGGCCTGGTGATGCACTGCGGCTCCTTCGCCAAAAGCCTGGCCCCCGGCTACCGCATCGGCTGGGTGGCGGCCGGGCGTTATGCGCAGAAAATCGAACGGCTGAAACTGATGACCTCGCTGTGCGCCTCGATGCCGGCCCAGGCGGCGATTGCCGACTACCTGCAGCACGGCGGCTACGACCGCCACCTGCGCAAACTGCGCTACGCCCTGGAAGAACAGCAGAGCGCCATGCTGGCGGCGATTGCCCGCTACTTCCCGGCGCAGACCCGGGTCAGCCAGCCGGCGGGTGGCTACTTCCTGTGGCTGGAACTGCCGCCGCAGATGGACTCGCTGAAACTGTTCCAGATGGCCCTGGCCCAAGGCATCAGCATTGCTCCCGGGCCGATCTTTTCCCCGACCCAGCGCTTTCGCAACTGCATCCGCCTGAACTACGGCAGCCCCTGGAACGACGCCGCGGAACAGGCCATGGAAACCCTGGGCCGCATCATCCGCTCCTTTTGAGTGGTGCTTAGCGTCTACGGCGTCGGAATGCCGCCCAAGCCGTTCGCAGCCTGCGGCAGCGTCTACACAAATCCCCGATCGGCATTGGCCCTGTAGCCGCTGCTGAGCCAGGGCGAAGCTGCGCAAAGGTCCGCAGGACCTTGCTTGGCGATCTCCTGTCGAACGCGCAGCAACCTAAAGATCGTGGCGTCTCCTGCGGAGCCGTTCGCAGCCTGCGGCAGCGGCTACAGAGTATGTGCGTTCTGTAGCCGCTGCTGAGCCTGCGAAGCTGCGAAAAGGTCCACAGGACCTTCGGCCCTGCCAAAAGCAACGTCGCCCTGTAAAGGACAAATGAAACAAGGCCGGCCGGTAGGCCGCCGTCACGCTCTTGATCTTGATCTGACGGAGTGGAGGGGCAGAAGCGTTTTGCTCACTTTAGTCTGGGCCGGCATTCCGGCTTTTCCAAAGTGAGTCGCTGTAAGAGCGAAACCGCCAACCGCCCCACCCGCAGCAACGGATATGCCCCCACAACCACAACAATGCACACCTCCCAACATAAAAAAACCGCCAAGGCGCCTTGCCCCACCCCCTCAATTCATTCAGCATCCGCGCTCCATTTTTCCAGGGAAAGGAACACGTCATGGTCGAAGACCTGTATTACGACGACTACCCAGAGGCCAAGGCCGAACTGATCAAGGCCATCGAACGCGGCCGCCTGCCCCTGCTGACCCAGGAACTCAACGCCTACGACTGCATCCAGGCGATCTTCGAACTGGACGCCATCAACAACCCCAAGGACGAGGAAGACGCCTTCTTCGACCTGGCCCTGGCCCTGATCGGCTGGATCCCCGGCCCCGGGCACGGCCTGAAGATCCTTTTGCGCCTGATCAACCGCGCCCACCAGCGCCACGCCGAAAAACTCTTCGACCTGATCCGCCACACCCTGCTGGCCTGCCGCCTGAAAACCAGCCCCGAACAGCTGCTGGAAAAGTGCCTGGACCCCGTGCGCCTGGCCGAAGAACTGCCCGAGATCATCCGCGGCGTGAGCGCCTCCAGCACCTTCAACGGCCTCACGCCCGAGCAGCAGCGCCTGGTGCTGCACAACCTCAACGAAGCCTGCGAACACACCGAATTTCTCATGGTGACGGTGCAAGAACGCATCGCCCCGTGGATCGCCGAACAGCGCAACAACTCGGCCGCCGCCCACAGCCGCGGCCCGGCCCTGGCGCCCAAGCCGCAGTCGTCCCTGGAACCGCGGCCAACGACCATCAGCGCCGCGCCACAACCCGGCGCCCCCGATGCCGCAAGCCTCGCCCAGGACGTCAACCAGGGCCTGGAACACCTCAGCGGTGAGGGCCACTGGCTGGAACTGAACCTGCACTACCCGAACCTGGAGCCGGTGTCCGGCGCCGCCTACCGAGCGGTGTTCAGTGACGGCTCGCAAGCCGAGGGCAACCTCGACCAGGAAGGTTTTGCCCGCCTGGAAGGCATCCCCGAGGGCCCGGTGCAGGTCTACTACGGCGAAGACCCACGGCCCTACCTGCGTCGGCCAATCGTTGCCCTGCCCGCGGATGCACAGCAGTTGGAGGAAGAGCTGGAGCAGCTCGACCTGGAGCCCGCCGAAGTCGACCTGGCGACCCTGCTGCTGGAAACCTCGCAGCGCAAGGCGCCCTTCACCCTGATTCCCGTCTACTGAGACAAGGCACCGACATGAACCGCAGACAAGTGTTTCTCAGCCACAAGCAGTACCACGACTTCCTCGAAAGCCTGGCCGGCGAAGAGGCGCACTGGCAGACCCACTCGATGATGGCCGACAGCCCCGAGCAGGAAGCCTCCCTCAAGGCCTCCAATGTGCGCAGCGCGCGCCTGCACCACCTGATCCTGGGCTACACCGGCGGTGCACCCATGGAGCAACTGGCCCGGGAGCTGGATGGGGTGATCGAAGGCTACGAGGACTACCAGCGCAAGATGGGGGTTTACGAAGAACGGCCGGATATCGCACCGCTGAACATCCAGGACTACCCCGACGAGTACGAGGAATATGTCCAGGTCATCAGCCTGTGCATCCTGCTGCAACGCAGCGACCTGCTACCGCGTCTGGTGCTGCTGCAGGACCGTGCCGGCTTTAGCGGCCAGGACACCCTGATCGAGGACCTGCTCAAGGCCTACCTGCCGGATCGTGAAGACGTTGATCAGTGGTTCCACGACGTCTCCACGCCCCTGATCCGGGCCATCTACACCGAAGATCCGGATGAACCCCGGGAACTGCTGGTGGAGTACTGCAACCAGTGGTACGAGGCGTTCGAACAGGCCCCATGGCACGACAGCCACCTGGACGGCGACGAAGGTTCCTACTTCGGCTACTGGGCCTTTGAAGCCGCGGCAGTGGCCTACCTCTACGGCCTGGACGACAGCGCGGTCAAGCACATGGTCTTCCCCCGGGAGATGCTCGAATACGCCCGGCGCTTTACCCCGCCGCCGATGCCCCAATAGCTGGCGCAGCACTGATAGACCCCGTTTACCACCCCTTCTTAAAGGTTATGCATTGCCCATGAAATCCTGGATCAAGACCCTGCTGATCACCCTGCTCGCGGCCGCCCTGTGCCTGCTGTTCTCCCGCGTTGTGCTGCCCCCGCTGATGGTGCAGCTGATACCGCCGAGCTGGGAAGGCCTCCCGTGGTTCGGGGTCAATCTGCTGCTATCGGGTTTCCTGGCCGGGCTGGTGGTGGCGCCCCTGCTGCGGAGCCGGCGTTATTACCCGGTGCCGCTGCTGCTTGTGCTGTCCGTCCTGGTGGTGGTCGGCAATTGGGCGCATAACCGCTGCAACGACGCTCAGCTGCAGGCCATCGAACAGCTGGAAAGGCGCAGCGCGAGTCATTCGAACCTGGGGTTCTCCAATGAGGAACCCGTGCCTTCGGCGCCCGTGGACCTGAGCGCCACACCAGGCGTCTGGGCCGATGAACAAGGCTACGGATATGGCTACAGCTGCAACCGCCCGGGGGAAACCCTGGGGTTCCTGATGCCACAGTTGATGAGCTTTGGCATCAGCGTGCTGGGGCTGTTGCTGGCCCTGCTGTTCGGCCCCGGCCGCCGCCGCGCCCGCGGAGGAAACCGTAGGAGCTGGCTTGCCAGCGAAGGCGTTGGCAAGCCCGGCGCAAGGCTTGAGGGCCCCTTCGCCGGCAAGCCGGCTCCTGTGGGATAGGCTGCAGACTTGCGGGGGCTCAGCGGCCGCCGCCCAGGTCGATGAAGCTGCCGGTGGTGTAGGAGGCCTTGTCCGACAGCAGCCAGAGAATGGCCTCGGCCACTTCGTCGGGACGTCCGCCGCGGCCCATGGGAATCGCCGATTCCAGTTTGCTGACCCGGTCGGCGTCGCCGCTCAGGGCATGAACGTCGGTGTAGATGTAGCCCGGGCGCACCGCATTGACGCGGATGCCCTCGCCCGCCACTTCCTTGGACAGGCCGATGGTGAAGCTGTCCAGGGCGCCCTTGGACGCGGCGTAGTCGACGTATTCGCCGGGAGAACCCAGGCGCGCCGCCACCGACGACACGTTGACGATGCTGCCGCCCTGCCCGCCATGGCGCGGCGACATGCGCAGCACGGCGTGCTTGGCGCAGAGGATCGGCCCCATGACATTGGTCTTCATGATCTTCTGGATGCGGAATTCGGACATTTCATCGAGGCGGGACTGGTGCCCCACGGTCCCGGCGTTGTTGACCAGGGCGGTGACCCGGCCCAGCTCGCTGTCGACCCGCTGGAACAGGCCAATGACTTCATCTTCGATGCTGACGTCGGCCCGGACGGTGATGGCCTGGACGCCCAGGGCGCGGACCTGCTCCAGCACCTGATGCGCCGCCTGCTCGTCGGCCTGGTAATTGATGCACACCTTGAAACCCTGCTGCGCGGCCAGCAATGCCGTGGCCGCACCGATTCCCCGCCCGCCACCGGTGATAACGATGACTTTGTCCATACTGCCGACCCCCTGACTGATCATTTCAACGCCCGCCATTAAACACCCCACGGGCAGCGAAGAAAACCGCAGTGACATCAAACAGCCTCTATTCCGGGATCACAGGACCTCGCCTCTGGCGATAATCGGCCGAGGCCGGTCTCAGGCGTCGTGCCGGGCCTTTTGTTCCGCCTGGTGGATGCCCTGCATGAAGCTCTCGGGCGGTAGCGGGTGGCCCAGGTAATAGCCTTGCAGCGAGTCGCAGCCCAGCTGGGTGAGGAAGCTCTGCTGCACCCCGCTCTCCACCCCCTCGGCAACGATGCGCAGGCCCAGGGCCTGGCCCAGGGCGACGATCGCCGAGACGATGGCCGCGTCGTCGCTGTCGTGCTCCAGGTCGCGGACAAAACCACGGTCGATCTTCAGCTCGTTGGCCGGCAGACGCTTGAGGTACATCAGGCTCGAATAGCCAGTGCCGAAGTCGTCGATGGACAGGTCCACCCCCATGTCCGACAGCTGCTGCAGGACGATCATGCTGACATCGGCGTCGTTCATCGCCGTGGTCTCGGTGATTTCCAGGGTCAGGTTGTTGGCCGGCAGCTGATTGCGCTCCAGGGCCTGGGCCACGCTCTTGACCAGCCCCACATGGCAGAACTGCAAGGCCGAGAGGTTCACCGCGATGCGCCAGTCGGTGTAGCCCTGGACATACCACTGGCGCATCTGCCGGCAGGCCTCGTGCAGCACCCAGTCGCCGATGGCGATGATCAGCCCGCTCTTCTCCGCCAGTTCGATGAACTTGTCCGGCAGCAACAGGCCGTGCTGCGGGTGCTCCCAGCGCAACAGCGCCTCGGCGCCCACCGGACGACCGTCGCCGGCGTCGAACTTGGGCTGGTAGTACAGGCGCAACTGATTGTGTTCCAGGGCATTGCGCAGGTCCTGAAGCAACTGCAGTTGGCGCCGGGCATTGCTGTTCATCGAAGCGTCGAAAAAGCTGTAGCCGTTCTTGCCGGTGGCCTTGGCGTGATACATCGCCGCGTCGGCATTCATCAGCAGTTCCTGGGCGGTCAGGCCATTGCCGGGGTACACCGCGATGCCGATGCTGGCGGAAATCTGCAACTCGTGGTCGGCCACGCGAAACGAGCGGGACACCAGGCCCACCTGCCGCGCCGCCAGGCGCAGGGCATCATCCGGCTCGGCGAGCTGCACCAGCAGTACGAATTCGTCGCCGCCGATCCGCGCCAGGGTGTCTTCGCTGCGCAGGTCCTCGCGCAGGCGCAAGGCCACTTCCCGCAGCAACTGGTCGCCCATGTGATGGCCAAACGCGTCGTTAACCGGCTTGAAGCCATCCAGATCGATGAACATCAGCGCAAAGCAGCCACCATGGGCGGTGACCCGGTGCATGGCCTGGTCGATGCGGTCCGCCAGCAGAATGCGGTTCGGCAAACCGGTCAGGGTGTCGTGCAGCGCCAGCTGGGTCAGCTCCTTGTTGGCTTCGGTCAAGGATTGCGCCAGCACCGCGGTACGGGCTTCCAGGCGCGCGTCCAGCACCGAGGTCAGCAAGGCGATGATCAGCACCGCCAGGGTGGTGATCAGCACCAGATTGTCCAGGCCCCTGCCGCTCAGGCCGTTGCCCAGGGCCCCACAGAAACTGCCGTCACTGAAACGCGCCGCGGCCATGCCGGTGTAGTGCATGCCGACGATGGCAAAGCCCATCACAATCGCCGCGCCGGCGCGGGCCAGACGCACATGGGGGGTGTTCTGGCGCAGGCGAAAGGCGATCCACAGCGCCGCCAGCGAAGCACCAAAGGCGATCAGCAACGAGGCGCTGAACAGGCTCGGGTCGTAGTCGATACCCGGCTGCATGCGCATGGCCGCCATGCCGGTGTAATGCATGCCACTGATACCGACGCCCATGATCAAGGCGCCAAACAGCAGTTGCCACAGCGGCAGGCGCGGCTGGCTCACCAGCCACAGGGCGAAGCCGCAGGACAGGATCGAGATCAGCAGCGACAAGGCGGTCAGCGCAACGTCGTAGCCCAGCTCGATGGGCAGCTCGAAGGCGAGCATGCCGATAAAGTGCATGGACCACACGCCAATGCCCATGGCCAGCCCGCCGCCGCACATCCACAGGTAGGCCGCGCGGCCTTTGGTGGTGGTGATGCGTCCGGTGAGATCGAGGGCGGTATAGGAAGCGAGGATCGCCACGAAAATGGAGATCACGACCAGGGCGGGTGAATAACTACCGATGAGCATGGGGCATCTCTTGGCCGTTGTGCCGATGTTTGCCCGGCGGGCAAAAGCGCAGATTGTACTGATTGCGCAGAAGAACGCATCTACAAAGTGAGCAAAAAGCCAGTAGTCAGACAGAACGTCTGGCCCGGGCCTTTGATGCCCCTACAGCCCTTGTGGGCATGGGCTTTGCGCGGCGTGATCGAGGGCCTCGCGCGCCCCTGCGCGAGGCCCTGATGGCGGCCTATTTCTGCTCGCCGACCTGCAATTGGCCGTCCCAGCCGCCGCCCAGCGCGGCGATCAATTGCACGCTGGCAATCAGCCGGCTCTGCAGCAGGCTGAGGACGCTGCGTTCGTTGCTCAGGGCCGTGGTCTGGCTGGTGACCACGTCCAGATAACCGATGAGTCCGGCCTTGTACTGGTTCTCGGTCAGGCGCAGGGCCTCGCGGGCCGAATCCAGGGCCTGCTGACGCACCCCCGCCTCGTCCTCCAGGACCTTGAGCTGGATCATGTAGTTCTCCACCTCGCGAAAACCGTCGAGCACGGTCTGCCGGTACTTGGCCACGGTCTGGTCATAGGCGGCTTCAGTGCGATCCACTTCCGCCGAGCGCTGGCCACCGTCGAACAGGGTCATGGCCAGTTTCGGCCCCACCGACCAGAAGCGGTTCGGCAGGCTGATCCAGTTGGCGTAGGTACTGCTGCTGTAGCCGCCGGCCAGGCTCAGGGTCAGGTCCGGGTAATAGGCGGCCTTGGCCACGCCGATATTGGCGTTGGCGGCCATCACCGAACGCTCCGCCGAGGCGATATCCGGACGCCGCTCCAGCAACTGCGAGGGCACAGCCAGGGGCACCTGGGGCAGCGCCGGAATCCGCGGGGTTTCTGCCAGGTTGAATTCGGCCGGCGGCACGCCCATCAGCACCGCGATGGCGTTTTCGAACTGCGCCCGCTGCCAGATCAGGTCGATCAGGTCGGCCTGGGTGCTTTTGAGCTGGGTCTGGGCCTGGGCCACCGCATCCTTGCCGGACACCCCGGCCTGATACTGGTTCTGGGTCATGGTCAGGGAGCGCTGATAGGCCGCCACCGTGGCTTCCAACAAGCGCTTCTGTTCATCGATCACCCGCAGTTGCAGGTAGTTCTGCACCAGCTCCGACTGCTGGCTCAGGCGCATGGCCGCCAGATCGGCGAAGCTCGCCTCGGCGCTGGCTTCGTTGGCTTCCAGGCCACGGCGCAGCTTGCCCCAGACATCCGCCTCCCAGCTCACCCCCAACTGGGTGTTGTAGGTGTCGCGAATGCCGCTGCTGGAACTGCTCAGCCCCGAACTGCTGCTGCCGGTGCCCTGGCTGGCGCGGGTCTTGCCGGCGCTGAGGTCGACACTGGGGAAGAACGCCCCGCGGGAGCTGCGCACCAGGGCCTGGGCCTGACGGTACTGGGCCTCGGACTGGGCCACGCTCTGGTTGGAACTGTTGAGGCGCTCGATCAGGCCGTTGAGCTGGGCGTCACCGTACAGCTCCCACCAGGCGCCCCGGGCCAGGGCATCGCTGGGATTGGCCTGGCGCCAGCCCTCGGCCGCCTTGTACTGCACAGGCTCGGCCACTGGCGGGCGCTGGTAATCGGGCCCGATGGCGCAAGCACTGAGCAGCGCCACGCACAGGCCCAGGCTCAAGGCCCGCGAACCCCGGGCCATGGCCAGGCGCTGGGCGGACAGCAGAGTAACGGGACGGGACGATTGGTCGTTCATAGCGGCGTTTCCAGAGCGGCATCGGTACGGACCCCACGCCAGTGGTTGAACTTGTGGCGCAGGCGATCGAGGTAGAGGTAGACCACCGGGGTGGTGTAAAGGGTCAGCACCTGGCTGAAGACCAGGCCGCCAATGATGGTCAGGCCCAGGGGCTGGCGCATTTCCGAGCCCTCGGCGCCCCCCAGCAGCAAGGGCAAGGCGCCGAGAATCGCCGCCAGGGTGGTCATCAGGATCGGCCGCAGACGCTGCAGGCAGGCGCTGCGGATCGATTGCAGCGGGTCCAGGCCCTGGTGGCGCTCCAGTTGCAGCGCCAGGTCGATCATCAGGATGGCGTTCTTCTTCACCACGCCGATCAGCAGGAACAGCCCCAGCAGCGAGATCAGGCTGAACTCGCCGCCCAGCACGTAGATCGAGAGCAAGGCACCGACCCCGGCCGAGGGCAAGGTGGAGAGGATGGTCAGCGGGTGGATGTAGCTTTCATAGAGCACCCCGAGCACCAGGTACACCGCCAGCAAGGCGCCGAGGATCATGAACGGCTGGCTCTTCTGGGTGGCGGCGAAGGCGTCGGCGGTGCCGGCCATCTTGACGATCACGTCCTCGGGCATGCCCAGCTTGGCGATTGCCCGCTCGATGGCCGCGGTGCCCTGCTCCACCGTCACGCCTTCGGCCATGTCGAAGGAAATGCTCTCCGAGGCGAACTGCCCTTCGTGACTGACCCGGTCGTCTTCCAGGCTGTTTTCATAATGGGCGATGGTCGACAGCGGAATCCGCGCCCCGGTACTGGTGATGACCTGCACCTGATTCAGGGTGATCGGGTCCTGGGCGTATTTCGGGTTGACCTCCATCACCACCTGATACTGGTTGAGGCTGTCGTAGATGGTGGAAATCTGCCGCTGACTGTAGGCGTTGTTGAGCACCGCGGTGACCATGTCCATGTCCACCCCCAGGCGCTTGGCCTGGTCGCGATCGACCACCAGGGTCACCTGCTGGGCGCCACGGCCTTCGCGGGCGTCGATGGCGGTCAGTTCGGGCAAGGCGCGCAGCGCGCTGACCACTTTCGGGTACCACTGGCGCAGCTCGCCCAGGTCGCCGCTTTGCAGGATGTAGGAATACTGCGAGGTGGTCTGTTCGCGGCCGCCACCGAACTGCAGGTCCTGGTCGGCCATCAGCATCAGTTGCGCGCCGGGCACCTTGGGCATTTCCTTGCGCAGGCGCTCGATGACCTTCTGCGCCGAGATGTCGCGCTCCTTGATCGGCTTCAGGCGCACCAGCATGAAGGCGTTGTTGGTGCCGTTGTTGCCGCCGATAAAGCCGGCCACGCTTTCCACCGCGGTGTCCTTGAGCACGGCGCGGCGGAAGATCTCCATCTTCGGCTGCATCACGCTGAAGGACAGGCCGTCGTCGCCGCGCACGAAGCCGATCAACTGGCCGGTGTCCTGCTGCGGCATGAAGGTCTTGGGCACCACCACGTACAGGGCCACGTTGACGCCGATGGTCACCAGCAGGCTGAACAGGGTCAGGCGCTTGTGCCGCAGCACCCAATCCAGGCTGGTGGCGTACTTGCCCACCATCCACTCGTTGCTGCGTCGGCTCCAGCGTTGCAGGGCGTTTTCCTGGCCCGGGACATGGGGCTTGAGCCAGCGCGCACAGAGCATCGGGGTCAGGGTCAGGGACACCACCAGGGACACCACGATGGCCGCCGCCAGGGTGATGGAGAATTCACGAAACAGGCTCTCGATGATCCCGCCCATGAACAGGATCGACAGGAACACCGCCACCAGCGAAACGTTCATCGACAGCAGGGTGAAGCCCACTTCCTTGGCCCCCAGGTACGCCGCCTTCATTGGCGCGATGCCTTCGTCGATGTGCCGGGAAATGTTCTCCAGGACCACGATGGCGTCGTCCACCACCAGCCCGGTGGCGAGGATCAGCGCCATCAGCGACAGGTTGTTCAGGGAAAAGCCATAGAGGTACATGACGGCGAAAGTGCCCACCAGCGACACCGGCACCGCCAGGGTCGGGATCACCGACGCGCGGAAATTGCCGAGGAACAGGAACACCACCAGGATCACCAGGGCCACGGCGATCAGCAGGGTCATCTCCGCCTCGTGCAAGGTGGCCTTGATCACCGGCGAGCGGTCCATGGCCAGGTTGAGCTTGACGCTGGCCGGCAGCACCGCCTGCAACGCCGGCAACTGGGCCTTGATCTCGTTCACCGTCTCGATGATGTTGGCCCCGGCCTGACGGTTGATCACCAGCAGCACCGCTGCGTCATCGTTGAAGAAGCCGCTGTTGTAGCGGTCTTCCACGCCGTCGCTGACCTTGGCCACGTCTTTCAGGCGCAGGGCCGCACCGTCCTTGTAGTGGATGATCAGCGGCTCGTAGTCACGGGCCTTTTCCAGCTGGTCGTTGGCCTGGATCTGCCACAGCCGCTGGTCATCTTCCACCGAGCCTTTGGGCCGGCGCTGGTTGGCGTTGGCGATGGCATTGCGCACATCATCCAGGGCCACGCCGTACTGGTTGAGCAGTTGCGGCTCCAGCTCGATGCGCACCGCCGGCAAGGAGCTGCCGCCGACCTGCACCTCGCCCACGCCCTGCACCTGGGACAGGCTCTGGGACAGGATGGTCGAGGCCAGGTCGTACAACTGGCCCTTCTCCAGCACATCGGAGGTCAGCGACAGGACCATGATCGGCGCCTGGGACGGGTTGACCTTCTTGTAGGTGGGCATGCTGCGCATGCCGCTGGGCAACAGGTTGCGCGAGGCGTTGATGGCCGCCTGCACTTCCCGCGCCGCGCCATTGATGTCCCGGTCCAGATCGAACTGCAGGATCACCCGGGTCGAGCCCTGGCTGGAGCGGCTGCTCATGGTGTTGACCCCGGCAATCGCGCCGAACGAGCGTTCCAGCGGCGTGGCCACGGTGGACGCCATGACCTCGGGGCTGGCCCCCGGCAGGCTGGCCTGGACCACGATCACCGGGAAATCCATCTGCGGCAACGGCGCCACCGGCAGCAGGCCGAAGCTCACACCGCCCAGCAGCATGATCGCCAGCGACAGCAGCATGGTCGCCACCGGGCGCTTGATGAAAGGACCCGAAAGGTTCATGGGCGACCGCTCCAAGCTTCAAGCCTCAAGCTGCAAGAGAAAAGCGGGATCGGTGCGCACTCTTGCTTCTGCTTTAACTTGCAGCTTGCGGCTTGCAGCTTGCCGCTGCGCCGCTTCATACCCGCTCCTCCTGGAGGACTTCGTGCTTGCCGAAGCGCCGACCCAGGCGGTCGAAGTACAGGTAGATCACCGGCGTGGTGAACAGGGTCAGCACCTGGCTGACCAGCAGGCCGCCGACCATCACCAGGCCCAGGGGCTGGCGCAGCTCGGCGCCGGAGCCGGTGGCCAGCATCAGCGGCACGGCGCCGAACAGCGCCGCCAGGGTGGTCATCAGGATCGGCCGGAAGCGCAGCAGCGCCGCCTGATAGATCGCCTGCTCCGGGGCCATGCCCTGGTGGCGTTCGGCGTCGAGGGCGAAGTCGATCATCATGATCGCGTTCTTCTTGACGATGCCGATCAGCAGGATGATGCCGATGATGGCGATCATGCCCAGGTCGTTGCCGCTGAGGATCAGCGCCAGCAAGGCGCCCACCGCCGCCGAAGGCAGGGTGGAGAGGATGGTGATCGGGTGGATGTAACTCTCGTAGAGCACGCCGAGCACGATGTACATGGTCACCACCGCCGCCAGGATCAGCAGCAAGGTGCTCGACAGCGAGGCCTGGAAGGCTTCCGCCGCGCCCTGGAAGCGGGTCTGCACCCCCACCGGCATGCCGATCTCCTGCTGCACCTGCTCGATGACGTTCACCGCCTTGCCCAGGGCCACGCCCGGAGCCAGGTTGAAGGACATCATCACCGCCGGGAACTGGCCGATATGGGCGATGGCCAGTTGCGCCTGACGCTCTTCGACATGGGCCAGGCTCGACAACCGCACCTGCCCGCCGTCGGTGGTCTTGACGTGGATCTGCTCCAGGGCCTGGGGCCCGATGCGCTCGCCGGCCTGGGCCTGGAGCACCACCCGGTACTGGCTGGCCTGGGTATAGATGGTGGAGATCTGGCGCTGGCCGAAGGCGTCGTACAGGGCGTCGGTGATGTTGGACACCGAAACCCCGACCCGGGACGCGGCATCGCGGTCGATCACCAGGTACACCTGCAGCCCCTTGTCCTGCAGGTCGCTGGCCACGTCGGTGAGTTCCGGGCGCTGGGCCAGGGCTTCCACCAGGCGAGTGCTCCACAGGCTCAGCAGCTCGGCATCCGGCGACGACAGGCTGAACTGGTACTGGGTGCGGCTGACCCGGTCTTCGATGGTCAGGTCCTGCACCGGCTGCATGAACAGGCGGATGCCCAGCAGTTTGTCGACCTCGGGCTGGATCCGCGCGATCACCTGGGCCGCGCTCAGGTCGCGCTCGTTGTGGGGCTTGAGGTTGATCAGCAGGCGGCCGCTGTTGAGGGTGGCGTTGTCGCCGTCGACACCGATGTAGGACGACAGGCTTTGCACCGCCGGGTCCTGCAGGATGATCTTGGCCAGTTCCTGCTGGCGCTGGCTCATGGCGGCGAAGGACACCGACTGCGGCGCCTCGGAAATGCCCTGGATGACCCCGGTGTCCTGCACCGGGAAGAAGCCCTTGGGCACCACCAGGTACAGGAACACGGTCAGGCCCAGGGTGCCGACGGCGACCATCAGGGTCAGGAACTGGTGCTTGAGCACCCACTGCAACCTGCGCCCGTAGCTTGCGATCAGCCAGTCGATCCAGGCCCCGCTGGCGCGGTAGAAGCGCCCCTGCTCTTCAGGCTTGGGCTCACGCTTGAGCAGCCGCGCGCACATCATCGGGGTCAGGGTCAGGGACACCACCAGGGAAATCAGGATCGCCACCGCCAGGGTGATGGCGAACTCGCGAAACAGCCGCCCGACCACGTCGGCCATGAACAGCAGCGGGATCAGTACCGCGATCAGCGACAGGGTCAGGGAGATCAGGGTGAAGCCGATCTGCCTGGCGCCCTTGAGCGCCGCCTGCAGCGGGCTGTCGCCCTCCTCGATGAAGCGCGCGATGTTCTCCAGCATGACGATGGCGTCGTCCACCACGAAACCGGTGGCGATGGTCAGGGCCATCAGGGTCAGGTTGTTCACCGAGAAACCGGCCAGGTACATCACGCCGAAGGTGCCGATCAGCGACAGCGGCACGGCAATCGACGGAATGAGGGTGGCGCTGGCCCGACGCAGGAAGAGGAAGGTCACCATCACCACCAGGGCGATGGCGATGAACAGTTCGTGCTGCACATCCTTGACCGAGGCGCGGATGGTCTGGGTGCGGTCGGTGAGCACGGTCACGTCCAGGCCCGCCGGCAGGTTGTCGGTGATGCTTGGCAGCAGCGCCTTGATCCGGTCCACCACCTCGATCACGTTGGCCCCGGGCTGGCGCTGGATGTTCAGCAGCACCGCCTGGTTTTCGTTGGCCCAGGCCGCCAGGCGCTCGTTCTCGGCGCCGTCGACGATCTCGGCCACGTCCTTCAGGCGCAGGGGCGCGCCATTTTTATAGGCCAGGATCAGCTCGGCGTAGTCCTTGGGCGAAGTCAGCTGGTCGTTGGCATCGAGCATCGACACCCGGGTCGGGCCGTCGAAGTTGCCCTTGGGCTGGTTGACGTTGGACGCGCCGATCAGGGTGCGCACGTCCGCCAGGTTCAGGCCGTTGGCCGCCAGGGCCTCGGGGTTGACCTTGATCCGCACCGCCTGGCGCTGGCCGCCGGCGATGCTGACCATGCCGACGCCGCTGATCTGGGCGATCTTCTGCGCCATGCGCGTATCCACCAGGTCGTTGAGCTTGGGCAGCAGCATGGTCTTGGAGGTAATGGCCAGGGTCAGCACCGGGGTGTCCGCCGGGTTGACCTTGTTGTACACCGGCGGCGCCGGCAGGTCCTTGGGCAGCAGGTTGGTGGCAGCGTTGATCGCCGCCTGCACTTGCTGCTCGGCCACGTCCATATTGATGTCGAGGCTGAAGCGCAGGGTCAGCACCGAGGCGCCACCGGAGCTGGTGGAGGCCATCTGGGTCAGGCCCGGCATCTGCCCGAACTGACGCTCAAGGGGCGCGGTGACCGCGCTGGTCATCACGTCCGGGCTGGCCCCGGGGTACAGGGTCATGACCCGGATGGTCGGGTAGTCCACCTGGGGCAAGGCCGACACCGGCAACAGGCGATAGGCGATCAGGCCGGCCAGGACAATGGCCAGCATGCTAAGGGTGGTGGCTACCGGGCGAAGGATGAACAGCCGCGAGAAATTCATGCGCCGACCTTTTGCGCCTTGCCATCAGCCGGCTTGCCATCCGCGGCCGGCGCCCCGGCGGGCTTGCCCTGCAGGTGTTCGGTGGGGGTGGTGGGCACGGCCGCGCTGTCGTTGACCACTTCCACCTCGCTGCCGTCCTTGAGGCGGTCGGTGCCTTCCATCACCACCCGGTCACCGGCCTTGAGGCCGTCCTTGATCACCGTCGACTCGCCGTTGCTGTCGCCCACCTTGAGCTGACGGATCTTCACCTTGTTGTCGCCATCCAGGGCGTAGACGAAGGTGCCATTGGTGCCGAACTGGATCGCCGCCGAAGGCGCCAGCACCACGTTCTTCAGGGTGTCGGCCAGCAGCCGCACATTGACGAACTGGTTGGGGAACAGGCCCTGGTCGCGGTTATCGAAGCGCGCCTTGAACTTCAGGGTGCCGGTGGTGGTGTCGATCTGGTTGTCCAGGCTCTGCAGCACGCCGCTGGCCTGCAGCTTCACATCGCCCCGGTCCCAGGCTTCCACCGGCAGCTTGGCGCCGCTGTGGTAGCGCTTGAGCACGGTGTCCAGGCTGTTTTCCGGCAAGGTGAAGGCCACGCTGATCGGCTGGGTCTGGGTGATGATCACCAGCGCCGTGGTGTCATTGGCCGACACCAGGTTGCCCACGTCCAGCTGGCGCAGGCCCACGCGCCCGGCGATCGGCGCGCGGATATTGGTGAATTCCAGGTTGAGCTTGGCGTCGTTGACCGCCGCCTGATTGGTCTTGACCGTGCCCTGGTACTGGCCCACCAGCGCCGCGGCGGTGTCCAGGGTCTGCTTGGCGATGCTGTCCTGGGCATACAGGCCGCGGTAGCGCTCAAGGTCGACCTGGGCGTTCTTCAGCTGGGCCTGGTTCTGCAGCAAGGTGCCTTCGGCCTGGAGCAAGGCGTTCTGGTAGGGACGCGGATCGATCTGCGCCAGCAGGTCGCCGGCCTTGACCATCTGCCCTTCCTCGAAATTGACCTTGACCAGCTCCCCCGCTACCCGGCTACGCACATTGATGGTGTTCAACGCAGTCACCGTGCCCAGGGCCTTGAAGTACACCGCGAAATCTCCCTGGGTCACCGGCGCCACGCGCACCGGGATCGGCCCGCTGGCACTGCCGAAGCCAGGGCGCAGGCTGCCGCTGCGTCCGGTATGCCCGGCCGCGGCCTTCGCCTGTGCAGCCTCTTTGGGGGCGCTGCCGGCGGGCCAGAACTTCCAGCACAAGCCGGCCACCAGCAGCAGGACAAACAGGCCGAACAGCCAGCGACGAGAGTTGCGGGGAGCAGAGGATTGCATGGAGTGATCAACCATTGGGCGCGTGGGAGTCTTCTTTGGGGAAGGCTGAAAGATAAGCACTAGAGCGGTTTTAGCAAAGCGCCTTTACCGGCAATTTACCTTTGACTGACGTTTTAAGGTGCGGCGCTAAGCCACTGAAGCACAAATAAAAACGGCCTGGACAGAGCCAGGCCGTGAATAATTGTAAAAGCTGTTACTTGAGCACAGCCAGGGCCGCGTCGTAGTTCGGCTCCTCGGCGATTTCCTTGACCAGCTCGCTGTGCAGCACGGTGTCGTTTTCATCCAGCACCACCACCGCGCGGGCGGTCAGGCCGGCCAGCGGGCCGTCGGCGATGGCCACGCCGTAGTTTTCGATGAACTCACGACCGCGCAGGGTCGACAGGTTCTGCACGTTTTCCAGGCCTTCGGCGCCGCAGAAGCGCGCCTGGGCGAACGGCAGGTCGGCGGAGATGCACAGCACCACGGTGTTGGCCAGTTCGTTGGCCTGGGCGTTGAACTTGCGCACCGAGGTGGCGCAGGTCGGGGTGTCGACGCTTGGGAAGATGTTCAGCACTTTGCGCTTGCCGGCGAGGCTGCTCAGGGAAACGTCGGCCAGACCGGCGCCCACCAGGGTGAACGCAGGCGCTTTGGAGCCGACTTGCGGCAGTTGGCCATTAACCTGTACCGGGTTGCCTTTGAGAGTGACTTGAGCCATGAACGGAGTCCTTATTGAACAGTGATGATGGAACAGCAATGGGAAATTCTTGAGAGGCCGAAGTTAAGCATGAAACGGCGCGAGCACCTATTGCCCCACGGATAAATTGTCCAACAACCAGGCCGATTGCAGGCGCGGGCTTGCCAGCCAAGACGGTTTCCAAGCTTGCATCCGGCTCACGGCCGTCTTCGCCGGCAAGCCGGCTCCTACAGGTGCGCCAGCAGCAGGTCCGCTACGGGGCCGCCGGAGGCCGGGTTCTGCCCGGTGATCACCCGTTGATCTTCCACGGCGAACGGCGCCCAGGGCGCGGCGGCCTTCTGGTACAGGGCACCGCGCTTGAGCAGTTCGGTTTCGGTCAGGAAGGGCACGTACTGGTCAAGCTCGACCAGCTTCTCCTCCTCATTGGAGAACCCGGTGACCTGCTTGCCAGCGATCAGCAACGAACCGTCCGCCAGCTTGATGTTGAGCAAACCCACCGCGCCATGGCAGACCGAGCTGACGTAACCGCCCTGCTCGTAGATGTCCCGGCTCAGGGCCTGCAACTCGGGGTTGTCGGGGAAATCCCAAACCACGCCATGACCACCGGCGTAATAGATGGCCACATAGTCCCGGGCCTGGACCTGCGAGGGTTTCAAGGTGGCGCCCAGGCGGCTCATGAAGGCGCTGTCCTGGTACCACTGCCAATCGGTGTCGTCGGCCATGGCCAGGCTGTGGGGATCGATGGGCACGTAGCCGCCCTTGGGGCTGACGTAATCCACCGCGAAGCCCGCCGCCTCGACCTTCTTCACAAAATGCACCGCCTCGCCCAGCCACAGGCCGGTGGCTCGGTTCAGGTTGGGGTATTTGGCCACGCTGGTCAGGACCACCAGTATCTTCTTGCTCATGGGCATGCTCCTTGGAGTCGGAAAACAGAACACAGCAATGCAGCGACGCGATCAGCCCAGCAAGCGCAACATGTTGCGGTGCCGGGCATCGAAAATCCGCGCCATGTAGGCGTTGACCACCAACCATTCCAAAGGTGCGCCACCGATGGCCCGATAAGTCACCCGGTCGGTGTACAGGGTGCCCCCTTCGGCGGCCTCGACCCGATGTTCATGACGAAAGGCGCGCAGCGGTCCCTTGAGCATTTCATCGACAAAATGCCGCTCGCCGACCTCACGTATAACCACCGTCCATTTCGCCGGTATGACACCGAACATCCAGTGCAGGAAGCTGAACTGGCGCCCGACACTGATGCGCAGGTCATTGATGTCGATGCCGCCCAAGGGCGTCACGCGCTCGGGAAAGATTTTCGGAAAATTGACCCCTTCAAGGCAGAAATCCAGGACCTGGGCCGGACTGCGGCCCGGCAGAAAAGTCGTGCGTTCCACTACAGGCATAGCTGACAGCTCCTTGCTCAACCAGCATTAATTTCATATTCGACATTACAAACAATCTGTAAGCCTATGTTTTTATTTGATTTTTATAATCAATAAATCACTTTAACTAAACCATGTAAAAAACATGGAAATAGTTACAAATCACTTGAGCAATCATCTCCGCTTGCGGGCACGTCGCTGCGACTTGCCCTGCCTGCGTCCGGCGCAGAAGACTAGAACGCGCGCCCCCATGCCACCCGCACTGAATGGCCCAGCCCCCTCCCGCTGTTCAATAGACGGATTGGAGTCGGGGGACTTTTACCCTGGAAACCGGTAGGGTGCGCCCTTTCCTCCAGTCATGTCTGGATGTTGCCACGGGTCGCATGGAGTTCTATCGCCCAATGAGTTGCTGGACCCTACTCGGCCTGCCGGTCACCGCTGACACCCGCACCATCAAGCGCCACTACGCCAAGCTGCTGAAACAGACCCGCCCGGACGAAGATCCGCAAGGTTTCCAGCGCTTGCGCGAGGCCTATGAACAAGCCCTGGCCCACAAGGACTGGGAGCAGGACCCGCCCCTGGAAACCGACGCCGGCCACAGCCCGACCGCCAGCGAGCCGCTGATCCGGGCGCTGTCGCCGGTGCAAAGGGTGGCCGTCCTGCTCAAGGAGCTGCACGTCGAGCAGCTCGACCAGCGTTATCAGCAGGCCCAGGAGCAGGACTGCGCCTATGAGTTCGAACTGGCCCTGCTGCGCCATTGCGTCGAACGCCCGACACAGGCCGACGCGGTTCTGCGCTGGGGCTTGGAGCATCTGCGCTGGATGAGCGCCTGGCAACGCCTGGACCTGCCGGAATACCTGGTGCTGGAACTGCAGCAACAGCTGTATCAACAGGTCCAGGCACCGCTGGCCGCGGCCCTGCAGGCCAGGGATGAAACCGCATTCCTGCAGGCCTATGCCCAGCGCTCGGCGCATCCTTGGCTGCTGCACCTGCAACATCGACAATGGTTCAACCACTGGCTGGCGCAATTGCTGGCGGACAGCCCCTATTGGTCGGTGGCGATCTTCCAGGCGCTGTGCGCCGGCCAGGGTTGGCGATCCGCGGGCGACAACAGCTGCCCGGACCTGTTGTGGCCGCGCCTGCTCAAACGCCATCAGGCCCCGCTGTACCTGGCCCGCCAGCAACAACTGGCGAGCGAACCGCCCATGACCCCGCAACACCGCGCCGCGCGCTTGTTGCTGGCGCCCCTGAGCTTCAGTCAGCGCCGCGCCTGGGCCCGGCACCTGGGCAGCCAGGACTGGGAGGCCTGCCACAAGCTGGCGGCGAGCCTGTCCGCCGACTACCCGGACATCGCCGCCGGCATGCCGGCCGGCAATCCCTACTTCTGGCGTGACTGGGAGCACGCCATCGACAGCTGGCCGATGCTCCTGGGCGTGGTCCTGGCCTGCCTGGTCGGCGCCGTGAGCACGTACAGCGGGCAAGACACCAGCCCCTGGGAGATGATCGGGGTGACGCTGGTCTGGTCCTTGTGCTTCTGCGCCGCGGGCGAAGGGCTGCAGCGGCTCTGGCAACCCCTGAGCCAGCGCCTGTCGCTGTGGGACGAACGCCTCAGCCGGCGCCTGCCGTGGCGCCACGCGCCCTATCACTCCATGCAACTGATCCGCGACCTGTTGCCCGTCGCGCTGCTCGGCGGCCTGCTGGGCGCGGTGATCCACCCGGCGGCGGCCCCGGCTTATCTCGCGGTCCAGCTACTGGTCGCCCTGGGCCGCCAACGGCAGATCGACCCGCTGAGCGCCTGGCAACGCATCAACCCCTGGCCGCGCCGCCTGCTGCTGGGCACGGCGCTGATACTGCTGGTGGCCGCCCTTGCCACCTTCAAATGGTTCGACGAACGCCACACCGCCGGGCGCTATCAGGGCCTGCAGCCCTGGACCGAGCGCCTGTGCGCACGCATGCCGGCCCAGGTCGCCGAGTGCGCGGCGCCAGCCACAAAAGCCCAGTGGTACCTCCAGGAGGGCCAGCCATGAGCCAGCGTCCTTTGCTGATTTTCGGCTGCGCGCTGATTTTCGGCTTGTTTGCCCTCCTGGGCGCCGGCGCCCCGATCGCCCGCTTCGAACTCTGGCTGGCCGGCCTGGACAGCCGCGCCAGCGCCGAGGCCGCGGCCCGAGCGCCACTGATCGACTGCGTCAACCAGTACGACGTGCCCTGGCGCCTGGGCTATTACACCTACGGCGCGCAATCGGCCTGGCGCCTGGCATTCGACGACCTGATGAACAATGCCCGGGACTTCGCCGACAGCGCGAAAACCAACATGGACGCCCTGCCCGCGCGCGAATGCGAACCGCGCATGCTCTATCGCCTGCGCCACCTGCAACCCGATTCGCCGCTGATCGGCCTGGCCGAGCGCTACATAGACGCCCTGCACCAGGCCAACCTGGCCCGCCGCGCCCATTCCAGCGCGGTGCCCGGCGCCTACATGCCGGCCGAGGAAGATCCGGCCACCGTGGCCCGGCTCCAGCCCGACTTCGACCGCTACCTGCAAGCCTCCGCCGACCTGCGCGCCGCCCTGGCCAGCGCCGACATCGGCGCCCGCCGCGAACAACAGCGCTTGCTTGAGCAACGCCTGGGACAGGACATCCACTGGCACCTGCTCAACTACATGATCCAGGCGCGGCTCACGGTGGAGCAGCTCAGTCAGGGCGTGCGCGAGAAAACCCTGACCCCGCTGCAACTGGCCAAGGCCAGCGAGGATCTGCAGCAGGCCTGGGAGGCCGGGCAGCCCTTGCGCAACCGACCGCAGAACGGCCGCACCCAGCCAGCCCATTACCTGTGGAGCCAGATCACCCGGCCGGCCCTGCACTACCAGCGGGCCTTGCGCACTTTGCACGAGGACTGGCAGGAGCAGGCCGCGCCCGAGCGCCTGAGCGAGGACTATCACGCCGTGGTGCGGGCCTACGACTCGCTGCTCAGCTACTACAACAAGCAGGCCCAGGTGGATTACTGAACGGGGCGGCGGTGCGCTGGACCGCCGCCGGATGAACCGCGGCTAGCGCGCCTTGAGCTTGGCGAACGACTGGTGAAAGTCCGCCGCCCAGCCGTCGATGACGTTTTTCACGTCCTCGGCCTTCATCACCTGGCTGTCATTCGCCAGGGGCTTGCCGGTGCCCTTGCGCACCACCTGGGCAATCACCTGGCCGCTGCTGCCATCGAGAAACACCGCCTCGGTGCCGAGGGTGGTCTGCTGGTCGCGAATCCCGGTGGCGGTGCTCACCGCCGCCGCCACCAGCGCCACGGGAATCACTTCATAGGGTTTCAGGCCTTCGGTCTTGCTGCTGACCGCAGTGATTGCCGCCCGGACCACCACCACGCCCGGCCCGGGGCCCTGGGCCAGGGGCAGACTGCGGGCCGCCTCGCGCCTGAGGGCCTGGTCGTAGTACTGATTGATCGCGTTGAGGGTGCCCTGGGGAATCTTCGTCGTGGCCTGGGGCCGAGGGTAGAACTGGGTGGGTTCGATATAGATGGCCCGGTACCGGCTGACATCCAGCTTGGGATCGATCCAGCGCATCACCTCAACCCCGGAGGGCGACTTGGCCTCCTTGAGCCGGCTGTAATCCTGGAGAAACCCGGAATACTCGTCGGGCTGAGTCAGGTTGCTGGAGCAGCCGACCAGTGCCAGGGAGGCCAGGCACGCCGTGCCAATCATCAGTACAAGCTTCATGGGTAACTCCTGTAGGTGAAGCAGCCAGGAACTGGCCAGGGGGAGTTACAGGTATAGCCAAGGCCGATCGGCGAAGGCGTGTTTTTTATCGGCCACTGCCCCGGGCGACCTGGAGCGCCCTCGCGCCTTCAAGGACGTCAGCCAGGCGCGGGACTCGCAGGCCCTTTCGCCGGCAAGCCGGCTCCTGCAGGGCAAACCGCTCGGCGTAAAACCCGCAGGAGCGGGTGCTACTCAGGCCGGTGCGAGGTTCGCCGGCCCCTTGGCCGGCAAGCCGGCTCCTGCGCCAGGGCGGTCAGCGGCGGCGGAACAAGGGGCGCGGCTCGATCACCGAGCGGCCATACAGCACGCTCATGCCCGCCAACCCTTTGAGGGCATCCAGGGCGCATTTGTCTTCGCGCACGGCAAAGCTGTCGAAGCCGCATTGGCGCATGTGGCTGAGCTGGTCGCGCAGCACGTCGCCGATGGCGCGCAACTCGCCCATCCAGCCCAGCCGCGTGCGCAGCAGGTAAGCCTGGCTGTAGCCCCGGCCATCGCGAAAGCTCGGGAAGTCCACGGCAATCAGCGGGATCAGCTTGAGCCAGGGCTTGAGGCTCTCCACCTCGTCGTCCGGCCCGATCCACACCCCGTCCCGGGCCGGGTGATGCTCGATGCGGCGGATCAGCCACAGGGCCAGGGGCAGGATCAACGGCCCCTCGGGCAGCGCCTCGTCGACTTCGCGCACCAGGCTCCAGGCATCGTCCTCCACCAACTGGGCTTCACCTTCATGCAGACGCAGCAGATTGTTCATGCCAGCGCCTCCGCAGCCTTGGGATAGACCCGCTCCTTGAACGGCTCCAGGCCGATGCGCTGCAGGGTGTCGACGAAGGGTTCGTCGCTTTCGCGGTAACGCACGAAGGTGGCGATGATGCGTTCGATCACCTCGGGAATTTCCTCGGCGCTGAAGGACGGGCCGATCACCTTGCCCAGGGCGCTGTCCGTGCCCTTGGCGCCGCCCAGGGTGACCTGGAACCACTCGCTGCCGTTCTTGTCGACCCCGAGGATGCCGATATTGCCGATGTGGTGGTGGCCGCAGGCATTCATGCAGCCGGAAATGTTCAGGCTGATGTCCCCCAGGTCGTGGAGGTAGTCCAGGTCGTCGAAACGCTGCTGGATGGCCAGGGTAATCGGCAGCGAGCGGGCGTTGGCCAGGGCGCAGAAGTCGCCGCCCGGGCAGGCGATGATGTCGGTCAGCAGGCCGACGTTGGCGGTGCCCAGGCCGTGCTCAGAGGCCCGCTGCCACAGTTCGAACAACTGCGACTTGGGCACATCCGGGAGGACGATGTTCTGTTCATGGGCGATGCGGATCTCGCCGAAACCGAAGCGCTCGGACCAGTCGGCCACCGCTTCCATCTGCTGCCCGGTGACGTCCCCCGGCGGCGAGCTGGGCCCCGGTTTGGTCGACAGCACCACGCAGGTGTAGCCCGGCACCTTGTGCGGGTGCACATTGCGCGCCACCCAGCGGGCGAAGGCCGGCGACTCGGCCAGGTGACTGCCGTAGTCCAGGTCGGTGTCCGCCAGGCGCTCGTAGATCGGCGGCACAAAGGCGCTGGCCACCCGCTGGTACTCCTCGTCGGTGAGCTGCGCCGGACCGTCCTTGAGGTGCTGCCACTCCTCCTCCACTTCCTTGGCGAAGGCCTCGATGCCCAGGGCCTTGACCAGGATCTTGATCCGCGCCTTGTACTTGTTGTCGCGCCGGCCGTAGCGGTTGTAGACCCGCAGCACCGCCTCGACATAAGACAGCAGATGCTGCCAGGGCAAGCCGTCACGGATCTGCAGGCCGAGGATCGGCGTGCGCCCCAGGCCGCCACCGACGATCACCCGCAGCAGCATCTGGCCACGGCGGTCGCGGTACAGGTACAGACCGATGTCATGCATCATGATCGCCGCGCGGTCCTGCCTGGCCGAGCAGATGGCGATCTTGAACTTGCGCGGCAGGAACAGGAATTCCGGGTTGATGGTGGACCACTGCCGGAGGATCTCGGCAAGCGGGCGCGGGTCCAGGTATTCATCGGCGGCGACCCCGGCGAAGGCCTCGGTGGTGATGTTGCGCACGCAGTTGCCGGAAGTCTGGATGGCGTGCATCTCGACCTCGGCCAGACGCTGCAGGATGTCCGGCACCTGGGCCAGCTCGATCCAGTTGAACTGCAGGTTCTGCCGGGTGGTGAAATGGCCGTAGCCGCGGTCGAAGTCCCGGGCGATGCTGGCCAGGGTGCGCATCTGCCGGGCACTCAGGGTGCCGTAGGGAATCGCCACCCGCAGCATGAACGCATGCTTCTGCATATAGAGGCCGTTCTGCAGGCGCAGGGGCAGGAACTCCTCCTCGCTCAGCTGGCCGCCCATGAAGCGCTCGACCTGATCGCGAAACTGTGCCACCCGCTCAAAGACCAGGGCCCGGTCATATTCGTCGTACTGATACATATCCCTACCTCATCGAAACTGGTCGTGCTCTAACGGCGCGTGCTGTGAGGGGGCGACTATGCGCGTGCGGCGCAGAACGTTACAGATTCAGGTCAAAACTAAAAAACCATATCAGCCGTGACGGCGACGCCGTGGACACGAGATAAATCTGATCCGTATTAATGCGTTTTTTCTGAGCCTGTTTTGTTTCCTCGCTGATTCCTACAGTGCACCCCGTGCCAGACCGGGTGGCCTGGCAAGACTTTGCAACCGTGGAAGCATTGACCATGAACTCAGCAACAATCGGACAGGCCTACAACTACAAGGTGGTTCGCCAATTCGTCGTCGCAACCGTGGTATGGGGCGTGATCGGCATGGCCATGGGGGTGTGGATCGCCTCGCAACTGGTGTGGCCGGAGATGAACCTCGATCTGCCCTGGAGCACCTTCGGCCGCCTGCGGCCGCTGCACACCAGCCTGGTGATCTTCGGCTTCGCCGGCAGCGCCCAGTTCGCCGCCAGCTACTACGCCGTACAGCGCACCTGCCAGGTACGGCTGTACTCCGACACCCTGGCCGCCTTCACGTTCTGGGGCTGGCAGTCGGTGATCGTGATCATGCTGATCACCCTGCCCCTGGGCTACACCACCACCAAGGAATACGCCGAGATCGAATTCGCCGGCGCGGTGTGGATGGCGGTGGTCTGGGTGGCCTACGCCATCGTCTTCTTCACCACCGTGGTGCGGCGCAAGAGCCAGCACATCTATGTCGGTAACTGGTTCTTTGGGGCCTTCATCCTGGTGATCGCCATGCTCCACGTGGTCAACCACCTGTCGATCCCGGTGGACTGGTTCAAGTCCTACCCGGTGTATTCCGGGGCCACCGACGCCATGGTCCAGTGGTGGTACGGGCACAACGCCGTGGGCTTTTTCCTGACCACCGGCTTTCTCGGGATGATGTACTACTTCGTGCCCAAGCAAGTGGGACGCCCGGTGTACTCCTATCGCCTGTCCATCGTGCACTTCTGGGCGCTGATCACCCTGTACATCTGGGCCGGCCCGCACCACTTGCACTACACCGCCCTGCCGGACTGGGCCCAGTCCCTGGGCATGGCCATGTCGCTGATTCTCCTGGCCCCCAGCTGGGGCGGCATGATCAACGGCATGATGACCCTCTCCGGGGCCTGGCATAAGCTGCGCACCGACCCGATCCTGCGGTTCCTGGTGCTGTCCCTGGCGTTCTACGGCATGTCCACCTTTGAAGGCCCGATGATGGCGATCAAGACCGTCAACGCCCTCTCCCACTACACCGACTGGACCATCGGCCATGTGCATGCCGGGGCCCTGGGCTGGGTGGCAATGATCACCTTCGGTGCGATCTACCACATGGTGCCCAAGGTCTTCGGCCGCGAGCAGATGTACAGCGTGCCGCTGATCAACCTGCACTTCTGGCTGGCCACCATCGGCACCGTGCTCTACATCGCTTCAATGTGGGTCAACGGCATCACCCAGGGCCTGATGTGGCGCGCGGTCAACGAAGACGGCACCCTCACCTACTCCTTCGTCGAGGCCCTGGTGGCCAGCCATCCGGGGTTCGTGGTGCGTTTTGCCGGTGGTGTGTTCTTCCTCAGCGGCATGCTGCTGATGGCCTACAACACCTGGCGCACCGTACGCGTGGCCGATGAAAAACTGGCCCTGAGCGACGCGCAGGTCGCCTGACCCAACCAGTCCACGCCGGTCCCAGTGACCGGCGCTTTTTTTCAGGGAGCCGGATGACCGATGGATATTCTGTTCAACCTGCTGGGGGTGGCGTTTCTCTACCTCTGCATCGAGTACTGCCTACGCCACCAGAGCGCCAAGAGCCTGGATGACGCCAGCCTGATTCCCTTTGCCGATGATCCCGAGGTGGCCCGCCGGGTGGAGTTGGCCACGGGCAAGAAGATCAATGCCGTCGCGCCGGAAGAGCCCAAGCCGGGATGGATCAACCTGGACATGTAACGCACTCCGTAGGAGCCGGCTTGCCGGCGAAGAGGCCCGCAAGACGTGCACATGGCCGGCGGCCGCTTTCGCTGGCAAGCCAGCTCCTACAGTTGCCGGCGCTGCGTGTTGCCCCGTAGGAGCCGGCTTGCCGGCGAAGAGGCCCGCAAGACGTGCACATGACCGGTGGCCGCTTTCGCTGGCAAGCCAGCTCCTACAGTTGCCGGCGCCTACATCAGGCGCGCTCGCGGGGGATCAGGCTCTGCAATTGGGCGGCCAGGAAGTTGCCGTCGAAAACGAAGGTGTCAGGGTCCTTGAGGCCATTGGTCTTGCGCCATTGCCAACTGCCGGAGGCCTCGCCCACCAGGGAAACACTGCCCAGGCGCGCCGCCGTCAGGCCGATCACCGCCAGGGATATCTGTCCATTGGCCCCCATCACATCCGGGACGAACTCCACCGGCTTGCCCGCAATGGTGATGGTCAGTTTCTCGCTGTTGAAGGTGGAGCTTTGCACCGGCAATGCCGCACTGAAGGCCACATAGGGCTCGCGATGCAGCTCCAGCAGGTCCGGCTGCAGCACCGGTGCCAGCCACTCTTCAATCTGCCCGAACAGCTCATGAATACGCCGGGCCCAGACCAATGACTGGCTGTCGAACAGCTGCTTCTTGTGGGCTTCGCTGGCGGCATAGTGCCGGAGCATCTCGCCCAATTGCTGGATATCGTCCATTGCGGTGTGTCCCTGGCATCGACCCTTGGGAACTGCAGGTCGCCGGTATTGATCATGGCAGATGCCGGTGCCGGGCGTTGGGGTGTTTACCCCAGGGCCGGCCCATTCCTCTAGCCGCTGGCACCGGCCTTGCCCTGCCATGTCGCTGCGGGCCGTTTACTGCCCGCGGCTGGGATACCGGACAGGTGCAGGGAGACACAAGTGAAAACGCAGCCGGTACTGGCGCGGGGTCAGGCCGAGGCTTTTGCGCAAGGCGCTGCCCAGGTGCGATTGGTGGGCAAAGCCGCTGTCGTGGGCAATCGCTGCCAAGGGCAGGTCCGTGCGTTCCAGCAAGCGCCGGGCTGCCTGCAGCCGCACCTCGGTGATCCAGGCATGGGGCGTCATGCCGACGGCGCGGCGAAAGTCCCGCAGCAGTCGCAGTTCGTTGTGACCGTAAGTGAGTGCCAATTGCGCCAGGGACAAGGGCTGGGCGTACTGGTCGGCCATCTGCTCCAGCACCTGCCCCAACCGTGGTAACGGCGCCGTGGGAATGTGGCGAGACTGGGACAGACCGACAAAGGCCAGGGCACAGTGCTCCAGGGCCAACTCATCGGTGGCAGGCGCCAGCAACAGGCGCCGGGCTTCACGCCCCAGGGCCAGGGCCTGGGCATGCCCCGAACTCTGCAGACGGCGCTCGCCGGGGATCAGCGGCGTCTGCTCCTGCCAGCGCGCCAGCAGGTATTCACCGCCACAGGCAGATTCGGAGAACACTTCCACGCCCTTGGGCGTCAAGGCCAGGGTGCCGGGCCAGGTGTCGAAATCCTCACGCCGGTCGGAGTCGATGGCATGCACCCCGCGCTGGCGTTCCAGGGTCACGCCCAGGGTCTGCCACTGCGCCGGATCGCGCGCGCTGTAGGCGGCTGCGGGCAACAGTTGCAGAAGCAGCCGACCGCCCAGCAGACGGTGTTCGAGGACCTCGGGCATGTGAAATTTCCTGATAGATCACCAGCGCAGGCGAGACGAAACTGAAGCTCACTCACCCACACCACAGAGGAGTTGCCCATGCGCACCATCGGCCTGATCGGCGGCATGAGCTGGGAGTCCAGCGCCGAATACTATCGCCTGATCAATCAGCAGGTTCGCGATCAATTGGGGCCGCTGCGCTCGGCGCGGTTGCTAATGTACAGCGTCGACTTCGGGCCTGTCGAACAGGCCCAGCACGCCGGGCGCTGGGATGAAGCGGCGCGGATTCTGATAGACGCCGCCCAGCGTTTACAGGACGGCGGCGCCGAGTGCCTGGTGCTCTGTACAAACACCATGCACAAGGTGGCCGAGCAGATCCAGGCGGCCACTACCGTGCCCTTCCTGCACATCGCCGACCCCACGGCCCAGGCCGCGCTGGCGGCCGGCACCCTGAACGTCGGGCTGCTGGGCACCGCCTTCACCATGGAGCAGGAGTTCCTCAAGAGCCGCCTGAGCCAACAAGGACTGAATGTGCTGGTGCCCGATGCGCAGGAGCGCCAGGCGGTGCACCGGATCATCTATGAGGAATTGTGCGTGGGGATCATCAGCGACGCGTCGCGCCGGGTATACCAACAGGTGATCGAATCACTCAGGGCCCGTGGTGCCCAGGCCATCATCCTCGGCTGCACGGAAATCGGCCTGCTGCTCAAGCCAGAGCACAGCCCCCTGCCCCTGCTCGACACCACCGAACTGCATGCCCGGGCGGCGGTGGATTTCGCTTTGCGGGAGTGAACGTCAAGGCCCGTGAGGCCTTGCTTGGCGATCGCCTGTCGAACCTCGGGCGGCCTGAAGATCCCTGCGTCTCCTGCGTCGGAATGCCGCCCAAGCCGATCGCAGCCTGCGGCAGCGGCTACACGAACCCGGCATCAACGACGCAAGCGCGCCATGCTCAGCACATCGACATAACCGCCGTCGCGTACGGCGTAGTCGCGCAGTTGGCCTTCGGTCTCGAAGCCGAATTTCTGGTACAGCGCAATGGCGGCCTGGTTGTCGGCATACACCGTCAACTCCACCCGGCGCAGGTTCATCCAGTTGTCGGCCACCTCCAGCACCGCCGCCAGCAGCCGGCTGCCGACGCCCTGGCGTTGCCAGGCCGGGGACACGCCCATGGCCACGTCCGCGCAATGGGCGCGACGCACCCGCGCCACCTGGCTCAGGCTGCAACTGCCGATCACCGAGCCCTGGTGCAGCGCCACCAGGGCCACCAGCCCTTCATTTTCCTGCCCCAGTCCGACCCGCTTGCGCCACAACTCGCGGGACTGATAAGGCAGTAACAGAGTCTGGGCGGCCACGCTGGGTTCGCTGTACAGCGCGGCGAGGCCATCGATATGGGCTTCGGTGCAACGCTCGATAACGATGGAGGGCTGGGCGTCGGGCATGGCGAGATCGTCCTTGAAGTCGAAGTGACCGTGGAGTGTAAGACCATGAACCACTGCATGACGAGGGATGGCGCGGGTTCGCCGACCAGGCGTCGCGGTGGCTGCCCGTAGGCGCCGGCGTGCCACCCAAGGCGAGGCCGAGTCCGGCGCAAGGCTGGTGGGGCCTTCGCCGGCCAGCCGGCGCCTACAGGGTCGCGGCGTCGCGGGCGGGTCCGTTCAGACAAACCAGTCCTGGCGCTCGCTGAAGGTATTGAGGATCAGCTCCACCAGTTGCTGCACCTGTTCCTCATGTTCCACCCGGGCATTCACCGCCAGCCAGGCGCGGCGCTGCATGCTGTCCTGGAACAGCCCCGGCAAGGCGGTCAGGCCGCGGTCGAAGTGGCTCATGTACCGCGGCAGCAAGCCAATGCAGGCGCTGCAACGGATCATCTCCAGCATCAGTTCATAGGAGTGCACCTGCACCACCCCGCCCAGGCGCTGTTCCACCAGGCTGTTCCAGGGCCGGAACGGCTCTACCTGACGGTCGTGCTGCCACTGCACCAGCATGTAGTCGCTGAGGTCGTCGAGGCTGTCGGGACGCGCCGCCACCCGTGAGTAGCGCTTGGCGATGTGCGGCAGGTAGTCGATGCGCGCCAGGGGCACGGGTTCGCCAGTGGCGAAGCTGGGACCCGGCAGCGGCGAGTCTTCGGCCGCCAGCCACAGCACCAGGTCGGCGCTCAGGGCCTGCAGGGACAGGTCGCTGTCGATGGAGATGATCTCCAGACGCGCGCTGGCGTTGCGCCGCAGCAAGGCGATCAGGTCGCGGCCGAGGATGTCGTGGAGGATGGTTTGCGCCACGGCCAGGCGAATCAACGGCTGCTCCACCACCGGCAGCCGACGCTGGTGCGCCAGGGCCAGTAACTGGCCCTGCAGTTGCAGGCCTTCGCGGCTCAGGCTCAGGACATTGCCCTGATAACAGAACAGCGAACGGCGCAGGTGCTCTTCCAAAAGCGCCAGTTGCTTGCGCAACAGCGTGGCCTTGATGTTCAGGCTGCGCGCCGCCTGCATGAAGCAGCCGCAGCGGGCACTGACCAGAAAATACTGGGCAACCTCCGGATCGATCCCGGCGGCCAGGGCCAGCCAGGCCTCGCGGGGTTCCTGAGGTGCGATGTAGGGGGCTACCCCCTGAAGTGGAGCGGGTTCGAGAAATGCCATCGGTGACTCCCTGTCTTGTTGACTGTTGCTTCCTTGACTGGCGGGCGGTGGGGCCAGTGAGATCGCCTTCGCTGGCCAGCCAGCGCCTACAGTTTGTCCTCCAGGACCTGATTCAACACGGCGCCATCGATGCTCAGGGTCGCGGTGTTGAGCATGCCTTCCAGGTAGGCCTTGGCGATCTGCTCCTGGCGCTGGGCGCGCAGGGCCTGGGTCAGGCGCTCGCGCAACTCGTCCAGGGTCGCGGTGCGCGCCGGCTGCTGTTCGGTGAGCTTGAGCACGTGGAATCCCGCCGCGCTCTGCACCACGTCGGAGACGCCACCGACCTTGAGCCGGGCCACGGCGCTGCGCACTTCCGGCACCAGTTGCTGCAAGGGTTGCAGCCCCGAGTCGCCGCCGCGCTGGGCGCTATCGCGGTCCTGGGAGTACTGCGCCGCCAGCGCGGCAAACTCCCCCGGCGCGGCCTGGGCCTTGCGGCTCAGTTCCTGCGCCTGGCGGCGTACCTGCTCGACAGCCTGCGGGTCGGCGACGCTCAGGAAGATCTGGCTGACCCGGTACAGCGGCGGGGTCAGCCACGCCGCCTTGCCGCTGTCATAGGCCTGCTGCAATTCCGCCGCGCTGGGGTAGTCCGCCGGGACCTGGCTGACCGACTGCAGGTAGTCGCGAAACACGATCTGCTCGGTGGCGGCGCGGGTCTGCTGCTCCACCTCCGGGCGCTGGCGCCAGCCCTGGGCATCGGCCTGTTCCAGCACGACCTTTTCCGCCAAGCGCGAACGTATCCAGGCTTCCAGGGCCGGGCGGTTGCCGCGCAATTGCCCCCGGGACTCCTCGGGCAGGCTGGCGAACAGCGCCTTGAGTTCCTCGGCCGCCACCTGCTGGTTGCCCAGGCGCGCCACCGCCGGCGTGCTCGCCGATTGCTGCAACACGGCCGGTGCCGGCTGCTGCGCTGCCACCGGATCGTTGCCCGGGCGCAGGGCCAGCCCCAGCGCCAGGCCGAGCAAGGTCAGTGCCCCGGCACCGACCACCAGGGTCGGCTTTTTCACAGGCTCACCGCCTCTTCACGGGGTTGCTCCACCGACGTCTGAGGCTGCTCGACCTGCTCCTGCAAGCGCGCCGCCTGCTGGCTGTATTCGCGCAGGTAAACGATGAACTCCTGCAACAGCCGGTCCCACAGTTCCAGTTGGCTGCGCAGGTGAGTCTCGCCGACCCCGGCCACCACCACGTCCATCTCCATCACCAGGAATTCGCCCTGCAGCGACAGCCGGGCAAAGCGCCGCGATGCGTTCCACAATTGCGCCAGCCCCGCCGGCAGCTCACCCTGCACCCGCAAGGCGCAGCTGTAGGTGAAGTCCACGTAGTGCCCGGCCTCGCTGCCCGGGTTGCCGAAACGCACGGCGTAGCCGATGCCCTGGCTGGCGCTGAGCAGTTGCACGATGCCGTTCTGTTCGGTCTGGTTGACCCGGTAGCCGGCGCCTTGCAGCAGGTCGGTGAGGCTGTCGGTGGTGACGCTGGTAATCAAAGTCATGGTCATCTCTTCCCTGGTGATCAGTGGGCGCTCGCCGCCTGCGGGGCGTCGAACTGGGTCTGGTAAAGCTCGTCGCCAAAGCCCTGGGCCAGTTCCTCGAACTTGACCCGGGCGCTGCCGGCGAAGGGCTGACGGATTTTCACCAGCTCAGCCACATCGATCTTTTCGTAGGCCGCCAGAATCTGTTTGGCGACGCCGTACATCTGTTGATTCTTGACCGCGCATTGCTGCACTTGTGTGTCACGTTCGCTCAATTGCGCCTGCAATTTCGCCCGCTCGGCTTCCTTGCCCCGGGCCAGCACCAACAGGTCCTCGTAGGCTTTCTTGAACTTGCCCAACTGCTCGCTGCTGGCTGCGGCCTGGGCTTGGGCCTGGCTTTGCAGGTTCTGTTGCTGGCCGGCCAGTTGCTCGGCCACGCCGCGGGTCTTGGCCAGCTCGGCGCTCAGTTGCTTGACCTCGGCCTGGGCTTGCTTGGCCGCGTTCTCGGCGGCGATCCGCGCCGCCGCGGCCTGGGCCTGCTCGCTTTGCAGGGCCTGCAACTGCTGGGTGGTGCTGCGCAACTGGGTGCGCAGGCGCTCCTCCATGCCTTCGGCGCTAGCGCTGGCGCTGGCCAGCACGCCCCAGGCCACTAACAGGCTGACCGCCCCTGCCCTCGCTCGGCTGTTCATAACCTTCCTCCTGATGCTTAGAAGCGCGTGTTGAGTTCAAGCTGCATGACGTCGACTTCATAACGCGGCCCGTAGACTTCCGAGGCGCTCATGTAGCGGGCCGTGGCGTAGATGTTCTTGTCGATGCCGTAGTTGCCGCCGACGAAATAGCCCTTGGCGTTGGTGCCCCCCAGATGGAACGAGGAATCGTTGAAACCGTCCGGCAAGGCATCGGGCTGGATGTACTTGTAACCGGCCAGCAGGTTCCAATCGCCGGACTTCTTCATCTCCAGGGCGTTGCCCAGGGTGAACTGCACCAGCAGCGCGTTGCCGCCACTTTCGAACTGGCCGTTGCGGTTGATGTTGTTGACGATCTCGCCCTCGCTGCGCTTGAGCATCTCGCCCTTGTCGTAGGCCAGGTTGCGGATGAAGTTGGTCTGGCTGCGCAGGCGCAGGTCGTCCGGCAGCTCGGTGTCCCAGGCCAGGTTCAGGTCGAGCACGTCGAACTTCGAGGCCAGGCCGACGAACTGCGGCTGCGGGGTCAGGCCCGGCGTGGCCGGGTTGGGGGTGATGTCGCGCAGCAGGAACACGCTGTTGCCCTTCTGCATGAAGGCCACGCGTGAGCCGTCGGTGTCGCAGCCCGGAGCCCCGGCCCAGGGCGCGCAGGGACTGGAGCGCTGGCCTTCGATGTCGTCGAAGCGGTAGTAGGCCAAGGCGCCCTTGAGGCTGTTGCTGCGGTTGATCTTCCAGTTGGCGCCGATCTGCCCGCCGAACAGCCACTTGGTGTCGCTCTCGTTCTTGTCGAATCCGTTGCTGGTGGCGGTGTCGTTGGTGTACTCCACCGGGAACACGCCGAGGGTGCCAAACAGACCCCAGTCGCTGCTGAGCTTGTGGTTGAACAGCGCCGCCACGCCGTCGAAGTTCAGGTCGTTGGAATACAGCATGTCGGTGGAATAGAACGGGTTGGCGAAACGCCCGCCGGTCAGGGTCAGGTCCTGCCTGGCCTTCCAGGTCAGGTAGCCCTGGTCGAGCCAGATGTCCTTCTTGCCAAAGCCGCCGCCCAGGGTCTGGGTGGTGGACACCGGGTTGTTGTCCGAGCCGGTGCCGATGCGGATGCCGGCGGTCCATTCCGGCGAGATCACCGCCTTCATCCCCAGGCGCGCGCGCAGGCGGAACAGGTTGTCGCGGTCTTCGCGGCTGTTGAGCAGCGGCGGCAGCTTGCTGTTGGTGTCCTTGTTGACGTCGTAGGGGCCGCTGTCGTTGAGCTTGGCGTAGTCGACGATCTCGTTGCTGTTGTTGTCGGCAAAGAACCGCGATTCCTCGCGCAGGCGGATGTCGCCGTCAAAGCTGATGCGCGACACCCAGTCCGGAAAGGTGTTGGGCTGGGCCCAGTTCTCCTGCTTGGCGGTGGCCATGACCTCGGCCTTGACCTGATCGCGGATCTGCTCGCGAACGATCGCCGGCACGTATTGCACCCGCACATCCCCCGGCGCCGCCGTGGGGCCAGGGGCCGCCACGACGGTAGCGGCGCTGGCCTGCCGGGCCTGTTGGGCCTCCTGCTCGGCCTGGGCAATCAGCGCCTCGGCCTTGGCCTGCGGCAGTACCCCCTGCTGCACCAACAGACGGATCAGGTTGATCGTGGCGTTCTCCGAAGGCGCGGCCGCGGCGGCCGAGGCCTGTCCGGCCAGGGTCAGGGCGACCATGCCGAGCGCCAGGGTCAATCGATTCACGGTGGAAATCATCTGCACACAACTCCTGTAGAAACTGCAAATAGGGGTTCGCTCATTCCGGGCGCCGGCCCTTGAGGGACAGGCGCACCGGCAAGGTCAGGGACGCCGGCATACGTTCTTTCAGGCGCGGCGTGGCCCGCAGCGCCGCCAGCACCTGCTGGTCGGTCTCGGGGTTGCCGCTGGAGCCGGCCAGTTCGGCACGGGTCACTTGGCCGTCGGCGCCGAGCCACAGGTCCACCTGCAGCGCATAGGCCTTCTTGCGCAGCTCCGGGTCCTCGCGCAGCACCCGTTGAAAGGTCGCCGCCAGGTACTGTTTGTAGGTGCCGGTGCCCAGCCCGCCGCCACCGGCGCCAGCCATGCCGCCACCCTTGCCGGCGCCGACATTGAAGCCGTCGTTGCCGGACTGGGCGTCGCCGTCGATCTGCATCGGGTTGGCCAGATCGTCCGCCGGCGATGGCGGGGCCTCCTCCTCCGGCTTGACCTCCTCGGGGGTCGGCGTGGGCTCGGGCTCCGGCACCTTTTCTTCCACGGGCTCCGGCTCCTTGGGCTTCTCCGGAGGCGGCGGTGGGGGTGGCGGCGGAGGCGGCAGCGGGATGATGGTCGGCACCTTCGGCGCTTCGCGGCGCACCCCGGCCATGTCATTGGCCCACTGCCACAGCAGCCAGGCGGCCACGGCCCCCAGCAGCAGCCCGGCGCCCCACTTCAGCAGGCGCACGGCGCGCGGCTTGTGCTGCACCGGCGGCAGTTCGATCGGTTGTTGTGCGGTCATGGCTCAGCCCTGGCTCGATTTGCCGGTGACCAGGCCGACCTGGGACAACTCCAGGCGGCGCAGCAGGTCGAGGACTTCGATGACCTTCTGGTACTGCACCGTGGCATCGCCACGGACGATGATCGGGAAGTCCGGGTTCTGCGCCTTCTCGATGCGCAGACGCTCTTCCAGCTCGCCCAGGGTCACCGGGTAGGCATCGAGGAACACCTGGCCGCCGTCGTTCACCGAAATGGCCTTGGTCTTGGCCTCGGACAGCGACACCGAGGCGCTGGCCTTGGGCAGGTGGATCTGGATGCCCGAGACCTGGGCGGTGGCGGTGAGGATGAACATCACCAGCACCACCATCAGCACGTCCACCAGGGGCGTGATGTTGATGCTGTCGACAGCGGCGTCGTCTTCGTCGTCATGGGAGGCGTTTACGGAAGCCATGGCAGTTCTCCTCAGGCCGGAACCGACGCGTTGCTGTGACTGACCCGCCAGTGGGCGTTCTCGCTGTGCTGGCTCTCGCCATGCAGCTCCGCCAGCCGGGTGATGAACTCGTCGACGAACACCCGCATGTCGGCGCCGACTTCCTTGTTGCGGGTGATCAGGCGGTTGTAGCCAAACAGCGCCGGAATCGCGACGAACAGGCCCATGGCGGTGGCCATCAAGGCCGCGGCCATGCCCGGGGCGATCGCATTGATGTTGACGTCACCGGCCATGGCGGTGCCGAGGAACACCACCATGATCCCCAGCACCGTGCCCAACAGGCCGATGTAGGGGCCGCCGGCGATGGCGTTGGACAGGGTCGAGAGCTTGGAACTCAGTTGCTGGTTTTCCCGGGTGCGCACCCCGTCCATGGAGCAGCGGATGGCCTCAATGGTGGCCGCCGACACCGAGGAGGTATCGGCGCCCTGCTCGCGGCGGGTGCGGATCTCCTTCACCGCCACCAGGTACAGGCGCCACAGCGAGGAATGCTCCAGGCGACTGGCCAGGACCTGATCGTCGGCGAACATCTCCAGGCGCGTGCCGACCTTGGCGAACTGCTCGCGGAACAGCGCATTGGCAGCGCTGACCCGGCCGACCATGCGGTTCTTGCGCAGCATGATCACCCAGGACTGGATCATCATCCCCACCAGCACCAGGATGATCACCCAGGCATCCACCGGCACCGCCTTGAGCAGGAAGCCCAGGCTGCCGAAACCAAAACCCGACTGCTCTTCATCGACGCCATAGACCACCAGCTTCGACTCGGCGCCCTGGGCGCTGGCATCGGCCAGGATCAATGCCGCCGGACGCGCCACCTTGGACAGGCGCAGCTCGTCCAGGGCGCCGGTGAATGGCAGGAAGTGGCTGGCCTCGGCCCCGGCGACCGCGGGCAAATCGGCACCGATGGCCATGACCGAATTGAAGGTCGGAATGGCCTGGGCCAGGCTCGCGGTTTCCCGGCCATTGACGTACAGCGCCAGCCGGCTGCCCTCGCCGCTCAGGGCCAGGTGCTGCCACTGCCCCGGGTTCAGCGGCTGGGTGGAGGCGGCGCGCTGGCCGTCCACTTCGACGAAGGGCATGCCCTGGTTGATGCCGATCAGCAAGCTGCCGGCGCCTTCGCGGCGGGCCAGCAGCAGTTGTTCGCCGCTGGCCTGATCCAGGCGCACCCAGGCGCTGAAGCTGAAGGCGCCGCCGGCGTTGTGCTGCAGCGACGGGCTGGCCGGCAGCAGCAGCGGCTGGCCGCTGAACTGCAAGGCGCGGCCGATGACCCCGTCAATCGCCGCGCCGGTGGCGTTCTGCGCGGTGTTGCCGTAGGCCGTGGTGTCTTTGGCCGGCGTGCCGTTGCTACCGTCGAAGTGGTAGATCGCGGTGTAGCTGGGGTCGAAGGTCAGCTGGCCATTGGCGGTGCTCGGGGCCTTCTGGTTGCCGTAGTACATCCAGATGTCCTGGCGCTGGCCGCCTTCGACCTTGGGCACATCGACCCAGATCAGCGCCATGCCCATCAGCGGGTCGAAGCTTTCGATCTGGTGATTGAGCACGGTCTTGTCATCGGCGGCGACAAAGCGCAGGTCGGCGCCGTCTTCCTTGACCCCGTCGAAGGTGAAGTTGCCGGTGTGCAGGCGCACCAGCAGCGCGGTACGGCCCAGGGCCTCGTTGATGGCGGCGCCTTGGGGCGTGGTGTCCACGCTGATCTGCTTGCGGTAATGCCAGTCGTCCTGCCACCAGGCATGGGCCGTGGCCGGGAGCACGAAGCCCAGGCAGATCAACAGGCTCAGGAATAAGCGTTGCATGGGAAGGGTCTCCGTAAAGTCAGAACGTCGCTTGCACACTGAAGTGCAGGCGCGGGTCGTATTTCTGGGTGTTGGGGCCGTCTTTGAGCGGGTAGCCCCAGTCGAGGCTGCCGGACAGCCACTTGCTCAAACTGGCGCGGGTGCCGAGGCCAACGCTGGCCAGGCTGTATTGGTCTTCCTGCTCGGGCAGCGGCTCGTGCAGCGACAGGTGCGCGCCTTCGGCAAAGGCGTAGAAACGCCACTCCTGCACATAGCTGCCGAGGAACTTGGCCAAAGACGGCGTGCGCAGCTCCTGGGAAAACAGGTAGCCCTCGTCCCCGGTGCGCTCGGCGGCCAGATAGCCGCGCACCGACGTAGCGCCACCGGCGGAATACTGCTCGTTGGACACCAAAGGCCCCGAGGCCAGCTGGAAGGCGGTCTTGGACGCCGACTGCCAGTCGTTGGCGAAGGTGTAGGTGAAATTCAGGTCGCCCTTGAGCACCGAGAAACTGGCGCTGGCCTCGTCGCGCTTGTAGTGGAACTCCTCGGCGTCGCTGCCGTAGCCGAAGAAGCGCCGGGTGCCGACGATCAGGTTCAGGCCCAGGCCGAGCTGGGATTTTTCGCTGTAGCGGTAGCCGTTGTAGCCAAAGGTCACTGGCGCGTACTTCAGCGGAATCTGGTCGCTGCTGCGGCCAAAGCGCATCTCTTCGTCGAAGTCCTTGAAGTCCACGCCCACCGACAGCGAGTTGGCCCAGTTGCCGGCCGCGGGCAAGGTGTAGATCGCCGACACCCCGTAGGAATGGCCCTTGCCCAGCACATTGCTGCCACCGATGGTGGCGATGTTGCTGTCGGACTGGTAACCGGAGAACTGCAGGGCCCAGCGCTCGCTCAGCGGCGCGGTGTAGGAACCGGACCAGACCTTAGCGTTGTCGGTGTCCTGGGGCGCGGTGAAATAGGTCAGGGAAATGCTGTGGCCCAACTGCCAGAGGTTGTCGTAGCCGACATTGACCACCGTGCGCAGCTTCTCGGTGTCGGCGCTGTAATCGTTGTTCAGGCCGACGCTGGCGTGCCAGGGGTTCTGGTCTTCCACTTGCAGGTCCACATCCATGGTCCCCGGGCGCTGGCCTTCGCGCACCAGCGGCATGACCTGGCGCCCGGCGCCGCGATTGAGCACGGCCAGCTGGCTTTGCACCGTGGCAAAGTCCGGCACCTGGCCTTCTTGCAGCGCCGGCACCTGATCGCGAATCTCCACCGGCGAGTAATGCTTGGCCCCCACCACCCGCACCCGGCCGACCTTGGTTTCACTGACCTGCAGATAGACGATGCCGTCCTCGACCTTCTGCTCCGGCAGCTCGACGAACACCGACTGGTAGCCGCGCTCCTGATAGACCTTCTGCAGCGCATCGCGGGCGCCTTCGATATCGGCCAGAGCCTTCTGCGGCCCGAGGAATGGGTACACCGCCTCCTCGATGGCCCGGGCATCGAGCACGGTATTGCCGCGCACAAAGTATTCGTTGACGTCCACCAAGCGCGGTGCGGCCGTGGCTTCGACCGGCACCGGCTCACCCTCCTCGGCCTGCACCGCTGGCGCCAGCGCCAGCAACGTCAACCAGCCGCACAACGGCCACCAGCGCCCGCCACTGCCGGGTCGCCCTGATTTACCCAGATGCTCCACACCGCCCCCTAGAAATCTGAAAATTGGCGCGCACACGCGCATTGCCGTCGCCGTCTGCACAGCGTTTGGCCGCTTCAATTGCTGCTGATCGAGGTGTTTTCGTGGCGCGCCAGCCAGGTGTGCAACAGCGCAAAATTCAGCGAGAACTCGGGCATTTGCAGCAGAGCGCCGCAGAACACTTCACCGATGATTTTCTGGATCAGGCGCACCGCCCGCGGATCGTTCAACAAGGTGGCGATGTCACGACTCAGGACATTGAAGGCCCAGACCTTCTGGTTCAGATCCAGACCGACGAACCAGCGAAACAGCAGGTTGTAGCTGAGCTGCTCATACAACTGCTGCTCGCTTGGCACCGAGTACAGCAACTGCAACAACAGAATCTGCACCACCGTGCGCGGCGCAATCAGCAGCCCCGGCTCGGCATTGAGGCCCTGCAACAGATCGCCGTGCTGATCGAGCAACTCATCGATCTGCGGACGCAGCAGCACCAGCGAATGACCGGGCGGGATATAGCTCGACACCTCCTTCAAGGCGCCCTGCCAATCATCCTGGGACACGATCCAGACCCACGGCGCCCCATAGCGATAGACCGACACCGGCTTCTTGCGCGCGGCCTCGACAATCTTCGACAGCCGTTGATCCAGCTCCTGCATGCCCACTTTCGAGTAGCGTTCCATAGTCCCCATAGCCTCACTCCCGGCGTCCCGCCTCGGCTTAAAAAAGTGGCCTGGCGGCCCCCTCAAGCGCGTTACATACCCAAGACATGCGTGGCCATGTGCTACCGAACTTTTGTCATAAAAGCTTCATTCACAAGAGGAACGCGCAAACGTTGTAGGAGCCGGCTTGCCGGCGAAGACAGCCGGCCGGACAGCGCTGACCTGTCTTTACTCCGCGCACGACCAGACCGCCCTCTTCGCCGGCAAGCCGGCTCCTACGGAGGAGAAACTGATTGCTCTAACAAGACTGAAAAATGCGCCGCCCGGACGGGCGCGCCGTTTGCCGTGGCTTTGGCTCTGGCTTTTGATCTTGATCTTCAAGCCCCTTCCCAGCAGGCCGAGCGCAGGCGTTGCGCAGGGGGCAGCTCGGCAAGGATGCCGAGCTAGCCGCCACCCGGCCATGGATGGCCGGTTGGCGGCGTGCCCCCGGAGCAATGCCGGAGCTCGGGCACCCCGAGCCCCAGCGAGGGGCCGTATGGAGGGGCAAGCCCTTTTGGTTACTTTTACGGCGTTTGGTAAAAGTGACTCGCTGTAAGAGCGAAACCGCCAGCGGCCGCACCCGCAGGAATGGATATGTACCCCCAACAACCCAGAAAAACTGGCCGGCTCTCAGGCCGCCAAGTCCCCCTCCGCAATCCTACAAAACTTGCAGACGCGTCTGACTTGTCCCCCCAAGACCCACCGTCCATAGTCCCCACTCGCCCCAATGGCGACCGGGTTTGGCGACCTGGCAACTCACCCACAGGCACTTCCGCTTGCAAGCTTTGCCGAGGACCCTTTATGTTCACGGCGATCTTTCATGGCGGCTGTACGCGGGAGATCCTCGGATCTGCCGATTATTGTGGGATGAGTCGGCTCGCCAACCCGCGTATAGCTGCCACCTATTCGACTGGCGACGACAGGACAGCTCCCTTACCCACAAGCGGAGGTTCCCATGACTCAGCAATACATCCCCATCACCGGCATCGACTGCCTGATTCCCTGCCTGTTTATAGACAAGACCGCACCATTGGACGTGCTGCATGCCAACGGCACCGCACGTTTACTGGCAGTGACTCAACTGCTGGAAAGCCTCTCCCGCGCAGAGTTCAAGAGTGCTGACGACACCGATCTGCAACATATCTCCAACGCAGCGGCGATTCTGCTGCGTGACAGTTGCGATCTGTTGGGAGTGATGGGCTGGCGCCTTCAAGCCTGACGCCTGAGCGCTCCGCGCTGCTGGGTAGCGCGGAGCGTTTTAAATGGAGCCTTGGACTTTTTAGGGGGAAAAAGTCTTTTAAAAGTGGCTGCAATCGGCCAGAAGCGGACGCTCAGCAATGGCCGCACCATAGTGATCAATCCTCAGGCTGGCCAGCTGTCTATGTCGGAGCGAAGGATGCCCGGCACCGTGAGTGCAAAGTTAGCTCAAACTGATTTGCCATCCACGAGCCATCCTCCGCTTTCTTCGGAGACGAAAGCCGGTTCCTGGATCGAGTCTTGGAGCACATCAAGTGCTGGGAAGCTCAGCTGGCTGATCAGGCTGGGCAAGCTTTATGATGTCAGTTTGTGCAACTGGGCCCTGCGGGCCCCTTTCTGGAGGAAGGAATGTTCAGGTGGTGGTGGAAAGATCGCTGGGAAAGAAAGCTGTTTTATGGTTTTTTGGCAAGCCTTACCTTGCTCTTGATGGTGAAGATTAAGTTTCCCGTCCCTGCCTTCATGGCATCGCCTGACTGGGCATGCTTGATTTCAGCTCTCCAGTCCAAAGCCTTCGAGGACATCGTCGGCGACCTTATGACCGGTATCGCTGCGGCTTACATCTTCTACATCTTCATTGAAATTTTTCCGAGGCATCACCGGGAAAAAAACTCACTGCGCGCCCTGAATTACATTCTGGCATCTGTAGTGGACTCGTATGTAAATATCAGGACGTTCGGCCACGAAGATCTTATTAGCCATAATGATCTGGCGCTGCTTGAATCTCAGAGCACAAATAAACTGATTGACGAGCTACAAAGAAAGCGTGAAAGGCGGAAATTCAGCGTTCAAGATTTTGCTCGGCTCAGGGTGATGCTGGGGTGTGTGGACTCACGAATCCAAGACATCCGCTTAGCTCTCCCAATAGCTGCAAGCCTCTCTCCAGAGCATGCTCTTCAGTGGCTGCAACTGACAGACAGAGCCCGATTAATCCATGAGCAATTCGGCAAGGAGCCTGTTGGAATGGATGGCTGCTTTGAGCCCGAGCATGTCTTTGGAACCCCTAGTAAGGGAATGAATGACAGCAATGACTTGTATGTTGCTTACCGGCAAGGCTTGACATTCTATGCAGATGGCTTGGCTCAGCGGCTCGTGCAATTCGTTACGGAGATCGAGGCGTGGATAAAGCTGCCGGTTGAGTCAGATATCAACAGGCATGGAGTCCCACCAGTTAGCTGATCGACGTCGTGAAGCGAGGAGCTTCAAAACATTGTAGATTCGCTGGGCGTAGCGTCCACACCGGAAAGATGGCGTTATGATGGCCAGATATTAAAAGTCAGGTAACCTGCGTACCTGGAGCGCTGGAGAGAACTCCAGTGCAAAGTAGCTCATCAAGGACCTAACGGGGGGCAGCAGATGGATTTGAGCTTGGATAAAGAGACAACTGGCGCGTGGATTATTCACCACTCTAGGAAAATTGCTTCGGATACTGCCGCACCGGCAGAGTATTCAGTTCTAGACGAAGCCGGAAAGGCTGCACAGCTTTTAATGCGGCTCGGAGAAACTAACGAATCCAATCTCGGGAAGCAGGAAGTTGCCGCAATCGCTATGGCTACCGGCCTGAACCCTCGGGTTGAGCTTCCACACTACCTAGAGCTCCTCAAGGCTAAGCGTTTGATTGATACCGGCGGGAATGAAATACAAGTTATAGGTGTGACAACCCGCGCAGTTTTGTCACATGCAGCCGATATTTTCAAAGATGCTCAACCTGGCATGCATGAGCATGCAGCGATTGCTATTGGGGAAATGGCGTCTCAAGCTCCAGTCTCGCTCATCATTGCCAAAGAGTTCGTTGGCGACAGTTACAAAATGAAGTCATCTGACGTTGATGATTTAATACGGCGCTCCACTGAGATTGGCTTCATAGATCAAGAGGGCGATGACCCTTCGAATATTTTGCTGTTTAATGGCAACCTATTCAAAAAGGACTCAGTAAATAAATCCGCCCGGGTACTTTCCTCTCTTTCAACAGCAGAGCAAAGTAGTTTTCTCTCAATAACAGAGAAACTTAAAAGCGTAGGCTGCATTTACGCTGACAATTGCGAAAGGGAGCTCGGAGTGCCGCTTTTTGAGAAACTCAAGGCGGCTGGTGTTCTAGAAGTAAACACAGTTTCTAACGAGCGAGGTGATCATGCTTTTGTGACGCTACCTGGCGCTTTCCACAAATATGTAAGCCCATTGATCGATGACACTTTCGACATGGCAAAAGCCCTGGTGTCTGCCTTATCATATGGAATGCAACTACGCCCAGCTTCACAAGGGCGTATTCTTAGCTTCGACTGGATCTTGGACGCGCTGATTGCGGGCCGAACTATTGGCCCCGCTTCTGCAATCGGCGCAGACTATCGCGTTTTGGAGCAGAACCGAGTCATCCAATTGTTCCCCGCTAATTCTGGTATGTTTCGCATGAAACTGCTAAAAAAAGAAGTTGGTGAGCTTGCCCTTCAAGTTCTCAAGCGCGGGAATGCAAATGCGGAAGCAATAAATACGCCCCCAAGCGCTCCGATGACTAATTATCAAGGGCCAGAGTACGCACGCGAGCAAACAAGAAAAAGACAATCACAACCGAGCAAGCGCCATACGCACGATATCCTGAGTACACTTCGGAGCAAGAGAGGAATCTGATAAATGGCCAAGACTGGAGATAAGGGCTACGTACTAGAGGAGCTTCTTCGAGCTTACTTTCTTCGAGCGGGAATGTACGCAGTTCGTGGTGTGCCACTACAACTCGATGGCGACGACTTAACAGATATCGACATCTGGATCTATGAGCAATCAAATGGTTCCTCGCGCAGACGTCAGATCGTGGACGCGAAGTCAAAGCTGAAGCCCAAAGCTATCGAACGCGTGTTGTGGACTAAGGGCTTGCTTGAATTACTCCAGGTTGATGGGGCACACGTCGCCACGACTGATTGCAGGTCTGTAATTAAGGACGTTGCAACGCGCCTTGGAATATCGATCCTTGATGGTGCGGATCTCAAGCGAATGTCGGAAAGCGAAAAAATCATATTTCCAGAAAGACTCAGCGAAGAAGATCTCGACAAGTTAATAAAATCGATAGATAAGGGCCGTAGGAGCAAAGAATTTCAAACTGGCTACCAAGACCTAAAGGCTGGGTTAATTGATGAGTTTGGCCCAGGCACGGTGAACAGATCGCTAGATCACTTCATTGCCTTCGCACGTTTATTAGCGTCCAGTCACCCCAGTAGCCCTGCAGCCGAGACAGCGCTGCGACTAGCATATATTGCTGCATCAATAATTGCGCTGACATTAGATTTCTGTCTTGCAAAAGTTTTTTTTAAATCAGCAGAAGACAGACGCAAAACCATCTCCAACATCATTAGATTCGGTGATGAAGAGGAAGGCCCTGGACTTGAAAAGGTTCGAGTTGCTGCCGCTCTGATAGAGCGCTACACACCTAATGGCCGGGCAGTTTCGCAATCAATGCTCAACTCGATACGTACAGACCTCCAAAATATCCCTGCCGAAGTGATCACGGATCATGTGTTGACGCAGATGAAAGGCGTTTCGCTATTTCAATTAGCACGCTCATTAGAATCCGAAGGATTTAGGATAAAGCCACGAGGGTTCGACCAACTAAAATTGGAGGAGAAGTCCTTCATCGGGGTGTTACTGGATTTCGCAGGGCTGGAGCGCTCAGCATTTGCGGACTCTTGGATTGGCGGCTCTGCACAGATACAGGAAGCTCCGAAAAGTACCGAGGCTAATGCGACAGGCTCGCTTTTTGAAAATCTTTATTGACCGAAAGCTGGAGCATTGTCTGTTCGCACGGACAGCAATGCTCCCCAAGCATGTTTTCTTATGCTCAGCTTGCCTGACGACCGCCACCGGACCCTTCTGATGATTTGAATATTGATTTTTTGACGAGCCGACGAACAAACTCGGTAGCGGCGAGCTAACCCTCCACGGTGTTAAGGTACAGCTATCGGCTGTTTGACGGTGGTAAAAGTAGGAATGCTGTTCGAGCGGAGATAGGTTTAGAGGTGTTGCCACTGGCTGGAATACTTCACATTGCGAAAATCATTGAACACGCTGCGAAAATCCGCCGCACCCATGATGCGCACGCGGTTCTTCGCACAATCGATTTCGACATCGTAAGAGGTGAAGTTGGGTTTACCGGGCTCTTCGTAAAGTTGATAGATACCCAATGATTTCGCGCCACCTGGACGATTGATGATGTGAGTGGGGTCGCCGTCGGCGATGAACACCTGATTCTTGCCCAAGGCACCCTGGTAGTGAACGACCCAGTAGTCGCCCTTCAGCACTTCGCTCGCCTGGGCAGCGAGGGCACTACACAGTAATGCGGCAGGCAAAAGCCGCCTTGTAAAAGCGATCATGGAGACAGTCCTTTGCCGTTATTTTTGAAGGCAAGAGCTTCGCACCCTGAACATGTAGCAAAGGGCTATCTAGCACATCCGTCCTATGCCTTTGACGAGAACAGCGGTCGCAAGCCCCCGTGGGGCAAGCAAGCGGAACCCTCGCTGCGCCGCCAGGTGGGCCATGGCGTTGGCCCTGGTGGCCGAGGAACGTCCGCAAGTGGCCGCGAGCATTTTCGCAGACAAAAACAAGCGAAGTGCAATCTGCCAGACCGTCTTACTTTTTAAACTCCACCCTATATATGTTCCAAATATTCCAAGGAAACCTCGCCACCGAGGTAAGGGCCGTCATCACTGCAATCCATTGCCGGCTCGTCAAAATCAATCCATACACAGGTAATAATCCTGTCTTTTCCAGCCATAGTTCGTTGAGTGCTAGATAACTCCACTGCCCCCCCCAAGGCTTCCTTTACATATTCCGCAGGTAACGAAACCACTCCAACCCCGCCATTCGGCCACCACACGTGGGGCTTAACTTTTACCCTGTCACCGTCATTGAATTTCATTTATTGACTGACCCGTTCTCAAACCGCCAAGCCCCATAATGCAATCCTACAAAACTTACAGACGCGTCTGACTTGTCCCCCCAAGACCCACCGTCCATAGCCCCCACTCGCCCCAATGGCGACCGGGTTTGGCGACCTGGAAATCAACCAACAGGCAGTCACGCTTGCAGCGCTAGCCGTCGAACATTTATGGTCACGGCTGCCTTTCTATGGTGGCTGTGCGCGGGAGACCTTCAGGGTCTGCCGGTTTTCTGTTGGTTAATCCGGTTCGCCAACCTGCGTACAGCTGCCACCCTTTCGTTTGGCGACGATCTGAGCAGCTCCCTTAACCAACAGCGGAGTGATCCTCATGAACCAACGATTTATTCCCATCACCGGCATCGACTGCCTGATTCCCTGCCTCTTTATCGACAAGAACGCCCCCCTCGACGTTTTGCACGCCAACGGCACCGCACGTTTACTGGCAGTAACTCAACTGCTGGAAAGCCTCTCCCGCGCAGAACTGAAGAGTGCTGATGACACCGACCTGCAACATATCTCCAACGCAGCGGCGATTCTGCTGCGTGACAGCTGCGACCTGTTGGGAGTGATGGGCTGGCGCCTTCAAGCCTGACGCCTGGGCGCTCCGCGCTGCTGGGTAGCGCGGAGCGTTTCAAATGGAGCCTTGGACTTTTTAGGGGGAAAAAGTCTTTTAAACGTGGCTGCAATCGGCCGATTCTGTTGAAAAAGTAGGTCTCCTGTCGATCTGTAGCGCGCGGCCAGCTAAAGTAGGGTGGCTAGAAAGCGCCCCCTTGAGAGCCTAAGAAACCAGTATCATCCGATAGGTGATATCGAGAGCAGAACCATGACAGAGAAAGAGGCATGTGCGATTTTGCAAGCACAAGGTTGGGCCTGTGGAAAGGATGAGGTAAGTGACCGCTTTTGCATCAAGTGTTTGGGCGAGATCCAAGTCCAGATCATTCCAACTATAGGGAAGCGCTCGGATCATTTTAGAGTTTCGTTCATGCCCTCCATCTCCTCGACAGCGTTTTCGGATGCTGTCGCGTTCATCTATGGGGAGGGAGAATATTTTTCACCTGTCATCGTAAGCAACGAAACGCCCCAGAAGTTAGAGACCATTGGCGCTGACGATGTAGTCGAGCTATCTGACAAGGCGTTATCTTGGGCTCAGAATCAAGATATAGATGCGGGCCTGGCGCTCTACAGGTCTTTACCTACAGACGCCAAAGGAGCAATGCCACTCAGGCATCTAGCTGCACTAGCAATTGCGCAAGATGTCGATCAGTTAGAGGACTACAAAAAAAGCTTTGAAAAGGGCGAAAGGCTGGGGTTCGTCCCATACATCACCGTTGAAATGATTGAGCGCTCGCTGCTGATTGCGCAGGGAAACGCTCCCAAGGTTAACTGATTCCCTGAGCAACTCCATCGACTGATCTGCGGCAAAATCACTCCATCGGCCAGCGGGAGAGTACGCAGCATGATGAGACAGTTATCGAGTGGGCAGGATCGGCTGTTTTACTCGTTCAACCTTGAAGACCACATCCCAAAAAATCATCTTCTGCGCAGCATTGATCGGTGCCTCGATCTGAGCGACCTGCGCCACTACCTCGCCGATTTATATAGCCCAATTGGGCGTCCTTCGATTGATCCTGAGTTGATGATCCGCATGCTAGTCGTGGGCTATTGCTATGACATTCGCTCCGAACGGCGCTTGTGTGAAGAGGCTCATTTGAACTTGGCTTATCGCTGGTTCTGCCGGTTGAGCCTTGAGGATGAAGTACCTAATCACTCTACGTTTTCCAAGAATCGACACGGCCGTTTCCGGGACAGCGATCTGTTTCGCTGGTTTTTTAATGAAGTGCTGCATCGCTGCATGGACGCGGGTCTGGTCAAGGGCGAAGGCTTTGCCGTGGACGCCAGCATCATCAAGGCGGACGCGAGTCGGCAATATGGAGCGCCTAGCGATGAAGAGATCAACTGGCGCGACCCGTCTCTGAGCACTCGTGCTGTCCGTGAATAGCTCGAAGCACTCGATGAGGAGGCGCTCGCTGAAGCTCTTCCCAAGCGCTTATCGCTGACTGATCCTTTAGCCCGTTGGACGGCCGCCCCGGGTGGCCCAGCGTTTTTCGCCTATTCCACGAACTACCTGATTGATGTCGAGCATGGCGTGATCATGGATGTAGAACCGACACCGGCTCATCGAACGGCTGAGGTCGAGAGTACCAAAACCATGATTGATCGAGTCGAAGAGTTGTTCGACATCAAACCGGATCGCTTAATCGGTGACACCGCATACGACACAGCACCGATGTTGGCCTGGATGGTGGAAGAGAAAGATATCGAACCGCATGTGCCGGTGTGGGACAAAACCGAGCGCAAGAACGACAGTTTTTCGAGCACCGATTTCCACTGGAATGACGAGGCTGAGGAGTACGACTGCCCGGCCGGCAAATCGTCTTCATGCTCAAGAAGTTAAATTTCTTTGCAGCCAAAGGAACGGATCGAAACCTAGCCGATGAGCACGAGCATTTTTGCGCACAAAAACAAGCGAAGTGCGATCTTCCAGACTTACTTACTTTTCAACTTTCACCCTATACATGTTCCAAATATTCCAAGAGAACCTCACCACCGAGGTAAGGGCCGTCATCACTGCAATCCATTGCCGGCTCGTCAAAATCAATCCATACACTGGTAACAATCCTGTCTTTTCCAGCAATAGTTCGCTGAGTACTGGATAACTCCACTTCACCACTCAAGGCTTTCTTTACATATTCTGGAGGTAACGAAACAACTCCAACTCCGCCATTCGGCCACCACACGTGGGGCTTAACTTTTACCCTGTCACCATCATTGAATTTCATTTATTCTCGGCCATGCTACCGACTTTAATTTGCCATTTGACGTTTGGTTGAGAGACGAGCTTCAAGCCGTTTCGGTGAGCAAAGCGAACGACTTGAACCCGTTGTCAACTGCTCAACTTCGCCCGGCAAATACAACACAAAACCACCCTCAGACTCGACTAACCGCGTCGCCGTGCCAACAGCCACTGTAGGGGAAGAGACGTTCTGGCGCATTTTTCGGTATCGCCGTATCGCCCTACCCCAACTGCAAAAAGAACCGGCCAATCCCCGCGCCTGCCCTCTCTGAAAAGTCCTCATCCAGAAACAGATACCCCATGCCATCCGAAAGCACGCCTTTATGCTGAGGCAGCGCTACATCCAGATCGCCGCCATAAATAGAAACCCTTCTACGCCCTGCCCCCTCTGAAACAGGCGACTGCAGCCAGGCGTCCACGCCATCCAACTTGGAAGCCAGGTTCTCATCATCATCGGCGTCGGAGTTCACCTCCAGCCGCACCGTCCCGCGATCTGAAATCGGCTGAGCCGCCTCGTCCCGCTCGGAACCGGCTCGCGAATAGCCCATGACAACCGCTTCCGAGCGTCCTTGGACGGCACGCAACTTTCGATAGTGGCCGACCTCGCCCGGCCAGTACGGCACAAAAACCGAAACCCAGTAATTCCTATCGATCAAGGCCTCTGAGAACCAACGCCCAGGAAAGGCCATCAGATGTGTCAGTGGGACTCCATCAGGCGAGCAGGGCCATGCCAGATCAGTCGGCAGACAGGCCCCGCCACCGACATAGGCATCATCTTTTGCAGGCGTTTCACCGGTAAATATCAGCTCGTCAAACATCCGTTTTTTTCCACTCAGTCGCAGGTTGCAGCATTCGTTAACAGCTTCAGGCCAACACTTGGGTCAAGACTTCAGCCATGCACCGCACGTCCACAATCCACCATCAGTTCCTCCAGAAAGGGGCGCAACTGCGCCTCTTCCATCACACCCAACAACTACCCAGCAGCCTCCCGCAACAACTGCCACTGCCCATGCTCGACGATCCCCCGATCGCCACAATGAAAGGCCGCCTCGGACAACCCATTGCATTGCTCCCAGAGGTTTTGCACTCCAGCCCGAACCTCATCCGGCAAAGCGCTCGCGCACGTTGCAAGCAGCGCCTCCAATGGCAACATCGCCATGGACCAGGCTTCACAGGCGGCGCAATCGGGAATGCTGGCCTGCTGAGCGCCGGAATCCAATACCAGGAATCCGAGGGCATCAATCGCCTCGCCCACCGCCAGCACCCGCTTGTACTCATCCTGCCCGTACCATTCCCAGACAGTGGTGGAGAACCCCATTTCCAAGCTCCAAATCCAGATAGTTCAAACCTGAGTAGCGCATTAAGCAGTTGGAAGCGCCGCCACTAAAAGATAGAGTCGGATCACATGAAAGAATGACCAGATCAGGCGCACCCGATGCAATTTCTTTTTGAAGTTGAAGACGTCTTCAGCATAACGGGCCAAGGTTGCGTGCTCGCTCCTGGTGTCCCCCAGGCCTTTATGCGCGAACTCAAAAACGGGGCCCCGTTGCTCATCTGCACACCACAAGGCGAGCACATTTATACACACATTGATTTTTTTGTTTCAGTCAAGAAAACACAGCCCTTGAGCCATACCCCGTTCTCGCTACCCAGCATGATCAAGAAGGAATCCATACCCGCAGGCTCCGAGGTTTACCTTGAAGATGATGCAAAGAAATAGCGCCGCGTGTTACCGCATCACATCGGACACAATACAGTCCCTTCTCGGCTTCTCTGACGATTGCAAATCATGGATGACACTCACTTCACTCCCGAACAACTGGCCAATAGAACCAGCACAGCCGACGTGGACCATCAGGCGCGAAAATGGCTGGTGAGCCTGCCCATCCCCGAGCGGGTCGACTTCCTCAAGCGTCTGTGGACCCTTGATTTTCGATATTCACTGATACTGCTCCAGGCGGCGCAATTACCCAGACAGGAAAACCAGCAACTGTTCAGGTACTGGCTGCACACCGGGCACCACAATGCGGCGCAGGAACTGATCAATCACCTGCAACCGCTGCTGGGGGAAACAACCTTCTGGCGCATTGCCTCACAGGAAACGCTCACCGCACCGATGTGGGACTTCCTGAACTACCACGGCCGCGGGCGCTTGCAGCGACCGAAAGGAGGTTAGCTCTTGAACCTGCGAAAACAAACTGACGCCCTGCCCCTGCCAACTCAGACGCCAATCCCTATGAAGTTCACCTCAGCCGGCCAACTCATCGACCCGCGAACCGTCGGCTATCGCAGCCTGGGCTTCGGCGAGGCGCTGTCGATCCCGGCAACGCCCTATGAACTGCGCATCAGCCACCGCGATCTGCCGCCAGGCTTTCTGGAGGTCGCCGACACCTTCAACGCCGAATGCAGAACCGACGATCTGGCCCAGGGCTTTGTCGACATCCCGGAACTGGCGGAGCTGGGCTACCCAAGCTTCAGGGCGCTGCTGCACGACCACCCGGACCTGGCGGCGCGCTTGATCCAGGACCACCTGTATTTCGAGTTGTTGTTTGCGCTGTTCCCCAACGCCAACGCGCTCAAGATGGTGATCAATAGCATCACCAGCGTTCACTCAAGGGAAAACCTGATCATCCTGACCGGCGAAACCTTCGCCGCCAGAAGCGCCGGACAATGACCGGGCGCTAGCCACAGCACAAGCAGCCGCTGATCAGGGGCTGATCGGGATCGCTTTCAACAAAGGTGACCCTGACTTCCACGCCCGCTCGCAGCGGGGTGGTTGCGCAGCGCCAGTTGGCGGCGCCCCCTAGCCAGCAGCTGCTTTTGTCATCGAACCGACCTTCGCGGTCCCAGGGAAACTTGACCTTGAGCCTTGCCAAGCGCCGATCACCGCGCAGTGCCTCGTCGTCCATCGCGATGACCACCGCGGTCTGGCTGCTGACCTGGGGTTTTTCGTGCGCCGAAGGCGGGCGGTAGGCCTGGTCCCACGGCTCCAGCGTGAAACGATTGCGGTAACCCGACTGCCGGCCGTCCGCGCCTCCCGGCTCGGCCGAGCTTTGCGCTGGTCCGCCTGCGTGGATGACCCGAGTCACCAGCCATGCCTCATTGTCCGCCTGGCCTGACGGGCCGGCGAGATTCAGGACATGGCCGCTGTGCAGTGCGCTGCACGCGCCCTGCCCCTCCCGCTGACGATAAGCCGCGCGGCGGTTATCGCCGGTCGGCGGGCTGCTCGCTGTGCTGGGCTCGGGCATGACAGCCGTGGTTGGCTCGATCCGCGGGAAGACCGCCTGATGATCGCCAAACACCAGCACGTGTCCTTGAGCACTGTGCTGGAAGTGAAAGTGAATCCCCTCCTCCTCGCACAGGCGCTGAATAAAGTGCAAATCGGTTTCACCGAACTGGGTGCAGCAGTCGCGCTTGGGGTAGCTGGAACCCAGCTGGAAACGGTAGGCGTCGCCCAGAATCCCGTGTTCTTCGAGAATCAAGGCGACGATGGCCGGCACCGAGAACTGTTGGTAGATGCGCTGGTTGGTGCGATGGCGCAAATAGGACAAATGCGGGACCAGGGCCAGGTTGTAGCGCTGCGGATGTGAATGCTCCGCGTCTTTGCCGATGTGATAGAGGCGTCCATGAACGCCGTTGCCCTGGCTGTCGAAGGCCAGAAAGGCCTCGCTGTCGACCAGGCTTTGCAGCTCCAGCTCTGGCCGCTCGCAGACAAACTCCACCCTGAAGAAGTAAGGCTTGCCGATCGCCTCCTCGCCAGTGAAGGCAAGCACTTGTACATCCTGATCAAGTGCGTCGAGTGTCAAGTTGAAGTGCGTTTGAGGGGCTGGGCTGAACATCCACTGTTCTCCTGTTGCTTGAGGTGTTGAATGGACGCAGGCACATACCGCCATGCGCAGGAGTTGCTCTGCGCATGGCCAGTACATTTCATCGAATGTTTTAAATAATGAGCCCGCACTGGCGGTGAAACTTGCGCAGCGCTGGCGATGAAGAGTCGAACTAAATCAGATGCTGCTCTTCACCTTGGTCCAGACCCGTGTGCGGATCCGCTCCAGTTTCAATGGCAGCGGTTCTAGCGGAACCAGTGTGGCAACCGTTTGCTTGTCTGGATAAATCCACGGATTGTCGCGCAACTTCTGTTGGACAAACTCCGTGGCATCCTTGTTGGCATTGGGATACAGCGTGTGATTTGAAGTCTTGGCAATCACTTCCGGCCGCAACATGTAGTTGATAAACGCCAGGCCTGCCTTGGGATGCGGGGCATCTTTCAACAGCACCAGATTCTCCGACCAGACCAGCGCGCCTTCACGGGGAAGGCTGTAAGTAATCCGCCGTCCGGTGTTGGACTTTTCATTGATGGCCTGGGCGGCAAGCGCACCGTTGGCCCAGCCCACAACCGCACAGATGTTGCCGTCCGCCAAGTCGGCGTCGATGCGCGACGAGTCGAAATAAAGGATGTAGGGGCGAATCTTCAACAGCAGGGCTTGAGCTTTCTGGTAGTCATCCGGGTTCTTGCTGTTGCTCGGCAGTCCAAGGTAGTTCAGGGCGATGGAAATGATCTCGCTGGGCGAGTCGAGCATGGCCACGCCACAGGACTGCAACTTGCTGATGTTCTCTTCCTTGAAGATCAGGTCCCAGCTATTGACCGGCGCATTGTCACCCAAGGCCGCTTTGACCTTGTCCACGTCGTAGCCGATCCCGGTGGTGCCCCACAGGTAAGGCACCGCGTAACGATTGCCCGGATCATTGACCGCAAGCTGGGCCAGGATGTCCGGGTCGACGTGGGACAGGTTACTCAGTTGGGCAGGATCCAGCGGCTGCAGCACTCCGGCCTGGATCAGGCTGGGCAGCACATTGGAGGTCGCCACGACCACGTCATAGCCTGTGCGCCCGGCCATCACCTTGCTCTGCATGATCTCGGCGCTGTCGAAGGCATCCATGTGAATGCGGGTGCCGGTGGCCTGTTCGAACTCTTTCGGGGTTTCCGGTGCGAGCAGCCCGAACCAGTTGTACAAGTACATCCCGGGCTCTACCGCCCCTGCCGATGAGCTGATCCCGGCCCAGAGAAGCGCGGCGGAAAAAACGGTTCGCAAAGGTGATTTTCTCATGCAACATCCTTGTCCAGACGACGTGCCCTCATGGCTGTCGTAAATCCTGCAAGCGAATATACCGAGCCTTAGCCAAGAGTAAATACCTCCAATTACTTACCCTGGACCTACGATTCCCTAACCCTAAAGGGGTAGAAAATGCCACTCGACCTTCATAGCCTGGCCTGGCATCGATCGATTGGAAAGTTGATCATGCAACTGAACCGCCCAGACTTCTGGAGTTCACTGATTCGTACCCTCAATGAATACGTGCAGATCGACAATTGGGTGGTACTGATCTTCAGCCATCAACAGGTGCAAGTGATCAGCCTTCCCGAGATCGCCGATGTGGAAGAGGTGGACGCCTTCACTCATCTATATGTAAAGGGACTCTACTTGCTGGACCCCTTTTACATCGCCAACCGGGAAAACCCGCAAAGCGGCTTCTTTCACTTATTGGACATTGCCCCAGAATACTTTGTTGAAACCGAGTACTACCACCAGTACTTCGCCCAATACATTTCCATGGATGAAGTGCAATACAACGTGCAACTCGATGCCGACAGAACCCTGTGCATTTCCATCGGCAGCCGTGTGCATTTCAATCAAGAACAAATCACCATGCTCGACCTTATCAAGCCCTGGGTGATCGCATTGATGCATCAGCGCATGTGCTTTGAGAACGATCTGGAAAAGAGCCTGGCCGCCCCGCCGCAATGGCCGGAAACCATCGGCCAACTGGGCACGCAGATCACCACGCGGGAAAGCGATGTACTCCGGCTGTTGCTCAGCGGCTTTTCCAACAAGGAGATCGCCGGCAAACTCTCGCTCTCGGCAGAAACCATCAAGGTTCACCGCCGTAACATTTACGCCAAGCTGAACATCAAGTCACAATCCGAACTCTTCGCTCGCTTCTTCATGCCCAAACAGGAGGTGCTCTCTTGACCCCAACGACCTCGCTGAGGCTCCCTCCCGCACCCTAGACACACCGCTGCTGCGCCAGGATGCCTCACGAATCCGCATCCCATCAGCAACACCTTCCAAGCCTCTCTCAACACGGATGTAGTCCCCCCATGTTCAAAGCCATTCTCTTCGGCCTGCTGTCCTGCGCTTTGGTGCTGCCTGTTTTCGGGCTGGTGATTTCACAGTTTCTCCCTCCTGTGTTCGTGGCCCCTGGCGAACCGGGCTGGAGACAACAGCACAATCAACTGGTCAGCATCGACACCGTCCAATGGCTGACGGTGCTTGGCTGGGCCATCGCGGCAGGCGTCGGAGGATTTGTCGGCACCCGAATCCAGGCGACCCGCACCTTGCGTCCCGCCATCTGGGTCGGGGTCATCATCCTGCTGGTCTGGGGCATTCCGGTGGGAATCTTCTTGGGGAACCAAATGGGCTGGGTGCATTTCACCTGCTGCCTGATCATCCTCCCGGCGGTGTGGGTGGGAGGAACACTGGCGCGGATAACGGGTGCGCGTCGCCAGCGGTTTTCCTGACCGCCGCCTACGCTTGCCAGCCATTTGCACAAACGATTGTTGGGTAATTTCACCCCCGTTTCAGGCGACTGCACCTATCTGTGGCTTCGTCCTGCGACCTTTCAACAGAGCCAATCCTTCATGCTCATACAGCTTCTGACCAGCCTCCTGCCGTCACTCAACACACAGAACACCAAGGTTCATCTAGCCCAACACAACGGGATTGTCCACCCGATGGACGTTTACCTAGCCGGCGAGTTCGACGTCTGGCAGTCGTGGCAGTCGCGCAGGAATTTCGAATGCGAGTACGTGATCGGCCTGGTGGAGCTGCCCGGCAGCAAGAAATGGCTGCTGGCTGGCGTTTACGACTCACTCAAACTCAACGAGTCGAAGAGTGATAAAGACAAGCATGACTTCGTCTACGACTACCGCCGCGTGCCTGAATTTGCCGAGCTGGAAGGTCGCTTGATACTCGACTACACCAAGCCGCGGGGGAACTATCTGTGGCTGGAAACCTGCCTGAAAAGCATGGTGGTGTCCTCGATCCTGGAAAAGCCCATGACGGTCGGCAAGTTTCCTGGCTTCAAGGAAGTCGATATCTCCCATCGGGAACTGAACATCATCGTCAAACAAGGACTGGAGTCCTGGCAGACCGCGCTTTCCAGCGTGGCGGGCGTGTACCTCATCTCAGACCGCACCGAAGGCGAGCATCAGCTCTACGTAGGCTCCGCGACCGGCACTGGAGGCCTGTGGGACCGCTGGGTCACCTACGCCCATAACGGACATGGCGGAAACACCCGCCTACGTGACCTGCACACCCGGCGTGGCGATAATTTCGCGGAAAACTTCAGGTTCAGCATCCTTGAAATTGCCGACAAGCACACCGGCAAGGACGAAATGATGCAGAAGGAAATTCATTGGAAACGCCGCCTTCTGACCCGCGACAGCGGGCTGAACGGCAACTGAAGGGCCTGCCACCCTCCTTCGGGGATGTCGGATCAGCAAAGCGACTAATGACCAGGAGCGGCTCTTCGAGGTCCCAAGAACAAGGGAGTGACTCACGCGCCACGACGATACTTAAAGCAAGCCTGGGAGCTTCGTATCGTCCTTGACCGTGGGCAGGTCGCTTGACGTGGGTGGCGCTTCAATCAGTCGCTCTTGAATCCCGAGAGTCCCTGGGCATTGCGCCATGCTTTCACTGCCTGGGTAACACCCTCGGCGGAGTTATCCGCACCGGGTTCGGGGTGGAAAATCAGGTCATAGCCATCTGGATGACCGGCGAGCTTGCTGAACTTTTCAAGCAGCTCACCGAGTTCATCATCCGTCCCACCCTTGTTGACGAGCCGTATGTTGTTGACGAAGGCAATGAATTGGGCTTCGGTAAATTCAGAAATATCTTCCATGTGCTGCTTGTTTTCTCTGGTGAAGGTCAATGTGATTTCTGAATCGTCCCTGGTCTTGCAGCATCCCCGCTATCCAGGCAGTTTTAAGCGCTTCGACCTGCATCACACAGGCTCGCCATCCGCCACCGCCAACGACGCCAGCATCTCAGCGCGGCACACCTCAAGAATCTCATCCGCCAGCGCGGAATCATCCGGGCAGGCGCGGGACAACATGATCGCACCCACCGCCCGGGCCAGCAGGTCGATCATTTTCCGCCGGCCCTCCCCCGGAGCGGCATCCGGCCCTGTCGGGTATTTGTCACCCAGGCTTTGCAGGGTGTGCTCGACCCCTTCGGCAAACCTCGCTTTTACCTCATCCGATTGACGCGCCGCATCGCCGCACAACGCGGCCATGGTGCAACCGCTGCCGCGTCCGTCGCGATGTTCTCGGGTCACATAGACGTCGATGAACCCCGGCACATCCAGCGCCTGCGCCGCTGCCAGCGACTTGGCCAGGCTGCAGGCCGAGGCCTCGGCCATGAGGTCGGCCTTGGAGCCGAAATGCTTGTAGAAGCCGCCGTGGGTGAAACCGGCCGCCGCCATCAGATCCGACACACCCACACCGTCGAAACCGCGCTCACGGAACAGTTCTGAGGCCGTTTCAACGATGTGCTCTCGATTGGCCTGCGCCTGGGCCTTGCTCACTCTCACGTGCAATACCTCATGTTGATTGGGAAATCAGCGGCCCAATCATACATAGATGTCGACCATAATCAAAACCGTTGACAGTTTAGATTTCGATCATCATCCTAATTGCACGCACCACCGATCTCCACTCACGGGCACGGAAGAGACACCAGATGACCGATCAGAATCTGTTCACCCCTTACACCCTTGGCGCCCTCACGCTGGCGAACCGCATCGCCCTCGCGCCACTGACCCGCAACCGCGCGGGCGCAGGCTTTGTTCCCAGCGAATTCGCCGCCACCTACTACAGCCAACGCGCTAGCGCAGGTTTGCTGATCAGCGAAGCCACGCAGATTTCCCGGCAGGGCCAGGGCTATCAGGACACCCCCGGGATCTACACCCAGGCGCAGATTGATGGCTGGCGCAAGGTGACCGACGCGGTCCACGCCCAGGGCGCCAAGATCTTTGTGCAACTGTGGCATGTCGGCCGCGTGTCCCATGTTGATCTGCAAGAAAACGGCGCCGCCCCGGTGGCCCCTTCCGCGCTGCGCGCGGCCACCCAGGTGTTCGTCAACAACCGCTTTGTCGACGTCTCCGAGCCCCGTGCACTGGACATCAACGAACTGCCGGGGATCGTCGCCGATTTCCGCCAGGCCGCGGCGAACGCAATCGCTGCCGGGTTCGACGGTGTGGAAATTCACGGCGCGAACGGCTATCTGCTGGATCAGTTCCTCAAGGACAGCGCCAACGTGCGCACCGATGCCTACGGCGGCTCGATTGAAAATCGTGCGCGTCTGTTGCTCGAAGTCACCGCAGCGGTCATCAATGAAATCGGCGCGGATCGCACCGGGGTGCGCTTGTCGCCGGTGTCGCCGGCCAACGGTGTCTCCAGCAGCGATCCGCAGGCGCAATTCAACTACGTCGTCGATCAACTCGATGCCCTCGGCGTCGTTTACCTGCACATGGTCGAAGGCGCGACCGGTGGCCCGCGCGACGTGGCGCCATTGGATTTCGCCGCCCTGCGCCAGCGCTTCAAAAACACCTACATCGCCAACAACGGCTATGACCTGGAGCTGGCGACCTCGCGGCTCGCCGAAGACCAGGCCGACCTGATCGCCTTCGGTCGTCCGTTCATTGGCAACCCGGATCTGGTGCAGCGCCTCAAGACCGGCGCCGCCTTGTCCGCATTCAATCCCGCCACCCTCTACGGCGGCGGCGCGGCGGGCTACATCGACTACCCGACGCTGGTTGAATCGAACGCCAGCGCAAGCTGAGCAAGCACAAACCGAGCTGTCTGTTTTCACCCATTCTGAAAGAGAGATAACCCCATGAGCTCACGCCCTACCGTTCTCATCACTGGCGCCTCCACTGGCATTGGCGCCACCTATGCCGAGCGCTTCGCGCAACGCGGCCACGATCTGCTCCTGGTGGCCCGCGACCAGGCACGCCTGGATGCACTTGCAGGCCGATTGCGCAGCGAACACGGGGTCGCCGTCGAGGTGATGAAAGCGGATTTGACCCAACTCAGCGATCTGACCACCGTTGAAACCCGCCTGCGCGAAGACGCCCGTATCGGCATCCTGGTCAATAACGCCGGCGCCGCCCTGTCCGGCAGCTTCATCGAGCAAAGCACCGACAGCGTTGCGCAACTGGTTGCCCTCAACACCACGGCACTGGTGCGCTTGGCCAGTGCCATTGCCCCACGCCTGGTCAAGGCCGGCGACGGCGCGATCATCAACATCGGTTCGGTGGTGGGCCTGGCGCCGGAGTTCGGCATGACGGTGTATGGCGCGACCAAGGCCTTTGTGCTGTTCCTGTCCCAGGGCCTGAGCCTGGAACTGTCGCCCCTGGGCGTGTACGTGCAGGCCGTGCTGCCGGCCGCCACCCGCACGGAAATCTGGGACCGCTCCGGCATCGACATCAACACCCTGGACGAAATCATGGAAGTCGGCGATCTGGTGGACGCCGCACTGGTCGGCTTTGATCGGCGCGAAGCGGTGACCATCCCGCCGCTGCAACAGGCTCAGCCCTGGGATGACCTGCAGAATGCGCGGCAGACCCTGCTCGGGCAGGTCCGCCAGTCCGAGGTTGCCCAGCGTTACCAGTCCCAACAGTAATCTTCAGGTAACGAGCATTCGCGGCGGATTCGCGGCAGGCACTGCGGCGAATCCGGTCCGCTGTTCGGAGTAGCAATGAATCCAACCCAGACAACTCTCGCCCCGGCTGTGCAGACGTCGTTCGTCAACGCGGCGAACCAGTCGATCATGGTCAGGGGCATTCCCTTCGCCTATCGCGATACCGGTCCCGCGAGCGGCGTGCCCCTGGTGCTGTTCAACCATTGGGGCGCGGTGCTGGACCACTTCGACCCGGCCATCATCGATGGGCTGGCACAGACCCGGCGAGTCATCACCACCGACTATCGCGGCATCGGCGGCTCGGGTGGCGTCGCCCCCCGGACGATCGGCGAAATGGCAGAAGACGCCATTGAGTTGATCCAGGCCCTGGGGTTCAAGAACGTCGATGTACTGGGCTTCTCACTCGGCGGCTTCGTTGCTCAGGACATCGCCCTCAAGGCCCCCGAATTGGTGCGCCGCTTGATTCTCACCGGCACCGGGCCGGCCGGCGGCAGCGGTATCGACAAGGTCGGCTCGGTGACCTGGCCCTTGATGCTCAAAGGCTTGCTGACCTTGCGCGATCCCAAGGTCTACCTATTCTTCACCTCGACAGCCAATGGTCGTCGAGCCGCCTCGGAGTATCTGCAGCGCCTGAAAGCTCGCCGCAAGCATCGCGACAAGAGCCCGACGCCCGGCGCTTTCCTGCGGCAGTTGCAAGCCATCACTGCCTGGGGCAGACAGGCGCCGCAGAACCTGGGGCGCTTGCGGGCGCCGACGCTGATCGTCAATGGCGACAACGACATCATGGTGCCCAGCGTCAACTCCCATACCCTGGCCAAGCGGATCCCCAACGCGCAGCTGGTGATGTATGAGGATGCCGGGCACGGCGGCATCTTCCAGTACCACGCGGACTTCGTGGCCAAGGCCCGGGCGTTCCTTGACGACTGAGCCCCCATGACAGCAACCCCACCCAAGCACCGCCCACACCTATTCCAACCGACAAGAGCCGCACCACGATGAAAGCCTTTCTAATTGATCGCTATGGCAAGAACAGCGGGCGCATTGGCGAAGCGCCCACGCCAACGGTAGGTGCCCACGACGTGTTGATCGAGGTCCACGCCAGTGGCGTCAACGCCCTGGACTCGAAGATCCGCACAGGCGAATTCAAACTGATCCTGCCCTATGCATTGCCGCTGATACTGGGCAATGACCTGGCGGGCGTCGTGGTTGAAGTTGGCCACCAGGTGCAACGCTTCAAGCCGGGAGACGAAGTCTACGCGCGCCCGCCTGAAACACGGATCGGGACGTTCGCCCAATGGATCGCCGTGAACGAACAGGCCGTCGCCCTGAAACCGGCCAACACCAGCATGATCGAGGCCGCATCGATCCCCTTGGTCGCACTCACCGCCTGGCAAGTGCTGGTGGAAACCGCCCAGGTGAAAAAGGGCCAGAAAGTGCTGATCCACGCCGGCGCAGGCGGTGTCGGCACCCTAGCCATCCAGCTGGCCAAGCACCTTGGCGCCTTCGTCGCGACCACCACCAGCACGGCGAACGTCGAGTGGGTCAAGGCCCTGGGCGCCGATCAGGTGATCGACTACAAGCAGCAGAACTTCGAAAGCGTCCTGCATGACTACGACCTGGTGTTGAACAGCCTGGGCAGCGACGTACTGGAAAAGTCCCTCAAGGTCCTCAAGCCCGGCGGCCAGCTGATTTCCATCTCCGGGCCACCCACGCTGCAATTCGCCCAGGAGCAAGGGCTGGCCTGGCCGTTGCAGCAGGTCATGCGGCTTTTGAGCTTCGGTATCCGGCGCAAGGCGCGCCAGCTGGACGTCCGCTACGCCTTTGTGTTCATGCGGGCCGATGGCGCCCAGCTGCAACAGATCACCGCGCTGATCAAGGCCGGAATCATCAAGCCGGTGCTCGACCGCAGCTTTGCCTTTGCAGACACGGCAGAAGCACTGCAGTACGTCGAACAGGGACGGGCCAAGGGCAAGGTGGTGGTCAGGATCAAATGACCTCATCGCCGACCGATGACCCGACCGAGTCGACAAGAGCGCCTGAGCCCAGCGAGGCAACCTCAGCCCAGGCACCGGAGAAGGCGGAGCCACAAGCGCCGGCCGCTGCTGTCGCGCCGCCGATTCTTTGGCGCCGCTTGATGCTGGAGCCGTAGCGAAACCGCGTGAATTCGCCGGCGGTTCCGGCCGCAACGCGCGCCGGCTAAACCTCGGCCGACGCCCCCTCATCGGCTTCGCGCAGAATCCGTTCAAGCGCCGGCCGCGTCCACTTTTCCCAAGGCCGTTCATCTTGCCCATCCCCCGGGTGACGATACTCTCCGGCATCAAACGCCAGGTAGATGGAAAAGGCCGGCTCGGGCATGTCGGCGTTCAAGGACAGATCAACCATGTCACTGAACAAGGTATTCATGACTGCATCACCGTAATGAAAGTCGCGCTGCCCCTCGATAAAGAGCCGGGCCACCGCCATGGCGACTTGATTGAAAAGAGCACACCGGTCTATCTGCATCTCGTCATACAGACGATTCAGGTCATGGCAGGAGGCGCTTTCGATCGCTTCCAGCGCCTTGTAAAGCTCGGCTTCACTCAACATCCTCTGCATCCACTGGCCCACTGTTTGTCCGGGAGGCGCAGATTAACATCCGCCAAACGCCCTGTTCATCGGATCAAGGCCACCGCTTGGCGCCCGTGGGTGCGCGCCGGCCCAAAAACCGCCCCACGGCGGCGCAAAATCCCGGATAATGCCCGCCATTTTTTGCTTCGCGATGCCGGTGCCCCCATGGAAATCAAGGTCAACTTTCTCGACAACCTTCGACTTGAAGCCAAGTTCGACGACTTCACGGTGGTGGCCGACCAGCCGATTCGTTACAAGGGCGATGGCTCGGCGCCGGGGCCGTTCGACTATTTCCTGGCCTCTTCGGCGCTGTGCGCGGCGTACTTCGTCAAGCTGTACTGCCAGACCCGCAACATCCCCACCGACAATATCCGCCTGTCGCAGAACAACATTGTCGATCCGGAAAACCGCTACAACCAGATCTTCAAGATCCAGGTCGAACTGCCGGCGGACATCTCCGACAAGGACCGCCAGGGCATCCTGCGTTCCATCGACCGTTGCACGGTGAAGAAGGTGGTGCAGACCGGTCCCGAGTTCATCATCGAGGAAGTGGAAAACCTCGACGCCGATGCCCAGGCGCTGCTGATGCCGCAATCGAGCGCGACCCAGAGCACCTACATTGCCGGCAAGGACCTGCCGTTGGAGCAGACCATCGCCAACATGTCGGCGATCCTCGCCGGCCTGGGGATGAAGATCGAAATCGCCTCGTGGCGCAATATCGTGCCCAACGTCTGGTCGCTGCACATCCGCGATGCGCAGTCGCCGATGTGCTTCACCAACGGCAAGGGCGCGACCAAGGAAAGCGCCCTGGCCTCGGCCCTGGGCGAGTTCATCGAGCGCCTGAACTGCAACTTCTTCTACAACGATCAGTTCTGGGGCGAAGAGATCGCCAACGCCGAGTTCGTGCATTACCCGGACGAGCGCTGGTTCCAGCCGGGGCGCAAGGACGAGCTGCCCAAGGAGATCCTCGACGCGCACTGCCTGGCCATCTACAACCCGGATGGCGAGCTGCGCGGCTCCCATCTGTACGACACCAACTCGGGCAATATCGAGCGCGGCATCTGCTGCCTGCCCTATGTGCGCCAGTCCGATGGCGAGGTGGTGTACTTCCCTTCCAACCTGGTCGAGAACCTGTTCCTCAGCAACGGCATGAGCGCCGGCAACACCCTGGCCGAAGCCCAGGTGCAGTGCCTGTCGGAGATCTTCGAGCGCGCGGTCAAGCGCCAGATCCTCGAAGGCGAGCAGGCCCTGCCGGACGTGCCCCAGGAAGTGCTGGCCAAGTACCCGAGCATTCTGGCCGGCATCCAGGGCCTGGAAGAGCAAGGCTTCCCGGTGCTGGTCAAGGACGCGTCCCTGGGCGGTGAATTCCCGGTGATGTGCGTGACCCTGATGAACCCGCGCACCGGCGGCGTGTTTGCGTCCTTCGGCGCCCACCCGAGCTTCGAGGTGGCGCTGGAGCGCAGCCTCACCGAACTGCTCCAGGGCCGCAGTTTCGAAGGCTTGAACGACCTGCCGCAGCCGACCTTTGAAAGCCAGGCGCTGATGGAGCCGAACAACTTCGTCGAGCACTTCATCGACTCCAGCGGCGTGGTGTCGTGGCGCTTCTTCAGCGCCAAGGCGGACTTCGAGTTCGTCGAGTGGGACTTCACCAGCCAGAGCGGCTTCAGTGAAAGGGAAAAAGCCAGCGCCGAGGAAGCGGCCACCCTGTTCGGCATCCTTGAAAGTCTGGGCAAGGAGGTCTACATGGCGGTGTACCAGCACCTGGGCGCCACCGCCTGCCGCATCCTGGTGCCGGACTACTCGGAAATCTACCCGGTGGACGACCTGATCTGGGACAACACCAACAAGGCGCTGTTCTTCCGTGAAGACATCCTCAACCTGCACAGCCTGGACGAAGACGGCCTGCGGGACCTGGTGGAGCGCCTGGAACAGAGCGAGCTGGACGACTACACCGACATCACCACCCTGATCGGCATCGAGTTCGACGACAACACCGCCTGGGGCCAGTTGACCATCCTGGAACTCAAGCTGCTGATCCACGTGGCCCTGGGGCAGTTCGACCCGGCCAAGGAGCTGGTGGAGATGTTCCTGCAATACAACGACAACACCGTCGAGCGCGGGCTGTTCTACCAGGCCCTGAACGCGGTGCTGGAAGTGGAGCTGGACGACGAGCTGGAGCTGGCGGACTACGAGGCCAATCTGCGGCGCATGTTCGGCAACGAACGGATGGACGCGGTGATCGGCTCAGTGCAAGGCAGCGTGCGCTTCTACGGCCTGACCCCGACCAACCTGCAACTCGAAGGCCTGGACCGCCACCTGCGGCTGATCGACAGCTACAAGAAGCTGCACGCGGCACGGGCCAAGTGGACCGCCGCCAACCGCTGACACCGCGCCCCGTACCTGCCTGTACCCGTAGGAGCGAGCTTGCTCGCGAAGCCCTGAAGAACGCCGCGTTCCCCCAGTGAACGCGGCGTTTTCGTTGGCGACCATCGCGAGCAAGCTCGCTCCTACAGTGACGCGTCAGGCCTTGCGCACCCCGGGTGGCCAGGGCTTGCGGTCTTCTCGCTCGGGCGGGCCGTACAGCTCCTGCTCCCATTCCTCGAATGCCGGCACGACGGTGTAGCCCGGATCGCAATACTGGCGAATGTATTGCGCCGCCCGGTACTCGGCGTACTTGGCATTCAGCGGTACGCCCTCTTCGTCCAGCTCCAGCACATTGGCAAAAATCGCGTAGGCCATCTCCAGCATGCTCGGCTCCTCGCCAAGGTCACTCCGGTAGTCGATACCTTCGAGCAGCGGGTAGCCGAGGGTGCCGTTGGCGACCCAGAAACTGAAGGTTCTCAGGGCTCCGGAAAACGCCGGGCTGAGCTTTTTCGGGTAAGGCATGCAGATCACTTTCCTTGCTAGCGGACCGGGGCGGATTCTCGGGCCGCGGCTTCGGCAAGGCAAGGCTTAACGCAACGCGCATCCGGCGGTTTCCACGGGCACGGCAAACCCGTCACAATGCGCGCCCCTGTCTTTCTAGCCGTGCGCTGTGCACTGCATGCAACGCACTGGCCCCCGCAAGGATCGCTCGATGAACCTCCTGCAAAAGCTGCTCAGCGTCTTTAACAAGCCGGCGCCACAAAAAGCCGAGCCCGCCCTGCCCGCCCACGAGCCGGCCGCTGCCGAGGAGCCCAACGCCCAGTACTCGCCAAGCGAAACCGACCTGGCCGGCATTGCCCTGATGGAGGCCGGCGCGGCCTGTCTCGATCGTCACTGGCAAGCGGTCGGCCACTGTGAGCAGGACGTCCTGGGCTTTGCCATCAGCCCCAGCTTCATGGGCGGCCCCCACTGGCCCTCCACTCGCCAGGCTTACCGTATCGTGCGCCGCAACGAGCGCATCCTCCTCGCCACCGAGGGCCTGTCCGACCCGTTCGATGGTGTGCAAGGCGACGACCTGGGCAATGGTTTCGAGATGGAGCTGTTCATCGAAACCCCGGACATCCCGGCCCACGCCCAGGGCGCGGTTGGCGACGTCTCGCCCTTTGCCGACAGCTGGACCTTCGAACTGCTGCGCTGCGTGGCCGGCACCGTGGCCGATGCTGGCGGCTACCGCTCGCGCCTGGAGCGCTACGGCGTGCTGTCCCTGGAACTGCCCGGGGTCAGCCAGTCGCGGGCCATGAGCGAGCAGTTGCCGGCGCACTTTGTCAGCGCCGACGACTGCGCCGGGGTGCTGATCGGCAGCCCGGCCCCGGACTTCCCGACCCGTCTGGACGATATGCCGCTGTCGCCGGTGACCCTGGTACCGGTGGTGCTGATCACCGCCTCGGAGCTGGACTACGTGCGCAACGGCGGCGCCCAGGCCCGGGAAGACCTGGCCGCGCGCCTGAACGCCGCCGGCCTGGGTCATGTCAGCCACCTGCAGCGCGCCAGCGTAGTCTGAACAACGGAGCCATTTAGCCGATGCAAGCACCCGATGCCTACTTTGCCTTTCACCTGTTCGCCGCGCGCTTCCCGAACCAGGCCGAGGCCGAACTGTTCACCTTCGAGCAGTGGGAACCGGAACCTGCGGCGGATGCCAGCGCCGCCGAGTTCAGCGCCTGGGAAGCCCGCAACCCCAGCTGGCGCCTCAAACAGGAGCTGGGCTATTACATGGACGCCGATTTCGTCGAACTGATCGAGCGTGAAGACGGCCCGCAATACCTGCAATCACTGATCCGCAGCGACGCCGAAAAACAGCAACTGCGCACGCGTATCGACCCCGGCTACAGCCACTACATCCTCATCGCCAGTGACTCGATCCATGGCGACCGGCAATCGCACGCCCCCGGCCCCAACCGGCGTCGCCCCGCAAACACGGCAAGCCTCGATTACCTGGGAGAATTCAACGGGTGCCCGGCATGAACCGGATCGCCGCCCTGATGCTGCTCAGCACCCTGGTTGCCGGCTGCCAAAGCATCGGCGCAAATAAAGAAAAGGACTCAGTGGTCGCCATACGCTGCTGGCATTACCGCGACCAGCAGCCCATCTCCCGGGAGCAGCTCGACTACATCCGCGATCGCAGCGACGACGGCAACCTGACCTGCCGGGCCCTCCTCGGCACCCTGTACGAACGCGGCCAGGGCGTGCCCCAGGACGGTGCCAAGGCCAAGGCCCTCTATCTGTCGGTAGCCCAAGTGTACGCCGAGGCCTACTACCATCTTGGGCGCCTGGAGGAACAGGGCATAGGCGCCCCAGCGGACTATTTCAAGGCCAGGGATTTCTATCAGCGGGCCGCCAACGCCGGCAATTCAGACAGCAAGACCAAACTGGCCCGGCTGATGGAAGACGGCAAGGGCGGCCCGCGGGATCCACAGGGCGCGCTGCTGCTGTACTTCAGCGCCCTGGACCACAGTTGGGGCGACGCCTGGGACGCTATTGCACGCTTGCGGGACGACGGCCTGACGCTGAGCCCGGAGCAGGAAAACCGCTACAACGAAGTCTGGGTCAACACCGCAACCGCACGCTTGAAAAGAAACATCAGGATCACCCAAATCACCGTGTTGCAGCGTTTCAAACTCGCCCCCGGGCTGCGCCCCATCATGATCAAGGTCGAGTTCAACCCGGGCTCGGAGGTGCCGGTGCTGTCACTGCTAGAGGGCTGTGGCGACAGCGCCATCGACCAGGCTGTACTGCAGGCCATGGGCAGCTACCGCTTTTCCGGGCAGCCGATACCGTCCGAGGCGTTGAAGGACTGGAACCTGGTGGCGGTGATCAGCCCGCGCTCCCGGTAACGGGTTGTTTTGCCTCACGCCGGGGCAGCAGGCATTCCTCTGCCCGGCACTAGATGCTAAAAAGGCCCACAGTTTTTCTTGCCATCCCTGTCGTGCCGAACCGCACCACGAGAATCACCATGCACAGCCAATACCCGAAGACCCGCGCCCCGTTGCGCCCGCTTGACCTCCTCACCCACCAGCCAGCGGCGGTAGCAGCATGATCGAAGTCACTGAAGTGTCCATTGCCGACCTGCGCGCCGCCCTGGAATCGGGCCGGACCACCGCCGTGGAACTGGTCCAGGCCTATCTGGCGCGGATCGACGCCTACGATGGCCCCGACACCGCCACCGCCCTCAACGCCGTGGTGGTGCGCAACCCTGAAGCCCTGAAGGAAGCCGCAGCGTCCGATGAGCGTCGCGCCAAGGGCCAGACCCTCGGCCCGCTGGACGGCATTCCCTACACCGCCAAGGACAGCTACCTGGTCAAGGGCCTGACCGCCGCCTCGGGCAGCCCGGCCTTTGCCGAGCTGGTGGCCTACCGCGACGCCTTCACCATTGAGCGCCTGCGGGCTGCCGGAGCCATCTGCCTGGGCAAGACTAATATGCCGCCCATGGCCAATGGCGGCATGCAGCGCGGCGTGTATGGCCGTGCTGAAAGCCCCTATAACGCCAACTACCTGACCGCGCCCTTCGCCTCCGGCTCGTCCAATGGCGCCGGCACCGCCACCGCCGCCAGCTTCGCCGCCTTCGGCCTGGCCGAGGAGACCTGGTCCAGCGGTCGCGGCCCGGCCTCCAACAACGGCCTGTGCGCCTACACGCCGTCGCGCGGGGTGATCTCGGTGCGCGGCAACTGGCCGCTGACCCCGACCATGGACGTGGTGGTGCCCTTCGCCCGGACCATGGCCGACCTGCTGCAAGTGCTGGACGTGGTGGTGGCCGAAGATCCGGACACCCGCGGCGACCTGTGGCGCCTGCAACCCTGGGTGCCGATCCCCAGCGTGACTTCGGTGCGCCCGGCGTCCTACCCGCAACTGGCAGCCGACGCCACGGCGCTCAAGGGCAAGCGCCTTGGCGTACCGCGCATGTACATCAACGCCGACCCCGAAGCCGGCACCAGCGAAAAACCCGGTATCGGCGGCCCTACCGGCCAGCGCATCCACACCCGGCCCTCGGTGATCGACCTCTGGCAGCAGGCGCGCCAAGCCCTGGAAGCCGCCGGCGCCGAAGTGCTGGAAGTGGACTTCCCCCTGGTGTCCAACTGCGAAGGCGACCGCCCCGGCGCGCCGACCGTGTACAACCGCGGCCTGGTGAGCCAGGAGTTCCTGCATGACGAGTTGTGGGAACTCTCGGGCTGGGCGTTCGACGACTTCCTGCGGGCCAACGACGACCCCAAGCTCAACCGCCTGGCGGATGTCGACGGGCCGAAGATCTTCCCCCACGACCCGGGCACCCTGCCCAACCGCGAAGACGACCTGGCCGCCGGCATGGACCAGTACGTGACCATGGCCAAGCGCGGGCTCAAGACCTGGGACCAGATCGCCTCCCTGGCCGACGGCCTGCGCGGCCTGGAGCAGACCCGGCGCATCGATCTGGAAGAGTGGATGGATCGCCTGGGGCTGGACGCCGTGCTGTTCCCCACCGTGGCCGACGTTGGCCCGGCGGATGCCGACATCAATCCCGAGTCGGCGGACATTGCCTGGAGCAACGGCGTGTGGGTGGCCAACGGCAACCTCGCCATCCGCCACCTGGGCGTGCCCACGGTGACCGTGCCGATGGGGGTGATGGCGGACATCGGCATGCCGGTCGGCCTGACCTTCGCCGGCCGCGCCTATGACGATTCGAGCCTGCTGCGCCTGGCGTCGGCCTTCGAATCCACCGGCAGCAAGCGCCTGATTCCGCCACGCACGCCAGCCTTGTCACCCGCTCGCTAAGCGCAAAGGCCCGGGGCGCACATGAGGCGCCCCGGGCCTTTACCAGCCTGACAAGGCACCACAGCGATGCACCGCCAGGGGCGCGCGACGGTATGTTGCGCAGGCTATTTCAGCTGATTGGCGAAACGCCCCACGGCCCCCACAACCTGGCGCGCACCCTCCTGGATTTCGAGAATCACCGAGCCGGCCTCGTTGGCAAGTGCCAGGCCTTCTTCAGCCTGCCCGCGACTGTTGGCCATGCCGCTTACGGCTGCATCCGCCAGACTCTGGTTCTGCTGTACAACGCTGACGATTTCTTCGGTAGCGGCACTGGTGCGCCCCGCCAACTGCCTCACTTCATCGGCGACCACGGCAAACCCCCGGCCCTGCTCACCCGCCCGCGCCGCCTCGATTGCTGCGTTGAGCGCGAGCAAGTTGGTCTGTTGGGCAATACCGCCAATGGTCTGGACAATCGAGCTGATCAGCAGTGATTGCTTGCCCAACGCTTCAATCCCGGCAGATGCCGCCTGCATTTCATCCGAGATCATGCGCATCGTTTGCACGGTGTTCTGCACCACATCGGCGCCTCGGCGGGCGCTGATGTCGGTTTGTTGGGAGATCTCGAACGCGATGGTCGCCGCCTCGTTCACCTGCTGCTCGCGAGCCACTTGCTCGGTAATGACCGTGGCGAACTTGACCACCTTGTAAAGGACGCCCTGTGCGTTGTGCACCGGGTTGTAGGTCGCTTCCAGCCAAACGACTCGACCATGGGCATCGACTCGCTTGAAACGGTCAGCCACGAATTCACCGCGATTGAGGGTCGCCCAGAACTCCTTGTAATGACTGGACGCAACATCGGCTGGGTCACAGAACATGCTGTGGTGCTTGCCTTTGATTTGCCCAAGTTCATAGCCCATGGAGCGAAGAAACTGCTCGTTTGCTTGCAGGATATGGCCTTGAAGATCGAACTCGATCACCGCGGTGGAGCGCAGCAGCGCTTGAATGAACGCCGAATTCTCCGCCGAAGTGTCAACGGTCTCGGTGATGTTCGAACCAAAGGCATGGATACTTTCCAATTGCCCCTGTTGATTGACAATCGGCTGCCAGAGGCCACGAAACCACGACAGTCCGCCATCGGGGCGCTGAAAACGGTAAGTATCGATAACCGCGTCGTGGTTGTTCACGCTGTCGAGCAAACGACGATAACAATCCATCTGCCGCACATACTGCGGAATGAAATTGTCGAGCGGTTTGTTCAGCACTTGGTTGGCGCCACACCCCAACATGTTCAAAAAGCCTTCATTGGCATCTATAACGTTGTAGTTGGCGTCAAGGACCGCGCGCACAAGGCAAGTCTCAATCCCCTTGAGCAACTGTCGAGCCACTGAAAGCTCCGACTGAAGAGACTGCAATTGCATTTTCAAACGAGTATTGAACATGGGCGCATCCTGCCAAAGGAGAGACTCTTTGCTATCGGCAACCGTTGGGGGTTTGTTTTCAGCTTTTTTTATGCTGCAAAAACACTATAGAAGCATTGTTTGCAGCGCTCCATTTTCTCCCCTGATATAAAGCCATGCACCCAGCCTGGTGGTTACAATCCCCGCGCCACGCCACTAGCGCCCTTCCCCATGCACCGCCCGAGCCGGACCACTGACCATGACCACACACCGCATTACCCTCGCCAACGGCTGGATTGCCGAATTTGCCGAACAAGGTGAATTCCGCATGGGCGCCATCAGCTGGAACCTGCACCTGCGCGGCCCCGAGCAACAGGTCATCCGCTATTTCGAAACCCAGATCGTGCTGGTCAACGACGAGGATGGCGAGCAGGCACGCAATCACATCAGCCTGTCCGAGGACGGGGTCTACGGGTACCTGGGCAACGGCATGAGTCACGGCTGGGTGATCGACTTTTCCCGCTGCATGATCGCGCCCCACCGGGTCACGATTACCCACTACCACCACGCCTATGACGAGTACATCTCGCTGCTGGAGCAACCGGCGTACAAGCGGGTGCGGGAGTACATCAGTGTCAGTGGTCGGACTTACTACCTGACCTTCCCCCTCACCCGGGACGAGGATTTCCCCAAGGTCTGGGAGGAGTACCTGGCGATCCGCCGGCGGCAGCTGGACGAGCTGTATTTTCGTAACTGAGTCAGCGCCAGACGCAATAATGGGAATGGGCCATTAGCACACTCGGGCTAATGGTCCCTGGCCCAGGGCGAGCTTATAGTCCACCCCCCCCTTCAGGATGGCGCTCACAAGAACGTGCGGATTCATAACAAGGAGCTTTCCCATGTCACTCAAGAAAATCGTCTACGCCTCGGCCATCGCCCTGGCGCTCACAGCCTCCAACGCCCACGCCTTCGCCAGCGACTGCGGCGATTCGTTGTGGAAATTCAGCGCCATCGAAGCCCTGACCTGCGTCTTCTCGGGTCAGTGGTAAGCCGCATCTGCCTGGGCTGACGCTGCCAGGCAGGAACAGAGTGCCCGCTGCTGCGGGCACTTTTTTGCTCTGGGCGCCCTGCTGTCAGCGCAGGCTCCAGGACACGCCCAGGTACACCCCCAAGCCTTCTCCCGGCGTCGAGCGCGCCGCGTCCAGCCCCTTGTCGTCGTAGCCTGGGGTCACGGTGGCGGCGTAGCGCTTGTCGGTCAGGTTGCGCAGATCGACCCAGGTCTGCCAGTCGTTCTTTGGCGCGTTGTAGCCCAGGGTGGCGCCGAACAGCGCGTAAGGGTCGGCGTAGTAGCTGTTGGCGTAATCCACCGCCACCTTGGACACCAGTTGGGTGTTGACGGCGGCGAAGAAACCCAGGGGCCAGTCGTAGCGCAGCTCGCCCTGGTAATAGTGCATCGGCAGGCCCGGCAGGCGGTTGTCGCCAAAGCGCGAATCGTCGCGGTAGTGGAAATCGCTGAAGCTGTAGGCCTGGCGCAGGCTCAGGCGACCCACGCCCGGGCGCGACCACAGTTCGCTGTGCAGGCTGGCTTCCACGCCCTGGTGCACCGTGGGGCTGGCGTTGAGTTCATAGGGCGTGGTGGCGCTGGGGTCCGGCAACACCGAGAGCAGTTCGTGGCGCACCTGGGCGTAGTACCAGGCCAGGCTCCACTGACCCAGGCTACTGTCGCCACGGCCGCCCAGTTCCAGGGTGGTGGCGGTCTGGTTGCGCAACTTGATCGGATCGCGCTGGGCGCCGCTGGCCACGCCACTACCGGCCGGGAAACGCAGGTTCGAGCTGTAGATCAGCGACCAGGGATGGGGCGCCTCCACCGAACGGCTGAGGTTGCCGAACAGTTGCACATCCGAGGTCAACTGGTAGCGCAGGCCCAGGCGCGGGGCGTAGTCCCAGTCGCCAAGGCTGGTCTTGCCACCGCCCTCGGGGTAGGTCACCGCGCTTTCGCGACGGGTATAGATGGCCGCCAGCCCGGTGGTCAGCCACAGGTCATCGGCAATTTCCAGGTCATTGCCAAGGTGCAGGACCGTATCCGAGCCCTGGTAAGTGAAGTTGCGGATTCGCGTCCCTGGCGCATAGTTGGCGGTGTTGCCGGTGGGAATCCGCACGAACTCGCTGGCGCCGTCATTGGGCAGGTGCTTGGTCACCCGCAGGCCCAGGGTGCTGCGGCTTTCCCGGCCCCAAAGACTGTCGCGGCGCTTGTAGTCGAAGGTGCCGCTGACGTCGCTGTAGGCCACCTTAAGGCGGTTGGGGCCTTCGCGCAGGTCCATCGGGTAGTCGTGGTAGACCAGACCGGTCTGGATGCTCGAATCGTCGTCGATGTAGTAGGTGGTTTTGTTGCCGACAAAGGTGCTGCCCGGCTGCTTGCGCCGGTCATCGCGGCTGACATACAGCGGGTTGGCCGCCCGCGGGTCGTGCTCGATGGAATGCTTGCTGACCCGTCCGGCCAGATCGTTGTCGGTCTCGCGGTAGCGCAGGTAGAAACGCGTCTCCAGGTTCGGATTGAAGCGATAGCCGAAGTTGCCAATCACCCCCTTGCTCTGGCTGCGGGTGTGGTCTTGGTAACCGTCGGCATTGGCATCGGTCAGCGAGACGTAGTAATCGAAATCCCCCAGCACTTGCCCGGAGCTGACCTGACGCTGCTGATAACCGTGGCTGCCGGTGGCGTAGCGCACCTGCAAGCGCGGTGCGTCGTAGCCGGTATGGCTGACGTAATCGATGGCCCCGCCCAGGGCCAGGGCGCCACGATCGAAACCATTGGCGCCGCGCAGCACCTCTACGTGATCGACCCACAGGGGCTCCAGCAACTCATAGGGGGTGCCGCCGGGGCCGGTCAGGGGCAAGCCGTCGAGCATGGTGTACAGCCCCGAGGCATGGGCCCCCGGCGCGCGGTTGATGCCCGAACCACGGATCGAGATCTTCACCCCTTCGTTCCCGGCGGACTGGGCGTAGACCCCGGGCTGATAGGCCAGCACATCCTGGTTGCTGGCCACCCGCCCCTGCAGCGGCTGGCGCATGTCCACCACATTGCCGGCGCCCGGCACCTGTGCCAGCCGCGCCTCAGCCTCTGCCACCTGCTGTCCTTCAGCACCCTGCTCCTGCCCCAGGACTTGCGCCGGGGCCAGCTCCACGCTCCGGGTCTCGGCGATTGCCGGGCAGGCAAGGGCCAGGCCCAACAAGGCCGTGGGCAAGGATTTAGGCGAAGACATCGAGAAAACTCCGACAGGCAGAAAGGGGGCAATGCAAGTTGCGACGCAGGAAAGAACCAAGAGAACACAGGGGAATTGGGCTTTTTTTCGCCAGGAAAGCGGATGTCGGCAGTCACGCCTTCACTGGCGAAGCCACAGCGTCCAGCACGCAGCGTTAAGGGTTCTTGGCCCCCGCCAGAAAGTGCGCCACCAAGGCATTGGCATGACCATGGCCCATGCCGTGTTCGGACTTGAGCCAGGCCACCAGTTCCATGTGCTTCTTGCCGCTGAGGGCGCCAAGAAGCTCCAGCCAGTGGCTGATGGGCTGACCGTAGTTTTTTTCAATGGACGGAAAGTACGACGCCGGGCCTTTGACCTGGCCGGCTTTGCTCTTGCTGTCTTCGCTCATGCTTCACCCTGTGCTTTTTTACTGCCCTTGATGTTCTCGATCAGATCGACCACGTAGTTCTGGTTGAAACCCGCGACAAAGGACCAGAACAGCAACTTGCCGTAGGACGCATAGCCGTCTGCGTGCTGGCAGAAAATCACATAGAAACTGTTGTCCGGGTACCGGCAGATCTTGTCATCGACGATCTGGGGAAACAGTTCACCTTGCACCACGCCGGAGATAAACAGGATGTACAGCAGGCCCGCGAGGATGCCGCCAATGAACGACGGCAGCAGCACGTTGAACCAGGAGCTGCACAGGCTGACGATCTCCTCCTCGCGAAGGTGCGACAGTTGTCGGTGAAAGCCTACGTAACCGCCGATGTTGCCGACGATGAACACCACCGAGGGAATGGTGTAGCCATCGGCCATGGCGACCGCCCCCAGGGACGCCGCCAACAGCAGCACAAAGATGATGAACAGTCGCTTCCAGAGGATGTTCAGCGCTTCCTGGCGGTTCATGTTCGGCTCACCGGTTCTGGTTGTCGTAGGGTTCCTTCCACCTGGATGACGATAGTTGAGCCATGCCGCGCAAGCGGCTTTTTTCGACCGGGAACCCTTGCCCCTCCTGGCCGCCCCCTCAGGCCGGGTAGCCGGTAATCTCGCGAATGCTGTGGTACAGCGGCTTGAGCTGGCGGTACATGCGCAGGTAGACCTCGCTGTACAGCCGCTGGTACATCTGCTGCGCCTGTGGCTGGGGCTCGAACACCGCGCCGACCCGGGTCATGGCGCTGATCGCCGTGGGAAAGTCCGGGTACAGCCCCAGGCCCACCGTACAGGCAATCACCGCCCCCAGCCCCGAGGCTTCATAGACATGCGGGCGCTCCACCGGCAGGCCGAAGATGTCCGCCGTCAGTTGCATGGCGGCGTCGCTCTGGGAGCCGCCGCCTGCCACCCGCAGGCGGGTGATCTTCAGCTTGGAGCGCTTCTCCATGCGTTCCATGCCCTGGCGCAGGGCATAGGCCAGGCCTTCGAGGATCGCCCGGTAGATATGGGCCCGGGTGTGCACGTCGCCAAAGCCGATCATCGCGCCCTTGGCCTCCATGCCCGGCTCGCGGATGCCCGGCGACCAGTAGGGTTGCAGGGTCAGGCCCATGGACCCGGGCGGCACCGCCTGGACCAGGGCGTCGAACAGCTGCTCCGGCTCCAGCCCCTGCTCCGCCGCCTGCTGCACTTCGCGCAGGCCGAACTGCTGCTTGAACCAACTGACCATCCAGTAACCGCGGAAGATCATCACCTCGCAGTTGTAGTGATCCGGCACCGCCGCCGGGTACGGCGGGATCAGCGGCACCACTTCCAGGTAACGGGAACGGGTGGTGGTGATGGTGGCCGTGGTGCCGTAGGACAGGCAGGCGGTGGTCGAATCCTGCACGCCGGAGCCGAGCACCTCGCAGGCCTTGTCGGCACCGGCGGCAATCAGCGGCAAGCCTTCGGGAATGCCGGTGTGGCGGCTGGCTTGGGCGCTGATCCGACCCAGGGTTTCGCCGGGCTTGAGCAGGGTCGGCAACTGTTCCCGACGCACCGCCAGGGCCTGCCACTTCCAGTCGCTGGGCGCGGCCCAGCGCAGGCGCTTGTAGTCGAATGGCAGGTAGGCCACGGAGCAGCCCACCGAGTCGACGAAATTGCCGGTCAGGCGATGGGTGAGAAAGCCTGAGAGCAGCAGGAACTTGTCAGTGGCGGCCCACACCTCGGGCTGCTCCTGGGCCACCCAGTTGGCTTCGGCCTGGGCGCGAAAATAGTCCACCGTGGCCTCGGCGCCGATCAGCTTGAACAGCCAGCCCCAGGGCCCCTTGATGCGCCCCTCGACGGCGGCCTGGCGCTGGTCGAGCCAGAGAATCGCCGGGCGCAGGGCGCGGCCCTGGGCGTCGACATTGATCAGGGTGCCGCGCTGGGTGGTCAGGGACACGCCGCGGATCCGCGAGCGGTCGATGCCGGTCTGCTGCCACAAGAGCTGACAGGCTTCGCCGAGCTTGGCCCAGTAGTAATCCGGGTCCTGCTCGGCCCAGCCGGGCTGGGTCGAGTAATAGGCCTCAAGCTCGATCTTGCCCTTGCCCAACAGGTTGCCTTCAAGGTCGAACAGCAGTGCGCGGACGCTCTGGGTGCCGTTGTCGATGGCCAGCAGGCAGTCCTGTTTCTTGTTGTTGTGGTTATCCATGGGGCTCTCTTGGTTGAGCATCGTTAGGCATTCGGCAGGCTGTGATGGCGTTGCCACAAGGCCAGGTAGCGCTGTTCTTCGGCCTGCCAACGGGCGTCGTCCCAGCCCAGTCGAGGCTGGCACAGGCGGCGAATGGCCGGCAGGTACTGGGCCGCACCCTCGGCCAGCAGCAGGCCGATCCGGGTGCGGCGCAGCAGCAGGTCGTCCAGGTGCAGGACCATCTCCGTCTCGGCGGCCAACGCCAGCTCGGCCCACAGGGTGTCGCTGGCACCGATGCAGTCGCCGCCCAGGGTCGCCACCTGTTGCGCCAGGCGCGGCAGGTCGCGACCGTAGCGTCCGGCCAGGCGCCGTGTCTGGGCGCGACTCAGGCCGGGGATGTCCAGCGCTGCCACGGGCGCCAACACCGGGGCGCCGTCATCCACCACGTCACGCCCGAGCATCGCCCCGCAGGCTTGCAGCACTTCGATGGCCTGGGGGCGGAAGGTGGTCAGCTTGCCACCGGCCAGGGTCACGCAGCCGGGCTCCTGCCACAGCACATGTTCACGAGTGGCATTGGACGGCTTGCCCTGCTGCCCCTCGCTACCCGCCACCACCGGGCGCACCCCGGCCCAGGTCGACAGCACGTCGCTGGCAGTGATCAGGGACTGGGGAAACTGCTGGGCACAGGCGGCCAGCAGATAGCGCAGTTCTTCCTGGCTGATGCTGGCGCTCTGGTCCAGGTCGTCGCGGTGATCGAGGTCGGTGGTGCCGACCACGGTGGCGCCTTCCCAGGGGAAGACGAACACCGGCCGCCGATCCTCGCCATGCATGAAGCTCAAAGCCTGGGCCACCGGCAGGCGCCAGCCCGGCAGCAGCAAATGACTGCCGCGCAACGGGCGCAGCTGCCGACCGTTGCTCGCCGGGCGCAAGCGCTCGGCCCAGGCCCCGGTGGCCACTGCCAGGACCGCGCAGCCCAGGGTTTGCACCGCGCCCGTTTCGCTGTCCTCGATCGCCACCCCGCACACCCGCCCGTTCTCCCGCAGCAGGCGGGTCACCCGCAGGCCATTGATGGCCACGGCGCCATCGGCCCGGGCCTCGGCCAGCACCCGCAGCACCAGGCGCGCGTCGTCGGTCAGGGCATCGAGAAAGCTGGTGCCACCGAGCAACCCCGGTTCCTTGACCCCGGGGGCCAGGTACTGCAGTTGCTGGGCGTCGTGAAAGCGATGATTGCGTCGCCCGGCAATGGCGTCATACAGGCTCAGCAAGCCGCCAAACACCTTGGGCCCGGGAAACTGGCCGCGGTAATGCGGCATCAGGAAACTCATGGGTTCCACCAGCCCCGGGGCCTCCTGCAACAGGCGCTGGCGCTCGCGCACCGAGTCCCGGGTCAGGCGCCACTGGCCCTTGGCGATGTAGCGCAAGCCGCCATGGACCATCTTCGAGGAACGGCTGGAGGTGCCCCAGGCAAAGTCCCGCTGCTCCAGCAGCAGGCAGCGCCAACCGCGCCGCGCCGCCTCACGCAGGATGCCGGCGCCGCTGATGCCGCCGCCGATCACGATCAGGTCCCAGGGTTGCGCCGCCAGTTCCGGCAGCACCTGTTGCCGCCACTGGGCGTTCCAGTCCTGGCTCATGGCTCACGACTCCAGCAAGGTGCCGGGGTTGAGACGCCCGGCCGGGTCGAAGTGGCGACTCAGCGCCTGCAACGTGTCGATCGCCAGCGCGCCCTTCTCCCGCAGCAGGTAAGGCGCATGGTCCTTGCCGACCCCATGTTGGTGGCTGATGGTGCCGTGGTGATCGACGATGGTCTGGCTGGCGGCGTGCTTGAGCGCCTGCCAGCGGGCCAGGGTCGCCGGGTACTGGGCGTCCGGGCGGAATACGTAGGTGGTGTAGATGCTCGACCCTTGGCCATAGACATGGGACAGGTGGGTGAACACATGCACCTGCTCGCCCTCGGCGGCCAGGCCGTCGCGCAGGCTGCCCTCGATACGCTGCATCAGGCGGTCGACATGGCTCCAGTCGGTGGCGGTTTCCAGGGTGTCCACCAGGTAACCGGCGTTCCACAGGCTTTCGCGCAGGTAGGGAAAGCGAAAGCGGTTCTGCGCCCATTTCTTGCCCAGCAAGGTGCCGGTGAACACCCCGCCGAAGGCCTTGAGATGCTGGCGTGCATGACGCAGGGACAAGGCATTCTGCTGGCGGTTGCCGGTCACGCCGAAGGTCAGCAGGCACTTGCCCGCCCCGGCGCCGCGCAGCGCCAGGTATTTTTCCAGCCAGGCGATCTGTGTCGGGTGGCCGGCCAGGGCCAACTGGGTCTCGGTCTCCAGGGCATTGGACAGGCGCAGCATCGACAGCGGCACCCGGGCCTGGGCCAGGGCGCGCACCGCTTGCAGGGCCTGGGTCCAGTCCGGCAGGAACACCCCATAGAAACGCTCGTCATCGGGCAGGCGGCTGACCCGCACCTTGACCTCGGAAATGATCCCGAAGCGCCCTTCGCTGCCCAGTACCACCTCGCGCAGATCCGGCCCGGCGGCGGACGCCGGAAAGCTGGCGATGGGCATCGGCCCGGCAAAGGTTTCCAGGGTGCCGCCGGCGAACAGCTGCTCGATGCGCCCGTAGCGCAGCGACTGCTGGCCACTGGAACGGCTGGCGACCCAGCCGCCCAGGGTCGACAGCTCCCAGGACTGGGGAAAGTGCCCCAGGGTGTAGCCCCGGGCCCGCAGTTGGCTTTCCACCTGCGGACCGCTGGCACCGGGGCCGAAGGTCGCCAGCTGGCTGTCTTCGTCCAGCTCCAGCAGGCGGCTCATGCGCGCCAGGGACACCGTCAGCACCGGGCGTTCGGACCAGGGCGGGTTGATGTGCCCGGCCACCGACGTACCGCCGCCGTAGGGAATCAGGCACAGGTCGCGGTCCTCGGCCAGGGCCAGCAATTGGCGGATCTGCTCGGCGGTTTCCGGAAAGGCCACGGCATCCGGATAAACCCCCAGTGCGCCTTCGCGCAGGGCCAGCCAGTCTGCCAGGCTCTGGCCGCGGGCGTGCAGCAGGCGTTCCTGGGGATCGATGCAATACAGCGGGTGGGCGGCCAGGCGTGAAGCCGGGACCTTGGCCAGCGCCTGCTCCAGGGTCGCCTCCGGCAAGCGGCGTCCCGGCCCCAGGCGCTCGGCGAGAAACCCCGCGCCCTGGGCCGGCAATTCGACCACCGTGGATGCATCCCCCCAGCCGTTCCAGCGTCGCATGCGTGTGTCCTTCTGCCGTTCTTACAGGAATTGAGTCGCTATCGAGGCTCCCTATACTAGTGCGCGGCTGAACGCTGTCACGGTCGCATCGCGCCAGAGGATGTAGCCGATTGAGTCAGACACAGGTGACATCCGGCGCCAGTTACCGAAGAATCCTCCCCCTCCCCATCACAGGCTCGCGTCCATGCCGGCAACCCTGAAAACCTGCGCCCCGCTGTTCTGGTCCACCGACCTGGGCATCGACTACGGCGCACCAACCTTGCGCCTGAGCGACCTGCTGCCCGTGGTGGGCGAGGAAAGCTCGGCCTTCTTCGAGCAGCAGGAGCGCCTCCTGATCGGCGACACCCTGCAACTGATCTGGTGCCCGCCGGTTGCCGACCTCAATGGCTGGAACGAGCAGCCTTCGGAAATCGCCCTGAGCCAGCTGCTGCGGGTGCGCATCAGCGGCCCGGCGCCCGAGCCGCCCCGAAACGCCCTCTACCATGGCCGGCACCGGCACCGGCACCGCTTCCTGGTCCTGTCCTGCCAGCCCCTGCCCGCGGCCCTGCGCGCCCAACCGCTGGCGCCGCAGGCCTGGCACATGCCGCTGATCGACCATGGACAGGGCAGTTGCCTGACCTGGGAGGCCATCGACAACTGCAGTCGCGCCGAGGTCCAGGGGCTGATCTACCTCAGCGCCTACCGCCGCCACGAAACCTATATGGAAATGTTCATCGAAGAGGTGGGCGGGGAGCTGTTCGGGCTGCTTTCGGTGCACCTGGGCCCGGGGGGCGACGACTATGATTTTGGCCGGCGCCTCCTGGAAGGCGCGGAGTTGCGGGCCATCCGCCGCGCACTGGACATGGCCCAGCCGCTGAAGGATTCACAGCCCGGCTACCTGGTCCCTTGAACCCCGGGGACGGATAAAAATGCCCTGAAAAAGACTAAGCAGCTGTTTTCAAACTCATTTTTTTGCATGGGGGGCTTCCCAGCCGGCACATAAGTTGATAAATTTGCGCCCGTTCTTGCAGCGGACCTCCCCGGTCCGGCAGTCAAAGCAAGTAACGTCGCAACAGCTACAGGGGCGTCGCCAAGCGGTAAGGCAGCAGGTTTTGATCCTGCCATGCGTTGGTTCGAATCCAGCCGCCCCTGCCATTTTATTTCTGTCTATCCCATCAAGTGTTCGGCCAACAGCTCCAGCAAGGCGCTGACCTTGGGCAATGCCTGACGATTCTTCATCCATAACAGATGGATGACCTGCCCCTGGGTTGCCGACTGCGGCAATACCTGCACCAGGCTGCCCTCCTCCAGCTGGCGCTTGACCAGCCACGACGGCAATTGGGCGATCCCATAGCCCGCCATCACCGCCATCAACAACCCCTGGCCATCCCCGACCACGCAAGCGGCCGGCATCACCCGACGCTCGATCTCCCCTGACCGGCTGCCGGGAAAGCTCCACGGGTTGACCCGTCCATCCACCCAGCCGTAGGCGATGCAGCGATGCCGCAGCAGATCGGCATCGGTCAAGGGCGTGCCCTGATGCTGCAGGTACGCCGGCGAGGCACAGAACAGATGCCGCTCATGGCCCAACTGACGATGCCCCAACGCGGCGGGCCACTGCGCGGGCCCGCCAAGCCGCACGGCAATATCGACACCGGCCTCAAGGGGATCGACAAAAGCATCGGCAAAGGTCACGTGGGGTTGCAGCAAGGGGTGTTCCCGGGCAAAGCGCAAGATCAACTCCAACACCTGGGTGCGGCCAAAGGCTCCCGGCAGATCGATGCGCACCTTGCCCCGCAGCTCGGTGTTTTCCGCCTGCAACGCCCACTCGGCCTCTTGCAGATCGGCCAGTACCCCGGTGCAGGTGCGATAGAAGGCCTGCCCCGCATCGGTCAGCGCCAGGCGGCGGGTGGTGCGCTGCAACAGCCGGGCCTGCAGGCGGCTTTCCAGACGGGCGATGGCCTTGCTGACGGCGGACGGCGTCAGGTTCAGGCGCTCGGCAGCGGCCTTGAAGCTGCCGGAGTCGGCCACACAGACAAAACATCGATGCCCTTCAGGCGTTCGGAAGCAAACATGCCGCGTCCTTATTCATGAATCAATTTCCCTTCACTAAAGAAAAATCATCATAAAACAGAAGCCAATTCCTCAGTAAGCTCAATCCCCCCGACTCAACCTGCACCCTTTGAAGAGGCATGGATGCTGCGCACCCTGAAACACTACCCGGGCACTATCAAGCTGTTGCTGTCGGGGTCGCTGATCCTGACCCTGGCGCGGGCGATCACCCTGCCCTATCTGGTGATCTACCTGTCCGCCAGCTACGCCCTGAGCGTCGCCAATATCGGCCTGGTGATCGGCAGCAGCCTGATCGTCGGCTCGCTGTTGAGCCTCTACGGCGGTTACCTGGTGGATCGGATCGCCACCTACCGGCTGATCCTGGCCTGCGTCGCAATCTTCACCCTGGGCTTTGTCGGCGCCTTTGCCGCCCCCGGCCTGTGGCTGCTCTACCTGTGCCTGGTGTCGATCAACCTTGCCTACGCAGTGTTCGATATCGCGGCCAAAGCCGGTTTTGCCCAGCAGTTACCGGTGAGCGAACGCAGTGAAGCGTTCTCGATCAAGTACACCCTGACCAACATCGGTTATGCCGTCGGCCCGTTGCTCGGCGCCTGGCTGGCCCAGCAAGGCATCAGCCTGCCCTTTATCGCGTCGAGCGCCCTGGGAGGCGGATTCCTTGCCCTGTACCTGACACAGGGCGACAGGCAGCTCCAGTCCGGCGCCAGCCCCCATCAACCCCTGTCCTTTCTCGCGCTGGGCCGCCAGCTGCTGCGGGATTACCGGCTGATCTGCTTCACCCTCGGCGGCTTGCTCAGCGCGGTGGTGTTTGGCCAGTTCTCGGCTTACCTGTCCCAGTACCTGGTGGTCACCGAATCCGCGCAAGTCGCCTACAGCACCATCAGCACCCTGGTGGCGACCAATGCGTTGCTGGTCATTGCCCTGCAGTACGCGATTGGCCGCAGGATTACCGCCAGATACCTGAAACAGTGGCTGGCGGCGGGCCTGAGCCTGTTCCTGCTGGGGGTCGCCGGGTTCGGCCTGGCCACCAGCCTGCCGCTGTGGGTGCTGTCGATGGTGGTGTTCACCCTGGGGGAAATCATCGTGTTTCCCGCCGAATACATGTTCATCGACCTGATCGCCCCCGAGCACCTGCGAGGCCTGTACTACGGCGCGCAAAACCTCTCCAACCTCGGCGGGGCCCTGGGCCCGATGCTATGCGGCATGGTCCTGGCGAGCTCCCCAGCGCACTGGATTTTCTACATGCTGGCGGCGTTCATTGTCACCGGCGGGCTGTTCTACTGGCTGGGCGCGGCCAGGCTGAGCCAACCAGGCGCCAGGAAAGCGAATTGAGACTTGATCCTGCTCATGCCTTCAGGGACATCCCCAGGTGTTCGGCTAATCGCGCCAGGGCTGCCCGACAATGCGCTGAAATCCCCAAAGCTGGCTCATTGATCATGTACAGCAGATGCTCGAAAGCGCACCCGGCCTCGTTGTGCTCCAGGTAATCCAGCACGATTGCCCGTCCATGCTCCAAGCCCGCCTGGGCCAATGCGTGATCCTGCGGTACGGGCCCGAGTTGCTTATAGGCACCAACCAGCAAAGGTTCCACTTCATCTAGGACTTCAATGAAATCCGCTCGCAGGCAGGGTATTCGTTCAGGCATGAAAGCCACTCCTCATGGGGCAGAAAACCCTCCACTCGCCCATCACCCATGATCGACCTTGTCCAACAACTGGCGCCGGACTTGCAGAGCAATGGCCGCAAAGCCCTTGCCTATACCTCGGTTACACGTCGAATGATTCAGCGTGGCAGTGATGTCTTTCCAACACTCCACCGCTTCGATCTGCCGGTGAGTGGTGTCGGTTTCAATTTCAAAATCGATGAAGCGCTCGTCCTGGGTCAACAACAAGCCAAACAGACTGGGCATTCCGGGAAAGTCGATTTCCAACTTGAGAACGATGGTCGCCGACCAGTCGACACCCTGTGACTGCGCGTAATCCAGCAAGGCCTGGGGCATACCTTCGTCCCGCCAGCTCCTGGCGGTGCATGCGAGTTTGTAGGCGTTGAGAATGTTTTGTTCCTGAACATTGAGCTGCCGTTTTTTCAGGAGACGTTGAATATCCATATCCAACCATTGTGCTTCGTTGATGACTGGCGGAATCCGTCTGTAGAACACTCATTCAGCGCCATGGGTTAATGACCTGCACTGTTCATTCCGGGCCGCGAAGAATAATAGCCTAGCCCTCCCGTGGCCTGGCCAGCAAATTCACATCCGCCAGCTCCCGCGCGCTCCTATTGCCCTCCCTTCATCCCACCTTGCGGCTCAACCAGGCACCCCAGAACAGGCTGCCGAAGAAGCGGGTTCCCTCGCTGAAACCGCCCTCTTCGAGCAAGCGCTGGACCGCTGCCTCGGAATGAGGCGGGTCGGCGCCCTGGAGGATTTTCCCCAGTTTGGCTTGCACCTCATCCGCCGTGGCGCCCTGCTGGCGCCAACGTTGCCCCCAGGCCGCGAGCAGCAGCGGCTGGCTGGCGTAGGCGTAATGATTGCCGGCGACGATCAGCGGCGCACCGGGCTTGAGACGCCGGGCAACGGCCTGCAACAGCTGGCGCTTGGCCTGATCGCCGGGCAAATGATGCAGCACACCGATCAGCGTGGCGCCATCAAAGGCTGCCTCCGCCGGCAGATCCTCCACCGTGGCCAGCTGCAGCTCGGTCCTGTCCAGCAAGCGGTGCGCCTGCAACTGCTGGCGCGCCGCCTCCAGCATCGGCGCCGAGGGATCCAGCGCGGTAAAGCGCCAGTGCGGTTCCAGACTGGCCATGGCGATGATCTCCTGGGCGGTTCCACCGGCCCCCACCGCCAGGATCTGAGCCGCGCGCGCCTGACCAAGACTGGCCGCCAGCATGCAGGCGGCGAGGTCGTGGCAGGCGTCGTATCCCGCCAGGGCGATGCGGCATTGGCGGGCGTATTCGTCGGCTCGCGCGCTGTCGAATTTTTCCAGCGGATTCACAGAAGAGGCGCTCACGGTATTACTCCATGGAGAGGGTCGAGACAGGCTAGGCCCTGGCGCCAGATAATAAAAATTCATTGTTTTTATAAAGTGAATTCCCCCAAGGAATACCATGGCGACCTCTTCGATTCCGCTGTTGCCGCTTTCGATGTAAGAACCTCAGCCCAAATCCGGTGTTTTTCTTGACCATGAACACAGGAATTTTCTGAATTTCTTGCAACGCGGCAGATGCGCCTTGTATTTGCGGGTAGCTGCTCCAGCCTTCTCCTCCGCGCCTGACCCCGCGCCGATTATCGGCAAACAGGCACCCAGCTATCTGGACGAGGAACAAGGATGTGTTCAACCGCGCCAATCAAACCCACTTCAGCCTGGACATCCAAGGCATCCAGCACGACTTCCAGGTGCTTGCGTTCAAGGGCACCGAAGCCATCAGCCAACCGTTTCGCTTCGACCTGCAACTGGTCAGCGAACGCCCCTTCATCGACCTCGAACCGTTGCTGCACCAACCGGCCTTTCTCGCTTTCGACCCTAAGGGCCACGGCATCCACGGGCTGATCCAACGCATCGCCCAGGGTGATGCCGGCAAGCGCCTGAGCCGCTACAGCCTGTCGCTGCAGCCGCAGCTGGACTACCTGCGCCACCGCAGCAACCAGCGGATCTTCCAGCAGCTCTCGGCGCCGCAGATCATCGCCCTGATCCTCGAAGAGCACGGCATCCTCGGCGATGCCTACCAGTTCCAGATCCAGCAGCCCTGCCCCAAGCGCGACTACTGCGTGCAGTACGACGAGAGCGACCTGCATTTCATCCAGCGCCTGTGCGAAGAAGAAGGCCTGCACTATCACTTCCAGCACAGCCGCGAGGCGCATTTGCTGGTGTTCAGCGATAACCAGAGCGTGTTCCGCAAGCTCGGCCGACCCACCGCCTATGTGCGCGGCAGCGGGCTGGTGGCCGATGAGCCGGTGATCAAGGGTTTCAACGTGCGCCTGGAAACCCGCACCAGCCGCGTCACCCGACGCGACTACGACTTCGAAAAGCCACGCCTGCAAATGGAGGCCGTCTACAAGCCCGACGCCCAGACCCAGCAACCGGACCTGGAGGACTACGACTACCCCGGGCGCTTCACCGATCGCGAACGGGGCAAGTTGCTCAGCCAGCGCGCCCTGGAACGCCACCGCGCCGACTACCGGCAAGCCGAGGGCTGGGGCGATGAACCGCGACTGGTCAGCGGACATTTGCTGGAACTGTCCGATCACCCGCGCCAGGCGTGGAACGACCTCTGGCTGCTGACCCAGGTCAGCCATGAAGGTAAACAGCCCCAGGTGCTGGAAGAATCCATCACCAGCGACACCGATTCGAGCGATGGCCTCCAGCAGGGCTACCGCAACCGCTTCCTCGCCACCCCCTGGGACGTATTCTTCCGCCCCGCGCTGGACCATCCGAAACCCCGGGTCCTGGGCAGCCAGACCGCGGTGGTCACCGGCCCGCCAGGAGAGGAAATCCACACCGATCAATATGGCCGGGTCAAGGTGCAGTTCCACTGGGACCGCGAAGGCCAGGGCGACGACCGGACCAGTTGCTGGCTGCGGGTCGCCTCCAGCTGGGCCGGCGACCGCTACGGCGCCCTCGCCATCCCGCGCATCGGCATGGAAGTGCTGGTGGACTTTCTCGAAGGCGACCCTGATCAGCCGCTGATCAGTGGCTGCCTCTATCACCAGGAACACCCGGCGCCCTACGAACTGCCGGCCAACAAGACCCGCAGTGTATTCAAGACCCTGAGTTCGCCGGGTGGCGCCGGCTTCAACGAAGTGCGCCTCGAAGACAAGCAAGGCGCCGAACAGATCTTCGTCCACGCCCAGCGCGACTGGGATGAAAACATCCAGCACGACCAGAAGATTCGCGTTGGCCACGAGCGTCACGACAGCGTCGAAGCCAACAGCTACAGCGAACTCAAGGCCGAGGAACACCGCACCGTCTACGGCGAACGCAAAACCGAAATCCGCGCCGACGACCACCTGAACGTGGCGCACGACCAGCACATCAAGCTGGGCAGCGCACAACTGCTCCAGGCCGGGCGTGAGATTCATCTGCAAGCGGGCCAGAAAATGGTGATCGAAGCCGCCAGTGAACTGACGGTGCAAGCCGGGGGCAGCTTTATCAAGCTCGACGCCAGCGGCGTCAGCGTGAGTGGGGCGTTGCTCAAGGTGAACGCGGGGGGCGCGGCGGGGCAAGGCAGCGGCGCCGCCAGCCTGTTGCCGGTCGTGCCCCTGCCGGCCGCCACCGCCAAGGCCGGCACCCTGCTGGAGCGTGGACCGTCGCAGCCGGCTCCCGAGGTGATCCATCGTCTCAGCGCGGTGATCAGCCCCCTTCCGGGTGTACCGGGATACGAGGACGAACCCTATCAGCTGTTCGCCGATGGCGCGCTGATTCAGCAGGGCCTGACCGGTGCCGATGGCCTGATTCGCTTCGAGCATGTGCCCGGCACCCTGGCCTATGCGGTTGAACTGATCAACGGTCACCGTTTCGAGATCGAGCCCAAAGACCAGAGTGACGAACCCGAGTCCCCGCACCAGCCGCTGGCCCGCCGTGGCTACCGCGACTATCAAGGACAAGTGGATCAACTTGAAGCCCTGAACACCAAGGACGACTATCGAATGGCCGCGCTGAACCCGGTCATCCCACCCAAGAACCAGTAAGTGCGGAGAACCAGGCAATGCCTGTCGACTACAGCAAGGAAGTGCTTCAGTTCAAGCCCAAGGAAGACAAGTTCATGTGCTTGAGCATGGAATGGTTCGCAAAAAAAGCGCTGTTCCCACCGCGAGCGGGAATCAAGATCACGCCGCTGATCAACGGTGAAACCGCCTTCGCCGCCGTGCACGACGCGATTGAGCGGGCCAACCGCAGCGTGGAAATCATCAGTTGGGGCTTCGACCCGGCGATGCGTTTCAAACCCGATGGCGATCGCATCGGTGAACTGCTGGATGTACGCGCCCGGCACGGGGTCAAGGTGCGGGTGCTGATCTGGAAAAACGCCCTGGCCAATTTTCTCGAAAACACCATCCCCGGCGATGGCCTGGCCGGCTCGGGCGGCACAGCTATCGGCTCGGGCATGACCCGGGGTCGCGCCGCCTCCAACCGCACCCTGGAAGACCGTCAGCGACTGGAATATCGCCGCACCGTGCATCAACACGAATTGAACAAACTGCGAGCCGGTGAGCTACCGGCCTATGGTTCCAGCGGCTACCGCTATGAACAGCGCGAACAGGAGCTGCTGGCGATACTGCGTGACGTGGAGGCGCAACTGAACGCCCAAGGCGCCTACAGGACACTGGACGGCTCGGGCGCTCCCGGCTACTCGCCTGATGATCAGGAGTACACACGGGAATGGTTCAGCCGCCTGCACGGTGGACGCATGCAGAACGTCGAGTTTCGTACCCGTGATTTTTCCTTGGAAATCCCCTTGAACGCCGCCATTCGCGGACCGCAAATGGCCTCGGAAAAAGGCCGACTCGCCACCCTCTACCGTCTGATCCAGGGTGAAGCACCCGACAGCAATTTCGCCCATATGCTGGCCCTCAGCCTATTCGCCAGCCATCACCAGAAAATGGTTCTGGTGGACTACGAAGACAGCGCCAACGCAGTCGGCTTTGTCATGGGCCACAACATGCACCGCAACTACTGGGACACCAGCGCCCACCTGTATCACGACAAGGCCGCTCGACGCAGCCCGGGCTTCGGGCCCTGGCAGGATCTCTCGCTCAAGGTCCAGGGCCCCGCCCTGCATGACCTCAACCACAACTTCAGCAGCGCCTGGGACCGGGAAACCTTCTGGATCAAGCAATGGTTCAGCGATGGCCTGCGCCAACAGCGCCAGGCCATCAAGCCCGACCACTTCAAGGCAGCCGGATCGAGCATGGCGCAGATCTGCCGCACCCAACCCCAGGAAAACGCTGAAACCTCCATCCTCGAGCTGCACCACAAAGCCCTGGGCAATGCTCGCAACTACATCTACATGGAGAACCAGTACTTTCGCTACCCGCCGTTCGCCAAGCAGCTACGCGAGTTGGCCGCGGCCTACCTCGCCGCCGGCCGGGACCAGGACCTGTACCTGTTCGTGGTCACCAACACCCCCAACTCCGGTATGTATGCCAGCACCACCTATGCCACCTTGCAGGAACTGGGGCAGGAACAACTCATGCCCCAGGCCCAGCGCAGCCTGGCCGAAGAGATGCTGCGCAAGCGCAGCCAGTTGGCCTACCTGCAAAGCCACCCGCACAACGATCCCTATCTGCGACGCGCACAGCTCAACCGCGCCGAAGTGCTCCAGCGCGAGATCGACGAACTCGAACGCCAGGGCGTCACCCCCGAGATAGAAGCGCGACTGGGCGGCCTCAAGCCCGAGGACATCGCCAAACTCGGCAACCCCCAAGCCGACGAAGGCGAAGACGCCAAACCCTACGCCCTCAAGGACCTGCCCGGACTCAAGGTAGTGATCGCCACCCTCACCACCTGCAGCCCCGGGCCCGGCAGCACCTTGGCCGAGGGCGAACAGGCGTACTTCCGGGACATCTACGTGCACTCGAAACTGCTGGTGGTGGACGATGTGTTCAGCCTGCTGAGTTCGGCCAATATCAATACCCGCAGCATGCACACCGACTCGGAACTGGGGCTGGCCGCACCGGATGCGGAGTTGGCGAAGACTTGGCGGGAGGAGTTATGGAAGTTGCATGTGGGGGAGTCGATTAGTGATGAGAAGGGACGGTGTGATTCGGCAAAAAACTTCAAAAAATGGAATGATGTTATGGATAAGAACTGGAAAAACAAAAACAAAAATACACCTCTGATGGCTCATCTAACACGTTTTTGGGATGTGGAGACCCCTTATGCCAAAGCAGTTGATTAAATTCATACATTTTTGCGCCTGTATTGTTTTACTTCTATTGAATGGAGCGATTGCTGTGGCATATCCAATTTTTACCTGCGCCTATGAACGAGACAACAACCCGCCACTGGATCCACAGGCTGAATCCTGGTTTCAACAAGCACGCACTCTAGAAAAAACGCGTGGGGTTAAGGATTGGAAAAAAATAGTGGGTCTTTATGAGCAAGCCATTGCCAGGGATCATTGGAAAGCCATGCATAATTTAGCTGGTCTTTATCGCACGGGGTGGCCAGGAAGACCTGGCATTGAACAAGACACCAGTAAGATGCTTGAGCTCTACGAGCGCATGATAAAACTTGGAGTTCCATTGGGGTATTACAACTGGGCAGTTACCACCGAGAATGGAAGAGGTGTTTTGAAGTCAGATAGAATGGCCAGTTCCTATATGTTTCAGGCTGCACGACTGGGCAGCCCATTGGCACAGGTTGCAATTGGAAATCACCTATCATTTTCATTACCTAAAAACAAGCAAGACGACAAGATGGCAGAGTTGTATTTTCGATGCGCGGGCGCTCAGGACTCATCGGACGCAGTCATTGAGACAGCAGCATTTTATGAAATCGCCAAAAAAAATAAAGCGCGCGCATTATTCTACTATCAACGTGCAGCCTCCCTGGGCAACTCTACTGGCTTCAGCAATCTAAAAGGAGCATTCGAACCAACCCCTCAACCCATGTATAACTTTGGATATAAACCAGACGAAAAGCTCCACGAGCTTTACTCTGAGTTATCCAAACAACTTGATAAAAATCCAAATCTGCGCTTCCCCAACCTAATGAAAGATCACCCCCTCCCCCCACACCCCACCCAGGGTTTTGACGCAGAACACCCAGACCGCAGGCCGGAAATATAAGAATGGCCAGCTTTCACTCTAAAAGGCTCAGTCGAAATCGAATCGAGGTGCTCGAATATGAAACAACCAAAGTCGAATAGCACTTGAGGCGAACTCAGGAACAACGACATCGACGAACCCGGTAGCACTCTGGGCGAAGACGAATATATTTATAATTGCGAAAACTATATAGCAAGTCGCCCAAATCAGATTGCAGCGAAAGCTGCTGGCATGGACAACGGCGTTGCCAACGCATTGGCCGGAGGGATGTTAGGAGATGGCGATCGATTTCACGGCCGAGGTTTTCTACAAATTACTGGGCGACGAAACTATAAAAATCATGAACAGCATAGAGCTCAAAACTTCACACTAGATCCTAATCCGCACCTGCTTGCCACAGATAATTACAATGCTTGTGATACATCTGGATTTTATTGGGCCAGGGAGAGAATCAATAGACGTGCAGATGAAGGTTCGCCCCAAACAATCTCTAGAATTATGGGGCGATAACTAACAGGAAAAATCCAAATGGTATAACGAATCACAACAATGAGAGACAGCAGGCATCCAAAGCCATCTGGAGCGTATTAAATGATGAGACATAAGTTTTTTCTTAGGTTGCTGACACTGTTTTGTTCTGCTTCTTTTTCGTTGCTGGCTTTCTCTAACGAACAGCGATGCTTACCCAACATGCCGAAGATCAAGCTTGAAGTTTTGGACTGTTTTCAGGAGAAAAATACAACCATACTCAAACTGGCTACCAGGGACCAGCCGACCTATGACACAAACCTGGAAAACCTGCCGACATTTATTGTAATGGGAAAAGCACTTGACGAGGTTATGCCCGCGCTTGGCAAAGAAGTGCGCCAGCCTTATAACAACCTGATAAAACTCCCTTACCCTAGTGCAATCGTTCATATTACCGAGGCATCCAAAGCGGCAAGACTAAAGCTAGTTAAAGAAGGGTGGAGATTATTGGATATGAAAGATTTCACATATGGAAAAACAGATGGGACGGAAGGGGCAAATGTGACTTGCAGTACTTTCATAAACAATTCAAGTGACGTATTCATAGCCGTTTCACAGTGCAGTTCCTTCTACGAGGAAGACATATCAAAACTAAGGGATATTCTGGGGTCGGTAGGCAACTAAAATAACGATCCGGCCCGGTCCCTATCAGCGATGTATGTAATCAAGCCGCAGAAAGCATGCTACTTCTAGTCAGCTGCAGAAAAGCCCAGATGACATAGGCCGGCATCTGCAACGTATATAACTAAAACGATCCGAGGTGCTCTCGCGCACGATGGCGAAAAGGGCAAACCCTACAACCTCACGGATATACCCGGCTCAACGTGGTGGTCACCACCTTCACCGCCTGCAGCCCCGAACCCAGCAGCGTCCTGGCCGTGGGCGAACAGGCTTACTTCCGAGATATCTACGTGCACTCGAAACTAGTTGTGGACGACAACTGAAAAAAATAGCGAAACCGCCCACTTACCATACGTCTAACTCGCTTTTGGGATATAGAGACGCCTTATGCTAAAGACGTTGATTAAAACCATATATTACTGCGCCTTTATTATTTCATTTCTATTGAGCGGAGCGATGGCCATGGCCTATCCAGTTTTTACCTGCGCCTATGAACGAGACAACAACCCACCACTGGACCCACAGGCTGAATCCTGGTTTCAACAAGCGCGTATTCTAGAAAAAACGCGCGGGGTTAAGGATTGGAAAAAAATCGTGGGGCTTTATGAGCAAGCCATTGCCAAGGATCATTGGAAAGCCATGCACAACTTAGCCGGCCTTTATCGTACAGGTTGGCCGGGAAGACCTGGTGTTGAGCAAGACACCGCTAAAATGCTAGAGCTCTATGAACGCATGGTCAAACTTAAAGTACCATTGGGTTACTACAACTGGTCCGTTATTGCTGAACACGGAAAAGGAGTTCTAAAGTCTGAGCGAATGGCTGCTTCATACCTTTTCCAAGCGGCACAATTAGGCAGCCCCCTAGCACAAGTCCAAATAGGTCAATATTTTGCTTATGCACTGCCTAGACACAAGCAAGATGACGACATGGCGGAACGTTATTATCGGTGCGCAGGGGCTCAGGAAAACCCTGACGCGATTCTAAAGACAGCTAGCTTTTATCAGATCGCGAAAAAAAACAAACCTCGCGCCTTATTCTATTACCAGCGAGCAGCATCTTTAGGAAATTCTACCGCCCTCGATAATTTACGGGGAGCATTTGAACCAACCCCTAGACCAATTCACAACTTTGGATATAAGCCAGACGAAAAGCTCTACGAGCTTTACTCTGAGTTATCCAAACAACTTGATAAAAATCCAAATCTGCGCTTCCCCAACCTAATGAAAGATCACCCCCTCCCCCCACACCCCACCCAAGGCTTCGACGCGGAATACCCGGACCGCAGGCCGGAGATATAAACGCGTTCTCATACAGCCCTGCACCTGCCCCATTCCCATCAGCCCAAAAAAACGGGGGCGATCAACGATCGCCCCCAAGCCTTGCTACCACGAGAGGTTCTTACAACGTCAGTTGCCCACGCTCCTCATCGGTCAGGCGCGCCCGCGCCTGGTCGCTCAAGGGGCCGGCGCCCAGGATCTGCACCGGGCTGTCGGGGTTGTAGCCCGGGGCGCGGCTGGCTTCTTCGCGCTGGCGTTGCACCGGCTCGGAGCCAAAGCCCAGCACTTCCACGGTGACGATCGATGCCCGGCCCTGCTTGGCCGCCGCCTGCTGGCTGCGGGCGGCGTCTTCCGCGGCCTGGGACGCGGCGGAGCCGGCGGCGCTGGCCGAGGTCATGGCGCCGGTGTTGACGGTGGCGCTCACCGGCACGCCGGAGGACTTGCCCTGGGTCTGGATGTTCGCCGCGTTGACCACCCGCAGCGCGGCGATGTTGACGTTGCCCGACACCCGGATCCCCGCCTCGCCGGCGTCGATGGTGCCCAACGGCGCGATCAGGTCGATGTCGCCGGCCGGCACCTCGGGAATCGGGTTGAGGGTGGCGATCCCGGCCCCGGTGCTGGGCACCGACGGTGACAGGCTGACGTTGCCCCAGGTGTCGTAGACCCGCTTGGGCGGGGTGTAGACCACGGTGGTCTTGGAACCCCGGCCGGCGTTGATGTCGCCCGCCGCCGACCAGCCCATGATCGAGCCGCCGAAGGTGGTCATGATCCTGCTCTGGCCCAGGAGGATGCTGCCCAGGGAGTACAGCTGGATGTCCCCCGCGCCCTGGGTGATGACCCCGGCCGAGGCCGGCGGCGCGGTGCCTTCGATGCCGAAGGTCTGGTGGCCGCCGGGGGTCAGCATCTGGATATTGCCGCCAAAGTCGGTGTGCACCCCGGCACCGCCGAACAGGGTGATGTCGCCCTTGTAGCTGATCGGGTTGCCAGCCACGTCGGTGCTCGGGAACAGCGCGGCAATCGCCGCCCGGCCCCGGGCGTAGCTGCCCTGGCGCACGCCGCCTTCCTGGTTGTACTCGCGGCCGGCGGCCTTGAGTTCGGCGAAATACACCTGGCGGGCGAACACCCGCTGCTGCTCGGCCGGCAGCGCCGCGTAGTAGGCCCGGGCCTGGGCGCTGTCGCCGACGAAACCGAAGCGCTCGGCCAGCCAGCCCAGCAGTTCGCTGTCGTAGGTCTTGGCCACCTTGCCGCCCGCCAGGCTCTCGCCGGGCTGGGCCAGGTTGGCCGGGTCCAGGTAGGCCGCGACGAAACGCCGGAAGTCCGGGCCGTTGGCGCCAAATCCGGCCTGCATCACGATGCTCGCCCCGGGCCGGCTGTCCCCCGCCGCCACCGCGCCGAGGCTGGTGACGCTGACCCGGTCCTCCATGAGGATGTTGCGCCCCGCGGTCAGCTCCAGGGTGCCGGGGCCGGCGACGTTGAAGCTGCTGTAGAGGATGTCGCGCCCGGCACGGGCGATGGAGATGTCACCAGGGTTGTGGTGCACGAACAGGTTGCCGCTGAAGGTGTATTCGCCATAGGTGCTGTTGCCGCCCCTGGCCCCGCCCAGAACCGTGCCGCTGCTGACGATGTCCTGGCCGGCCTGCATCCAGACCGCGCCGCCGCCTTCATAGTAGGTCTGCCCCAGGCGTGGGTCGGACGCCGTGGTGAGGGTCAGCACGCGGCCGCTGCTGACTCCCAGCAGGTCGCCGTTGATGGCGTAGAACCGCGCAGGCTCGGGGTTCGCCCACTGGTTGGTCGCCGTGTTGGGGCCGAAGGCAAACAGCGGGAACACCCCGCCGCGGGCCCGGTTGCCGTCGGCGGAGAGATTGCCGCTGGCCGCCAGGGGAATCCCCGCCAGGGTGGTGCTGGTGGCCATGAAGGCCGGGTGCTCGGGAGTCGCCAGCGCCTGCGCCGAGGCGCTGGAGCGGCTGACGCTCAGCTCGCCACCGTAGATCGAGTCGCCGGCCAGCAGTTGCAGTTGGCCGTTCAGCGAAGGCGCCAGCACCAGTGCCGCCGGAACCACCGCCGCCCCCGCCTCATACTGGCTGGACTGGCCGTAATAGAGGCTGCCGCTGGCCGCCACGGCGCGCAAGGTCGGCGGGTAGACGGTGGCCATGTCGGTTTCCGTGCCCCTGGTCAACGGCGTGAGGTTGCCGCCGGCCGAGAACAGGTCGATGGCGCTGCGCTCGGTCCACAGGGAGAACCAGCTCTGGCCGATGCCCGTGGCCCCGTTGGCGCCCTGGTAGGCCCAGCCATTGGCTAGGGGCGCGCGCCCGGGGTCGGCCACGGTCTGCAGCACCAGGTCGCCACGGGTCGACAGGCTGAAGGTGGCATCGCCGGGCATCAGGGTCATGCCACCGGCGGCCACCGCCAGGGTCGCCCGCTGCGGCTCGAAGGCCCGGGTTTCGCTGCGGCTCTGGTCCGCCGCCTGGGCGCCGTAGTGCAGGTCCAGGCTGCCCAGGGCCGCGCTGCTCAGTTGCGCATGGCCGCGCAGGTCCACCAGGGCGCCGTTGAACACGCCAAAGCCGACCTGGCTGTAGGGGTTGACCTGCCCGCCGACGCGCAGGGTCAGGTCGCCACCCCCGGTCACTTGCCGGCTGCCATCGGCGGCCACCCGGCCGGTGCTGCCCACCGCCAGGATCAGCCCGGTGCTGCGCGGGTTGACGTAGCTGGCGTAGACCGGCGCCGCCATGGGCGCCAGGGCGCCGGCATCACCGCCGACCTCGACCTCCAGGTTGCCGCCGCCCAGGGTGCCGAAGCCGGTGAAGCCGACCATCTGGTCGGCGCCGCCGGCGCTGTTGGCGGTGTAGGTGCCGAAGTTGATCCACCAGGCGGTGTTTCGCGCCACGCCGCCGCTCAGGTCGTTGCCCTGGCGCCACAGCCAGTTGCCCACGTTGCTGGAGTCGTTGCCGGTGTCGCCGGCCACAGGGCGGCCCGGGGGCAATTGGTTGGGCAGGGTCACGATATTGCCGCCGAGGTTCGCCCCGACCTTGATCCGCAGGTTGCCGCCGCCGTCCGGGTACCAGGCCCGGTAGACACTGCCAGCGCCACCGTCCACCAGGGACTCGTAGCCGCCGGCGACGTTGTTCAGCACTTTCTGGCCGTTGCCTCCCCGCGCCAGGTTGTAGGGATCGCTGGCCGAGGTGGCACTGGAGGAGGTGCCGGCGGTGTACACGCCGAACAGCGAATCCATGCTCAGGTTGCCGGCCGCCAGCAGGTCGAGGTCGGCGGCGCCGGTGCGCACGACGCTGAAGCGGATGCTGCTGGGCACCAGGGTGTGGGAATCGCCAACGGCGCAGTAGCTGGGGGTGTTGTCGCACAGCGCAGGGTCACCGAGCCCTACGAAGTCGATCGGCTGGCCGACCATGCTGTCGTCGCCGAAGAAGTCCAGGGAGCCCTCTTCGGTCCAGACATACTGCGCCTGGCCAAACATCCCGTAATGGCTGTCCGCCAGGTGCAGGTTGCCCGCCGTGGGCTGGCTCTGCAGCACGCGGCTGTCGGCCGCCTCGGTGTCGGCCCCGGCCACCAGGCGCAGGGACCAGGACTGTGCGCCCTCTGTCAGCATCGGCGCGATGGCCAAGAGCTTGCCCTGGCGCCCGCCGTTTTCCGGCCGCAACAGCACCGAGGCCACCCCGCCCGGCAGCTTGATATCGGTGCCCGACGGAATCAGCGCCCCACGGGACAGGTCTTTGCCACCGTCGAGCACCACCAGGTTACGCGCCCCGGCAACGCCCGGCAGGGGCACGCCCTTGGGCCAGGTCAGGGCTTTCACCGCGGTATTGGCGGTCAGCAGGGTGCCGGCCTCCAGCACGCTGCCCGGGCTCAGGGTCAGGCTCTGGTTCAACAGGGTGCCGGCGGCGAACAGCAGCGTACCGTTGCTGTCGCGCACCGCGGCGGCCAGCACCGTGCCCGCCGGCAGCACCAGGCTCTCGCTGAGGGTCGCCGCCACTGGCAGGCGCGTGCCCTGCGGCAAGGTCAGGGCCTTGATCGGCAAGTCGTAGTTGAGGGTGCTGCCCCCGGGGAACAGGGTGCCGTCGGCCAGGGACAGGCCGCCCCCCGGAATCACGATATCGCCACCGGTGAAGTCGATGCCGGCCCGCAGGATCCAGCCATTGTCGTCATCGGTGCCCGGCGGCGGCGCGAAACCGTCGTTGATGCTGCCGTAGACGTTCAGGTCGCCGCCGGCGCGCAGGGTCAGGCTGCCCACTTCACCGGAGCCGTAGACGTTGTCGTCCTTCCGGGTGTGGGGGTTCAAGCTGGCGTACCGGTAGCCGGACAGGTCCAGGTCGCCCTGCACCACCAGGTCGCCGTCGGCGGTCTTGCTGACGATCTGCACCCCGGGCCGCAAGTGCAAGGCATCGGCGTAGGTGGCGTTGTTCAGGCCGGCCAGCTTGTTGTGCAGCAGGTCGTTGTTCTGCAGCGCAGCGTTGATAAAGGCAGTGCTCTGCAGGTGCTTGGCATCCAGGTAGGCCTGGGTGATCTCCTGGTAAGGACGCCCGCTGGCGGTGGCGTCGGTTTTTTCCGTGGCATCGTCGTAGCTGATCATGCCGTTGACCGCGATCGAGCGCGCGCCCTGGATATCCAGGCGGCCACGGGCCTCGATGTCGATGTCGTTGCTGCTCTGGTCCGCCTGGACGATGCGCGGCGCGTTCAGCTCCAGGGTGCCGCGGCTGCGGCCGTCGTTCTGCCCCGGGGCGCTGCCCGACGCCACATCGGTGCCGTGGCGCAGGTCGATGCGCGCGCCGTCGGCCAGGGTCAGGCGGCCCTGGCCCGAGCTCAGGACCACGCTGGCGCGGTTCGGCGAATCGATGATCTTGCCGTAGCTGTCGACCCGCAGCGTGCTGCCGTGGGCGTCCAGCAGCGCGCCGCTGTCCAGGGTCAGGCCCTGGCTGGCCGCCAGGTTGATGCTGCCGACCCGCGCGCCGCTGGCGTCCACCCGCCCGGTGACCCGCAGGCTGCCGTGGTCCAGCGAGACGTTGACGCTGCTGGCCTTGACCCCGTCGCCGATGGTCAGGTCGCCCTGCTTGAGCTGGAAGCTGCGGGCGCCAAAGACCTGACCCTGGTTCAGGCGCTGGTTGAGGGCGGCGAACTGCTCGTCCAGGCTGCCGCTGCTGCCCAGGTGCTGGGCCTGGATTTCCACCGTGGCGCCGAGGAACGGCACCAGGGTGCCGCCGGCATCGTACTGGCCACTGCTGCCGCCGAGGATGCGGCCCGCCAGATCGACCCGCCCGGCCGCGCTGTCCAGCGCCACCGCCCGCAGCTTGCCGGCCTGGTTGTGGCTGGCCGAAAGATCGATGGTCGAGCCGGCCGCCTGCAGCACGTTGCCGTTGCGGCTTTGCAGCAGCACTTCGCCACCGGCGCCGTATTGGCTCAGATCATTGAAGGCAATGGTGCGGCCCGCCACGTCGATCAGCGCTGCGTCGGTCAGGCTGACATCGCCCCGGGCGCCCAGGGTCACCTTGCCGCTGGGCAGGACCACGGCGCTGGCCAGGCGGATGCTGTCGCCCTGCAGGGACAGTTCCGCGCCCTGGCCATTGGCCGCGCCACGGGGCCCGGCCGAGGCGCTGATATCGATGACGCCACCGGCAGTGATGCGGTTCACCGAGCCGGCCTCGCCGGTCATCAGCGGGGTGAGGATATTCAGGTTGCCGCCGCTGTAGGCAAAGCCGCTGAGCGGGTCGAAGGCGCCCTGGCTCTGGTAGACCGCCAGGCTGCCCTTGTGGTTGGCGGTGATGCGCTGGCTGGCATTCAGGTTGACGTTGGCAAAGCCCAGGGCCAGGCGGTCGAAGCTCTGGGTGGTGCTGGGCTGGGCGAAGGCGCCGTAGCCGAACTCGATGCGCTCGGCGTCGATCGCAAGGCGCCCGCTGCCGGTCCCGGCGCCACCGGTCACCACCGCTCCGGCCGGGGTCACGGCGCCCTGCCAGATCAGGTTGGCGGTGTGGATGCGGGCCACGTCATTGGCCCCGCCCGCGCCGTAGATCGCCGGGGTGGAGAGCATCAGGTTGCTCAGCAGCGACTTGCCGGTCAGCGGGTCGTAGGTGTCCAGGGTGGCGCTGCCGTAGAAGTTGAAACCGTCCCGCGCCGAGAGCTGCAGGGTCTCCAGGGCCGGCGCGCCGAACTGGGTGTCGCCGCGCAGCAGACGGTCCAGTACCTGCTGGGTCAGGGTCATGCCACTGGGCAGGCGGTTGCCCGCCGCCGCGGCCGCCAGGGCTTCGGGGCTGCCGACGTTGATGGCGTTCAGGCCCAGGTTCAGGTGGCGGGTGCCGTAGCGCACCTGATCGCCCAGTTCGAAGGTGTTGTCGGTCAGGGCAACGATGCTGCCTTCGGAATACAGCGCGGTCTGCCCGCTGCAGGGCGCGCTGGCGCAGGAGCCGACCCGGATGCCGCCGCTGCTTTGCCCACCGGCCTGGACCTTGCTGATGACATTGAGCAGGCCATTGGACACCGCCAGCATATTGGCCACCTGGTAGGTGAAGCCGTCCCGGGCGTCATAGCTGGCCTTGCCGCGCCCCAGGGTGTTGATCGAGGCGCCCTGCTCCAGGACGATCTCGCCGCTGTTGCTCACCAGGAACACTTCCGGCGCGGCCAGGGTCACGCCTTCGCGCAAGGTGATGGAGCCCTTGGGCGTGTTGATGCCTTCGGCCAGGGTGATGTAGTTGCCGCCCTGGCCGTATTTGACCAGCGTCAGGCCACCGAGCATCAGCCGCGCCGCGCCCAGGTTATTGAGGCTGTCCGCGTCCAGGGTGACGCCACTGAAGCCGCTGGTGGCCGACTTGCCGCTGGTCACCACTTCGATGCCGCCGCTGCCCATGTTGAGGATCGCCACGGTGCCGCCGTAGCCGCCCTGGGCGGCGTCGAAACGACCGATGCCGCGGAACGAGAAAGCCTCCGCCCCGGCCCCCGCTTGCAGCGCCAGCTTCAGGGTCTTGGCGTCCACCGGCAGCATCGGCCGGGGCACCCCGAGGCGCGCCGCATCGGCCAGGGCGAACTGGGCGTAGCCGGTTTCGTTGTACTGGGAATAACGCCGCAGGGTATCGGCCGAAGTCAGGATCAACTGGCTGGCCACGCTGTTGCTGATCCCGGTGTTGGCGATCGACAGGCGCCCGGCGGTGGACCAGGAGCCATTGCGCAGCTGCTGGGCCGCGCCTTCGCTGCCAAGCCCGGCCAGGCCGTTGATCTCGACGCGAAAGGCCCCCGGCATCAGCGCATAGGTGGACGGCATCAGGGTGTAGGTGCCCGCCGCCAGCCCCGGCACGCCACTGCCGATGGTGATCTGCTGGCCGATCAGCGGGTCCACCGCGCCGCCTTCCGGGGCCACCGGCGCATAGCCCGGCTGGGCCCCGGGCACGATGGCGTAGATCGGGTTAGTGCCCAGGCCCGGCAGGATGAAACTGCCGTTGGCGCCGATCTGCACCAGCGGGCTGTAGCGCGCATCGGTGGAACCGCCGCGCCCGGAGATGAACCCGGCCCCCAGCAGCTCGCCGCCACCGGACAGGTCCACGGTGGCATCGGATTGCACCTGCACCGACTGGCCGCCGAGGATCACCCCGACGCTCAGGTCGCTGTTCTCATTCACCAGGGCACCTTGGCCGAGGAAGGTCACGGTCTTGCCGTTGTACTTGTAGACCTGACCGTCGACGGTGCCGCCGTAAGGCAGCACCAGGCCCTTGCCGCTGACCGAGGTCAGGCTGCCGGGCAGCAACTCGACCTTGCTGGCGCCCAGGTTGCCGATCTCGATCAGCCCCAGGGGCGCGCGCACCACCCCACCCTGCTTGATGCTGGCCGCGCCCAGTTGCAGGCGGCCGAAGGCCGAGTACGGCACGGGCGCCTCGGCATTGCCGGTACGGCCGATGGTCAGGGTACGGCTAGGGTCGAAATTGATGCGGGTGCCGGAGATGTCGTTGAGGTAACCGGCAATCACCCGGGCTCCGACCTCGGTGGCCGGGTACAACTGCGCCGCCCGCAGGGTCATGTCGCCCTGGGTCAGCAACTGGGTGCTGATGCCCTTGGCGATCACATCGGCGCCGGCCCCGGCGAGGAAGCGCAAATCGCCCTGGCTGGTCAGTTGCACATGGTCGAAGCCACGGCGCTCGACGTTCAGCAGGCTGTTGTCGGCCTGGCGCAAGGTGCCCTTGCTGCCGAACACCACGTTGCCGCGCACATCGATCAGGTTGGCGCTGGCGTTGAACTGGGCCTGGGTGGCCCGCTGCGACGGCGTGCCGGTGGACACCGGGCGCAGGTACTGGTCCTTGGCTTCCAGCGGCGCGAGGATGCCCGCCAGTAGCAGGTACGGCGCCGACAGATTGACCCGGGCGTTGGCCGCGGCGTTTTCGCTGAGGTTCAGCGCGCCGCTGTACAGGCGCAGGCTCTGGCCCATGTGCAGCGACACATCGCCGTCGAAGCTCAGCAGGCCGTTGCTCAGCAGCGCCAGGTTGTCGAAACCGCCGGCCGTGACCTGATCCACCCCGAGACGCCCATGGCCGTACTCCAGGCTGGCGGCCGCGGCGTCGGCGCTGGCCGGTAGCCCACTGCCCTGGTGGATCTGGCTGAGCACCAGCTCCCGGGCCTTGAGCACCCGGTCGTTGACCGCGTTCTTGATGTAATACGGGCTTTCCAGGGCCAGGGACAAACTGCCCCCCGCCGCGCCCGCGCCGCCGGCCCGGGCGACGAAACTGCCGTCCAGGTACAGGCCGTTGTTGGAAGCCAAGCTGATGCTGCCGCCGTTGCTGGCCACCTGCACCCGGCCCTGGCCGGGGATGTCCAGGGCCGCCTGGGTGCCGGAAGCGTCCAGGCGCGCGCCGTCACGCACCACCACGAACAGGTCGCTGGCCTTGGCGATGCCGGTGGCCAGGTCGATCTCGCCGCCGATGGCGATCTTGCCGCCATTGCGCACTTGGCCGTAAAGGCGCCCGCGGTTGTCCACCGCGCTCAGCGCCCGCGCCGCCACGTCAATCACTGCCTGCTCGCCGACCCAGATCGAACGCCCGTGGCCGGCGGCATTGGCCGCCTCGGAACTGGCCACGGTCAAACCACTGAGGCTGACACTGCCGCCCCAGGCATTGAGGGTGCCGTTCATCGTCAGTTGACCGACGCTGCGCAGGTTGATGGCCTGCCCCGGGTCGACACTGATCACCGCACCCTGCCCCACGCTCAACGCGGTGCTGGCCAGCTGGGCAGCCGTGGAGTACTGATTGCCGGCGCTCAGGGTCAGCCCGGCGCCGCGGCGCTGGGTCAGCACGCCCTTGGCCGCGTCCTGCTGGTACAGGTCCGGCAGCCAGGGCTGCAGAACACTGGCCGGATCGCTGCCAGTGGCACTGCTGCCAGCCTGGGCGGCGAAGCGGTAGACCGGCATCTTGACCTCGACCTGGGCGCCGTCGGCCACCGTCAGGCCTTCATTGCCGGTGATGTCGTAGGCACCGAAACCCTTATTGAAGAAGTCCCCCGCCAGTTGCAAGGTTCCGGCTTGCGGGGCCACGTCCTTGGCGCCGATCAGCACCTTGTGCGCCTGCAGGGCCAGGGTGCCGCCGCCGTTGACTCCATAGCCGCGCAGCTCGCCCTTGAGGTCGAGCTTGCCGTCGGCCGCCAGGGTCACGTCGCCGCCCTTGCCGCCCGTGGCCTTGCCGTCATAGCCAAGGCTGGCGCCGGAGCTGGCATTCACCAGGCTGCCGTTGCCCAGGTTGAGATCGCCACTGCTGCGCAGCGACACCTTGCCACCGTTGATAAAGGCCAGGCCGCTGCTGTCCGATGGGTCCAGGGCCAGGTTGCTCCAGCGCCCGCTGGTATCGAGCTTGACCCCGTCGGCCACCTCGACCCGGGCCTGGGCGCCGCCGCTGGGCGCGAGGATCACATCGCCGACCACGAAGTTGCGGTTCACATCCACCTGGTTCAGCACGTTGCCGGCGTTGATGCTGCCACCGTGGGCGGTGAGGTTGGCGTTGAGCTGCACCTGCGGCCCGAACAGGGTGATGTCGCCGCCGTCGGCCACCTGCAGCGCGCCGTTGACCTGGATCTGCTGCTTGGCACCGACCTTGATCGCTCCCAGCTGGAAGCCGTTGAGCTGATCGCTGTCGAGCACCAGCTGGCCCTGACGGTTGGCCGGCAGGGCCGTGGTGAGGTCCAGGCCGTCGGCGATCTTCTGCTGATTGCCGGCGATCAGCACCTGATCGGTGCTGGGGCCCAGGGCATAGCCCAGGGTGCCGGTGGCCTTGTTGTAGATCGGCGTGTAGTTGCCAATGATCAGTTGCGCGCGCTGGGCCGCGGCCTTGTGCGACTGCTGGTAGCCGTCGAGCTTGACGTTGGGCGCCTGGGTCTGGCGTTCGCCCTTGAACACTTCGCTGACCAGCTGGCCTTCAAGCACCGCGTTGCCGGTGCCGATCACCAGCTTGCCGGCGTCGCGGCCCACGGTATAACCGGCCTCGTAGCGGCGCTGCTGGGCGATCAGCGGGTTGTAGTAGTAATCGGTGCGGCCCCAGCGCGGGCTGCTGTCCACGTAGCCCTTGTAGATGCCGGTGTAGAGCAGGTCCCCCGGGGCCCGGGACAGCTCGTACAGGCGCCCGTCGACGCCCTTGAGCCAGGTCTGCTGGATGTAGCCGGCCTGCACGTCGACGGTGCCGCCGGACAGGTTCAACTGGGCGCCGGACTGGGTCACCACCTCCTTGCCGGTGAAGGTCAGGGTGCCGCCCTGGGCCATCCACTCGCCAATGTTGTGGCCCTGGGTGCCCAGGTAGCCGCCCACTTCCAGCAGGCCGCCGGCGGTGTACCAGCGGTCGGTGGCGTAGCCGTTGGTGCCGGCCGGGACGAACACCAGCTCGCGCAGGTCGACCCAGACGTCGTTGTTGATCAACTGGCCGCTGTCGCGGTTGCCCGCCGAGTCGCGCTGCTCGTTGCCCTGGACGTTGATCTTGATGGTGTTGGACTCCATCGCCACCTTGACCCCGACCGCGCCGGCCACATCGATCACCGCGCCGTCGCGCACCAGGCTGCGCTGGCCAGCGCTGACCGCCACCTGGCCACCGGTGGCCAGGGTGATGGAGCCGCTCTGGAAGTCCACGGTGCCGCCGCTGACGATCTCCACCCGCGACTGATCGCTGCGGTCGGCGACGCTGCTCAAGTTGTTGAACTGGCCGGTGATCAGGTTGGTCGGGGTGCCGTCGAGGTTGATCAGGCCGTTGTTGCGCTGGCTGTCCAGGGCGGTGCTGCCACTGCTGTCCAGCAGGATCGCGGTGGTGCTGCCCTGCCCCAGGGTCACGCTGCCGCTGCTGTCGCTGGCGGCGTTGAGCAGGTGGATGGTGCCGCGGGTGTCCACCGAGGTGCTGGCCAGGGCCACGCCGTTCTGTTGCACCTGATGCCCGGTCAGGGTGATGTCGCCGGTGGCGGCCATGATCAGGCCGCTGTTGCTGACCTTGCCGGCGCTGCTGCCGGCCTTCAGCGAGGTGGCAACTTCATTGCCGCGGGTGGTGGAGTGCTGGTTGCCGCTGGTGCCGACCCCGCGGCGGATGTAGAAACTGTCACCGGCGGCCAGGGTGGTCTGGCCCTTGGCGGTGACGATGGTGCCGGCGTTTTCCACTTCCGACCCCAGCAGCAAGGCGTAGCCACCGGACTCGGTGGAGCTGGCCGCCGGATGGGTCTGGATCAATGCGCCGCGCTGCACCTGGACCTTGCCCAGGGCATCGGTGAAGGTCGGCTGGGTGCCGTTGGCGTCGACATAGAGCCCGCGCTGGGTGAACTGCTCGTCGCTGATGGTGGCCGCGGCCGCTACCAGGTTGCGCACGTTGACCTGGCTGGTGCCGCTGAAGATCACCCCGTTGCGGTTCATGATCATCACCGTACCGGCGCCCTTGATCTGGCCCTGGATCTCGCTGGGCCGACCATTGGGGTCGTTGACCTTGTTCAGCAGCGCCCAGTTGGACTGCTGCTGAAAATCCACGGTGGTATTGCGCCCGACGTTGAAGGTTTCCCAGTTGAGGATGGCCTTGTCCGCGGTCTGCTCGATGGTCACCGTGGTCTTGCCGCCGGACTGGCTCTGCACCGGGCCTTTGGCATTGAGCCAACCCTGGGTCAGGCTGTTATCGACCTTCAGCCCGCCTTCGCCGAGGCCATCGGGAATGGTGCTCACCGTGCCGAACGCGGCCTGGCGCGCTGCGGCCTGGGCCGCCTGCTGGGCAGCAATGGCGGCGACGCTGGCATTGAGGTTGCTCAAGGAACGCTGCAACTGCTGGTTGACCCGGGTCTGCTGGGACAGCGGCGGAATCCCCGGCACCTGGCCGTTGGTGCGCGCGGCAGTGGCGGCCTGGGACGCGCCCTTGTCGGCGAACCAGCCGGAACTGAAGGCCGTGGCGCCATGGGCACTGCCCGCCACCATCAGCAAGGCAATGGCCTGGGCCAGGGGCTTGAGCCGCAGGCTCGGCAACTCGCCATCAAGGCGCAGGGCTGGGGATTTGACCGGTGGTTTGCAGCGAACCATTACTACTCATCCTTTGTTATGACGCCCAGGGGAGCGCGACGCTTGTAGGGCCCAGGGCACGCGTCACTGCTTTAGGGGATAGGCCGTTGGCGCGGGGCGCGACCGAACGGATGTCACGGAAAATTCATCTAACGGGTGTAATGCAGGCGACGTTGGGCTCCGGCAACGGCCCAAGCCGCTGCCGGAGCCAGCTCACAGTGGCCGGCCGATGCCGTTGCAGACGTTGGGATTACCGATGCTCAAGGCATTGGTGGCGCTCAGGAAGCTGGAACGCACGGCGACTTTCCAGGACGGGTGCAGGGGCAGCATGCCCTGAGCCCTGATTGCCTGGTCATTGTTTCGGGCCTCAAGCGCGCCATAGTGACGAGCCAAGAAGTCACGCACCTGATTGCTTTGAGTGGCATCGGCATAGCACTGGCTGAAGATCAGGTTGGTGTAGCCCAGGATCGGATAGCCGGTCTGCGGATAAGGCACGACGCCCGGCTCCCAGTACTTGCCGAACAGCGGCACCCACTTGTCCGGGTTAGTCCGCTCGGCGATGGAGGGCAGCGGAACGCTGTTGATGGCATCGACGATGTTGGCCGGCGCCGGCGAGACCCCGGCAACCCTGGCCACCTTGTTGCCGTCATCCAGCCCGGCCGGGGTCGGCGCCGCAAGGGCCGGGCTCATGAAGGTGATGGCGCCATCCCGGGCATTCACCGCCGCCATGATGGCATCCGCGCTGCTGGCCGCCAGCGCACCGGTCGGCAACCCGCCCGAGTAGCTGTACTCAAAGTTGCTGGTCACGGCAAAGGTCCCGGTTTCATTGCACTTGGCATTCAGGAAACGAGTGAACAGCTCGGTGAAACCGCTGCTGCCTTTGGGATACACCACGGTGATCGGGCCGGTACGTCCGGAACCCTGGATCCAGTCCCAACCGGCCAGGCGCCCCGAGAACACCCCACACAAGGCGTCGATGCTCAGGTCCAGTGCCTGGCTGCCGGGCTTGTTGAACGGAATTGCAACGCTCGTCGCGGCCGAAGGCACCTGGATCAGCTTGCCGAACTGCGCCCCATAGGCCACGGCGTAGTTGCTCTGTTCCACCGCGCTGAGCCTCGACTCACTGGCCACCCAATGCACGGTCCTGGGGGCTGCGCCCGGCACCAGCACGTTGTAGTCGTTCAGCAGGAAAGCCACTTTTTCCCGGCCCTGGTTCGCGCCAATGTAGGGCGCGAACCCCGGGGTCAACACCCCGGCGCTCTGATACAGCGGCCGGTTGAAGGTCGAGCCTCCACCGTTGACATCCGCCTGGGCCTGCTGGACGCAGAACGCGCCGTATAACAGTGAAGCGATCAACCATTGAGCTTTGGGCATGACAAGACTCCTGTCCTATCCGGTGATGTCACTGGCCGTTCGGAGGGCGTAAGCCCGCTGGATGCGCGCTCTGAACAGATGCTGGATGAAAAAAATCAGCAACGGCCGAAACCGTTGCTGATCGGGTGTTGCCGCTCGGTGGGGTTCGCCGTTACAGCGGACGACCGATGTTGTTGCAGACGTTGGTGTTGCCGATGCTCAGGGTGTTGGAAGCGGTGACGAAGGTGGTGCGGATCGCGGTTTTCCAGGCGGTTGGCAGCGGCACGAAACGGTTGGCGGTGATGGCCGCGTCGTTGTTGGTGGTCGCGCCGTAGTGACGGGCGAAGAAGTCACGCACCTGGCCGCTCTGGGTGGCGTCGGCATAGCACTGGCTGAAGATCAGGTTGGTGAAACCCAGGATCGGATAGCCGGTATCAGGGTAAGGCACGGTGCCGGTGGCGCCGGTCTTGCCGAATACAGGCACCCACTTGTCCGGATCAGCGCGATCGGCCACGGCTGGGACCGGAACGCCACCGATGGCGGCGGACACGTTGGCCGGAGCAGGCGAAACGCCGGCCACCTTGGCCACCTTGGTGGCGTCGTCCAGACCGGCCAGGGTTGGCGCGGCGTAGTCCGGGCTCATGTAGGTGATGCGACCGTCGCCGGCGTTCAGGGCATCCATCACGCCCTGGCTGCCCACAGCGGCCACTGCGCCGGCCGGCAGGCCACCGGTGTAGCTGGCGGCGAAGTTGGTGGTCACGCCGAAGGTGCCAGTCTCGGCGCACTTGGCGTTGAGGAAGCGGGTGAACAGCTCGGTGGTGCCGCTGCTTTCGTTGCGGTAAACCACGGTGATGGCGCCGGTACGGCCTGAACCGGAGATCTGGCTCCAGTCGGAAACACGGCCGGAGAACACGCCGCACAGGTCATTGACGCTCAGGTTGACCGCAGCGGTGCCGGCCTTGTTGAACGGAATGGCTACCGAAGTGGCCACCGAAGGCACCTGGATCAGCTTGCCCCAGGCGGCTTCGTGAGCGCTGGCGTAGGCGCTCAGTTCCGCGCCAGAGAGCTTGGAATCGCTACCGGCCCAGTGCACGTTCTTGCCGGTGGTGCCGGCCACGAACTTGGTGTAGTCGTTGTTCAGGAAGGCCGCCTTGCCGTTGCCGCTGCCTACGCCGATGTAGGGAGCGAAGCCGGCGGTCAGTACGCCAGCGGTCTGATACAGCGGTTGTGGCAGGGTTGCACCACCGCCGTTGATATCAGCCATTGCCGCCTGTGCCGAGCACAGGGCAGCCAGGGTCAGGGATGCCGCCAGAACGTTGCGCTTAAACATGAAGAATCTCCTTTCGTCGTGTTCGTACGTTGGGTGAATAGCTCTTGCATGACGCCATGGCGCTCGGGCCAGAAGCCTTGATCCAGACGGCTTGATGGGTGAGGCCATGGGGAGAGAAGTTCGCAGTTTCCGGTGACAGATAAAGGAAAAAACCTCGGGAGAAACCGACTGTTTTTGCAAAAGATTCTCGGGTGTTTGTCGCCGGTTTTCCGGCCCTTCCCGGGAAGGTGACAGCCAGGTTGCCAAGGTGGACAACCGCGTCGGGCGGCAAGGGCCGACGGCGCTGGCCACCGGGTCTGAACATGACAGAACGAGGAACCCGAGCTTGGCGGCTTGCCGGGTCGGGAGTGCGGCAGGCAGCGTGAAAATTCATGGCTGCCCTGCCCTTCGGCCCCCGCCTTTGCTACTCCCCTCGGAGCCGGCTTGCCGGCGAAGAGGCCCGCGCGACCTGCATCGCCGGGGCCGACGCCTTCGCTGGCAAGCCAGCTCCTACGGACCGGGCCCGGCGGGATCGGACCGGATCGGATCGGACCGGACCGGGCCAGGTCGAATCGGGTTGTGCGGTTCAAGTGACCAGCTGGTTGATCTCGATGATCGGCAGCATCACCGCCATGACGATCACCAGCACCACGCCACCCATGACCACGATCATCAGCGGTTCGAGCAAGGCGGTCATGCCCATGGCCCGGCGTTCGATATCCCGCGACAGGGTCTGCGCCGCGCGCTCCAGCATCGGCGGCAAGGCGCCGGTCTTTTCGCCGCTGGCGATCAGGTGGATCAGCACCGGCGGAAACACCTTCTCCACCCGCAGCGCCGCCGCCAGGCTGGCGCCCTCGCGCACCTTGGCCGTGGCCTCGCTGACGCTCTGGCTCAGGCGGTCGTTGGACAGGGTCTGACGCGCCGCCTCCAGGGCCCGCAGCAGCGGCACCCCGGCGCCGCCGAGGATCGCCAGGGTCGAGGCGAAACGCGCGGTGTTCAAGCCCAGGACAAAACGCCCGAACAGCGGCAGGCGCAGAATCCGGCTGTGCCAGTTCAGGCGCGCCCGGGGGTTGCGCAGGTACAGCCGCCAGCCCCAGAACCCCGCCGCCATGGCGCCGAAACACTGCAGGCCCCAGGCACGGATGAAGTCGCTGGCGCTGAGCATCGCCAGGGTAAGCCCCGGCAGGTCCTGGCGCGCCTGGGAAAAGGCGCTGACCACCTGGGGCACCACGTAACTGAGCAAAAAGATCACGATGCCGATCGACACCAGCCCCACCACCCCGGGGTAGATAAAGGCGGTGAGGATCTTGCCACGCAGGCCGTTGCGCTCCTCGATGTAGTCCGCCAGCCGCTCCATGACCTGGGCCAGATCGCCGGACTCCTCGCCCGCGGCGATCAGTGCCCGGTAGATCTCCGGAAAATCCCGCGGCCGCGCCGCCAGGGCCTCGGCCAGGCGCATGCCGCTGCGCACATCCGCGCGCACCGCGCTCAGGGTCTGGGCGATGTGCTTGCGCTCGGCCTGCTCCACCGTGGCGCTGAGCGCCGCCTCCAGGGGCAGGCTGGCCCCCAGCAGGCTGGCCAGCTGGCGGGTGGCCCAGGCCAGGTCGTTGTCCGAAAGTCTGGGGCTGAAGATCCCCCCAGCTGCGCCGGCGCCATTATTGCTGTCCAACTGCACCTGCAGCGCGGTCAGGCCGCGGCTGCGCAGACTGGCGAAGGCCGCGCCCTGGCTGTCGGCTTCCAGGTGCCCGGATTCGATCTTGCCGAGGGCGTCGGCGGCTTCGTAGCGATAGCGATTCATCAGGCGTCCCGTGTCACACGTAGGATTTCTTCGGCGGCGGTGGCGCCGCTGCGGACCCAGCGCTCACCGTCCTCGCGCATGCTGAGCATCCCGGCCAGGCGCGCGGCGGCGCGCAAGGCCTGCTCATCCGCGCCCTGGTGGATCAGGCTGCGGATGTCGTCGTCGATGCAGAACAGTTCATGAATGCCGGTGCGCCCGCTGTAGCCGATCTGGTTGCAGGCCGCACAGCCCACCGGGCGCCAGGTGCCGGGGGCGAGCGGATCGGGCGCCTTGCAGTGCGGGCACAGACGGCGCACCAGGCGCTGGGCCAGCACCCCGAGCATCGACGAAGCCAACAGGAACGGCTCCACCCCCATGTCGATCAGGCGGTTGACCGCCGACACCGCATCGTTGGTGTGCAGGGTCGCCAGCACCAGGTGCCCGGTGAGCGAGGCCTGGACCGCGATCTGCGCGGTTTCCAGATCGCGAATCTCACCGATCATGATCACGTCCGGGTCCTGGCGCAGGATCGCCCGCAGGGCCAGGGCGAAGGTCATGTCGATCTTGGCGTTGACCTGGATCTGGCTGATGCCCGGCAGGTCGTATTCCACCGGGTCCTCGACGGTGAGGATATTGCTGGTGCTGGCGTCCAGCCGGGCCAGGGCGGCGTAGAGGCTGGTGGTCTTGCCGCTGCCGGTGGGCCCGGTGACCAGGACGATGCCGTGGGGCTGGCGGATCAAGTTGTCGAGGCGCGCCAGCAGGTCCGGGTCCATGCCCAGGGTTTCCAGCTGCAGACGCCCGGCCTGCTTGTCCAGCAGCCGCATCACCACCCGCTCGCCGTGGCCGGTGGGCACCGTGGACACGCGGATATCGATGGGCCGCCCGGCCACCCGCAAGGCGATGCGCCCGTCCTGGGGCAGGCGTTTCTCGGCGATATCCAGTTGGGCCATGATCTTGATCCGCGACACCAGCGCGCCGTGCAGCGCCTTGCGCGGCGACACCACGTCACGCAGGGTGCCGTCGACCCGGTAGCGCACCACCGAGTGGGTCTCGAAGGGTTCGATATGGATATCGCTGGCCTCGTCCCGCGCGGCCTGAGTGAGCAAGGCGTTGATCATGCGGATCACCGGGGCGCCGTCCTGGGTGTCCAGCAGGTCGGTGATTTCCGGCATGTCCTGCATCAGGCGGTCCAGATCCACCTCGTTCTCCGCCGCCCCGACCACCGCGGCGGCGCTGCCGGTGTCGGCGTAGGCGGTGGCCAGCAGACCGTCGAGTTCCTCTTCGCGGATGCGTTCCAGGCGGGCGGCGCCGAACTGGCGGCGGGCTTCGCTGATGGACCAGCCGGGGGTCGAGGGGCAGACCAGCAGGACCGCGCCTTCTTCGCTGTGGCGCAGGAGGATGCGGTGGGATTTGGCCCAGGCGTAGGGGAGCTGGGGAGGCATTGTTTGGGTCTCCTGATGGGGTGCATATCCGTTGCTGCGGGTGCTGCTACTTACGGTTTCGCTCTTACAGCGAGTTTGACGGGGTACATATCCGTTGCTGCGGTCACGGCCACTTAGGGTTTCGCTCTTACAGCGACTCACTTTTGAAAAGCGCAAAAGTGAGCAAAACGCTTCTGCCCCTCCACTCGGTACCTCGCCTAGGCTCGGCATGCCCGAACTCCGGCATTGATCCGTGGGCCGCCGCAATGGGCCATCCCTGGCCCAGTGCGGCTAACCCGGCGTCCTGCCGGGTTACCCACGGCTCAATGCCTGCGTTCGGCCATCGTGTCTAAAGGGGCAGGAAGATCAAAAGCCAGATCAAAAGCAAAATCTGACGGCGGCCTGCCGGCCGACCCGTTTCTTTGCCGTTAGCGTTACGTGTAGCCGCTGCCGAAGGCTGCGAACGGCTCCGGAGGAGACGCTAAACCTGCCTCCCTGATATTCCTGACATATCGCGCCGCCTGGTTTTGCGAGCGCAAGCGCTCGTTCGCAGCCTTCGGCAGCGGCTACAAGGAACCAGCCTGCGCACCTTGGCTTTGGCTTTGGCTTTGGCTTTTGATCTTGATCTTGATCTTGATCTTCAGGCCCCTTCCCAGCAGGCCGAGCGTAGGCGTTGCGTAGGGGGCAGCTCGGCATGGATGCCGAGCTAGCCGCCACCCGGCCATGGATGGCCGGTTGGCGGCGTGCCCCCGGAGCAATGCCGGAGCTCGGGCACCCCGAGCCCCAGCGAGGGGCCGTATGGAGGGGCAAGCGTTTTTGCTTACTTTTTTGGCGTTTGAAAAAAGTAAGTCGCCGTAAGGGCGAAACCATAAGCAGCCGTAACCGCAGCAACGGATATGTACCCCGCCCACCGCTGTCAGAGCGAACCCCTAAGCAGCCCTGACCGCAGCCACGAATATGTACCCCGTGGCACAGCCCCCTAAAGACGAAACCACCAGCAGCCCAACCCGCAGCAGCAGATAGCAACTCCATCCCCCTCGCCCCAGAGGCGCAACCGACAGCCACCACAGCAGCCGCCATCCCCCCCACCCCACCATCCCCCATCAACGCCCCATTCATTGCACCGGCACCGCCCGAATCGTCGCCCGCGGCCCCTGCCCAGGCCCCTGCCCGGGCGTCTGCAACGACACCGGCGCCACCCCGGGAATCGCCTTGCTCGCCGCCGGCAACTGCGGCGCCTGCATATCCGGCAGCGCCCAGCTGCGCTCCGGCTGCAACGCCCCCTGTGCCCGACGCATGAAGTCATAGCGATTGAGCGTAATGCTGCGCCCCGCGCCACTGTCACGAATGATGTAGGGCCGCAAAAACACCATCAGGTTGGTCTTGGTCACGCTGCGCTTCTCGTTGCGGAACAAGGCGCCGATCCCCGGGATGCTCGACAGCCACGGCACCGCGTCATTGCTCTGGCTGTAGCCGTCCTGCAGCAACCCACCCAGGACCATGATCTGCCCGTCATCCAACAGGATGCTGGTATCGATCGCCCGTTTGTTGGTCACGGTGCCGGCATCCACCGAGGCTCGGGGGTCGACGCTGCTGACTTCCTGATAGATGTCCAGCTTGACCGTGCCGCCCTCGGAAATCTGTGGCCGCACGTTGAGTTTCAGGCCCACTTCTTCGCGCTGCACGGTCTGGAACGGGTTGTTGCTGGTGCCGCCGCCACCGGTGACGTAGCTGCCGGTGACAAAGGGAATGGTCTGGCCAACAAAAATGCTCGCCGCCTCGTTGTCCAGGGTCAAAAGGTTCGGCGTCGACAGCACGTTGGTGCCGCCCTTGCTCTTCAGGGCCCGGGCCAGGACCTTGAGGTCCAGCACCTTGCCGATCCCCGGGATGTCCACGGTGCCGTTGACCACGCCGATGTTCAGGCCCTTGGGCAGGACGTCGAGGCTGGTCTTGCTGGCCGGGGTGCCCACCAGCCCGCTGCCGCCGAGGTTCACCCCGCCAAAGCCGCCGCGTCCGCCGAGGTTGCCGGCCTGCCATTGCACGCCGAACTCGCTGGCATCGTCTTCGCCCACTTCGACGATCAGGCTTTCGATCACCACCTGGGCCCGGCGCTGGTCGAGCTGGTCGATGACTTCCCGCAGGTTGCGGTACAGCGGATCGGGCGCGGAAATCAGCAAGGTGTTGGTGGTGGCGTCGGCCTGGATGGTGACCCCGCCGGCGCTGAAGGCGGTGTTCTGATCCGCTGACTGGCCAGTGCCGCTCAAACCGCTGCCGGAGTTGCTGCCCTGGCTGTAGGCACTGCTGCCACTGCTGCTGACGTTGCCGCTGCCGGTGGGCGTGCCGCTGCTGTTCTGGGTCGGGCTCTGGCCGCTCTGGCTGTTGCCGCCCATGCCGCTGAGCATGGCCCGGGCGCCATCGTTGCCGGTGCTGTCGCTTTCGCCGGTGAGCAGCCCGCGCAGGGCCTGGGCCAGCTTGCCGGCCTGGGCGTTGCGCAGGTAGACCACATGCAGGTTGCTCGGGTTGCTCTGGGCGTTATCGAGTTTGTAGATCAGGTTGCGCGCCAGCTCGGTGCGCTCCGGGCTGCCGGCGCGAATGATGATGGAGTTGGAGCGCGGGTCGCCGATCACGCTGATCTTCTGGGTCGGGTCGGCGCCCTGGGTTTCCAGCAGTTCGGCGACCATGGTCGCGATGTCCACGGCAATCCCGTTCTGCACCGCCACCACGTCGGTGTCGATGGCGCTGGGGGTGTCGATGCCGTCGATGATCTGCGCGACTCGCTGCAGGTTCTCGGCGTAGTCGGTGACCACGATGCTGTTGTTGCCCGGGTAGGCGTTGATCGGGTTGTTCGGCGAGACGATGGGCCGCAGCACCGGGATCAGGTTCACCGCGTTTTCGTACTGCAAGCGGAAGGTGCGGGTCAGCATGCCGTTGCCCGCCGGCTTGTCGCCGTTGTAGATCGGCCCGCCCAGCAGCTTGGCATCGGCCTCGGGCACCACCTGCGCCACCCCGCCCACGTCCACCACGGCAAACCCCTGCATGCGCAGGGCCGCCAGCAGCATGTCGTAGGCCTGATGGGCCGGCACCTGGCCCTCGCTGACCAGGGTCAGGTTGCCCTTGACCCGCGGGTCCACCAGAAACTGCTGGCCGGTGGAACGGGACAAGGCGCGCACCACCGCCTGGATGTCGGCCTCGACGAAGTTCAGTTGCACCGGCTGGTCCCCCAGGGGATTGCGCGGCATGCTGCTGCGCGGCGCGCTGTGGCCGCGACTGCTGCTGGTCACCGGGTGCAGGACTTTGGGCCGCTGGGCCTGTTGCGCCTGCAAGCGTTCACGGTCCGCCAGGGCGTCGCCGCTGCGCCGGGTGTCGGCCAGGGGCTGGCCCAGTTCACTGTCCACCAGCAACGGCGGCGGCGTGGTGGAGGTGGTGTTGCTGCAGGCCCCCAGCGCCAGCAGCAGAAACGGTGCGACCTTGCGGCACTGGCGCACGTAGTTGGAGCCTGACCCCTTCATGAAGCTTCCTTAGCGCCCTGCGCCTGATCCATGCGAACGGTCCCGGACAGTGTGCCTGCCGAGTCTTGGGCGGCGGCCGCGTCTGCGCGTTGCAGACGAGCCTCCACCACCTGCAGTGAAAGCTGTCGGGGCGTCCCCAGCAGCCAGCCGACCACGGCATCCGCCGGGGCCTGCTCAAAGGTCAACCGCCAGCTCTCGGGGCCGGCTTGATCGGTGCGTTGCAACTGGTAGCGGTCCTTGAGCCCGGCGCCGTCCAGGGTCTGGCGCAGGGATTGCTCAAGACTCGCGCCGCGACGCTCAGGGCCCGCCACCTCGTGCAACAGCACTTCCAGGGCCTCGGCCTGGGCCCGCAGCTTGGGCGTCTCGGCTTGCCAGTAGTCGATCTTCTTCAGCGGCGGCTGAATCAGCAGCCACCACAGCAACAGTCCCAGCACGCCCAGGGCGGTGGCGCCCAGCAGACGGCGCTCCCGAGGCGCCAGAGCGTTCCAGTGGCCCTGGGCCTGGGTCCGCAGGCGTGACCAGCGCGCCTGGTACTGCACCAGCCTGGCCTTATTCATCTTCAGCTCCGGGGGCGTTGTCGGCGCCATTGGCCGACTCGCCCGCGGCCGGGCTCAGGGTCCAGCCATTGGCCTGGGCCTGGACGCTGTAGCCGGCCTGGGCCAAGGCCCCCTGCCAGCCGCTGTCGGCGCGCTTCGGGGTATCGGGCAGCAGTTCCAACTGCAAGCGCTGGTCGGCATAACTCAGGCTCTGCACGCTGCCCACCATGAACGGCATGGCGCTGCCGGCCTGCAGCAGCAGGTTGACGAACCCCTGGCCCGGGTCCGCCGCCCCGCTCTGCTGCGCCGCCAGTTGCTGGCGGGCCTGTTGCAAGGGGTTGAGCACCACCGGCAATTGCGGAAACACCTGCCGGACCCGCTGGCTCATCTGGCTCTTGAGGCGCTGGCCCTGCTCGGCCTCAAGGGCGGCATACAGGTTCAGGCCCACGACCCACACGGTCACGGCCAGGGCGCAGCAACCCAGGGCCCGGCCCCAGCCCTGGACCGCGCCGCGCGCCGCCGTCGCCCCCGCCTGCAGGCCCCAGGCCGGCGCCGCGCCGCTCCAGCGCTGTTCGATCGGCAGGCGTTGCAGCGCGTCTTCGGGCGCGCCGTCACCGATCCAGCCCAGCCCGATGCCGGAGGCGCGCAGCTGCTCCAGGGTTTCCTCTACCAGCGGCTGCACGCTGGCCTGGGCGGCGCTGTGGCGCAGCAGCAACTGACCGTCCAGCAGGCACAGGGTGTGCTGCCCCGGCGCCGGCACCGCCAAGGCGTAAGGCGCCGGGTACAGGCCCGACAGCTTGAGCCCGGCCTGTTGCAGCAGCTCGCCCAGGGCCTGCAAACGACGCTTGGGCAGCCAGCTCAAGGTCACCTGGCCCTGGGCATCCCGCGGGCCGTGGGCGACATGCATCTGCTCGCCGGCGCCGAGGATCAGCGCCTGGGCCGCGCAGTCCACCGCGGTGTTGATCCGCGCCGCCGGCAATGGCGGCAACTCGATGCTGGTCAGCAGACTGTCCTGCGGGTGCAGAAAGCATTCCAGTGCCAGCCCTCGGGCGTCCTGGCCCAATGCCTCAAGCGTCCTGGGGCCAAGCTCGGTAACCCGCCCGGCGCGGTCGAGCCGGGCGCATTCCAGGGGCACGGCCAGGGGCCGGGGCGCCTGCAACAGTTCGGCCAGGGGCGGCAAGGCGAGGCGCACGCGGCTCATGCGCCCACCCGCGACCAGATCACCTGGGGCATGCGGTCCTCGGGGCGGTGCAGCAAGGCTTGCAGGGTGATCTGCCGCTGCTCGCGACGGACCTGCCCCTGGAGCAGGAACCACTCGCTGGTGATGCCGACCTTGATCCGTTCCTGGGCGGCAAAGGGCAGGTGCAGGCGATTGACGAAGTCGCCACGGTTGATGAACCAGTGCCCGGCGTCGCGCTCCGCCACCAGGGCCCGGGCCTGGGCCAACGACAGCCCGGGCACCGCCGCCGCCAGCACTTCGGCGCTGGCGGTGTTGCCATTGATCCAGGTATTGCCCGGCAGGATGCCGACGTAGGGCTCAAGGCGCGCCAGCAGCGCGTCATCGACGCCCGGCAGGCCCCGCAGGTCGTCCAGGCCGCGCAGCATCGGCTGGCGCGGCGGCAAGGTCTGGGCCAGCGCCCCCGGCGAGGTCAGGCGGCCGCTGTTGAATGTCCCCGGGGGGCCGCCGGCGGCGGCCGTACCAGGCACGCGCTGCGGGTACGAGGCGATCACCCGCTGGCTGATGCGCCGGCTCAGGGCGGAGTCGACGCCGAGCAACTGGCACAGCTGTTGGAAGCTCTGCACCTGCTCCGGGTCCACCTGCTGATCGAACACCAGGTTGCGCAGGTTGAACTTGCCCTGCAGGTCTTGCAGGCGCCCCTGGAAACGGCCGCCGGATGCGCCCGGCACCGGGTCGTCGATGGGCCGCGCCCAGGGCTGGTCGAGCCGGGTCAGCACCTCGCGCTGGCGGGCTTCCCAGAGCAACTGCCGGCTGTATTCCAGGCCGCCCTGCAACACCCCGCTGCCGACGATCCGCGCCTGCTCGGCTTCCACCGCGCGGGTCAGGACGGTCTGCCGGGACAGCATGCCGGCGGCGATCACCGCCACCACCGCGGCGATCAGCAAGGCGCTGATGATGGCCATGCCGCGCTGCTTCGCCGCACTGGGCGAATGACTGTTCATGGGCGCCCTTAGAGCTGCCAGGAGCCGATGTCGGCATTCACGCCTTCGCCGTCGGGCTGGCCGTCGGCGCCCAGGGAGAACACGTCCACTTCGCCGTTGGCTCCCGGGTTGAGGTAGTGATACGGGCGGCCCCAGGGATCGTTGGGCAGGCGTTCCAGGTAGGAGCGCCAGTTGCTGTCCTTGGCGTTGGCCGGACGCTCCACCAGCACCTTGAGGCCCTGGTTCATGCTCGGGTAGCTGCCGTGATCGAGGCGATACAGCTTCAGCGCCTGCATCAGCCCGGCGATGTCCTGCTTGGCCGCGGTGGCCCGCGCCTGGTCCGGGCGGTCCAGCACCTTGGGCACCACCATCACCGCAAGAATCCCGAGGATGACCACCACCACCATGATCTCGATCAGGGTGAAGCCACGCTGGCCTCGGGGTACGGCGATCGACGTTACAGGCGCGATATCCATCTCGACATTCCTTGGCTTGAGTTCGATTCGTCGCGCAGTGTTGCAAGAAGATATGTCAGTGGTATTGAAAAACCTCGGGAGTTTCGGTCGCCATTCGGTCAAGCCCGCAGGCTAGGCTGCGAGGCTGTTTCCCGGTGTCGAGCGGCCCATGCAAGCCCTGCGCAAACAAGCTGGATTTACCCTGATCGAAGTGCTGGTGGCCCTGGCCATCATTGCCGTGGCGATGTCCGCGGCGGTGCGCGTGGCCGCGCTGATGACCCAGAGCAACGGCCTGTTGCGGGACAAGTCCCTGGCCCTGCTGGCGGCCCAGAGCCGGCTCGCCGAGCTGCGCCTGGAAGGCGGTTTGCCCAGCGGATTGAAGAGCGTCGATTGCGACCAGGGGCGACTGAAGCTGCGCTGCGAACAGGCAATTGGCGCCGCAGCCGCGCCCGGGCTGCTGCGGGTCAGCGTCCAGGTGCGCGACCGCAGCCGCGAAGCGCCGCCCCTGGCCCGCCTGGAAACCCTGATCAGCCGGCCCCAGGGGCCACGGCCGTGAGCGTCAGCGGGTCAGCCGCGGCAACAGCGGCGAGTCCGGCAGCTTGCTGACCTTGATCCGCGACTGCTCGGCGCCGCGCTCGATCAGCACACCGTCGGCCTCCACCGCGACCAGGCGCACGCCCGGGCTCAGTTGTTCGCCGGCCAGGAAGCTGCGCGGCGGCCCGTCGTTCAGGCGCAGGATCGCCACCGCGCCACGGGCCCCGGCCATGACCCCGGACACCTTGATCTCCACGCTGCTGGGCTGGTTGGCGAACCACTGCAGGGCCGAGCTGTCGGAACGGGCGGCGAGCACCTGGGGCGCCACGGCCGGGGTCTGGGATTCGGCCGGGGTCAGCAGCAGCGACGACCAGGTGACCACCCCGGCCAGGGCCGCCAGCAGCGCGGTGTATTGCACCAGTCGAGGGGCGGAAAAATCTGCGGCACGCAGCATGGTGGCAAGCATTGGCGGGACCTCCTGTTTGTCCGTTCCCGCAGCCTACAGAGCAATTCTCACGGTTTTATTTCACCCCGCGATCCTCGGCACAAAGCCGGCTGATCGTATCGCCAAGGAGTGCAATCCGATGCCGCCGGACCAGCAACGGGGCTTCACCCTGATCGAACTGATGGTGGTCCTGGTGATCATCGGCATCGCCAGCGCGGCGGTGGGCCTGAGCCTCAAGCCGGACCCGCTGCAACCGTTGCGCAAGGACGCCGAACGCCTGGTTCAGGTCCTGCAAGTGGCCCAGGCCGAGGCCCGCGCCGATGGCCGGCCGATCACCTGGCAGGCCACCGCCAAGGGCTTTGCCTTCAGCCGCCGGACGCCGTCCGGGGACGCCATCGACGACCTGCGTGGCGACGCCCTGCTGCGCCCCCGCGCCTGGGAAACCCCGGGGCTGCACGTGCGCATCGAACCCGGGCAACGCCTGATCCTCAACGCCGAGTGGATCACCCCGCCGCTGCGCCTGGTGCTCTCCGACGGCCGCCACACACTCGGCGTGGAGCGCAGCGCCGCCGGCCAACTGCGGGTGGTGGAGCAGCCATGAAGCCTGGGCAGAGCGGCTTTACCCTGATCGAAGTGCTGGTGGCGGTGATGCTCATGGCCATCGTCAGCCTGATTGCCTGGCGCGGCCTGGACAGCGTCACCCGGGCCGACACCCACCTCAAGGCCAGCACCGAACAGACCGAGGAACTGCTGCGCAGCCTCAACCAGCTGGAACGCGACGTCGCCCTGCGGGCCGCCGTGCAACTGCGCGAACCGATCCGGGCCGACAGCGAAGAGGCCGAGCCCGACAGCCCGGCGCCGCTGAGCGTGCGCAGCTCCGACAGCAAGGGCTTTCGCCTGGAGGTGATCCGCAGCGCCGCCAACCCCGGCGACGGCCTGCAACGGGTGCGCTGGTGGCTCAAGGGCGACACCCTGTACCGCGCCGCGGCCGAGGCTCGGGACCGCTACCCTTTGCCCGCGCCCCGGGACGGGGTGGCGGTGTTGCACCGGGTCAGTGACCTGCAGGTTCGCGTATGGGATCCCGACAAGGGCTGGCGCCAGCTCAGCGGCAACCGCCGGGACAACCCCCAGGGCCTGGAGATCCGTCTGACCCGGCAAACGCCCCAGGGCACCGAACATTACCGCCAGGTGCTAGGGCCACTGTAGGCGGCAGCAGCCGCTCCAAGCTTGCGGCTTGCGGCTGTGGCTGTGGCTGTGGCTGTGGCTGTGGCTGTGGCTGTGGCTTTTGATCTTCCTGCCCCTTCAGGAGGCCGAGTGCAGGCATTGCGCAGGGGGCAGCTCGGCATGGATGCCGAGCTAGCCGCCCCAGGCCATGGATGGCCTGTGGCGGCGTGCCCCCGGAGCAATGCCGGAGCGAGGGAACGCCGAGCCTAGGCGAGGTGCCGGATGCGGGGGCAGAAGCCTTTGGTGACTTTGGGCTTTTCAAAGTCACTCGCCGTAAGGGCGAAACCGCCAGCGGCCACACCCGCAGCAACGGATATGCCCCCCATCCCCGCCTACTCCAACAACGCCGGAGAACCCAGGCCAACAGCGCCTCTCGGAGCGCCATCAAGCAACGCCTCCACCACCGCCCGCGCCATCTCCACCGAATGCACCATGGACCAGATCAACCCGGTCTCCAGGCCAGTGCCCTGGCGGGTGATTTCATCACTGACCTCCTCCGCGCATTTAAGCAGCAACGCCACATGCACCAGCGCCTCCTCGACGCCCACGCCCGGGCGCACGCTGAACAGCGAGTCGGGTGCAACGGCCTGGGCCGTGGTCTTGAACTGGAACATCGCAGGGTCCAATGGATGCCGGGTCAACGCTTCACGCAAGGAAGCATTGGCGGCCTTAAGCTGAGGATCGCGATAGGAAGTCGGTGGATCGGGAACGATCTTTTTCATGGTCAAACTCCTAGCTAAGAATAGGAGCCGACACCGTTCGCTTGCACACGAATAAGGGTGGCAGCCGTACGCAGGTGTGCAAGACCGAGTTTGCTAGGACACCCGGCAGATCCGAAGATCTCCCGCGCACGGCCGCCATAACGCAGCGGACATGAAAAACGCCCAAGCATGGCTGAGCGTTTCTACGCCTTAGCAAAATTCGGACTTGCACATCCGAGCCATCGATTTGGCGATGGCCCAGGCACCCTAGCCCGCCCACCAGGCGCATTCAAGCGGCCCGCAGTTTCTCGGATTTGCCTTACAAAAGAAAGCGACCAAACCCCGTTTCAACGACCTTTAAGCCCTCCTTCGCTCCAAGCTTGCGGCTTGCGGCTTGCGGCTTGCGGCTAAGTCTTTGGCCTTTCAGCTCAGCAACACCACGCCGCCGGGCAACTCGGTGCACTTGGCGCCGTAGGCGTCACGGATCAACAAGGCCACGCCAGCCAGCTGGTTGAGGTTGAAGCGCGCCTGGACCTTGCGCTTGCCCAGTTCGGCGTTGAGCAATACCAGCATCCCCGGACGGTAGCGGTTGATCTCGCTGATCACGGTGTTGAGGCTGGCGTTGTCGAACACCAGCACCTGTTCGCGCCAGGCGATCACGCTGCGGGGGTCCACGACGGTCGGCTCGCCCACCGTCTTGGCGTCGTAGGTCAGCTGCCGGCCGCTGTCCAGGCGGATGCTGCGCCCGGCCACGGCCACCTGCAGGCTGCCTTCGATGCAGGTCACGCAAACTTGATGGTCAGTGTTGCGCAGGTTGAAACGCGCCTGACGGGCACTGAGCCTGCCGTCGCCGGCCTGGACCTGGAGCGGCTGCTGGCGCTGGCTGAAGACTTCCACCTCGCCCTCCAGCAATTCGATGGCCTGCTCCCCCGAGGTCGGATCAAGGCGGCTGATGCGGGTCTGGGTGTTGAGTTCCAGGCTCAGGCCCTCGGCCAGATCGACCCGGCGCTGTTCGCCAACCGCGGTGGAAAAGTCTGCGGTCAATCCGGCAAAACCGCCCGGCACCGTGAAGCGCACCATGAACAGCGCCGCCGAGGCCGCCAGCGCGCCGCCGAGAAAGGCCCGGCGCCCGAAGTGGCGCGGCCGCTCTGGCTGCTCCAGCAGCGCCGCCGCCGGTTGCAGGCAGTGCCACAGGGCCTTGGTCTGCTCGAAGGCCGCCGCGTGCTGCGGGCTCTGCGCGCACCACTGGCGCAGGGCGCGGGCATCGGCGGCGGTGGCCTGCCCTGAAGTCAGGAGGACCAGCCAGTCCCGGGCTTCGCTCAGCCGTTGCTGGTCCGCCGAGGCCTGGGGTGGGGAGATGCTAAAAATGTTCAAGCGCGCAGGTACTCACGGATTGATCAGGGACTCTTGTCTAGGACGGTTTTCCGGCCCCGGGACCGAACCGCTGAATGACTTTTCTTTCAAGGCGCAGGGCGCAATGTCCCAGGGCGGCCTTGAGTTCCTTCTCCACCATCCGTGTGGAAATGCCGAAGCGCTGGGAGATTTCCAGGTGCGGCGCCTCTTCCAGGCGCGCGGCGATAAAGATCTTGCGCCGCCGCGCCGGCAACTCGTAGAGGGCCTTGAGCAGGGTCTGGATTTCTTTCTGCCCACCCACCACCCGGGACGGGTCCTGGGCGTCATCGGCGATCTGCAGCAGCTCCTCGACCTCCTCGCCGGTCAGCAGGCGGGCGTCGGACTGGCGCCGATCGGCGGCGATGTTCAGGGCCATGCGGTACAGGTAGGCATTGGGCTGCAGCAGGTTCGGCGGCTCTTCCATGCGGTCGACCCGCAGGTAGGTTTCATGCAGGACGTCGTTGGCCAGATCCTCGGACCCCAGGCGCCTGCGCAAGCGCGCCCGAAAGTCCTCGTAGGACGTCAGGAACAGCCTGACCATCGTACTGTGTCCGGTATTTTTCATACCCCGGAAGCTCCTTCCCATTCCTTGCAGTCCATGCGTTTCCCTGTTGTGTCCGGTATCAAGAGTAAGGTCAGCGGCTGACGCAGCGAGCTGGGGGCCGGGCGTTCGACCCGGGTTGCCGCCAGGCGCTGCACCAGGGCTTCGTCCCGTTGCAGATCGCCGGTGGAGCTCACCAGGCGGCTGTGCTGCACCACGCCATCGGCGCCGATCCACAGTTGCAGCAAGGCGCGAAAGGCGCCGGGCCGGGTCAACCGCGAAGCGCACAGGCTGCGCTCCACCGCCTGCTGCACGGCGCTGGCGTAGCTGCTGTTGAGCCGCGTCGCCCGCGCCCCGCTCACGCCCTGGGGCGCCGCCGGCGCCGAGGCTGGGGGCACCTGCAGGGTGAACGCGTCGCTGCGAGCGTAACGCGCCATCAGGCCGGTGCCCGCCAGCAGGCGAGTCAACGCGTCGCGAGCGCTGAAGCGGCCCTTGATTCCCACCGAACGCCGGCCCCGGGTCAGCTCCTGGTCCACCAGCACAGCCATCCCGGTGAAGCGACTGAAGCGCTCCAGGGCCTGGGCCAGGTCCTGGGCCGGAATCTCCAGCTCCAGCACCGCCTGGGAGTCCACCCGGGGCGGCCCCTCAGGCGCGGCGTGCACCCCGGAAAAAAACAGCGGCGCCAGCAGCACAAGGCCCAGCACACAGGTCGCCAAGCCCCTGTGCAATGAAGTCCACCGCCCGACCTGCGCGCTGCGTTGCTGCACGAGCGTCCAATCCCTGAAAAGCGTCATCCTGAGGCCAATTTATGAATCTGGTGTGACGGCCACGGCAAAAAAACCATCACGGTCCGGGGCCGGACTTTGCACTACACTCGGCGGCCATCGAGGCCCGATTCCGCGGGCCAGCCAGGAGGCCAGGATGAAACGTTCAAGCTGCTACACCGCTGTCCTGTTACTGCTCAGCGCCCTGCCCTGGACGCTGCAGGCCGAGGAAGCCAGCGAGGGCTGCGTGGAAGTCAGCGTCGGCGGCTACAAGGCCCCCGACTACAACTGCCTGAGCAAACAGATGGGCAACGATCCGGACGCGGTGAAGGCGGCCCAGGCCAACCAGCAGGCCATGGACGCGCCGCTGAACAAGCGCCCGCCGAATCAGCTGGGGCTGTCGACCCCGGCGGCCACCAGCGTGCGCATGGGCAACACCTTCGGCACCTCGGTCAAGCCGCAACGGCCTTGAGCGGCGCCGAGGGCCGCGGACAGCCAGGCCGGTGAGCGCCCGCGGGCCCGTTACTGGGCCTCACTGCGGGCCTGGGCAGCGGCGCAAGCCGCGGGCGCCCCTGGCCCTTTGGCCAATCGCGCACTGTGCCGCCCCTTCCCTGGATCAGGCGCGATCCGTATACCGGGCGTTAACCGCAGTCGGGCTAGAGTCTCGTGCCTTGAAGCCCTTACCGATAAAGGCCCCGAGCATGACGGACGGATGGCAAACGCCTGCCGGCCGCCGTATCATTGGCGTTTTTTTGCATGTTGGAAGCATGGAAAGCTATAAAAAACTAATCTTGCAACGACCCTGCCAAAGCATCTTCCTGATCGCCCTCGCGCTGTTCATGGCGCTGCAGTACAAGCCGGCAGTGCTCAACTACACCACGCGCTTCGTCGACTTTGCCGACTACATGCTGCAGCACGGCATGACGCTGTTCCCCATCGCCGACGATCTGCAGCCCTATCCCGACTACACCGTTGTCAACACGGTGCTGGTCTATCTGGCCTCGCTGCCGTTCGGCCAGTTGTCGGTGCTGTCGATGGGCCTGCCGTTCTGCATCGCCGCGTCGCTGATGCTGGTGTTCATCTACAAGCTGGGGGCCCTGCATGAGCAGAAATGGGGCGTCTGCGGCGTGCTCTTTGCGCTGTTCACCTGGGCCTTTCTGGACAGCGTCAACTCCCTGGCCCTGGACATCTACCCGGCGCTGATCACCGCGGGCTGCTTCTACCTGGCCTACTCCGCCGATCTCAAGCAGCAGCGCGGACGCCTGGCGCTGGTGTTCCTCGGCCTGATCCTGGGCTTTTCCCTGCGCGGCCCGATCGGCATGATCGGCCCGGCGCTGGTGGTTGGCACCTACTACCTGCTGAGCCGGCAGTGGCGGACCCTGGTCGGCTTCTCGCTGGTGAGCGGCCTGCTGTTCGCCGCCGGGGTCGCCCTGCTGGCCTGGGCCGCCCACGTGCAGGGCGGCGACGCCTTCATGCAGGAAGTGCTGGAGATGCAGGGCCTGGGGCGGATCGCCAGCGATCACTCGCCGCGCTATTACTTCTACTTCAGCGCCGGGCTGCTCACCTACAGCTTCACGGCGTTCTACGCCCTGTGCGTAATAGCCAGAAGCGGTCGCCAGTGGCTCAGCGCCCCGCCGCAGTCGGCGCCGCGCCTGCTGCTGCACCTGGGGGCCTGGTTCGTGGTGCTGATCGTGTTCTTCACCATTCCCAACTCGAAGAAGGCGCGCTACGTGCTGTCCATCACCCCGGCCATTTCCCTGCTGGCGGCCTATATCTTCATCGACCCCAACGGCGTATTCAGCGCCACCCGCAGACGCCTGCTGCGCCTGTGCCTGAACCTGCCGGCCATCGGCGCGATCCTGGCGCTGCTGGTGCTGGGCTACAACAGCTTCGCCGCCCGGCCCTTGCAGCCCAACTTCGCCGGGGTGTTCGCAAGCTTTGCCCTGCTCAGCGGCGTGCGCCATTGGATCACCCGGCAATACGCCGGACACCGGCATTACGAGGTCATCGTCCTGGCATTCGGCGTGGCGGCCTTCCTCCTGCTGGACGGGTTCTTCTTCAACGCCATCACCTATCACCTGGAGCTGGCCAACGAGCCCACCCCCAAATTCCTGCCTTACTGGTTCTGGTAAGGCGGGCGTCCAGCGGGTCGTCGCCGCAGCCGCGGTGCGGCCCCATCCAGGCCAGCCAGGGCCGACCGGCAGCGGGCCACGCCGTTGACCGGCATCGTGCAAGATTTTGTAACACTCACGAGCCCCTCCGAGCATGCAACGGAACTGGCACAGTGCTGTCACATCGCAATCGGTAACGGCACAGCTCGTGCGGCGGCCAGCGGCCCAGGTGGCGGCGCCGCGCAGTGCACGAATGCTTGACGGCCACAGGTTACCGGCCTTGGCCTGCCGCCCGTGCGGCAGGCCCTCTTCCCTCAAGGCTGAAAGAGCGAACCATGAAGCAGAACATCCTCCTCGTATCCGTCTGTGCCGCCCTGCTCCAGGCCTGCACCCCGGCCTCCACCACTCCTGCAGGAGGTCCTTCCATGCCCGTCAGCAGCGCCTCCGTCAGCGCCCAGCCTGCACTGTCCGCCTACTACTGGCAGCTGGTCGCGGCCAGCGATGCGGCGGGCAAGCCCGTCGCCAGCCTGGAGCCGGGCATCAAGCGTCCGCTGCGCCTGACCTTCGTCGGGCAGAACCTGAGCATCAGCGGCGGTTGCAACCGCCAGTTCGGCGGCTTCGAGCATGAAAACGGCCAGCTCAAGGTGCAGCCCCTGGCTTCGACCCTGATGGCCTGCGAACCCGGCCTGATGACCCTGGATCGGGAGATTGGCCGCCTGTTCAAGGGCGACTTGCGCACCACCTTCGGCGGCGACCAGGCCACGCCGACCCTGCAACTGACCGCCCAAGACGGCACCCTGCTGAAGTTTGAAGGCCAGCCGACCCCGGAAACCCGCTACGGCAGCCAGGGCCAGACGCGCTTTCTGGAAGTGGCGGCCAAGACCGTCCAGTGCAGCCACCCGCTGATCCCCAACTTCCAGTGCCTGCAAGTGCGCGAGCGGCGCTATGACGACGCCGGCCTGCAACTGCCGACCCAGGACACCTGGCACCCGCTGTACCAGTCCATCGAGGGTTATGAGCACCAGGACGGCGTGCGCAACGTGCTGCGGGTCAAACAATACGAATGGAAGAACCCACCGGCCGACGCCCCGTCCACGGTCTACGTGCTGGACATGGTGGTGGAACAGGACGCTTCGGCGGCCCACTGAGCGGCGCCACCCGCCTGCCGGGATCAACCGCCAGGCCAATAAAAAGCCCCGTATCTTGCGATACGGGGCTTTTTTGCTTCTGCGCGGGGTCAGGCCGTTACAGCACCGACTGACCGCTCATGGCCAGGTCCAGCAGCTCGCGGTTGGCCACCGCGTACATGGCGTAGTCGGTGCCGCTGGCGGCACGGATTTCCACCATCATCGAGCGCCAGCGATCGGCCATGCTCGCGTTCTGCTCCAGCCACAGGGCCACGCGGGCTTCCATGTCTGCCGGCCCATCGGCCAGTTGCAGGACCTTGATGGTGATCGCCCGCTGCTGCCAGTCCACGTCATCACGGAAGGCTTCGCGCGCCGCCGCCTGCCAGTTGTTGGCCACCGGCAGATCGCTGATCTGCTGCAGGTACCACGGCAGGTCCAGGGCACTGCCCACGGCGAAGTAGGCCTTGGCCACTTCGGCGGCATCGTGGCCGGTGACATCGGCGGCCTCGATGATCGGCAGCAGGGTGTACAGGTGGGTGGTGCCTGCCACCATGCGCGCCAGCAACTCCGGAACCCCGGCTTCGACATAGGCGGTGTAACGGGCTTGCCAGCCTTCGCGGGTCGGGCCTTCGAGCAGCTCGTCGAGCTTCAGGCCCAGGGCCGCCAGGTGCGGACCGAAGTGGGCGACGTCACGCGCGGCATCCTGCTCGTTACGCCGGCTGCGCAGGAACCAGCGAGTGGCCCGACGCCCCAGACGCATCAGCTCGTCCATCAGTTCCAGTTGCACCTGGGCCGAGACCTGGTGATCCAGGGCCTCGATCTGACGGAACCAGTGCGGCAGGTGGAAGATGTCCCGCACGATCACGTAGGCACCGGCGACGTTGGCCGGGCTCATGCCGGTGGACTCCTTCAGGCGCTGCACGAAGGTGATGCCCATGTGGTTGACCAGGTCGTTGGCGATCTGGGTGCTGACGATCTCGCGCTTCAGACGATGGCGACGCATGGCTTCGGAGAACTTGGCCACCAGGCTCGGCGGGAACGCGGTCTCCATGTCACGGGTCAGGTAGTCGTCATCCGGCACCAGGGACTTGAGCAGGGCTTCCTTGAGGTCGATCTTGCTGTAGGAAATCAGCACCGACAGCTCCGGACGGGTCAGGCCCTTGCCGGTGGCGGCGCGCTCGCTGAGCTGCTCCTCGGTCGGCAGGTACTCGATGGCGCGGTCCAGCTTGCCACGGCCTTCCAGGTCGTTCATCAGGCGCTTGTACTCGGCAGCACGCTCGTAGGCACGGCGCGCGGCCAGGGACAGGGCCTGGGTCTGCTTGTAGTTGTTGCCCAACACCAGGCCGCCGACTTCGTCGGTCATGCTGGCCAGCAGCTGGTTGCGCTGCTTGTCGGTCATATCGCCAGCCTGCACCACTTCGTTGAGCAGGATCTTGATGTTCACTTCGTGGTCGGAGCAGTCCACGCCACCGGCGTTGTCGATGAAGTCGGTGTTGGAACCGCCGCCATTGAGGCCGAACTCGACGCGACCCAGCTGGGTCATGCCCAGGTTGCCGCCCTCGCCCACCACTTTGCAGCGCAGCTCGTTGCCGTTGACCCGCAGGGCGTCGTTGGCCTTGTCGCCGACATCGGCGTGGCTTTCGCTGCTGGCCTTGACGTAGGTGCCGATACCGCCGTTCCACAACAGGTCCACCGGCGCCTTGAGCAAGGCGTTGAGCAGCTCGGTCGGGGTCAGCTTGTCGGCCTGGATGTCGAAGCGCTCTTTCATCTGCGGCGAGATGGCGATGCTCTTCGCGCTGCGCGAGAAGATCCCGCCGCCTTCGGACATGATGCTGGTGTCGTAGTCGGTCCAGGCCGAGCGCGGCAGCTCGAACATGCGCTTGCGCTCGACGAAGCTGGTGGCCGGATCCGGGTTCGGGTCGATGAAGATGTGCAGGTGGTTGAACGCCGCCACCAGTTGCAGCTTGTCGGACATCAATAGGCCGTTGCCGAACACATCGCCGGCCATGTCGCCGATGCCGACCACGGTGATGCTGTCTTCCTGGACATTGATCCCGCGCTCGCGGAAGTGGCGCTGCACGCCGACCCACGCGCCCTTGGCGGTGATGCCCATCTTCTTGTGGTCGTAACCGGCGGAACCGCCGGAGGCGAAGGCGTCGCCCAGCCAGAAGCCGTAGTCGATGGCAATGCCGTTGGCGATGTCGGAGAAGGTCGCAGTACCCTTGTCCGCCGCTACCACCAGGTACGGGTCGTCGCCGTCATGCCGCACCACGTTGGCCGGTGGCACCAGGGCGCCGTCCTTCAGGTTGTCGGTGATGTCCAGCAGGCCGGAGATGAAGATGCGGTAGCAGGCGATGCCCTCGGCCGCGATCTCGTCCCGGCTGCCGCCCAGTGGCAGGCGACGGGGCAGGAAGCCGCCCTTGGCGCCCACCGGCACGATCACCGAGTTCTTCACTTGCTGGGCTTTTACCAGGCCCAGGACTTCGGTACGGAAGTCTTCTTCGCGGTCGGACCAGCGCAGGCCGCCGCGAGCCACGTTACCGAAGCGCAGGTGCACGCCCTCAACCCGTGGCGAGTAGACGAAGATCTCGAACTTGGGCACCGGCTTGGGCAGCTCGGGGATCAGGTGCGGGTTGAACTTGAAGCTGAAGTAGGACTTGTTCTGGCCGTTGGCGTCGGTCTGGTAGAAGTTGGTCCGCAGGGTGGCCTTGATCAGGTCCAGGTAGCGACGCAGGATGCGGTCTTCGTTGAGCACCTGAACGTCGTCCAGGGCGCTGAGGATCGCCTGTTCCAGACGCTGCTGCTTGTCTTCCAGGTCTTCGCTGGTGAGCTTGCGCGCCAGGTAGAAGCGGGTCTTGAACAACCGGGTCAGCTCGCGGGCGATGTCGGTGTGGTTGTTCAGGGTGCTGGCGATGTAGCCCAGGTCGAAGCCCAGGCGGATCTGCTTCAGGTAGCGGGCGTAGGCCCGCAGCAACGCCACGTCGCGCCATGGCAGGCCGGCGGTCAGCACCAGGCGGTTGAAGGCGTCGTTCTCGGCATCGCCACGGACGATGTGGACGAAGGCGTCCTGCAGCGTGTCGTTGAGCTGCTGGATGTCCAGGTCCAGGCCTTCGGCGGCGGTGAAGGCGAAGTCGTGGATCCAGTACTCGCGGCCATTGTTGTGGCGCAGGCGGTACGGGAACTCACCCAGCACGCGCAGGCCGAGGTTTTCCAGGATCGGCAGCACGTCGGACAGCGCCAGCGGGGTGTCGGCGTGGTACAGCTTGCAATGCAGCTCGCGCTGGCCGGACACCTGGCCCAGGGGCTGGTAGAAGCTCATCACCAGCGGGTTGGCTTCGGTCAGGCTCAGCAGGTGCTGCATGTCCACCACCGCCGAGTGGGCGGCGAAACGCTCGCGGTAGCCGGCCGGGAAGCCTTTGGGGAAGTCCGCCAGCACATTGGTGCCGTGGGCTTCGCCGAAGCTTTCCACCACCAGGCTGGCGTAGTCGTCCTGCCAGCTGCGGCAGGCCTGCACCACTTCTTTTTCCAGCAGCAGCGGGTCGATGTCGATGCGTTGTTTCGGGTCCACCCGCAGGATCAGCTGCACGCGGGCCAGCACCGACTCGGAGAAGAAGGTCCAGAACTCGCAGTCGGTGGCTTGCAGGCGATCCATCAGCACTTGCTGGATCTTCTGCCGCACTTCGGTGGAATAGATGTCGCGCGGCACGTAGGCCAGGCAGTAGCAGAAGCGGCCGTAGGGGTCCTTGCGCAGGAACACGCGGATCTTGTTGCGTTCCTGGATCTGCACGATCGACATCACGGTGCTGAACAGCTCGTCCACCGGGGTCTGGAACAGATCGTCCCGGGGCAGCACTTCCAGGACCTGGGCCAGTTCCTTGCCCAGGTGCGCCTTGGCCTGGAAGCCCGAGCGCTGCTCGATGACTTCGACCTTGCGGCGGATGTAGGGAATCACTCGCACGCTTTCGCCGTACACCGAGGAGGTGTAGAGGCCCATGAAGCGGCATTCCTTGATGACCTTGCCGTCGGCGTCGATCTGGCGGATCGAGACGAAGTCCGGGTAGGCCGGACGGTGCACGCGGCTCGGGTGCGCGGCCTTGGCGAACGACAGCGGCGTCGGTTCGCGCAGGTAGTTGACGGCGTAGTCTTCGATGCGCAGATCTTCGGCAGTCAGGCCGGCGCGCAGCAGCTTGGCCAGGCCGAGGAAGGAGCTTGGGTCATAGTCGATATGCCCGCCGTCCTGGTCGACGCCCACCACGAATTCTTCATAGCCGAGGAAGGTGAAGTGGTTGCCCACCAGCCATTGCAGAAAGCTCTTGATCTCGGCCTTTTCATCGGCGGCGATGGCGAACTGGCTGTTGTCGATGCTTTCGATCAGCTCCTGGACCTTGGCCTTCATCGGCTCGAAGTCGGCCACGGCCACGCGTACTTCGCCCAGCACCTGCTCCAGTTCCTTGCCCAGCACGCTGAGTTCGGCGGCATTGGCGCAACGATCGATCTCCAGGTACATCAGCGACTCTTGCAGCACGCCCTCGCCCTGGGTGCCCTTGGGCAGGACTTCCAGCAGCTCGCCCTTGGTCCCGCGGCGCACGCTGAGCACGGTGGTCTGCAGGGTGTGGATGCTGTAGCCGCGACGGTTGAGTTCGGTGCGTACCGAGTCCACCAAAAACGGCAGGTCGTGATGCAGCACTTCCACCGCGGTGTGGGTCGACTGCCAGCCGTGACGCTCATAGTCGGGGTTGTAGACGCGCACTTGCGGTTGCGCGTGGTCGAAGCGCTCAAGCAGGCGCCAGGCAGAAAGGGTGCAGCCCGCCAGGTCGGACATGCGACGCTGGGTGAGTTCGTCCAGGGAAATGATGCCGAAGAATTGTTCAGCGAACAGCGCCACTTGTGGCAGTGCCTGTTCACTGATGTGCTGCGCCAGTGCCGCTTGCAGTTGGTGCTGGAAGTCGGCTTTGCTGGCTGCGGTGAAGAACGCCATCTGTGGTACTCCGCTTGGGCTTGTTATTGATGGTAGCGTCGCGTGCAAACCCCTTGCGGGGCGGTGGTGCATCCTGCTCCTGGTCTCGGGCAGAGGTCGCAGGATGCCAGGTGGATGAAGCTGGACGAGACGTGCAGGTCACATTCACCTTCCCGGGATGGGCATCTGCAAAAACGACTGGCGCCGGCGTGCCGCGCAATGCCTTTACAGGTGACCATCACAAATCAGACGCAACCCATTGCACTTGAGAACAAAATGTCCGCTGCGCAGCTTAACGAGTGAAACGCGACAGCTGCTTGCGATGCTGCGACATATTCGGTCAACGGCACGCAACCGGGCGGTCATGCCCTGAACAACACTAGCAGGCAGCGGGGAAAAACCAGGGTTTTTCCCCGGCTTCAGGGTACTTGCGTACCAAAATCGACAGCCGGAGCGGATGCGTTCGCGACCTGTTCTCAGACAGACAGGCCAGCAGAAATTCCCCCGGGCTGGCAGAATTGTTTCCTTTTTTGCACCGCCCGGCCGCTGCCGGCCCCAGCCCCAGGAATGCCCCCATGCTGATGACCACCGCCCACCTGATCGCCAACCCCTGCGACGACGAAGAAGACAACATGGCCATGCTCTGCTGCCACAGCAGCCAGGGCGAGATGTTCCTGATGAGCCGCTACCCGGACGAGGACGAGCTGGAAATCACCCTCGACGGCGAGCCCTCGACCCTCGATGGGGTGAAAGTCACCCTGAGCCCCACCACCCTGCTGATCGAAATCGCCGCGGCGGATGCCGACGCCCTCAACGGCGCCGACCACCTGGAAATCCGCCACAGCACCGCCGCCTCGGACCTTCCCGAAGTGGAGCTGACCCTGCAGAACATCCTCAAGGGCACCGGCACCTACATCAGCCAGCTGTCCTGAGCGGCACCGCCCTTCCCGGTAGGCGCCTCAACACCGTACCCGCCCGTAGGAGCTGGCTTGCCAGCGAAGGCGTCTTCGGCTCCACTGCAAACCTTGCCGGCCTCTTCGCCGGCAAGCCGGCTCCTACCAGAACCTCAATACCGCGCCGGCTCCTGCCGGGGTGTGGCGCGTGGAGCTGAATAAAACACGGATTTTTTTCGACTAATTGGCTAAATCAGGTTTTCCCCGTTAGTCGCCGACCCCCGCTATGGATTAAAGTATCGCCCCCAGCCCCGACGTTATTTCCACGCCCGGGGTGCACCCTCTCCAGGAACAGTCACCGATGGAACATCGTGAAGCGCTTTTGGCGCTGCGAACCTTTCTTTCAACGCAGATTCTCGGCCAGGAAAAACTCATCGAGCGCTTGCTCATCGCCCTGCTCGCCGACGGCCACATGCTGGTCGAGGGCGCTCCGGGGCTGGCCAAGACCAAGGCCATCAAAGAGTTGGCCGAAGGCATTGAAGCGCAATTCCATCGGATCCAGTTCACCCCCGACCTGCTGCCCGCCGACATCACCGGCACCGAGATCTATCGCCCGGAAACCGGCAGCTTCGTGTTCCAGCAAGGGCCGATCTTCCACAACCTGGTGCTGGCCGACGAAATCAACCGCGCCCCGGCCAAGGTCCAGTCGGCGCTGCTGGAGGCCATGGCCGAGCGTCAGGTCAGTGTCGGGCGCAGCACCTATGAACTGTCGCCGCTGTTCCTGGTGATGGCGACCCAGAACCCGATCGAGCAGGAAGGCACCTACCCGCTGCCCGAAGCCCAGCTCGACCGCTTCCTGATGCACGTCAAGATCGGCTTCCCGGACGCCGCCGTCGAGCGCCGGATCCTGCAGCAGGCCCGGGGCGAAGCGCTGAACGGCGAAACCAAGCCCGAGCGCCGGGTCAGCCAGCAGGCGATCTTCGCCGCGCGCAAGGAAATCCTCGGCCTGTACATGGCCGACGCGGTGGAGGAATACCTGGTGCAACTGGTGATGGCCACCCGCACCCCGGCCAAGTTCGACCCGGAAATGGCCGAGTGGATCGCCTACGGCGCCAGCCCCCGCGGTTCCATCGCCCTGGACCGCTGCGCCCGGGCCCACGCCTGGCTGGCCGGCCGGGATTTCGTCAGCCCGGAAGACATCCAGGCGGTGCTGTTCGACGTGCTGCGCCACCGCATCATTCTGTCCTTCGAGGCTGAAGCGGCAGGCATCGACCAGGACCGTGTGGTACAGCGCATCCTCGACGTCGTTGCCGTCGCCTGATCTCCATGACTCAAGCCATCGCCGAACCCGGCATTCGCATCACCCTCGGCGAGCTGATCGAGATGCGCCATCGCGTGCGCGAGGTGCAGCTGTTCTCCACCCCCAGCCAGCGCAGCCCGCTGATCGGCCTGCACCACTCCAAGCTGCGCGGGCGTGGCGTGGACTTCGATCAGGTGCGGGTCTACCAGGCCGGCGACGACGTGCGCACCATCGACTGGCGGGTCACCGCCCGTACCCAGGAACCCCACACCAAGCTGTTCCACGAGGAGCGCGAGCGGCCGATCTTCATCATGGTCGAGCAAAGCCGCCAGCTGTTCTTCGGCTCCGGGCTGATGTTCAAGTCGGTGCTCGCCGCCCAGGCCGCGAGCCTGATCGGCTGGGCCGCCCTGGGTCATAACGACCGGGTCGGCGGCCTGGTCTACGGCGACGACGAGCACTACGAGATCAAGCCGCGGCGCAGCAAGCAGAGCCTGTTGCAACTGCTCAACCGCCTGGTGCGGGTCAACCAGTCGCTGCACAGCGAAGCCCAGCCCCAGCGCGATGCCCTGGGCACCGCGCTGCTGCGCGGGCGTGAAGTGCTGCGCCCGGGCAGCCTGGTGATCGTGATCTGCGACGAGCGCGCCTTGAGCGACGCCGCCGAGCAACAGCTGAGCCTGCTGTCGCGCCATTGCGACCTGCTGCTGATGCCACTGTCCGATCCCCTCGACCACGCCCTGCCCGCCGCCGGCCTGCTGCGCTTTGCCGAGCGCGGCGCGCAGTTGGAACTGGACACCCTGAACTACGAACTGCGCCAGGCCTACCGGACCCAGAGCGAGGCGCGCATCGCCCGCTGGGAACGCCTGGCGCAAAAGCTGCGGGTGCTGCTGATGCCCCTGAGCACCCAGAGCGAAATGGTCGAGCAACTGCGCGAGTACCTCAATCCGCAGCGCCCCGGAGCCGGCCGATGAGCAGCCTGGAACAACTGCAACCGCTGCTGCCGCCGCCCGACATCGGCCTGTGGCCACCGGCCCCGGGCTGGTGGGCGCTGGCGCTGCTACTGCCACTGCTCGGGTTGGCGATCTGGCGTTGGCGCCATCTATGGCCGCGCAAGGCCTCCCAGGCCCGCAGCGAACAGCCCCTGGACCCGGTGCGCCTGGCCGCCCTGGCGGAACTGGCGCTGCTGCCCAAGCCCTATGACGGCGCCCCGGCCGGTGCCTGGCTGCAGGCCCTCAATGCCCTGCTCAAGCGCCTGTGCCGCAACCACTACCCCTACAGCCAGAGCCACACCCTCAATGGCCGCAAGTGGCTGGCGTTTCTCGACAACCGCTGCCCGGCCGCCGGCCTGACCCGCTGGATGGTGCTGGTCGAAGGCGCCTACAAGCCCGAGTGCAAGCTCGACGACAAAGCCATCGCCGGCCTGACCCAGGCGGTGGACACCTGGATTCGCAAGCATGTTTGAGTTCGCCTGGCCGTGGATCTTCGCCCTGTTGCCGCTGCCCTGGCTGCTGCGCCTGGTGCTGCCGGTGGCCGACAGCGGCGAGCCGGCGCTGAAGGTGAGCTTTCTCAGTGACCTGGAAGGCCTGTCCAGGCGCCGGGCCCGGGCCCACCTGCCGGCCTGGCGCCAGCAGGCACGCTTCATTCTGCTCTGGGTCCTGTTGCTGCTGGCCGCGGCCCGCCCGCAATGGCTGGGGGAACCGCTGCCGGTGGCCGCCAGCGGCCGCGACCTGCTGGTGGCGGTGGACGTGTCCGGCTCCATGGACTTTCCCGACATGCAGTGGCAGGACGAAGACGTCAGCCGCCTGAGCCTGGTCAAGCACCTGCTGGGGGACTTTCTCGAACACCGCGAGGGCGACCGGGTCGGCCTGATCCTGTTCGGCAGCAAGGCCTATCTGCAGGCGCCGCTGACCTTCGACCGGCGCACGGTGCGCATCTGGCTGGATGAAGCGAAGATCGGCATCGCCGGCAAGAACACCGCCATCGGCGACGCCATCGGCCTGGCCCTCAAGCGCCTGCGCCAGCGTCCGGCGCAGAGCCGGGTGCTGATCCTGGTCACCGACGGCGCCAACAACGGCGGCGAGATCGCACCGATCACCGCCGCCCGGCTGGCTGCCGCGGAAGGGGTGAAGATCTACCCCATCGGCATCGGCGCCGACCCGCAGGACAGCGCCACGCTCGGGGTACTGGGGCTCAACCCGAGCCTGGACCTGGACGAACCGGCGCTCAAGGAGCTGGCCGAGGTCACCGGCGGGCGCTACTTCCGCGCCCATGACGGCCAGGAGCTGCAGGCCATCAAGGAAACCCTCGACCAACTGGAACCGGTGGCCCAGCAACCGACCCAGGCGCGCCCGGCCCAGGCCCTGTACCACTGGCCGCTGGCCGTCGCCCTGCTGCTCAGCGTGCTGCTGGTGCTGCGCGAGCGCTGGCCGCACAACCCGCTGCAGCGCTTCTTCACCGAGTCGAATTTCCTGCTGCCTGCCCATGACTGGCGCCAGCGGCTCAAGCGCCTGCGCTTGCGGAGGCGGCGATGATCAGTCTCTGGCCCCACTGGTTCCGGCCCGGATGGTTGCTGGTACTGCCACTGCTGGCGCTGCTGCTGTGGAAGCTCTGGCACCGGCAGAAGCGCGCCGGACGCTGGCAGATGATCCTGCCCCCGGCCTTTCACGCCGCCCTGCTCAGCGGCGGCAACGGCCGCGAAAGCAAGCTGCCCTGGGTGGCCCTGGGCCTGGCCTGGTTGCTGGCGGTGCTGGCCCTGCTCGGCCCCAGCTGGCAGCGGGTGGAACAGACCAGCCAGAAACCCGCCGACCCGCTGGTGGTGCTGCTGGAACTGACCCCGCAGATGCTCGCCAACGACGTGCCGCCCAATCGCCTGGAGCAGGCCCGGCACAAGTTGCTGGACCTGTTGCAAGCGCGCAGCGACGCGCAGACCGCGATCGTGGTCTATGCCGGCAGCGCCCACACCCTGGTGCCGCTGTCCGATGACCTGGCCACCAGCCGCAACCTGCTGGACGCGCTCAAGCCGTCGATCATGCCCCAGCCCGGCCAGCGCGCCGACCTGGCCCTGCTCAAGGCCCTCAAGCTGCTGGACCAGGGCGCCCTGGGCCAGGGTCGGGTGCTGCTGATGGCCTCGTCCCTCAGCGAACAGGAACGCCAGGGCATCCGCCAGGCCCTCGGCGGTGACGCGCCGCAGTTGCTGATGCTGGGCCTGGGCAGTCGCGACGGCGCCCCGGTGACCCTGGAAGACGGCAGCTACCTCAAGGACGACCTGGGGGCGATCCTGGTGTCGCGCCTGGACAGCCCGGACCTCAAGCAGTTCATCGGCGAGGTCGGCGGCCGCTACCGGCAGGCGCGCCTGGACGACAGCGACCTCAAGGGCCTGGGCCTGCTCGGTGGCCCCCAGGGACTGCGCAACGACGGCCAGACCCTGCGCCTGGACACCTGGGCCGACCAGGGCTACTGGCTGTTGCTGCCCCTGTTGCTGCTGGCCGCCTGCGCCGGGCGCCGGGGCTGGCTGTTCTGCCTGCCGCTGCTGCTGTTGGCCGCGCCGCAACCGAGCTACGCCTTCGACTTGCAAGACCTGTGGCTGCGTCCCGACCAGCAGGGCCAACGGCTGCTGGAGCAGCAGCGCCCGGCGGAAGCCGCGCGGCATTTCCAGGACCCGCAATGGCAAGGCGTGGCCCTGTACGAATCCGGCAACTACAATGCCGCCGCCGAGCGCTTTGCCGAAGGCAACGACGCCCGCGCCCACTACAATCGCGGCAATGCCCTGGCCCGCAGCGGCGAACTGGAAGCGGCCATCGACGCCTACGAGCAAGCCCTGGAACGCCAGCCGGACCTGCAACCGGCCCTGTACAACAAGGCCCTGGTGCAAAGCCTGTTGCAACAGCAGCAGGCCGCCCCGCCGGCAGCGCCGCAAAAGCCGCAGAACCCCGACAGCGACGACAGCAATAACGCCGGGCCCAGCGGCGCCGCGACCCAGCCGCCCCCCGGCGGCGAAGCCCCGGACAACACCGGGCAGACCGCGGCCGAAAGCGGCGAAGCCACGGCCGCGCCGCCAACGAGCAACGGCCACAGCGAGGTGCCCGGCAGCGAACTGGACGACCAGCACACCACCACCCCGCTGCGCCCGGCCCAGGACAGCCTGGACGCCGAACACCAGCAGGCGCTGGAACAATGGCTGCGCAAGATCCCGGACGATCCGGGGGAACTGCTGAGACGTAAATTCTGGTACGAACAGCAACAACATCAGGATCAGGGAAAAACTCGATGACCCGCTGCACCGCCGCCCTTCTGCTAGCCCTCGCGTTCTGGACGGCCTCGTCCCAGGCTGCCGGGCTGTCCGCCAGCCTGGACCGCAGCCAGGTGAACGCCGGGGAAACCGTCGAGCTGACCCTGGAGTCCAGCGACGTCACCCAGTTCGGCAAGCCCGACCTCAGCCCCCTGGACCGTCAGTTCGAAGTGCGCGGCACACGCCAGGTCAACCAGCTCAACAGCCTGGGCGACAACCACGCCAGCACCCGCTGGATCGTCACCCTGCTGCCGCGCCAGCTCGGCACCCTGGAGATTGCCCCGCTGCAACTGGGCAATCTGCACAGCCAGGCCCTGAGCCTGCAAGTCAACGCCGGCACGCCCCAGGATCAGGACGCCCGGCTGGAGCCGGTGTTCATCAAGGCCGAACTCGACCAGCCCAAGGTCTACGTCCAGGCCCAGGCCCTGCTGACCCTGCACATCTACCATTCGGTGCCGCTGTTCGACGACAGCAACCTCAGCCCGCTGCAACTCGACGATGCCCGGGTCGAGCAACTGGGCGAGCCGCGCACCTACGAAAAACTCATCAATGGCGTGCGTCACGGGGTGATCGAGATGCGCTACGCCCTGTACCCCCAGCGCAGCGGCCAATTGCAGATCCCGGCCCTGACCTTCAGCGCCACCCTGGCCAACCCGGGCAACGACCAGGACACCGCGTCCCAGGCCCCCAAGCCCGGCAAGCTGATCCATGTGAGTTCCGAGCCCATGAGCCTGGAGGTACTGGGCAAGCCCGCCGGCTATCCCGCCGACCTTCCCTGGCTGCCGGCGCGCCACCTGGAATTGACCGAAAGCTGGAGCCCGGAGCCCGATCATCCTCAGGTCGGCGACTCCCTGACCCGCAGCCTGACCCTGCGCGCCGAAGGCCTGTCCAGCACCCAGTTGCCGCCCCTGCCCCAGCCCGAGGTCAACGGCCTGCGCAGCTACCCCGATCAGCCGCAACTGAGCAACCAGCACGTTGAACAGGGCCTGCTGGGCATTCGCGAAGAACGCCAGGCCCTGGTGCCGACCCGCACCGGCGAAGTGAATCTGCCGGGCCTGGAAGTGACCTGGTGGAACACCCAGCAAGAGCGCCTGGAGCTCACCCGCCTGCCGGCCCGCAGCCTGCAGGTGGCGAACAACCCGAGCCTGGTGGTGGACACCCCGGCCGGCACGCCCCAGTCCGGCGGCGACGATGGCCCGCTCTGGCCCTGGCAACTGAGCACCCTGCTGCTGGCCTGCAGCACCCTGCTGGGCTTTGGCCTGTGGTGGCGGGCCCGCTCGCAACCGGCGGTGCTGCGCGCCACCCAGACCGGCCCGAGCCCACGCTCGCTGCTGGACGACCTCAAGCGCGCCTGCCAGGCCAACGACCCGCAGACCACCCGCCAGGCCCTGGACGCCTGGGCGCGCCAGCAACCGGAAACCCTGGCCGACATGGCGGCGCGCTTCATCCCGCTGTCCGATGCCCTGGACGGCCTCAACGGCGCCCTCTACAGCGAAACCGGCCAGTATTGGCAAGGCGAGGAACTGTGGCGGGCGATCCGCGCCATCCCCATCAACGAACGGGTCCAGGACCCGTTGACCGACACCACCAGCCTGCCGCCGCTCTACCCCAAATAACAGCAGCCGCAAGCTGCAAGCCTCAAGCGCCAAGATTCGCTTGAGCTTGCCGCTTGCCACTTGCCACTTGCAGCTCGTAGCTGCTTTTCCTGGAGTTTGCCTTGCGTCTGTTTCACACCTCCGACTGGCACCTGGGCCAGAACCTCCACGGCCAGGAACGCGATTTCGAACACGCCTGCTTTCTGGAGTGGCTGCTGCGCCAGCTCAACGCTGAGCAGCCCGATGTGCTGCTGATCGCCGGCGATATCTTCGACACCGTCAACCCGCCGGTCAAAGCCCAGGAGCGGCTCTACGACTTCATCGTCAGCGCCCACGAACAGCAACCGGCGCTGACCATCGTGATGATCGCCGGCAACCACGACTCCGGCTCGCGCATCGAGCTGCCGGCGCCGCTGATGCGCCGCCTGCGCACCCACGCCCTGGGCCGGGTGCTGTGGCTCGACGACGGCCAGTTGGACGCCGAGCGCCTGCTGCTGCCGCTGCCCGACGCCAGCGGCCAGATCGCCGCCTGGTGCCTGGCCCTGCCGTTCCTGCGGCCGGCGGAAGTCACCGGGCGACAGTTGGGCGACGACTACCTCAAGGGCATCGCCCAGGTGCATGAATGGCTGATCGCCGCGGCCAACGCCAAGCGCCAGCCGGGTCAGGCCCTGGTAGCGATCAGCCACGCGCACATGGCCGGCGGCTCGGTGTCCGAGGACTCCGAGCGCAGCCTGATCATCGGCAACGCCGAGGCCCTGCCCGCCGGCCTGTTCGGCGCGGACATCAGCTACGTGGCCCTGGGCCACCTGCACAAGCCGCAGAAGGTCAACGGCGAGCAGCGCATCCGCTACAGCGGCTCGCCGATCCCGCTGTCGTTCTCCGAGATCGGCTATCAGCACCAGATCCTCGATGTGCGCCTGGACGGCGAGACCCTGGTCAGCGTCGAACCGCGGCTGATTCCCCGGGCGGTGAACCTGCAACGCCTGGGCCCGGCGCCCCTGGGTGAGCTCCTGACCCAGCTCGGCGAGCTGCCGGACATCGACCTGTTGGCCGAAGAACAGCGCCAGCCCTGGCTGGAAGTGCGGGTGCGCCTGGACGAGCCGCAGCCGGACCTGCGCCAGCAGGTGGAAAACGCCCTGCAAGGCAAGGCCGTGCGCCTGGTGCGGATCGCCGCCGAGTACGCCGGTAGCGGCGGGCGCGACGCTGAAGACGTCGGCGCCGAGCTGATCGACCTGGATCAACTGAGCCCCGAAGAACTGTTCCGCCGCGCCTGGCGCGACGCCTACGCCAACGAGGTGGACGACGCCACCCTCAAGGATTTCGCCCTGCTGTTGCAGGACGTGCAGCAAGAAGGGGAACAGCCATGAAGATCCTGGCCATCCGCCTGAAGAACCTGGCCTCCCTGGCCGGCCCGTTCGAGATCGACTTCAGCGCCGAGCCCCTGGCCAGCGCCGGGTTGTTCGCCATTACCGGGCCCACCGGCGCCGGCAAGAGCACCCTGCTCGATGCCCTGTGCCTGGCGCTGTTCGGCGCGGTGCCACGGCTGAACAAGATCGCCAAGGAAAACAAGGTTCCCGAGGTCGACAGCGATATCTCCACCGGCGACCCCCGCACCCTGCTGCGCCGTGGCACCGGCAGCGGGTTCGCCGAAGTGGATTTTGTCGGCATTGACGGGCGCCGCTACCGCGCCCGCTGGGAAACCAACCGCGCCCGCGACAAGGCCAACGGCAAACTGCAAGCCAGCCGGCAGAGCCTCACCGATCTGGACAGCAATCAATTGCTGGCCAGTGGCAAGCGTGACTACGAACAGCTGATCGAATCCAGGCTGGGGCTCAACTTCGAGCAGTTCACCCGCGCCGTGATGCTGGCCCAGAGCGAGTTCAGCGCCTTTCTCAAGGCCGACGACAAGGAACGCAGCGAGCTGCTGGAAAAGCTCACCAACACCGCCGTCTACAGCCAACTGGGGCGCCGCGCCTACAGCAAGAGCAAGGAAGCCGACGAGGCCCACAAGGCGCTCCAGGCCCAGGCCAGCGGCATCAGCCCGCTGGAGCCCGAAGCCCGGGCCGAGCTGGAACAGCAACTGAGCCAGGCCCAGCAGCAACTCAAGACCCAGCAGGCCCAGCTCAAGCAGCTGGAAGCCCAGCACAGCTGGCTCAAGGAACTGCGCCAGTGGCAGGAAGCGCAGCAAGACGCCGCCGAGCAGTTGCAGGCCGCCGAGCAGCAAGCCCAGGCCCTGGCGCCCGAGCGCCTGCGCCTGCAACGCCTGGAGCAGTTGGCGCCGCAGCGGCATCAGTTTTTGCGCATGGCGGAGCTTGAGGCCACGTTGCCGCCCTTGCGCCTGCAGATCCAGCAGCAGGTCGAACAACAAGGCCAGCTGAACCAGCAACAACAGCACCTGCAACAGCAATTGCAGGAGGCCGATAGCGCCTTGTCCCAGGCCCAGGAGCAGCACAGCGTCAGCGCGCCGCTGCTGCGCCAAGCCTTTGCCGAACAGGCCAGCCTGGAGCGCCTGGGGCAAAGCCTGAGCCAGGCCGAAGCACAACGTGCCCGCGCCGAACAAGCCTGCGCCGAAGGCCAGCAGGCGATCCAGCAACTGCTGGAACAGCAGCGCCGGGTGGCTGAACGCCTGGAACTGATCGCCGGGCAACTGGCCCACAGTGCCGCCCTCGCCCCCTTGAGCGAAGCCTGGAACGCTTACCGCGAACGCCTGCAACAGCTGATGCTGGTGGGCAATCGCCTGCACCAGGGCCAGGCCGAGCTGCCGGCCCTGGAACAGCGCGCCGCCAGCGCCGCCGCACAACTGAGCGAACAGCGCGCGCACCTGGAGTTGCTGTACAGCGAAGCCGGGGCCGAGCCGCAAGCGGTGGCCGAGCAGATCCAACTGCTCGGCACCCTGCTCCAGGACAACCGCAAACAGCAGCGCGCCTTCGAGGAACTGGGCCGGCTCTGGGCCCAGCACCAGGAACTGCAACAGCGCGCCCAGGCCCTGCAAGACAAGCAACAGGCCGTGGCCAGCCAGCGCGAGGCCTTGAACCGGGCCGGTCTGCAAGCCAAGGCCGAACTGGCCGTGGCCGAGCAAACTTTGAGCGTCACCCAGGCCCTGCTGGAGCGTCAGCGCCTGGCCCGCAGCGCCAGTGTCGAGGAGTTGCGCGCCCAGTTGCAGGACGATCAGCCGTGCCCGGTGTGTGGCAGCGTCGAGCACCCTTATCACCAGCCCGAAGCCCTGCTGCAAAGCCTGGGGCGCCACGACGAAAGCGAAGAAGCCAACGCCCGCCAGGCGGTGGACGGCCTCAAGGAACAGCTCAACGAACTGCGGGCCCAGGTCCAGGGGCTGATTGCCCAGCAGAAGGAGTTCCTCCAGCAGCAAGAACAGCTGGCGATCCAGCAACAGGCCCTGGCCCCGAGCCTGCAAGCCCACCCGCTGAGCGCCAGCCTGCTGGACCAGGAGCCGCCCAAGCGTGACGCCTGGCTGCATCAGCAACTGGAGCAACTGCAACAGAGCATCACCCAGGACGAAAGCCGCCAGGGCGCCCTGTTGACCCTGCAAAAGGACGCCGCGCGCCTGCAAAACCAGTTGCAAGCCGCCATCGACGCCAGCCAGCAGGCGGCCCAGCACCTGGACCAGCAACAGCAGCAACTCAACGCCGACCGCCAGCGCCTGGAAGAAGAACTGAGCTACTTCGCCAGCCTGCTGCCGGCCGAGGTCCTCGACGGCCTGCGCCGCGACCCGGCCAACACCTTCCTCCAGCTCGACCAGCAAGTGCTGCAGCGCATTGAACAACTGCGCGAGCAGCAGGAAGAGATCGAGGAACAGCAGCAACGCCAACTGGCCCTGGACAAACAGCAGGACCGCCAGCTGACCCGCCAGCAGCAACTGAGCGAAGCGCAGCAGCAGTTCGCAACCCAGCACCAAGAGCAACAGGCCTGCCAGCACAAACTGGCCGAACTGCTGGGCCAGCAGCCCTGTGCCGAGCACTGGCAACAGCACCTGGAACAGGCCGTGGAACAGGCGCGCCAGGCCCTGGCCCAGGCGCAACAAAAACAGCAGGCACTGCACCAGCAAGCCATCGAACTGGGAGCGGCCCTCAAGGCCCGGGAAGAACGCCAACAGGCCCTGGACAGCGAACAGCAGCAACTGGCGGCCAGCATCGAGCAATGGCGCGCCCAGCACCCGGAGCTGGATGACGCCGGCCTGCAACAGCTGCTGCAACTGGATGAGGAACAGATCCAGGCACTGCGCCAGCGCCTGCAGGCCAACGACAAGGCCATCGAGCAAGCCAGGGTCCTGCTGCAGGAGCGCCAGCAGCGCCTGGAACAGCATCAGGCCCAGCACAACGGCAACCTCGCCGCCGAACAACTGACCCAGGCCCTGGACGCCTTGCAGCAGCAGGCCCAGGCCAGCGAACAGCAGGTCGCCGACCTGCGCGCCCGGCAAAGCGAGGACCAGCGCCGCCAGGACGCCAACCAGGCCCTGAACCAGCAGCTCGAACAGGCCTACGGCGAGTGGCAGCGCTGGGCCCGGCTCAGCGCCCTGATCGGCTCGGCCGAAGGCGACAAGTTCCGCAAGATCGCCCAGGCCTACAACCTCGACCTGCTGGTGCACCACGCCAACGCCCAACTGCGCCAACTGGTGCGCCGCTACCGCCTCAAGCGCGGCGGCAGCATGCTCGGCCTGCTGGTGCTGGACACTGAAATGGGCGACGAACTGCGCTCGGTGCACTCGCTGTCCGGTGGCGAAACCTTCCTGGTGTCCCTGGCCCTGGCCCTGGGGCTGGCGTCCATGGCCTCCAGCACCCTGAAGATCGAATCACTGTTCATCGACGAAGGCTTCGGCAGCCTCGACCCCGAATCCCTGCAACTGGCCATGGACGCCCTCGACGGCCTGCAGGCCCAGGGGCGCAAAGTGGCGGTGATTTCCCACGTGCAAGAGATGCACGAACGGATTCCGGTGCAGATCCAGGTCAGCCGCCAGGGCAACGGCCTGAGCACCCTGGAGGTGAAATGAGCACGCAAGCAACGCCTGGGGCGACCCTCTACTCGTTCCGCCGCTGCCCTTACGCCATGCGCGCGCGACTGGCCCTGAGCTATGCCGCAGTGCCGGTGCGGATCGTCGAGGTCAGCCTCAAGGCCAAGCCGGCCGAGATGCTCGCACTCTCGCCCAAGGGCACGGTGCCGGTGCTGGCGGTGGATGGCCGGGTGATCGATGAGAGCCTGGAGATCATGCACTGGGCCTTGGCCCAGCATGACCCCGAGGACTGGCGGCTGAGCGCGGACCCGGCGGCCCAGGCGCGGATCGCGGCACTGATTGCCGAGAACGATCAGGTGTTCAAGGTGCACCTCAATCGCTACAAGTACGCCGAACGCTATCCCGAAGCGCCCATGGAGCATTACCGGGGCCAGGGCGAAGTGTTTCTGGCGCGCCTGGACGGGTTGCTGCAGGAGCAGCGCTATCTGCTGGCGGAGCATCCGAGCCTGGCGGACATGGCGTTGCTGCCGTTTGTCCGGCAGTTTGCCCATGTGGATCGGGAGTGGTTTGCGCAGGCGCCCTATGGCGCTTTGCAGGAGTGGTTGCGGGGGTGGCTGGAGTCGCCGTTGTTTGGTGGGGTCATGGCTAAGTCGTTGGCTTGATTTGGGTTTTTTTTGGGGGGGCGGGTATAGCCTGTTGTTGCGGGGTTGATGGGGACATATCCGTTGCTGCGGGTGCGGCTACTTTGGGTTTCGCTCTTGCAGCGAGTTTGACGGGGTACATATCCGTTGCTGCGGTCACGGCCACTTAGGGTTCCGCTCTTACAGCGGCTCACTTTTGAAAAGCGCAAAAGTAAGCAAAACGCTTCTGCCCCTCCACTCGGTGCCTCGCCTAGGCTCGGCATGCCCGAACTCCGGCATTGATCCGTGGGCCGCCGCAATGGGCCATCCATGGCCCAGTGCGGCTAACCCGGCATCCCTGCCGGGTTACCCACGGCTCAATGCCTGCGTTCGGCCATCGTGTCTAAAGGGGCAGGAAGATCAAAAGCAAGATCAAAAGCAAAAGCAAAAGCAAAAGCAAAAGCAAAAGCAAAATCTGACGGCGGCCTGCCGGCCGACCTGTTTCATTGCCGTTAGCGTTACGTGTAGCCGCTGCCGCAGGCTGCGAACGGCTCCGGAGGAGACGCTAAACCTGCCTCCCCGATATTCCTGACATATCGCGCCGCCTGGTTTTGCGAGCGCAAGCGCTCGTTCGCAGCCTTCGGCAGCGGCTACAAGGAACCAGCCTGCGCACCTTGGCTTTGGCTTTTGATCTTGATCTTGATCTTCAGGCCCCTTCCCAGCAGGCCGAGCGTAGGCGTTGCGTAGGGGGCAGCTCGGCATGGATGCCGAGCTAGCCGCCACCCGGCCATGGATGGCCGGTTGGCGGCGGGCCCCCGGAGCAATGCCGGAGCTCGGGTACCCCGAGCCCCAGCGAGGGGCCGTATGGAGGGGCAAGCCCTTTTGGTTCCTTTTGTGGCGTTTGACAAAAGGGACTCGCCGTAAGGGCGAAACCCTAAGTGGCCGTGACCGCAGCAACGGATATGTACACCGCCCACCGCTGCAAGAGCAAAACCCTAAGCGGCCATAACCGCAGCAACGAATATGTACCCCATCCCACTCGCCGCAACAGCAAAACCCTAAACCGCCCCCCTTCCCCAATGCTACTGTTCCCCCCTTCTTCCCCAAGCTGCGAGCCACCATGTCCATCGTCATCCGCACCCACCCCCGCCTGACCATCGGCGTGCTGATCGGCTGCGCCGTGGGCTTTCTGGCCCCTGCCGAGACCCTGATCAGCAAGATCCTCATCGGCTGGAACGCCGCCGTCTGGACTTACCTGGCGCTGATGTTCTGGCTCACCGTGCGAGCCCGGGCCGATCAGGTCAAACGCATCGCCGAAGCCGAGGACGAAAACGCCGGGCTGGTGCTGTTGATCATCTGTGTCGCGGCCATCGCCAGTCTGGTGACCATCACCCTGGAACTGGCCGGCAGCAAGGACCTGGACACCACCCGACGCCTGCTGCACTACGCCTTCACCGGTTTCACCGTGATCGGCTCCTGGCTGTTGGTGGGGGTGATTTTCAGCGTGCACTATGCGCGCCTGTACTACACCTGGAACGGCAAGGAACCGGCGCTGCGCTTCGCCGAGGGCCTGACCGATCCGGACTATTGGGACTTTCTGTATTTCTCCTTCACCATCGGCGTCGCGGTGCAGACCTCGGACGTCGGCGTGGCCACTCGCGAGTTGCGGCGGATCGTCCTGGCCCAGTCGCTGATCGGCTTTCTGTTCAATACCGCGATCCTGGGTTTCTCCATCAATATCGCCGCCGGGCTGTTCGGTTGAACCTGCACAACACGTCTGGATCCTGCGCGCCCATTTCACCGGCCATGCCTGTGCCCGTCACTGCCACGACAGCTATCTGCTGGCGACCGGCTCCGCGCGCTGGCGGGGTTCGCCACGGGCCCTGCGGTGCTTCAACCGGGGCATGGCCTTGCTATGGCTGGCGTGCGCCGGGATGAGTCTGTGGGTCTGAGGCCGCCAGCGTCGCCACAGGGCAAAAGCCGGTCGCTACAGGGCGCTTGGTGCAGTTGGCGGGCCACGTAAGGTGGGCGGCATGGCGCAAGCAGACGCCACCCAGCCTGAAAGCCACCTGCCGGATGAGCCCCATGATGAAAGCACCGTTCAAGCGTTGTTTCCTGATCCTGTGTGCCAGTGCCTGCCTCAGTGCCCCGGTTTGGGCCGCCGAGCCCGCCGCTTGCAAGGCCGTGCGCATGGGGGTGGTCAACTGGACCGACGTGATCGCCACCAGCGCCGTGGCCGATGTCCTGCTCAACGGGCTGGGCTACGACAGCAAGCAGACCAGCGCCGTGCAGCAGATCATCTTCGCCGGCATCCGCGACAAGCGCCTGGACATCTTCCTCGGCTACTGGAAGCCGGCCATGGACCAGAACATCGCGCCCTTCCTTGAGGCCGGGCAGGTCAAGGTCATGGACCGGCCCAGCCTCACCGACGCCCAGGCGACCCTGGCGGTGCCGGACTACGTGGCCCAGGCGGGCCTGAAAACCTTCGCCGACATCGCCCGCTTCAAGGAGCAGCTGGGGGGCAAGATCTACGGCATCGAGCCCGGCAGCGGCGCCAACACCACCATCAAGACCCTGATCGACACCGACCACTTCGGCCTCAAGGGCTTCAAGCTGATCGAATCCGGCGAGGCCGGGATGCTGGCGGCCGTGCAGCGGGCGATCAATCGCAAGGAATTCGTGGTGTTCGTCGGCTGGACCCCGCACCCGATGAACATCAACATGGCCATCACCTACCTCAGCGGCAGCGAAGACGTGTACGGGCCCAACGAGGGGGCGGCCACGGTGTCCACGGTGACCGCGCCGGACTACGCCGAGCGCTGCCCCAATGTGTATCGACTGCTGCAGAACCTGAGCTTCAGCGCGGCCCAGGAAAGCCAGCTGATGGTGCCGATCATGCAGCGCAAGACGCCCCAGGACGTGGCCCGGCAATGGCTGCGCGAACACCCCGAGGACTTGCAGCGCTGGCTGACAGGGGTGACCACCTTCGATGGCGGCGACGGCGTGGCCGCGGTCAAAGCCAATCTGTAACCGCCCTCCGTAGCAGCTGGCTTGCCGGCGAAGGCAGTCTCACGGACCTTCGCCGGCAAGCCGGCTCCTACACTTCAGGACTGTCCATGAGCCATTACCCGCTTTCTGCCGAGCTGACGGCCTTCGTCCAGCGCACCCTGAGTTACACCAGCGCCGACAGCAGCCTCCAGGGCCTGCGCGACAGCTATGAGCGCATGTGCCGGGATTTCACTCCGGCCCATCCGCCCGGGCTCGTTGTGCATGAGCGGCAACTGGCCCAGGTGCCGCTGCGTTTCTATCACCCGGACCGCGCCGCCCCGGAGCGCGGCTGGCCCTGGCTGCTGTACCTGCACGGCGGTGGCTGGGTGCTGGGCAGCCTGGATTCCCACGATTTCATCACCGCCCATCTGGCCAGCGAACTGCAGGTGCTGGTGATCGCGGTGGATTACCGGCTGGCCCCGGAACACCCGTTCCCGGCCGCCTTCAACGATTGCCTGGCAGTATGGCGCGCCCTGGAACAGGGCCTGGGCCCGGTGCAGCTGGATCGCCGTCGTCGACTGGTGATGGGCGACAGCGCCGGGGGCAATCTGGCCGCGGCCCTGTGCCTGGCCCTGCGCGACGCCGCCGAACCCTTGCCCGCCGCCCAGGTGCTGGTCTACCCCGGGCTGGGTGGCGCGGCCAACCTGCCCTCGCGCAGCCAGTGCGCCGACGCGCCCCTGCTCAGCAGCAGCGACCTGGACTGTTTCCAGGCGCTGTACCTGCCGGAGCCCGAGCCCACCTCGCCCTATGCCCGGCCGCTGCTGGCAGAGGATTTGCGTCACCTGCCAGCGGCCTTTATCGCCCTGGCAGAGTTCGACCCCTTGCGCGACGACGGCCAGTGCTATCACCAGCGCCTGTTGCAGGCCGGCGTCGCCAGCCAGCTGTATCCGGGCCAGGGCCTGGTGCATGGCTGCCTGCGGGCCAGGGGACTGGCGGTGGAAGTCGATGCGCTGTATGCCGCCCTGCTGCGCGCCCTGCGCCAGTTCCTTGAGCAGCCCTGAGCCCCTGCCGTTGGTCAGCCACCTTCAGCCCTTATGCAGATTTATCGACGTTGCGCCCTTGACGGCAGAATGGGTTTTGCGGTTTCCTGAAACCGGTTTCAGCACCATCCTCGGAAAGACTGCAAACCGATCATTCCAAGAATAAGGTCGTCGCCCGTGAATCCGTTTTCCGCCGCCCAGCGCAATCGCGTCACCATGCTCGATGTCGCCCGTCATGCCGGGGTCTCCAAGGCCAGCGTGTCGCGCTTTATCGGCGACGACCGCGCCCTGCTTTCCGCTGCCACCGCCTTGCGCATCGAGCAAGCCATCAACGCGCTGGGCTACCGCCCGAACCAGATGGCCCGCGGCCTCAAGCGCGGGCGCACGCGGCTGATCGGCATGCTGGTGGCGGATATCCGCAACCCCTATTCGATTGCCGTGATGCACGGTGTGGAAACCGCCTGCCGCCAGCACGGCTACAGCCTGGTGGTGTGCAACACCGACCGCGACGACGAACAGGAAGCCCGGCACCTGGCCAACCTGCGGGCCTACAACATCGAAGGCCTGATCGTGAACACCCTGGGCCACCACCTGGAACAGTTGCTGGAATTGCAGCAGGAAATGCCCCTGGTGCTGGTGGACCGCAAGCTCGATCCCCTGCACGCCGATCTGGTGGGCCTGGACAACCCGGCGGCGGTGCACAGCGCCATCGAGCACCTGGAACAGCAGGGCTACCGCGACCTGTTGCTGGTCAGCGAACCCCATGACGGCACCAGCTCGCGGCTCGAACGCAGCGCCGCGTTCCAGGCCGAGATCGCCCGGCGCCCGGCCTTGCGCGGCCAGTCCCTGGAAACCGGCGAGGCCCTGGCCCGCCACCTGAAAGACTTTCTCGACACCCCCGGGCCCGGGCCCAAGGCGCTGTTCTGCGCCAACGGCGTGGCGACCCTGGCGGCGACCCGTGCCCTGCGCGAATTGCAGTGCCCGCTGTTCGAGGGTGTCGGCCTGATCGCCCTCGACGACCTGGACTGGTACCCCCTGGTGGGCAGCGGCATCACGGCCCTGGCCCAGCCCACCGCCGCCATCGGCGCCAGCGCCTTCCACTGCCTGCTCAAGCGCCTGCAGGGCGACGACGCCGCGCCGCGGGTGGTGGATTTTCCGACGCAATTGATCGTGCGCGGCTCCACCGCGTTGTAACGGCGGGGGCAAGCACCCCGCGGCTTTTTTCGAACAAAAATGAAACCGGTTTCAGAGGTCATAGACATGCAGCGATCCCCCGTTTCCATCAGCCTGTCCAGCTACGGCGCGGACCTTGTGCGCGAGCACGGCCAGGCGCATTTCATCCCCCTGGTGGCCGCCGCTGGCGCGTCCTGCATTGAATGGCGCGAAGAGCTGCTGAGCGACGAAGACCCCGCGCAGCTGGCGCAAAGCGCCGTGGAGCATGGCCTGGAAAGCGTGTATTCCTCGCCCCTGGAGCTGTGGCAGGCCGAGCGCCGCGAACCCAACCTCGAACTCGCCGCCGTCTTGCAGCGGGCCCGGGCGTTTGGCGCCCGCGACCTCAAGGTGTCCCTCGGTCACTTCGGCGCGCATCACGACCTGCGCAGCCTCGGCAGCCTGCTGGCGGATCAGCCGGTGCGGCTGCTGGTGGAGAACGACCAGACCGCACACGGTGGCCGCATCGAACCCTTCCAGCGTTTTTTCAGCGCCGTGGAGGCGCTGAACCTGCCGCTGCGCATGACCTTCGATATCGGCAACTGGCAGTGGCAGGCGCAGTCGGCGCTCGATGCCGCGCGCCTGCTGGGCCGGCACGTGGCCTACGTGCATTGCAAGGCCGTGCGCCTGCGCGCCGATGGCAAGCGGGTGGCCGTAACGCCACAGGCCTCGGAGCTGCAGCAGTGGGAACACCTGCTGCGGCACATGACTCAAGGACTGACCCGGGCCGTGGAATACCCGCTGCAAGGCGCCGACCTGCTGCAGGTGAGCGCCGAGCAGGTCGGCCTGCTGGCGGGCCTCGGCCAATCGCGACTGGAGCCTGCCCATGTCTGAGATCGATATTCTGTCCTTCGGTGAAACCATGGCGATGTTCGTCGCCGAACACAGCGGCGACCTGGCCCGGGTCGAACACTTTCACAAGCGCATTGCCGGGGCCGACAGCAACGTCGCCATCGGCCTGTCGCGCCTGGGTTTCAAGGTGGCGTGGCTGAGCCGGGTCGGCAACGATTCCCTCGGGCAGTTCGTGCTCGACACCTTGCAGGCGGAGGGCCTGGACTGCCGCTTCGTGCGCCGCGACCCGCTGCACCCTACCGGCTTTCAGCTCAAGTCCCGGGAAGAAACCGGCGATGACCCGCGGGTCGAGTACTTCCGCCGCGGCTCGGCCGCCAGCCACCTGAGCCTCGACGACCTGGCCCCGGCCCTGCTCCAGGCCCGCCACCTGCACGCCACCGGGATTCCCCCGGCCCTCTCGGACTCGGCCCGGGAGTTGTCCGGCCACCTGATGCGCACCCAGCGCGCCAACGGCCGCAGCGTGTCGTTCGATCCCAATCTGCGCCCGGCCCTGTGGGCCAGCGAAGCTTTGATGATCCGCGAGATCAACCGCCTCGCGGCCCTGGCCCACTGGGTGCTGCCGGGCCTCGGCGAGGGCCGCCTGCTCACCGGCCGTGACGACCCGGCGGACATTGCCGCGTTCTACCTGGACCAGGGCGCCGAAGCCGTGGTGATCAAGCTCGGGGCCCATGGCGCCTACTACCGCACCCAGCTGGACGCCGGCTTCGTCGCTGGCGTGCCGGTGCCCCAGGTGGTGGACACCGTCGGCGCCGGCGATGCCTTCGCCGTGGGCCTGATCAGCGCCCTGCTGGAAAGCCGCAGCGTGATCGAAGCGGTGCAGCGCGCCAACTGGATCGGCAGCCGCGCGATACAGAGCCGTGGCGACATGGAAGGCCTGCCCCGACGCCACGAACTGCCGGACCCGGCAGCGCCCCTGAAAACCGCCTGCGCCCTGTAGACGCTGGCTTGCCAGCGAAGGGGCCCGCCAGGGCGATGCGAGGCTCGAGGGCCTCTTCGCCGGCAAGCCGGCTCCTACACAACTGCAGTGCGCATGCGGACAAAAAACCAGAACCACCTGTTGCGACAAAAACAACAAGCTCAGGAGAACTTTCATGGACAGCCTCAAACTCGCCGCCCGCCGCTGGTGGTACATCATGCCGATGGTCTTCATCACCTACAGCCTGGCCTACCTGGACCGCGCCAACTATGGCTTCGCCGCCGCCTCGGGGATGGCCGACGACTTGCAGATCACCCCGGGGCTGTCATCACTGCTGGGGGCGCTGTTCTTCCTCGGCTATTTCTTCTTCCAGGTGCCGGGGGCGATCTACGCGCAAAAACGCAGCGTGAAGAAGCTGATCTTCGTCAGCCTGATCCTCTGGGGCGGCCTGGCCACCCTCACCGGGATCGTCGCCAACGCCTACATGCTGATCGCCATCCGCTTCATGCTCGGGGTGGTGGAAGCGGCGGTGATGCCGGCGATGCTGGTGTACCTGTGCCACTGGTTCACCCGCGCCGAACGCTCCCGGGCCAACACCTTCCTGATCCTCGGCAACCCGGTGACCATGCTCTGGATGTCGGTGGTCTCCGGCTACCTGGTGGAGCACTTCAGCTGGCGCTGGATGTTCATCGTCGAAGGCTTGCCGGCGGTGCTCTGGGCCTTTATCTGGTGGCGCCTGGCCGATGACCGGCCCAGCCAGGCCCAGTGGCTCGGCGCCCAGGAGAAGCAGGACCTGGAAAGCGCCCTGGCCGCCGAACAGCAAGGCATCAAGGCGGTGAAGAACTACGCCGAGGCCTTCCGCTCGCCCAAGGTGATCCTCCTCGCGCTGCAGTTTTTCTGCTGGAGCATCGGGGTCTACGGTTTCGTCCTGTGGCTGCCGTCGATCCTCAAGCACGGCGCACAAATGGACATGGTCGAGGCCGGCTGGCTCTCGGCCCTGCCCTACCTGGCGGCGGTGTTCGCCATGCTCGCGGTGTCCTGGGGTTCGGACCGCACCCAGCAGCGCAAGCGCTTCGTCTGGCCGCCGCTGCTGGTGGCGGCCATCGCCTTCTACGCTTCCTACCTGCTGGGGGCCGAGCACTTCTGGTGGTCCTACGGCCTGCTGGTGATCGCCGGGGCCTGCATGTACGCGCCCTATGGGCCGTTCTTCGCCATCGTTCCGGAGATTCTCCCGGCCAACGTGGCCGGCGGCGCCATGGCCCTGATCAACAGCATGGGCGCCCTGGGCTCCTTCGGCGGCTCCTACCTGGTGGGTTACCTGAACAGCAGCACCGGCTCGCCGGGGGCCTCCTACCTGCTGATGAGCGGCGCGCTGCTGCTCTCGGTGCTGCTGACCCTGTTGCTGACACCCGGCGCCGGCGCGCCTCGGGCCAAGGGCCTGCCCCTGCCACGCCGCCTGGCCCACTCCTGAATCGCCACAGAGAACCGTGATGAAAAAACACCTGGTGCTGTACAAGAAACTCTCGCCGTCGCTGATGGCGCGCCTGCAGGAACAGGCCGCGGTCACCCTGATCGAAGACCTCGGCCCCAGCGGCCTTGCGGCCCTGCGCCAGGCCCTGCCCAGCGCCGACGGGCTGCTGGGCGCGAGCCTGCGCCTGGACGCCGAACTGCTGGACCTGGCGCCGCGCCTGCAAGCGGTGGCCAGTGTCTCGGTGGGGGTCGACAACTACGACATCGACTACCTGACCCAACGCGGCATCCTGCTCAGCAACACCCCGGACGTGCTCACCGAAACCACCGCCGACACCGGCTTCGCACTGATCCTGGCCACCGCCCGGCGGGTGGTGGAACTGGCCAACCTGGTGCGCGCCGGGCAATGGCAGCGCAACATCGGTCCGCTGCATTTCGGCAGCGACGTGCACGGCAAGACCCTGGGCATCATCGGCATGGGGCGCATTGGCGAGGCCTTGGCCCAGCGCGGGCATTTCGGCTTCGGCATGCCGCTGATCTACCACAGCAACAGCCCCAAGCCGGCGGTGGAACAACGCTTCAATGCCCGCTACCGGAGCCTGGAGCAACTGCTGCAAGAGGCCGACTTCATCTGCCTGACCCTGCCCTTGACCGAGAAGACCCAGGGGCTGATCGGCCGCCGTGAACTGGCGCTGATGCGCCCGGAAAGCATCTTCATCAATATTTCCCGGGGCAAGGTGGTGGACGAAGCGGCCTTGATCGAAGCCTTGCAGGCGCGGCACATTCGCGGCGCCGGGCTGGACGTGTTCGAGCGCGAACCGCTGGACCCGGACTCACCGCTGCTGCAACTGCCCAATGTCGTGGCCACCCCGCACATGGGCTCGGCCACCCACGAAACCCGCGAAGCCATGGCCCGCTGCGCGGTGGACAACCTGCTGGCGGCACTGTCCGGCCAGCGCCCGCCGAACCTGGTCAATAGCGCCGCCTGGAACCTCAGGACACGACAGACCGGTTAACGAATCGCCACCACCACAGCGCCCCTGACGACCGTAGGAGCTGGCTTGCCAGCGAAGGCGTTCACCAGGGCGATGCAAGACCTGATGGCCGCTTCGCCGGCAAGCCGGCTCCTACAAGAGGCTACGGGGTACGGCTGGCGGGTTGGGGCGGGCGGCGTTCGAGGAGTTCGCCGGTGCAAAGGGCAATGCGCCGGCAGGCTTCGGCCAGGCGCTCGCAGTCCAGCACCAGGCCGATGCGGATGTGCCCCGCGGCGCTGGGGCCGAAGGCTTCGCCGGCCAGCACCGAGACGCCGTGGCCCTCCAGCAGGCAGTCGGCGAAGGATTGGGCGTCCAGCCCGGTGCTGCGCACATCCACCATGACGAACATGCCGCCGTCCGGGCGGATCGGGGTCAGGCCCGGGCACTGGTCCAGCAGCGAACACACCAGATCCCGGCGTCGCCGGTACTCTTCGCGCATCTGCGCCACTTCCGGCAGCTCGCGGTCCAGGGCGACCACCGCGGCGTTCTGCACAAAATCCGGCAGGCCGTAGAGCATGCACAGGGACAGGTTGCTAAGGTGCCCGGCCAGGGTCGGCGGGGCAATCACCCAGCCCACCCGCCAGCCGCTCATGGCGTGGGACTTGGACAGGCTGTTGATGGTGGCGGTGCGCTCGCCCATGCGCGGCAGGCTGCCCGGGCTGAAGTGCCGGCCCTCGTACAGCAGGTCGCAATACACCTCATCGGAAATCAGCCACAAGTCATGGGCAAGGCACAGCCGCGCCAGGGCTTGCCAGTCGTCCAGTGACAGGCTGGCGCCCGAGGGGTTGTTGGGGCTGTTGAGCAGCATGGCCCGGGTGCGCGGGGTGATCCGCGCCGCCACGTCCCGCGGATCGACGCGAAAGCCCTGCTCGGCGCGCACCGGCACCGGCACGATGCGCGCTGCGCAGGCGCCGAACACGCCTTCGTAGGTGACGTACATGGGCTCGGCCACCAGCACCTCGTCCCCCGGATCGAGCAGGCACTGGGCCACGGAGAACACCGCGCATTGCGCCCCGGGCAGGACCACCACGTGTTCGGCGTCGACGATCTGTCCACTGCGCTGCTGGTGGTGCCGGGCAATGCAGCGGCGCAGCGCCAGATTGCCGCGCACATCCGAATAGTGGGTGTCCCCGGCCAGCAGGCTGTCGATCGCCGCCTGGACCACCGGCCTGGGGGTGTCGAAGTCCGGGTCGCCGACGGTCAGCAGCAACACGTCCCGGCCCTGCTCGCGCAGGGCCAGGGCCCGGTAATGGATATTCCAGGCCGCGGAACCTTCACCGGCGATCCGTTGGGTCAGGGCTGAGTAGCGCATCGCTTTCTCCATGAAAGATGCCTCAGGCAAAACCCTAGGTGCTGCCGGGGCGCTCGTCGAGCGTCCGGCGCCACCGTTGCTGCTAGATCACGAAACGCCCCACCAGGGTGTTGAGGTCCACCGCCAAGCGCGACAGCTCGTGGCTGGCGGTGCTGGTCTGGTCGGCGCCGGCCGCCGACTGGGTGGCCAGGTCACGGATGTTGACCAGGTTGCGGTCCACTTCACGGGACACCTGGGCCTGCTCTTCCGAGGCGCTGGCGATCACCAGGTTGCGCTCGTTGATCTGATGGATGGACTGGGCGATCTGCTCCAGGGATTCGCCGGCGGCGCGGGCCAGTTGCAGGGTGCTCTGGGTGCGCTGGTTGCTCTGCTGCATGGACTCCACGGCCTCGCCGGTGCCGTTCTGGATGCCGGCCACCATCTTCTCGATTTCCTGGGTCGACTGGGCGGTGCGATGGGCCAGGGCCCGCACCTCGTCGGCCACCACGGCAAAGCCGCGCCCGGCCTCGCCGGCCCGGGCCGCCTCGATGGCGGCGTTGAGCGCCAGCAGGTTGGTCTGCTCGGCGATGGCGCGGATCACGTCCAGCACCTTGCCGATGTCCCGACCCTGGGTCGCCAGCCCTTCGATCATCACCGAGGTGCTTTGCACGTCCTGAGCCATGGTCTGGATCGCCTCGACGGTCTGCACCACCCGGTCCCGGCCTTCGCGGGCCGTCTGGGTCGACTGCTGGGAAGCCTCGGACGTGGACACCGCGTTGCGCGCCACCTCCTCCACCGCCGCGGTCATTTCATTGACCGCGGTGGCCGCTTGCTCGATCTCGGTGTTCTGCTGCTGCACCCCGCGGGAGGCTTCTTCGGTAACCGCGCTGAGTTCTTCCGAGGCCGAGGCCAGCTGGGTCGCCGAGCCGGCGATCTGTTCGATGGTCCGGCGCAGGCTGGCCTGCATCTCGGACAAGGCGCCCAGCAGTCTCGCCGGTTCGTCCTTGCCGTCGACCTCGATGACCTGCCGCAGGTTGCCCCCGGCGATGACCTGGGCGGCGTTCAGCGCCTTGTTCAGGGGAGTGACGATGCTGCGGGTCAGCAACAGCGCCAGGACGATGGTCAGCAAGGCGGCGATCACGGCCACGCTGATGATTCCGTTAATCGCCCCGCTGTAGTATTCGCCGGCCGCCTGGGAAGCGCTCCTGGCACCGGCGCCGTTCATCGCAACGAGTTTGTTCAACTGCTCGCCCATCTGGTCGGTGCCATCCTTGATCCGGGTGTTGATCAGGTTGCGCAGTTCATCCAGCTTGTCCTGGCGTGACAGTTCCAGCATCTCCCTCTGCGCCTGCAGGTAATTGTCCAGGGTCACGGTGAAGGCCTTGTAGAGCGCCGCTTCATCCGGGCTCATCGGCAACGCCGCGTAACTGGCCTGGGCCTGTTTCGCCTTGTCCACCAGCACACCGATGCGCGTCTGGGCTTCGGCCAGGCTCGCCGGGTCGCGGTTGACCAACACGCGGAACGAGAGAATTCGCAAGCGCAGCACGTTCTCGGTGAGGTTGCCGAGAAAACCGACGCTGGGCAGTTGGTTGCTTTCCATGTCGACCGAGGCCTGGCGGATGATGGACAGGCGATTGACCGCAAACACCCCCAGCACCACGACCAACAAGGCAATGAACGCAAAACCGAGGAAAGCACGATGAGCGATATTCAGGTTACGCAAGGACATAGGGCGACTCTCGAAGGAGAACGGGGCGGCGCGCATTCATGCTGTTCACCGCGAGGCGCGTCAGGGGCTGCACCGAGGTGGAACATCACGTAGTAAAGCCGAGAACCTGTTAAAGGTATCGGCCAGACTTGAGCTTTCATATGGCTGATCCGCAAAAATATTTCTAGATATGACAAGTGTTTCAGGGCTGATACAGCACAACTCAAAGTGAATCGATAAAGCAGTCCGGCGCCCTGATCAGCCACCTCCCCTCACGACCGACCTGCACCCATCAGACGGCCATGGAAAGTGCAAGTCATTCGCCGGAAAAGCCATTTTTTCAGGGGCGGCGCCTGCCCATCATGGGCCCAGTCCATAAAAACAACGCAGAGACTGGATATGAAACCTGAAGACTTTCGTGCCGCAACCCACCGCCCGCTGACCGGTGCCGAATACCTGGCCAGCCTGCGCGATGACCGTGAAATCTACATCTATGGCGACCGCGTCAAGGACGTCACCACCCACCCGGCCTTCCGCAATTCGGCGGCTTCCATGGCTCGCCTGTACGACGCCCTGCACGACCCGGCCACCCAGTCACAACTGTGCTGGGACACCGACACCGGCAACGGCGGCTACACCCACAAGTTCTTCCGCTCGGCGAAAAGCCCCGATGAACTGCGCCAGCAGCGCGACGCCATCGCCGACTGGTCGCGCCTGACCTATGGCTGGATGGGCCGCAGCCCCGACTACAAGGCCGCCTTCGGCAGCGCCCTGGGGGCCAACCCGGAGTTCTACGGGCGCTTCGCGGATAACGCCCGCACCTGGTACAAGCGCATCCAGGAAGCCTGCCTGTACCTCAACCACGCCATCGTCAATCCGCCCATCGACCGCGACAAACCGGTGGATCAGGTCAAGGACGTGTTCATCTCGGTGGACCAGGAAGTCGAGGGCGGGATCATCGTCAGCGGCGCCAAGGTGGTGGCCACCAACTCGGCCCTGACCCACTACAACTTCGTCGGCCAGGGCTCGGCCCAACTGTTGGGCGACAACACCGACTTCGCCCTGATGTTCATCGCCCCGATGAACACCCGCGGCATGAAGCTGATCTGCCGCCCGTCCTACGAACTGCAGGCCGGCATGACCGGCTCGCCCTTCGACTACCCGCTGTCCAGCCGCTTCGACGAGAACGACGCGATCCTGATCATGGACAAGGTGTTCATCCCCTGGGAGAACGTGCTGATCTACCGCGACTTCGAGCGCTGCCGCCAGTGGTTCCCGCAAGGCGGTTTCGGCCGCCTGTTCCCGATGCAGGGCTGCACCCGGCTGGCGGTCAAGCTGGACTTCATCACCGGTCTGCTGGTCAAGGCGTTGCAATGCACCGGCTCCCTGGAGTTTCGCGGGGTCCAGGCCCAGGTCGGCGAAGTGGTGGCCTGGCGCAACCTGTTCTGGTCGCTGACCGACGCCATGCACGGCAACGCCAGCGAATGGATGAACGGCGTCTACCTGCCCAGCACCCAGGCCCTGCAGGCCTACCGGGTGCTGGCGCCCCAGGCCTACACCGACATCAAGAAGATCATCGAGCAGGTGGTGGCCAGCGGCCTGATCTACCTGCCGTCCGGCTCCCGCGACCTCAAGGACCCGGTGCTCAACCAGTACCTCAGTACCTACTGCCGGGGTTCCGCTGGCATGGGCCACGAAGAGCGGATCAAGATCCTCAAATTGCTCTGGGACGCCATCGGTACCGAGTTCGGTGGCCGCCACGAGCTGTACGAGATCAACTACGCCGGCAGCCAGGACGAGATCCGCATGCAGTGCCTGCGCCACGCCCAGGCCAGCGGCTCGATGAAGGCCATGACCGACCTGGTGGACCGGTGCCTGGGCGACTACGACCTCGACGGCTGGACCGTGCCGCACCTGAGCAACCCCGACGACATCAACATGCTGGACCGCATCCGCCAATAGCCACGAAGCCAGCGTGTGTAGGAACTAGCTCATGTAGGAGCTGGCTTGTGTAGGAGCTGGCTTGCCAGCGAAGACGCCCGCCAGAGCACCACAAGCCTCCAGGCCCGCTTCGCCGGCAAGCCGGCTCCTACAGGCCAAGCCCGCCGTCAGCCCCGCGTTGGCAGCCAGATACCCGGCTGCCCTGCGTCCACGAGGAATTCGTCATGCCTGTACTCGATCCCAAGCAACTTGCCTTTCGCAACGCCATGGCGCACATGACCGCTGCGGTCAACGTCATCACCAGCAACGGCCCCGCCGGGCGTTGCGGCATCACCGCCACCGCGGTCTGCTCGGTCACCGACAGCCCTCCGACCCTGATGGTCTGCGTCAACCGCAACAGCGCCCTGAACCCGGTGTTCAAGGGCAACGGCCAGCTGTGCATCAACGTCCTTGGCGGCGAACATGAAGACGTCGCCCGGCATTTTGCCGGCATGACCGGGGTGGCCATGGACCAGCGCTTCGGCCTGCACCCCTGGCGCGACGGCCGGCAGGCCCTGCCGGTGCTGGAAGACGCCCTGGCCAGCCTCCAGGGGCGCATCACCGAGGTCCAGGAAATCGGCACCCACTCGGTGATGCTGGTGGAACTGGATGAAATCAGCGTGCGCGAGCAAGGCGACTCGCTGGTGTATTTCAGCCGCTGTTTCCACCGTTTGCAGCACCCCTGCCCGGCGGCCTGAGCGCCGCCCTCCACCCTCGCTTGTCCCGGCCTGGTTGCACCCTCTGCCTCCAGGCCATGGGCCACCTCCTGCATCTGTAGGATGGCGGTGGCCGCCCCAGCCATCGATACTCGCACCAGGCCCTGCCCACGTCCCCCAGGCGTATGGTCCTCAACCCCTTCCGTGACGAAAACAATAACAACGTCGCACAGAGGTACAGACCCATGAACCGACCCGATCAGGCTCCGGCCAGTCTGTTGCAGGCCTTCAGCGAGCTGACCCTGGACCTGCAGCAACTGGCGCAGCACAAGGACATCGAAAGCCTTCACCCCCATGCCCTGGCGCGCATCGGCAGACTCTTGCCCTTCGACAGCGCCTGGTGGGGCCGCGCCGCCCTGGTGGACGGCCTGCCGGACGAGCACAGCTGCTACCTGTACCGCCTGCCGCCGAGCTACCTGACGGACTGGCAATCGATTCGCCACACCGATGTCACCGTGCGCCGGGTGCACGAGGTGCCGGGACGGGCGGTGATCGTCGACATGGCCGATCCGGACAACGGCCCGGGCCTCAACTGGCTGGGCCGCCAGTACCAGATCGGCGAACTGCTGTGCGTGGTGCACATCGACCCCCATACCCAACTGAGCAACCACCTGGCGCTGTACCGCGCCCCGGGCGCGCCGCGTTTCACCCAGGACGACTGCCAGCTGCTGAACAACCTGATGCTGCACCTGGTGGCGGCGGTGTCGGCCAATCAGATCCGCACCCTGGTGGCGATGCGCGAACAGCTCAGTCGCCCGCGCAACCTGGCCCTGGCGGTGTGCGATCAGCGTGGGGTGCTGCAGTGCGCCGAACGGGGATTTGTCGACCTGCTGCTCAATGAATGGCCGCGGTGGAACGGCCCGCAACTGCCCATGGCCCTGGACAGCAACGGTTTCGAGGGCAAGCGCCTGCAGATCGATTGCTCGGCCGTGGGCGACCTGTACCTGCTGGCGGCCCGCAGCCGCGCCCTGCTGCCCAAGCTCAGCCCCCGGGAAAACGCCGTCGCCCAGGGCTTCGGCGACGGCAAGACCTACAAGGAAGTGGCCCGGGAGCTGGGCATGTCGCCCAACACCGTGCGCCACCACATCCGCGCCATCTACAGCAAGCTCGGAGTCAAGGACAAGGCGCGCATCGCCCAGTTGCTCCACGCCCCGCCCGACTGATCCAGACCGTTAATCCGCACTGACTTGTGCCGTCGCGTTTGACGGCCACGGGCAGCCTTTGCCTGTTTTTTGCCCCACTGCCGCGTGCCGGCGAGCCGTTCGCCGAATAACAACACCTACAAGAGACGCACCGACCATGACAAGGATTCCGACCCGTACCGCCCTGGCCCTGGCTGGCTGCCTGGCCAGCCTGTCGCTCAACGCCGCGGACCTCAACGCCCGCGACTTCTTCGCCGCCCCCGCGGGCACCAGCCTCGGTGTGCTGTACCTGCCTGCCACCCGTGCCGGCGATTTCCACGGCCCGGCCGACAGCAGCGGCAAAGCCGATCTGCGGATCAACGCCATGGCCTACCGCCAGGTGTTCTTCAGCGACCTGTGCGGCACCCTGTGCACCCCGCAGTTCATCGTGCCCTTCGCCGACATCAGCGCCCGCTTGCCCGGCGCCGAGCGCCGCAGCGGCGAAAGCGGCTTCGGCGACCCCCAGGTGGGCGGCACGCTGTTCTTCATCAACCAGCCAGAAACCCGCACCTACAGCGGCCTGCTGACCCTGGTCACGCTGCCGCTGGGCGAGTACCACGGGCGCAACCCGGACGTGTCCCCCGGGGCCAACCGCTGGGGCACGACCTTTGTCTACAACTACACCCAGGGCCTGGGGCAGAAATGGGTGCTGGAGGCCAACCTCGAAGCCCAGCTCTATGGCAGCAACGACGACTATTTCGGCAGCGACCTGAAGCAGGACCCGCTCTATCGCCTGCAGGCCTTCGCCTCCTACGACTTCACCCCCTCGACCTACGGCGCCCTGCGCCTGATCCACGCCGATGGCGGCGAACTGCGGATCAACGACCGGCGCATCGACGACACCCACAAGCGCTACACCCAGGTCGGCTTCGAGCTCGGGCACTGGCTGGACAAGCAGAACCAGCTGCTGTTCAGCCTGTCGCAGAACGTCGCCACCGAGAACGGTTTTGCCGGCACCGACGCCCTGCTGCGCCTGGTCCACGTGTTCTGAACCCCTTGCCTGCGGAGCCTGCCCATGAACACCCGGAACCCCACCTTGAGCGTCACCTCACACCTGTGCCACCCGTCTCTGGGGCTGCTGGCGGCCATCGTGCTGTTCGCCGCCATCACCCCCGCGGTGCTGCTGACGGCCCCGGCCATTGCTGCGCAACTGGCCAGTCAATGGCAGTTGAGTCCCACCCAGATCGGCGACCTGTTTTCCGCCGAGCTGGGGGCCATGAGCCTGGCCACGCTGCCGGCCATCTGGTGGCTGAAACACATCGACTGGCGCCGCGCCGCCCTGTGCAGCGCCCTGCTGTTCATCGTCGCCAACCTGCTGTCGATGCTGGCCCACGACTATTCGCTGCTGCTGATGGCGCGCTTTGGCAGCGCCCTGGCCGGCGGCTCGCTGATGATCATCTGCCTGGCCAGCGCCGCCGCCAGCCCCACGCCCAGCCGTGCCTACGGTTTCTGGGTGATGGGCCAACTGGTGCTGGGGGCGATCGGCCTGAGCCTGCTGCCCATGCTCTTCCAGCGCTTCGGCCTGGGCGCCTGCTACCTGATCCTGGCGCTGCTGATGGCCCTGTGCCTGCCCCTGGTCCGCTGCTTTCCGGCGGGGGCCGCGCGCCCGGGCGCCGACGCGCCGCCGGCTCCGGCGATCTCCCGGCTCAAGGCGGGGCTGGGGATCCTCGGCATCCTCACCTTCTACATCAGCCTCAGCGGGATCTGGACCTTTATCGGCGCCATCGGCAGCCAGTCCGGCCTCTCGGCCCAGACCTCTGGCGACATCCTGGCCATCGCCACCCTGATGGGCATCGTCGGGGCGCTGTGCGCCACCCTGTTCGGTGACCGCCTGCCCCGCAGCGCCCTGCTCCTGCTGGGCTATGGCCTGATGGCGGGCTCGGTGCTGCTGCTTCTGGACCAGCCGCAGCTGGCGCGTTTCGCCCTGGCGGCGCTGGTGTTCAAGTTCACCTGGACCTTCATCCTGCCGCTGATCCTGGCGCGCATGGCCGAGATGGATCGCAGCGGCCGGCTGATGAATGCCTCCAACCTGGTGATCAGCGCCGGCCTGGCCATAGGCCCGAGCCTCGCCGGGCGCCTGATCGAAAGCAGCGGCGGCTTCCAGGGCCTGTTGCTGGGGGGCGCGGTGGTCACCCTGGTTTCCCTGGCGCTGGTGCTCGGTTGCCGTCCCGCGCCCTAGCCCGCCCCGGGCAGCCTGGGCTTGCCGGGGCTGCCCTCACCCTTTTCCCTGAAAAATGGACATCACCATGACCTGTAAAACCGCGTTCTTCTTCGATGAACTCTGCCTGTGGCACAGCGGCGGCCCCCATGTGCTGACCCTGCCGGTGGGCGGCTGGGTGCAACCGCCGGCCGCCGCCGGACACGCCGAATCACCGGAAACCAAGCGCCGCCTGAAAAGCCTGATGGACGTCTGCGGCCTGACCCGGCAACTGCAGGTGCGCAGCGCTCCACCGGCCAGCGAAGCGGACCTGCTGCGGGTGCACCCGGCCGACTACCTGCAACGCTTCAAGGCCCTGAGCGATGCCGGCGGCGGCCACCTGGGGGATGAAGCACCGGTGGGCCCGGGCAGCTATGAAATCGCCAAGCTGTCCGCCGGTCTGGCCCTGGCCGCGGTGGACGCGGTGCTCAGTGGCGAAGCCGACAATGCCTATGCCCTGTCGCGGCCACCGGGACACCACTGCAGCGCCGACCAGGCCATGGGCTTCTGCTTCCTGGCCAACATCGCCATCGCCATCGAAGCCGCCAAGGCCCGCCACGGCCTGGGCAGGGTGGCGGTCATCGACTGGGACGTGCACCACGGCAACGGCACCCAGTCGATCTTCGAGGAACGGGCCGACGTACTGACCCTGTCCCTGCATCAGGACGGCTGCTTTCCGCCGGGTTACGGCGGTGAACACGAACGCGGGCGCGGCGCCGGCCTGGGCTGCAACATCAACGTCCCGCTGCTGCCCGGCGGCGGCCATGACGCCTACCTGTACGCCATGCGACAGATCGTGGTGCCGGCCCTGGAGCGCTTCGAACCCGAGCTGATCATCGTTGCCTGCGGCTATGACGCCAACGCCGTGGACCCGCTGGCGCGGATGCTGCTGCACAGCGATTCGTTCCGCGAGATGACCCAGTGCCTGCGCGACGCCGCCGAGCGCCTGTGCCAGGGGCGCCTGGTGCTGGTGCATGAAGGTGGCTACTCCGAGGCCTACGTGCCGTTTTGCGGGCTGGCGACCCTGGAGGCGCTGTCGGGCATCCGTACCGAGGTCCAGGACCCGATGCTGGAATTCGTCCGCCAGCAGCAGCCCAAACCGGACTTCGCGGCCTTTCAGCGCCAGTTGCTGGACCGTCAGGCCGCGGCCATAGCGGCCGCCGCTGGCTGACCCGCCCGGCTTCCTGGCGGGGCTGATGTTCAGCGGCGTGACGCCGGGCATCAGCTACCGCCTGCCTTCCCCCTGCCTGACAACCCCTTCCCCGCATCCTCGCGCCACAGGCCAAGGGTGGCGAGCGGCGCCGCTTGAGCGGCGTGCGCGGCCCGATGCCGATGCCCGGCCGCCGCCCCTCGCCGGGCCGCCTTGTGTGCGACCACGGCACATTCGCTCTGACGATGGCCAAAGGTTTTCTATTCTCTCCTCAATAACCTGACCCACAGGTCCGATTCCTCGCCGTTCACCCCTGGAAGAACCCTCGCGTGCTGCAGCAACGCGCCCTTGCCTTCGGGAGCGGGTGTGTCGCGCGCCGGGGCCTGTCCGTCTGCTTGCCCGCCCTCCCCGATTGTCAGGATTTGCCACTGATCGGGGGCTTGCCTATCCGCTGAGACAAAGGAGATGTCCATGGACCGCAAGACCCAGCAATACCTCGACGAAATCTACTTCTGGCAGAAGGCTCGCGCGCGCCTGTTGGAACTCGCGGCACAATTGCGCGAACCTCCCCCTGGCCCGCTGGAACCGGCGCTGGCGAATCCCGCCAAGGAGCCGCTGGACGATCTGTTGCACAGCTGCGGCCTCGACGCGCTGCGGCGCGGCTCCGAACAGGCGGCGCCAGCCGACCCAGGGGCCGCCGGGAGCACGCCGCCGACGGATACGGCGGACTGAAACCGCGCGGGCAACGCCCCGGCTATGACGACTTTCGCGCCCGGGCCTCACTGGGGGTCAGCTGATAGCGGGCCTTGAACGCCCGGGCAAAGTGCGCCTGGCTGGCAAAGCCATGGCGATAGGCAATCTCGCTGATGTCCAGGCCCGCTCCCTGGGGGCTGCCCAGCAGTTGGCGGGCCAGGTGCAGGCGTTTTTCCAGGATGAAGCGGCTGGGCAGCGTGCCTTCCAGGGCAAACAGCCGGGCAAGATGCCGGGGGGAGATACCGGTCTGGGCCGCCACCCGCTCGCAACTCAGGGACGGGTCGGCCAGTTGCTCCTGGATGCACTGTTTGGCGGCCAGCAGATAGGCCCCGCTCAAGGCGTTGATCGGCCGCTCGCCCACTTGCCCGGCAATCAGGCTGGCCAGCAGTTCGAAGGCCTGTTCCTGGTAGGCCTCGGCCTCGCCACACAGTGGCTGCTGGAAGAAGGCCCGGGTACGTTCGCCCAGGGTGCGCAGCAGCAGGCGCTGCACGCCGCTGTGCACACCGATCTTCAGGGGCCGGTCGAAGCGTTTCAGGCAGCGCTCGGCGAACTGCACCTGGGGGATGTCGAAGATGAACTGGCGCATCGCCCCGGAGAAGCCGAACAGGTAGGGCTTGTCGGTGCGATAGACCACCAGCTCGCCCGGCTCCAGCACCTGGCAGGCGCCATCCTGATAGAAGAACGAGCCGCTGCCGCTGACCAGGGAGACGAAGATCGACTCCTTGGGCACGCCGCGGATCATCGAGCTGTCGCGCTCCACCACATGCTGGTTGCCGACGATGCAGGCCAGGCGCATGGCGCTCAGTTGCAGGTTGTCCTGGCGCGCGCGAAAGCCGCTCTCGGCGTAGGAATTGCACTTGAGGCCCACCAGGGTGCTGGCGTTGTAGTCCTCCCAGAACCTCAGGCGTTGATCCAGTTCGACGGCCTGGGTGCTGGCGTGTCGGGTTTCGAGCAAGGCGCATGGAGACATTGTTGTTCTTCTCATGGGCGGCGGGATATTCCCCGGACGGCAAGGCCGCGTCCGGGCACCTGGGACCGCATGATCTGCGGCTCGCGGCCATTCATTAACATCTGAACTATATGCGCTGTCAACTTGAAACGCAGTGACAGCCGTTCGCCGGAACGAGCTCATCCCATCGCTGTTTGCGCGGGGAAAAGTCCCCGTCCGAAACAGACAACAAACCGGTCCGATTCGATCAAACCGGCCCTTGCCCGTGGGCCTAAAGTCGCCTCAGTCATCCCCATGACGCCCCCTATAACAACAATCGAGGTCAACCATGCCTGAAGCCGCCACCCGTGAATTCTGGAAAGACCTGCAGCCCATCGCCGACTGCTTCAAGCCCGACGCCAAGCCCGAGGTCTACCTGCCCAACGCCGCCAGCGATGACCTGAGCCTGTACGTGCCCTTCACCGACACCGTGTCGTCGCGACCGCTGTGGATTTCCCCCAGCGAGAACCGCTGGTGCGACATCCTCATGGCCCGCAGCGCCGGGCTGGTCAACCGCCACTACCACCCCCACGAAGTCTTCGCCTACACCCTGTCCGGCAAGTGGGGCTACCTGGAGCACGATTGGACGGCCAGCGCCGGGGATTTCGTCTACGAAACCCCGGGCGAAGGCCACACCCTGGTGGCCTACGAGCACGAGCAGCCGATGCGGGTGTTCTTCATCGTCAAGGGCCCGCTGATCTGGCTCGACCAACAAGGCGAGCCGGACGGCTATTTCGATGTGCACTCCTACATCGCCCTGTGTCGCGAACACTACGAAAAGATCGGCCTGGGCGCGGCCCATATCGACACCCTGTTTCGCTGACCTGCGCCGCTCACCCCTCCTTTGGAGAACCACCATGGCTTATAAAAACAACAAGGCCAGTTACGAGAACACCTTGCTCGGGGTGCTGTTCCTGACCTTCGGCTTTGTCTTTTTCGATCGTCTGGCGCTGTCCTTCCTGTTTCCGTTCATGGCCGACGAACTGCAACTGAGCAACCGCCACCTGGGCATGCTGTCGTCGGTGCTGGCCCTGGCCTGGGCCGTGTCCGGGGCCCTGGTGGGCGCCTGGTCGGACCGCCGTGGCGTGCGCAAGCCGCTGCTGATCATCGCGGTAATCCTGTTTTCCCTGTGCTCGGCCCTTTCCGGGCTGGTCACCGGCTTCCTCAGCCTGCTGCTGTTTCGCGCCATCATGGGCCTGGCGGAAGGACCGATCCTGCCGCTCTCGCAATCCTTGATGGTCGAGGCCTCCTCGCCCCAGCGCCGGGGCTTGAACATGGGTCTGCTGCAAGGCTCGGCCGCCGGTTTGCTGGGGGCGGTGATCGGCCCGCCGGTGCTGATCGGCCTGGCCGAAGCCTATGGCTGGCGCCACGCCTTTATCGTCTCGCTGCTTCCCGGGCTGCTGATTGCCCTGCTGATCTGGCGCTATGTGCAAGCCGACCGCCCCCACCGCGAGCCTCGCGCCGAGGTGGTAGCGGGCAACGGCGGCGGGCATCGGCTGGCTCTTTTGAAAAGCCGCAACATCGTGCTCTGCACCCTGATCAGCTGCGTGTTCCTGACCTGGTTCATCATTCTGATTTCCTTCACCCCGACCTTTCTGGTCAAGGTCCGCGACTACAGCCCGGCCAGCATGGGCACGGTGATGAGCTGCCTGGGCGGCGCCTGGGTGCTGTGGGGCTTCGGCGTGCCGGCGATCTCCGACCGCATCGGCCGACGCCCGACCCTGGTGCTGTTCTCGCTGATCGCCGCCTGCTGCCCGATCGCCCTGCTCTACGCGTCTTCGCCGTGGATGCTCGGGGTCCTGATGCTGCTGACCTACACCGGCCTGGGCTGTTTCACCCTGTTCATGGCCACCATTCCGGCAGAGACCGTGCCCCGTGAAGTCATGGCCACCGCCCTGGGCCTGATCATGGGCATCGGTGAACTGGTGGGCGGCTTCGTCGCCCCGACCATCGCCGGGTTCGCCGCCGACCGCTTCGGCCTGTCCATCGTCATGTGGATGTCCTGTGGCGGTGCCCTGCTGGCAGCGGTACTGGCGCTGTTCCTCAAGGAAACCGCTCCCGCCGTGCTGGCGCGACAACAACGCCGGCACGCCAGCGCCTCTTCCGTCCTGCAAGGAAACCAGCCATGAAAGCACTGCAATGGCACGCCGCCCGCGACCTGCGCCTGAGCCAGGTGCAACTGCGCCAGCCCGGCCCCGGGGAAGTCCTGCTGCAGGTCGCCTACTGCGGCATCTGCGGCAGCGACCTGCATGAATACGCCGATGGGCCGCACTCGATTCCCCAGCACAAGGTCCATCCGCTGTCCGGCTGTCGGGCGCCACTGACCCTGGGCCATGAGTTCTGCGGTCAGGTCACGGCCCTGGGCCCCGACGTCGACCCGGGTCTGCTGGGGCAGCGGGTGGCGGTGGAGCCGGAGTACCGCTGCGGCGAATGCCAGTACTGCCGCAGGGGCCAGTACAACCTGTGTGAATCCATGGGCTTTATCGGCCTGATGGGCGACGGCGGTTTTGCCGAACAGGCGCTGGTGCCGGCCTACATGCTGCACCGCCTGCCGGCGGGCGTGAGCTTCAAGCAAGCGGCGGTGCTGGAGCCGGCGGCGGTGGCCTACCACGCCCTGAACCAGAGCAGCCTGATGGCCGGCGACAGTTGCGTGGTGTTCGGCCTCGGGCCCATCGGCCTGCTGCTGATCCTGCTGGCCCGGCTGCGAGGCGTGGAGCGTATCTACGCCGTGGACCTGGACCCCGAGCGTCGGCACCTGGCTCTGGAACTCGGCGCCAGCGCCGCCCTGGACGGCCGCGATCCGCACCTGCAGGAGCGGCTGCGACAACTGAGCGCTGGCGGCCTCGACACCGCCTTTGAGGCCGCCGGCAGCCAGCAGACCCTGAGCCATGCCCTGCATTGCCTGCGCAAGGGCGGCGAAGTGGTACTGGTGGGCCTGATGGGCCAGGTGCACTTCGACGCCTTTTATCTGGTGAACAACGAACTGCGCCTGCTCAGCAGCGTCGGCTACCGCCAGGTGTACCCCGAACTGATCGAACTGTTGGCCAGCGGACGCCTGGACCTGTCCCGGGTGGTGACCCGCTGCCTGGCCCTGGAGCAGGCGGTGGAACAGGGCTTTGAGGCGCTGTTGCAAGACAAGAGCCAGATCAAGGTGCTGGTCAACCCGACACCGGCCCTGGCCGAGGCCTGACCCATCGCTTTCAACACTCAAGACAAAAACAACAAGAAACGAGTACCCGACATGAATGCTTCCTATGCGCTGTGCCCGCTGCTGGCCGCCTTGCTGCTGCCCCTGGATTGCCTTGCCGATACGCCGCCCGCAACCCGTAGCGGCCCGCTGTCCGGGCTGGGCGACTACCTGACCGACCAGGGCATCACGCCCCATGTGCAGTTTCTCAGCCTGGCGATGAAGAACCTCGACACCGGCCCCCGCCCCCACAGCTTCGGCAACAGCGGCGATCTGTTCGTCGGCGCCGATATCGACCTGGGGACCTTGGCCGGGCTCGACGGCGCGGCCCTGCACTTCGAACAGACCCTGTTCATCCTCGACCAGCAGACCGGCGTGCCCACTTCGCGCAACTGGCAGGGCGCCGCCGGCAGCTACTTCGGCGGCGCGCCGATCCACAATGACCTCACCAGCAACCAGCTGAGCCTTTTGACCTACCAGCAAACCTGGCTCGAGGGCCAGGTCGATCTGAGCCTGGGGCGGACCAACGCCCGGCGCTACTTCTATATCTACAACTGCGAAAGCACCATCACCTGCAACGACCCGATCATCGATTCGTCCACCGGCATCCTGCCGCCGCCCTACGGCAGTTGGGGCGGCTACCTGAAATACCGGCTTACGCCCCAGTGGTACGTGCACGGCGGCGCCTTCGAATCCAACCCGGTGGACTACCTGAAGGAGCGCAAGGGCCTGGACTTCAGTACCGACGACGCCAGCGGCACCAGCCTGCTGCTGGGCATCGGCAGCCAGAATCAAGAGGCCTACAGCGCCCACTACGAGCTCAACGGCTACTACAACACCTCCAAGCAGGTAGACCCGCTGACCGGGGCCACGGCCTTCGGCACGGGTGGCGCCTTCTTCAAGTTCCAGCAGGCGCTGTGGCGCGCCGACGCCGGCACCGGCACTGCGCCCCAGGCCCTGCTGCTGTTCGGCTCGCTGTCGGCGGCGGCCGACGACAAGCAGCCCTTCAGCCAGTTCGCCGAGGCCGGGCTGACCTATCTGGCGCCCTTCGACCGGCCCCGGGACAAGCTCAACCTCAAGGCCAGCTACCTGCGCCTCAACGATCACCAGCTGCGTTTCCAGCAACAGGCCCGGACCGCCAACGGCGGCGACCCGCGCCTGGGCGAACGCAATGTCTATGCCCTGGAAGCCAACGCCCATATCGCCCTGACTCGGCAACTGGCCCTGGAGCCCAGCGTCCAGTACCTGATCAACCCGGACAACTTCTACAACCCCGAGGCCCGCGAGCTGAGCGGCAACGGCTTTGTCGTCGGCCTGCAAGTGACCCTCGACGTCGGCTCGCTGCTGGGGCTGTGAGATGGATTTCTGTGACTGCCCAAAGAGGTATCCCCATGACTGAACACACCACGCAAACCTTCGACTACATCGTGGTCGGCGCCGGCTCCGCCGGTTGCGTGCTGGCCAACCGGCTGTCCGCCGACCCCAAGGTCCAGGTGTGCCTGATCGAAGCCGGGCCCAGCGATCGCAGCCTGCTGCCGGCCGCCTATGTGCGCACCCCGGCGGGGATCATCCGCCTGATCGCCAACCCGCGCTGGAACTGGATGCACCGGTTCAGCCCCCAGGCCAGTAGCGGCGACGTGCCGATCCCCTGCCCCCGCGGCAGGGTCTGGGGCGGCTCCAGCGCGATCAACGGCATGATCTATATCCGCGGCCATCGCCAGGATTTCGACCGCTGGGCCGCCGCCGGCAACCAGGGCTGGAGCCACGACGAGCTGCTGCCCTACTTCAAGCGTTCGGAGCATTTCGAACCGGGCGCCTCGCCGTGGCACGGCCAGCACGGCGAGCTCAACGTCGCCGAGCAGCGCAGCCCGAGCCCGGTCAATCAGGTGTTCTATGACGCGGCCACGGAGCTGGGCTGGAACTACAACCCGGACTTCAACGGCCCGGAACAGGAAGGCTTCGGCCCCTTCCATGTCACCCAGGTCAACGGCGAGCGTTGCAGCGCGGCCCGGGCCTTCCTGCACCCGATCCTGCAGCGGCCGAACCTGAGCGTGCTGAGCAGCACCCTGACCCACCGGGTGCTGCTGCAGGGCACCCGCGCCAGCGGCGTGGAGATCAGCCACAACGGCGAGGTGCGGCAGTTGCAGGCGCGCCGCGAAGTGATCCTCTGCGCCGGGGCGATCAACTCGCCGCAGTTGCTGCTGCTCTCCGGCATCGGCCCGGCGGAGGAACTCAAAGCCCACGGCATCCTGCCGCGTCACCCATTGCCGGGGGTCGGCCTGAACCTGCAGGACCACCAGGACATCGTGCTGATGTACCGCAGCGACCCCGAGCTGGGCTACGGCCTTTCGCCCAAGGGCCTGCTGCCCCTGGCCCGTTCGCCCTGGCAGTACCTGACCCGGCGCCAGGGCCCGCTGACCTCCAACACCGTCGAGTCCGGGGCCTTCCTGCGCCTTACGCCCGAGGACCCGGTGCCGGAACTGGGGCTGATCGTCGCCCCGGCCCTGAAGAACCAGCCCCAGCGCCTGATTCCCGTGGGCCATGGCATCAGCCTGCATGTGGCGGTGATGCACCCGCAGAGCCGTGGCCGGGTGCGCCTGAACTCCGCCGACCCGCACGACAAACCGCTGATCGAAGCCAACTTCCTCAGCCACCCGGAAGACCTGCGCAAACTGGTGGCCGGCTTGCGCCTGGTGCGCCAGCTGGCGGCGACCCGGGCCTTCTCTCGGCGCCTCAAGGGCGAGCTGGTGCCCGGCCCGCAGGTGCAGAGCCAGGAACAGATCGAGCAATGGATTCGCCAGCACCTGGGCACGGTGTTCCACCCGGTGGGCAGCTGCAAGATGGGCCATGACGAACTGGCGGTGGTCGACGACCAACTGCGGGTCCACGGCCTGCAGGGGCTGCGGGTGGCGGACGCCTCGATCATGCCGAGCCTGATCACCGGCAACACCAACGCAGCGGCAATCATGATCGGCGAAAAGGCCGCGGACCTGTTGCTGGGAGCGGCCAAGGCGCAACCGAGCAACGTGCTTCAAGGCGAAGCGTGCTCCTGATGCCAGGGCTCAGGGGCGCTTGGGCGCCTCGGCCACAGGCGGGTTGATCTGTCCCTGGCGCGCCCGGTATTCCCCCGGCGCGGTCTTGGCGTAACGCTGGAAAAACCGGCTGAAATAGGCCGGGTCCTTGAAGCCCAGCTGGTAGCAGATTTCATTCACCGAACTGGCAGTGAACAGCAGCAAACGCTTGGATTCCTGCATCAGGCGTTCATACACCAGGCGCTTGGACGGCAGGTCGGCGATGCGTCGGCAGACGTCGTTGAGCCGCGCTTCGGTGACCCCCAGGGTGCTGGCGTAGCGCGCCAGGGGCCAGTGCTCCAGGTAGCGGGCCTCGATCAGTTCGTTGAAGCGGTGGAAGATCTGCAAGTCTTCATGCCGTGCCGGACGGGCCTTGAGGGAATTGGCCGACAGCCTGAGCAGGCTGATCATCAACAGCCGGGTCAGGGCTTCCAGGGCCGGCTCGCGTCCCGCGTCCTGTCCGGCGATTTCCTCCTGCAACTCCTGGAACAGGCACTCCAGGCGCCGTACCTCGCCGGCGAACTGCGGCCCCAGCCGCGCCAGGGCCACGCAGGCCGGTGGCACCAGCGGCGCCGGCGCCAGGGCCGGGTCGGCGCCGATCAGTTCCCACACCAGTTGCTGGCGCACGGTGAGCACGTGGCCCTCGCTGTCGGCCTCGGTGACGAAGGCGTGGGGAATGGTCGGCGGAGTCAGGAAGAACATCGGCCCCGACTCCAGGTACTGCTGGTCGTCCAGATAAACCCGCACCGCGCCGCTTTGCACGTAATGCACCTGAAAGAAGCGGTCGTGGCGATGCACCGGCATGTTGCGGCCGAAGAAGCCGGCGAGATTGCTCAGCTTGTCGTAGTGCACCTGGGCATCGGCGTAGCGCTGATCGTAGACCTGGCCGATGTTGATATTGGGAATGGGTTGACGTGGGTTCATGGCACCCTTCTGTTTTTTATTTTTTCAGCACGCAGAGCGTTGGCATCCTGCGCGATTCGCGGCGTGCCCGCCAGGGCACGAGGCAATCGATCAGGCTGGCGCTTGACGATCGTTAACATATTAAATATAACGTTAATACATTAACGAACTCGACCCGCCAGCGGCAAGCCGCCACGGGAACCAACACCAGGAGAGCCCGATGAGCCGTGCACTGAACGATCACGCCGGCGGCACCCTGTTCGGCGTTGCGCTGAACTACCAGGGGTTGCTGCAGAGCCATCTGCAAAGCTTCACCCAGCCGCCCTACCAGAAGCCGCCGGTGAAACCGGTGCTGTTCATCAAGACCCCCAACACCCGCAATTCCCATGAAGCGCCGGTGGTATTTCCCAAGGACGTCCAACGCCTGCAACCGGGCCCGGCCCTGGGGGTGGTGATCGGCAAGCGTGCCAGCCGGGTGAGCCTGGAAAACGCCCTGGAGCATGTGGCCGGCTACACCATCGTCAACGAGTTCAGCCTGCCGGAAGACAGCTACTACCGCCCCGCGGTCAAGGCCAAGTGCCGCGACGGCTTCTGCGCCATCGGCCCGCAACTGGTGCCGGCGGCCGAGGTGAGCGATCCCCACGACCTGAGCCTGGAGCTGTTCGTCAACGGCGAACGGGTGCAGCACAACAGCACCGCCAACCTGGTGCGCAGCATTCCCCAGCTGATTGCCGAAATCAGCGAGTTCATGACCCTGCACCCCGGCGACGTGCTGATCACCGGCACTCCCGAAGGCCGGGTCGATGTGCGCCCCGGCGACCGGGTCGAAGTGCAGATCAGCGGCCTGGGCCGTCTGGCCAACAGCATCGTTGCCGAATAAGGAACCGACATGAAACATGCACGCATTCGTTATCAGGGTCAGGTCCACCAGGCCCTGGTCACCGGTCCCAACACCCTGCAACTGGAAGACGGCCGGGTTCTCGCCGAAGACCAGGTGCAGTGGCTGCCCCCGGCCACCGGGACCATGTTCGCCCTGGGCCTGAACTACGCCGACCACGCCGCCGAGCTGGCCTTCACGCCGCCCACCGAGCCCATGGTGTTCATCAAGTCGCCGGGCACCTACACCGGGCACAAGCAGGTGACCTGGCGCCCGGACAACGTCGCCTACATGCACTACGAGTGCGAGCTGGTGGCGGTGATCGGCAAGACCGCGCGCAACGTCAAGCGCGAGGACGCCCTGGACTACCTGGCCGGCTACACCCTGTGCAACGACTACGCGATCCGCGATTACCTGGAGAACTACTACCGGCCCAACCTGCGGGTGAAGAACCGCGACGCCACCACCCCGGTGGGCCCGTGGATCATCGACGCGGCCGAGGTGCCGGAACCCAACAAGCTGACCCTGCGCACCTGGGTCAACGGCGAGCTGCGCCAGCAAGGCAGCACCGCCGAGATGATCTTCGACATCCCCTACCTGATCGAATACCTGTCCGGCTTCATGACCCTGCAACCGGGGGACATGATCGCCACCGGCACCCCCGAAGGCCTCAGCGATGTAGTGCCCGGCGATGAGGTGGTGGTGGAAATCGAAGGCGTCGGCCGGCTGGTCAACCGCATCGTCAGCGAACGCGAATTCTTCGCCCACTACGCCCAACCAGAACCCGCCGCTGCGGCCAAGGAGCACGCATAAATGATCAAGCACTGGATCAACGGCCGCGAAGTCGAAAGCCGTGAAGTCTTCACCAACTACAACCCCGCCACCGGTGAAGCCATTGGCGAAGTGGCCAGCGGCGGCGCCGAGGAAATCGCCCAGGCGGTAGCGGCGGCCAAGGAAGCCTTTCCGAAATGGGCCAATACCCCAGCCAAGGAGCGCGCCCGGCTGATGCGCCGCCTGGGCGCGCTGATCGAAGAGAACGTGCCGCATCTGGCAGAGCTGGAAACCCTGGACACCGGGCTGCCGATCCACCAGACCCGCAACGTGCTGATTCCCCGGGCCTCGCACAACTTCGACTTCTTCGCCGAGGTCTGCACCCGCATGGATGGCCACAGCTATCCGGTGGACGACCAGATGCTCAACTACACCCTGTACCAGCCGGTAGGCGTGTGCGCCCTGGTGTCGCCGTGGAACGTGCCGTTCATGACCGCCACCTGGAAGACCGCGCCGTGCCTGGCCCTGGGCAACACCGCGGTGCTGAAGATGAGCGAACTGTCACCGCTGACCGCCAACGAGCTGGGCCGGCTGGCGCTGGAAGCCGGGATTCCCGCCGGGGTGCTGAACATTGTCCAGGGCTACGGCGCCACCGCCGGCGATGCCCTGGTGCGCCACCCGGACGTGCGGGCAATCTCCTTCACCGGCGGCACCGCCACCGGCAAGAAGATCATGCAGACCGCCGGCCTGAAGAAGTACTCCATGGAACTGGGCGGCAAGTCGCCGGTGCTGATCTTCGAGGACGCCGATCTGGAGCGGGCCCTGGACGCCGCGCTGTTCACCATCTTTTCCCTGAACGGCGAGCGTTGCACCGCAGGTAGCCGGATCTTCATCCAGGAAAGCGTCTACCCGCAGTTCGTCAAGGAGTTCGCCGCCCGGGCCAAGCGCCTGATAGTCGGTGATCCGCAGGACCCCAAGACCCAGGTCGGCTCGATGATCACCCAGGCCCACTACGACAAGGTCACCGGCTACATCCGCATCGGCCTGGAAGAAGGCGCGACCCTGCTGGCCGGCGGCCTGGAACGCCCGGCCAACCTGGCGGCGCACCTGGCTCGCGGGCAGTTCATCCAGCCCACGGTGTTCGCCGACGTCGACAACAAGATGCGCATCGCCCAGGAAGAGATCTTCGGCCCGGTGGTGTGCCTGATCCCGTTCAAGGACGAGGCCCAGGCCCTGCAACTGGCCAACGACACCGAGTACGGCCTGGCCTCCTACATCTGGACCCAGGACATCGGCAAGGCCCATCGCCTGGCCCGGGGCATCGAGGCCGGCATGGTGTTCATCAACAGCCAGAACGTGCGCGACCTGCGCCAGCCCTTCGGTGGGGTCAAGGGCTCGGGCACCGGCCGCGAAGGCGGCGAATACAGCTTCGAAGTGTTTGCCGAGATCAAGAACGTCTGCCTCTCCATGGGCAGCCATCACATCCCGCGCTGGGGCGTGTAAGGTTTAGCACCGTCCCGGATCACGCCAACAAGAAGATGTTTCAGGAGAAGCACCATGGGCGAAGTCGTCATGGCCGCCAAGGTCTGCCACGTTCCATCGATGTACCTGTCCGAACTGCCGGGCAAGCACCACGGCTGCCGCGAGGCGGCCATTGCCGGGCACAAGGAAATCGCCCGCCGCGCCCGGGCGCTGGGAGCCGACACCGCGGTGGTGTTCGATGTGCACTGGCTGGTCAACAGCGGCTACCACATCAACTGTGGTGAAGCCTTCAACGGCACCTACACCAGCAACGAGCTGCCGCACTTCATCAAGAACATGACCTACGACTACCAGGGCTGCCCGGAGCTGGGGGAACTGATCGCCGCCGAGGCCAACGCCGCCGACGTGCGCACCCTGGCCCACAATATCCCCAGCCTGGAGCTGGAGTACGGGACCCTGGTGCCCATGCGCTACATGCACATGGACGTGCCCGCCGCCGAGCACTTCAAGGTGGTGTCGATCGCCGCCTGGTGCGCCTGGCACAAGCTGGAAGACAGCTTCACCTTCGGCGCCGCGGTGCGCCGGGCCATCGAAAAGAGCGAGCGCAAGGTCCTGGTGCTGGCGTCCGGCTCGCTGTCCCACCGGTTCTCCAACGACCGCGAAGCCGAAGCCAACATCCACAACTGGACCCGGGAGTTCGACAAGCAGGTGGACCAGCGGGTGGTGGAGCTGTGGCAGCAAGGTCGCTATCGCGAGTTCTGCGCCATGCTCCCGGACTACGCCACCAGCTGTCACGGCGAGGGCGGCATGCACGACACGGCGATGCTCCTGGGACTGTTGGGTGGACCTGAGTACAACCGCCCGGCGGAGATCATCACGCCGCTGTTCGGCAGCTCCGGCACCGGGCAGATCAACGCCATCTTCTAGAAGCAGCGGCAAGTTTCCAGCTACAAGCTGCAAGACCACATCGACAGCAGCGGCAAGTCGCCAATCTACAGCCGCAAGAGAACCCTCTTGCAGCTTGTAGCTTGCCGCTTGCCGCTGCCTCCGAAGGAGGCCTCCGTGCCGCATTTCATCGCTGAGTACACCGACAACATCGAACAGGCCGCCGATCTGCCGGGGCTGTTCACCCAGGTTCATGACTACCTGGGCGCCACTGGGGTGTTTCCCCTGGGGGGCATTCGCAGCCGCGGGGTGCGCCTGGACACCTGGCGCATGGCCGATGGCAAGCACGACTACGCCTTTGTCCATATGCGCCTGCAAGTGGGTGCCGGGCGCGACCTGGCGACCCGCCGGCAAGTGGCCGAAGGGCTGTTCGAGATCATCAAGGCGCACTTTGCCGAGCTGCAGGCCCAGCGCTTGCTGGCCCTGTCGTTCGAGATGAGCGAGCTGGATGCCGAGCTGAACTTCAAGCACAACAACGTGCATGAGTTTCTGCGCGGACAGGCCTGAGCATTGTGCCGGCCCTTTCGCCGGCAAGCCGGCGCCTACACAACGTCCATGCAACCCGTAGGAGCTGGCTTGCCAGCGAACAGGCCCGCAAGCCAGGCGCCAGCCCCGAGTCCGTCTTCGCCGGCAAGCCGACCCACACAAGAACAATAACGAGATCTCCCCATGTCCCATCCCGCAATCGCCGAGGCTCCTGTGGCCGAGGTCAACGACTGCTATCGCAAGATCACCTGGCGGCTGATGCCGCTGTTGTTCGTCTGCTACATCTTCGCCCACCTGGACCGGATCAATATCGGCTTCGCCAAGTTGCAGATGACCCAGGACCTGGGCTTCAGCGACAGCGTCTACGGCCTCGGCGCCGGGCTGTTCTTCGTCGCCTATGCGCTGTTCGGGGTGCCCAGCAACCTGGCCCTGGAACGGGTCGGCCCACGGCGCTGGATCGCCTTGCTGATGCTGGTCTGGGGCCTGCTGTCCAGTGCCCTGATGCTGGTGGACAGCGCCTGGGGCTTCTACGTGCTGCGCTTTCTGCTGGGGGTCGCCGAGGCGGGGTTCTTCCCCGGCATCCTGGTACTGCTCAACCGCTGGTTCCCGGCCAGCCGCCGCGGTCAGGTGACCGCGCTGTTCGCCATTGCCGTGCCCATGGCCGGGGTGATTGGCGGGCCGCTGTCGGGGTGGATCCTGGAAAGCTTCCACGACATCGGCGGCCTGCGCGGCTGGCAGTGGATGTTCCTGATCGAAGGCTTGCCCGTGGTACTGCTGGGGCTGGTGGTGCTCAAGGCCCTGCCGGAAAGCATCGAACAGGTGGATTGGCTGACCCCGGCGCAGAAAACCCGGCTGCTGCAGGCGCTGCACCAGGAAGAACAGCGCAAATCCATCACCCGCTTCAGCGGCATCCTCAAGGAGCGCCATGTCTGGCTGCTGGTGTGCATCTACTTCGCGGTGATGCTGGCGGTGAACACCATCGCCTTCTGGATGCCGACCCTGATCCACCACGCCGGCATCGCCCGGGACAGCAATGTCGGCCTGCTCAGCGCCCTGCCCTATCTGGCCGGCTGCCTGTTCATGCTCGGCGTTGGCCGTTCCTCGGACCGCCTGCGCGAACGCCGCTGGCATTTGGCGATACCGCTGCTGATGTCCAGCCTCGGCCTGATCCTCACCGGACTGGCCCCGGGCGATCCGTGGCTGGTGATGTTCGGCCTGCTGGTGGCGGGCATGGGCGCCAGCGCCGCGCTGCCGATGTTCTGGCAATTGCCGCCGGCCTTTCTGGCCAGCAGCACCCAGGCCGCGGGCATTGCCCTGATCAGTTCCTTCGGCAGTGTGGCCGCCTTCCTTGCCCCTTACCTGATCGGCGTGGTGCGCGACGCCACGCAAAGCGCCAGCCTCGCCCTCTATGCCCTGGCCCTGCTGATCGCCCTGGGCGCCTGGCTGGTGCTGCGGGTGCCGGCCCATATCGTCAACCCTCGGGAGAAATAACCATGCTCAGCCCCTCGGATATCCAAGAAGCCGCCGCGCGCCTCAACGCCGCCGAACGCAGCCGCGAACAGATCGGCCAGCTGTCCCTGCAATACCCCGACATCAGCATCGAAGACGCCTACGCCATCCAGCGCCGTTGGGTGGAGCAGAAGATCCGCGACGGGCGCAAGCTGGTGGGCCACAAGATCGGCCTGACGTCGCGGGCGATGCAGGTGTCGTCGAACATCACCGAGCCGGATTTCGGCGCCCTGCTGGACGACATGCTGTTCGATGAAGGCACGGACATTCCCTTCCAGCGCTTTATCGTGCCGCGGGTCGAGGTGGAGCTGGCGTTCATCCTCGGCAAACCCTTGAAAGGCCCCCACTGCACCCTGTTCGATGTGCTGGACGCCACCGACTGGGTGATCCCGGCGCTGGAAATCATCGACGCGCGCATCCAGCAGCTGGACCCGCAGACCCAGGCCACGCGCAAGGTGTTCGACACCATTTCCGACAACGCCGCCAACGCCGGGGTGGTCATGGGCGGCCGCGCCGTGCGCCCTGGCGATGTGGACCTGCGCAAGGTGCCGGCGGTGCTCTACCGCAATGGCGTGATCGAGGAATCCGGGGTGTCCGCCGCGGTGCTCAATCATCCGGCCAAGGGCGTGGCCTGGCTGGCCAACAAGCTGGCGGCCTACGACGTCGGCCTGGAGGCCGGGCAGATCATTCTCGGCGGCTCCTTCACTCGCCCGGTGGCGGCCCGTCCCGGGGATGTCTTCCACGTCGACTACGATCAGTTGGGCAGCATCGCCTGCCGCTTTGTCTGAGGAGACAGCCATGGACATGCCACTGAACCTGTTCAAACAACGCCTGCAGCACAGCGAACCGCAGATCGGCCTGTGGCTGGGGCTGGCGGACGGCTACTGCGCCGAGCTGGCGGCCAACGCCGGTTTCGACTGGCTGCTGCTGGACGGCGAACACGCCCCCAACGACCTGCGCAGCCTGCTGGCGCAGTTGCAGGCCATCGCCCCCTACGCCGCCCAGGGCATCATCCGCCCACCGATCGGCGATACCGCGCTGATCAAGCAACTGCTGGACATTGGCGCCCAGACCCTGCTGATTCCCATGGTGGAAAGCGCCGAGCAGGCGCGCCAACTGGTGCGCGCCATGCACTATCCGCCGCAGGGAGTGCGTGGCGTGGGCAGCGCCCTGGCCCGGGCGTCGCGCTGGAACAGCATCGCCGACTACCTGGACCGGGCCGATGAACAGATGTGCCTGCTGGTGCAGATCGAGAACCTCGAAGGCCTGCGCAACCTGGATGAAATCCTCGCGGTGGACGGCGTCGATGGCGTGTTCATCGGCCCGGCGGACCTGTCCGCGGCCATGGGCCAGCGGGGCAACCCCGGGCACCCCGAGGTGGTGGCGGCGATTGAAGACGCCATCGTGCGCATACGTCGAGCGGGCAAGGCGGCGGGGATTCTCAGCGCCGATCAGCGCCTGGCCCGGCGTTGCATCGAGCTGGGGGCGAACTTCGTGGCCGTGGGAGTGGATACCACGGTATTGATGAAGGGCTTGCAGAGCCTGGTCGGGCAGTACAAGACCCTGGACGCCCCCACCCGCGACGGAGGGGTTTACTGACGAGCACAGGCAGTAGGATCGGTACACACCGCCCCCTCCCCAGGCCGGCCGCAAGGCCGCCGTCAGATTTTGATCTTGATCTTGATCTGGCTTTTGATCTTCCTGCCCCTTTAGACACGATGGCCGAACGCAGGCATTGAGCCGTGGGTAACCCGGCAGGACGCCGGGTTAGCCGCCCCAGGCCATGGATGGCCTGTGGCGGCGGCCCACGGATCAATGCCGGAGTTCGGGCATGCCTCGCTATGCGAGGCACCGAGTGGAGGGGCAGGAGCCTTTGGTTACTTTGGGCTCTTCAAAGTGACTCGCCGTAAGGGCGAAACCGCCGGCCGCCGCACCTGCGGAAATGGATATGTACCCCAAACCGCCACTGTGAGAGCGAAACCCTGAGCGGCCGTTACCGCACCACCGGATATGCCCACCACCCGCCCTGATTAACGAGCTTCGCTGGCCAGCTCCAGCGAGTCTCTAGCGGGCGTTGCGGGCCAGGCGCCAGACGCGGGCGATGTCGGCGGCGCGTTCGCGCAGCAGGCGCGGGGCCTCGCGGCAGGCCTGCTCCAGGCTCATGGGGCCGCTGGTCAAGGCGAAGGCCGCGTCCACGCCGTGGGCGTACATCTGCTGGTAACCCTCGCCCAGGGTGCCGGCAATCACGATCACCGGAACACCCTGCTCCCGAGCAATCCGCGCCACACCAAACGGGGTCTTGCCACGCAAGGTCTGGGCGTCAAAGCGGCCCTCACCGGTAATCACCAGATCGGCACCGCGCACGGCCTGTTCCAGGCCCACCAGTTCCGCCACCACTTCCACCCCCGGGCGAAACTGCGCGGCAAGAAAGGCCTTGGCGGCAAACCCCAGGCCACCGGCCGCACCGCTGCCGGGTTCGTCACGCACGTCCCTGGGCAACACCTCGGCGCAGCGCTCGGCAAAGTGCCCCAGGGCCTGGTCCAACTGCTGCACCTGCTGCGCCGAAGCGCCTTTCTGCGGGCCGAAGATCGCGGAAGCGCCCTGTGCGCCGCACAGCGGGTTGTTGACGTCGGCGGCGATTTCAAAGCGCACCCGGGCCAGGCGCGGATCCATGCTGTCCAGCTCGATGCTGGCCAGGTCGGCCAGGGCCAGACCGCCACGGGGCAGCATCCGCCCCTGCTGGTCCAGCAGTTTCACGCCCAGGGCCTGCAGGGCCCCGGCGCCGCCGTCGTTGGTGGCGCTGCCGCCGATGGTCAGGATAATGCGTTGGGCACCAGCATCCAGCGCGGCCAGGATCAGCTCTCCCGTCCCGAAGGTGCTGCTGTTGCAGGCATCGCGCTGATCCAGCGCCAGCAGTTGCAGGCCGCTGGCCTCGGCCATTTCGATGATCGCCGTGTGATTCTGCGGCAGCCAGCCCCAACGGGCTTCAACAATCGCCCCCAGCGGCCCCTGGACCCGATGGCGGCGCAGTTGCCAATCGCAGGCGGCGAGAATCGATTCAACCGTGCCTTCGCCGCCGTCGGCCATCGGGCATTGGCACAGCTCGGCGTCGGGCCAGACCTCGACCAGCCCCAGGGCAATGGCCCGGGCCACGCCTTCGGCACTCAGGCTGTCCTTGAACGAGTCGGGGGCGATGATGATCTTCATGGGGTGTTCTCCGGTTCTTGTGCCGCCATGCTGCCACTTGGCGCCGGCGCTGACCCCGGGCCGCTGCACAAGTCCGAGGGCGCTTTATTGTTCATTGCTACAACCGCGCAACCTCGCCTGGTGTTGAAACCGCTGCCGCAGGCGGCGAACGGGCGCGTAGCGCTCGTGAAGGTCTTGAAAGCGATACAGGTTTGGCTGGGGATTGCCAAGCAAGGCCCTGCGGGCCTTTGCGCAGCCTCGCTGAAGCTCGGCAGCGGCTACAGAACCGTTAAATCCTCCTGGACCCTGTAGCCGCTGCCGCAGGCTGCGAACGGGCGCGTAGCGCTCGTGAAGGTCTTGAAGGCGATACAGGTTTGGCTGGGGATTGCCAAGCAAGGCCCTGCGGGCCTTTGCGCAGCCTCGCTGAAGCTCGGCAGCGGCTACAGGGGATTGGGTTGAGTGGTGTTGCGGGGCAGCAATTGCACCCCCAGGTACAGGGCCAGCATGCCGTCCAGGCGCAGGGGGGCGACGCCGCTGAGTTCGGCGATGCGCTCCATGCGGTAGCGCAGGCTGTTGCGGTGGATGCCCAGGGCATCGGCGCAGGCCTGGCTCTGGCCATCGTGGTCGCACCAGCTGCGCAGGGTTGCCAGCAGCTGGCCGTTGCTGTCCTTGGCCAGCACCTTGCGCAAGGGGCTGAGCAATTCGTCCAGGGCGTCGTCGTTGCGGTGACGCCAGAGCATCACCGGCAGGCGGTAGCGGTTGAGGGTCAGCAGCCGCGCGTCCGGCAGCAGATCACGCCCGTAGGCCAGCAGGTCGCTGACCCGGCGATAGCAGCGGCGCAAGCCGGCCAGCCCCTCGGCCTGTCCGCCCACGGCGACCCGCAGGATGTTCCAGCCCTGGCCGTCGAGTTTTTCCAGCAGGCGCGGGTTGTCCAGGTTGAGGGTCGCCGGGCGACACCAGAGCAGGGAAGTCTTTGACGAACTGACGCACCAGCTGTCCGGGTAACGGCTCATCAGCCAGGCACTGAGGGTCTCGACGCCCTGCCCCGCGGCCTGTTCCAGGGCCAGTTCGAACAGGTAAGGCGTGCGCGCCAGCTGCGGCTTGAGGCCCATCTGTCGGGCTTCGTCCACCAGGCGCGGGGAGTCGCCGTCGTCGCTCAGGAGCAAGGCCAGCAGATCGTCGCAACGCTGGCGCCGCCATTGCTGCTCGGCCTGCTGATGACGCTGGCCCACCAGCATCTCGGCGGTCATGCGCACCAGTTCGGCGTAGGTGCGCAGCAAGGCCGGATCACCGGTGATGCCCAGCACGCCGATCAGCCGCTGGTCGTGCAGCAGCGGCAGGTTGATCCCCGGTTGCACGCCCTTGAGCCGCTGCGCGGTGGGCTCGTCGATCTCCACCACCCGGCCGTTGGCCAGCACCAGTTGCGCGCCTTCATGCCGGGTGTTGATGCGCTCCGGCTCGCCACTGCCGAGGATCAGGCCCTGGCTGTCCATGACGTTGACGTTGTAGGGCAGGATGGCCATCGCGCGGTCGACGATGTCCTGCGCCAGGTCATGATCGAGTTCGAACATAGGGGGAAGGTCCTTGGACATTGTTCAGTGGCACAGGGGCGGTGGCCAATCGCTGTGCGCCGGCACAAAGACAGCGACCGCGGCGTGACCGAGACTCTCGGGGCGGTCAACGTTACCCTTGCACCGCGAAAAATCATAATAAAGAGAGACACACCATGTCACAGAGCGCCGCTGCCACACTGGCCCAGGCTGACGACAAGAACGCCGTCTACAAGCGCATCACCCTGCGCCTGATCCCCTTCATTTTCGTCTGCTACCTGTTCAACTACCTCGACCGGGTCAACGTTGGCTTTGCCAAGCTGCAGATGCTCGATGCCCTGAAATTCAGCGAAACGGTCTACGGCCTGGGCGCCGGGATCTTCTTCATCGGCTACGTGCTGTGCGGCGTGCCGAGCAACCTGGCGCTGAACCGGTTCGGCCCGCGGCGCTGGATCGCGCTGATGATGATCACCTGGGGCACCCTGTCCACCTGCCTGCTGTTCGTCACCACGCCGACCCAGTTCTATACCCTGCGCCTGTTCACCGGGGCCGCCGAAGCCGGCTTCTTCCCCGGGGTGGTGCTGTACCTCTCGCAGTGGTTCCCGACCTTCCGCCGGGGCCGGATCATGGCCCTGTTCATGTCGGCGATCCCGGTGTCCGGCTTGCTCGGCAGCCCGTTTTCCGGCTGGATCCTCAACCATTTCGCCGCCGGGCAAGGCGGCCTCGCCGGCTGGCAGTGGATGTTCCTGCTGCAGGGCATTCCCACGGTGATCCTCGGCGCCCTGGCGTTCTTCCTGCTCAGCGACAGCTTCGCCCACGCCAAGTGGCTGTCCCCCGCTGAACGCGCGGTGCTGGAAGCGGACCAGGCCACGGACGCCGCCAACCAGCCGAAAACCGCCAGCGACTCCCTGACGGCCGTGTTCAAGAACCCGGCGATCTGGGCCTTCGGCCTGATCTACTTCTGCATCCAGAGCGGGGTCTACGCGATCAACTTCTGGCTGCCGTCGATCATCAAGAACCTGGGCTTTGCCGACAATCTGGTGATCGGCTGGCTGAGCGCGATTCCCTACCTGCTGGCGGCGGTGTTCATGCTGCTGGTGGGCCGTTCGGCGGACCTGCGCAAGGAGCGCCGCTGGCACCTTGTGGTGCCGATGCTGATGGGCGCCGTGGGCCTGCTGATCGCGGTGAATTTCGCCACCACCCCGGCCCTGGCCATCCTCGGCCTGACCCTCGCCACCATGGGCGCCCTCACCGGCCTGCCGATGTTCTGGCCGGTGCCCACCGCCCTGCTCAGCGCCGGCGCGGCGGCCGGTGGCCTGGCGCTGATCAACTCCATGGGCCAGATGGCCGGCTTCCTCAGCCCCTACCTGGTCGGTTGGGTCAAGGACAGCACCGGCTCCACCGATGCCGCGCTGTACCTGCTGGCCGGGGTGATTGTCGGCGGTAGCCTGCTGGCGCTGCGCATGACCCGCACCCTGAACCGCTAAGCCCCGGCACTAAACAGCCCCGGCAACGACAAAAAGCCCGTTCGAGCCTCTGCTCCAACGGGCTTTTTCATGGCGGGCCTCAGCTCGGCGCGCCACCTTGTCGGGCGTAGTCGTGGCTGATGCTCAACTCCCCCGCCGCCGGAGCATCCAGCTCCAGCACCAGGCCGCCGGGCAAGCGCACGAAGATCTGCCAGATGCCGTCTTCCGGCACCTGCGCCACTTGATGCTCCAGGCCACTGGCTTGCACCCGCCGCAACACGGCTGCGGCCGCCTCCTGGGTGCTGAAGGCGATGTGGCTCAGTTGCGGCTCGGGGCTATCGGCCTGTTCGATGACGTGGACCAGCGCCTGCCGCTCCTGATACAGCCAGCGTCCGGGAAAGGGAAACGGTGGACGCCGCCCCCTTTGCAGCCCCAGCAAGTCGGCGAACGCCGCCTGCAGCGCCTCGCCCTCGGCGACGTTGAACGCCAGATGGTCGAAGCGCCAGTTCACAGCAGGCCACCGCCATCGACGTCGATCAGGCTGCCGCTGATAAAGCCGTTTTCCATGGCCAGGATAAAGGCCGCGGCGATGTCGTCCGGCTGGCCGACACGGCCCACCGGCAGGCTGGCGGCGGTGCGCGCGAACATCGCCTGACGCGCCTCCTCGGACATTCCGGCATAGGCTTCGGTAGCGGTGACCCCGGGGCTGATGACATTCACCCGGCGCGGCGCCAGCTCCTTGGCCAGGTGCTTGCCCAGGGCTTCCAGCGCGGCGTTGAGGGTGGTCTTGAGCACTTGCCCGGGGACCATTTTGCGCGACAGCAGGCCCGAGGTCAGGCTGATGCTGCCCTGGGGCGCGAGCGTCGGCAGCGCCGCCTGGACTGCGCGCCACACGCCCCAGAACTTCACCTCGAAGGCCCGCTGGGCATCCAGCAGGTCGGTGTCGGCCAGGGGCTTGGCGCTGATCGCCGGACCGGCGCTGATCACCAGATGGTCAAAGGCGCCCACGGCGTCGAACAGATCGCGGACGCTGGCGGCATCGGTGATGTCCACGGCGAGGCTGCGGGCCGACACCGATGCCGGCAACTGCGCCTGCTGGCGTTGCAGGGCTTCGAGGCTGCGCCCGGCCAGCACCACCCGGGCGCCGCGGGCGGCGGCCTGACGCGCCACCGCCGCGCCAATGCCGCTGCCGGCGCCGATCACCACCACGGTCTGCCGGGACAAGCTTGAGTTGGAAAAAGTCATTGCGATCACCTGCTGCGATTGAAAGTGATTGCATCTTCCCAGCTTGCCAATCGAGGAAAAATCCCGCTAAAACGCAAAGATCTTTAAAGGATTTTTACTAATGAGCTCGATCCTCGATCTGGAAATCTTCGTGCGCACCGCCGACTCCGGAAGCATTTCCGCCGCCGCCCGCTCCCTGGGCATGACGGCCGCTGCGGCCAGCATTGCCCTCAAGCGCCTGGAAACCCGCCTCGGCAGCCGCCTGCTGGCGCGCTCCACCCGCAGCATGCGTTTGACCGAGGAAGGCCGGCGCTACCTGGACAGCGTGCGCCTGGCCCTGGCCACCCTGGAGGACGGTGAACAGGCACTCAAGCAGCAGAGCCAGGGCCTGGCCGGTGTGCTGCAACTGTCGGCGCCCTCGGATTTCGGGCGCAACGCGCTGCTGCCCTGGCTCGATGAATTCAGGGCCGAACACCCGCAATTGCGCCTGCAACTGCGGCTCAACGATCGCCATGCCGACCTGTTCCGCGAGGCCGTGGATGTGGCCCTGCGCTTTGGCGTGCCCGCGGACTCAAGCCTGGTGGCCCTGCCGATCCTGCCCGAGCATCGGCGCGTGGCCTGCGCCAGCCCGGCTTATCTGGCCCGTTGCGGCATCCCGCAGTCGCCCGAGGAGCTGTCGCAGCACAGCGCCCTGCTCTACTTGCGCAACGACCGGCCCTATGACAGCTGGCGCTTCAGCCGCGGCGACGACACCCGCGAGGTGCCGGTGCGCGGCGACTACCTGTGCGACGACGGCGAAGTGGCCCGGCGCTGGGCCCTGGCCGGCCACGGCATTGTCTACAAGGCCCGGCTGGATGTGGCCGAGGACATCCGCGCCGGGCGCCTGGTGCCGCTGCTCGGCGACTGGCAAGGGGAACTGGCGCCGTTCAATCTGCTGTGTCCCCATCGCCTGCAGGTTTCTGAGCGGGTGCGCCTGCTGCACAGCTTTGTGCTGCAGCGCTGTCGGGCGCTGTGCCCCTGACCAGCACCGGCCCGGGGCGGCTGGCCGCTGCGCGGTTCGCCGGCAAGCCGGCTCCTACGCAAAGTCCTGGCAGGCGATCTCATGGGCCTCTTCGCCGAAAAGCCGGCCCCGGCGAGGAGGCGCCATTCAGGCATTGCGCAAGCCCGGCGTTGTGGTATTTGATGGTCGCCCCCGTGGCCGGAAATGCCCGGCCACCCCTCTAGCACAAGGATTTCGCCCATGAGCTATCGCATCCTCGGCCATTCCGGTCTCAAGGTTTCCACCCTGACCCTGGGCACCATGATGTTCGGCGAGCAGACCAGCACCGAAGACTCGCTGCGCATCATCGACAAGGCTTGGGACCAGGGGATCAATTTCATCGACACCGCCGACGTCTACACCCAGGGCCGCTCCGAGGAGATCGTCGGCGAGGCCATCGCCCGCCACCGCCATGAGTGGGTGCTGGCGTCCAAGGTGGGCTTCGGCCCGGTGGACGGCCTGCCCAACCGCAGCGGCTTGAGCCGCAAGCACATCTTCAACGGCATCGAGGCCAGCCTGACCCGCCTGGGCACCGACTACCTGGACATCTACTACCTGCACCGCGAGGACCACAACACCCCGCTGGAGGTGAGCATCTCGGCCATCGGCGACCTGCTGCGCCAGGGCAAGATCCGCTACTGGGGCCTGTCCAACTACCGGGGCTGGCGGATCGCCGAGGCCATTCGCGTGGCCGACCAGCTGGGGGTGGACCGCCCGGTGATCAGCCAGCCGCTGTACAACATCGTCAACCGTCAGGCCGAGGCCGAGCAGATCACCGCCGCCAAGGCCTATGGCCTGGGCGTGGTGCCCTACAGCCCGCTGGCCCGGGGCGTGCTCAGCGGCAAGTACGCACCGGACGTGGCCCCGGACAGCGCCAGCCGCGCCGGGCGCCAGGACAAGCGCATCCTGGAAACCGAGTGGCGGGTGGAATCCCTGCGCATCGCCCAGCAGATCCAGGCCTACGCCCAGGGTCGCGGGGTCGATATCGTCGAGTTCGCCATCGCCTGGGTACTGAACAACCAGGCGGTGAGCTCGGCGATTGTCGGCCCGCGCACCGAGGCCCAGTGGGATGCCTACACCCGGGCCCTGGCGGTGCAGATCAGCGCCGAGGACGAAGCCTTCATCGACGCCCTGGTGAGTCCGGGGCATGCCTCGACCCCGGGCTTCAATGATGTCGGCCACTTCGTTTCGGGTCGTTTTCCGCACCTGGGCTGAACCGCGCCGGTGGCGATGCAAAGCGGCGCGCCACCGGCCTCGGGCTCGACCGGTGGTGCTGCAGGTTGGCCATAATCGAGAAAAATTCCCGCTGCGATGGCGCAATCAGAGCAAAATTCTTGCGCTCAACCCTCTATATTCCCCCCTCGCCTCTCCCCCCTATTTCTATGTGTCCCGAGCGTTCGGGTATTACGAGGACAGTGTGTCTAAAGGAATCGCGTTATCGGTCCTGGCGTCGGTGCTGTTTGCCGTCATGTATTTCTACACCTCGCTGCTGGCGCCCCTGACCGGGGTGGAGATCTTCGGCTGGCGCATGCTGCTGACCCTGCCGTGCATGACCCTGTTCATGATCCTCAGCGGCGAGTGGCACCGGGTCGGCCAGGTGCTGCGCCAGGTGGCAAGTAAACCGCTGCTGAGCCTGGCGCTGCTGCTGTCGGCGGCCCTGGTGGGGGTGCAGCTCTGGCTGTTCATGTGGGCGCCGCTCAACGGCTACAGCCTGGATGTGTCCCTGGGTTATTTCCTGCTGCCGCTGACCATGGTCCTGACCGGGCACATCGTCTATGGCGAGCGTCTGTCGCGCTTGCAGAAGGTCGCCACGCTGCTGGCCTGCCTCGGGGTGCTCAACGAGCTGTATCAGGTGGGCAGTTTTTCCTGGGCGACCCTGGTGGTGGCTTTGGGTTACCCGGTGTATTTCGTCCTGCGCCGGCGCCTGGGCACCGATCACCTGGGCGGCCTGTGGCTGGACATGGCGCTGCTGATCCCGGCGGCATTGTGGTTCGTGCAAGGCGGCGAACAGGGATTTGCCGTGGTCGACAGCCATCCCGGCCTGTACCTGCTGATTCCGCTGCTGGGGGTGATCAGCGCCTCGGCGCTGGCGTGCTACGTCATCGCCAGCCGCTTGCTGGCCTTCAGCCTGTTCGGCCTGCTCAGTTATGTGGAGCCGGTGTTGCTGCTGTTGGTCGCCCTGCTGCTGGGGGAAAGCATCAAGGCCGGGGAATGGCTGACCTACATACCGGTGTGGCTGGCGGTGCTGGTGCTGGTGCTCGAAGGGGTCAAGCACCTGCTGCGCCAACGCCGCAGCTGATCGACGGGCCGGCACGGGCACAGATGCAACAGGTTCCGGCGTGGCTGGGGTTCAGGGCTTGATTTGCTTGAGTTCATTGAGCAGGGCCAGCAAGGCCTGCATCTTGTCTTCACCAAATTGCTGCTGGATTTTCTGGTAGTTGATTTCCATGTCGCCGCTCATGGATTCGAAACAGGCCTGGCCCTTGTCGGTCAGGGTGATGAACAGGCGGCGCTGGTCTTCCGGGGATTTGCGCCGGCTGACGTACTGGTCGCGCTCCAGGCGGGTCAGTACCCCGGTCATGCTCGGCGGCAGGATGCAGGCCATCTTCGCCAGCTGGTGGCTCTCCAGCTCGCCGTTCTGGCGCAGGATGCGGATCACCCGCCACTGCTGCTCGGTCAAGTCGTGCTGGTTCAGCGAGGGGCGGAAAAACGCCATGGCGGCCTCACGGGCCTGCAGCAGGGTCAGGGTCAGGGAAGGTCTGGGTGTGTTCATCAAGGCGTCGGTCGAGGGCTGGGAAACAGAGGCGGGAACATTAACACATTCACTATCGCCAGCCGACAGGCAAAACAAAGCCCGATCAGGCGGGGCCTGATCGGGCTCTGGGGTCAAGCCTGCCGAGGGTTACTCGGTGGCCAGTACACCGCGACGCACCTGGTCGCGTTCGATCGATTCGAACAGTGCCTTGAAGTTGCCTTCACCGAATCCGTCGTCACCTTTGCGCTGGATGAATTCGAAGAACACCGGGCCCATCAGGGTTTCCGAGAAGATCTGCAGCAGCAGGCGCTTGTCGCCGGCCTCCGAGGAACCGTCCAGCAGGATGCCCCGGGCTTGCAGCTCCTTGACCGGCTCGCCGTGGTTCGGCAGGCGGCCTTCGAGCATTTCGTAGTAGGTGTCCGGCGGCGCGGTCATGAAGCGCATGCCGATCTTCTTCAGCGCGTCCCAGGTCTTGACCAGGTCGTCGGTGAGGAAGGCCACGTGCTGGATGCCCTCGCCGTTGAACTGCATCAGGAACTCTTCGATCTGCCCGGCGCCCTTGGACGATTCTTCGTTCAGCGGGATGCGGATCATGCCGTCCGGGGCGGTCATGGCCTTGGAGGTCAGGCCGGTGTATTCGCCCTTGATGTCGAAGTAGCGGATCTCGCGGAAGTTGAACAGCTTCTCGTAGAAACCGGCCCAGTAGGCCATGCGCCCGCGGTACACGTTGTGGGTCAGGTGGTCGATGATCTTCAGGCCGGCGCCCTGTGGGTTGCGGTCCACGCCTTCGAGGAACACGAAGTCGATGTCGTAGATCGAGCTGCCTTCGCCGAAACGGTCGATCAGGTACAGCGGCGCGCCACCGATGCCCTTGATCGCCGGCAGGTTGAGTTCCATCGGGCCGGTTTCAATGTGAATCGGCTGGGCGCCCAGTTCCAGGGCGCGCTTGTAGGCCTTCTGCGAATCCTTGACCCGGAACGCCATGCCGCACACCGACGGACCGTGTTCGGCGGCGAAGTACGAGGCGACGCTGTGGGGTTCGTTGTTGAGGATCAGGTTGATCGCACCCTGGCGATACAGATGCACGTCTTTTGAACGATGGGTCGCGACTTTGGTGAAACCCATGATCTCGAAGATCGGTTCGAGGGTGTTGGGGGTGGGCGATGCGAATTCGATGAATTCAAAGCCCATCAGGCCCATCGGGTTTTCGAAGATATCTGCCATGGTTGGCGCCTCATCATATTTTTAGAATTAACGGATCGTTAGTTGCTATCAATGCTGAGGAACGAAGGTGGCGCGCAAGAGATGCCTCGCACGCTGCGGGCGAGGAAGTCACCGTAGATCAGTTGAAACCCGAGAATCTTCATGTCGACCCTGTGTTACAGGCTGGGGGGCGAGGCTTCTGCTGCCAGAAGACTTTATTATTGTATGCGTAACCGGATTCTACACAGCGTAAAAGCCTTTGTCCGCATTCTCTATAAAATCGCCTTTTTTGCCCGGCCCGCAAGGGGTTTGTTGCACTGGTAGATGCCGCCCAGAATCAGCACCGCGCCCAACCCCATCACCAGGCTCAACTGCTCCCCCAGCAGCAGCGCGCCGAGCATCAGCGCGGTCAGCGGATTGAGGGCGATGAACACCCCGGAACGGGTGGCGCCGATGCGCCGCAGCCCGTCGTAGTACCCGATATAGGCCAGCGCCGAGCCCAGTACGCCCAGGTACAAAAGGCTCAGGCCCTGGACCGGGCTCAGCCGGGCGATGGCCGGCAGGTCGAACTCGCCACGCAGCCAGGTCGCGCTGCACAGCATCAGGGTGCCCAGCAGGATCGAGTAGGTGACGGTCTGCAAGGGCCCCAGACGCCGGTTGAGGTCCCTGGACAACAGCGAGTACAGGCCCCAGCCCAGGACGCAGCCGAGGATCAGCAGATCGCCGCGCCAACCGCCGGAGCGGGTCGTCAGCGCTGCGGGATCACGGCTGCAGATCACCAATGCGGCGCCACTCAAACACAGCACGATACCCAGCAGTTGGCGCCGGCTCAGGCGCTCCTTGAACAGCGCCCAGGCCCCCAGGGCAATCACCGCCGGATTGAGTGCCACGATCAACGAAGCGCGTGAGGCGCTGACCTGTTGCAGGCCAAGGAAGAAACACAGGTTGTAGAAAAAAATCCCGCAGAACCCCAGCAGCGCCAACTGGCCGAACTGGCGGAGGCTGGGACGTACCAGAGGAATGCGCGCCACGGCCATGAAACCGAGCAAGGCCAGGCTGGCGAGAACGAAGCGCAGGCTGGCCAGCAGCAATGGCGAGAGCCCGCCAACCAGATACCGCCCGGCGACAAAGGTGCCGCCCCAGATCATGGTGACCGCCGCCAATTTGCAATAGACCGCCAGGTCCTGGTGCCTGGCGTTCAAGGGGCCGTTGATACTGCTGTCGCTCATGGTCGTGATGCTCTGGGTTCGTGGGTTTGTGCCGCCGGGATATTCTTTGTCTAATGATCGATCATCGTAAAATGAGCTTTTACTCATGACCCTGACCCAATTGGACATCTTTTCCCGGGTGGCCGAGCTTGCCGGTTTCACCGCTGCCGCCACGCGCCTGGGCATCAGCCAGTCGGCGGTTTCCCACGCCATCAAGTCCCTGGAACAGGAACTGGGGGTGGAGCTGTTCCGCCGCCATCAGGCCCAGGTCGAGCTCACCGATATCGGGCGCCAGCTGCTGCTGCGGGCCCGGGCCATGCTGGGGCTGGCCGCGACCCTGGAACAGGAGGCCGCCGATGCCCGGGGCATGAAGCGCGGCACCCTGCGCATCGGCTCGTTCGGCCCCACCTCCTCCACGCGCCTGCTGCCGCGCATCCTTGAGGAGTACCGCCAGGAGTACCCGGGGATCGAGGTGCACATCGACGAGGGGCCGGACCGGCAGGTCCTGCAATGGCTGGAGGAACGGCGGATCGACCTGGGTTTCGTGGTGCTGCCCGAGGAGCGTTTCGACACCTTCGCCCTGCTGGAGGACCAACTGGTGGCGCTGATTCCCGCGACCCATGCCCTGGCTGGGGAGCCGCAGGTGCGCCTGGATCAGCTGTGCCACGACCCGTTCGTGCTGACCGAGGCCGGCTCGGCGGAACTGGTGTCACGCTTGTTCGTCGGTGCCGGCTTGCGCCCCAACATCCGCTACCGCAGCTCGCAGTTGCTCAGCACCCTGGAAACCGTGGCCCGGGGCGAGGCCCTGAGCATCCTGGCCGAACTGTCGCTGCCACCGCGCACGGATGCCCGCTATGTCAGCAAAGCCCTATCGCCGCCGGTGCGGCGCCAGGTGGGGATTGCCGTGCTCGATCAGCGCCAGTCGTCGCCGGCGACCCTGGCCTTCATTCGCCACGCGCAACGCCTGTATGGTCGGACAAAGCCGTCTATCCTGCGGTGATCGAAACACGCCACAAGACCGTCGCGCACGCGGTCACGGTCGGATGTCCAAGCCTCCCCTCCTCTGCCACAGGTCCGATCCATGCCCCTGACCGCCAAAGGTCCGCTGAAGCGCTCTACCCGTACCCTCTGGACCTTGCTGGCGATTGTCCTGCCGATTGGGCTGGGGGCCGTGATCCTCTATGCCCAGGCTGAACGAGCCCTGGAACGCAGCAGCCTGGAAACCGCCGAAGAAGCCATTCGCCAGTTCGACCTGATGTTGGACAACACCGATATCGCCGCCAGGGCGCTGCTGCCTCTGGTGGGCCAGGATTGCGACGCCACGCGGCAACTGGCCCTGCGCGATCAGGTCACCCGCCGGCCCTTCGTGCGCTCGACCAACCTGGTGTGGCGCAACAGCAACTATTGCAGCTCGTTGCTGGGCAGTTACGCGGTGCCCCTCGATCCCCGGGATTATGTGGCTGGCCGACTCTGGCTGATGAACGGCAACCCCATCACGCCCAATACGGCGTTGCTGGTCTACCGCTGGAGTGAGGGCGATGGCGCGGTCCTGGCCACCATCGACGGCTATCACCTGGCCAACGCGCTGCGTCTGATCAGCCGCTTTGCCTACCTGCAATTGCAGGTGGGCGCGCACTGGCTGTCCAGCGACGGCCAGGTCCACGATGGCGCGGCGCCCGAGGCGGCGGTGGCCAGCCAGCAGTTGAACTCGGCGCGCTATCCCTACAGCGTCAGCGCCGGCTTTGCCGAGGGGGATGTCTGGCACTACATGAAAGGCCAGTACCCGGCGCTATTTGGCCTGCTGGTGTTCCTCGGTGCCGCCACCGGCGTCCTCGCCCACTGGCTGCAGAAGCGCTCCGCCTCCCCCAGCCAGGAGCTGCGCCGGGCGTTGGAGGCCCAGGAGTTCATTGCCTATTTCCAGCCCGTGGTACGCGGCGACAGCCTGCAATGGGCCGGGGTTGAAGTGCTGATGCGCTGGCAACACCCCAAGGAGGGGCTGGTGCGTCCTGATCTGTTCATTCCCTTTGCCGAGCATTCCGGGCTGATCGTGCCCATGACCCGCTCGCTGATGCAGCAGACCCGGCAAGCCCTGGCGCCCCATGCCGGGCACTTCAGCGATGGCTTTCATATCGGCATCAACATCACAGCCAGTCACTGCCACGATCTGCAGTTGCTGGACGACTGTCGAGAATTCCTCGCCGCCTTTGCGCCCGGCAAGGTGATTCTGGTGCTGGAGCTGACCGAGCGCGAGTTGATCGAACCCACGGCCATCACCCAACAGCTGTTTGCCGCCCTGCACGAACTGGGCGTGATGATCGCCATCGACGACTTCGGCACCGGGCATTCCAGCCTGGCTTATCTGCGTCAGTTCAATGTCGACTACTTGAAGATCGATCAAAGCTTCGTGGCCATGATCGGTGCCGATGCGCTGTCCCTGCATATACTCGACAGCATTATCCAACTCTCGGCCAAACTCGATCTGGGTATAGTCGCCGAAGGCATAGAAACCGCAGAACAGCGCGACTATCTGGTCGCGCAAGGGGTGGATTTCCTACAGGGTTATTTATTTGGCCGACCGATGCCCAGTAGTGAATTTGTTGCCGTTCTAGCGCGCCATTAAATAGCCATGTCAGAACAACAAGTACTCGAATCGACAACTCGAAAAGCGCAGCAATTTGAATCAATCGACCCATACCGAGGCAAACAAGAACAACCTGATTTACTCCGCCGCCATTAACTACTACAATTTTTCACGCCTGTTCAAGATTCACAGGTAGGCCACTTAATCGAACCTTAATCGGCTCATGGCTTATAGCTTTGTTTGTGGTTTGTATCAGCCAAAATAGACTATTGGAGTGAAGATATTGTCCAGACTTGCTGAATTTCGTGCTGCAGAAAAAGCACTTCAAGAACAGCTCGCGCAGCTTGAATCCCTGAAGAATGACGCCGGACTCAAAAAGGAAATCGAGTTCGAAGAGAAGCTCCAGGCCCTGATGAAAACCTATGACAAGAGCCTGCGTGACATCATCGCGATCCTTGATCCGAACCTGGGCAAAACCGGCCTGCCACCGGCCAACGCCCCTAAACAGCGGCGCGCGCGCGTGGTCAAGGTTTATCAGAACCCGCACACCGGCGAACTGATTGAAACCAAAGGCGGCAACCATCGCGGCCTGAAAGCCTGGAAAGAACAGTATGGCGCCGCCACTGTAGATTCCTGGCTGCGCGCTTGAACAAAGCCGCAACCTGAAAAAGGCCCTGCATATGCAGGGCTTTTTACATTGATAAGAATATTCTTATTACGGCCTGCATCTAAGACCGCCTTCAACACGGAGAACCGGTATTTTTCAGCGCGCCCGACGACTGCAAGCCCACCCGGGATTGTCTCTTGCAACAACAGACCCAGTACAACTTAGGGCTTAATACCTCTGCGTTAACCCGCCCTCGACATGGGAAAGCAAACCGACAGCTTCAGATTTTTCGTCAAAGTTTAAGGCTATTTCGTACAGCCAGTATTTCGTCCCGACTATCAGCATAAGCCTGTGCCTGGCCGGCGTATGAAAGTACATAAGCCTTATTCCCATCCACAGCGGCCACCAATGTTTGCGACAGCACATGCCGGCCATTTTGAGTAATGGTGCAAGTGGTCTCCAGGGCCTCCAGCCGACTCAACTGCGCCGGATGAATCTTGTTACAGACACTCTGATAACCGCCTCGGGCAAAGTCCTTCTGCACGGATTTGCGCATCTCCAGTAATACCCCCTGAAGATTGACTACATGCCCGCTGTCGACTTGCGTCATGGTCAACTCCATGACCATCTGCGGATTGCCGGCGGCATCGCTTTTCACTGCCCGTTGGCGGGAAACCTCGGCTGCCTGATCGCCCTCTTGCACAGGCACCGGCTCCACCGTCCAACCCTGCGGCCAGGCGACTTGCGGCGCGGCCTGGGCAAAGCCGGCAAACGCCAGCAGCAACAGGGCCGCGACCCGGGGATTGAGCGATTCGATCATGGATTGACACACCAGGAAAATGGACCTGGAAGTCTGAGCCCGACGCCAGGAATGGGCAATAGATCAGGAGCTTTGGGTTTGGCGTCAGGGCTTCCGGTTGCGTATCATTGCCCGACCCCAACGACGCCTGAACCCTTGCCAGACAAGGGCTGGCTGGCTCTTGCGAACAACCTTTGCCGCACTTTTTCCTGGAGGGCCCATGAGCCTCGAACAACTCAACACTTTCCCCGGCGTGACCGCTCAACCGGATGCGGCGACCGCACGCTTCGTGTTCAACCACACCATGTTGCGGGTCAAGGACATCACCCGCTCCCTGGACTTCTACACCCGGGTCCTGGGCTTCTCCCTGGTGGAGAAACGCGACTTTCCCGAAGCCGAGTTCAGCCTGTACTTCCTCGCCCTGGTGGACAAGGCGCAGATCCCGACGGACGCCGCAGCCCGTACCGAATGGATGAAATCCATCCCTGGCATCCTCGAACTGACCCATAACCACGGCACCGAAAACGATCCGGACTTCGCCTACCACAACGGCAACAGCGACCCGCGGGGCTTTGGCCACATCTGCATCTCGGTGCCGGACATCGTTGCCGCCTGCGAACGTTTCGAAGCCCTGGGCTGCGACTTTCAAAAACGCCTGAACGACGGCCGCATGAAGAGCCTGGCCTTCATCAAGGACCCGGACGGCTACTGGGTCGAAATCATCCAGCCGGCCCCGCTGTAACCCAGTTTGCGCAGGAGCCCGCTCCCAGACACAGCGCACCCCCTGCAAAACGGCAATAAAAAACCCCATGAGCGCAGGCTCATGGGGTTTTGTTTTTCCAGTGCCGGTTATGCCGGGGCTGAAGTGCGGATCAAGTGGTCGAACGCGCTCAGGGAAGCCTTGGCGCCCTCGCCCACCGCAATCACGATCTGCTTGTACGGCACCGTGGTCACGTCGCCGGCGGCGAACACCCCCGGCAGCGAAGTCTCGCCACGGGCATCGACGATGATTTCGCCACGGGGCGACAGTTCCACCGTGCCCTTGAGCCAATCGGTGTTGGGCAACAGACCGATCTGCACAAAGATGCCTTCCAGGTCCACCGTGTGGAACTCACCCGAGTCACGATCCTTGTAGGCCAGGCCGGTGACCTTCTGCCCGTCGCCCTTCACTTCACTGGTCAGGGCACTGGTGATGACCTTGACGTTGGGCAGGCTGTAGAGCTTGCGCTGCAACACCGCATCGGCCCGCAGCTTGCTGTCGAACTCAAGCAGGGTCACGTGGCTGACGATACCCGCCAGGTCGATGGCGGCTTCGACGCCGGAGTTGCCGCCGCCGATCACCGCCACGCGCTTGCCTTTAAACAGCGGACCGTCGCAGTGCGGGCAGAAGCACACGCCCCTGGCCTTGTATTCCTGCTCGCCGGGCACGCCCATTTCACGCCAGCGGGCACCGGTGGCCAGGATCACCGACTTGGCCTTGAGGCTGGCACCGCTTTCGAACTGGATCTCGTGCAGGCCGCCGACCTCCTTGGCCGGCACCAGGGCGCTGGCACGCTGCAGGTTCATGATGTCGACGTCGTACTGCTTGACGTGTTCCTCCAGCGCCGCCGCCAGTTTCGGCCCCTCGGTCTCTTGCACCGAGACAAAGTTCTCGATGGCCATGGTGTCCAGCACCTGGCCGCCGAAACGTTCGGCGGCGACCCCGGTACGAATGCCTTTGCGCGCGGCGTAGATGGCTGCCGAAGCCCCAGCCGGACCACCGCCGACCACCAGCACATCAAAGGCCTCTTTGGCGTTGAGCTTCTGCGCCTGCTTGTGCACCGCACCGGTGTCGAGCTTGGCGAGGATCTCCTCCAGGCCCATGCGGCCCTGACCGAAGTTCACGCCGTTGAGGTAGATGCTTGGCACCGCCATCACCTTGCGCTCATCGACTTCGGCCTGGAACAGCGCGCCGTCAATGGCCACGTGGCGGATATTGGGGTTGAGCACCGCCATCAGGTTCAGCGCCTGGACCACGTCCGGGCAGTTCTGGCAGGACAGCGAGAAGTAGGTTTCAAAATTGAACTCGCCCTTGAGCGAGCGGATCTGCTCGATCACCTCGGCACTGGCTTTGGAGGGGTGACCACCGACTTGCAGCAGGGCCAGCACCAGGGAGGTGAATTCGTGGCCCATGGGGATACCGGCGAAACGCAGGCTGATATCACCGCCCGGGCGATTCAACGAGAACGACGGCTTGCGCGCATCGGTGCCGTTGTCGAGCAAGGTAATCTGGTTGGAAAGACTGACAATGTCTTTGAGTAACGCAAGCATTTCCTGGGATTTCGCACCGTCGTCGAGGGAAGCGACGATCTCGATCGGCTGGGTGACCCGTTCCAGGTAAGACTTCAACTGAGCTTTAAGATTGGCGTCCAACATACGGGCGATTTCCTATTGATTCGGTATAAAAAACAACGCCCGGGCGAATCTCGCCCGGGCGTTATTTGAGGGCGGTGCGGCTGACTTAAGTGCGGATGACCGCCCTTGGATAAAACATGGACTTAGATCTTGCCGACCAGGTCCAGGGACGGAGCCAGGGTGGCCTCGCCTTCTTTCCACTTGGCTGGGCAGACTTCGCCTGGGTGCGCGGCAACGTACTGAGCGGCCTTGATCTTGCGCAGCAGCTCGGAAGCGTCACGACCGACACCGCCATCGTTGATTTCAACGATCTTGATCTGGCCTTCAGGGTTGATCACGAAGGTGCCACGGTCAGCCAGACCGGCTTCTTCGATCAGCACGTCGAAGTTGCGCGAGATGGCCAGGGTCGGGTCGCCGATCATGGTGTACTGGATTTTGCCGATGGCTGGCGAAGTGTTGTGCCAGGCTGCGTGGGCAAAGTGGGTGTCGGTGGAAACGCTGTAGATCTCAACGCCCAGTTTCTGGAATTCGGCGTAGTTGTCGGCCAGGTCTTCCAGCTCGGTCGGGCAGACGAAGGTGAAGTCAGCCGGGTAGAAGAATACGACGGACCATTTGCCTTTCAGATCCGCGTCCGACACTTCGACGAATGCGCCGTTTTTGAATGCAGTGGCTTTGAACGGTTTAACTTGGCTGTTGATGATAGGCATCGTTGACTCTCCATCAGTGGTTGAAAACGTTGGGTGAAAACTTGATGGGGAGAATCCTAGCCAATCAGTCGCCGCTTGGCTCATTGGCAAACCTGATGCTGACGATTGGTTTTGGCTATAAGGCCAGCCTATTGATAGAAGAAACCTTTGATCACTGGCGCACAGGCTTCTCGTCGATCCGCGCCATGCCCATGAACGGATTGACCTCCAGGTAACGCATGGCCGACTTCATGTCCTTCCAGCCGACATAGCTCATCAGCGACTTCAGGTCCCAACCGCTGCGATGCGCCCAGGTGGCAAAACCCCGGCGCAGGGAATGGCTGGTGTAGTGTTCGGCGGCGATACCGGCGCGCTCCAGGGCCTGGCGCAACAGGGGAATAACGCTGTTGGCATGCAAGCCCTGCTCACTCAGGTGGCCCCAGCGATCGATCGCGCGAAACACCGGCCCGCGAACCAGGGCCGCGGCATTGATCCATTCGATATAGGCCTGCACCGGACACAGGCGTTGCAAGGCCGGCGTGTGATAGGTGCGCCCCAGGTTGTCGCGGTCGCCCTTGCTGCGCGGGACATACAGGCTGATGCCGGATCCGGCGCTGGCCTGCACATGCTCGATCTGCAGGCGGCATAGCTCGTCACTGCGAAACCCTCGCCAGAAACCCAGCAGGATCAACGCCCGATCGCGCAGCGCCCGCAACAGGTCGGCCTGGCGTCCTTCGCCACGAGCCGCTGTTGCCTCGCCATCGAGCCAGGCAATCACCCGCTCCAGATGCTGCAACTGCAATGGCTCGGCCTGTTTTTCACGAACCGGGTGCACCGCGCGAATGCCCTTGAACACCTGGCGCACCACCGGTGCCTTGGTCGGGTCGGCAAAGCCCTGGCTGTTGTGCCATTGGGCCAGGGCCGAGAGGCGCAACTTCAAGGTGTTGATCGACAGCTCACCGGCATAGGCCACCAGATAACGGGCCACGCTGTCGGCGGTGGCCGGCAGGAATCCGCCCCACTGCACCTCGAAGTGCTCGATGGCCGCCCGATAGCTGCGACGGGTGTTATCGCGGGTGGCGGCTTGCAGGTAACGGTCCAGCTCACTCATGGCAACTCCACTGAAGCAAATGTACGGCGACCAGGGGCGAAAACCGGCCGCTGCGCCTATCACACGGGGTAATACTACAATATCCCATGTCAAATTTACGCTATCGATTGCGCCTTTATACCTGTACAATTATCGATAATTACATACTACGTATCACAGTATTAAATCGACGGAGGACACATGGCTCGCGGAGGTATTAACAAAGCGGTGGTGAAAAAGGCGCGCCAGGCGATTCTCGCCCGCGGCGAACACCCGAGCATCGATGCAGTACGCATTGAAATGGGCAATACCGGCTCAAAAACCACCATCCACCGCTACCTGAAGGAGCTCGACGATGGCAGCACTCGCCGGGAGGCTGGCCCGGTGGCCCTGGATGAGGAACTGAGCGAACTGGTCGGGCGCCTGGCGCAGCGCCTGCAGGAGCAAGCTCAGGAGCCCCTGGAGCAGGCCCTCGCCCACTCCGAGCAACAGAGGCAGGCATTCGAGCAACAGCTGGAGCAAGCCCGACGCACCCAGGAGCAGCTGCAACAGCAACTGCAGATCCAGGCCAGCGCCCTGGCCGGTGAAAGCGCCGCGCTGCAAGACACTCGCTCGATGCTGCAAAGCGAACAGACCCGCAATGCCGAGCTCAACCAGGCGCTAAAGGACTACGACCTGCGCCTGGAAGACAAGGAGCAGCAGATTCGCTCCCTGGAAGACAAGCACCTGCACGCCCGGGACGCCCTGGAACACTACCGCGCCGCCAGCAAGGAACAGCGCGAGCAGGAGCAGCGCCGCCACGAAGGCCAGCTGCAGCAGTTGCAGGCCGAACTGCGCCAAGCCCAGCAGAGCGCCCTGGTTCGCCAGGATGAAATCACTCAGCTGCATCGCGACAACGAGCGCCTGCTCAGCGAACAACGGGCCAGCCACAAGGAGCTCAAGCACGCCCAGGATGCCGCCAGCCAGAGCGCCGCCCTGCAGGCACAGCTGCGCGAACAGCTGACACGCCTGGACAGCGCCAGCACCCTGCTGCAGGAACGCTTGCGTGTGGCTTCGGAGGAGATGCAGGCACTCAGGGAAAGAGCCGACGAGCAGACTCGCCTGAGCAAGGAGATGGAGTTGCGCGCCGCCAAGGCCGAGGCCGGCCTTGAGGCGCTGCGCCTGGCCTCCGCCAGCAAGGCGAAGGCCGGCAAGAAAGCCGACGCCTGATCAGTCGGCGACAGGCGTGCGCATGGTGACGAACTCTTCGGCGGCGGTCGGGTGCACGCCGATGGTTTCGTCGAAATCACGCTTGGTCGCCCCGGCCTTCAGGGCAATCGCCAGCCCCTGGACGATTTCACCAGCGTCCGGACCGACCATGTGGCAGCCCAGCACTTTGTCGCTGTCGGCGTCCACCACCAGCTTCATCAGGGTTCGTTCCTGGCAATCGGTCAGGGTCAGCTTCATCGGCCGGAACCGGCTTTCGAAGATCTGCACCTTGTGCCCCGCTTCCCGCGCCTGCTCTTCGGTCAGGCCAACAGTGCCGATATTCGGCAGGCTGAACACCGCCGTGGGAATCATCCGGTAATCCACCGGGCGGTACTGCTCGGGCTTGAACAGGCGCCGGGCCACGGCCATGCCTTCAGCCAGGGCCACCGGGGTCAGCTGTACCCGGCCGATCACATCGCCAATCGCCAGGATCGATGGCTCGCTGCTCTGGTACTGCTCATCTACCTCGATAAAGCCACGCTTGTCGAGTTTGACCCCGGTGTTCTCCAGGCCCAGGTTGTCGAGCATCGGCCGACGCCCGGTGGCGTAGAACACACAATCGGTCAGCAGCGTGCGGCCATCCTTGAGGGTGACTTGCAGGCTGCCATCGGCCTGCTTGTCGATGCGCTCGATGTCGGCATTGAATTGCAGGTCCAGCCCGCGCTTGGTCAGCTCTTCCTGCAGATGCTTGCGCACCGCGCCGTCAAAGCCGCGCAGGAACAGATCGCCGCGATACAGCAACCGGGTATCGGCGCCCAGACCGTGGAAGATCCCGGCAAACTCCACCGCAATGTAGCCGCCGCCGACCACCAGCACGCGCTTGGGCAGTTCCTTGAGGAAGAACGCCTCATTGGAACTGATGGCATGCTCGCGCCCCGGAATGTCCGGAATCTGCGGCCAGCCGCCAGTGGCAATCAGGATGTGCTTGGCGGTGTAGCGCTGGCCATTGACCTCGATCTGATGCGGATCGATCAGCTTGGCGTGGCCTTCATGCAGGGTCACACCACTGTTGACCAGCAGATTGCGGTAGATGCCGTTGAGACGATTGATTTCACGGTCCTTGTTGGCGATCAAGGTCGCCCAATCGAAATGAGCCTCGTCAAGGGACCAGCCGAAACCCGACGCCTGCTCGAAGTCTTCGGCAAAGTGCGCGCCGTACACCAGCAACTTTTTCGGTACACAACCGACGTTGACGCAGGTACCGCCCAGATAGCGGCTTTCGGCGACCGCGACTTTCGCGCCGAAGCCCGCGGCAAAGCGTGCGCAACGTACACCGCCGGAACCGGCGCCAATTACATAAAGATCAAAATCGTAGGCCATTTCACTCTCCCAGGCAGGCTGACAAGCATAACCGCAGATGGCGATCGGGTCAGCGCAGAGGATTGACATAAGGGCAACCAATGAAAAAGCCACCCGAAGGTGGCTTTTTCCGACAAACCCGCGCAGCTGCTATCAGTAAGCCTTGCCGGTCTTGTAGAAGTTCTCGAAGCAGAAGTTGGTCGCGTCGATGTAGCCTTCGGCGCCACCGCAGTCGAAACGCTTGCCCTTGAACTTGTAGGCCATTACACAGCCGTTCTGCGCCTGCTTCATCAGGGCGTCAGTGATCTGGATTTCGCCACCCTTGCCCGGCTCGGTCTGCTCGATCAGGTCGAAGATGTCCGGCGTCAGGATGTAACGACCGATGATCGCCAGGTTCGACGGCGCATCTTCCGGCTTTGGCTTCTCGACCATGCTGTGAACGCGGTAGATGTCGTCGCGGATCATCTCGCCGGCGATCACGCCGTACTTGTTGGTCTCCTGCGGGTCGACTTCCTGGATGGCCACGATCGAGCAGCGGAACTGCTTGTACAGCTTGACCATCTGGGTCAGGACGCCGTCGCCTTCAAGGTTGACGCACAGGTCGTCCGCCAGTACCACGGCGAAGGGTTCGTCACCGATCAGCGGGCGGCCGGTCAGAATTGCGTGGCCCAGGCCTTTCATTTCAGTCTGGCGAGTGTAGGAGAACGAGCACTCGTCCAGCAGTTTGCGGATACCAACCAGGTATTTCTCCTTGTCGGTGCCCTTGATCTGGTTTTCCAGCTCGTAACTGATGTCGAAGTGGTCTTCGAGGGCGCGCTTGCCACGGCCGGTCACGATGGAGATTTCAGTCAATCCGGCATCCAGCGCTTCTTCAACGCCGTACTGGATCAGTGGCTTGTTCACCACCGGCAGCATTTCTTTAGGCATGGCTTTAGTCGCTGGCAGGAAGCGAGTACCGTAACCGGCTGCTGGGAACAAGCATTTCTTGATCATATGAGTCCTTAAAAAGGCTGTGCGTGCGAGTTTCGGCGCAGTCTAATCAGGCGGCGTGCACCTTACAATGCCCCGCGCTGGCTAACCGCTGCCATCATAGAGAAATAAAGCGCCATATAGTTCCGTCGCATTCATCAGTTAGCGCTCAAGGTAAACGACCACGACCCCGCAGGCCTTGAAATCCGCCGCCTGCGCGCCGGACACGAGCATCGAGCGGACACGCCGCCGCAGCCATCCCAAACGCCCTCGCAGCGCCTCTGCCAGGCGCGACTGATGGCACCGTTCACGGCCTTCTGCCACCTCTGGGCAGTTCGCGGAATGTTCCGTCTATCGAGCAGCGGCACTTTTGCGCAGCGGCGGCGGACTAAGGGAATGCGCTGTACCGAAATGGCCATTAGCTATAGCATCGCAACGCTGATGCATGGCCCCAAGCTCCCCCCTCCTCTGCAGACGACGAAATCCCCCATGAACAGACTTCTCGCAGTCACCGCGGTACTGGCTCTGACCGGATGCGCCACCGCCTCCAATACTTACCTGGCCAATGGCGAGCAGGGCCTGAGCATCGATTGCTCCGGAGAAGCCGGCTCCTGGGCCAGCTGCTATGAAAAGGCCGACGCCTCCTGCGCCGGTACCGGCTATCGGATCGTCAGCACCGACGGCACCCCGGCCCCCAAGGAAAGCGACAAGACCCTGGGCGTCGATGTCGGCAACTACAAGAGCCGCAGCGTGGTGGTGGTCTGCAAGTAGCGCACGGACGCCCGCTACATATGAATTTCGGCGAACTTGATGCCCAGGCCGCGAATGGTTTCGATCAGGTCGTCGAGGCGGGCGAAAGACTCCACCTCGTCACTGTCATCCACCAGAAAATAGCTGCGCCCGGCGCTTTTCTTGAAGAACACGATCCACTCCCCGGAATTGGCCGGGTTCTGGATCACATGGGTGGCAGAGATCGAGCCCTCTGCATGCTTTTCCCTGACGTGTTCCCGCTTCATGCTCTCTCCCAAAAAAGCGATGCCGCCAAAGCGTGAGCCCAGGCGGCATCGGTAACGACAGGCGCTAGTTTATCGGATGCCCTGGCCGATCAGCACGCCTTCTACGGTCTGACCGTACAAATTTACCCCGTCATTGGCGTGAAACTTGACCCGGGTCTTCTCGATCGAGCCCTCCACCAGACGCGGATCCTGCGGCCGTTCATGGCTGTTGACGAAGGCCGCCACGTCCCACGCCTGCTGATCGCTCAAGCTGCCGCCCTTGCCCAAGGGCATGTTGTGCTTGATAAAGGACGCCGCGGTATTGATCCGGTGCATCCCCGCCCCCCAGTTGTAGGAATCCTTGCCCCACAGCGGCGGCATCACGTAATCGGCCCCGACCTTCTGCCCCTGCCCTTGTTCACCATGGCAGACCGCACATTGCGCCTGGTACACCGCCGCGCCCTGCTTCAAGTCATAACCCTTGGCTGGCTGGGCCACATCGGGATACCCCCGGCCCGGCAGTTCGACGCCCAGCGGCGCCTTGCTCGCCAACCAGTAGGCATACACCGACAGCGCGGTGATCTCCGGGCTGTCGGCCGCCGGCGGCTGACCACCGTTCATGCTGAACTGAAAGCAGCCCTGCAAGCGTTCGGCGAAGGTGTTCACCTTGTCGTTCTTCTTGCGGTAGGCGGGGTACATCGGATAGGCGCCCCACAGCGGCGCAGAGTTGGCCAGACGCCCCTGATCGAGGTGGCAGTTGCTGCAATTGAGCCCATTGCCCACGTATTGCGGCGCGCGGCGCTTGGTGTCGACGAACAGCGCATGGCCCTCGCGCACCAGCTTGCCGTAGGCGTTGTCCGGCAACTCGCTTTCGGCGGGCGGCTTGAAGTACTGGGCCTGGGCCGAAGCGCTTGGCGCCGGTATCTGCGACTGGTCTTCCATGGCAATGCCGGCGGCTTGTACCTGGGCGGCGAGCAATGCCAGCAACGGCCCGGCAATCAATAGTTTCATGGCCGCGCCTCCTGGGGTTGCAGTTGGGCAAAGTAGTCCGCCACGGCCGTGACCTCGTCGGCACTCAGGGATTTGGCGACATGCCCCATCAGGTCATTGGGATCGTTGTGACGAGTGCCGTCGCGCCAGGCGTTCAACTGAGCCACCAGGTAACTGGCGGGCTGTCCGGCAAGCGGTGGAAAGGCCACGCCCACACCGACGCCACCCGGCCCGTGACAACTGACGCACTCGGGCACCTGACGCTCCCAGGCACCGCGCAGGGCCAGGCGTTCGCCAACGCCGCGGGTGCTCTGGCTGCGCAGGGTCTGCGGGGTCTGTGGCCCGGGCATGGCCGCCAGGGTCGCGGTGACCGCGGTGATTTCCTCTTCGCTCAAGGCCTTGGCCAGGGGCTGCATCACCGGGTTGCTGCGGGCGCCGCTGCGAAAGTCGTGCAACTGCTTGGCCAGGTAGCCCGCCGGCAACCCCGCCAAACGCGGAAAGCCGGCAGGCGCCAGCCCCATTGCATCAGCGCCGTGACAGGCCAGGCAGGCCGTTGCCCCTGGCTGGGCGCCACCCTGGGTGAACACCTTCTGGCCGTCGACGGCAGAGGCAGATTGCACAAACAGCAGCATCAGGCCGCTCAATAACATTCGATCCAGTGGGATCATATGCACTCCATTATTCTAGTTATATGCTTAGACCCAGCCGGTATAAGCGCACAAATAGTAGGGCAATAGATCCACAGCGACAATGCGAAATGGCTGCTTGTGCCACTGCACGCTGGCCGCTGTCGCACTGGACGGACGCGGCCCGGCAGGGAGGAGGTTTGCACCGGCCAGCGCCTGCGGCATCCGCGCAAGGGACGCCAGGACGCGCCTGGGCCTGGAGGCTCAACCGGAGATGCAGGCCTCCCCCGCCTTGCGCACGTCCTGAGGCCGCAAGGGGTTGTTGGACATCTGCTCATGCAGCTTGATGCTGCTGCCCCCGGAGCGTTCATCGATGTAGAACACCGCCGCCGGGGCCGACGACAGGGTCTGGGGCACTAGCACGCGATAACCGTTCTTGTGCGGCTCGACCTGCAACGCACCGCGACTGCCGGAGAGCTTGCCGCTCAGGCACTGGACGTACTCCTGGGGCTTCTTGCCGGAGATGACGTTCAGGGTCGGCGGCGTCTGGTTGATGTCCGAAACCGTCGCACAGCCACTGATGGCCAACAGCACAATCCACACCCAGCGTTTCATAGCAAACCTCCAATAAATGCCCCTCCGACAGCAACGGCGCTGTTTTTCTCCGGAGGCACGGCTTTATCGCCGATAAAAATCCAAATAACTGTTTTAAATTGTCAAACCGCGACGCGGGGGCCGAATAATACCCCGTTGGGCCTGATAAACTGCGCCATCGCCCACGCACCTGTTTTGTTTTTTTGTAGCTATAGCCCTTCTGGAGGCGCCCATGAAATTCATCCACCAGCGCGAGCACCTGAACGAAGACGATATCGTCGTCATCGAATGCTCCCAGGTCTGCAACATTCGCCTGATGAGCGACGCCAACTTCCGCAGCTTCAAGAATGGCGGCCGCCACACCTATCACGGCGGCGCTTTCGACAAGTTTCCGGCGAAGATCACCGCACCCAGCACCGGCTTCTGGAACATCACCATCGACACCGTCAACCGGCGCCCGATCAGCGTGACCCGCAAGCCGAACCTGAGCCACTCGATCCGCATCATTCGCCGTTCCAGCTCGAAACTGCGTTAAGCCACCGCCCCTCTGCGACAACAGGTAATCCCGTGCCCCAGACCACCAAGTACGTCATCAAATACAAGCTCAACGGCGAGCGCCGCTTCGAATTCGCCCAGCTGGAAAACGGCACCCAGGAAGAAGCCCTGGCCGCCCTGGAAGCCCTGCATGGTCAGTCCGACGACGTGATCAGCGACGTCAACGTCAGCAAGGCCCTGTAACTCCCCCACCCCGGATTCGAGCGCAAGCAGCGGAGTGCGTACTGGACAGCCGAGCCCCAGACTGCCCGGGATCTTACTGCCCCAGGACACTTGCGCCATGCCCGCTTCCTCGCTGCACCTGCGTCTGCAACAACTGGACTGGGCCCGCATCGCGCAGGCCCTGGACCAGGACGGCTGCGCCCGCCTCGAAGGCCTGCTGACGCCCCAGCAGTGCCAGGCCCTCCGCGCGCTGTATCCGCAGCCCGAACTGTTCCGCGCGAAAGTGCTGATGGCCCGCCATGGTTTTGGTCGCGGTCAGTACCAGTACTTTGGCTATCCGCTGCCCGAGCCGGTGGCTCAACTGCGCCAGCAGCTCTATCCCCATCTGGTGGAGCAGGCCAACCGCTGGAACCAGAGCATGAACATCGACGTGCGTTACCCGGCGGAACATTCGGCATTCATCCAGCGCTGTCACGCCGCCGGCCAGTCGCGCCCTACGCCGCTGTTGCTGCAATACGGCCCCGAGGACTACAACTGCCTGCATCAGGATCTGTATGGCGAGCAGGTGTTTCCCCTGCAGGCGGTGTTCATGCTGTCCCGGCCGGGAACCGACTTCACCGGCGGCGAACTGGTGCTCACCGAGCAGCGCCCGCGCATGCAATCGCGGCCACAGGTCATTGGTCTGAAGCAAGGTGATGGGCTGCTTTTCGCCGTGCATCATCGGCCGGTAAAAGGCGCGCGCGGGCATTATCGGGTGACTCTGCGCCACGGGGTCAGCCGCGTGCACAGCGGCCAGCGCCACACCCTTGGAGTGATCTTTCACGATGCCTTGTAACCCAGACGCCCCGGCCAATCTCGGGCTCTTTGCCGAAAGCGACCTGCAGCAGCCGCCACGCACCGAGGTACTGGGCCCCCAGGCCCTGGTCCTGCGCGGCTTTGCCCTGCCCTGGATCGAGCGCCTGCTGCCCAGGCTCGACGAAGTGCTGGCGGCGGCACCCTTTCGCCAGATGCTGACGCCGGGCGGCCATACCATGTCCGTCGGCTTGAGCAGTTGCGGCGCGCTGGGCTGGACCACCGACCGCCACGGCTACCGCTACAGCGCCATCGACCCGCAGAGCCTGCGGCCCTGGCCGGCGATGCCGGAGGTGTTCCGGCAACTGGCCGAGCACGCGGCGCAAGCCGCCGGCTTCAACGACTTCAATCCCGACTCCTGCCTGATCAACTGCTACCGCCCCGGGGCCAAAATGTCCCTGCACCAGGACAAGAACGAACGCGACTTCAGCGCCCCCATCGTTTCCCTGTCCCTGGGGCTGCCGGCGATCTTCCTGTTTGGCGGCCAGCAGCGCAGCGACCGGAGCCTGCGGGTGCCACTGCTGCACGCTGACGTGGTGGTCTGGGGCGGCGTGGACCGCCTGCGCTATCACGGGGTGCTGCCGCTCAAGGACGGTACTCACCCAGAGCTTGGCCGACAGCGGATCAACCTGACCTTTCGCCATGCCGGGTGAACGCGGGAATTCCAGCGCAAGCCACGGAGTGCCGGGCCGCCCCCGGGCGGCTAATCTGGCCGCCACGCCCAGCCGAGGACCGATCATGAATGCCCCATCGCGCAAACAGCGCATCGAACAGGACCCACGCTGGCAGGCCGTGCTCAAGCGCGACGCCAGCGCCGATGCCAGCTTCGTCTACGCCGTGCGCACCACCGGCGTGTACTGCCGCCCCAGCAGCCTGTCGCGACTGCCGAAGGCAGAAAACGTCGAGTTCTTCGACAGCGCCGAACAGGCCGAAGCCGCAGGCTATCGGCCGAGCAAACGCCAGGCCAGCGACCAGACCCAGATCGCGGCGCAGCATGCGGCGATGGTGGCCGAGGCTTGTCGGCAGATCGAGCGCGCCGAATCGGTCCCCAGCCTGGAGCAACTGGCACAGCACGCGGGCATGAGCAGCTACCACTTCCACCGGGTGTTCAAGGCCGCCACCGGACTCACGCCCCGGGGCTACGCCAACGCCCAGCGCTCGCGCAGAGTCCGCCATCACCTGGAGAACGGTCACTCGGTGACCGACGCCTTGTACGACGCCGGCTTCAATTCCAACAGCCGCTTCTATGAGGCGGCCGACCAATTGCTGGGCATGAAACCCAGCGATTACCGTGCCGGCGGCCCCAACACCGATATCCGCTTTGCCGTGGGCCAGTGCTCCCTGGGTGCGATCCTGGTGGCCCGGAGCGAGCGCGGGGTCTGCGCCATCCTCCTGGGGGACGACCCCAACCAGCTGGTGGAGCAACTGCAGGACAAGTTTCCCCGGGCCAACCTGTTGGGCGCCGACGCGGATTTCGAACGTCTGGTGGCCCAGGTGGTGGGCTTTGTCGAAGCGCCGGCCATCGGCCTGGATCTGCCCCTGGACCTGCGCGGTACCGCGTTCCAGGAACGGGTGTGGCAGGCCCTCAAGAGCATTCCCGCCGGCAGCACCGCCAGCTACGCCGAGATCGCCCAGCGCATCGGCGCGCCCAAGTCCATGCGTGCGGTGGCTCAGGCCTGCGCGGCCAACAGCCTGGCAGTGGCGATCCCCTGCCACCGGGTGGTGCGCAGCGACGGCAGCCTTTCCGGCTACCGCTGGGGAGTGGAGCGCAAGCGTCAGTTGCTGGAACGCGAAGCGCTGCCCGAGTCTTGAATGCCGATGTAGATGGCCACCGAGTCAGGGCTGGTATAGACCTCGAAATCCGTGGCGAAGGCACGACGGACCTGGGGATTGTCCTGAAAGTAGGCCCAGATCAGGCCCCAGGTCTGGATCACGCAATCGGGCATCGCGCCCCGGGCGCTGAACACCAGGTAGTCACCGCCCTGGATCTGCACACTGGGGTAATCGGCGCTGGCGCCACTGACCGCCACCCCGGCCATCACGTCGAAGGCCCCGGAGGCATCGGACTCGTAGTTGGAATACACGCCATAGACAAACGAGTCGGCTTGCCGCGAGGTGATCTGGTTGAACAGGTCTTCGACATAAAAACGTTGCCACATCGGCCCGATCCGGGCGCTGTCCGCCTGTTGCTCCGCCGCGTTGCAGGTCCGTACTTGCAGGCCGGCAACGCTAAAGGGCAGGACTTCGCGCAGTTTTACATCCATGGTCGGCATTCCTTTTTTTTTGGGGGGGGGGCGATGAGGAAAAATATCCGCCGCAGTCTAGCCTCGGATAGACGCCGCCGACAGTGGTCGACACGGCGGTTGTATCGGTTGTCGAGGCGCCCGATTGAGCCCGGAGTGAAAAGTCAGCTGGCCGCGCAACGCCCTGGCCTGATAAAACCCCGGGGCGCCTCGCCCAATCCTGCCGACGGAGAACCCTTGCACATGAGCCACTGGACTGATCGCCGCCTCCTCGACCTGCTGGGCATCGAACTGCCCATCATCCAAGCCCCCATGGCCGGGGCCACCGGCGCCGCCATGGTGATCGGCGCCAGCCGCGCCGGCGCCCTGGGCTCGCTGCCCTGCGCCATGCTCAGCCCCGAACAGATTCGCCTGGAGGTGCAGACCATCCGGGCCGCCACCCGCCACCCGCTGAACCTGAACTTCTTCTGCCACTCGATGCCCGCCGTCGACCCCGAGCAGGAGGCCCGCTGGAAAGAGGCCCTGAAACCCTACTACCAGGAGCTGGGAGCGGATTTCGACGCCCCGACGCCCGTCAGCAACCGTGCGCCCTTCGATGACGCCAGTTGCCAGCTGGTGGAGGAACTGCGACCCGAAGTGGTGAGTTTTCACTTCGGCCTGCCGGAGCCGGCGCTACTGGCTCGGGTCAAGGCCACAGGCGCCAAGGTGCTGTCTTCGGCCAGCACCGTGGATGAGGCGCTATGGCTGCAAGCCCACGGTTGCGACGCGATCATCGCCATGGGCTACGAAGCCGGCGGCCATCGGGCGATCTTCCTCAGCGATGACCTCGACACCCAGGTCGGCACCATGGCCCTGGTGCCGCAGATCGTCGATGCCGTGAAGGTGCCGGTCATCGCTGCCGGCGGTATCGGCGACGCCCGGGGCATCGTCGCTGCCCTGGCCCTGGGCGCCTCGGCGGTACAGCTGGGCACCGCCTACCTGTTCACCCCGGAAGCCAAGATCAGCGCGGCCCACCACCGGGCCCTGCGCACCGCCAAGGAAAGCCAGACCGCCCTGACCAACCTGTTCACCGGCCGCCCGGCCCGGGGCATCGTCAACCGGGTGATGCGCGAAATCGGCCCCATCAGCCCGCTGGCTCCGGCCTTTCCCCGCGCCGGTGGCGCCTTGCTGCCGCTCAAGGCCAAGGACGAGGCGGACTTTGCCAACCTGTGGTCCGGCCAGGCCCTGCGCCTGGGCATCGAGCTGCCGGCCTACGAGCTGACCCTGCGCCTGGCCGAACAGACACTGGCCCAGTTGAACAGACGCTGAGGAACAGGGCCGCGACATCGGTCGCGGCCCTGTGCATGGGGGACCGTTTCGCAGTTCCGCTGGCTGGCGATTCGCTATATATTCCGCTATACAGCGCTTCTCCTCGCCTGGCTGCACAGGCCCTGCAATCAGCGCTGGCGCCCGCCCTTCCTTCCCCCCAATGGAGCTGTTTGATGAACCTTCGCGCCTCAGGTTTTGCCCCGACCGGCCTTGCCGCCCTGCTTGCCGTCTTCGCTTTGGGTTCGGCCCAGGCCGCTGAAGTCCAGGTGGCGGTGGCCGCCAACTTCACCGCGCCGATCCAGGCGATTGCCGCCGACTTCGAAAAAGACACCGGCCACAAACTGGTGGCGGCCTACGGGGCCACCGGGCAGTTCTATACCCAGATCAAGAATGGCGCGCCCTTTGAAGTCTTTCTCTCGGCCGACGACAGCGCCCCGCAGAAGCTCGAAAGCGAAGGCGATACGGTCAAGGGCTCGCGCTTCACCTATGCCATCGGCATCCTGGCCCTGTGGTCGGCCAAGCAGGGATATGTCGACAGCAAGGGCCAGGTACTCAAGGACAACCAGTACCAGCACCTGTCCATCGCCAATCCCAAGGCCGCGCCATACGGCCTGGCCGCGACCCAGGTCCTGGCCAAGCTGGGCCTGAGCGATCAGGTCAAGGACAAGATCGTCGAAGGCCAGAACATCACCCAGGCCTACCAGTTCGTCTCCACCGGCAACGCCGAACTGGGCTTTGTCGCCTTGTCACAGATCTACAAGGACGGCAAAGTCAGCAGCGGTTCGGCCTGGATAGTGCCCGCCCAGATGCATGACCCGATCAAGCAGGATGCAGTGATCCTCAACAAGGGCAAGGACAACCCGGCCGCCCAGGCGCTGGTCGACTACCTCAAGGGCCCGAAAGCCGCCGCCATCATCAAGTCCTACGGTTATCAACTGTAAATGAGCCTGTCGAGTGCCGATTTTTCCGCCATCTGGCTGACCCTGAAGCTGGCGTCCCTGACCACGCTGATCCTGCTGGTGGTCGGCACTCCGATTGCCCTGTGGCTGTCGCGCACCCGTTCCTGGCTGCGCGGGCCGGTCGGTGCGGTGGTGGCCCTGCCCCTGGTGCTGCCCCCCACGGTGATCGGTTTCTACCTGCTGCTGGCCCTGGGGCCCAACGGCTTTTTCGGCCAGCTCACCCAATCCCTCGGATTGGGCACCCTGACCTTCAGTTTCAGCGGCCTGGTGCTGGGCTCGGTGATCTATTCCATGCCCTTCGTCGTGCAACCGCTGCAAAACGCCTTTTCCGCCATCGGCAGTCGCCCGCTGGAGGTCGCCGCCACCTTGCGCGCCGGCCCTTGGGACAGTTTTTTCACGGTGATCCTGCCCCTGGCGCGGCCGGGCTTCATCACCGCCTCGATCCTCGGCTTTGCCCACACCGTCGGCGAGTTCGGCGTGGTGCTGATGATCGGCGGCAACATTCCCGACAAGACCCGGGTGGTGTCGGTACAGATCTACGACCACGTCGAGGCCATGGAGTATGCCCAGGCCCACTGGCTGGCCGGAGCCATGCTGGTGTTCTCGTTCCTGGTGCTGCTGGCGCTGTATTCCAGCCGCAAGACCAAAGCCGGCTGGAGCTGAGCCATGAGCCTGCACATCAAGCTGCACCTGGACTACCAGGACTTCGACCTGGACCTGGACCTGCAACTGCCGGGCCGTGGGGTCACCGCGCTCTATGGCCACTCCGGATCCGGCAAGACCACCTGCCTGCGCTGCATCGCCGGCCTGGAAAAGGCCGGGCGCGGGCGCATCCAGATCAACGACGAGGTCTGGCAGGACAGCCGGCAACGGCTGTTCGTCCCACCGCACAAGCGCTCCCTGGGCTATGTGTTCCAGGAGGCCAGTCTGTTTGCCCACCTGTCGGTGCAGGCCAACCTGGAGTTCGGCCTGCGCCGCATCCCCAAGACGCAGCGCCGGGTGGACATGGCCCAGGCCACCGAGCTGCTGGGCATCGGCCATTTGCTGCAGCGCCATCCACAGCACCTCTCGGGCGGCGAGCGCCAGCGCATCGGCATCGCCCGGGCCTTGCTCACCAGCCCGCGCTTGCTGCTGATGGACGAGCCCCTGGCGGCCCTGGACTCCAAACGCAAGGGCGAAATCCTGCCTTACCTGGAGCGCCTGCACGACGAACTGGATATCCCGGTGCTCTACGTCAGTCACTCCCAGGACGAAGTGGCACGCCTGGCCGACTACATCGTCCTGCTCAGCGCGGGCCGCGCCCTGGCCAGCGGCCCCATCGGCCAGACCCTGGCACGCCTGGACCTGCCCCTGGCCCTGGGCGACGATGCCGGCGTGGTGGTCGAGGGCCGGGTCAACCACTACGACCCGAGCTATCAACTGCTGACCCTGCAACTGCCCGACAGCCCATTGCAGGTACGCGTGACCCACGGTCCGCTGGCCCAGGGCAAGGCCCTGCGTTTCAAGATCCAGGCCCGGGACGTCAGCCTGAGCCTACAGGCCGGCGAACGCAGCAGTATCCTCAACCGCCTGCCGGTGACCGTGCGCGAAGAGATCCCCGCCGACAACGCCGCCCACGTCCTGGTGCGCCTGGACGCGGCGGGCACGCCGCTGCTGGCGCGCATCACCCGTTACTCCCGGGATCAGCTCGACCTGCATCCCGGCCAGCAGCTCTGGGCCCAGATCAAGGCGGTGGCGGTTCTGGCTTGAAGCCATCAGCGCCCTTGCCAGGGCCCCGGGTCCGGCGTTAGGCTGCGCGCCTTCCTTGCCGTCCCAGGACGATTGCCGACGTGAACAACTAAGCCTTCCAAAATGTATCCGCGACGAGCCCTTCAACCGCGCTCGTTGGTCTGTTGCCACATTTTTCGGAGGTGCTGATGACTCACGTCAAACGGCTGCCTGCGCTGGTTTCACTGAACCGGCTGACTTATCAATTCGCCCATGGCGACACCCTGTTCGATGCCCTGAACCTGAGTTTCGATGGCCTGCCCACGGCCATAGTCGGGCGCAATGGCGTGGGCAAATCCCTGCTGCTGCGCCTGATCGCCGGCGAACTGCAACCCTCTTCGGGCAGCGTCCAGTGCTCGGCCCGCCTGACCCATGTGCCCCAGGACCCGCGACCGGCAGCGCGGCAGACGCTGGCCGAGGTCGCCGGGCTGGCCGCAGCCCTGCACGCCCTGCAACGCCTGGCGGCCGGCACCGCGACCGCGGAGGATTGGCAACACGTCGATGGCCGCTGGGACCTGGCCGAGCGCCTGCGTCAGGCCCTGGATCAAGCCGGCCTGGAACGACTGCAACCGGAAGATCCGGCCACGACCTTGAGCGGCGGGCAACTGGCCCGGGTGGTGCTGATCGGCGCTCTGCTCAGCGACGCCGACTTGCTGTTGCTTGACGAACCCAGCAACCACCTGGACCGGGCCGGACGCCATTGGTTGATGGAGCAACTGCAACACTGGCGCGGCGGACTGATTCTGGTCAGCCATGACCGCCCGTTGCTGATGCAGGTGCAGCGCATCGTCGAACTCGGCCCCCAGGGCGCCCGGGTCTACGGCGGCAACTACGCGCTGTTCCAGGCCCAGCGCCAGGCCCATGAACATGCTGCCCAGGCGACCCTGGAACAGGCGCGCACCCAACGCAGTCGCGAGCACAAGCGCCTGCAGCGCGAGCACGACACCATCCAGCGCCATGCCGCGGCTTCGCGCAAGCACGCCAAGACCGCCAATATCTCCAGCTTTGAACGGGCCAAGATACTCGGCGCCGCCCGCGACATCATGGGCCAGGTGCGGCACCAGCATCAGGGCCACAAAAGCGCCCTCGACCAACAGGTTCGCGAGGCCTACGCCCGGGTCGCCCCTGAGCAGCCGACCCTGCTCAGCCTGCCCGAAACCCGCCTGGCGGCCGGCCAGACGTTGTTCAACCTGCAGCGGGCGCAACTGCCCTGGCTGGACAGCGGGTCGCCGGCGACCTATCTCACCGCCAACCTCAGCGGTCCGGCACGCATCGCCCTGGTCGGTCCCAACGGTTGCGGAAAATCCACCTTGCTGAAGATGCTGGCCGGGTACCTGCAGCCGCTCAGTGGCCACTGCCGGGTGGCGGTGGCCAGCGCCTATCTGGATCAGCACCTGTGGCAATTGGCCGCCGAGCACTCGCTGCTCGCGCAGTTGCATGGCGGCGCCACGCCCCTGGAGGAAAGCACCTTGCGCACCTGGCTGGCGCGGTTGCAGCTCGATGCCCGTCGGGTGCAGCAACCCTGCGCCCTGCTCAGCGGCGGCGAACGCTTGAAGGCGGCCCTGGCGCTGGCGTTGTGGGCCGGCAACCCGGCGCAGCTGTTGCTGCTCGATGAGCCCACCAACCACCTGGACCTGGAGTCGGTACAGGCCTTTGAGCAAGCGCTGCGGGACTTTCCCGGCGCGCTAGTGGTGGCCTCCCACGATGAGGCCTTTCTCCGGGCCCTGGCGCCGACCCATGAGTGGCAATGGTCAGCCCGCGGCTGGCAGCTGCGCGAGTGTCGGCCGTGAACCAGCGCTGCCCGCCAGCGCGTCGCCCGCCCTGTACCAAACGCCAAGCGCCTGCCAGCCGCCAAGACCCGGCGCCGGCCATGCGCGGCTGAGCACCCGGCACAAAAAGCCCCGCTCTGTGGCGGGGCTTGGGCTTAGGGCTTCAAGGGACGCTCTTCATCCAGCTCGGAGAGGCTCTTGCCGTCGTCCGGGTGTTTCCAGGTCTGCGGTGGCGGCTCGCGGTGTTCGACTTCGTGCTGCTGCGCTTCATCGCTGCGTTCATGCTCGTAAGGGCGTTGCTCTGGCGTTGTCATGCCCACCTCTCTTCCTGAAGGGATTTTTCACTGCCCTGTTCAGGTTAGAACAGATCCGGCGAGCACCCGCTTTCGTCGAGCGGACCACCGCCGGTCAAGATGAAATTTCCTTCACCCAAGGGCCGAACGCGCCTGTGTATAGTCGCTTTGCTCATTCAAGCAACTACGTTCGCCCGCCCTCTCCCGCGGGCTTTTTTTTGCCGGCCACAAAGACCGGCAACGGCTCACTGCGGGTCGATCTCCTGGCAGTCCTTGAGCAGTGTCTCCTCCTCGGCGGTGTGGTCGGCCTCAAGGAGCGACAAGACCCCCTGCTTGCCCTTGGTATGCCAGCGGAAGCTGTTCTGCTCGTCATCGGCGATATACAGCGCCCCGGAACCCGAGCGGGCGATGTGCATGGGAATCAATTGGTCCTTGTAGTGGAGCGTGGCGAACGAGGTGCCATTGTCGATGTTCAGATAGGCCGCCTCGATGCGCACATTGCCCTCGCACCGATAGCGCGCCACCTGGCTCTGATAGGTCGGCTCAGGGGCGGGTGACTGAGCCTGGGCAGCCTCGGTCAGAATCGGCAAGGCCGAAGCCAAAGCCACGGCGCAGAGCGTTGCGAGACGAGTTTTCATGGTGTTTCCCCCGGATGGTCAAAGATGCCCCATGGGACTGGTGACAGCGATTTTAGTTCATGGCCGAACGGCTTCACCCCGGGCTGCCAAGCGTCCAGCACAGCGCTGGCTCAGGTGCCGGACGGGCGCTCGCGCCCCCGGATTTGGACGCCCCACCCCACCCGCACACAGCGCGCTACTGCCAATCTTTTTCTCAGACTGACACCGGAGGCTCGACCTGATCGCGGGGCATCAGGGTCAGGTAGTCCTCAAGAGAATCCGAGGACAGCGGCTTGATCATGATGCGCACCCGGTGCCGCAGCCGGCCTAGCTCGATCCCATCACGGGTACGAGCCTCAACATAGCCGCAGGCTCTCCAGAAGCCCTCGGCCCGGACGTTATCGAACACCACGCTCAGGCGCAGCCAGCGCGCGCCCAGGCCGGCCGCCCAGTCTTCCAGCTCGCGATGCAACTGCCGGGCAATGCCCCGGCCCTGCAGCGAGCCGGCCAGCATGAACAGACCAATGTGCCAAACCCCGGGCGCCAGCAGATCGCTGACGATACTGACCATGGCCACCAGAGTACCTGCCCCGTCGAAGTAACCGATCTTCCACTTGCGAGTGAAGGACCAGCCCTCTGGCAAGCAGTCATCGATTTCATCGCGGGCTTCGTCCGGCTGCGGCGCACAGCCATGAACAATGTGGAAGTAGTCCGGATTCTCAACGAAGAACGCCTGCAACCGCTCGACATCCAACAGGCTTATCTCCCTGACCAGCAGTCCAGTGGATGAATGAGGCAATGGTCCTTGTTGCATCGAGTAACGCTCCGAAAGGGCCACAAGACCCGTGCATGAAAAGGCGATCCTAGCGCTCCCTGCGCAACCGGCGACATGGTCAATTTGTTGAAAAAATGTATAACGTCCGTGGTGGCCTGCATCTGGATTTTCATGGCGAGCTGTGGGATGAGCCCGTCGATTCGCCCCAGTGAGCCCCAGGACCACAATGCCTCGCTGATCCAGAAAGCCGTCATGCTGATGGAGGAAGCAGGAGAGATCGCCCGCCTCATCGACACGATGCCGCGGCTGCCGGCTCTTGTGCGCTCGGTTGATCTATCAGCGCGTGCGCGGGTGCTCTTGCGACATCCAGAGCGTGGTAGCCTTCGCGCTGATTCTCAAGCGCCGTGGAAACCGATCGAATGACCAAGAAACAGCCGGCACAGAGCAGCGCCGTGACTGCTGCCGATATCGAGCGATCCATACAGGCCCTCAACAAAATGGCTGAGCGCCTGTGGGGAGAGGGCCGGGAAGCGGAGGCCCAGGCCCTGATCAATGCCCTGGACGGATTAAACCGGGCACTGGATCGGATCAGGATTGGAGAGAGCCGCAAGATTGTCACCCTGCATTGAGGCGTAACCAGCGCCACTGTCCTGATCAAGCTTGAGCGGCCGGGGGTGTTGACCTCAAGGGGTGCGCTATCGCCGCCCCGACACCATCAGCGGCTTTTGGCGATGACCTCGCTCATGTACTGATTCAAGTCGCGAAAGTCCTTAACGCTCCAAGGGTGGGACGGGATCTTTACCCCGTTCTCGCGCAAGGTTCTGGGGATCAAGTCGCCATTGGGACGCAGGATCACTGAAGAGACAATCACGCCCGGATAATCATTGAGGCGCTTTTTGAACGCGGCGGTGGTCAGATCCGGTGTCGGCGGGTTGCTTTTATGCGCCAACGGGCCCGTGCCCTTGATGTCCGCTCCATGACACACCGCGCATCGCTGTAGATAGAGGCTTTTGCCATTGGCGTTCTCCGCCACCGACAGCGGGGTTTGAATGAGCGACAGGAACCCGAGTGAGGCGATAAACAGTATTTTTATATTCATTTCCATATGGCCTTGTTGAATAAAACAGTGCTGTATCGAGGGCAAACACGGCAGTGCTCCGCGCCCATGAAAGCAACCCATGGATTTCACCGAGCAAGCGCTGCCGCCGCCTGAAAGCCGGCCATTCTCTTTCGACACACCCTGGCTTGCAACGGTCTTGCTCGGGGCTCATGAACGGCGCCGGATCCATGCTTGCCACGCCCATCTCGCCCCAGGCGGTTGCCCGCCAGCCTGGGTGCATGCGCCCAGGCCCTGAGTCTGCACCGATCTCGTCAGCCCCTGGCGTTCGCCCCGGCCAGGCTCATTTCAGTGGCGCTGCGCCCGGCCAGCCAAGCCAGCACCGAAGCGCCGACCAGCACCACTGCGCTCAGCTCGAAGGTGGCGCGATAGCCGCTCAGATCAAAGGCCAGGCCGCCAATGATCGCCCCACCGGCGATAGCCAGTTGCACAATGGCCACCAGCAAGCCGCCTCCGGCTTCGGCATCATCGGGCAGCGTTTGCGCCAGCCAGGTCCACCAGCCAACGGGAGCAGCCGTGGCGACCAGCCCCCATGCGCCGAGCAGCAACGCGGTCAGCAGCGGCGATGCGCCGAAGTTCACCAGCGCCAGTGCGATGACCGCCATGCCCAGGGGGATGAGCGTCAGGGTGCGGTAGAGGCCATTGCCCATGAATCTTTCGATCACACAGGTGCCGATGAAACCTGCCACTCCCAGCCCCAGCAGCATGAAGGACAAGGTGGACACGCTGACGCCGGTGACGACCTCCAGAAATGGCCGCAGGTAAGTGAACAGCATGAACTGCCCCATGAAAAACACGCTGACGGCGAGCATGCCCAGGGCGACCGGCGACTGCTTCATCAGCCGCAAGACGTTGCCGCTCGCCGCCCGGCGCTCGACCGTGAAGGACGGAAGGCTGATCAGCAGCCACACGGCGGCCAGCGTCGCGACAGGCACCACGCAGAAAAATGCGCCGCGCCAGCCTATCAGCGAGCCCAGGAAGCTGCCCGCCGGGGCGGCGATAACCGTGGCCAGAGCATTGCCCCCGTTGACCATGGCCAGCGCCCGGGGAACCTGATCAGGCCGCACCAGGCGCATGGCGGTGGCCGCCGACAGTGACCAGAAACCGCCGATGGCGATGCCGATCAGGGCACGTCCGAACATGAACCAGAGGTAGCCCGGCGCAAGGGCGACCAGCGTGCCCGACACCATCATCAGCAGGGTCAGGCACAGCAGCAGCCTCTTGCGCTCGACCCGAGCGGCAATCGCGGCAATCACCAGGCTGGTGACCAGGGCAAAGGCCCCGGACACGGAAATGCCCTGCCCGGCCTGGCCTTCGGTGATGTGCAGGTCTGCGGCGATGGGCGTCAGCAGGCTGACGGGCATGAACTCTGAAGCGACCAGGGCGAATGCGGCCAGGGACATGGCCAGCACGGCGCTCCAGCCGGTCTTTTCTGCGGAACGAAAGGTCATTGACTCTACCTGTGCAGCTAAGGGCGGGTGGGTGTGGCGGTTGGCGCCAGCGTCGCGTTATCGATCACGAAACGGTACTGGACGTCGCCCCGGAGCATCCGCTCGTAAGCCTGATTGATGTGTTGCGCAGCGATCAGCTCGATGTCCGCGACGATGCCGTGCTCGGCGCAGAAATCGAGCATCTCCTGGGTTTGCGCGATACCGCCGATCATCGATCCGGCCAGGGTGCGGCGCTTCATGATCAGGTTGAACACGTTGGGCGCGGGGTGCGGCGAGGCCGGCGCGCCCACCAGGACCATCGCGCCATCGCGCTTGAGCAGCACCAGCAAGGCATCCAGGTCGTGGGGCGCGGCGACGGTGTTGATGATCAGGTCGAAGCTTTGCAGGTGCGCGGCCATCTGCCCGGCATCGCTTGAGATCACCACGTCATCGGCGCCGAGGCTTTTGGCCGCCTCGCGCTTGGACTGGGAGGTGGTGAAAGCCACCACCTGCGCGCCCAACGCGTGGGCCAGTTTGATGCCCATGTGGCCCAGGCCACCGATGCCCACCACGCCGACTTTTTTCCCGGGCCCGGCCTGCCAGTGCCGCAGCGGCGACCAGGTGGTGATGCCAGCACAGAGCAGCGGCGCCACGGCCGCCAACTGCGCCTCGGGGTGGCGAATACGCAGCACGTAGCGCTGATGCACGACGATCGCCTGGGAGTAGCCACCGAGCGTCCAGCCCGGCGCGTCGGGCGTGGCGAAGTTGTAGGTGCCAATCATGCCGTCGCAGTAGTTCTCAAGGCCTTCGGCGCACTCCTGGCATTGCTTGCAGCTGTCGACGATGCAGCCCACGCCGACCCGATCGCCCGGGGCGAAGCCGATGACCTGGCGGCCCACGGCGGCGACCCGGCCGACGATCTCGTGACCGGGCACACAGGGAAATTTCGTCCCGGCCCATTCGCCGCGCACCTGGTGCAGGTCCGAGTGGCAGATGCCGCAATAGGCAATCTCGATCAGCACATCGTCCGGGCCGGGATGGCGCCGCTCGATACGCAGGGATTCAAGGGGTTGGTCGCCCGCCTGGGCGCCATAAGCTAAGACATGCATGGAGGCTCTCCGCTAACCGTTCGCCGCATTCTCCCGCTCGGCCCGCCCCTGCCCTAGTGCATTGCTCTTGAATACTTGCCTAATCCTATGGGGATGCAGGGGGATGGATAGGAAACCCCGATGGCGCGGATTAGAGTTCGCTCAACAGGAGCCATCCGCCATGAGCCACAGCAATTCGCGCGCCCCATCGCCTCTGGCGCTGAACATCGACCCGCGCGTCAGCGCGCCCGGAGACTTCGCCACCGCCCTCCCCGGCCTGTCGCTGTTTCGTCGCGACCGGCCGGCGCCCCCTGCCGTGTGCATGATCGAGCCGAGCCTGGTGCTGGTGGGGCGTGGGGAAAAGCGCTTGTGGGTCGGCGGCGAAGGCTACAGCTATGCCCCTTCGCGGTTTCTGCTCACCTCGCTGGACCTGCCGGCCAACTCCGAAGTGATGCTCGCCAGCCCCGAGCAACCCTGCGTCGGGCTGGTGCTCAAACTCGACGTCAGTCTGCTTGCCGAGGTGATCAGCCAGTGCGGCTTGCCGGCGCAGCGCCAACCCTCCTCGGGCAGCGGCGTTGGCATTGGCACCTTGTCGTGCGCTCTGGAAGACGCGCTTGATCGTCTGCTGGCCCTGCTCGATGAACCCGAGGCGATCCCGGTGCTGGCGCCGCTGATTCTGCGGGAGATCCACTACCGGCTGCTCAATACCGATCAGGGTCCGCGGCTGCGGCAGATCATTGCCGTCGACGGCCAGGGTTACCGCATTGCCAAAGCCATCGACTGGCTCAAGGTCAACTACACCACGGCGCTGCGCATCGATGAGCTGGCGGCGCGGGTACAGATGAGCGCCCCGACTTTTCACCACCACTTCCGCCAGCTCACCGGCATGAGCCCGCTGCGCTACCAGAAGTGGCTGCGGCTGAACGAGGCCCGTCGGCTAATGTTGATGGAGCGCCTGGACGTTTCGCGGGCGGCGTTCGCCGTCGGCTATGAGAGCCCTTCGCAGTTCAGCCGTGAATATGGCCGCCTGTTCGGCGCCGCGCCCAGTCGTGACATTGGGCTGCTGCGTGGAGCGCCGGTTGCGGCAGACGCGCTCGGCAACCGGGCAGGTTGAGCCGAGCAGCAGCTTTACCGCTGATGCGCCTTGCTGCGTGTCAGTCCTTATAACAATGCCCTTCAACCGATGATCCAGCGGGTGAGCCATGGAACTGAGAATCAACCAGAAGACCTATCAGGTCGATGCCGACGCCGATACGCCCTTGCTTTGGGTGATCCGCGATGATCTGGGCATGACCGGCACCAAGTACGGCTGCGGGCTGGCGCAATGCGGCGCCTGTTCCGTGCTGGTGGACGGCAATGTGGTGCGTTCGTGCGTGACGCCGGTGGCCGGGGTGGTCGGCCGGGAGGTCACCACCATCGAGGCCATCGAAGCCGATGAGGTGGGCAAGCGGGTCGTTGCCACCTGGGTCGATCTGCAGGTCGCCCAGTGCGGCTACTGCCAGTCCGGACAGGTGATGGCGGCCACGGCGCTGCTCAAGCAGAACCCCGAGCCGAGCGACGCGCAGATCCGGGCGGCGATGGTCAATCTGTGCCGCTGCGGGACTTACAACGCCATCCATGCTGCCCTGCATGAGCTGGCCGGCAAGAGGAACCTGTCATGAAGCCGACTATCGATCCTGCCCTGGAGGCCTCGGCGCTGGCCCTGCACGATCCGGTCAATGTGTCGCGCCGGCGCTTTTTGACCGGCACCGCCGTCGGCGCGCTGGTGCTGGGCTTCGGCCTGCCGCTGGGTTCGCCCCGGGTGCAAGCGGCGACGCCTGCCGCGCGCGGCACCCAGGTCCCGGCGTTCCTGGAAATCCGCCCGGACAACCGCGTGCGCCTGCTGTGTCCGTTCATGGAAGGGGGTCAGGGCACCTTCACCGCGATGGCGCAGATCGTCGGTGAAGAACTGGACGCCGACCCGGCGAGCTTCCTGGTGGAGGCCGCGCCACCCGGCGAGGCCTATGTGGTCATGGACAACGGCATGCGCATCACCGGCGGCAGCATGTCGGTGCGCATGAGCTACCCGGTGATGCGCCGCCTCGGTGCCCTGGCCCGCGCCATGCTGTTGCAGGCGGGCGCATTGCAGCTGGGGGTGGCGGTGAGCGAGTTGAGCACCGAGCCTGGCAAAGTGCTGCATGCCGCGTCGGGCCGCGCGTTGACCTACGGTGAACTGGCCGAGCGGGCAATGGACCTGCCGGTTCCCGATCCGGCCTCGGTGCCACTGCGCGACCCGAGCCGGTTCCGCTGGATCGGCAAGCCGGTCAAGCGCGTCGATGCCTATGACAAGTCCACGGGCAAGGCGCTCTACAGCATCGACCTACAGGTCGAGGGCATGCTGCATGCCGCTGTTCAGCATGCGCCCCGCCTGGGCATGACCGTGGGCGGTTTGCGCAACGAAGAGCAGGTCAAGGCGATGAAAGGCGTGCACTCGGTGCATCGTCTGCCGGGCGCCGTGGCGGTGGTCGCCGAACGCTGGTGGCACGCCAAACGCGCGGTGGAGGCGATTCAGGTCGACTGGCTGGAGCCGGCGCCCGACAGCAAGGTGCGGCCGATGCCCAAAGACTTTTCCAGCGACGGCTGGATCCAGCGCCTTGCCAAGGAAAAGGGCCCGGCCAGGGACGACGAAAACCTGGGCGACGCGGCGTCGATTCTGGCCAGCGCCAAGACCCGGATCGACGCCGCGTACCACAACCAGTACCTGAACCACGGGCAGCTGGAACCGCCTTCGGCGCTGGCCAGATTCAACCCCGACGGTTCGCTGGAGGTCTGGCTGCCGAACCAGGCGCCGGACATGTTCCTTGCCGACATCGCCAAGCGCACCGGGCTGGATCCGTCGCGCATCACCTTGCATTCGCCACTGCTGGGGGGATTCTTCGGTCGGCATTTCCTCTACGACGCGGCCAGTCCCTATCCCCAGGCGATCGAGCTGGCCAAGGCGGTTGGCCGCCCGGTGAAACTGATCTGGAGCCGGGAGGAAGAGTTCCTGCGTGACGTGCTGCGTCCGGTGGCCGCGGTGAATTTCCGCGCCGCGCTGGATAACGACGGCTGGCCGCTGGCAATCGAAGCGATCAGCGCCACCGAGGGGCCGACCGAGGCCCTGGCCGGCCGCCAGGGTGAAAAGCTCGACCCCACGGCGCTGGAAGGCTTGTCGGGCAAGTCCTACGCGATTCCCCACAAGCGGATCGCGCAGATCTACGTCAAGGGCCCGGCCATGTTGGGTTACTGGCGTTCGGTGGGTAATTCCCTCAACGACTTTTTCTATGAGTCCTTCCTCGACGAGTTGGCCGACAAGGGAGGCAAGGACCCGTTCGAACTGCGCCTGCATCTGCTGCGGGACAATCAGCGCCTGACCACACTGCTGCGGGCGGTGGGTGATCTGTCGGGAGGCTGGAAGCGCGGACCCTTTACCGCCGAGGACGGCACCCGGCGCGCGCGAGGCGTGGCCATGGCGTCGCCGTTCGGCACCCAGACCGCGGTGATTGCCGAAGTCTCCATCGAGAACGGGCAAGTCAAGGTGCACGACATCTGGCAGGCGATCGACCCCGGCAGCATCGTCAATCCGGCGATTGTCGAGGCTCAAGTCAACGGCGCCGTGGCGCTGGGGCTGTCGCAGACACTGGTGGAGGAGTCGGTGTGGGTCGATGGCCGGCCTCGTGCTCGCAACTACGACTTGTATCCGATCCTGCCGCCTGCGCGGATGGCACGGGTGCACGTGCGAGTGGTCGAGAGCGGGGAAAAAATGGGCGGTATCGGCGAGCCGCCGTTGCCCGCGGTGGCGCCGGCCGTCGTGAACGCGGTGGCGGCGCTGACGGGACAGCGGGTCCGCAGCCTGCCCATGAGCCGCCACACCTTCACCTGATCAGCGCCGGAGCGCCCATGAATAACCGCCGATTCGCAACAACCGCTGGCTGGCTGACCGTGCCGTGCCTGATCGTGGCCGGCCTGCTGGCCTGGTACGTCACGCACGAGCCCGCCTCGGCGCTTGCCAGCCCCCCGACCACCCTGGCCGACATCGACCCGGCGCTGGTCGCCCGCGGCGAATACGTCGCCCGGCTCAGCGATTGCGTGGCTTGCCACAGCGTACCGGGCGGCGCGCCGTTCGCCGGGGGCCTGGAAATGGCCACGCCGCTGGGCGCGATCCATGCGACCAATATCACGCCGGACACGGACACCGGCATCGGCCGCTACAGCCTGGCGGACTTCGACCGGGCCGTGCGCCACGGTGTGGCCCCCGGCGCCAGCCGCTTGTACCCGGCGATGCCCTACCCGTCCTACGCCAAGCTCAGTGATGACGACGTGCGGGCGCTGTACGCGTTCTTCATGAAAGACGTGGCGCCGGTCAGACAGGCGAACATCCCGAGCGCCATTCCCTGGCCCCTGAACCTGCGCTGGCCGATTGCACTGTGGAACGCTGTGTTCGTCGACGCCGAGCCCTACGTGGCCAAACCGACCCAGGATGCTGTGTGGAACCGCGGCGCTTACCTCGTTCAGGGCCCCGGGCACTGCGGCAGTTGTCATACGCCCCGCGGCCTGGCGTTCAACGAGAAGGCGCTGGATGAGTCGGCAGCGCCGTTCCTCGCGGGCGCCTTGCTCGATGGCTGGTATGCGCCAAGCCTGCGTGCCGACCACAACACCGGCCTGGGCCGCTGGAGCGAAGCGCAGATCGTGCAGTTCCTCAAGACCGGCCGCAACCAGCACGCGGTGGTCTACGGCTCGATGACCGAGGCGTTCAACAACTCCACCCAGTTCATGACCGACCCAGACCTGATGGCCATTGCCCGTTACCTCAAGTCGCTGCCTGGGGACCCCGGGCGAGACGGCCCGCCCTGGCAGTATCAAGAGCTGCGGACCGCGACCGGGCCCGACGCGCCTGGCGCCCACATCTACATGACGCATTGCGCCTCGTGCCACGGCCTGGACGGCAAGGGACAAGGCGAATGGATGCCGCCGCTGGCGGGGGCTACCTCTGCCCTGGCCAAGGAGAGCGCCTCGGCGATCAACATCACCCTGAACGCTGCGCAGCGTGTCGTGGCCGCGGGGGTGCCGGACGCCTATCGCATGCCGGCCTTGCGTGAACAGTTGTCCGATCAGCAGATCGCCGAGGTCCTGACCTTCGTGCGCAGCGCCTGGGGCAATCATGGCGGCGCCGTCGAAGCCCGGGCAGTGAGCCAGTTGCGGCAACGCACCGATCCGGCCAGCAGCAGCCCGATCATCCTGCATATGCGCTAGAGGAGAGCCGGATGGAAAGCATCGATTTGCAAGTCCTGCGTACCGCGCGGGACTGGCGCGCCGCCGCAGAGCCGGTGCTGCTGGTCACGGTGGCGCGCACCTGGGGCTCTTCACCGCGCCCGGTGGGGTCGATGATGGCCCTGCGCGGGGATGGGCGAGTGGTGGGCAGCGTGTCCGGCGGCTGCATCGAGGACGACTTGATCCATCGCTATTGCACCGCCCATGGCGGCGCCGGATTCACGGAGGGGCTGCCTGAGGTGGTGCAGTATGGCGTCAGCGCCGACGACGCCCATCGCTTCGGCTTGCCTTGCGGCGGCACCCTGCAACTGGTTCTCGAGTTCAACCCGTCGGGGCCAGCGCTGGCGGAACTGGTCGCCGCACTCGACAGCGGACGCCTGATACGCCGCGGCCTGACTCTGGCCAGCAATGAGGTGACACTGACCGCCACGGCGACACCCGAGCAGTTCAGTTTCGACGGCCAGCAGATGTTCAATACCCTGGGGCCGGCGTATCGGCTGCTCATGATCGGCGCCGGCGCACTGGCCGAATACCTGGCCACCATGGCCTTGTTCAACGGCTTCAGGGTCGCGGTTTGCGACCCCCGTCCGCAATACATCGAAACCTGGGGGTACAGGGTGTGGAATGCATCATCGGCATGCCCGATGACGTGGTCCGCGACTTCGCCGTCGACCTCCGAACCTGCATCGTCGCCTTGAGCCACGACCCCAAGCTCGACGATCTCGCGCTCCTCGAAGCCCTCCACAGCCCGGCGTTCTACATCGGCGCCATCGGTTCGCGACGCAACAGCCAACTGCGCCGCGAACGCCTGATCGAGCATTTTGGTGAAACCCCGGCCTCACTCGAGCGCCTGCACGGACCGATCGGCATCTACATTGGCAGCAAGACACCTGCGGAAATCGCCGTCAGCGTGATGGCCGAGATCCTTGCCGCCAAGAACGGCGCCAGCTTGCCGAGCGCCTTCAGCGTCGCCCAGGCCAAACACGCCATTGAATCCGTAGCCTTGTCGCCCTAGCACCCGCGGCCCGCGGCTGCGACGAACCCTGTCCGGGGCTCAGGTCCTTCGCTCTTTGATCAGCACGACTGGCAGTTGGATCTGCTCGGGGGCTGGAGCTAGGCGGACACCAAAGTCGGATGACCCACGCCATTCGGGTGACCATAAACCTAAAAAATCATCGGCAATTCAAGGTTCACTCCCTATGGGGGCGAGTTGGTATCTATCCCCGGAACCACCCTCCAAAAGATTCTTCAGGGCTTTGGCTTTGCGTACATCTCGTTCCGCCACACAGTTATTGAATGCAGAACTCTGAACCGGGCCAGCGTCAAGACAAGGATCGCGATACTCCGGAGGTGGTGCGTGGGAACACCCAGCCATGAATAAAATCGCCAGCACCACGACAAACTGTCTCAAGTTCAATCCTCATATTAAAAATGGTGACTTTACCCCTCTATCTTTAAAGGATCCAACTTGGAAGGAAGAGTTCTCTCCCTGCTTGAGACGGCCAACATCAACGACACCCGCAGCGATAAAGCGCATCAATCAAGTTCAGATGAGCGATGACTGGATCGGACTAGAAGTGGCTCCGCTCTACCTCCCCATCCTGTATCTGATTGGGGAGGTGGAGCGAATGCACGCTCAGGTCAATGAGGCGGCAGGTAGCGTCCTTCGCAAGTGATAGATGAGCGTGATCCAACGCCCCCAAGATTTACCGTCCAACTAACGGCATTCGGATCGGAACCGTATATATCCGTCTTGTCCATCCCTCCATTCTTATGAATATTTATATGCAAGTTACTGCCGTTAATATTGAACAGCAAACTCGCGCCATCAGATGCGTACTTATTATCATTCACAAGAACCGGATCAATATTTAACGAAACCTGGCATTGCTCTCGAAAAAAACCCTCAGAATCCACACCCTCGACATTGAGCTGAGAGATTCCAGTATTGGGAGCATAAGTACTACTCATAGACTCCCAGCGACCAGCATTTGTGTACACCATTACATTTTCTAGTCGAAGCGGTACATTACCCTTGTGAGAAAAAACAAATAAAGTCTTTGCCATTTTAGTTCCCTTCCATGTTGAACAAGTCCGTCATGACCTTTTCATCAAACTTGAAGCACAGTAAAACTAGTGCTCGACTCCGTGTACGACCACACTAAACTTCCACTGATTGAAGGCGCAACGATACTTTTAATTGATAGTCGCTATAGCGACCAGGCACAAGTCATGCCTGAAGAAAAAGTTTTGATGTACGAATCCCCAGAAGCCGCGAGCATCCAGAGCGTAACCGGCTGGGGCGCCGCTGATGGCTGTTTCTGGGATAACGATTAGCATAGGGCGCACCGGCTGCCAGAAGGCCGGCGGCGTGGGCTTTGGCAACGTCACTAATGCACTGATGAAGCTGGAGAAGCAGCTCCAGGGCAAGAAATCCCGCCAGGAGTACATTTGTACTCCACCCGTAAAAACCGAACGCTCATCTAACTCAGCCGCTGAAAAATCGAATGACAGGAGCCAGGAAGCTGATCTTGTCCACCGATTTTACAAAGCGCTCAAAAGCCTTTTCGCTAAGAATGAATGCGGGTATGAAAAAGATGCTCGAAACCACAACAGTTAATAAAAACCCAGTCCAATCAGTACTAACAAAGACCGCGATCGCTACGCCCAGCATCAATAGCCCCATTAGAAAGAACAGCCGCCGAGCAAATTTTTGATGTGGATATTGATTGAACATGATGAGGCCACCCTTGCCACTTTCAATCACAGTAGTTCCAGGGTGGATTTTTGTCGAAGCATGCGCTCTTTACGGGAGGCCCAGGTAAGCGCTAACCAGTCCAGTCAGGTAATGGGCGCAGACGGCATCCGAGAAGATTAAGACGGCCCAGAGCTCTCGGTCCACCAGGTCGTCGCGGTGCCATCAGCTCGCGGCGAACACGCCAACCAACCCTACGGTAAACTAGGTATCCAGCCTATTGAGCTGGCGTAACAGAAACACCATGCGCTCGCTCCGTGGGGCATGTTTGAAATTGATCAGCCCCAGTAGCACTCCCAGCTCAGAGCGAAGGGTGCGGTGGGGCCGCAAGCGAAAAAACCTCACACAATAGCGAGATCCTGAATAGGTGCGCGTGTCTTTCCGTTGAACGCGAGACAACTAAAGACAAGCTATCGGCCGCCGATAGTGGTGTGCTATTCAATTTTTTCAATATCGCACCACTTGAAGTTGATCAATGCGCATTGATAAGGAGCGTCTCTTGCTTGATACCATTTATATCGTTGATGAATACCTAGCAAAGTCAAAACCTGGCCAGAACATCGGGGTTCAGGATGGTGGAATATCCAACACCCAATAGAAGCCGTTAAATGAAACGCTTTCAGTAGATTATGTCAATTATCAACTGTGATTGTATACGACCCGCGCTACTCGAAGCGAAATAGTGTGTGCCTGGTTTATTGCGCATTTATCATTCTTCGGCCTCGACTCCAAAGACTCCAGCTAATTGGACACAACTTCCCTATGGACTCTAGGAAAATCTCAAGGACCAAATCATGTTTAAATAAAAACCATGAAAACATGGTCTTTCCGGGGAGAGTTAAGAGAAATCACTCATTCGGCTGGATCCAGCTCAGCCATCCAGACATCCTCGTAACCCTCTCTGTCAATAATGAATTTTGCACCTTCAGGTAGGAAAAGACATTTCACTACCTCCGGAAACTCTTCCATTAAATGCCCGGAGTGAAGCGCTTGGTAAAAACCACTAACAGTGGTGTCGTCGGACACCAGCTTGCATTCATAACTCATTGCAAAAATAAATCCGTCCCAATTATTGGAACCAAGCATGCATTGACTTCATCCGTTGAGAAACCTCAAAAATTCTGCGAGTACTGAGGCCTCTGAACGCTCCAAAGCTTTCCTGATTTCGTCACAACCGCCTTTTGCAGACACCACCTTGCCCTTCAATATTCCCCCTTCAGGAGTACATATATCCAGACTTACAACAAAACTTCCGCCCTCTACTTGCTCACCTTCAAAAACAAGCTCAACTTCCTCGGGAAAAACCGTAACATATACAAAGAACTTGCCCCCCGCATAATCGTAATGACCACAGTTTCTACTTAATACACCGTCATGCTCTCTCGACGCCTGTCCATAAACCCTGTCTAAAAAATCCTGAAGAAGATCAACGCATTTTAGTTTTTCAGTCATTACTTCACCCCTTTGCGGCTTATTGATTTCAACACACCGTCAGTCAGGGCGTGATTGGATTCTGCTCCACGGGTATTTGCCCATGCCTTGAATCATCAGGATCGTCAGATGGACGAATAGTCACGTGCCCGCTCTCTTTGTCATTAATTACATCAAAACCACAAGAGCAAAGCGCTTCAACATCGAGTTCAACATATTTTCCAGGCCTCATATTGTCCACTGACATATCGGCTGACGAACCCGGAGCGTTACTTCCTTTACGAATATCATCTTTGTTCGGATGCGGTGTCATGCTGCTCGCCGTACCGGATCCACCTCTAAACACACTGCCCGTCGTCAAGGTCTTAGGTTTGAAGCGATTGAGTCCCAAAGGGTCAATCCAGCTCACTGGTTTAGAAGCATATTGATAGAGGTTTATGCCTCCAAAATAACTGATTGGGTCATGCGAAATAAACCGACCGATCTTCGGACCATAGTACCGATACCGATTGTAGTGCAGCCCTGTCTCATGATCGTGATACTGCCCCCACGCCTTGTACTGCGCGGTCCAAGCCATGTTGCCTTGTGAGTCCGTCAGTTCCTGCGGTGTTCCCAGGTGATCGCACTGGTACCAGGCCAACGCATCAAACGGTAATGTCGTGGCTTGGTGGTTCCATACTGGATCGTCATCAAGGTTGTATTCGCCACTGTAATCCGGCTGCCCCATCAGATTGATCGGCGCATGCCGTACAGCCTGTGCAACAGGGACAAAAGTGCCCGGTTCAAAGACGTAATGCACAATGCCATGAAGCCTCCTATTTCCAAGCCCGGTCAACTGGTCAACCAGTCAACTGGGGTCAACTAACTTTCAAACCCAGCCACTAACAAGATCCCGCGGGTTTCCGACCCCGTGTCCTTTGAAAGTCCCCAAGGTCCCCGGCGGTTTTCTGCCTGGTCCGGTCGGTCGAACCGACATCCGACTGCCATGCCCTGCCCCCATCCCGTTGGAAAGACGGACATCCCTGCGAAGGTTTCAGCTAGAGAGAATCCGCGAGTTCGATAACCCGTGCATGGGGCTGCCCTCAGGGAGGACCGGTAAAAAATCGGCGCCCTGCCCGGCCTGCCCGACTCATACCTTCGGCTCGGCCTCGCTCAGGTCCAGCCGCTTGGCCACCCAGCGTTCGTACAAGCCGATGGCGACATCAGCGCCGGCCATCGCGGTCAGGCACCCAAGGCGCCCGCTGTCCAGATCGACAGACCCGCACCGAACAGCAACATGATCGCTGACACGCCGCAGACGATGCAGGCGCCGGAGCGAAGTGCGAGGCGGCGCAACAACGCCCAGCCTCGCGCCCCGTCCTTGTCTGCGCGCCACATCTCGCCAGACACTCCGCCAACCAGAGACAGGGCAATCACCAACCAGATCGGCATCTCTGCCAGTGCCTGTTGCTCGTTCGTCATTGCCCTACCCCTTAAACAAAAAGACCCGGCGCATTGGCCGGATCAGGTGGTGGGTGCCCCACAAGCAGGTACTTTTCGGTAGGCAATAAAAAACCCGCTCAAGGCGGGCTTTTTACAGAAGTACATCCAGAAACTTTCTTTACAAGCTGCTGAAAATTGGTTTCAGATAGACGCTATCACAGACAGCAGCTCGTTGATAGTTAAATCAAGCATCCAACTTAACAGTGCTAATTGCCTCAAGAAAAATGCGAATATTTTCCTGGACAGCTCTATTTATGGACTCTTTGAGTCTGGTCACACCATAGAATGCATAGGTACCAGACACAGTGCCAATATTTGAGACCTCCCTTTCATAAATGACCTTTCCTGTTTTTCTGTTCACGATTTGATAGATGGCACTCGCTTTGGTGGTCATAGACGCACCTCCACCAGGAATATCCAATTCCGTGATCTTCACAAAAACATTCACCTTCCTCGCCGAATCATCATCAAAGACCGCGATTCGGTTGACTCCCTCTCTCAGCGAACTCTCCCACAGCCCAGGAACACCCTCTCCACTTGACGGTATTTCTCCACGCGTTTCCGACGGCCCCGCAAACGAGACAGATATAGACTTTAAGTCCGCATCAATTTTCCGGGTGGAAGGCTCGAGCCCCTGAACGGAAAAATTCAGCGGCGGCGGTGACGCGCAACCTGCCAAAAAAGCTATGGCCAGAGCTCCAATCAAAACTCTCATGCTGATCCCTCATCGTGATTTGGCGAGACTCTAACATCGCATGTGGGAAGTACTAAACCCCCTCCCAGACGAGGTATTGCGCAGATGGAGATGCGATTGGCTGATACGGTTGGAGCCACAGGAGCACCGAACCTCCTTCAACACTGAGGACCAAGCGCTTCAACCACTGCCTCTCTGTTCAGCCATTACGGCCAGGGCCTCAGCCTCCATCTGCCGGATGTCACTGAAAATGCTTTGCCTGGAGCCAGCCGGCACGCCACACATTCGGATGACGCTCGGCAGGACGCCTTAGTCCAGACCGGTAGCGCCGCACGCGCCGACCCGCCACTGGGTGCTCATCGCTTCGAAAACGGTGAAGGCCGGCCAGTTGTCTGGCCAGACCTCACAATCGCCCGTGAGATCACCCACCCGAAAGCCAAAGGTCTTCAGTTCTTCAGCCGAAGGCCCTTGCTCGTAGAGTGCGCGCGCGGCGCTTAGGAGTTTCCCAGGCGGGTCTGATTGAACACCTCGGAATATGCAGCCAATACCGCGCTGGGTAGCTGTTCAGCAAGGAAAGACCAAGGCAAAACGCCGCATTGAAATCACTGGCGAACTGAAGATTGTTCTTGATCGAATAATGGCGAGGAAGGACTCCCACCAATTCCGCTCGACGCGGCTGATCGTTTTGGAAGATGGCACACCATTGACGGTGGCAATGCTACGAAGAAGATTCGACCTTGCTCGAGAGGCGGCCGGGGTTAAAAAGGCTGATTTTCAAATGAGGGATCTGCGCGCAAAAGCAGGCACGGACAAGTTCGAAGCTAGCGGAGATATTTTGCAGGCGCGCGACCAGCTTGGGCACACAACTGTCGTCATGACCGAACACTATATTCGCAACCGGATAGGCAAGAAGGTGTCGCCAACAAAGTAGATTGCGGCAACATTGTAGGATTGCGGCAATTTGCATTCTGTCTAAGGAGCAATGAAAGAAGCCTAACCCCTTGATATATATGGTGCCCGAAGCCGGAATCGAACCGGCACGCCCTTACGAGCGGGGGATTTTAAGTCCCATGCGTCTACCAGTTTCGCCATTCGGGCGGTAGCGCGATCACGCGGCACTGGAGCTGTATATAGGCATCAGCCCGTCCAGTGCTTGAAGCAGGGAGAGGAATATATACATCCAGCCCAGGTGAAGCAAGAACGGAGTCTGCAAAAATACCCGCTTCTGCGCTCACTAAACTCAGTTAAAAAGCACGCTAAATCAGGGATCTACAGCATCCGTTCATTTGCCGACAAGAAGACCTCCATGCATCTCGGCACCTGCGTCGGCGGCGGCAAGACTAACATGGCATCAACGGCTAACCAACTGATTTTTAACGACTTATTATCAAGCGACAGCGCATTTGAAACGGGCGTCGGGCAGCGCGGATGAGCGCACCGGGCGTGGCTGGGCAATCAAGGGTCAGGCCTCGGCCGAAAAACTCAGCGATAACTTGAGCTTGAGCGCTTCGTCCTTGGTTGCGGTCTGTTCGCGCTCCAGCTGGGTGGAAAATGCTTGCGTTACCACTGGCGTATCGCGGACTTCAGCGCCCTTGACCTGCGCAACGCCGCGATTGCGCTCCAACACTTTGGACAGTTGGGCGTAGGTGTAATTGCCAGGGCGCGTATTGCCTATGTTCATGAAGGTCATCCTTGATATCGAATCAATCCGCTAATGCCTGCGATGACCAGCAACCAGGGAAAACCCGGGCATGCTGCCTGATGTCGCAAACAAGGGAGAAATGCCGCCGAAAAAAACGCCGATTGCCGATGGAGTTCGCCCAGTACACATGACCTCGCCATCCATGAACCGGTAAAGAGTCATATGATACCGGGCGAACCGCATAACGATATGGGTTCGCAATAACATGTTCAACTGTCAGCAATCACTGGCCGGCATGGTGGGTGAAGCCACCGGCAAAGGCCCTGCGCCCAGCCCGAAGTTCGGTGCGCAACTCGCCGATCAGATTGGAGATATCTCGCACGCTGGTGAGTTCGGCGGTGGAAACCCCCGGCAACAGCAGGTCCACTCGCCCCGTCTCGGCGTCGTAGATCTTGATGGTCAAGACACCATTGGCAGTCAGGCTGCAGGTGCAGGAAAGCGGGAGAAAGCCGGACTCCAGTATGTGACAAAGCTCGCTGGTGGAGAGCATGGCCGTCTCGCCTGTGTGAGATTGGGTGGACTTTTCCCGATCAGGATAGGCCAGCATCTGAGCTTGTGTGTCGAAAAACACACAAAAAACGATAACTGCCTCACAGTTCCTCAATGCAATTGCCACCTGCTGCCGAGCCTTCAATCACCGACGGATTGGCACGAAGATTTTCTGTGTTTACGGCCTTCGATTGTGTAGATTTCAGCCCATGAGCCTGAATCCTTGGCAACTGCGCACCGCGATTATTACCACCTGCATCAGCCAGGTGGGCTAGCGGCTGTCCAAACCGCCACCAACCCGCCTCGAAGGCGGGTTCATCACCGCTCTTCTGAGGCAAGCCACCCCAGGAGACACAACATGACCCCGTCGTCCCCCACCACGCTGCACCTGTTATGCGGCAAGATCGCCTCGGGCAAGTCCACCTTGGCCAGTCATCTGGCAAAGGCTGGCGGCAGTGTATTGATCAGCGAGGAGCAGTTCGCGTTGATCTGCCGCTACTTCGTGGCTCCGCAGGCGGATGAAGGACTGCACATCGTCGTTCACCCGGTCGCCTGAAGTTCTACCAACGGGCTCTGCAAGGAGCCCGACTGTCAGTCCGGTAACGAAGATGTGCCGTGCCAAGGGGCGGCGAAGTCAAATTTCAGGCAAAAAAAAGCCCAAGTAGCTGATGGACACTTGGGACTAAAAATGCATAAACCGTGGTAGGTGAACGCGGAGCTATAGTAACGGAACAGTACATTCTGTAACAAGATATTTTGAGAAAAAAAACGCAAATATAATCACCTAAGTCATTAAATATCCACACTTTTTTTGAGTCTTTGGTTTTTTGAAGGGGCGCTCTTCAAGCGTTTTTGCGAGCGTGAGGTGGCTGCGCGCAAGCCTCGTCAGGCTTAAACAAAAGTGCGCCGAAAATTCACAGAATCGCAACAGACAGACGTGCCTGCCCATCATAAATTGCCGGCACCTTTCTCAATGGTGTGCGCTGGTATGAATGAATTTCTCGACGCCCTGCCCCTGGTGCTCTGCCTGACCACCTTTGCCTGGTGCTGCTGGGGCTGAAAGGCGCCAATCCCATTGATCACGCCCCTGCACCGTCCCTCCCCTGCCGCAGCCTTATCGCCCTCACGCCGACTCGCTTTCCTGTCTGACGCTGAACAACGTCTGTCCGAGCGCATGCGCCTGTTCCAGAGCCGGGGCCACCTCGCCGCCCTCGGACTCAAAGAGCAATTGCGAACTCAGCACTCGGGCTCCGCAGTAGTCAAAGATGCCGTGATCGATCTGGGTCTGCATCGCTTGCCGATAACCATGCCGTTCATAGGTGCCGACATCGGCTCCAGCCACGCCCAACAGGTGCACCTGCAAATGCCCGAGTTTTTTCACCAGCTTGGCGTCCGCTCGAAAGTCGAAGGCCCAGCCATTGGCGAAAACCCGATCGATCCAACCCTTGAGCAACGCCGGCATGGACCACCAGTACACCGGATAGACCAGCACCAGGGCGTCGGCACGCTCGATACGCGCCTGTTCGGCCTGCACATCCGCGGGAGGCGGCGCCTGAGTGCGATGCACCGCGATATCGGCGGCGGCGAAACGCGGGTCAAATCCTTCAGCCCACAGGTCGGCGATCTCGCAGGAATGTTCGCAAGAGCGCCCAAGCCCCTCGGCAATCTGCCGCGCGAGACTGTGGGTCAGGGATTTGCGGTCGTGATGAGCGACAACGATGAGAGCGTGCATGACGAGTACTCCAAAGGATGGATTGCGCCGGATGAACTGGCATCTATATACTTTTAGTAAGTTACGATTTTTAAGTTACCTTTGGTATATAAGCATGTCAAGCCGCCAGAAATCCGCCCCTGCTGCCGTGCCGCGGCGTCGCCTGTCCCGGGAACAGCGCCTGCAACAGTTGATCGCCGTGGCCTGGCAGATTGTCCGCGAGCACGGCACCGAAGCCCTGACCTTGGGCCACCTGGCGGAACAGGCCGAGGTCACCAAGCCGGTGGTCTACGACCATTTCGCCACTCGGGCCGTGCTGCTGGCGACGCTCTATGAGGATTTCGACCAGCGCCAGACCGCGCTGATGGATCGGGCCCTGCAAGCCTGTGAACCAACCCTGGCCGCCCGTTCCGCGGTCATTGCCAGCTCATATGTGGAGTGCGTGCTGCTGCAGGGCCGGGAAATCCCGGGGGTCATCGCGGCCCTGGCCAGCTCACCGGAGCTTGAGAACATCAAGCGCGACTACCAGCGGCTATTCCTGGAAAAATGCCGCGCCAACCTGGAGCCCTTCGCTGCCGGCGCGGTGCTGACCACGGCCGGCTTACGGGCGATGCTCGGTGCCGCCGAAGCGCTCTCCCACGCGGCGGCTCTGGGGGAGATCAGCCCTGAACAAGCCCAGGAAGAACTGCGCATCACCATCGTCGCCATGGTTGAAAGAGCGCGCAGCCGCGCCGCCACTGCGAACTAAGAGCGTTATCGCCCAGGCAGCAAGGCGTAAACTGCTACCAACCCTGTCCCTCCCGGCGGTCCCACCAAGAGGCCGCCCCCACCACCGAGAACAGCATGTCGCCCCACTCCCCTGCGCCCACGCCCATGACTCCCTCGACGGCAGACGGTCAAACGCCTGCGCCCAGCCTGGACACCCTGGCAGTGGACGCCAACGCCGCCCAGGTGCTCTCGGTATTCGACTTTGACGGCACCCTGACCCGCCATGACAGCTTCGTGCCCTTTCTGCGGTTTGCCTTTGGCAAGCAGCGCTTCAACCGGCAAATACTCAGGCTGGCCTTGCCCAGCCTGGAGTATCTGGCTCGGCGAATGGACCGCGACCAGCTCAAGGCGCAACTGATCCGCACCTTTCTGAGCGGTGTCGAGGCGACATGGGTGCAACAACAGGCCGAAGCCTTCTGCCGGCGGTCCTGGAGCCGGCTGATGCGTCCAAACGGCCTGCAGGCCGTGGCCGACGAGCTGCGCTCCGGGGCACAGGTAACCCTGTGCTCGGCCTCGCCGGCCCTGGTCCTGCAACCTTTCGCCACGCGCCTGGGCATCCAGCTGATCGGCACGGAACTGGAGGTGGTCGACGGCGTGCTGACCGGACATATCGCAGGTCACAATTGCCGTTGCCAGAACAAGGTACTGCGCCTGGAAAGCGTCTACGGTCCATTGAGCCAATACCGTGTCCGGGCCTGGGGCGATACCCGGGGTGATCACGAGCTGCTGGCGGCGGCCCAGGACCCTCACTGGCGGCACTTCCACCCGAGCTGGCGCCGCGGGCAACCCCCTCGCTGACGCCCCCGGGCGCCCGACCAACGGCCGGTCGCCCGGGCCAGGATTCGCTATACCCAAGAGCAAGCGCCGGAACGCTCGCCAACACGCCGAGCACCCGCGCGCAGAAGCGGCTCACGCGGACTCAGGACATCAGCCGCCCAACAAGGAGAGGGCCTGCCACGATGAAAGCTCATGCTTATCTACTGCGTACCCTGGCCGTGCTGCTGGCGGTCATCGTCCCCGCGGTCATCCTCCTGGGGCATACCCGTCCCACCACCTACCCGCCGTTTGCCCCCCACCTCGACTGGCCTCGGCTGAGCGCCTGGGCTTGCAGCCTGCTGGGCCTGGCGGCGCTGTTCGTGCTGGCCGGCCTGCGCATTCGCGGGCGGGTGCTCGGGGTGCTGATCGACGAGCGCAATCGCTACTCGCTGTCACGTCTGCAGATGAGCCTGTGGACCCTGCTGGTGCTGGCCACCTTGTACACGGTGTACATCGCCAACATTGTCCGCGGCGATGCCACCACGGCGCTGACAGTGGACCTGGATTACAACCTGATCGCATTGATGGGGTTCAGCCTGGCCAGTTTTGTCAGCGCGCCCATGGCCCTGAGTCGCAAAGCCGAGCAACCCACCGACAGCCGCGCGCTGGCCAGCACTGGCCAACAGTTGCTCGACAGCCAGAACCTCGCCGCCAGGCCTTCGGCCAATGGCCAGGTGTTGATGAAAGGTGATCCCAAGGACGCGCGACTGGCCGATCTGATTCGCGGTGAGGACGTGACCAACGGCACCATCGTCGACCTGCCGCGCCTGCAGATGCTGTTGATCACCGTGCTGGTGATCCTGGTTTACGGGGCAGCCGTTGGTCATAGCCTGGGGTCCGGCTACTGGGTGCTGCAGGACCTGCCGAAACTGCACACCACGCTGCTGTTGCTGGCCCTGATCAGCCACAGCGGCTACGTGGTCGGCAAACTGATCCCCACGAGCCTGAACCCTGCCGCGAGCGGCCCCATGCCAGCCCTTGAGTCCCAGCAGCCTGGGCCAGCTGGCGCGGGCGTGGTGCAGAATCAGCCGGCCCCCGGCGCGCTCAATCCGCCATAGTCGCAAAGCGCTGGCGCATGCTGGCACTGGCGGCGGGCCCTGCCTGCACGGTGCAGTCCTGCAACGGCACCAGGCGCCCGTCGACCATATCCGCCATGACCGGCTGCACCGGTCGCCCGCTTTCACGCTCGATCAGTTGCACGCTCTCGCCTTCGGGAGCGAAGTGGCGGTTGCCCCACGCGACGAACGCCAGCAACACCACGCGAAAGTCCTCGCCCTTGGCGGTGGGCACATATTCATGGCGCAAGGGCCGCTCGCTGTAGACACGACGCTCCAGCAACCCGTCCTCCACCAGCGCGTTCAGGCGCCGAGTCAGCATGTTCGGGGCGATCTGCAGGCTGCGGGAGAACTCGTCGAAACGCTTCAAGCCATGCAAGGCGTCGCGCATGATCAAGATGCTCCACCATTCGCCAACCCGCTCCAGGCTCCGGGCAATCGGACATTCGGCTTCGATCAGACTTTTTCGTTGCATGACGGGCTCCTGCAGCGCATCTCGGTTTTTGTGGATCCGAATGTTACTTTCATGATGATAGTATCGTCCACGTTTCGTTGTTTCCCCCAAACAAGCGAAGGAGCAGGACCCGTATGAGTAAACGCATCGTAGTCACCGGCATGGGCGCAATCACTCCACTGGGCTGTGGCGTCGAGCAGGTCTGGCAACGCCTGCTGGCGGGGCAGTCCGGCATCCGTCAACTGCCGGAGGAGTTCATCCAGGGCCTGTCCACCACCATTGGCGGCCAGGTGCCCGACTCGCAACAGGATCCCCAGGCCGGCTTCGATCCGGACCGCCTGCTGGCGCCCAAGGAACAGCGCAAGATGGATCGCTTCATTCTCTTTGCCCTGGCCGCGGCGGAAGAAGCCCTGGCCCAGGCGCGGTGGAAGCCCGACAACGCTGCCGCCCAGGAACGCACCGCTACCATCATTGCCTCGGGAGTCGGAGGCTTCCCGGCCATTGCCGATGCCGTGCGCACCACCGACAGCAAAGGCCCGCGGCGCCTGTCGCCCTTCACCATTCCGTCCTTCCTGAGCAATATGGCCGCCGGCCACGTTTCGATTCGCCACGGCCTCAAGGGGCCACTGGGGGCGCCTGTGACTGCCTGCGCGGCCGGGGTCCAGGCTATCGGTGACGCGGCGCGAATGATCCGCGCCGGAGAAATCGACATCGCCGTCTGTGGCGGAGCGGAAGCGGCGATTCACCAAGTCAGCCTGGCTGGCTTCGCCGCCGCACGCGCCTTGTCCAGCGATTACAACGACACGCCGCAGCGCGCCTCGCGCCCCTTCGATCAGGCCCGGGACGGGTTTGTCATGGGCGAAGGCGCCGGTCTGCTGGTCATCGAGGAGCTGGAGCATGCCCTGGCCCGGGGCGCGCAACCCATCGCCGAACTGGTGGGCTATGGCACCAGCGCCGATGCCTACCACATGACTGCCGGCCCGGAAGATGGCGACGGCGCCCGGCGTGCCATGCAGCAGGCACTGAGTCAGGCCGGGGTCCAGCCGACCCAGGTACAGCATCTGAACGCCCATGCCACTTCCACCCCCGTGGGCGACAAAGGCGAACTGGCAGCGATCAGGAGCGTATTTGGCAGCGGCCGCGGCCCGGCCATCAGCGCGACCAAATCCGCCACCGGCCATTTGCTGGGCGCGGCCGGCGGGATCGAGGCGATCTTTACCATCCTTGCCTTGCGCGACCAGATCGCCCCGGCCACGCTCAACCTGGAGAACCCCGACCACGACGCCGCGGGGCTTGATCTGGTCAGCGGCCAGGCACGTAAGGTGGCCATGCAATACGCCCTGTCCAACGGCTTCGGTTTTGGCGGGGTCAATGCCAGCGTGCTGTTCAAGCGCTGGGAATAGTGCTGCCAGTCGACAGACTCCGTGTCGGGGTTGCAGTCGCCCTGGGCTGCAACCCCGCCTGTCTGGCCCAAGCCGGACATAGGCGCGCCGGGCATCAAAGCGAGCAGCTGTACTGATATTCAAAAGGAAACATCAGCGTATCCACCACGCCGGAAAACGGTGCATCCAGCGCCAGCAATGGCCAGAGCACGCCGTTGTTTTCCTTCGCCAGGGCCCAGTCCATGCGCACACCGATATAGGGGCAGGTGTAGGGGGTGGTTCGGGTCATCAAGGCCGTGCATCCATTCAGCCCCAGGGCCAGGGCCAGCAACAACAGATTTCGCAACACGTAACATCCTTATGACTGTCATCGGCAAACGCCCTGAGCGTTGCCTGACCGAGGCGCCAGCGCACCATTTCAAGCCTTGTCATCGCAATGGATATGCAGGCTGTGCGCAGGGTGGCGATGGATCCGGGAGCAGCATCGTCTCAAGGCTTGCTTGAGCACGCGCCTGACGCTGGAGATCACCCTTTGTCAGTCTGCAGCGCACAGAACAAAGCGGGTGGTGACGCGGGCCCGAATGGTACACAGCGCGGCCTCCGAGTGCAGGAAATTCAGCGTACAAAAGCCCGTTCGCCAACGGGCTACCCCAGTGACAGCCCAGCAGCGCTTTAGTTAAACTAGTAGTGGCTCATAGCCATTATCTTTGATCACAGTGACCGCAGGGGTTGTATGTACGATTTAACGAATCTGGTCGTTGTCGATAGCCCGTTTGGCTTGAATGTCCTGCAAGTCACCGCGGACCTGGTGGCCGGCGCGCTGGAGGAGCTGCTGCAAAATTGCGCAAGCGGCGCGAGCATCACTCAGAAACTCGACTACTCCATTCTGAGCCTCTATCAAGACAAGCTCGAAGCGGCCATTCGTGACACGAGTCTGCCGGCGCTGCCCATGCCCAGTGCCACCGATAGTCTTTGCTGATTCGTCACAAGCCAAAGGCGATGCCGCCCAGCGTCACGCTGATGATCAAGAAGGCAACGATTACGCGCTGCACGTCGGTTCGGTTGTCCATGGTTCTGTGCTTTCAGTTCTTTGGCCGGGATGAGCTTGACGCCACAGGATCGGCCCGACGGGCCATAAATGGCCCGAAACGCCGTTCCTGATGCAAGGAAAAACACCTCGGGGAGGGTCAGGATATTCCCGCGTAGGCGGCCCATTTCGTCATGTCTTGAAGGGATATGTTCCCACCACAGACCACCAGACCAATGACCGCGTCCTCCGGCAGCTTCGGCGCGGTGGCCAGCACGGCCGGGACCAGCGCTCCGCACGCCAGCTCAACCCATTGCCTGGCGTCCTGGGCGAAGCACAGCATGCCCTTGATCGCGTCATGGTCAGAAACCACAACCATGTCTTCCAGGTAGTGGCGAGCGTGGGCAAACATCAACTCATCGATGATGGGAACGCCCAGGGTCGAGACGACCGAACTGATCTCCACGTCCACCGGCTTGCCTGCCTGCAACGCCTGGTGCATGGAGCTGGCGCCGGCGGTCTCGACACCCCAGACACGGATCCCGGGCTTGATCGCCTTCAACGCCGTGGTCACTCCCGCCAGCATCGCCCCGCCGCCCACCGCGAGGAATACGTCGGTCAGGGACGGGCAATCGGCAATGAACTCAAGCGCCAGGGTTCCATGTCCCTCGGCGATCAGGGTGTCGGCACAATCGTCGATAACCACATAGCCTTCTTCCTCAAGCGCTTTGGCCCGGGCAAATGCGCAATGAACGTCCTTTTCGATGATCACCGAACTGCCACTGGCGCGAATTCGCTCGACCGATGATGACGGCGCGCTCTCGGGCATGATGACCGTGACCCTGGCGCCAAAGCTCTTGGCCGCTTCGCCGATGGCAATCCCGAAATTGCCGCCGCTGACGGCCACGAAATGGCTGTTGCCGAGGTTCTCGGCACAGGCCGAAAACTTGTTGAGCACGCCACGGGCCTTGAACGAGCCCCCGACCTGCATGTTTTCTAGCTTGAGAAAGACCGGCCGCTGGGCCTTGTCACTGAGCACTGAACTGTTGACCGTCGGCGTGCGAGTTACCGATCCATCTATCCGTTGCGCCGCCGCAACGATGGATTTGAAATCAATTAACTGAGTCATCTGGGGCCACTTTCCTTGGGTTGAGATGCACAGGACTTCCAACGCCCGCGCCTGGCCAGCTAGGTGACAGACTGTCGCCGGCCCTGGTGAAAACTACAGGACAACCCTGGCTGCGCGCCACACCTTGAGCGGCTTCGGCCGCTCGGTCAGCAACGGGCGGCCGCGCATTCGCGACGTTTGCAAAGGCCCCATGCCCAGGTGGTAGGCTGGCCGCCCTCCACCACCCGGAACCTTTTCCAGTGACGCCCATCATCTGCGCCAATGAGTTCGATATCTGTGTCTCGATGCCCGACTTCGTCACCTGGGCCGAAGACCGGCACCTGCCCAACGCCGACCTGGCAGCAGCATTGAGTACCCTGGGCATCGCCCTCGACATTAGCCAGCTATACACCCGCTACTTCGATGACACCCCAGTCGGTACGGGTGATGTGCATGTCTATCCGAGTACTAGGAGTCAGAGCCTGCTGGTCATCGACCTGTACCGAGACCCCACCGACCAACTGGATATCGTCAGCGTCTCGTTGAAGATAGAGCCTGCGCTGCTGCCGCTGGCCCTGCCATTGCTGCGCGGTTTTTTCGACGCTGCCGAATGCCAGGTCGCCTTCAGGCAGTCCAGTCACTCGCAGCAGTTGCGCTCGCTGATCGATGAAAGCCGATACCCGGCCCCGAGCGATGAAAGTGGATACCACCAGCAATTGATTGCCCACCTGTGAAGCCCTTGCCGCAGACGCCGCGGCACTGGCCGCGTCTGCCATAGCTACTATCTCAAGGGCATTCGCAGGTCGATGGCCCAAATACCGGACCGCTGCACGGATCCTTGGATGGGCCGAACACCGGGCACGAGGCCTGGGCAGTCAGGGAGAACCCCCACAGCAGCAATACCGCCAACAGCACTTTCTTCATTTGCGACCTCCTGGTCAGTCTTCCAATAGTCCACGTGCCCTGGCGAGGGCACGGACAGTCATCAAGGGCACTCGCAGACCGTCGGGCCGAGCACCGGACCGGCGCAGGGATCTTCCCCGGGCCCGAGCACTGCGCAGTCCGCCTGCGCTGTCAGCGAGAACATCCACAGCAGCAATGAAGCCGCCAGCATTTTTCTTTTCAACCTGACCTCCTTGGTCCAGACAATGATCAAGATCCGCGCTTTCCCCTTGTCGTCGGGGGCGGATACACGCCCATGGCCGGGCTTGCTGCAAGCTCCGCCAGCACTCCCGTCGCCGGGCCCGAAACAGCAAAGACCAAAGTTTGCGATTGCGCCAGTGCGGCACGCTGTCACGACATCATCACCAGAGCCCACATGGTCGACTGCAAGAACAAGAAGTGATGACCCGATCCGGGCTGTGCTCAGCACAGGTGAACGGCGCAATCCCCTGAGCTGATATCATCCGGCAACTTATCCGCCGAGTAACAACGATGAATCGCCGCAAGAAAATCAACCAACTGCTGAAGGCCAACGCGAAGAAGGCCAGCGCCAAACTGGCGCCGAAAAAGAAGTCGACCTACATCAGCAAGGCCGACCGATTGAAGCTCGAGGCGCAAGCCGCTCAAGACCCGGCCACCGCCCCCGACAACTGATCCTGCACGCCTGGCGCACGCCCACTACACCCTTGCCTCGGCAAACTGGTTACGTCCCGATGCCTTGGCACTGTACAGCGCCTGATCTGCCGCCTCGATCAGCCCCGGCAGATGGTTCAGTCCCGCGCCCGTGGCTGCCGCAATCCCGATGCTTACGCTCACACGTCGCAACGGGCTGGAGGTGTGCGCAATGTTCTCCTGTTCCAAGCGACGCAGAATCAGTTGCGCCACGGTCCTGGCACCGTCACTGTCGGTGTCCGGCATGATGACGCCCATCTCTTCTCCGCCATAACGTGCCACCAGGTCCGATGGCCGTCGCACGCACTCCTCCAGGATTCGGCCAACCGTTTGCAGGCAGGCGTCTCCGGCTACATGCCCGAGCGAATCGTTAAACAGTTTGAAATAGTCGATATCAATCATCATCAACACCAACGAGGTGTTGGCACGTTGTGCCCGTCGCGCCTCCGTGGCGAGGGTCTCGTCGAAGCAGCGCCGATTGGCCAGCCCCGTCAGGGGATCCTTCATTGCCAGCAACTCCAATTGGCGATTGGATGAGAGCAATTGCTGCTGGGCGCTGCGCAACTGCCCCTCAACCTGAGTTCGCCGGCGAATATCCAGAATCAAGAAGCAACCGATAACAGCGGTCAGCCCCAACAGCCCAGCCACCACGACGGTCGACAACAGCGCTTCCATACGCCAGGCAGCGAGGGCCTCTCGCTTGCCGAGTGCAACAGTCGTGATCAGAGGCAGGCGGTCACTCTTGCGAAAGGCATAAAGGCGCTCGACGCCGTCCAGGCTGGAGGTAAACGACGCGGTACCGACAGTTCGATCGACCAGGTACTTGGCATAGATCGGCGACTTCAAAAAGTTGCGCCCCATATCCTGCTCACGGAAGGGATAGCGAACCAGCAACGTACCGTCGGTATTGGACAAGCCAATGGCCCCCTCCTGCCCAACATCGATCTTGCCAAACAACCGCAGGAAGTTTTCGATCCCCAAGGTCACCGCTACCACTCCGGCAAACTCGCCGCGAGGATCATTGAAACGCCGACTGAGGGTAATCACCCACTCCTGATTGGAGCGGCTCTGGATTGGCGGCCCTATAAAGGTCTCACGGGATGGATCGTCGCGATGATGAATGAAATAAGCCCGATCGCTGCTGTTCGCCCCGACAGGCATGGGCCGATTGGAAGACATCAGCCAACGGCCCTGATTATCGTAGATGGTGACGCCACTGAGCTGTGGCATCAGCGGCTCCTGCCGCTGGATCAGCTTACTCAGACGCTGAATCTGTGTGGGGCCGCTACCTTCGGTTTCCAGGCGCTCGACGAGTCCGAGCAACAGCGCCGAGCTTTGACGAACAATACCTTCGGAGTAGGTAGCAAGTGCCTGGGTCAGGTTCAAGCTATGGACATTCACATCCCTCAATACCTGCTCTCGAGATGCCCATACTTTCCAAACAGTCAATGACGCCAGGGAACAACATACGACCAACAGTAACAGCACAACCAAGCGTGTATCACGCTTCACATTCCCACCTTATGGATAGTACGGTTCAAGTTCTAGTGTAGCGGTTGTAATAGATGGCTAGAAAATTAAACCCGCCGTATTGGATCAAAAGTCCATGTCAGACCAACTAGCGGTAAATACCGACCGCACCATCGCGGCTCTCATCACCAGACCTTAATTGGCGCCCCTTTGGATATCGCCCATGACGCCAACAAGGCCCCCCCCGCGCAATCTTGCTGTTAATACGGTACGTTAGTTCCAAATTAGATCTATGACGCACTGCAGCAAAAAAACACTTAGCTAGTTAATGAATACGCTTAAAAAATCGGCTAACCGTTAAAGTTAATAGATCCCCCGGCGGATACATTGAAACCCAGGCCAGCTTGGGTCAGCCAACTAAGAGTTCGTCGAGGGTCCTATGGACGCATTACGTAACATCAAGCTTTCCACGCGATTAATCTCTGCATTTGTGGTGTGCGCCATCATCACACTGGGAGTGGGGCTCTTGGGACGCTCGGGTATCGCATCGCTAAAGACAACAATAAACGCAATTGTTAGCAACAACCTGGTGTCCGTTAACAACACGGGGAGTGCTCGGGCCAGTGTCTATGCATACTCCAAGGACCTGCATGCGGCCCTGCTACTGAAGTACACCAAGGCCGATTCGGGCAAGTTTGAATCGGCAGTGCAGTCCATGTCCGAAAATCAGAAGGAAGTCGAGCGGCTTTTCAGGGAGTACCGCCAGACGCCTCTGGCCGATGACGAGCGCGTGGCGGGCGATCAATTCGAAAAGGAATGGCCGGCCTATGTTCAGGGGGCGAACAAGGTCATTGCCCTGGCGAGAGCGGGCGACCTTGACGGCGCCACGCAGATTTTCCAGCAGCAGGTTTCCCCGGCGTCCAAGAGCATTACTGATCAGCTGCAAATCATTGTTGCCTCCAACTACCGTCAAAGTGGCGAAGCCGCCGACGCCGCCGAGGCCGCGACTGCGAGTGCTTACTGGACATTGGGCATAGGAGTTCTACTAGCTTTCCTCGCGGCCGTTTCACTGGGCCTGATCATCACCCGCTCGATCACGCGACCACTTTCCATGGCGGTACACAGCGCAGAGGAAGTCGCGGAAGGAAACCTTTCCAAAAGTATTCAAATCAGCGGGCGGGATGAGGTCAGTGCACTGCTGAATGCGCTGGACAAAATGCAGCAAAATCTCCGGGCCACCGTCAAAGAGATTGGCAGCGCCGCGGACCAACTGGCCTCTGCGTCTGAAGAGCTGAACGCCGTCACCGAGGAAAGCTCGCGGAGTATGACGCGACAGAATGACGAAATTCAGCAAGCAGCAACGGCGGTCAACGAAATGACCGCGGCAGTGGAAGAAGTTGCCCGCAATGCCACGGGCGCCTCTGAAGCCTCGGAGCAGACCAGTCGCAGTGCCGTACAAGGGCGCGATCAGGTGCGCAGAGCGGTTGCCTCGGTGGGTGCGATGGCGGACGAGATTTCCAACTCGACCGGCAAGGTCGAAGTGCTTGCAACTCGGGTCAACGAGATCACCAAAGTGCTGGAAGTGATCAGGGCCATCGCCGAGCAGACCAATCTCCTGGCCCTCAATGCGGCCATCGAAGCCGCCCGGGCGGGTGAACAAGGTCGCGGCTTCGCCGTGGTGGCCGATGAAGTGCGCGCGCTGGCCCACCGGACCCAGGCGTCGACGGCGGACATCGAGTCGATGATGCAACAGGTCCGCTCGGGAGCTGAAGAAGCCGTCCTGGCGATGAACAAAAGCAAGGAACTGGCCGCCGATACACGGGCGCAGTCCATTGAGGCCGGCCAGGCCCTCGACAGCATCACCGAGGGCGTTTCCATCATCAACGAAAAGAACCTGGTCATCGCCAGTGCTGCTGAAGAGCAGGCTCAGGTCGCTCGTGAGGTTGACCGCAACCTGGTCAACATCCAGGATCTTTCCGCACAAACCGCAACAGGTGCACATCAAACCAGCGCATCAAGCGCCGAATTGTCGCGACTCGCGACCTCATTTGGCGTGCTGATCAGCCGATTCACCGTTTGATGGTTGCAGCCTTGACCGCCTGGACCGGGTCAACAGGCTCCTCAAGCTGAAGCGCCTCCCCATTACGGGGAGGCGCCGACGGCACGCAACACGTTGTTCAAGGATCAGGGCCGAGGTCGGAATCGAACCGGCATAGGCGGATTTGCACTTAATAAAATCTTATTTTGTTCAATTAGTTAGTGATAGATCAGGCTAGTTAACGTCGCCCTCTACCGACATTAATAAGGAAATCATGAAGCCTCTTTACCTATGCACAACTCTGCTACTTGCAGGCTGCACTCCAGCACCAAAATACCTTGTGCCTGCGGGAGCGCCTCACGCACTTATTCGCAGCGAATTGGTATCGATGGAGAATCATCGAAACCATGTGTCTCTGGTCGAGGCACCTGCCATCAACTGCAAATACGGCAGAACCGTGGAGACTGCGCCGGGAGGGCAACTGGTTTCCGTCTATAAGAATGTATCGACGCCGGAGGGCTTTTTTCCGATTGAAGCCGGCAAGCCGCTGCACCTGGTCATGCGCGGCATGGCCAACGCCAATCGCTCGTGCAGCGTAGCGTTCGTCAGCGAATTTGCGCCGGGCGCACGTTACGTGATCAAAGGAGGAATTGTCGACACCCCGGGCACGCTGAGCGGTTGTTACATTGACATATTCAATGTCGATTCGGGCGCCCGCCTCCCCATGGCCGATGCATCGAAAATCGACCGTAGTTGTGCGTTGGACCGGCTACCTAAGCTCTAGTGGAAGATTGCACCCTACCTAACCTTGTCGGCTACAACCTTCATTCTTGCGTATTCAGCAAGGCGATAAGCAACTGCTCGACTGCACCGATTTGCGCTCAACTTTCCATCTAATGCTCCTTGATCCGGCACCATGCCGGTCAGCTTTGGAGAATTAAAGCTGTCGCGGCTAAGCCGGACTCTGCGGCATCCAGCCAACGGATAACAACACGCAAAACGCTCAAAACCACCGCAAAAGCTGGTTCGGGCAAATCCCCCAAAACACTAAAACTGTTTACCAGGCCATCCAGGTGCATTTGCCGGGGCCGATTGCGACGGACCTCTGGGTCGGATCAAGGGCCAGAACGACACAGCGCTGAGCATTCTGAATGTCGTCGGCTTCATCGAGGCTTGAGCGCTTGACTGGCTCGGGTTCGGGTTCGGCAAAACCATGGTTTCCACGAATCATCGGGGATCTTCGCCATTACTCGCGATATATCTTAGAATGCCCGGTCGCCGAAGAACCGTCATGACTATAGCCATGAAGGGCTTCCATTCTTTACAGAAAAGTGTGGTTAAGATGAACAAGCCTTTCATTACGCTGTGCCCTGAAATAACTCGGGCGCACGCGCTGAAGTTGATGGACTGGTTGGAAGATGAGCGCGTGACCTGCTACCTGAGCGATTCCCCCCATGTCTCCCGTTCCATTGAGCAAGCCATTGATCGGACTCAGTTGCCGATCCTGACCCATCTATTCAACCAAGGCGGCAGATTCTTCATGGCCTATGACCGCCATGACGTCCCGGTGGGCTTTGTCCGCCTGATCAAGACCGGCTCAGATTGCGAGATCGTCCTGGCCATTGGAGACAGCGAAAAATGGGGCCGAAACCTTGGCTCCCGCACGATTCGTGAAGGCATGAAACTGGCCTTCCTCGACATGCAGGCCGAGAAGCTCATCGCCAAGATTCACCCGGACAACGCGCGCTCGCTGAAAGCCTTTCTGCGGAGCGGTTTTGCGCTTGAGAGCGAAACGCCGACATTGAAGTCATTGTCCATGACGGCGGGGCGCTATCTCCAGTTCTTGCGCGAAGGAGCCGGTAACGACTCCACCAGGATCTACATCACTGAAATCGACAAAGCCAGGCTCGAAAGCCTAATTGTATTCGAGCAAGGCCCGGCGATTGTTGAACTCGAACATGAACTTGAGCGAGCCATTGTCGTCAAGCCGCAGCAGGTGGCGCGCAATGTCATCACCATGAACTCCAGGGCGTTGCTGCAATTGGACGACGAAGAGCTCGAAGTGGCCTTGGTCTACCCTGAAGACGCGGACAGCAACGCAGGGAAGCATTCCGTGTATTCCGATATAGGCGCCGCCATCCTTGGCTATCAGGAAGGCGACGCCATCGACTGGCGAATTGCTGATCGGACCCGCCGGATTGAGATCAGAAAAGTGCTTTACCAGCCGGAGGCGGCGGGCGATTTCCACCTGTAATTGCGCCTTTTGCTCGATGTTCGCTCATCGGACATGAGGACTCCCTAAACAGCAGCGCCTCACTTGCAGTGCCTGAGCGACCCGTTGCATGGTCAAGGGTAGGAGCGGAGCAAGTTACGAAAAGCAGGAGACGGCAGAACATACCTGGCCGGCTCCTGCGACAGTTTTAACTCTCTAAGCTCACGGCAGGCCTCGGGTGATAGTTCAACTTCGTATCCGAGATGCCCTGATCTAAAAGCGTGTGATCGAGGTAGCACGGGAGTTCAAGCCTTCTCCAGCGCCCGGCCGATGTCCGACTGATGCGTGCCAGTAATGCAGAGGGACTGTATCTGCGTGTTGGCCGCGGCAAAACTTCCAAAAAGATCCAAATCCCAGGCAATAAAAAACCCCGTAGACGTTAATCTACGGGGTTTTTAAGGGTGAAGGCCGAGGTCGGAATCGAACCGGCGTAGGCGGATTTGCAATCCAGATAAAATTTCATGATTTTCAGTTAGTTAGTGAAAGATCCGTTCCGCAAGCGCCCTCTATTAGAAAGACTGAAACCCACGACCTACGTGGGTTATGAATTTAATTGCGGAACTGATTCTATAGGCGCCTTCGCTGCTCAGAACCCAACGACTGCTGCCCCCCCACTTTCGATAATTTTATGCGCTAACAGCTGAAAAACGGATAGGGATTCGAATCCCTTCCAATATCCGCAAATGCCGCTTTAGGCCAAAAATTACGAAGCATCCAGCGATGCAACTCAGTCTATTGCATATCGCTGGCGACAAGCTAGATTCCTATCCTGCGGAGTGTAGGGTGGCCAGACTGTGTAACTTCCCAACAAGTCCAGCCTCCTCTTTCAACTCTCACCTACTAAATCAATGGTTAATTCTTTAGCCATGACAAAAAATCGCGAGCAAAAATATTACTTCCTCGCAAACTCAAATGATGTGAATCCCGATACAAGAAGCCATCACCAGAAGCCGCATTACAAGTTTTCTCATCACATACAATATCTACAGAATCAAAAACCCTGATCCCTGGGTGAGCCGCAATTAGACGATCAACAATTTCCCTTTGAACAGCCTGACGCTCAATAACTTCACTTCTAGGCAACTTGCATTCAGACGTGCTTCTGACGAGAGGCTTGGAGATACAGTCCTTGAGAAAAAATGGAAGTTCTGGAACATCGATAACAAATACTACTTGCTTACCTGAACCTTCTATCTTCGAAACAGTTCTATCCAACCCAAAATACAGCAAATCTTTTTTGGTTTTAAGTAGAGTTTTATCACTTACCATTTTTATGGTATCCAAGCCTCCACCTTCAGCCAAGTGATCCGCCGCATAACTTACGTCAAGTGCATAACTACCAAAAAATGACAAAACAACCGTCTCAACACTTGGCAGCCCAACAACATAATCGATAGCCTTAGCCATCAACCCCTGACATTCACCATAGCGCGTAATCACATTCACATCTGTCACGGGCGGACAGCTATGATTCCCTATCAACAGCCAAGACCGCTCATCATTATTCGCAATCCCAGGAAATATATGCTCCGCATGACTATCACCCAATATTACAGCAGTAGGAGGAGCCGCTTTCGACTTACTGCAATATCCCAGCTTTGGTGACTCCTTAACAAGCTCACTTTCACATGACACGTAATTAAAACGATTCAAGTCCCACGAAAGGTCTTTTATTTTTTGCTCAACACCCTTAACCGCAGTTCGATTTTCAAACCCATCCGCATCGAAAATTTTATAACCTAAAGAACCTACTAGAAAAAGAGATATCGTAATTGCAGCTGTCTTTATCCATGTATTACGACCAAATCGCAAAGGACGTTCCACAAGCTTATAGGTAAGCCATGCTAGAACAAAACTCAAAACCACAACTGCAATCCTGAGACCTCTGGATGAAATATCCCCCTCAACTAGATGCACAAAAGAGAGCAAAGGCCAATGCCATAGATAGAGCGGATAACTAATCAACCCGACAAAAACCATTACGCGAGTCGATAGGACATATCGATTAATCCAAGCTTCGGGTCCAGACAAAATCAGAAGACAAGCACCAGAGACTGGAGCGAGTGCCCACCACCCGGGGAAAAGGCGGCCATGATGGATAGTAATTAAAGATGCAACTATTAGCGCAAAACCAAAGATAGAGAGCCCATTATTTACCACTAGATCTTGAGTATTTATAGATGGCGAACGCCTAAATAGTGCCTCATGAAAAATCAAACCTCTAATCTTGCGAATGAGCCCCTCCCTTGCATATATATTTATGTATGCAACCCCCGCACCAAAAAGCAGTTCCCAAAACCGCATCTGAGGAAGAAAAAACGCCTTGGTAGAGTCTCTATAAATCTCAAAGATATTCAAAGAAAACGACACAAGTAACAGCGCAATCAATACAAACAAAAAATTGCGCCCTAAACGCCAGGTACAAACCACTATCACCGGATAGATCAGATAAAACTGCTCCTCTATTGCAAGTGACCACAAGTGCATAAGAGGTTTTAATGCTGAAGAAGTATCAAAATAGCCAGACTCCCCCCACAGTACAAAATTCTGAACAAACCCCGAACCTGCCGCAACATGTTTCCCCAGCCGCTTATAATCGTCAGGCAACAATAAAAACCAGCCAGCAACACAACAACTTAAGAGCACAACCAGCAACGCTGGGAATATTCGCTTTATTCTATGAGCATAAAACTCAGAAAAACTAAAGCTATCACGCGCCAGACTTCTAAAAATTATACTAGATATCAAAAAACCAGAAATAACAAAAAAAATATCTACTCCAACAAACCCTCCACGCAACTTACTTGGAAAAGCATGAAAAAAGAGAACTGATAGAATTGCAACGGCTCGCAACCCATCAATATCAGGCCGATACACCAAATGAGCGTTATGCTCACTCTTAACCTTAAGATCTTCGCCTGACAAACTCCACCCCACCCACACAAATGCAAAAGCCGAACACAGTACCGGCAAACCATAATGCCATCAACGTTTTTTTAATCCCGATCATTATTTTAACCAGCTCGAAAACCCCTAAATATAATTTTTTTCAACACTGCAATGTGCAACTAGGTCGCCGTTTGCGCAGCTGAAAATTCTAAACAATGCAAGCAAGGGCATATTCAGTAAAGAGCCCCCATCAGCCCGCTTCTTTTCACTTCATTGGAACGATTTCTTTGACGTAGCTCTGGCAGGCCGCCAGGGCGATCAATCCTTGATCACCGTCTCCGGTGATGGCGACAATTCGTTCAGCAGCCGCTGGGTCAAGTTCGGCTCGCGCGCCTCCATGAACCACGCCGCAGGTGCCGGTGGTCGCTGGCACCCCACCGCTACCACCCTCGGCTGTGGTGTTGAGTAGGACTGACAGCCGCAGATCAGCAGTAGCAAGCCGATCACGCAGACGAGCCTGGTTCGTTTGAGCATCGCGCAATTCCTTGTAGTAGGTTTCGTCATTCGTCTGCAGGCGATCCTCCAGGGCCCGGCGGGCTTCCTGCTGAGTTTCCTGCCAGTTGATCACCGCCGTGGCGGCCTGCTCGCGATCAGTGCTGTACGCCTCGGCCTGATCAGCGAGATCCTTGCCGTAGGCGTTGGCCTGCCACGTCCAGGCCAGCCAACCACCCAGGGCGAACCCCAGCACCAGGGCCAGGACCGGCAACAGCCACCCCGGGGCCTTCAAGGCAGCACCTTCAATGCACGCTGATATAGCGCCTCGCGATCCGCCAGGCCGTTGGTTCCTCCGTTGATGCGCTTGGTGATGGTGAGGAAGTCGCCTTTATCGGCCAGGGTGTTCAGCCCTGCCCGCTGCCAGAACCAACCCGCCGACAGCGCGGCATAGACCGGAGCTTCCAGCAGCTCCGGGGTGTTGAGTAGTCGAGCATCGCTGAACAGCGCTTCACTGCAGGCTTCGTAGTTCGCCCGGCCGGTGACCTGAATAAGCCCCCTGCCCCGGTACTTCTGACCGTCGCCATCCGCTTCGGGTGTATTGCCCAGGCGCTTGGCCAGGGTGCCAGTGTCGTACTTGCTCAGGTACTGATTGCTGCCCAGCTCGCGTACCCATTGCAGCTGGCCGGACTCATGGCCGATCTGCGCGATGAACGCTGCCATCCGCAGCCGGGTGATAATTGCGTACTTGCTCATGGCAGCGTTGAGAGCAGGAACAAAAACGCCGGCTTTAGCGCCGGCGTTGGGGAGGATCTGCAGCAGCTGCTGCACGGTAATCGTCATGCCTGATATCTCCAGTGATGATGGGGGTTAAAGCTGCACAACCTTGAGCGGCTTGGTTTCTTTCTTTTTCTTGCCTTTGGCTTTCGCCTTACCCTTCTTGCCGCCGTTGCATTCGACCGTGGTGCTCCACCCGGACTGGGTAAACACCTGCTCGACCGAGTCCACCAGGTACTCGCCATCGAGGCCGACCTTGAAGCCCTGGGCATTGATCATGCGTTCAGCGAATAGATCGGTTCGGCCGGGCATCTCCAGGCGTACACCGGCGGTGCTACGGTTGAATGCCGCCAGACGGGCCTTGGCGGCCCGCTCGGCAGCGGACTTGTTCGGGTAGATGTGGCGATCGGTGTGCACCGGCGGCAGGCCGTCCGGTGAGTCATCGTTGCCCAGGTCGACGACCCGCAGCTTTCCGCTCTTCTTGTCCTGGTGCTTGGTCTGCACCGCCTTGTGGGTGCTTTTGTCCCCCAGGCGGAACTGATAGCGGCTCACGTCGCTACGAGTAATGGTGACAGTACCAAGGGCCTTGCCGCTGGCGCTCTGCCCGGCCTGACGGGGCAGCACCAGCAGCTTGCCGTCGGCCACCTTGGCCGTGCAGTCGTATTGCTTGGCCAGGCGGGTGATGAAGTTGAAGTCGGATTCATTGAGCTGATCGACCCGGGGCACCTTGGTGGTCACCGGGCACACCGGCTGCCAGCCATTGCGGGTCGCCACATCGCGCACGATCTGCTGCAGCGGGACGCTTTCCCAACTCCCGCTGCGGGTGGTCTTGCCACTGCCGCGCATGTCGCTGGCCTTGCCCCGGATCTCGATAGAGTCAGGCGGCCCCGTCACCACGACCTCGTCCACCATATAGCGACCCAGGCGCGTCAGTGACTGGCCGGCATAGCCCATAAACACCTCGATACTGGCGCCACGGCTGGGCAAGGCCACAGCGCCGTCGCGGTCGTCGATGCGCAGCTCAAACTCGTCCGACTCCATGCCGGGCTTGTCCGAAGTGCGCAGGGTCAACAGCCGGTCATTGATCAGCGCGGTGATGTTCTTGCCGTCCGCAACGATTCGGAATACAGGCGTCATGCAATAAGCCTCCCCCTGGGTGACACAGCGACGGGGACTTCATAGAATCCCGAGCCGTTGCCCCTACAGGAGTTGAGAGAGTGAAAAGGATTTTCGGATTGACGCTGTGCCTGTTGGCCGCCTCGATGGCACAGGCCGAACAGAAACTGCGGGTTATAGACCTGGGTGACGACGTCCCCGTGAGCGCCGAAGCCGCAGAGCGCGGCAGACAGGCCATAGCCGCCCAAGAAGCGGCCAAGAAGATCAAGCCCGAGGAAGCCCGCGACTTCCTCAAACGTCTTAACAAGGCAGTAGAGCATGGCCAGAACCTAGCCAAATCCGGAACAATGGACAGTAAACAAGCTCGTGAGCAGGCCATTGCGCTGAACAAGCTACAAGACGAAAGCGACCGCTTCGGATCGCTGTTTGCCCCCTTCGCTAAATGCCGTTCCGCCGCAATCGACGCGGCTTCATCCTGGCAGGGCATGATTTTCAAAGATGCTCGTCAGTACTCCGAAGACAACACGTCCTACCAGGCCAACGCCAAGGAATGCGCCAAAGCCGCCGGCTAATCCCACAGCTGCAGTGCGGCCTCAGTCACCGCCGGCAGATCCGGCAGCACGATCAGCACCCCAGCCCGGAACGGCTGGGGCTCATCGGCCAGCCCCTGGTTGGCATCGAGCACCGCTTCGACACTGCCATTGAGGTGCCCGTAATACTGGTGACACAGGGTGTCCAGCAGATCCCCGTCAGACGTTCTGCATGTCGTCGCCATAGCTCACGAACTCCATTGAAAAGCCCTGCTTACGCGGGATGCCCCCGGCCAGCAGATGGCTCTGCTCCTCCTCAAGGCTGGTCAGACACCAAGTGCCCAGCACCTCGCCATAGCCCGTGGTCAGGCTCAGCGGCTGCAGGCGTCGACCGATGCTGCGCAGTTTTTGCAACTGACCCAGTCCACCCTTGAACCCCGGAAACGCCGCGCCCTTGAGTGTGATCTTGTCGTCGCCCTGTCCGACCGCCTGCTGCGCGATGCTGCGGGTCAGGCGTTCCTGGCCGGCCCAGCGGAAACCGGTCTGACGGCGCAGTTCTTCAAAGGCTGCGGTGTCGAGGTTGAAGTAAAAGGCTTCACCGGCAACCCGGAACGGCTGAATGATCAGCAAGTGCGGGAACGGCTTCACCGCCGCGGCGGCCGGAGTACCCAGGCCACCGAATGAACCGGTCGGAAGGATGCTGCCCAGGGACGGGCTGACCTGCCCACCGATCCGGTTGATCGCCGCGCTGGCCTTGGCGGTCTGCTCCTGCAACGTACCGAGCCGCTGCTGGATCTGCCCCGCCGCCGACACGGCCTGGCTGTACTTGGCCGCCACCTCACCGACCACGGACTGCGCGGCGGTGATGCCGCGCAAGGTCCGCTGCAGCTTGGCGCCCATCTCAGGCCCCACAAACGGGATGCTCTCCAGCTCAGAGGCGGCGCCGGTAATCTCGCTGATGGCTCCGTTCAGCGGGGTCAGCATGCCATCCGCACTGCTGCGGCCCGCCTCCCCCGCCTCGACCAGGGACTGGAACCCTGACTGCAGTTGTTCCATGTACGCCATGGCACCTCCTTAAACGTGTGGTTCGTCCGACAGCTGACGAGCCGCAGCCTGGCGGCTGTACTCGTCGAACATCCGGCGCATGTAAGGCTCAACCTCCCGGGCCACCTGAGCTGGGTCTTTAACGTCCCCCTGCACCGTGACCTGCAGGTTCGGCGAGAAAGCAAATTGCTGGTCGACCTTGGGCACCTGCTTCGCAGGTTCGGGCGCCTTGAGCATTGCGGGCACAGTTGCCGACGGCGAGGCGGTCCCCATGGAGCGCACCACCTGCCCCATCATCGGAGGTGTCTGTCCGGTCTTGAACGATTTCGCGATGTCGCCCAGGACCGGCGGGATGTCCTTCCCGGCATTGGCCAGCATCAGCGGGCCCGCTGCGGGCATCCGCTTGAGGGAATCGTCAGAACCAAACATCGCTTTGCCGGCATAGGAGCCCAGGGCATCCCCGCCAAAGTAACCTACGGTTCCCCCAATGGCGGCACCGATAGCCCCACCGATTGCTGTGCCAAGCCCTGGAACGATGGAGCCTAAAGCCGCCCCAGCGACCAGCCCCATTTTTGCCCCCACCAACGAGCCTGCTAAGCCTCCCGCCGCCCTGATCAAGCTGATGCGCGAGAAGCACCTACTCACCGAACACAACCTGCCGGCCTTCCCAATGCGGGATCGGGAGTACCTGCGTATCAAGGACGGCAACTGGTACCACGACAAACTCGGCATGCAATACAGCCAGTCAACGCGGGTTCGACAGGCCGGCATTCCCTGGCTCGCCGAGCAACTGGGCCTCGCCCTGCCCGCTATCCCGGCAGACCGCCGTGACGTGGCCTAGGGAGTACGCCCGCCAGATCATCGCCTTACGGACCAAAGAGGAGCGCAACGCTGCGCTCCTTGAGGTACCCGAGCATCTGCGCGAGCTGACCAAAGCCCACTGCCTGATCACCTGGAACCACCCGAAACGCCGCCAGCGCATGGAGAGCCAGCAAGCCAATGAGTAACGCCAACCAGACCCCGCTGCGCCTGATGCCAGCACCGGAAACCGCCACAGTCGAGCTGTTGTATCGCACCTTCGGCGACGTACTGATCCCGCTGGAAAAGATCCGCGTGCAGTACTTCCGCAACCTCAACGAACAGTCGTTCGCCGCCGAGATCAGCAGCGGCCGCATTCAACTGCCCGTCACCACCCTGGACAGCAGCCGCAAGGCACCGAAGTACGCACACATCCGCCACGTTGCCGCACTGATCGACATCCGCGCCTACCGGGCGGATGAAGAACACGCCAAGCAACAAAGCGACATCGCCGAGCACGAGCAATAACCCAAGGGCTGCCACCACCAGCCAAACCCACCGGAGCACACCACATGACCCACATACAGATCATTGCCCTGATCGGCCTGATACTCACCGTCGCCATGCTCTACTGGGCCGGCTACCCATGGCGCGGGTTTGTTGACGTGGTTTCTGGGGGATTTCCTTGCACCGACATATCCCAAGCAGGAAAAAAAGCCGGTATTGAAGGGGAAGCGAGCTCCCTCTGGCGGCACATGGCAAGAATCATTAGCGAAGTACGACCCCGATTTGCGTTCGTGGAGAACTCGTCAGCTCTCACTCACCGAGGACTTGGAACAGTGCTCGGTGACCTGGCCGAGCTGGGGTTTTCTGCTCGATGGGGAGTGCTGGGATCGAACCACGTTGGCGCCCCCACACCAGAACCCGTTGCTGGATCGTGGCCGACTCCATGCCATGGCTCCAGCCGCTGGGGCGGAACCTTCCAGGAGGTAGGAGGAAGCCAGAACAAGCTTCGTGGAACACCCACCGGCAAGCTCTATGTGAACCCGGATTTCTGGGAAAGCCTCATGGGATGGCCGATCGGATGGACAGGAACCGCGCCATTGGAAACGGCCAAGATCCAAGAGTGGCAGCAACTGCATTTCTTGAGCTTTCAAAGTGAGGTCGCCGCATGAGCACTAATAACGCCCCATATGCAGCTAACTCATTACAAAGCGAAACCCTGGCCGACGAAGAGCTCGCAACCATCACGGGCTATCAGCTCCCGTCCAAACAGATCCAATGGCTGACCAACAACAATTGGGAGTTTGTTCTGACCGGTGCACGGCGCCCCATCGTTGGCCGGGTTTACGCCAGGATGAAGTTAGCCGGCATTAAACCCTCTGCAGCTAGTGCCGTGACTGAAGTCTGGTCGCTCAACCTTGCGAATGTGAGCTGACCCGTGCGCAAGAGAACCACAGCCAACCGCGACCTGCCGCCGCGTATGGTGCGCCGTATCAGAAAGGGCAAGAACGGCCAGATCTGGACGGCGTACTACTACGACGGCAGGGACGCCGCCGGCAAACGCAAAGAAATCCCACTAGGCACCGACCTCGATCAGGCCAAGGTGGAATGGGCCAGGCTGGAGCGCAGAACGCCACCCAAGCCTAACCACCTGATGAGCTACGTATTCGACCGGTACGAAAAGGAGATCATCCCCGGCAAGTCGATCCGCACCCAGTCGGACAACCGCAAGGAACTCAAGCAGCTCAGGAGAGCCTTTGAGAACGCACCTATCGAATCGATCACCCCCCAGGTGATCGCCCAATACCGCGATGCCAGAACCGCCAAGGTCCGGGCCAACAGAGAAATCGCCCTACTCTCCCACGCGTTCACCATCGCCCGAGAGTGGGGCCTGACCGACAAAGCCAACCCGTGCTTCGGCGTTCGCCGTAACAAGGAAAAGCCCAGGGACTACTACGCCGGCGAGACCGTATGGAATGCGGTGTACGCCGAGGCGGTGCAAGAACTGAAGGACGCAATGGACCTGGCCTACCTGACCGGCCAACGCCCCGCAGACGTGCTCAAGATCGCCGCCACCGACCTGAACAATGGGTTCTTGCTGATTGGCCAGGGCAAGACCGAAAAGCGCCTGCGCCTGCGCCTGGAGGAGGAAGGCGTCCAGTCCGGGTTGAGCGCCTTTATCGAGGATCTACAGGAACGCAGGGCCATCAACGGAATCAGGACATCGACGCTGATCACCAACGCGTCAGGGCTACGAATGAGCCAGCAGATGCTACGCAATCGCTGGGATGATGCCCGGGAGAAGGCCGCCATCAAGGCAGCGGCCGATGGCGATCCGGCACTGGCGGTCAGCATTCGGCAGTTTCAGTTCAAGGACATTCGGCCGAAGGCGGCTAGTGAGATCGAGCTGACGCATGCAAGCCGGTTGCTGGGGCACTCAACTGAGGAGATGACTAAGAAGGTCTATCGGCGGGTTGGTGAGATTGTTAAACCTACAAAATAATCCCGATACTACCGAGTATTACAATCGACAGCGAATGACTAACAATGTTTTTTCGAACAAAGTAGCTTCATACTAAAAGTTTATCGACGGAAAACCAACCATCAACATTAGCAGTAATAGGAAAGGACAGCGCAGATAAAGTTATATAGTAGAACAAAGGGACGATCAACGTAGTTAGCAACAACATCGGGGATAGCCAGACCAAGAAAATACCTAATCATCGTCAAATAAAGCAATAGACAAAACGACCAAGAAACCCAATATACAGTGCGCCCAGATGAAATAGGTTTTTCTACTAGACTCTTCCAGTCCGCATCTGACATAAAGCTATACAGCTTTTTACGCCAGTTGCGGCGACTACAATCAGCCAGACTATTGAATTTCCAATTAGAAATAGTGCTAACTAAAATACTCAAAAACAAAAGCGCTGACACCCCAATCTGAAGAGCCTTGATTGAAATATCTGGAATAACATTGGGTAGTATAGGGGCCTTAAGTGCCGCGACTACTCCCGCTACCGCAAAGTCTCGCCAGAGTGCTGCAACCAAATCCCTCGTTGCCGACTGTGTTTTATTGACCTCCTCTTGCAACCCCTTTCGGAGATCTCCCAAGCTCTTTACGGCCTCCTTGCTTTGCTCCTGAAGATGGAAAGAGAAGGCTTCTTTGGCACCTGCAAAACTATTTGGAAGTAGGTGGTTAGTTCCTGAGGGCCAAGCCTCTTCAAGGCTCCAATTGATACCCACATGGTTATTCAACAGTTGGAATTTTGTTTCCGCTTCACGGGGAGTGGAATACACCCATTCACAGACGTCGTAAATAAGCTCAAAATTAACTTCATCCCAAACAACCTCTTTATCAATAGAGATTGGCAGAGACCGCCCTCCACGGAAAAACACCTGTGCGTCGCTTCCTTCAGCTCGAATCTCCGTTGGCAAACAATAAACCAACCTCTGTATAGCCACACCTGACCATGTTCGGAAAGACTCGCTTGTCTTCGCGGGCTTATCAATGAGCAACCATGGGTCAATGTACTGCGGTGTGAAGCGCTGCGTGAAGTCACGAACCAACTTTCCAGGTTTTTCAGGAGCCTGTTTGAAATCAGGCAATGTCCGTGGGCTTCCAAACTGCTTTACAGTAAAAAGGAATGTGGAAAATTCAGAAAAATCGTCAGTAATCTCAATACACTTACGATCACTCACGTTCTGACTCGTCACAGAGAGCCCTTCCAGCCAACTTTTAAAACCTTTTTGACTGAAGAAAAAACACCGATCATCCTGGCTTGTTTTTTCCAAAATAATCGTAAGGCTTTCGCCCTCTATATCGTCCCATTCCATTTCGGCTATCCCTAGCCTGCCTGCCACATCACCAAACAATTCCAGCAGCCCCAAATCGAGTTGCTCAACTTTTGAGGCTATCGCTTTCAGCTCATCAACCAATTCCGGAGTGTAGTGATTCACGTTATCCACACGAACACTCTGAATCGACTCCGTCAGCGTCGCTCCAGGCTGATTCGCTAGCCTTCGAAAAAAGCCGCTGATCTCATTGCCGATTTGTTTGGTCATATTTCCTGCAATCGACTCGTTCGAATAGTGATAATAGACTCATCCTTAGTGTGCTTAACCTCCAAAAGTCCTTTAGCTTTCGCTGGCATAGTTATACGAATACCTTCAGAGGTTATGTACTTCTTGTCTTCGCTTTTGGGGAGCTCACCTTCATCGTACTCAAAGGCTTCGCCGGTAAGTTTGAGGCTATCCAATGTCCGATCAAAAGTTTGACGAATTTCTTCACTAGCCTTCACACCAAAAAAGTCATTGAAAAAAGCTTCAACTTCGAATTCTTTTCTAGCTTTCGCAATCTCTACGATTTTATCAGAGACCTTGGAAGTAATGGCCCGAGGCAACTCTGCAGCGTGAACCTTAACTGTCTTCCTAACAGCCTTAACCAAGTCGCTAGTCATCTCCTTTGAATTACGCAGCCGCTCGACACCTAAGAAATTTTTATAGAAATCGCTTATTCCTGTACGGTTCATACGATCAATTATCACAACCTCGGCCTCATCGGCTTTGAGATCTATCAGAGCCGATTTCTGTAACGCCTTAGGTGACTCCGTAAAGTTGTTCGTCACTGCCTGCAGAATAGCTCTAGCTCCTTCACGGACGAAGGTGACAACCTTCTCGGAATCATACTTAATGAGTGAATATAACTTCCTCTCATTCGTTTTCAGTCCGATGACGATCAAAACACCTGTTTTCATCCGTTTGTCACCTACACGGTGAAACTGGCGCGCTAAGTTTTTGGAGATATCTACAAATGAATGCTCTCCATTTTCCCAGCTCTCCAGTTTTTCCTTAACCTGGGAGTTAACTTTGAAAAGAAACCTATTTCCTTTGAGTGTCTCTTTGATGCGATCAATGAAGAATTGCTCAAAAGTCGCCAGTGGTGTGTCGTCGAACAAAATTGGATCATCAGCTCCATGATGAACTACGTGAAAAATGAAATTCTCAATTTGCAGAGCATCAACTTCGGCAGTAGTTAGAGTAGCCAAGTGACATCCTCAATCCAGTAAGAAGGTGGCGACATGCCATTAAAAAGCTATCTAACCACCTTTCTTGCCCAATGCCCAGCTTGTCAAGATTCATTTTTACATCACAATAATACTGTACAAATAAACAGTGATCAAGCAAAGCGGGCGCTACTTGCTGCGATGCGCAACAGCCTTTAGCCAGCCACACCACTACCCACTCCCACCCCAAAGTCGTACGTCAACTCAGCGATTAGAAAGCCCGATTGCGGAAGCAATTCAAAAAATTGCGGAAGTGATTGCCCAAATCCCAGGCAATAAAAAACCCCGTAGACGTTAATCTACGGGGTTTTCAAGGGTGGAGGCCGAGGTCGGAATCGAACCGGCGTAGGCGGATTTGCAATCCGCTGCATAACCATTTTGCTACTCGGCCCCAAGTGTCCAGTACCGTAAAGCAACACTGAACACGTACAAACTGTAACGGTATTCGAGATCAACCTCATCTCGCAACTCTTTGATTTTTAAAGAGTTTTTCCGTTTCCTCGCTGAGGAATGGTCGCAATTATGGACATGTTTTCCATTCCTGGCAACTCCTATTCGATATTTTTTCTGCCGGGCTGTTTCCGCAGGTTTCCGGGCAGCTGCAAATCCGTCTCGCAGTGGGGCAGCGGCGCTGGATGATTGCACACATGACGGCGGATTGCTCCCTCCTCTTCTGCGCGCGCGGTCACCTACCCGATCGGGTTATGGCATGTGTCCGGTCGCTCGCGGACAGTAGCGCCAATGGCTCGACCCGGGCTCCTTCCATCAGGTTCAAGGCGGAATTCCAGCATGCGCATAGCATTCCCTGCGGTATTTGGCGTGGTTCTGGCGGTGGCGGCAGTCGGGTTGCAGGCTCAGGAGCCCGCCGACAAGACCTTGCGCCTGTACAACTGGTCGGACTACATCGGTGAGCACACCCTCGCCGGCTTCGAGAAGGCCAGCGGGATCAAGGTGATCTACGACACCTTCGACTCTTACGAAACCGTGCAGGGCAAGCTGCTTCCGGGGCGCTCCGGCTATGACCTGGTGGTGCTCAATGCCGCGCTGGTGCCGCCCTTGATCAAGGCGCGGGTGTTCCAGCCGTTGAACAAGCAGTTGTTGCCCAGCTGGCAGAATCTCGATCCCCAGGTGCTCAAGAGCCTGGAGAACTACGACGCGGGTGTGCAGTATTCGGCGCCCTATACCTGGGGCAGCAATGGCGTGACCTACAACGTCGACAAGATCCGCGAGCGGATGCCGGATGCGCCCATCGGTTCCCTGGCGATGCTGTTCGATCCCAAGGTGGTGTCACGCTTCGCCGATTGCGGGGTGACGCTGCAGGACTCGCCCACCGATATCCTGCCGCTGGTCCTGGCCTGGCTGGGGCGCAATCCCAACAGCGCCGAACCCGCCGATCTCAAGGCCGCGCAGGAGGCCTTGATGGCCGTGCGCCCCTACATTCGCAAGTTCGACTCCACCAGCTACCTCAATGGCCTGGCCAATGGCGAGCTGTGCCTGAGCGCCACCTGGTCCGGCGACTACGCCACGGCCCAGGCCCGGGCCAATGAAGCCGGGGCACCGGTCAAGCTTGATTACTTCATCCCCAGGGAAGGGTCGCTGATCTGGTTCGATGACTTCTACATTCCCGCCGACGCCCCGAATGTGGCCAATGCCCATGCCTTTATCGAATACCTGTTGCAGCCCCAGGTCATGGCCGAGGTCAGCGACTACATCCGCTATGCCAATGCCAATCTCAAGGCCACGCCGCTGCTCAGCGCCGAAGTGCGCGACAACCCGGCGATCTACCCCGATGCCCAGACCCGCGAGCGGCTGTTCACCCAGACCATCCAGTCACCCGCCAGTACCCGCCTGATCACCCGCACCTGGAACATGGTGAAGATCGGCAAGTGAACTGCCGGCGCCAATTTCACAAATTGTCCACGTCATGCTTCGACCCGAGGTAAAGCCCATGGCTATCCAACCCGCAACCTTCTTCCAGCAGTTCGACGAACCCAAGCTGGTGGCCGCCGACAAGGCGCATTACATGCACGGTTTCCACATGTTCGACGAACACCGTGAGCAGGGCTCGCTGAACATCGCCGCCGGTGAAGGCGCCTACATCTATGACACCGCCGGCCGACGCTATCTGGACGCGGTCGGCGGCATGTGGTGCACCAACATCGGCCTGGGGCGCGAGGAAATGGCCGAGGCCATCGCCGATCAGGTACGGCAGCTGGCCTACTCCAACCCGTTCTGCGACATGGCCAACGTCAGCGCCATCGAGCTCTGTGAAAAACTCGCCAGCCTGGCTCCGGGCGACCTGAATCACGTGTTCCTCACCACCGGCGGCTCCACGGCGGTGGACACGGCCTATCGCCTGGTGCAGTTCTATCAGAACAGTCGCGGTAAGCATGAGAAAAAGCACGTGATCTCACGGATCAATGCCTACCACGGCTCCACCTTCCTCACCATGTCCATCGGTAACAAGGCCGCGGACCGGGCCCCCGAATTCGACTTCATGAGTGATCTGTTCCACCACATCTCCTGCCCCAACTACTACCGGGCCCCGGCCGGGATGAGCGAGGCAGAATTTCTCGAGTTTCTGCTGGCCGAGTTCGAAGACAAGATCCTCACCATCGGCCCGGACAAGGTCGCGGCGTTCTTTGCCGAACCCATCATGGGCTCCGGCGGGGTGATAATTCCGCCCGAGGGTTATCACCTTCGCATGTGGGAAATCTGCCAACGCTACGACCTACTGTATGTGGCTGACGAGGTGGTGACCTCATTCGGACGCCTGGGAACCTTCTTCGCCTCACAGGAGGTGTTCGGCATGCAGCCGGACATCATCACCACCGCCAAGGGCCTGACGTCGGGCTACCTGCCGCTGGGGGCGTGCATCTTTTCCGAGCGCATCTGGCAGGTGATCGGCGAACCGGGCAAAGGCCGTTGCTTTACCCACGGTTTCACCTACAGCGGCCACCCGGTGAGCTGCGTCGCGGCGCTGAAGAACATCGAGATCATCGAGCGGGAGAACCTGCTGGCCCATGTCGAGGATGTCGGGCGCTACATGGAGCAGCGCCTGCAGACCCTGGCCGAATTGCCGCTGGTGGGCAATGTGCGCTGCAAGCGCTTGATGGCCTGTGTCGAATTCGTCGCGGACAAGCAGAGCAAGGCGCTGCTGCCCGAAGCCCTGAACATCGCCGAGCGCATCCACCTGCGGGCCCAGGCCAAGGGCTTGCTGGTACGCCCGATCGGCCACCTCAACGTGATGTCGCCGCCGCTGATCATCAACCATCAGCAGATCGACCAGATCGTCGACACCTTGCGCGAATGCATTCTGGAGGCCGCCGCCGAGCTGCGTCGCGACGGTCAGTACCTGGGGTGATGCGCCTGCAACCGATCGCCCCGGAGCCGTGTCGCGGGCTCTTACCCGGCCTGCGCCCGGCCGTTAAACTGCCGGGCATGAGCGCACCCGACAACACCCCCACTGCCCTTCTCTCCCTCCAGGCCCTGCAGAGCTGGCATGCCGGCCTGGCCGAGGCGTTCCAGGCTCTGGACGATGATGCGTTCCTGCCCCGCCTGGCCGCGGCGCTGAACGCCCTGACCCCGATCGAATCCATGATGATCAGCCTGGAGCGCAAGGGCCTGCCACCGCAGTTGCTGCACGAGCAAGGCATAGTCGGCGAGTACCGCGACGCGATCATCAACCGCTACTTTTCCCGGGGCTACCTCTTGGATCCCTTCTGCCTGGCCGTGGAAAACGGCCTGGCGGAAGGCTTTTACCACCTCTCGGAGATCGCCCCGGACGACTTCTTCAGCAGCCAGTACTACAAGACCTACTACCTCAAGACCGGGGGCGCCGAAGACAGCTACTACATCGTCGACCTCGACTCCCAGAGCAAGATTTCCCTGTGCATGTTCCAGGGCCTGAGCGGCGCACGCTTCGCCAGCGCGCCCCTGGCCCTGCTAAGGGCCGTGGAACCGCTGGTGCGTGAACTGTTGCGCCGTTTCGGCACCACCGGCGGCCTGCAGCAACTGCTGCGACAAGCCCCGGCGGATCGGCTGCCAACCCGGGCGCCGGCCAACCTCAACCAGCAGATCGAAGCCGCCTTCATGAGTTTCGGCAATCCGCTGTTGACGGTCCGCGAGCGGGAGATCGCCCACCTGATCCTGCGCGGTCACTCGGTGAAATCCACCGCCAAGGTGCTGCAGATCTCTCCGGAAACCGTGCGCATGCACCGCAAGAACCTCTACACCAAACTGGCCATCAACTCCCAGGCCGAGCTGTTTTCGCTGTTTATCGACTGGCTGACCCAGCCTCCCGTCGCGGACTGAAACGCCGCAGGAGTGAATGCGCGGGCGATGCCCCACCACGAAAACGCCGTGTCCACTGGGTGAACACGGCGTTTTTCAAGGTGGCACAGGCAAGCTCGCGCCAACAGGCCAGGGTCGTCCGTCAGCGCGCGGCCCAGGCGTTGAAGCGCTGCTCCAGCTCCTCGCCATGATCGACCCAGAAGGCCGCATCCACCGCCCGCGCGCCTTTCAGGTTGGCCTCATAGGTCGGCAGTTGCTGCTGCACCGCTTCAGGCAACAGCGGCAAGGCCTGACGGTGTACCGGTCCGTAGGGAATGTTCTGCGAGAACAGCTTCTGCGCCTGGGGCTGGCTGGCAAACAGGATGAAATCCTCGGCCAGGGCCTTGTTCGGCGACCCCTTGACCACGGCCCAGTACTCCGGGTCGTACAGGCTCTGGGGCCAGAGAATGCTCAAGCGCATGCCCTCCTTCTGGGCCATGGCAATGCGTCCGTTATAGGCCGCGCTCATCACCACATCGCCCGCCACCAGCCATTGGGGCGGCTGGGCCCCGGCTTCCCACCACTGGATATAGGGTTTGATCTGGTCCAGCTTGGCGAAGGCCCGGGTCACCCCTTCCGGCGTATTGAGCACCTGGTACAGCTGCTCGGGGGCGACTCCGTCCGCCAGCAGCGCGATCTCCAGGGTGTACTTGGCGCTCTTGCGCAGGCCGCGCTTGCCGGGGAAGTCCTTGAGGTTCCAGAAGTCCGCCCAGGAGCCCGGGGCCTTGGCCAGTTTCTGCGGAGCGAAGGCCATGACCATCGACCAGACATAGGTCGCCACGCCGCACTCGCTCAGGGTGCCAGGGACGTACTGCGCCGGATCGCCGAAACGTGACAGATCCAAAGGCTCGAACAGGCCCTCGTCGCAGCCGCGCAACAGCTCCGGACTTTCCACTTCGACCACGTCCCAGCTGGTCTTGCCGACATCGACCATGGCCTTGATCTTCGACAGTTCGCCGTTGTACTCACCGGCCACCACTTGGCCCGCTCCGCTCTGGTTGAATGGCTGGAAATAGGCCTTTTCCTGGGCCTGCTTGGTGGCCCCGCCAAAGGAAATGACCGTGAGGTTCTGCGCCTGGGCCGAAGCCCCGGCACACAGCACAAGCCACGACAATGCAACGCCGCAACGCAAGGTGTTGGACATGAAACCCTTCCTCAAGAAAGCCGGCTCGCCCGCACGAACCTGCACAGCAAGAGCCTGGAAGCGACCGTATTCACGGGCGGTACAGCACCAGGCACGACGAGTCTTGGTCAGCGGTGCATCGCCCGGCCCAGCACGGGCTGCACAGGCGGATCGTCACCGTTGCGGGCTCTGCGGCCCCGTTCGCTTGATGTGTTGGCGACCTGCCCGGGGTCGCCGGACGCGGTCTTGCTCGAATGGCGGTTCATCGCTTGCTCCCTGTTGTTTTTGTAGGAAGAACAAATCGATCGGCAGTGCATCGCCACAACGCACCGGGCAGTCGGGCAGGCGTATGCAGGGGTTCATTGTTTGCCTAACCCGAAGCGTTGCGAAACGAGGTTTTTCTGAGGCACAGGCAAGGGAAAAGCTGCCTAGAGGCAGACCTTGCCCAAGATAGAGGAAGGCAACGCGCACGCAACGGCGCGTCAGGACGGACCAGCCAGTCCGCCGCAGCAACAACAGACACCCCGCCAGGGCATCACCCGGGCGGGGTGTTTCAAGCACTCAAGGGTGACGAGCGCCGCGGCTCAATCCAGCAGCACCAGCAACCCCGAGATCACCCCGATGCCCATCACCGCCGAGAGCAGCATGCTGCTGGACACCTCGGTCTCGTAGGTCTTGTAGCGCGAGGCCAGGATAAAGACGTTCACCGCCACTGGCAGCGCCGCCATGATCACCGCGATCTTGACCAGGAACTCGCCCAGGCCAAACACATAGCGGGCGGACACGAACACCAGCACCGGCAACACCACCACCTTCAACAGCGCCAGGGCCAAAGCGTCGCCCTTGATCAGGTTCTGCTGGCGGTGCACGGCAAAGGCGGCGCCCAGGGCCACCAGCGCCAGGGGACCGGTGGCGTTGGTCATCTGCGTGGCGAAGATCTGCAGCGGGCTGGGCAACCGCCACTGCAGGGCGATGCACAGCGCCGCCAGGGCCACCGCCAGAATCAGCGGGTTGCTGATGATCGACTTGCCGGTGGTCAGCAGCACACGGGCCAGATCCGGCCTGTCCTGCGCATCGCGCGGCTCGGTGAGTTCCATGATCAGCGCGCCCCCCGCCAGGATCACCAGGTTGTCGGCCATGGTGATCATCAGCGTCGGCAGCGCCGCTTCGTCGCCAAACGCCATGACCATCAAGGGCAACCCCATGTAGCCCACCACCCCGGAGATGGACGACAGCCCGCGCAGACCGGCCACCCGCGCGTTGCCGCCCCAGATCAGCCGCCCGCCCACGGCGGCGATCATGAAGGTCACCAGGCAGGCCAGGTAATAGGCGCTGAGCAAGGCCCAATCCAGCTCGCCATGGTCCCGGGTGCCGAGGGTCTTGATGAAGATGAAGCACGGCAGGAACAACCAGAACACCACCCCCACCAGGCCCTTGACCGTGTCCTTGCCGATCACCTCCAGCCGCACGATCCAGTAGCCGGCGAAAATCATCGCAAACAGCGGCATCACCACGGTGAACACCTTATCCATGGGCCGATTGCTCCTGCAGAAGCTGGCGCTCGGCATAGCGGGCCAATTGCATCGGGCTGTAGGTAGAGGAACGGTAGAACTCCATCACCCCGGCCATCGCGTGCTGATAACGGACCTCGATGTCCGCCATCGAGGCGCGCATTTCCTCTTTCAGGTTCTCGACGATCGGCCACAGCTCCTCATCGGCAATCTCGGCAACCGGAGTGCTGAGCGATGAATAATCGGCCAGGGCTTGACGGATGGTCTGCGGATGCAAGCCCACATAATTGACGAAGTAAGCCTTTTCATCCTGAGTGTCCAGAAAGTCCGGAATATTCAACACGCCATAATTGGACAATGTTTCAAACTTGCCACTAACCGGACGATAGACGCCGGGCAACTGCAGCAACTTTTCCTCACAATAACGCGAGGCATCGATCAACTTGTCCAGATCCAACGCTTGCGCGCCCAACTTTATATTGTTGTCCCGACACAACTTCACAACTTGCTCCAGTGGTGCAATTCCGGAGCGGTTGCCAAATCCGGCCAGGGCCCCTTCGACCATCTGAAAACCGCATTGAATCGCCTGCATGGTATTGGCCAGGGCCAGTCCGTTGTCGTTATGGGCGTGCAGGCAGAACACCAGGTGCGGGTAGTCCACCACCAGCTTCGAGCACAGCCAGCGGGTCACATGGGGTTGCAGCGAACCCACGGAGTCGTTGATGCGGATGATCTCCACCCCCAGGTTGACGGCCCAGTCGATCTGCCGGCAGATCCCGGCATAACGCTGCTCGCATACCCCATTGCGGAAGTTGTTGAGCACGCTGGCCTTGAACTTGACGGCGCCGATGTCGCGAAACGCCCGGATTGCGCGCTCGAACTCTCGATCGTCCTGCCGGTAGGTGATCATGCCGAAGCTGAAGACGGTGTCGGCAATCCATTCCCGTCGATGAGCCCGGGCCTTGAAGTAATCAAAGGCGGTTTCCCAGCAGTTCAGCAGGATGATGAACGTGGCCTGGGTGTCGGCCGGCAATTCGCCGGCTTGCCGTGCCCGATGCAACCGGTCCCAGACCAGGGGTTCCTCCGGCCCGCAACCCACCACGAAATCCCGCAGTCCAGCCTCGACCATGGCCTTGAGGATGGATAACTTGGCGTCCACCGTGATGGGAAAGGCGGTGCGTTCAATACCCTCCCGAAGTGTTTCATCCACCAGATAGGGGACAGAAAAATCACGGTAGCGAATTCCATTTTCGAGCTTCATCGCCCTGCTCCTTTTTATTGATTTTTTCGCTGCCACACTGTTTTGCTTGGCACGCCAGTGTCCATGACAACCGCCACACCATATAACAGCAGGTAAAAACACAATCTAAGAAATACCTTAAAAAACAGTACGCACAAGATTCGACAAAAACCGCTCAAGGCCGAAACATTTGCACTACCAATATCCCTATTTAAATAAACAGGCGCGGGCACTTATTGAACCCGCAGCGCAACCTATCCGAACTGTCGCGCGGCCTTTGAGCCAGCGATACGCCGACCAGCGCCCCACCCCCGCATTCCCCGCGGGACAGCTGCGAAAGCGCTAGAATCCGCGCTACCTTTCCCAGGCGACGAGAGCCGTTCATGAGCTTCGATTTCGATACCCTGCACCCCCGTCATGGCACCGGCAGCACCAAATGGAGCCGCTACCCCGAGGATGTCCTGCCGATGTGGGTGGCCGACATGGATTTCGCCGTGGCCGACGGCATCCTCCAGGCCTTGCGCCAGCGCCTGGAGCACCCGCTGCTGGGCTACAGCGTGGCCCGCGACGAGTTGCGCGAAGCGGTGGTCGCCGACCTCTGGGACAAATACGCCTGGCGCGTGCAACCCGACGAACTGATCTTCCTGCCCGGGGTCGAGCCCGGCTTCAACATGGCCCTGCACGCCTTCGTCAAACCCGGGCAACCGGTGGTGGTGCAGACCCCCAACTATCGTCCGCTGCGCCTGGCCCCGGGCAACTGGGGCCTGGACAAGATCGAAGTGCCGTTCCAGCTCACCGCCCAGGGCACCTACGACACGCCCATGGATGCACTGCGCCAGGCCTTGCAAGGCGCCGGCGCCATGCTCCTGAGCAACCCGCACAACCCGCTGGGCAAGGTCTTCCCCCGGGATGAACTGCAGGCGGTGGCCACTGCCTGCCTGGACCAGGGCGCGCTGATCATCTCCGACGAGATCCATGCCGAACTGTGCTTCGACGGTCGCCGGCACATTCCCACCGCCACCCTGAGCCCGGAGATTGCCCGCCGCACCATCACCCTGATGTCGGCCAGCAAGGCCTACAACATCGCCGGGATGAAGACCTGCTTCGCCATCGTCCAGGACCCGGCCACCCGCCTGGCCTTCAACAACGCCCGCGCCGGCATGGTGGACAGCGTCAGCCCCCTGGGCCTGGAGGCGACCCACGCCGCCCTGACCCACGGCGGCCCCTGGCTGCAGGCGCTGCTCGGCTACCTGCAAGCCAACCGCGACTACCTGCTGCACGCGGTGCAGACCCGCCTGCCGGGCATCCGCATGCACGCGCCCCAGGGCACTTATCTGGCCTGGCTCGACTGCAGCGCCCTGGGCCTGGCCGACCCCTACGCCTTTTTCCTCAAGGAGGCCAAGGTCGGCCTCAGCGCCGGGCTGGAGTTCGGTGACGACTGCGGGCAATTCGTGCGCCTGAACTTCGGCTGCCCGCGGGCCATGCTCGAAGAAGGCATCCAGCGCCTGCAGGACAGCCTGCAACGGCGCTGAGCGCCCCACTTCCCACAGCCGCCTCCTCCCCCTAGCGCAGCCGCCGGACTCCCGCCCCTGGCGCTGCGCCCTGCCTGCACCACGCCACACGCCGCCCGACCCGAACCCTGGCGCGGAGCATGCCCAGCCACATGCCCAATGGATCCATAAAAACCCATCAATGGATCCAAAAACCTAAAACCATCGACAAGCAGCCGATTATCGAACACTAAATCGGCGTATTCGTTTGACACTCTCAGCGCGCGAACCATTTAATGGATCCATTAAATAAAAACAACAAACGCCTGGAGAGACCTCATGTACCCCAAGAATGCCTGGTACGTTGCCTGCACCCCCGATGAATTGCAGAACAAGCCCCTGGGCCGGCAGATCTGCGGCGAACGGATGGTGTTCTACCGCGCCCATGAAGGCCGGGTCGCCGCCGTCGAGGATTTCTGCCCCCATCGCGGCGCCCCGCTGTCGCTGGGTTATGTCGAGAACGGCAACCTGGTGTGCGGTTACCACGGCCTGGTGATGGGCTGCGACGGCAAGACCGTGGAGATGCCCGGCCAACGGGTTCGCGGCTTCCCCTGCAACAAGACCTTCGCCGCGGTCGAGCGCTACGGTTTCATCTGGGTCTGGCCCGGCGATCAGGCCCTGGCCGACCCGGCGCTGATCCATCACCTGGAATGGGCCGACAACGATCAGTGGGCCTATGGCGGCGGGTTGTTCCACATCCAGTGCGACTACCGGCTGATGATCGACAACCTGATGGACCTGACCCACGAAACCTACGTCCACGCCTCCAGCATCGGCCAGAAGGAGATCGACGAGGCGCCACCACAGACCACGGTGGACGGCGATCAGGTGGTCACCGCCCGACACATGCACAACGTCATGCCGCCGCCCTTCTGGCGCATGGCCCTGCGCGGCAACCAGCTGGCCGACGACGTGCCGGTGGACCGCTGGCAGATCTGCCGCTTCAGCCCGCCCAGCCATGTGCTGATCGAAGTCGGCGTGGCCCATGCCGGCCACGGTGGCTACCACGCCCCTGCGCCGTACAAGGCGTCGAGCATCGTGGTGGATTTCATCACCCCCGAAAGCGACACCTCGATCTGGTACTTCTGGGGCATGGCGCGCAACTTCAATCCTCAGGACCAGGCCCTCACCGAGAGCATCCGCGAAGGCCAGGGCAAGATTTTCAGCGAAGACCTGGAGATGCTCGAACGCCAGCAGCAGAACCTGCTCGCCCAACCCCAGCGCAGCCTGCTCAAGTTGAACATCGACGCCGGCGGCGTGCAGTCGCGACGGGTGCTGGAACGCCTGATCGCCCAGGAGCGCGAGCCCCGAGAAGCGCTGATCGCGGCAAGCCGTTAAGCCCTCCCCCGAACCCGACAGGCTGGTGGCCCGGATGCGGCCGCTGGCGAGGACCGATGATGATCGACGTACTGGTGGTCGCGCGCCACGACGAAGCCCTGGACATCTGCAGCTTCGAACTGGCCGCGGCCGACGCAAGCCCCCTGCCCGCCTTCAGCGCCGGCGCCCACATCGACGTGCACCTGGCCAACGGCCTGGTGCGCCAATACTCCTTGTGCAATCACCCTGAAGAACGCCACCGCTACCTGATCGGGGTGCTCAAGGATCCCGCCTCGCGAGGCGGTTCAAGCAGCCTGCACCAACAGCTGCAGGTGGGCGCGCGCCTGCGCATCAGCGCGCCGCGCAACCTGTTTGCCCTGGCCCCCGGCGCGCGGCGCAGCCTGCTGTTCGCCGGTGGCATCGGCATTACCCCGATCCTCAGCATGGCCGAGCAACTGACCCACAACGGCGCGGATTTCCAGCTGCATTACTGCGCCCGCTCGGCCGAGCGCGCGGCCTTTGTCCAGCGCCTGCGGCAATCGCCTTTCGCCGAGCGGGTCAGCCTGCATTTCGACCAACAGCCGGAAACCGCCCTGGACATCGCTCACGCCTTGGCCGAGCCACAGGATGATCTGCACCTGTATGTCTGCGGCCCCGGCGGCTTCATGCAGCACGTGCTGGACAGCGCCCGTGCCCTGGGCTGGAAGGAACACTGCCTGCACCGCGAATACTTCAGCGCCGCGCCCATGGACCACAGCGCCGATGGCAGTTTTGCGGTCAGGCTGGCCAGCAGCGGGCAGGTGTTCCAGGTGCCGGCCGATCGCAGCGTGGTCCAGGTGCTGCAGGACCAGGGCATCGAAGTGGCGATTTCCTGCGAGCAAGGGATCTGCGGCACCTGCCTGACCCGGGTGCTGGAGGGGGTGCCGGAGCACCGTGACCTGTTCCTCACCGAGGACGAACAGGCGCGCAACGATCAGTTCACGCCCTGCTGCTCCCGGGCCAAAACCCCGTTGCTGGTGCTCGACCTCTAGCGCCTCACGGCGAAGGCAGGATCAGTTTCATGCGCTCATCGGCCAGCGCCGAGCCGAAGATCTCGGCGTAACGCAGGGTAGCGTTGGCATGCTCGCGCATCAGTGCTTCGGCCCGCGCGCCCTGGCCGTTGACCAGGGCATCGAACACCGAGTGATGCTGCATATGGGCGTAGTTGAAGCGCCGGTATTCCCGGGCCATGTCCTGGCGATCCACCGCCAGCGCGGTGACCGAAGCGAACGGCAGGTGGTCATTGCGCGCCAGGGCATCGGCGATCGCCGGGTTGCCGCTGCCCGCCACGATCACCTGGTGAAAACGCATGTTGAGGTCGTGATAGACCTCCAGGTCTTCTTCGTTGACGTAGCCCTTGTCGAACAGCGCATCGCCCTCGACCAGACAGCGCTCAAGGATCGCCCGGCCCTCGGCCGACAGCCCGCGCTCGGCGGTCTGGCGCGCCGCCAGGCCCTCCAGCACCCCGCGCACCTCCACCGCCCCGGCGATGTCCTCGGCGCTGACCGAACGCACCTGAAACCCGCGGCCACCGAAACGCACCAAGAGGCCCTCCTGCTCCAGGGTGCGAAAGGCCATGCGCACCGGCATGCGCGACACCCCGAAGCGCTCGGCGGTCGGCACTTCCATCAAGCGCTCGCCTGCCGCCAGCTCGCCCGAGGCGATCATCTTGCGCAGCGCGACCAGCACCGTTTGACCGGGTTTACTCATGCGGGCAGCTTCCTGAAAAAACGGGCGGTCATCATAACGCAGAGCCCACCACAACACGCATCCCGACACACCCTGTAGCCGCTGCCGAGCCTTGGCGAGGCTGCGCAAAGGTCCGCAGGACCTTGCTTGGCGATCTGCCGCTGCGCTTGCTGCGCAGCCGTTCGCAGCCTGCGGCAGCGGCTACAGGTTTTTCACAGCGACAACGGGTAACTGACGATCAACCGGGTCTGGTCGAAATCGCGGTTGAAGCTGCGCCGGGTGGTGGCGTTGTTCAACCGCAAGCTGAGGTTCTTCAGGCTGCCGCTCTGCAGGGTGTAGCCGATCTCGGTATCGCGCTCCCACTCATGGCCATCCTTGCCAGCCTTGGTGCTGGCGTTGTCGCCACGCCCGTAGCGCACCATGGCCAGCAGCCCGGGCACTCCGGAGACGGCAAAATCATAGTCATAGCGCAGCTGCCAGGAACGCTCGCCGGCGTTGCTGAAGTTGCCGTTGAACATGTCGTTGCCCAGGGTCCGGCCGCTGCTGCCGTAGACCGACATCCAGGGGCTGTCACCGCTGACCTTCTGCACCCCCAAGTACAGCGTGTGCCCGGCCCGCGCCGCGGAGAACAGGCCATAGGCGGTGTGGCTGTCGATGCGGCCGATGCGCGCGCTGCCATCGTCGCGGTCAATGAAGTAGCCCAGGTTGCCCCCCAGCACCCAGTCGCCCACCGGCTGTTTGTGCTGCAGGTTGAAGTAGCTCTGGCGGTAGATGTCCTGCAGTTGCGAATGCCAGAGCCCGAACAGGGTGCGCTGCTGGTTGAAGCGGTAGTCGGCACCCACGTAGTTGAAACCGTCGGACTTCACCCCCGGCGCGGCCCAGGCCGACAGGTCCTGCATGTCCGAAGAATTGCGCAGGCTCACCGCGCGGTACTGCCCGGCCTGCAGGCCCAGGCCGTCGATCTCGCGGGACACCAGCATGGCCCCGCGAAAGGTCTGCGGCAGCAGGCGGCCATCGTCATAGCGCAGCAGCGGCACGTCCGGCAGCAGCTCGCCGAGCTTGAACTCGGTGGCGGAAATTCGCGCCTTCAAGGCCGCCCCGGCGCGGCCGAAATTATCCGCGGCGCGGCCATCGTCGTGCACCGGCAGCAACTCCGAACCGCTGACCTGGCGGCTGCTGTCGAGCTTGAGGCCGAACAGGCCGATGGCATCCAGACCAACCCCCACGGTGCCCGGGGTGTAACCAGAACTGAACTTGAGGATGAACCCCTGGGCCCACTCCTCCACCTGGCCCTTGGCCGCGTCATGGTCGCGAAAATCCCGGTTGAAGTAGTAGTTGCGCAACAGCAGGTCGGTCTTGCTCCCCTCGAAGAAACCGCTGTCGTCGCCAGCCCAGGTAGGGCCGCACAGGCCCGCAGACAGGCAAGCCCCGACCAGGGAACGGCGCAGCATCGGATGACGGGTGTTCATTATTATTGTTCTCCGCTTTGCATAGGCGCAGCCGTCCCCGACAGGCCGGCAACGGCCCGTCCATTCACGGATGCGCAAAAACCCGGCCAGGGCGGCCGGGGGGTTATTCAGAGGACCGGGTCAGAAGGGATACTGACGCGGCCGGTGTTGCAGGCTGATCCAGTGGTCGCGAGTGAATTCGTCGATTGCCCAGTCGCCATTGAAGCGTCCCAGCCCGGAGTTTTTCTCGCCCCCGAAAGGCGCGTTGGCCTCATCGTTCACCGGCACATCGTTGATATGGGTCATGCCGGCGCGCACCTGGCGGGCAAAGTTCACCCCGCGCTCCAGGTTGCCGGTGAACACCGCGCTGGCCAGACCGAACTCGCTGTCGTTGGCCAGTTCCAGGGCATGGGCTTCGTCCCGGGCGCGCAGCAGCCCCACCAGCGGCCCGAAGATTTCATGGCGCGCCAGGTCCATGTCGGCGCGCACCTCACCGTACACATGGGGCGCCAGCAGATTGCCGTTCACCCCGCCTTCGTACAGTGGCTCGGCGCCCTGCGCGCGGGCCAGGGCGATCTTGTCCTGCAGGCCCTGCAACTGGCGGGCGTTGATCACCGGGCCGATCACCGTGTCCAGCGCTTGCGGGTCGCCGACCTTGAGCTGCCTGACCCGGGCCACGAAGCGCTGGGCGAAGGCGTCGTACAGCCGCTCATCGACAATGATCCGGTTGATCGCCATGCAGATCTGCCCCTGGTGCAGGAACTTGCCGAACACCGCGGCGTTCACCGCTTGCTCAAGGTCGGCATCGTCAAGCACCACGAACGGGCTGTTGCCTCCCAGCTCCAGGGCCACATGCTTGAGATGCTCGCCGCCACTGGCGATGCGGCCGATACCGCGCCCCACCGGGGTCGAGCCGGTGAAGGTGATCAGCGCCGGCACCGGGTGCTCGACAAAGGCATCGCCAATCTCGCTGCCGGCCCCCACCACCACGCTGAACACCCCGGCGGGCAGCCCCGCTTCCTCGAAGATCCTGGCCAGCAGCAGGCCGCCGCACACCGGGGTATCGCTGGCCGGCTTGACCACCACCGCGTTGCCCAGGGCCAGGGCCGGGGCGATGGAACGCTGGGTCAGGTGCAGCGGGAAGTTCCACGGGCTGATCACCCCCACCACCCCCAGGGCACTGCGGTAGACCCGGCTTTCCTTGCCCGGCACATCGGACTCGACAATCCGCCCATGGACCCGCGCCGGGAACGACGCCGCCTCCAGGGTAATGGCCCGCGCCGCGCCCCACTCGGCCAGGGCCTTGATCCGCGTGCTGCCGGATTCGCGGATGATCCAGTCGACGATTTCCTCCTTACGCCGGTCAAAGATCGCCACCGCCCGGTGCAGCACCGCCGCGCGCTGCGACGGCCCCAGGGCCGCCCATTGCGGCTGCACCTGGGCGGCCTTGGCGTAGGCCGCATCCAGGTCGCTGCGGTTAGCCTGGGCCACCTCCAGCAACAGCGCGCCGTCAAACGGATTGGTCACCGCCAGGGTCTTGCCGGCGGCACCGGCGCGCCACTGCCCGGCGATGGGTTGCAGATGCAGATCGCGATACACCGCGTTGGATTCACTCATGGACAATCTCCTCATGAAACAGCATGCATAAACCGATGTGTCACCCAAAAGCCGGCCTGTATGGGAGCGCGCTTATATGGGGGCGGGCTTGTGTAGGAGCTGGCTTGCCAGCGAAGACGCCCGCAAAAAACACACAAGACCCAAGGCCCTGTTCGCCGGCAAGCCGGCTCCTACACGGCGGCGCGTTGTTCGATCAGCCGCAGCAGGCCGAGCAGGGTTTCGGTGTGGGGCACCGCCACCCCGGCCTGCCGCGCGCGTTCCAGCACCTGGCCATTGATGGAGCCGATTTCCGTGGGCCGTCCGGCCAGCACGTCCTGCAGCATCGACGGCTTGTGGGTGCGGTGGTTGGCCATGGCAAAGGCCACGCTGTCCAGGCAGCGCTGGGCATCCAGCACTACCCCCTGGGAGTGGGCCACGGCCACCACTTCCATGACGATGGCCCGGGCCAGCGCCACGCCTTCCGGCGCCGCGTCCAGCTGGCCCACGGTGCACCCGGTGGCCGCGCACAGGCTGTTCAGCGCCGCGTTGAAGGCGACCTTCTCCCAGATCGAGGTCCAGACCTCGGGGTCCACCGCGCAGTTGAGCCCGGCCGCGTCCAGCACCGCCGCCACCTCAGCGCTGGCCTGGCGCTCACCCTCGTCGAGGGCCAGCACCCGGACCAGACCCTGGCCGTGGGAATGCACCTGCCCCGGCCCGACCAGATCGGCCGGCCAGTTGGTCATGCCGATCAGCACCTGCCGCGGGGCCACATGCCGCGACAAGGCCTCGGCGTTGCCCAGGCCGTTCTGCAGGGTCAGCACCCGGGTGTGCCCGGCGATATGCCCGGCCACGCTGCGCAGGGCGCTGTCGGTGTGCAGGGTCTTGGTGAACACCAGCAACAGGTCCGGGTGCCCGCTGGCCTGTTCCGGGCGGCAAGCATCGAGGCCGGTGATGCGCCGCTCGCCGTGGTCGGTCGCCAGCAGCAGGCCATCGCGCTGGATCGCCGCAAGGTGCGCGTCGTTGATGTCCAGCAGCGTCACCTGCTGCCCGCTTTCCGCCAGCAGGCCGCCAAACAGCGAACCCATGGCGCCCGCGCCGAGAATGGTGATGTGCATCGAACCTCCTGATTGAGTGAGCGTTTCAAGGATCGCGTTCATCGCTGGCCCGGCAGGCGCCGGGGAATGTGCCGGCGCACGATCAGCAGCGCGAGCAAGGCCATGAGCATCACCGAGCCCAGCAGCGTCAGGTAGCCATGGGCCCCGCCCTGGGTGATCACCAGGGCCCCGGCGAAGGCACTGAGGATCGCCCCCAGGCGCCCGAAGGCCAGGGCCGAAGCGGTGCCGGTGGCGCGCACGCCGGTCGGGTAGATGAAGGCGCACAGCGCGTACATGGTGGACTGCACCGCGTTGACGAACAGGCCGTGCACGCCGAAGCCGAAAATCAGCAGGCCGGTGTTCTGGTGGATATCCACCACCTGCAGCAGGAAGGCGCTGGCCGCGCCCCCGGCACAGCAGATCAGCAGCGGCCAGAACGAGCCCCAGCGGGTGATGGCCAGCGCACAGACCAGCGCGCCGATGACCCCGCCGAGGTTGTAGGCGGTCAACCCGGAGCCGGCCACCGACAGTTCCAGGCCTTCGGCCAGGAGCATGGTCGGCAGCCAGCTGAAGGCGCTGTAGACCGCGGTCAGGCACATGAAGAAGGCTACCCAGAGGGCCAGGGTGTCGCGCCCATAACCCTGGGCGAACAAGGCGCGGAAACCGCCCTGCTTCTCGCTCTTCTGCTCCAGGGCATCGCTGTAGCTCACCCCCGGGGCCATGGGCCGTCCCATGCGCCCCAGCAAGGCGTTCAACTCGACCCAGCGCTGCGGTCGACGCGCCAGGAAACGCGGCGACTCCGGCAACGTCGCCAGCAACACGAAGCCCAGCACGATGGGCAGGCTGCCGCCAATGAAGAACAAGGTGCGCCAGCCATACAGCGGCAACACCTGGGACGCGAACAGCCCCGCCAGCATCCCGCCCAGGGGCACGCAGACAATGGTCGCGGTCACTGCCAGGGTGCGCCGCCGCGCCGGGGTGAATTCGGCCGTCACCGTGGTCGCGCTGGGCAGCGCGCCACCAATGCCCAGCCCGGCGATAAAGCGCAGCACCGCCACCGCCAGCGCATTGGGCGCCAGGCCAATGGCGCAGGTGGCCGCGCCGAACACGAACACGCTGGCGATGACCGCCATGCGCCGGCCGAAACGGTCGGCGAACAGCCCGGCACAGGCACTGCCGATGCCCATGCCGATGAGCCCGGCCGCCACCGCCGGGGCGAACGCCTCGCGGGTGATGCCCCACTCCTTGATCATCAGCGGAATGGCAAAACCGATCAGTTGGCCGTCGAAGCCGTCCATGACGATGGACAGCGCCGCCAGAAACACCACCAGCTTCTGCATGCCGGTGAAGGGGCCGTGGTCGAGCAAGGTGCCGATGTCGGCATGGGAGGCAGCGGAAGGCGCCGGCTGGGGCGCCTTGTCGATCGCTGCAGTGACCGTAGTCGTGTTCATAACCACCTCTTTTTATTCTTCTGGTGAGTCCGCAAGCTGCGGTGGGCACGGCCGGGCAGCTGGCCCGGCAACAAGACAGTCCTCAGGGTTCGATGGTCAGGGTCGGCACCTCGATCAGCACCGGGCGCTGGCCCGCCAGGGCCGCGCTCAAGGCCTCGGCAAACTCCTCGCGGGTATTGGCCTGCACCGCGTGCACGCCATAGCCGCGGCCGATGGCGCAGAAATCCAGGCCGGGCACGTCCAGCCCCGGCGCATCGCTGACCTGCAGCACCTCGGCGAACCAGCGCAGGGCGCCGTAGGTGCCGTTCTTGAGAATGATCAACACCACCGGGACCTGGTACTGGGCGGCGGTCCACAGCGCGGTGATGCCGTAGTTGGCCGAGCCGTCGCCGATGATCCCGATCACCCGCCGCTCGGGCCGGGCCAGTTGCACCCCCACCGCCGCTGGCAGGCCGAAGCCCAGGCCACCGGCCGCCGGGAAGAAGTAACTGCCGGGCTCGCGCATCTCCACCCGCTGCCAGAAGGCGCCAACGGTGGAGGTGGATTCCTTGACGTAGATCGCGTCCCTGGGCGCCAGCTCGTTGATCACATCGAACACGGTTTCCGGGCGCAGCAGACCGCCGCTTTCCTCGACCGGCGCCGGTGCCGGCAAGGCCGCCGGCTGCGGCCGGTCGCACTCCGGCAGCGCCCAGACCAGGGCCTGCAAGGTCTCGGCGATGTCCCCCACCAGCGCATCGCCCATCGGCGCCCGCGCCGCCTCGGCCGGGTCGCAGGTGATGTGCAGCAGCTCAGTGCCCTCGGGCAGGTAGTCCCCCGGGGCGAACTGGTGATAACGGAACACCGGGGCGCCCACCACCAGGATCAGGTCGTGCTCCGCCAGGCAGCGACTGATGCCGGCGATGGCCGCCGGCAACACCCCGCGAAAGCTCGGGTGGCGGGTCGGAAACGGGCAACGCGAAGCGGACGGCGCGACCCAGGCCGGCATGCCGAGTTTTTCCGCCAGCTGCACCGCCAGGTGGTTGCTCTGGCTGCCATCCACGTCCGGCCCCAGCACCAGCACCGGGTTGCGCGCCGCCGCCAGGCGCTGCACCAGATGGCGCAATTGCGCCGCCCCGGGCAGCCCGGCGCTGGCCACCTGACGCCGCGCCAGATGCTCGACCCCGGCCGGGGCCGGACGGGCCCAGTCGTCATAAGGAATCGACAGGTACACCGGGCCCTTGGGCGCCTGGCTGGCCATGTGGATGGCCTGGCTCAGGGCCCGGGGCACATCCTCGGCGCAAGCCGGTTCATGGCTCCACTTGACCAGGGGCTTGGGCAGTTGCGCGGCATCGACATTGGCCAGCATGGCTTCGACGCCGATCATCGAGCGCACCTGCTGGCCGGCGGTGATCACCAGCGGGCTGTGGGAGTACCAGGCATTGGTCAGCGCGCCCATGCCATTGCCGGTGCCCGCCGCCGCGTGCAGGTTGACGAAGGCCGGTTGGCCGCTGGCCAGGGCGAAGCCGTCGGCCATGCCGACCACCGCGCCTTCATGCAGGCCGAGGATGTAGCGGAAGTCTTCGGGAAAGCCCTTGAGAAAGGGCAGCTCGTTGGAGCCGGGGTTGCCGAACACCGTGGTCAGGCCGTGTTGCCGGAGGATGTCGTAGGACGCGCTATGGACGGTTTTCATAAGGACCTTGGCCGCTGCTTTTTAGAATTTGGGTTACTCTTGCAGCCGCGCCGAAATTGATCAAATCGATACTATTTCTATTAAAAATAAGATCCATCTATATCCATGAGGCAGCATGAGCCACATCGATCTGAACCTGATCCGCACCTTCGTCACCCTCTATGAGGCCCGCAGCGTGACCCTGGCCGCCGAACGCCTGTTCGTCACCCAGCCCTCGGTCAGCTACGCCCTGGCGCGGCTGCGCGAGCTGTTCGACGACGGCCTGTTCAGCCGCAGCCGCGACGGCATCCAGCCCAGCCAACTGGCCGATGAGCTGTATCCGCCCCTGCGCCAATCCCTGACGAGCATCGAAAACACCGTGCACAGCACCCGGCGCTTCGACCCGGCCACCACCGAACGACGCTTTCGCATCGCCCTCTCCGACCTCGGCGAAATGGGTTTCCTGCCGCTGATCCTGGCGCGCCTGAACCAGCTAGCGCCGGAGGCCGAAGTCGAAGTCCTGCCGTTGCAAGTGGACCAGGCCGGCGAATGGCTGAGCAGCGCCAAGGTCGACGCACTGATCTGCCGCAAGCCCCTGACCGGCACCCGCAGCCAGGTGCTGATCCGCGAGCGCTACGTGTGCCTGCTCAGCGACCGCCACCCGCGCATCGACACCCAGCTGAGCCTGGAGCAGTTCCTCGCCGAGCGGCACATCGCCGTGACCCGCACCACCGGCCACGGCAGCGTCGAGGACGTGCTCAAGCAGATGAACGCCAAACGTCGCATCAGCCTGCAGGTGCCGCATTTCTCGGTGCTGCCCAAGGTCTTGCCCGGCACCGACCTGCTGGCGGTACTGCCGGCGCAGATCGCCCGCCTGTTCACCCTTGAAGGCGGCCTGCGGCAACTGGAGCTGCCGTTCCCGGTAGGGGAATTCGACGTGTCCCTGCACTGGCACCCCAACAGCGACAGCTCCGCCGCCCTGACCTGGTTCCGCCAGACCGTGGCCGCGGCGATCATCGACGGCCAGTCGTGAAGCGGCGCCCGCCGCCCCATCCAGTTTCGCGGCCCTAGGCCAGGGCTGCCTGCGCCTGCGGCGACGCCGGTCGCAGCCACACCAGGCAACCGGCCGCCAGCACGAAGACCACGGCAAACACCCCGTACAGGTGCAGCGGCTGCCAGCCGGCATCCAGCAGCACCCCGGCCACCGTCGGCGAGACAATCGCGCCAATACGCCCGATGCCGATCCCCCAACCGACCCCGGTCGCCCGCACTGAAGCCTCGTAGACCACCGGCGACAAGGCATAGAGCCCGGCCACGCAGCCGTTGGCGAACAGCCCGATCAGCAGCCCCAGGCCCAGGGCCGCGGCAATCGACGAGGCACTGCCGACAAACAGCACCAGGAGCCCGGCGGTCACCAGCATGAACAGCGACAGCACCCGGGTCAGCGGCCAGCGCGAGGACAAGCCGCCGATCAGCGCCGCGCCGAAGATCCCGCCGACACTCAGCAGCACCCCGCCGGTGATCCCCTGCTGCGCCGAAAGCCCGGCGGCCACCAGCAGTTTCGGGGTCCAGCTCATGACGAAGTAGAAGCCGAACATCACCAGGAAAAACAGCAGCCAGAGCAGCAGCGTGGTGCGCCGCAGCGGCCCGGCGAACAGCTGGCCAAAGCCGCTGACGGCGCCCTCCTCGCCCAGCGCCGCAGCGGGCAGCCGCACCAGTTCCGGGTGGCCCAGGCGCCGGGCCAGGCGATTGACCCGCAACAAAGCGTCGGCCGGGCGCCGGGCCAGGAGAAAGTCCAGGGATTCGGGGAGCCAGAGCAGCACCAGGGGGATCACCAGCAAGGTGACGATGCCGCCAAACACAAATACCGAGCGCCAGCCCCAATGGCTCAGCAGCCACACCGCCAGCAAGCCGCCCAGGGTCGCCCCCAGGGCATAGCCGGTGGATTGCAGGCTCACCGCCAACCCGCGCCAGCGACGGCTGGCGTATTCGGCGGCGATCACATTGCTGCTGGCCAGGATGCCGCCGATGCCCAGCCCGGTGAGGCCGCGCAACAGCGCCAGTTGCAAGGGGCTGTGGCTGGTGGCCGAAAGCAACATGCCGACACCGGACAGCAACAGGCACCCCAGAATCAGCGGCCGGCGGCCGAAGCGGTCGGCCCAGGGCGCGATAAACAGCGAACCGGCGGCCATGCCGAACAGCCCGGCACTGAGCAGCAGGCCGACCTGCGCGCCATTGAGCTGCCACTCGGCGGACACCGAAGCGGCGGTGAAGGCCATCACCAGCACATCGAAGCCGTCGATCATGTTGAGCACGATGCAGATGCCGATCGCCAGACACTGGAAGGCGCCCATCGGGCCCTGGTCGACCCGTTGCTTGAGATCGAGGTTCATGGGCGCACCTGCCATTCGGTCAGGACCCGAAGCGCAACACCCAAAGAACCTGTGCACACAGACAGCCAGCGCGCGCCAGCCAGGCGGCTGCACGCCGTCGATAAGACATTCATGGCGAAACCCTTTTTGTTGTTTTTATGGCCGACGGTCAGGAGGGCTCCCGCCATCGCCAGGTCGCCAATAAAACGCTTAATGGATCCAATAACAAGAGACGAACGGGCTGAAACGGCCGAGCAAAAGGTCCCAGGCCAACCAGGGTCGGGGTTAATTTCCATAGGGATCAAATGCTTAGGTGCCCGACCAGGCACCGGGATTAGCGGGCGATTATCGACCAGCACCGTTCGGGCAGGCGACGAGACTCACTACCAGGCTCACTACCAGGCTCACTACCAGACTCACCGCCAAACAAGCCTGTGGTGAGGGAGCTTGCTCCCGTTCGATGGCGCAGCCGGCGCAAAGGCTGCTGGCGCGCCAGGCCGAAAGCCCTCGGAGGCCGCAGATGGGGGCGCTGCGCACCCCAGCGGGAGCAAGCTCCCTCGCCACAATATTGGATCCAATAGCCTGCATCGCCTCAGATAAAGGCCAGCGCCGCCCGGGCGCCGCGCACCGCCGTCATCCGCTGCTCGACCTGGGGCAACAGGTAGCTGAAAAAGAACCCCGCCGTCTCCAGCTTGGCCTCGCGCAGCGGATCGCCCTCGGGCAAATTTCGCGAGACCCGCGCCGCCCGGGCCCAGGCCAGTGCCAACAGGCTCAAGCCACACAAGGCGAGAAAATCCCCCGCCGCGCGGTATGGGTACTCGGCATCCTCCAGCGCCCAGCGTTGCACCTCGCCCACCAGCCCCTGCAACGCCTCGGCCAGATCCGCCAACAGCCGGGCAAAGCCCGCGCATTCGGCCACGGCGGCGCCCTGCACGGCCTCATCGCGCAGTTGCTCAAGCAACAGCGCAAAGCCCTGCCCGCCATCCCCCAGCACCTTGCGCAGCAGCAGGTCGTTGGCCTGAATCTCGTTGCTGCCTTCGTAGATCATGGCGATGCGGCTGTCGCGCAGGGTCTGCTCGATGGCGAACTCGGCGACGTAGCCGTAGCCGCCGAAAACCTGCAAGGCGTTGCTGGCCTGACGAAAGCCCTGCTCGGTAAAAAAGGCCTTGATGATCGGCGTCAGCAGTTGCGCCAGCTGATCGGCCTGACGCCGGGCCAGTGGCTCGGGGTGATGCTCGGCCTGATCCAGCAGGTGCGCGGCCCAGTAGCCAATGGCGCGCAGGCCTTCGCTGATGGCGCGCAATTCCAGCAGCACACGGCGCATGGCCGGGTGATAGCGAATCGGATCGGCAGCCTGGGCGGCGACCCCGGCGGGCCGCAACGGCGCCCGCATCTGCTGGCGCTCGCCGGCGTAGTCCCGGGCGTTCTGCCAGGCCGCTTCGACATGCCCCAGGCCTTGCAGGCCGACGTGCAGGCGCGCCGAGTTCATCATCACGAACATTGCCGCCAGACCGCGATTAGCCTCGCCCACCAACCAGCCCCGGGCCGCGTCGAACACCAGGGCACAGGTGGCGCTGCCCTTGATGCCCATCTTGTGTTCGATGCCGTCGCAGCGCACGCCGTTGTCCTGGCCCGACTCCAGGCGCTTGGGCACCAGGAACAGCGAGATCCCCCGGCTGCCCACGGGCGCGTCCGGCAGCCGGGCCAGCACCAGGTGCAGGATGTTGTCGGTGAGGTCGTGCTCGCCACCGGAGATGAACAGCTTGCTGCCGCTCAGGCGATAACTGCCATCGGCTTGCGGCTCGGCCCGACAGCGCAGCAGGCCGACATCACTGCCGGCCTGGGGCTCGCTCAGGCACATGGTGGGCAGGCTCGCGCCGCTGATGATCCCGGGCAGGTAGCGCTCCTGAAGCCAGGGCGCGCCGTGGGTCTTCAGACACAGGTAGGCGCCGTGGGCAATGCCGGTGTACATGGCCCAGGCATGGTTGCTGGCGTAGAGCATCTCTTGCAGCGCCGCGTCCAGCAGTTGCGGCAGGCCCTGGCCACCCAAGGCTTCGGCGCAGGCCAGGGCCGGCCAGCCGCCCTCGACATAGGCCCGATAGGCCTCGGCAAAACCCTCTGGGGTGCTGACCTGTCCATCCGCCCACTGGCAGCCCTGGCGATCGCCGCTGGCATTCAGCGGCGCCAGTACGCCCTGGCTGAAACGCGCCGCCTGCTCCAGCACTTGTAGCGCCAGGGGCAGGTCCAGCGCGTCGAACGCCGGGCTGCGACGCCAGGCTTCGGGGGCCTCCAGCCAGTGCTCAAGGACAAATTGCATATCGCGCAGCGGCGCCTGGTAGCTCCACATGGGGACACCTCATCGAGTAGGAAAACAGTGGCCCGCCAGGAGTGGCGGGCCGATCGGGCTCAAGCGCGCCAGGTCGGGTTTTCGATCAGCAGCGCCATGCCCTGGCCACCGCCCACGCAGGCCGCGGCGATGCCGTAGCGCAGGTTGTGCTCGCGCAGTTGCCGAGCCAGGGTCAGCACCAGGCGCAGGCCGCTGGCGGCCAGCGGATGACCCAGGGCCAGGGAGCCGCCCTGGACATTCAGCCGATCGCCGTCCAGCTCCAGCTCCCGGGCCACGGCCAGCACCTGGGCCGCCTGGGCCTCGTTGATTTCAAGGCGACCGATCTGCCCAAGGCTCAGGCCACTGCGCTGCAACAGCAGGCGGATCGCCGGGGCCGGACCGATGCCCATGAACTCCGGCGCCACCCCGACCACCGCGCTGGCCCGCAACAGCGCCAGGGGCCGGTCGCTGCACGCCGAGGCCCGCCCGACCAGGGCCGCCGCCGCGCCATCGACCACCGCGCAGCTGTTGCCGGCGGTCTGCACCCCGCCTTCGTGGATGGTCCGCAGTCGCGCCAGGGCAGACCGTTCACTGGGGCGCGGATGGCTGTCCTGACTGACCGTCTCGACCCCGCGCGGCAGGCGAATGCCGCGCGCTTGATAGCCGTCGAGTTCGAAGCGCTGCTGGCTCACGGCGACGATTTCCGCCGCGAACCAGCCCGCTTGCCGGGCGGCCAGGGCCCGCTGATGACTGGCGCAGGCGTAGTCATCCACCGCTTCGCGGGTCAGGCCGTAACGCCGCGCCAGGTTGTCGGCGGTGGCGATCATGTCCAGCCCCGGCGCCGGGTCATACAGCGCCTCCCATAAAAAGTCCTTGAACTGCACCGCCGCTCCCAGGCGAAAGCCGCCGCGATGGGTGTAGGCGGCAATCGGGTTGCGCGACATCGACTCACTGGCCACGCACAACGCCAGTTGCACCTCGCCGCGCAGTTGCTCGGCGGCCTGACGCAGCAGCTCGAAACCGGTGGCGCAGATGCGCTGCACCCCCAGGGCCGGCACCGCTTGCCCGACCCCGCTGTACAGGCCGATGTGCCGGGGCAGCAGGTAGGCGTCGAAACTGGCCTGGGCCATGGAACCGGCCAGCACGCTGTCCACCGCCTGCGGCTCGATGCCGGCCCGGGCCAGGACCTCGCGCCCGACCTTGATCCCCAGGTCGATCGGCGAGATCTCGGCCAGACTTCCGCCGAGGTCGACCCAGGGCGTGCGTACCGCCTCCAGGATCGCCACATCGGCGAACCCGCTGTACTGCCCGGCGCCGCTCATGGCTTGGGCTCGGCGCGCAGGATCGACGGCTCGCGGCCGCGATACAGGTTCTCGACCTGCTCGGCGCGCCACTGCAACACCGCGCGCTGGTTGATCGAGCCCTTGTCGGTGATCTCCCCGCGGTCGATGGACGCCGGCTCCACCTGCAGCGCGATCCACTCCAGGCGGCTGGCATTGCCGCTGGCCTCGCGATTCAGGCGCTGCAACCAGTCGCCGAACCACTGGCGCACCGGCGCGCTGGCCAGCACCTGGGCCTCGCTGGCCTCGGCGCCCAGCCCCGCCAGCCGCCGGCATTCATACAGGCGCGGGAACACCAGGGCCCCCAGGCACTCGCGGTCGGGGGCGGCCACCACCAGGTCCTGGACATAGGGCGCGCCTTCGAGCACCGCGCGATTGCGCAGCGGGCCGACGCTGACGAACACTCCGGACGACAACTTGAAGTCCTCGGCGATGCGCCCGTCGAACATCAACCCCAGTTGCGGGTCGGCGGCGTCGGCGAGCTTGAGCGCATCCCCCGAGCAGTAGAAGCCCTGGGCATCGAACACTTCGGCGGTCTGCTGCGCCGCGCGCCAGTAGCCGGGCATGATGTGCGGCCCGCGAAAGCGCCCTTCGAGCTTGCCATCCACCGGCACCAGGCGCACTTCGCAACCCGGCGCCGGCAGGCCGATGTAACCGGCCATCGACAGCGGCCCGGTGGTGAAGGTGCACGACGGCGCGGCCTCGGTCATGCCAAGCCCGGCCATCATCCGGATGCGTTCGCCGCAATGCTGCTCGGCGACCCGGTCCAGGCGGTCCCAGACACTTTGTGAAAGCCCCGCGGCGGCGAAGAAAAACAGGCTCATGCGCTTGAAAAAACACTCGCGCAGCTCGGCATCCTGCTCCAGGGCGTTGACCAGTTCCTCCCAGCCCTTGGGCACGGTCAGGTAGGCGGTGGGGGAAATTTCCTTGAGGTTGCGCAGGGTTTCAGCAAAGCCCTGGGCCGTGGGCTTGCCCTCGTCCAGGTAAAAAGTGCCGCCGTTGTAGAGCACGATGCCGACGTTATGGCTGCCGCCGAAGGTGTGGTTCCAGGGCAGCCAGTCCACCAGCACCGGCGGCGCTTCGCCGAACACCGGAAAGGTCTGCAGCAGCATCTGCTGATTGGCGCAGAGCATGCGCTGGGTGGTGATCACCGCCTTGGGCAGCTTGGTCGAGCCCGAGGTGAAGAGAAACTTGGCGATGCTGTCCGGCCCGGTGGCGGCAAAGGCTGCATCGGCCTCGGCCCCACCGGGCTCGGCCAGCAGGCTGGCAAAACTCGCCTGAGGCCGCCCCGGCACCTGGCCACGCACGCTGATCAGCGGCGTCTCGGGCGGCAGCACCGCGTCGATGGCCCGCTGGTAGGCGCTGGCGTCGCTGACGAACACCAGCCCCGGCTGCAACAGGTCACAGACGTGACGCAGCTTGGCAAAGTCCTGGGACAGCAGCGAATAGGCCGGCGACACCGGGCAATAGGGAATCCCGGCGTACATCGCGCCCAGGGCCAGTTGCAGGTGTTCGATGTCATTGCCCGAGAGCAGCGCCAGCGGCTTGTCGGCCGACAGGCCGTAACGAAGCAGACCCTGGGCGATGGCGCGCACGCTGTCGAGCATCTGCCCATAGCTGACCCGGCGCCAGTCGCCGCCGGCCTCGCGGGCGGCAATGAAGGTCTGCTCGGGGCGTACCCGGGCCCAGTGCAGCAGGCGATCGAGCAAGCGATCGGGCAAGGGCGCCAGTGGCTCCAGCGCGCGCATGTGCAGCACGCCCTGCTCTTCACTGACGGCAACCGCCGGCCGGCCAATGGACACCTGGCGATAACGCGGCGGCTCGGCCACGGGTGGGGATGGCGCTCTGGATTGGCAACTCACGTACATGTCCTCCATCAAGGCACGCCTGCGCCGCGCACGCAGGGCGGCAGCTGGCAAGCGTGGCAGCCGGTGGCTGCGGCCTTGTTATTGTTGTGCCTGGCCCGTGGCGACGGATCAGATCGGGTAGTGCCGCGGGCCGTGCTGCAAGGTGACCCAGCGCAATTGGGTGAAGTGCTCGATCGAGGCCTTGCCGCCAAAACTGCCGTAGCCGCTGGACTTGACGCCGCCAAACGGCATCTGCGCTTCGTCGTGCACGGTGGGCCCGTTGATATGGCAGATACCCGACTCGACCCGTTGCGCCAGGGCCAGGGCGCGCCCGGTGTCGCGACTGAAAATCGCCGCCGACAGGCCGAACTCGGAATCGTTGGCCAGACGCAGCAACTCTTCATCGCCGCTGCCGCGCAGCAGCACCGCCACCGGTCCGAAGGATTCCTCGCGGTACAGGCGCATGGCGTCGGTGACGCCGTCGAGCAGGGTCGGCTGCAGGATGCTGCCGTCCAGTTGCCCGCCCACCACCAGCCGCGCGCCCTGCTCCAGGGCGTCGTCGATCAGCGCCCTGATGCGTGTCCCGGCGCTGGCATCCACCAGCGAGCCGAGCACCGAGTCCGCAGCCGCCGGGTCGCCGGCACGCAAGGTCGCGACCTTGGCCGCCAGCTTGGCGACAAAGGCATCGGCGACCTTGGCATCGACGATCAGGCGCTCGGTGGACATGCAGATCTGCCCCTGATTGAAGTAGGCGCCAAACGCCGCGGCCGCCACGGCGGCGTCCAGGTCGGCATCGTCCAGCACCAGCAGCGGCGCCTTGCCGCCCAGTTCCAGCAGGGCCGGCTTGAGGTGGCGCGCCGCCAGCTCGCCGACAATCCGCCCGACCTGGGTCGAACCGGTGAAGTTGACCCGGCGCACCGCCGGGTTGGCGATCAGGCGCTCGACAATCGCCGCGGCATCGGCCGGGGCATTGCTGATGACGTTGACCACACCATCGCCCAGGCCGGCATCCTGCAGCACCTGGCCGATCAGCCGGTGCACCGCCGGGCTCAGCTCGGAGGCCTTGAGCACCACAGTGTTGCCGCAGGCCAGGGGCATGGCGATGGCCCGGGTGGCGAGAATCACCGGGGCGTTCCACGGGGCGATGCCCAGCACCACGCCGCAGGGTTGGCGCAGGGCCATGGCGAAACTGCCGGGAACATCCGAGGGAATGACTTCGCCGTTGATCTGGGTGGTCATCGACGCCGCTTCGCGCAGCATGTTGGCCGCCAGGCGCACATTGAAGCCGTACCAGTTGGCCATGGCCCCGGTCTCGCCGGCGGCGGCGATGAATTCGTCGCTGCGGGCCTGCAACTGCTCGGCGGCCTTGAGCAGACGGCTGCGCCGTTCGTTGGGGGCCAGGGCCGCCCAGGCGGGGAATGCGGCCTGGGCCGCGGCCACGGCGGCGTCGGCATCGTCCAGGGTCGCGGCGGCCACGCGCGATACCACAGCGCCGGTCACCGGGTTGCGGCGTTCGAAGGTTCGACCGTCGCCGGCGGGGCGCGACTGGCCACCGATCAGCAGGGGCACGTCCAGCATGGTGATTCCTCTTGTTGTCTTTGTCGGGAATGCAGCACAGCGGTGTAGCAGTGGCGCGGCGAACAGCGGGATGCGCCCGCCGTTCGCCGGCCGGACTCAGCGTTTATACGCCTGCAGGCCGGGCTTGATGCTCTTGTCGTCGAGGAACTGCTTCATGCCCTGCTCGCGGCCGCCTTCGGTGTCCAACAGGCGCGACTGATCGAGCTTGGCGTACAGGTAGTCTTCGTTCTGCTCCCAGGTCAGTTCGCGGCAACGCTTGAAGCCATGCTTGGCGGCACGCAGCACCACCGGGTTTTTCTCCAGCAGGTTGCGCGCCAGCTCGATGGTGACTTCACGCAATTGCGCCAGGGGCACGCTTTCATTGACCAGGCCCATCTCGGCGGCTTTCTGCCCGCCAAAGGTCTTGCCGGTCATGATGTAGTACAGCGACTGGCGATGGCCCACGGTGTCGGCCATGGCCTTGCTCACCAGGTTGCCCGGCGGGATGCCCCAGTTGATTTCCGAGAGGCCGAAGGTCGCCTCGTCGGCGCAGATCGCCAGATCGCACGCCACCAGCGGGCTGAAGCCACCGCCGAAGCACCAGCCGTTGACCATGGCGATGGTCGGCTTGGCGTACATGCGCAGCAGTTTCCATTGCCACTGGGAGGCTTCGCGGCGGATTTTTTCCTGAAGGATCTCCGGCCCGGCATCCACCTCGCGGAAGTATTCCTTGAGGTCCATGCCGGCGGTCCAGGCCTCGCCGGCGCCGGTCAGCACCAGCACGCCGGCGGCCGGGTCCTGCTCCAGGGTTTCCAGCACGTCGATCATTTCCCGGTTCAGGGTCGGGCTCATGGCGTTGCGTTTTTCCGGGCGATTGAGGGTGACCCAGGCAATGCCCTCTTCGATTTCGACCTTGACCGTTGTCCAGCGACCTTCGTAGTTGCTCATGGCGATGCTCTCTTGTTCTGGCTTGAAGATGGATCGAAATTAAACCGGGAAATTAGTTATGTCAATTAACTATTAATTGAATTAACCATTTTTCCTACCCCTGGATAAAATCCTTCTGTAGCCACTGCCAGCACAGGCAAACGTAGCTATCAGCGGCCGACCCCGGCAAACTGGATAGCCTTGTTAACCGACCCAGGATGTTTTTGTCATGGCCAAGCCCGCTCCCCTCGCCGACCCGCGCGAGGCCCCACCCGCCAACGCCGAGGTTCAGGCGCCGCTGGATTCGGCGCTGGACGAACTGATTGGCTACGCCATGCGTCGCGCCCAGCTCAAGCTGTTCCAGAACCTGATCGGCCGGCTCTCGGCCCACGACCTGCGCCCCGCGCAGTTCTCGGCCCTGGCGATCATCGACAGCAACCCGGGGCTGATGCAGGCCGACCTGGCTCGCGCCCTCGCCATCGAGCCGCCGCAAGTGGTGCCCCTGCTCAATAAACTGGAAAGCCGCGCTCTGGCGGTGCGGGTGCGCTGCAAGCCGGACAAGCGCTCTTACGGGATCTTCCTGAGCAAGACCGGCGAAACCCTGCTCAAGGAGCTCAAGCAGATCGCCGCGCAAAGCGACGTCGACGCCACCTCGGCCTTGAGCGCCGAGGAACGCGAAGAGCTGCTGCGCCTGCTGAAGAAGGTGTACCAGGACTGAAGCCAAGGTGCCGGCACCGGGCCGGCACGCTGAGGCAGCCAGGCTGCTGGCGGGCTTACCAGATCGGCAAGGTGTAGAGCACCAGGAAGCGGGTCTGGTTTTCATCGCGAAACGCCGCGCCCGCCGGGAAGTCATTGCGATAGATCGACTTGCGCGCCACCAGCCCGAGGTTCTTCAGCGGGCCGCTCTGCAGCACGTAGCCCAACTCCATCTGAAACTCGCGCTCCTTGCGCTCGCTGGCATTGAAGGCCGCCAGCTCGATATGGTCGCCGCGCACGTAACGCAGCCGACTCTTGAGCCCGGGTACGCCGGCGGCGGCAAAGTCATAGTCGTAGATGGCTTGCCAGGTGCGCTCCTTGGCATTGAGAAAGTCCGAACTCATGGTCAGCTCGCTCATGCCCATCAACTCGGTGCCGGAGATGTAGGGCGTGGCCGTGTCGCCACTGGAGTGCATGTAACCCAGGCTCACCCGGTGCCCGCCGAACTTGTAGCCAAACAGCGCCGAGAGGTTGCGGTTGTCGACCCGACCGGCCTTGGCACTGCCGTCTTCCCGGCTGAAAAAACTGCGCAGGTCGCTGCTCAGCACGCCATCGCCCAGGGGCAGGTTGTGCAGCAGGGCCAGGGTGTCCTGCTGGTAGAGGTCGGCCACCTCGGCGTGATAGGCACGCAGGCTGAGCGCCTTGTTGACCTGGTAGTCGCCGCCCAGGTACGCCAGGTGCGAGGTGCTGGCCGTGGCATTGAAGCGCCGGTTGGGCGAGGCAATGGTCATGGCCTGGTAGTCGGTGGAGTCGCGCTTGTTGATGCGGTCGATGTAGCCGGTGTTGAGGGTCAGGCCGTCGATGTCCGTGGAGCTCAGGGTGGTGCCGCGAAAGGTCTGCGGCAGCAGGCGCGACGGACTGGCAAAGGCGAACGGCAGGAAGATCGAGACATCGCCGGTCTTCACCGTGGTCCGGGCAAAGCGCAGTTTGGCGGTGGGCGCCAGCCGCGAGTATTCGTCCGCGGCGCGCTTGTCGCTGGCCGACACCGGCAGCAGTTCGGTGCCGCTGCGGTCCGGCGAGGAATCGAGCTTGACCCCCAGCAGCCCGCGCACATCAAACAGACCGAAACCGACGCGCCCCTCGGTGAACCCCGACTCCATGTTCATGATGAAACCCTGGGCCCACTCCCGCGCGGCGGTCTTGGCCCCACCGTCCTGGTAGTCGCGATCCAGGTAGTAATTGCGCAGGGTCAGGGTGCCGTGGCTGTCGTCGATAAAACCCGCCGCCCAGAGTGGGCCGGGCAACAGGCTCAAGCCCAGCACGGCCAGGGTCAGCCGCCGATGCAGACTGGGCACACAGGAAGCTGACGCCGCCGCAACGGCGTTGGTTGGGAGATTTGGCATGTCCGATGTCCATTTTTTGTTGTTGTTTTTAGGTGTCGAGCGCAGGCCTGGCAGCCAACGTCGCGGACAGAGAATGGAAACAGCCCAAGCCTTACGTCAACCGCAAATGACCGATAATCGAACATTAATAATATTATCTATTTTTACATCAAATCCTGATTGTTGATTTAACAAGCTGATTTCAATGGATTTATTTGCGTTTATCGATGGAAATTAAGGCGCTGTTCATTTTTTAGTTATCTTTGTTATCTTAATCGCCAGCCAGCAGCGCCGGCACATTCAAGCCCGGCGTCCGGCTGGCCACCACAACAAAAACAACAATGAGGTTTGCCCATGGACAGTCCATCGCGTCGTTCGACGCTGACCATCGCTTTGTGCTTTATCGTTGCGTTGATCGAGGGGTTCGATCTGCAGGCGGCCGGCACCGCCGCCGCCGGGTTGCGCCAGAGTTTTGCCCTGGACCCGAAGATGATGGGCTGGGTGTTCAGCGCCGGGATCATCGGCCTGCTGCCCGGGGCGTTCTTCGGCGGCTGGGTCGCCGACCGTATCGGGCGCAAGAAGATCCTGGTCGGCGCGGTGCTGCTGTTCGGCCTGTTCTCGCTGTGCACAGCCTATGTGGAAAGCTATTCGAGCCTGTTGCTGGTGCGCTTCATGACCGGCCTGGGCCTGGGCGTGGCGCTGCCCAACCTGATCGCCCTGTGCGCCGAAGCGGTGAGCGAGCAGCGTCGGGGCACGGCCATCAGCATCATGTATTGCGGCGTGCCCCTGGGCGGCGCGCTGGCGGCGGTGGTGGCGATGTTCTCCAGTGAACATTGGCAGACCACCTTCATCATCGGCGGCCTGGCGCCGCTGCTGGTGGTGCCACTGATGGCCGCTCTGCTGCCCGAATCCAGTGCCTTTCGCCAACACACCGCCAGCGCCGACACCCGCCGCGCCTCCACAGCCCAGGCGCTGTTCGGCGCAGGTCGCGCGCGCACCACACTGGCCCTGTGGCTGAGCTATTTCTTCACCCTGACGGTGATGTACATGCTGCTCAACTGGCTGCCCTCGCTGCTGCTCGAACAAGGCTTCAGCAAACCCCAGGCGGGCCTGGTGCAGATGCTGTTCAACATCGGCGGCGCCCTCGGCTCACTGCTCGGCGGGCTGCTGCTGGACCGCTGCAACGGGCTCAAGGTGGTGCTGTTCGTCTACGCCGGGCTGCTCGCGGCGCTGGCCGGGGTCGGACTGTCGGTGGGCATCGTGCCCATGGCCATGGCCGGGTTTGCCGCCGGATTGTTCGTGATGGCCGCGCAATTGGTGCTCTACGCCCTGGCGCCACCCGCCTACCCGACCGCGGTGCGTGCCACCGGCGTCGGCGCCGCCGTGGCCATCGGCCGCCTGGGCTCGGTGGCCGGGCCGCTGGCCGCCGGGCAGATCCTTGCCGCCGGCGCCGGCACTGCCGGCGTGCTGCTGGCCACCTCGCCAGGGCTGGTCATCGCCGCGCTGTCGATCCTGACTGTCATCGCCCGGGCCAACGCCACGCCCGAACTCAAGCCGGCGCATTGAGCCGAAGCGGCAATGCGGGCCAACGCCACACCTGGGCGGCGGCAACCCCGAGTCCAACCCGGGTGTCGCCGCGATCAACGCCTTAGAACGTCAGGCAGATTTTCCCCAGGTGCGCGCCCGAGGCTTCATGGGCGAAGGCCTTGGCGATCTCGGCCAGGGGGAAGGTGCTGTCGATGATCGGCTTGATGCCGGTGGCTTCCAGGCCTCGGACCATGTCGATCTGCTGCTGGCGACTGCCGACGATCAGGCCCTGCAGGCGCTGTTGCTTGGCCATCAGCGCCGCCGTCGGCACCGGGCCGGCCCAGCCGGTGAGCACGCCGATCAGGGCGATATGCCCGCCGATGCGGCAAGCGGTGATCGACTGCGGCAAGGTGCCCGGGCCGCCGACTTCCACCACGTGATCGACACCGCGGCCGCCGGTCAGCTTGAGCACCTCGTTGCCCCATTCAGGCTGGGTGCGGTAGTTGATGGTGTGGTCGGCCCCCAGTTCGCGCACCCTGGCCAGCTTGGCGTCCGAGGATGAGGTGGCAATCACCGTGGCACCCATGGCCTTGGCCAGTTGCAGGGCGAAGATCGACACCCCGCCGGTGCCCAGCACCAGCACGGTTTCCCCGGCCTTGAGCGCGCCATCCACCACCAGCGCGCGCCAGGCGGTGAGGCCGGCGGTGGTCAGGGTCGCGGCTTCGGCATGGCTGTAGCCCTTGGGCGCGTGGGTGAACCAGTGGCTGGGCTGGATCACCACTTCACGGGCGTAACCGTCGACGCCATCACCCGGGGTGGTGCTGAAATCGGCAATCGCCGGGCCGCCATCGTGCCAATGGGGGAAGAAGCACGACACCACCGCATCGCCGACCTTGAACTCGCTGACGCCCTCGCCCACGGCCTCCACCACCCCGGCGCCGTCGGCCATGGGAATCCGCCCATCGGCGGTGGGCAGCGCGCCGGTGACCACGGCGTAGTCATGGAAATTCAGCGAGCAGGCATGCAGACGCACGCGGATCTGCCCGGCGCCGGGTTGCCCGGGATCGGCCAGCTCGACGGTTTTAAGGTTGTCCAGGGATGCCGGCAGGCTGAGCTTGATGGCTTGCATGGGGGGTGTCTCCACAGATCGGTAATCTTCCAGGGGGCTAACCCTACCACCAATACCGGCTATCTGTAGCCGCTGCCGAATGCTGCGAACGGCTGCGCAGGAGACGCAGGTTTTCAGTGCCGCCAGAGGCTCGGCTCGGGACTGCCAAGCAAGGCCCTGCGGGCCTTTGCGCAGCTTCGCGGGCTCAGCAGCGGCTACAGCGCTCAGCGGATTGTGTCGCGTTCCGTCAGCCTGGCTCGCACAAAACACTGCTCGGTCACCGCCGCGCCCCACTGCTCGCCCACCTGCTCCTGCACCAGCACAAACCCCTGCTCTTCATACAATGCCCGCGCCGCGTCCAGGCCCTTGAAGGTCAACAAGCGGGTGGCGGCAAAGCCCCACTGGTCGCAGAACGCCAGGGCCTCGACCAGCAGCCGCCGGCCCAGCCCCTGGCCGCGCGCGGCATCGTCGAGGATGAAGCAACGCAGGATCGCCTCGTCGCCCTCGCCTTCACCGTCGATGGCAATCGAGCCGACGATCTGCGTCCCGCGCAACGCCACCCAGACCTCGTTGCGCGGGTTGTGCAAACGTCCCATCAACTCGGCCATGTCCCGCGCCACCAGGCTCTCGAAGGGCTGGCCGAAACCCGCCAGATCCGCGTAGTAACGGGCGTGCATTTCGGTGATGCGGCCAATCACCCCGGGCCGGTAGCCGCGGGCGATAGACCAGCACTCCGGCGGCTCGGGCGCCTCGCCCAGGCGCACCGCACGCAAGGCCCGGGCGTAGTCGGCGATGCCCGTCGAGGCACGACGCTGCTGGTCCGCGCTCAGGTGCGCCAGGGCCGCGGCTACCTGGGCCTGGGCGAAACGGTCGATACCGCTCAGGGTCTGACGCCCCTGGGCGGTGAGTTGCAGGCGCTTCGAGCGGGCATCCCGGGCATCGGCCTGTTCGCTGATCTCCCCCGCATCCACCAGCTTGCGCACCAGCCGGCTGACGCTGGATTTCTCCAGGCCCAGCAGGGTCACCAGATCGCCGGCGGTCAAGGCATTGCCCTGGCCGATTTCCAGCAGTGCATGCACCGCCGAGGGTGGGTAGTCGGTGGCGGCCAGGGTGCTTTGCATAAAGCCCAGCTCACGGACCATGTGCCGCGAGGCCTGGCGCACTTGCTGGATGAGTTCGGGGGATTCGACAGGCATGGCGCAGCACCTCGGCACGGGGCGAATTAGTTGTACCGTGCAACCATATCACCGACCAACCGCCTGTTTCAATCACTTGTCGCGCCCTGGCCGCCGAAACATCGGCAAACCCATCCCGCCGGCCACTGCGCCGAAATGGCTACAGCCGTGCCGGCACATCTGTTAAAACGCCCTATCGTTTGTCCTGCGGTGAAGCCTTCCATGTCCCCAACCCTGCTCCAGCGCCTGCGCCGTCGCTGGTTTTCCCTGCTGTGCCTGGTCGCGCTGCTGGTCGGCCTGCCCGTAAGCTGCGCGGTGCTCGAACACCAGGAGCGCCAGCTGGTGTTTCGCATCGAGCCCGGCACCGCCGGCTGGTATCGCGGCCTGCCGAGCACGGTGCAGGAGCTGGAACTGACGCCGCAAAGCTTCAAGGCCGGGCAGAACATCCACGCCTGGTGGTGGCCGGCCACGCGCGCCGACGCCCCGGCGATCCTCTACCTGCATGGGGTGCGCTGGAATCTCACCGGCCAGCTGTTTCGCATCGAGCAACTGCACGCCCTGGGCTACTCGGTGCTGGCCATCGACTACCGCGGCTTCGGCCAGAGCCACGGCGACCTGCCCTCGGAAAGCAGCGTGTACCAGGACGCGCGCATCGCCTGGGAACGGCTCAAGCTGCTGCAGCCCGACGCCAGCAAGCGCCTGATCTACGGCCATTCCCTGGGCGGCGCCGTGGCCATCGACCTGGCCGCCGAACTGGGGCGCACGGCCGCCGCCGAGAAAACCCCGATTGCCGCCCGCGGGCTGATCGTCGAATCCACCTTCACCACCCTGGCCGATGCCGCCCAGGCCGTGACCAAGACCTCGCTGCCGGTGCGCTGGGTGCTGTCGCAGAAGTTCGACTCCGTCGACAAGATCCGCGACATCGGCATGCCACTGCTGGTGGTACACGGCCTGAAAGACGACTGCGTACCGCCGCGCCTGAGCCAGGAACTGTTCAAGGTTGCGCTGGAGCCGAAAAAGCTGCTGCTGGTGCCCGGCGGCACCCACAACAACAGCATGAGCCTGGCGGGCAAGGACTACGCCCAGGCCATCCACGCCCTGCTGCGGGCCAAGCCGGCCTCCACCATCGCCGGCCCGACGGCCAGCGCCGTTCCTACCGGCTGACTCAGCGCATAAAAGCAGGCTTGTGCAGAAGCTGACTCATGCAGCCGGCTGAGCCGCCACCAGGATGACCATCGTCTTGGCCAGGAATTCCGGAGACTGCTGATTGATCGAATTGGCCAACTCCAGCGCCGCAGCCTTGACCGCCGCTGCGGCCTCGCGCAAGGCACGGACCATCTCCAGCCGCGCGGGCTCACTGTTGAGCACCCGGGTGAAGAGGACCTGCGCCCACCTCGGGCTGTGTTCCAGCAAGCCGGGAAGCGCTGCCAGCAACGCCGGCACGTACACCGGATCAGCGAAATGCTCAGCGGCGTGGATCAGCGAATACATCACAACGTCGTATTCGGCCTCGTCGTCCAGCAATGACAACAGCGGGCCTATGCTGGCCGGATCGGCCAACTGGGCCACCTCGGCGATACAGGCGTCGATGCGCCGCACAGCGCCCTCGCCCGAGTCGTTGAACGCGTTTTCGAGCTTGAGCAAGGTGTCAGTCAACGCGTCGGATTTCATAGGGACTCGCCAGAGTGGTCGAATGAAGGGAGACGCAAAGATACGACCACGCCGGCGTTTTTCCAATCACATAGTCCTCGCCCAAAACCGATCCCTGTAGCCGCTGCCGCAGGCTGCGCAAGGCCCCGAAGGGGCCTCGGCGCCCTCAGGATCTGCGAGCCTGCGGCTCGTTCGCAGCCTTCGGCAGCGGCTACAAGGCGCTCTGTCCGCCGCTCGCGGCCACGCTCGGCGAGGCCGCTGGCGGGCGCAACGCCTCGCCGATGGTGCGCAGCTTCAGGCAGGTTTCCTGGTATTCGCTCGCAGGGTCCGACTCGCCGACGATGCCGCAGCCGGCGAACAGGTGCGCGCGGTTGCCGCGAATCAGGGCCGAGCGCAGGGCCACGGCAAACTCGCCATCGCCCTCGGCGTTCAGCCAGCCCACTGGCGCGGCGTACCAGCCACGGTCCAGTTGCTCGTGCTCGCGGATGTAACCCAGCGCCTCACCCCGGGGCAGGCCGCCCACCGCCGGGGTCGGGTGCAGGGCATCCACCACTTGCAACAGCTCGACCTGGGGCCGCAGGCGCCCCAGCACCGGGGTCAGCAGGTGCTGGACGTGAGCCAGGCGATGCAGCTGCGGCTGCGGCGCAATCTCCAGCATGGCGCAGTAGGGTTGCAGGGACTCACGCAGGGTCTGCACCACCAGGGCGTGTTCGTGGCGATCCTTGGCGCTGTCCAGCAGGGCCTGGCCCAGTTCGGCGTCCTGCTGTTCATGCAGGCCGCGGGCGCAGGTGCCGGCCAGGGCCACGGTGCTCAAGGTGCCCCGGGCCACCCGCACCAGCCGCTCGGGGGTGGCGCCCAAAAAGCAGCTGTCGCCACGGCTGAAGGCGAACAGGAAGGCCTGGGGATAGGCCGCGCCGAGGTTTTCCAGCAAGGGGCCGCAGGGAATGCTGCGGCTCGCCTGCAGGCAGACTTCCCGGGCCAGCACCACTTTGCGCAGTTCGCCGCCCTGGATTCGCCCAATCGCCCGGGCCACGCAGTCCTGCCAGCGTTCGGCGGCCTCGGGGTCGGCCTCGGCCTCGATCCCGGCGGGCAGTTGCGCCGCCGGGGCGTGGTGATAGCGCGCCTGCAACAAGCTCCACTCCGCTTCCAGGGCCGCGGCGCACTGGACCACGTCGGCGCCGGGCTCGACCCACAGGCTGAACAGCCAGTGCTGCTGCTCGCCTTCGCTCAGCAGCAGCAGGCGCGGCAGCACCAGGGAGGTGCTGGCAAACGACTGCCACTGGGCACTGCGCGGCACCTGGGGGTCAAAGGAAAATCCACCACACAGGTACGCCTGGCGCGGCCCCACTTGATGGGCTCGCTCCAGCAACTGGCGCCAGGCCCGGGTGCTGGCGCCGAAGCGTTCCGCCGACGGCGGGCTGATTTCCTCGGTGCAGCCAAAACCCGCCAGGGCCAGCGCCCCCTGGTCGCTGGACCAGAACAGGCTCTGGCCGAACATCTGGCGGTTGGCGGCGAACAGCCGCAGCGGCTGCAAGCGCTCAGCGGCCAGACTGAACACCACCAGCACCGCCCGGCCCTCACGCCGGGCCCGGGCTTCGCCTTGTTGCAGGGCCCGGGTCAACCCGGACAGGCACGACTCATTCATCACAGGCTCCCTGTTCCAGCCCGTGCTGGCGACGCCAGTGGCGCACCTGCTGGGCAATGTTCCAGTGAATGATCTGGGCGAACAGCGGCACCACGAACATCGGGTCCAGGCCCGCCTGTTCGGCCCATTGCCCGCGTTGCGGGAGCATCGCCGCAACCCGCTCCGGGGCGGCGATGCTGTCCTGGGTCGGTTTGAACTGCGCCGCCGCCTTGACGTAGGCCAGGCGCTGGCCCAGGGCCTGGATGATCTGCCGGTCCATGGCGTCGATACCGCGGCGGACATCATCCAGGCCGCTGCACTGCTCGGGGGTCTTCATGTCGAGGTCTACCAAAGAGAGATTCATGGGGTCGAAGGCCAGCACTGCCACGGCTGCTCGCCGAGGCCCGCGAGCAATCGCGTCAGGTGGCGCAGCACGTCGGCCTGCTGCTCGCGCAGGTAGAAGTGCCCACCGGGAAAGGCCTGGAAATCGGTGACCTGGGCGCTGACTTCGGCCCAGGCATAGGCTTCGTCCTGGTCCACCTCGGTGTCCCGAGTGCCCAGGCACACGCTCAGGGGCAGGTCCAGGGCGCGACCGACGGCGCCGCGATAGCACTCGATCAGCCGGTAGTCGTTGCGCAAGGCCGGCAGGTACAGCTCGCGCAGGGTCGGGTCGTCCAGCAGCGACGGCGCACCGTCGGCCAGACGCCGCACATCCGCCAGCAACGCCTCGTCCGAGCCCAGGTGCAGCTCGCTGTGGCGCTGGCGATGGGGCGCCGGATGCGCGGACACGATCAGCCGCTGCGGCGCCGAGCCCTGTTGCTGCAGGCGCGCCGCCACCTCATAGGCCAGGGCCGCGCCCAGGCTGTGGCCGAACAGCACCAGGGGCAGGTCCACCAGGTCCGACAGGGCCCGGGTGATGGTGCCGGCCATCCACTCCAGGCTGCCGGGCCAGCTTTCGCTGAGGCGCTCCTCGCGCCCCGGGTACTGCACGCTGACCAGCTCGATATCCGTCGGCAACAGGTGGCGCCAGTCATTGAAGAAGCTCGCGCTGCCCCCGGCATGGGGCAGGCACACCAGCCGGCAACGCGGTGGTTGTGGCTGCGGATAACGCCGCAGCCAGGCACTGGGAGCCTTTCTCACAGCACGCCCTCCTCGGCCAGGGCCACGCCGGCGAAATCGGGCAACTGCACCCGAGTGTCCGGCAGCCAGCGCTGCAGCTGTTCCAGGCAGGCCGCCGGGTCCAGCACCTGGGCGGCGTAGTGCAGCCCCTCGGGCAGGTGCGCCCAGTGCAGGGCGCAGAAAGCCGCGACGCTGCCGGTCAGGCGTGAACCATCCACCGCCCGCAGCCAGGCACTGGCCTGCTGCTCACGCCCATCGCGCAAGCCGTCGATTTCCACCGCCAGCAACTGATAGGGCCGGCGCCCGGCCACGTCCAGGGCACTGGCCTGCACCAGCGCAGCGATGTTTTGCGCGCTGCTGCGCGCCTCCGGCGCCGAGCCCTGGACACGTTGCAGCGCCGCCGCCAATTGAGCGCCCTCGAACAGGTTGAAACCCTGCCCCTGGCGCACCGCTACATCAGCGAACAGACGCTGCTGCTCGGTGCTCAGGTACGGATAGGCCTGCACCCCGGCCGCTGGCAGCCAGTCGCGTTGCAATGCCTGTCCGGCACTTGCCGTGCTGCGCACCACCCGCCCTTCGCACCAGCCGCACTGGGCCTGACCGAAGCCATTGCCCAGGCTCAGCAGAAAGTCCTCGGCGGCGGTGGCCGACAAACGCCCCAGCCCACCGGCATAACAACGCATCGCGTCGACCCGCTGGAAGGACTGCGCCAGCAACCGCGGAAACAGCCCCGACAACCCCGGCAGCATGCCCGCCGACAACAGCACCCGGCGCCCCGCCGGCACCTGCCCCGACAGCCGCTCATGCAGCGGATCGTCGCCGCCCACATCCAGGTAGTCGGCCCCCGCGGCCAGCGCGGCCCGGGCCACCCGATCGAGGATCCGGTAGCTGGGCCCGGCGCAGTTGATCACCAGCGCGCAACCGGCGCAGAAATCCGCCAGGCTCTGGGGCTGCCACAGGTCGAGGACGCGCACCTCGGCGCGCGCCCCCACCTGCTGGTTCAGTTGCTCGGCGCGCTGCCGATCGCGCCCGCCCAGGCGCAGCGCTACCTGGCCGGCCAGCAGCTGCGCCACTTGCCGGCCGACGCTGCCATAAGCCCCGACCAGGCCAATCACCGCCCCCTTCATGCCGCCACCTCGGAGACCGCCGCGAAGGCCCGGGCTACGGCTTGCACCTGGGGCTGCTGCATGCAGCTGAAGTGATCCCCGGGCACATCCACCACCCGCAGTTCACCCAGGCACAGGGCCTGCCAATAGGCGCTCATGTCGCGGTGCATGCCGGGCAGCACCTGCACTTCGCCACTCTGGCGAATGAACAGCAGGTCGCCCTGATACGGCGTGGCCTCGTGCAGGGCCACCGCCGCCAGGCTGTGGCGCAGCACCCGTAACTGCTCGCCCAGCCAATGCAGGTCGCTCAGTGGCGAACCGGCGTGGCGCATCGCCTCGGCAATCGCCTGCAGGCGCTGCTCCGGAGTCTTCTCTGCCAGGCGCCGCAGACAGGCCAGGGCCTGGGCGCACTGGGCATCCTCGCTCAAGGCCAGCAGCGAACCCTGGGGCACCCGCCCCGGGGTCTGCGCCAGCACCCGGGCGATGCTGCGTTCCATGGCCTGTTCATCCTCGGGGTAACCCAGGGCCAGCGGGTCGGCCTGCATCACCCGGGCGAACACGTACTCGGCCAACAGATCGTCCTCGATCATGAACGGCACCCGGTAGCTGCTGATCACGCTCAGTTGCAGCACCTCAATGGAGCGCGCCGCCAGGCACGCCGCCAACTCGGTGGCCAGCAGCCCGCCCAGGCAGTAGCCGACGATGCTCACCTGGCGCCGGCCTTCGGCCTGCAGGGTGTCGGCATAGCGCTCGGCCAGTTGGCGAATCGCCGTGGCCGGCTCCAGGGCCAGATAGCCCGGCACATCGTTGAGCACCAGCCCTTCCAGGGGCACGTCCTCCCCCAGGGCGGCGAACAAGGCGCGGTACGGCGCCAGGGTGCCGCTGCCGTCATGGACGAAGATCCGCGTCGGGCCCTGGGCCGTGTCGCTGATGCGCACCAGCGGCGACTCGCTTTCCACGCCCTGCCCGCGCAGGTAATCGGCCAGGGCCGCCACGGTGGGCTGGTTGATCAGCTGGCGCAGCAGGTCGCTCCAGGGCACCGGCCGGGCCTGGGGCAAGGCTTCGCGCAGGCGCCCCACCACTTGCGCCACCAGCAGCGAGTCGCCGCCCAGCTCGAAGAAGCCCTGGTCGCGGCCCACCGCCGGCACCCGCAACAGGCTCTGCCAGACCTCGGCGATGCTGCGCTCCAGGTCGTCCAGCGGCGCGACCCCGCTGCTGGCCTGCTGCTCGGGGCCGGCCACGCCGATCCGGGCCAGGGCCTGGCGATCGACCTTGCCATTGGCGGTCAGGGGCATGTCGTCCAGCACCTGCCAGTCCGCCGGGATCATGTAGTCCGGCAGGCGCTGGGCCAGGTGGGCGCGCAGGGCCTCGGGCTCCAGGGTCTGGCGCTGGCTCTTGAAGCGGGTGATGAACAGGTGCTGGCCGATCTGCGACATGGCGTCGTCGGCCTCGGGCAGGCACAGGGGGCTCTCGCCCCCGGCCTCCAGCAGCAACTGCTGCCACTGCTCGCGACGGATGAAGGTGGTGTCCTGCTCGGCGCGGAAATCCTCGAAGGCGGTGAGGCCCTCCTTGAACTCCATGGACGCCATGATCTGGTAGGTGTCGCGGGTGGCCTCGATGAAGATCAGCCAGCCGCCCGGGGCCAGCATCTCGCGCAGCCGCGCCAGCACCCGGCTGGCGTGCCGCGCGTTGTGCAGCACGTTGGCGCAGAGGATCAGGTCCAGGGAGTTGGCGGCCACGCCCTGGGCCCAGTGGTCCTGGTTGAGGTCGAACAGGCCGTAGCTGACCCAGGGGTAGGCGGCGAAATGCTCCCGCGCCTCATTGAGGAAGAATTGCGACAGGTCGGTGAACTGATAGTCCACCGGCAGGCCGTCCAGGGCCGGGATCAGGTCAGCGCTGGTGCCACCGACCCCGGCGCCGATTTCCAGCAGGCGCAGGCGCTGGCCGGCCGGGCGCTGGCGGATGATCTCCTGCACCGCGGCGCACACTGCCTGGTTCAGGTACTGGCTGATCAGGTTCTTGCGGTAGGCGCCCTCGGCGGTGTCGGTGCGGCCCTGGGGGAACAGCAGGTGCAGCGGGTCCAGTTGGTCGCTCATCAGCGCCGGCAGTTGCTCCTGGCTTTCGCGCAGGTAGCGCAGCACCTCGGCGCCCCAGCCCACCGACGGTTCCAGGGCATCGATGCGCTGCCACTGCCGGCGGTATTCCTCGGCCGACACCTGCAAGCCCGAATACCGCCCGGTGTGCAGGTCCCGGTGCACCAGGCCTTCGCGGGCCAGGGCCTGCAACCAGCGGCGGATCAGGCGCTGATTGCGCGGCGCCACTTCGCAGCGCGCCACAATCTCCTCCAGCGCATGGCTCTGCCCCGCAGCCTCGAACAGCCCCGGACGCTGCAGGGCCAGGCCCATGGACAGCAGCGCGGCACGCTCGACACAAACCGACATTTCACTGACCAGGGCATCGCTCAAGCCACCGCGCACGGCCTGGGCCGCCGCCTCGGTACGCGCCTGCAACTGCGCCGGCCAGGCCAGCGGCATATCCCGCAGGCTGGCCGTCAGGCAGGCTTGCAGGCGCCGGTCGAAAGCGCCCTCGCCCGCCGCCACCACCACCGCCGACTCGACATGCGGATGGCTGAGCAAGGCGCTTTCCACTTCCGCCAGTTCAATGCGGTGGCCACGCACCTTGACCTGGAAGTCCTCGCGGCCGAGGAACTCGATCAGGCCGTCTTCCAGGTAGCGCCCCAGGTCGCCGGTGCGGTACAGGCGCTCGCCGCTGCGTGGATGCTCGACAAAGCGCTCGGCGGTCTTCTCGGCGTCCCCCAGGTAACCCAGGGCCAGGCCGCTGCCGGCGATGTACAGCTCGCCAGCCACCCCTTGCGGGCGGTCGCGGCCCTGCTCGTCGAGGATCATGAAGCGCTGGTTTGCCAGCGGCCGGCCGTAGGGAATGCTGCGCCACTGTGGGTCGACCTGGGTGATCGGGTAGTAGATCGACCAGATCGCCGCTTCGGTGGCGCCCCCCAGGCTGATCAGGCGCAGCCGGGGCAGCAGCTGGGCGGCCTCCGCCGGCAGGTTCAGGGCAATCCAGTCCCCCGACAGCAACGCCAGGCGCAGGGAGCCCGGGGCCATGGCCGGCAGCGCCTGCAGGTAATGGGTGAGCATCTGCAATTGCGCCGGCACCGAGTTCCACAGGGTCACCCCGTGCTCCCGGGCGCACTCGGCCCAGTGCGAAGGGTCGGCGCGGCGTTGCGGGTCCGGCAGCACCAGGGCGCCGCCCACCGCCAGCAGGCCGAAGATGTCGTACACCGACAGGTCGAAGCCCAGGCTGGCCAGGGCCAGTACCCGGTCATCGGCGTCGATGGCAAAGCGCTGGTTGATGTCGACGATGGTATTGAGCGCTGCCTGATGGCTGATCATCACGCCCTTGGGCACCCCGGTGGAGCCGGAGGTGTAGATCACGTAGGCCAGTTGCTGCGGGTCCACGGCCACGCTGGGCACGGGCCGCTGCGGCAGCCGCGGGCCCTGGTCGACCTGGATCACCTGGGTCACCCGCGACGGCCAGCACAGCTCATCGCTCAGCCAGGACTGGCTGAGCACCCGGCCGACCTCGGCGTTGTCCAGGATCAGCTGGCGCCGGGCTTCGGGCTGGTTGGTGTCCAGCGGCAGGTAGGCGGCCCCGGCGCGCAGAATGCCGAGCACCGCGATCACCTGTTCCAGGCCCTTGCGCATGCACACCGCGACCCTCTCCCCGGGCTGGCAGCCAGCATCGAGCAGGGCCTCGGCCACGGCTTCGGCGCGCCCGGCCAGTTCGCCGTAGCTGATCTGCGCGGCGCCCTGGATCAACGCCACGCGCTGCGGCGCGGCGGCCGCCTGATGCCAGAACGGCTCGTGCAGCAGCCCTTCGGGCAACGGCGCGGCGCTCTGGTTCACCAGCTCGCGTTGCAGGCGCTGCGCCGCCGGCAGTTCCAGGCAATCGTCCAGGGTCCAGGCCGAGGGTTCCCGGGCCAGGCGCTTGAGCAAGCGTTCAAAGGTGTCGAACAGCGCATCCAGCAGGGTTGGGCTGAACACCCCTTCGCGGATGTCCCAGTTGATCGCCAGGCCCTCGTCACGCTCGCTGACCTGGCAATCGATCAGCACCTGGGGCGTCTGGCTGATGCCGAACACCAGCTCGGCGCCGGGCATGAAGGCCCCGCCGCCGCTCTCGCCACCCGCCCCCAGGGTGCTGGTGAAGGCATAGGGCATCAGCGCCGCGTCCTGGCCCTTGCGCCGCGCCAGCTCGCGCAGCACTTCGATGCCCGAACACAGGCGATGGTCCATGTCCTGCCACAGGCGCTCCTGCAACTGCTGGCTGCGCTGGCCGAAGCTACCGCCTTGCAGGGTCTGCACTTCCAGCAGTTCCACCGAGCTGAAATCCCCCACCAGGCGGTCGACCTGGGGGTGCAGCGACAGGCGATTGAGCAGGGTCAGGCTCAGGCAGAAATGCCCGCGCCGGCTCCAGCGCCCAAGGGTTTCGGCATAGGCCGAGAGGGTCGCCGCCGACACCCCCACCCCGGCCGCCGCCGCGTTCAGGCGCAGGGCGTTGCAGTCGCGGGCTTCCAGGCTCATGGCCCGGCGCTGGAAGCGCGGCCCGCTGGGCGCCCCCAGCGTCGGCAGCTCCGGCGCTGCCGGCAGGCTGTCGACCCGCGCCCACCAATAGTCGCGGTCGCGCTGGTAGCGCGGCTGCTCGCGCAGGCGGCGCTCACCCAGCACATAGTCGCGAAAGCTGATCGGCGCCGGCGCCGGCAGGCGCTCGCCACGGTACAGCTGCTGCAGTTCGGCCAGCAGCATGCGCACGCTCTGGTAGTCACACACCAGCAGGTCCACCGACAGGTGCAGGCGCGAGGTGTCGCGGCCCTGGCTCACGCACAGCTCGATCAGCGGCCATTGCTGGGGCGCCGCGCGGCGCAGCTCCATGCGTTCGCGCAGGGCCTGCAAGGCGCTGCCGTCGTCCTGGCGCAGGTCGTGACGGGCGATGCGGTAGTGCGGCACCTGGGGCAGGATGCGCTGGTAGCCCTCCTCCAGCACCACCGCGCGCAGCATCTCGTGGCGCGCGATCAACTGGTTCCAGGCCTGTTCCAGGCGCGCCGGGTCGAGGTCCTGCTGGGCGAACTCCAGGTAGCCGTGGCAGGCCACGCCGCCGTAGCTGAAGGCCGTGGTGCGGCCCAGCAGGTAGGCGGCCTGCACATCGGTCAGCGGGAAGGGTTCTTCGCGGGCCGAATGGTCGGCCTCCAGGATTGGCAGCTGCGCCGCCTGCAGCTGTTGCAGCAACGCCTCCTTGTGCTCGCGCAACTGTTGCAGGCGCGCCTCGTCCATGACCCCGGCCGGGGCCCGATAGCGCAGGCGGCCCTGTTCTTCCCAGAGCTCCACGCCCAGTTGTTGCAGGTCCTGTTGCAGTTGTTGCAGCGTCATAACACGCCCTCCACCATTGCGTTCTGATTGACGGGCCGCTGTTCCCGGCGCGAGGCGAGCAACTGCCCCTGCTGGGCCACGGTGGCCGCGTTGAAAAAATCCTTGAGCGACAGTTCCAGCTGGAATTGCCGGGCAATGCGCTCGATCAAGCGGGCCGCCAGCAGGCTGTTGCCACCCAGGGCGAAAAAGCCCTGGTGCCGGCCCACCTGCGGCACGTGCAGCAGCTCCTGCCACAACGCGGCCAGGGCCTCTTCCCATTCCCCTTGCGGCGGCTCGGCACTCTGCGGCTGGATGCCCCGGCGCTGCTCCTGCAGCAGCCACAGCAGCGCCGCGCGATCGACCTTGCCGTTACTGCTCAGCGGCAGCTCGGGCAGGTTCAGCCAGGTGTCCGGGAGCATGTGTTCGGGCAGCCATTGCCCCAGCCACTGGCGCAGGGCCTGGGGTTCGGGCAGCGGCTCCCGGGCCAGCAGCACCGCCGCCAGCTGCGGCTCGCTGCCGGGCAGTACCAGGCTCAGCGCGCGGTCGATGGCCGGGTGGCGCTCCAGGGCCAGGTCGATTTCCGCCAGTTCGATACGAAAGCCGCGGACCTTGACCTGATGGTCCAGGCGCCCGAGAAACTCCAGGCTGGCGTCGGCCCAGTAGCGGCCCTGATCGCCGGTGCGGTACCAGCGCCGGCCCTCATGCTCGACAAAGCGCTGGGCGCTGAGGGTCGGCAGGCCGCGATAGCCGGCGGCCACCCCGGCACCGCCGATCCACAGCTCGCCGGGCACCCAGTCCGGGCAGTCCCGGCCCTGGCTGTCCACCACCCGGAAGCACTGGTTGTCCAAGGGCCGGCCGTAGGGGATCGAACGCCAGTGCGCGGGCACCTGCGCCACCTCCTGATAGTTGGACCAGATCGCCGCCTCGGTGGCGCCGCCCAAGGCCACGAACCGCACGCGATGGCCCGCCGCTTGCTCCAGGCGCCGTGGCAGGTCGAGGCCGACCCAGTCACCGGAAACCATGGCCAGGCGCAAGGCGCCCAGGCCGCCGCCGTCGCGCACTTGCAGGGTCAGCATGTCCAGCAGCGCCGGCACCGAGTTCCACACACTCACCCGCTGTTCGCGGATCAGCCGCAGCCATTCCCGGGGCTCCTTGCGCAGGCTGTCCGCGGGCAAGACCAGGGCGCCGCCGACACTCAGCGGGCCGAACAGGTCGTACACCGACAGGTCGAAATCCAGGGCCGAGACCCCCAACACCCGGTCCTCGGCGCCGACCTGATAGCGCCGGTTGATGGCGGCGACGGTGTTCATCGCCGCCTGATGGCACAGCTCGACGCCCTTGGGTTCGCCGGTGGTGCCCGAGGTGAAGATCACGTACGCCAGGGCATCCGCCGCGATCTCCAGGGGCTGCTCCAGCGCCGGTGCGAGCAGCGCCTGGGCCAGGGTCACCACCCGCAGTTCGGCGAGCCAGATGCCGCCCTCGCGGTGGGCCTGATCGGTGATCACCAGCCGCGCCCCGGCGCGCTGGTAGATCATGTCGCGGCGCGCCGGCGGCTGCTCGATGCCCACTGGCACATAGACCGCCCCGGCGGCCAGGATCCCCAACACCGCGATCACCTGCTCGCGGCCCTTGGGCAAGGTGATCGCCACCGCGTCACCCGGCTGCACCTCCCACTCGCCCAAGGCCCCGGCCAGTTGCAGGGCCTGCCGGGCCAGCTCGGCGTAGCTCAGGCAGCCCTGCTCGCCGATCAGCGCCACGGCCTCGGGGTTCAGGCGCGCCTGCTGGAAAAAGCCCTGGTGCAACAGCTGCGCCGGGGTCGGGTGGGCGGTGGCATTGGCCTGCTGGCGCCGCTGTTGTTGCGCCGCCGGCAGCGGCAAGGGCGCCACCTGCTGCCAGTCGTTGGTGCACAGCCACAGCAGCAAGGCGCGGTAGGCGTCGAACATCTCGTCCAGCAGGCCTTCGGGGAACAGCGCGTCCACCGCGTCCCAGTTCAGCAGCAGGCCGTCGGCCAGCGGGTAGCTCTGGTGGTCGAGCCAGACCTGGGGCGTCTGCGACAGCGCCCAGCCCGGTTCGCCCAGCTGTTCGCGGCAGGTGGCGTCGACAAAGACCGGGCCCAGGTTGCAGGCGAACACCACCGGTGCGCCCTGACCGCCGCCCTGGCGCAGCCGCGCCCGCTCGCGCAGCACCTCGACCCCGGGCCAGGCGCTGTGGGCGATGTCGCGGTGCAATTGAGCCTGCAACGCCAGGGCCTGCTGGCTGAAGGGCGCGGGCTGGCGCTGGTCGACTTCCAGCAGCACCAGGTTGGAAAAATCCGCCAGCAGATCAGGCACGCACGGGTGCAGTTCCTGGCGATTGAACAGCGGCACGTTGAGCAAAAAATGCTGGCTGGCGCTCCAGCGTCCCAGCACCTGGGCATAGGCGCAGGCGAGCACGCTGGCCAGGGTCAGGCCGTGTTGCCGGGCGCGCTGCTCCAGGGCCTGCAACTGGCCCTGCTCCAGACGCATGGCCAGGCGGCGAAAACGCGGGCTGGCGAGCTGCTGTGGCTCCTGGGCCAGGGGCAGTTGCGGGCCGTCCGGCAGATCGTCCAGGCGCTCCAGCCAATAGTCCCGGGCCGCCGCCAGCAGTGGCGCGCGCGCCGCCTGTTCGGCCCGCAGGTAGTCTGCGAAATTCCACTCCAGGGCCGGCAGGCTGTGCTCCTGGCCGGCATGGATCAGCGCCAGGTCGCGCAACAGGATGCCGATGCTGAGCACGTCGGCCACCAGCAGGTCGATGTTCAGGTGCAGGCGGCTGCGGCCTTCGGGCAGCAGGCTCAACTGCACGTCGAACACCTGCCCGCGGCTGACTTCCAGGCACCGGTGCGAAAGAGTTTCGCGGATCTGCTCCAGGGCCTCGGCGGCGCCGACGCAGGAGGCCTGACGCAGGTCGTGGACGCTCAGCCCGGGCCAGGGGCTCTGGGGCAGGATGCGCTGGCAGCTGTCGCTGATGAAACAGGCGCGCAGCATCGGATGGCGCTGGCACAGGCGGTGCACGGCCTGCTCCAGGCGCTGCGGCTCCAGGCCGTGGCCGTCCAGCTCCTGGTACAGGTGGCAGCCGACGCCGCCCAGGGGCAGGCCCGGATCGCGGCCGAACCAGTAGGCCTGCTGCAGCGGGGTCAGGGCGAAATCGCTGTTGCCAGGGGCGCTGGCCACAGCCTGCAGGTGCGGCGTCGCGAGGCCACGGCGGGCCTCGATCAGCGCCCACCAGGCGGTCAGGGTCGGTTGCTGGATCAGCTCGGCGAAGCTCAGGGCCACGCCTTCGGCAGCCAGCAGCGCCGGCAGACGCATGATGCTCACCGAGTCGAGGCCCTGCTCGATCAGCGACGCATCCGCTTCAAGGTCCCCAGGCTCGTAGCCGAGTAAGCGGGCGATGCCTGCACAGAGCCCTTGGGGTGAATGACTCAGGCCGGCGTGCGCGGGATGAGCGCATGCCAGTGCTGGGTGATCAGTCATGGTGGACGGTCCTTTGGGGTACGGAAGAAGGTGTGCGCAAGCGCCAGCGATTGATCGCCTCGCGCTCGTGAAACAACTGGCGATAACGGCCCGGGGCCGCCATCAGTTGGTCATGGCTGCCGTGCTGGGCCAGGCGGCCCTGGTCCAGCAGGAGGATCTGCCCGGCACTCGGGGCCAGGGTCGGCTTGTGGGTCACCAGCAGCACCGTGTGCTTGCGCGCCAGTTGCAGCAGGCAGCGGTTGACCCGGGCCTCGCTGATGGCATCCAGGGCCGCGGTGGGTTCGTCCAGCAGGATCAGGCTGGCGTCCTTGAGCAGCACCCGGGCCAGGGCCAGGCACTGGCGCTCGCCCCCCGACAGGCTGACCCCGCCCTCGCCGACCCGGGTCTGCCAGCCCTGGGGCAGGCGCCCGGCGACGCGGTCCAGGCCGGTGGCGCGGGCGGCTTCCATCAGTTGGCCGTCGCTGGCCTCGGGGCGGCCCAGGCGCAGGTTGTCCAGCAGGCTCGCGGCCAGCGGCGGGCAGTCCTGGAACATCAGGGCAATCGAGCGATCACGCTGTTCGGCCGACACCTGGCGCAGGTCGACGCCGCCAAGCAGGATGGCGCCGCTGCTGACATCGCTGAACCGCGCCAGCAGGCGCAGCAGGCTCGACTTGCCGGAGCCGGACGCCCCCACCAGCAGGTTCAGAGAAGCCGGCGGCAGGTCGAAACTGATGCCCTGCAGAATCACCTGTTCCTGGCGCACCAGCCCCAGGTCGCGCACCTGTACCTGTTGCCCCTGGGGCTCCCGGGGCTGGCTCGGCTCCGCCAGTGCCGGCAGGCGCAGCAGGTGGCGCAGGCGGTTCAGGCCGTGGCGGGTCTGGCGCAAGGTGGTGCCGAGGTTGACCAGGGTGCCCATGGGCTCCACCAGGCAGGTGGCGAGCACCGCCAGCGCCAGGTATTGGGCGGCGCCGAGGCTGGCCCCGAGCACCGCATACAGGCCGCACAAAAGCACCGCGGTGTAGCCGGCCTGGAGCGCCACCGCCAGCCCCAGGGCCGCCGGGAAGGTCCGCCAGTGCGCCCGGCGCTGGGCCCGGCGCTGTTGCTGCAAGGCTTCGCTGAGCAGGCTGAACCCCTCGCCGCTGCGGCCACTGGCCCGCAGCAGCGGCTGCTGGCGCAGGAACTCCAGGACCCGCGCCGCCGCCTCGTTGGCCGCCGCCTCGCTGCGGCTTTCGGCCTGGCCGCCCCAACGCACGCCCCAGTGGTAGAACACCAGCAGCAGCGGCACGCTGGCCAGCGCCGCCAGGGCCATGGATCGGTCGTAGAAGAACAGCGCCACAAGCAGCGCCAGGGGCGTCAGCACGGCGTTGGCCATGGGCTGCAGCAAGTGCGCCGGGGCGCTCATGATCTGCAGCACGGTGTGGGTCACCAGCCGGTTGAGCTCGGCGCTGCGGCGCTCGACGAACCACTCCAGGGGCAGGCGCGCCAGTTGCTCGCCGATGCGCAGGTTCAACGACTGCGCCGCCGCGGCGCCAGCGCGATAACCCGCGAGCTGGGCATACCGGCGCAACCCCAGGCACAGCCCCGCCAGCAGCGCAAAGGTCGCCGCCCACTGCCACGGCCCGTGCCCCGCGGCGGCCTCGAACAGGCTGGCGAACGCCATCGGCAACAAGGCCAGCGCCACGCCCTGGGCCAGGGCACTGGCGGCCATGGCCAGCAAGGCCCGGCGCAGCAGACGCGCTTCGGCCGGCTGCAAACTGCGTAACAGGGCGCCGATCATGCCTGGCCCTCCACGGTTTGCGGGGCGCAGAACTGCTGCGCCGCCCACAGCCCGGCATACACCCCTTGCTGCTCCAGCAGGGCCTGGTGCTGGCCGCATTCCACCAGTTGCCCGCCTTGCAGCACGGCGATCTGGTCAGCGTCCTGGATGCTGCTCAGGCGATGGGCGATCACCAGCACCGTGCGCCCCGCCGCCAACCGCGACAGGGCCTGCTGGATCGCCGCCTCGGACTCCGGGTCGCTGGCGGCGGTGGCCTCGTCCAGCACCAGGATCGGCGCCTGACTGAGCATCGCCCGGGCAATGCCCAGGCGCTGCACTTCACCACCGGACAGTTGCACGCCGCTGCCCAGCTGGCTGTGATAACCCTCGGGCAAGGCGACGATGCGGCTGTGGATCTGCGCCGCCCGGGCCGCCTCCTCGACCTCGGCCAGACTGGCCTCGGGGCGCCCCAGGCGCAGGTTGTCGAGAACGCTGGCGCGCAACAGGCGCACCTCCTGGAAGACAAAGGCCACTTGCCGATACAGGGTCGCGCTGTCCATGTCCCGCAGGTCGACGCCGCCGATGCGGATGGCCCCGGCGCTGACATCGGCAAAGCGCGCGAGCAAGGTCGCCAGGGTCGATTTGCCAGCCCCCGAATCCCCCACCAGGGCGGTCAGGGTGCCCGGTTGCAGGCATAGGTCGATGCCCCGCAGCACCTGGGTGCCGTCGGGGTAGCTGAAAGCCACGTCATCAAAGATCACCTGATGCCCCTCGGGCTCCCGGGACAACGCCGGCTGGGCCAGCACCGGGGTGTCCAGCAGCGCGCTGATGCGCTGCGCTGCCGCCCGGCCCTGGACCAGGGAATCGGCGCCATGCCCCAGGGCCGCCACTGGCGCCGCCAGGGCCGGACCGAGCAAGGCGAACGGCAGCAACTGCGCCGGCTGCAACCCGCCCACCGCCGTCAGCGGCACCCCGGCCACCAGCACCAGGGCCAGCACCAGCAAGGGCGAGAGCAGCACCTCGACACTCGCCCCCAAGCCCGCCCAGCGCTCCACCCACTGGCAGAAAAAACGCCCGAAACCCTGCACCGCGCGGACGAAGTCCGCCTGCACCCGCTCCGCGCGGCCGAAGGACTTGACCATGGCGATGCTCTGCACAAAGTTCAGGGTCGCCGTCGACAACTCGCCCAGGGCCGCCCCCAGGCGCTGACGCTCGGCCTGATAGGCCGGGGTGCGCATCACCCGCAGGCGCCACAGCGCCAGCAATGGTGGCAGCAGCACCACCAGGGTCATGGGCAGGCTCACCGTCAGCAGGTAGACCAGGCTGGCCAGGGGCACCACCAGCGCCGCCACCAGGTTGTTGGGCAGGTGCGCCACCAACTGGTGCAAAGCGCCGACATCATCGAGCAAGGCCCGCTCGGCGGTCTGCCGCTGCTGGCCGAACCAGGCCAGGGGCACCCGTGCCAGGTGCGCGGCGATGCGCTGGCGCAGCTGGCGTTGCAGGTCACTGTCGGCCAGGTGGGTGATCTGCAATGCCGCCGCCAGCCCCAGCAGGCGCAGGAGCAAGGCGGCGGCGCCGGCCAGCAGCCAGAACTGCGCACGCGGCGCATCCAGCTCGCCGGCCAGCAGCAGCGGCGCCAGTTCGGCCACGGCCATCAACGGCAACAGCCCCACCAGCGCCGCCAGGGCCTGCAGCAGCATGGCCGCCAGCAGGCGCCCACGCACCGGCTGTAGCAGGTCGCACAGTCCTTGCCGGTCAGCCACGGGCGCCACTTCCTTGCCGGGCTTGGGCCTGGGCACCGAAGTACAGGGCCTGGATCGCCTCGCGCAGGTGCTTGCGGCTGACCTTGCCGACCCCGGTCTGGGGGAAGGCCGGGATGAACTCGAAGCGGTCCGGCAGCTTGAACGCCGCCAGGCCCTGGGCCCGCAGGTGGCGCAGCAGTTCCGGGGCCCGGGGCGCAGCGCCTCGGGGAATGACGAAGGCGCAGGTGCGCTCGCCGAGGAAGGCGTCGGGCATCGCCACCAGGGCGATGTCGGCCACCGCCGGGTGGCTGAGCAGCAGGTTTTCCACCTCTTCGGCGGCGATCTTTTCGCCGCCGCGGTTGATCAGGTCCTTGTCCCGCCCTTCCACCATCAGGTAGCCGTCGGCGCTGAGCATGACCCGGTCGCCGGTGCGGTAGAAACCATCGGCGGTGAAGGCCTGGGCGTTGTGCTCGGGGTAACGGTAGTAACCGCGAATGGTGTAGGGGCCACGGGTCAGCAACTGCCCGACCTGCCCCACCGGCACCGGCCGGTCGTGCTCGTCCACCACGCGGATTTCGTCCGCCGGCGACAGCGGCCGGCCCTGGGTGTGCAGCACCCGTTGCGGCGGGTCCTCGGGGTCGGTGTAGCAGATCAGCCCTTCGGCCATGCCGAACACCTGCTGCAGGCGGCAACCGAGCACCGGCTCGATGCGCCTTGCGGCCTCGTAGCTGAGCTTGGCCCCGCCCACTTGCAGCAGTTGCAACGGCGCCAGGCCACGCCCGCGGGCCTGGGCCGCTTCCAGCCAGACCAGGGCCAGGGGCGGCACCAGGGCGGTGTGGGTCACGGCTTCGCGCTCGATCAGTTCGAAGCAGACTTGCGGGCTCGGCGAGGGGCTCAGCACCACCCGCCCGCCCACCGCAAAGGTGCCGATGAACCCCGGGCAGCACATGGGAAAGTTGTGCGCCATGGGCAGCGCCACCAGGTACACGCAGGCCTCGGACAGGCCGCAGCGCTCGGCGCTGGCCCGCAGGTTGTAGAGGTACTCGTGGTGGCGGCGCGGGATCAGCTTGGGCACCCCGGTGGAACCGCCGGAAAGCTGGAAGCAGGCCACCGCGTCGGCACTGGGCGCGGCAAAGGCCTGCGAGGCGTTGGCGTCGTACAGGCTGTCCAGGGCGGTGAACTCCTCGGCTGCGCCGGCGACTACCACCCACTCCAGCTGCGGGTTGCGCTCCTTGAGGTCGCGGGCCATGGCCCGGTAGTCGAAGCTGGCGTCCCGGTCGGCGCAGAAGTAGGCGCGGGCCTGGGCGAATTCACAGAAGCGCCCGATCTCAAGGTGCCGATGGGCCGGCAAGGCGAAGATCGGCCGCACCCCGAGGCGATACAGGGCAAAGCAGACTTCGACGAAGGCCGCGCTGTTGGGCAGTTGCAGCACCACGTTGTCGCCGGCCCGCAGCCCCAGCCGGTACAGGCCGGCGGCCAGTTGGTCGACCCGCAGGTCCAGTTGCCGGTAGCTCAGGCGCCGCTGGCCATCGGTCAGCGCCTCGCGCTCGCCGAAGGTCCGGGCCGCGCCCCGCAGCAGATCGCCAAAGGTTTCATCGCGCCAGTAACCGGCCTCGCGGTAAGCCTGGGCAAAAGCCTCGGGCCAAGCGGGGCAATCCTGCGAATCGTCGAAAGTGGACATGCTGTCTCCTGAGTTTTTTTTCGGCAAAAGGCCGCCCCGGGCCTGAAATGTCAGGCCCCTGGAATGAAGGGAAGATGAGCCGTCAGCGCGGCGGAAAATACGGGCCGGTCGGCGCTCCTGCGGGGCGGCGGATGGCGGGGTCGTCCATGTTCAGCGGCTGCGCTTGCAAATGAGAGTGATTATTAACCGGTAATTTCCGAGGCCCGGCAATCGGCAGGACATTCGTTTGCGCGGCTTTTTCTTTTGATTGCGCGGCAAGCCCCGGCAGTACCGGGGGCAAAAGCTAAAGGATAATCATTCTTAATTACATGAAAGGATTTTCCTGATAGCGTATGGCCTCTTTTCCGGTCTACAGGGAGTTCGCCATGCTCAGCCCCCACGCTGCGCCGCAGCCTGTCCAAGGGGATTTCACCCTGCACTTTCCCAATCCGCAGCACGCCGGCACGGCGGCCGTGGTGCCGGAAATCACCTTGTCCACCGGGACGGTGCTGATGGACAGCCAGATGTGGATGCAGGAGCCGCTCTGGCAAGGCTTGAAAATCATCCTGGTGCTCAGCGGCCAGCTCAATTGCCGGGTCGAGGGCCAGCCGGAGGTGGAGATTCGCGGGCCGACCCTGTGCGCGGTGGCCAACCAGGGCGAGCACTGCGGCGACCACCTGTTCGCCAGCGGAGTGCCGGTGCGCTACACCACGGTGCAACTGGACTTCCCGGCAATCCGCCAGGCGGGCCTTGAGCCCGAGCGCCTGCTGGACCCGCTGGGCGGCGGGCCGATGCTGTTCTGCCAGCCGGCCAGCAAGCCGCTGCTGGCCCTGGCCCAGCAGATCCTCACCTGCCCGCTGCAAGGCCCGACCCGCTCCTTCTACCTGGGCGGCAAGGCCCTGGAACTCACCGCCCTGGGGGTCGAGGGGATCCTCGCCCATGCCGAGTCGCGGCCGCTGCAGGACAGCCCCGGCAGCGCGGCGGACATCGAGCGCATCCATGCCGCCCGGGACCTGCTGCTCGGTTCCTTGCAGGCCTCGCCGTCGCTGTCCGAGCTGTCGCGCCAGGTGGGCCTGAATCCGCGCAAGCTCACCGCCGGTTTTCGCCAGGTGTTCGGCACCAGTGTCTATGCCTACCTGCAGGAACAGCGCCTGAGCGAGGCGTACCGCCTGCTGGCCAGCGGCGAAACCAATGTTTCCAGCGCCGCCTATCGGGTCGGCTACAGCCCGGCGCACTTCTCCACCGCCTTTCGCAAGCGCTTCGGGGTGTCGCCCAAGTCCTTGCGCTGAGGCGCCGTTGCCTTGAATGCCTGGAGTCTTGAACAACGCCGCCTGGTGCCGTCGAACCTCGCGCCTGTTGCCCCGGGCGTCCAGCCCGCGCGGTGCCGCAAACGAAAGAAATGGTCGCTCAAGCCAAAGTTTTAGCCGGCAACCCAGGCGCACAAATGAGATACGTTTGCATTCTCATTTAATCCCCATCACGGAGTGAAGCATGGGTAGCCGCGTTGCGCACCAAAACACCCAAGGTTGGCCGGCCACAGGTCCGGTCTTGCGTCCGGCGCTGCACCGCAGCCCGCTGGCGTGCCTGATCCATGGCCTGGCCCTGGGCCTGTCGCTGACCCAGGCCGGCGCCGCGCTGGCCGCCGATGGCGAGGCCGACCAGGACCACAGCCTGACCCTGGACACCAGCGTGATCAGCGCCACCCAGGTCGACTCGCCGACCGGCCAGCAAAGCGGCTACGTGGCCAGGCGCAGCCTCAGCGGGACCAAGACCGATGCCGCGCTGAGTGAAATTCCCCAGGCGATTTCCGTGGTCACCCGCGATCAGATGGACGCCCAGCAGGTGCAGTCGGTGAACGAGGCATTGCGCTACACCGCCGGGGTCCAGGCCAACACCACCGCCGCCAGCCAGCGTTTCGACACGATCTCGATCCGTGGCTTCGACGTCACCACCGGCATGCTCCGCGATGGCCTCAAGGGCAACACCGCCCAGGCCTGGCCCAAGGTCGAAGCCTATGGCCTGGAGCGCATCGACGTGCTCAAGGGCCCGGCCTCGGTGCTGTTCGGCCAGAACTCGCCGGGCGGCGTGGTCAACCAGATCAGCAAGCGCCCGCTGGAGCAGCCCTTCCATGAAGTGCAGATCCAGGGCGGCAGTTTCGACCGGGCCCAGGGCCAGTTCGACTTCAGCGGCCCGCTGGACGATGAGGGACAGTTCCTCTACCGCCTGGTGGGGCTGGAACGCGACAGCGGCACCCAGTTCGAGCACATCAAGGACGACAAGCAGTACTTCGCGCCCTCCTTCACCTGGAAGCCCAACGACGACACCCGCCTGACCCTGCTGGCCGACTACACCCAGGATGCGTTCGGTGCCCCCAGGGTGTTCCTGCCGGCCCGGGGCACCCTGCTCGGCAACCCCAATGGCAAGGTCAAGCACAATGTGTTCCTCGATGAACCGGGGCTGGACAACGATCGTACCCAGTACTCACTGGGCTACCTGCTGGAGCACCGCCTGAACGACGTCTGGAGCCTCAATTCCAGCGCCCGCTACGGCCACGTCAATTTGCTGACCAACACCGCCAGCGGCATGTCCCTGGAGTCGGATCTACGCACGTTGAAGCGCTCTGCCTATCGCTTTCGCATCGTCGGCGACACCTACTCCCTGGACAACAACGCCCAGGCCCGCTGGAACCTGGGCAATACGCAGATGCTGTCGCTGTTGGGGATCGACTACCGGCGCACCCGCGAGGACTACTACCTGCGCGGTGGCAGCGCCTCGCCCATCGACATCTATAACCCGGTGCATGGCGGCGTGTTCGACCCCAGCACGCCGTTCACCAACACCGTGCAGCGCGCCGATCAGGTCGGGGTCTACGCCCAGCAGCAGTTCACCTTCGATGAGCATTGGGTGCTCACCGTCGGTGGGCGCCAGGACCGCTCCAGCGCCCGCACCGACAATCGCCTGGAACAGACCGGGAGCAAGCAGAACGACGAGAAGTTCACTTACCGCACCGGCCTGGTGTACCTGGCGGACAACGGCCTGGCGCCCTACATCAGCTACTCCACCTCGTTCGACCCGGTGCTGGGCACCAACTTCTACGGCACGCCGTACAAGCCCACCAGCGCCAAGCAATCGGAAGTGGGGGTCAAGTACCAGCCACCGGGGATCGACAGCTACATCACCCTGTCGCTGTTTGACCTGACCCAGGAAAACGTCAAGACCGCCGACCCGGCCCAACGCCTGAACACCCTGCAGACCGGCGAGGTGAACGTGCGCGGCATCGAGCTTGAAGGCAAGGCCAGCCTGGCCCGGGGCCTGGACCTGCTGGCAACGCTGACCTTCAACGACGCCGAGGTGAGCAAGAGCAACAACCCGCTGGAGAAAGGCCAGCGCCCCACCGACACTCCGGAAAAGATGGCCTCGCTGTGGGCCGACTACACCCTGCCCGAAGGTCCGCTCGGCGGCCTGGGCTTTGGCGCCGGGGTGCGCTACATCGGCTCCACCGAGGCCGATGCCGCCAACACCGTCAGCGTGCCCTCCTACACCCTGCTGGATGCGGCGGTGCACTACGACTTCGACCAGCTGATCCCGGCGGCCAAGGGCCTGCGCCTGGCGGTGAACGCCACCAACCTCACCGACAAGCGCTATTACGAAGGCTGCTCGCTGACCAGTTGCAGTGCCGGCTATGACCGCAGCGTCATCGCCAGCCTGCGCTACCGCTGGTAAGCCGCCGTGGCGCGCCTGCGTGACCTCTGGCTCGGGCTGCATCGCTGGCTGGCCCTGAGCCTGGGCCTGCTGCTGGCTCTGCTGGGCCTCAGTGGTTCGCTGCTGGAGCTCAAGGGGCCGATCCTGCGCTGGGAAGTCGGGGCCTCGATGCTGCAACTGGCCCCTGGCGAACACCGCGCCCCGCTTGAGCAGAGCGCCTGGATCAACGCCGCTGCCAGCGCCTATCCGCAGTTGCAGAAAGTCTTCGGCGCGGCGCCCCCGCGCCAGGGCTTTCTCGAATCGGACAACGTGATCGTCTTCGGTGCCCTCAAGGAACGCCCCGGCACCGGCATCGCCATGATCGATCCCTACAGCGGCGAGCCCCGGGGCTTCTTCGTCTTCGAAGACCTGTGGCTGGCCAGGCTGGTGGCGCTGCACCGCAGCCTGCTGTTGCCCCAGGCCTTGGGCTCGAACTTGGTGCTGGTGTGTGGCGCGGTGCTGCTGGGCTCGCTGGGCAGTGGCCTGTACCTGTGGTGGCCGGGCCGGCGCAGCTGGTGGAAAGCCGCCAGCCTGCGCCCCGGCAGCCGCGGCACCCGACGCCTGCGCGAATGGCACAACGTGGCGGCGGCCTGGCTGTGCCTGCCGCTGCTGCTGATCGCCGCAAGCGGCGCCTGGCTGGCGCGCCCCGACCTGTTCACCTGGCTCGCGGCCCAGCCGATGGCGATAAAACCAGTGTTGTCCGCCGCCCACGGGCACCTGCTGCTGGGGGCTCCCGGCGCCTGGCTGGCTTTTCTCTGCGGTCTTTCGTTACCCCTGCTGTACATCACCGGCCTGCTGCTGTGGTGGCGCAAGCGCGTCGCCCGCCGGGCCGTCCAATCGTTCAAGGAACCCTTACATGACACACCGTGATTTCTTGCGTCGCGCCCGCCACGGGCTGCTGCTCGGCCTGCTGTGGGCCGCCACCGCCAGCGCCGCGACCCTCACCGACCTGGCCGGGCGCCAGGTCCAGGTGCCGGACAAGGTCGAACACATCCTCCTGGGTGAGGGGCGGATGATCTATTCCCTGTCACTGCTCGAAGGCCAGAATCCCTTCGCCCGCCTCGCCGGTTGGCAGGGGGACTTTCGCGGCCTCGACGTGCAGGGCTACGAGGCCTACCACAAGGCCTTTCCCGAGGCGGACAAGGTGCCGCTGGTAGGAGGAACGTCCGCCGAAACCTTCAGCGTCGAAAAGGCCCTGGCGGTGCACCCGGACCTGGCGATCATGGCCCTGAGCGGCGGCCACGGGCCGAGCCCCGACAGCGAGGCGGTGAAGCAGCTGGAAGCCGCCGGGGTGGCGGTGCTCTTCGTCGACTTCAGCGACCATCCCCTGCGCAACACCGTGCCCAGCATGCGCCTGCTGGGCCAGGCCCTGGGCCGCGTGCAGCAGGCCGAGGCGTTCATCGCCTTCTATCAACAGTCCCTGGCCCGGGTCAGCGAGACCCTGACCAAGGCCGCGCCGCTCAAGCAGCCGACGATTTTCATCGACATGCTCGCCGGCTTGCAGGATTGCTGCGGCTCGCCGGGCACCGGCAACTTCGGCGAGATGATCAAGCTGGCCGGCGGCCACAACATCGCCGACGGGCGCATCCCCGGGCCCATTGGCGTGCTCAACGTCGAATACATCCTTTCCAGCGACCCGGACGTGTATGTCGCCACCGGGGTCTTCGCCGCCGGCCAGGGCGGCGTGACCCTGGGTTATTCCGCCACCCTGCAACAGGCCCGGGACAGCCTGCGCCAGGCCGCCCAGCGCCCGCCGCTGAACGAGCTGCGGGCAGTGCGCCAGGGCCATGTGCATGGCCTGTGGCACATTTTCTATGACTCGCCGGAGCACCTGATCGCGGTCCAGGCCCTGGCCAAGTGGCTGCACCCGGAGCTGTTCAAGGACCTGGACCCGGACCAGACCCGCCGCGAGCTGTACCAGCGCTTCATGCCGATTCCCGCCAGCGGCGTGTTCGCCACGAGCCTGCAACCATGACCCGGGCCGCCACCGAGGTGCAGGACAGCATCGCCAGCGGGCATTACCGCAAACGCCATGGCCGCCGGGTGCTGCTGTTGTCCGGGCTGGCCCTGGCCTTGTTGCTGTCGCTGGCCCTGGACATCACCACCGGGCCTTCGGGCATGAGCCTGTCGCGCCTGCTGCAGGTGCTCTGGGACCCGGGCTCGATGCCCCGGGTCGAAGCGGTGATCGTGTGGAACGTGCGCCTGCCCTACGCGCTGATGGCGGTGCTGGTGGGCGCCGCCCTGGCCCTGGCCGGCGCGGAGATGCAGACCGTGCTCGACAACCCGCTGGCCAGCCCCTTCACCCTCGGCGTGTCCGCCGCCGCGGCCTTCGGCGCGGCCCTGGCGATTGTCCTCGGCCTGGGTATTCCCGGGGTGCCGGCGCAGTACCTGATCTCGGCCAACGCCTTCCTCTTCGCCCTGGCCTCGGTGGCCTTGCTCTACCTGCTGGCGCGCTGGCGCGGCTTCGGCGTCGAGAGCCTGGTGCTGTTCGGCATCGCCCTGGTGTTCGCCTTCAATGCCCTGGTGGCCCTGCTGCAATTCGTCGCCACCCAGGACAGCCTGCAGCAACTGGTGTTCTGGACCCTGGGCAGCCTGGCCCGGGCCTCCTGGGAAAAGCTCGCGCTGCTGGCCCTGGCCCTGGCGCTGTGCCTGCCGTTTTCCCTGCGCCAGAGCTGGGCCCTGACCGCCCTGACCCTGGGCGAGGAACGGGCCCGCAGCTTCGGCATCGACGTTGGCCGCCTGCGCCTGCTGGCGCTGCTGCGCATCAGCCTGCTGTCGGCCCTGGCGGTGTCCTTTGTCGGCACCATCGGCTTTATCGGCCTGATCGCCCCGCACATCGCCCGCCTGCTGGTGGGCGAGGACCATCGGCTGTTCCTGCCGGCCAGCGTGCTCAGCGGCGGGCTGATCCTGTCCATGGCCTCCATCGCCAGCAAGGCGCTGATCCCCGGGGTGCTGATTCCGGTGGGGATCGTCACTGCCTTGGTGGGCATTCCCTTTTTCATGGCCATCGTCATGCGCAACCGTCGAGGTGTCCTGTGAACTCGCCTGTGTCCTCCAACGCCGGCCTGTGCACCGCCGGCCTGAACATGCACTACGGCAGCCGCCAGGTGCTGTGCGACGTAGCCCTGCCGCCCCTGGCCGGGGGCAGCGTGACCGCGCTGATCGGCCCCAACGCGGCGGGAAAATCGACCCTGCTACGGGGCATCGCCGGGTTGCAGAAAACCACCGGACAGGTGCTGCTCGATGGCACCGATCTGAACCGCCTGCCCCAGGTGGAACGGGCGCAGCACATCGTCTATCTGCCCCAGAGCCTGCCGGAACGCACCCGCCTGTGCGCCTTCGAAGCGGTGCTCAGCGCCGCCATGGCCGGCCATCGCGCTGGCGGTTTCGCCCCCGGCCGGCCCAGCGCGGCGGTGCTGCAGGGGGTCGAACAGGTGCTCCGGGACCTGGACCTGACCGCCCTGGCCGACCGCCCGATCGACGCCCTCTCCGGTGGCCAGCGCCAACTGGTGGGGCTGGCCCAGGCCCTGGTGCGCCAGCCTCGGGTACTGCTGCTGGATGAACCCACCAGCGCCCTGGACCTGTACCACCAGTGCCAGGTGGTGGACGCCATTACCCGGGCCACCCGCGAGCGCCAGTTGATCACCCTGGTGGTGGTCCACGATATCAACCTGGCCCTGGGTTTCAGCCAGCAGGTGGTGGTGCTGCACAACGGCCGCCTGGCCGCCGCCGGACCGGCCCTGGAGGTGATCAACCCACAGCTGCTGCGCGACGTCTATGGCGTCGACGGCCACCTGGAACAGGTACGCGGTCGACCGCTGGTAATGGTCGACGGCCGCCTGCCCTCTCACTCCGCCCTGGGATAAACCATGACCCACGCTCAACAGTTGCCCCTCGACACCCTGGACACGCCCCAGGCCGCCCCGGCCTTCGACCTGCGCCCGCTGCTGGTGGCCAACCTGACCTGCACCATGGCGATGATGGCGTTCGTTTCGCTGATCGGCCCCATCGCGCGGATACTCGGCCTGGCCACCTGGCAGGCGGGCACGGCGGTGACCGTTTCCGGGGTGATCTGGATGCTCCTGGCCCGGCCCTGGGGCCGGGCCAGCGACCGCCTGGGCCGACGGCAGATCCTGCTGCTGGGCACCGGCGGCTTCACCCTGGCCTTTATCGCCCTCAGCCTGTTTATCGACGTGGCGCTGCACGCCCTGCCCTCGGCCCTGCTGGCGTTCGCCGGGCTGCTGTTGGGACGGGGCCTGACCGGAGTGTTCTACGCGGCGATTCCGGTGGGTGGCTACGCGCTGATCGCCGACAACATCGCGCCCGAGCACCGGGCCCGGGCCATGGCCTCGCTGGGGGCGGCCAACGCCTGCGGCCTGGTGCTGGGCCCGGCAATTGCTGCGCTGCTGGCGCGCCACAGCCTGAGCCTGCCGTTCTACGTGCTGGCGGTGCTGCCGCTGCTGGGCTTCGCCTTCCTCAAGGCGCGGCTGCCGCGCCAGGAACTGCACCTCAAGCAGCCACCCAAATCGGTGAGCCTGGGCGACCCGCGCCTGCGCCGGCCGCTGCTGGTGGCGTTCGTCGCCATGCTGTGCGTGGCCATGGCGCAGATCACCGTCGGCTTCTTCGCCCTCGACCGCCTGGGCATGGACCCGGCGCACGCGGCGCAGACCGCCGGCATTGCCCTGACCCTGGTCGGCGTGGCGCTGATCGCCTCGCAACTGGTGGTGCGCAAGCTGGAATGGCCGCCACTGCGGATGATCCGCATCGGCGCCCTGGTGGCCGCCGTGGGTTTTGCCGCGAGCATTGTCGCGGCCCAGGCCTGGGTGCTGTGGCTGGGGTTCTTCGTTTCGGCCGCGGGCATGGGCTGGATCTTCCCCTCGTTCGCCGCCCTGGCCAGCAACGCGGTGGACGCCGCCGAGCAAGGCGCCACCGCCGGTTCCGTCGGCGCGGCCCAGGGCCTGGGAGTGGTGGTCGGGCCCCTGGCCGGGACCCTGATCTACGGGCTGGAACCGCGCCTGCCCTACCTGCTGGCGGCGCTGTTGCTCGTCCTAGTGGCCTGCTGGCCCGAAGCCCGACGCCGCTGAACGACGCGCATTGTCGAAACCCTGCGGCCCTGTAGCCGCTGCCGAGCCTGCGGCGAGGCTGCGCAAAGGTCCGCAGGACCTTGCCTGGCGATCGCCCGCCGAACGCGCAGCGGCCTCAAGATCGCCGCGTCCCTGCGACGGAGTGCCGCCCAGACCGTTCGCAGCCTGCGGCAGCGGCTACACGCTGCTGCGAGCCATGCGCCGCAGGGCCAGGCTGTACAGCAGCAAGGCCAGGCTCGCCAGGGCGCCGCCCGCCAGGCCGACATAAGCAAAACCCAGTTGCCCGCCAACCCAGCTACCCAGCAGCGCGCCGCCACCGATGCCGATGTTGTAGATCCCGGAGAACATCGCCATCGCCACGTCGGTGGCATCCGGCGCCAGCACCAGCACCTTGGATTGCAGGGCCAGGCCGAAGCCCATGATCGCCATGCCCCAGACCACGCTCAGCGCCACCAGCGACCAGACGTGGCCATTGAGCGGCAACAGCAGGCTCAGGCACAGCGCCAGCAGCACCACCGCGGTCAGCAAGAAGCCCTGGGGACTGTGGCGATGCAGCACGCTGAACAGCAGCGAGCCGATGATGCCGGCGCCGCCGAACACCAGCAGCACCAGGGTCACCACCTCGCCGCCCAGGCCCGCCGCCACCTTGATGAAGGGCTCGATGTAGCTGTAGGCGGTGAACTGCGCGGTCACCACCAGGGCGGTGAGCACATAGATCGCCACCAGCGCCGGGCGCTTGAACAGCAACGGCAGGCTGCGCAGCGAGCCGGAGTTCTGGCTCGGCAGCAGCGGCAAGGTGCGTATCAGCCAGAGCACCAGCAGGCCGGCCATGGCGGCGATCACGCCAAAGGTGGTGCGCCAGCCCAGGGCTTCGCCCAGCAAGCGTCCCAGGGGAATGCCCAGGACCATGGCCAGCGAGGTGCCGGTGGCCAGCAGCCCCAGGGCCTGCACCTGCTTGCCCGGCGGCGCCAGGCGCACCGCCAGGGACGCGGTGATGGACCAGAACAGGGCATGGGCCAGGGCCACGCCGATACGGCTGAGCATCAGCAGGCCGAAGCTGTTGGCCACACTGGACAGGACATGGCTGACGATGAACAGGCCGAACAGCACCGTGAGCAACCGGCGCCGCTCGACGTTGCGGGTCAGCAGCATCACCGGCAGCGAGGTCAGGGACACGATCCAGGCGTAGATGGTCAGCATCAGCCCGACCCGCTCGGTGGGCAAATCGAAGCTGGCGCCGATGGCGCTGAGCAGGCCCACCGGCACGAACTCGGTGGTGTTGAAGACAAAGGCCGCCAGCGCCAGTGCGATGACCGGCTGCCAGTTGCCTTGGGGTGTCGCCGGGGAATCGCTCATGGGGGGCGTCGTACTCTTTCGCTGATGGAACAGGTCCAGGACCCGATAAAAAATGCACAACCCGGGCCAGCCTTAGCGGCCCCGGGGTCGCGGAGCAAAGCCCGTTGCCCGGAGCATTGCCGGGCACCGCTTCAGCGCCCTGGGGCGCTGCCCGGAAAGACTTGCATGGCCAGCGCCACGCCCTGCAGCAGGCGCGCCGCGCTGACCCCGTCGCGGGCCTGCACCGAGAGCCCGTGGAGCACCATGGAGTAATAATCCCCCAAGGACGTTGCATCGCTGTGGCGGGGCAATTCACCTGCCTGCACCGCCGCTTCCAGGCGCTGGATGATGCTCGCGGTACGGGCCCGGCGATGCTCGGCCAGCCATTCGCGCACGCTGTCGTTGTCGCTTGAGCAGTTCACCGCGGAGGCCACCACCATGCAGCCCCGGGGACCGTCGGGACGGGTGTAGAGGGCCACCGCGTCCTGCAGCATGCGCTCGATGGCGAGGTAGGCGTTGGGCTCCTGCAGGGCCAGGTCGGCGAAGCCGCCTTCCTGGCTTTCGTACAGCTCGATGGCCTCGCGAAACAGCGCCTCCTTGGAACCGAAGGCGGCATAGATGCGCGCCGAAGCGATGCCCAGGGCCGCCACCAGGTCGGCCATGGAGGTGGTTTCGAAACCACGGGCCCAGAACAGTTCCTGTGCCTGGCGCAGCGCCAGGTCACGATCGAATTCGCGGGGTCTTCCAGCCATGGGGGTCGGGTATCTCGTCAAGACAGGGAAGGCGTTCGGCGCAGGCCGGACAGCCGGTTGGCGCGGCGCGCCGGGACGAAATGATATTAGATTTGTACCGGCCGCGGTCATTTTCCGTGCCCGCGGCCGTGCCTGCGTCGCGCCTCAGTCACCGCCCTCCTGCAGAAACGGCAGCAGCAGCGCGAGAAATTCCTCGGGCGCCTCTTCCATGATGAAGTGCCCGCAGTCCGGCACTATGGCGCCGCGCAGGTCGCTGGCATGGCCTTGCAGGGTCAAGAGCGGCGCATCGTTGGTGGCGTGTTCGGCGCCGATCGCCAGCACCGGCATCGCCAGCGGCCGCTGGGCCCGCAGGCGGTTCTGGCGCACCGTCTCGGGAATCGCCCGGTAGTAGGCAAAGCCCGCCCGCAGGCCGCCCGGTGCCGCATAGGCGTCGATGTAGACCTCGGCGGCCACTGCTTCGCGACGATGGGACCAGTGGTCGAAGATGTAGCTCAGGTAGGCCCGTTCGCGCCCGGCGATCAGTGCCTCGGGCAGATCCCGCAGCTGGTTGAACATGAAGTGCCAGAGAAAGATGTTCTGCTCCGGCGCCACGAAAATCGGCGGCGCCTCCGCCAGCCCGGGGATCACCGCCTCGGTCAGCGCCAGGCGCTCCACCGCCTGTGGCCGGTCGCTGGCCAGGGCGTAGGCGATCCACATGCCGACGTCATGGCCGACCACGCTGTAACGGGCAAAGCCCAGTTGCAGCATCACCTGATGCAGCACCTCGGCCACCTGGCCGGTGTCGTAGCCCTGCTCCGGGCGGTCGGACTGGCCGCTGCCCGGCGGGTCCACGGCGATCGCCTGGAAGCCCTGGGCCGCCAGGGCCCGGATCACCCCGCGCCAGGCGTACCAGGTCTGTGGCCAGCCGGGAATCAGCAGCACCGGGCGGCCGCTGCCGGCGCTGACGCAATGGATGCGCTGGCCAGCGATGCGCACATAGCGATGGGTCAGGCCGTCGGTGTCGGCCTGGGTGTTGTCCGTCAAGGCATTCATGGGGTTTTCTCGCTGAGGGGGGTCAGGCCATGCCGAGCATGGCGTTGATTTGTTGGCGGTCGATCCGTGCACCGGCGAAGTCGTCGAAGATCCGCTCGGTGACCCGGATCATGTGGCGGTTGATGAACTCCACGCCTTCCCGGGCGCCGTCTTCCTGGTCCTTGAGGCAGCACTCCCATTCCAGGGTCGCCCAGCCCGGGTAGTCGTATTGCGCCAGTTTGGAAAAGATCCCCTTGAAATCCACCTGGCCGTCGCCCAGGGAACGGAAGCGCCCGGCGCGCTCGACCCAGGAGCTGTAGCCGCCATAGATGCCCTGACGCCCCGTGGGATTGAACTCGGCATCCTTGACGTGAAACATGCGGATGCGCTCGTGGTAGATGTCCAGGTAGCTCAGGTAATCCAGCTGTTGCAGCACGAAGTGGCTGGGGTCGAAGAGGATGTTGCAGCGTGGGTGACGGTCGACCAATTCATAGAAGCGCTCGAAGCTGGTGCCGTCGTGCAGGTCCTCGCTGGGGTGGATTTCGTAGCACAGGTTGACCCCCTGCTCGTCGCACACATCGAGGATCGGCCGCCAGCGCCGCGCCAGCTCGTCGAAGGCGGTTTCGATCAGGCCTTCGGGGCGCTGCGGAAAGGGAAACAGGTAGGGCCAGGCCAGGGACCCGGAGAAGGTGCCCAGCTCACTCAGCCCCAGGCGTCGCGAAGCCCTGGCCGCCAGCTTCATCTGCGCGATCGCCCATTCGGTTCTGGCTTGAGGCCTGCCCCGCAGCGCCTCGGGGGCGAACTGGTCGCACATCGCGTCGTAGGCCGGATGCACCGCCACCAGCTGGCCGAAGATATGGCTGGTCAGCTCGCTGATCTGCAGGCCCTTCTGCGCCAACTGGCCCTTGAGTTCATCGCAGTAGTCCTGGCTCTCGGCCGCCGTGGCGACATCGAACAAACGTGCATCCCAGGCAGGAATCTGCAGCGCCTTGAAACCCAGGTCGGCGGCCCATTGGGCAATAGCCGGCAGGCTGTCAAATGGCGCGCTGTCGGCGCTGAATTGCGCCAGGTGCAGGCTGGGGCCCTTGAGGGTTTTCATCGAATTGCTCCCTATTCTTTGTTGGTCGACAAAGAATAGGGAGGCGCTGCTGCCGCGTCAATCATCGCGCCGCAGAAAAACCATTCCTGGTACACCGGCTGATCGGACGGGCGAGTGCCCGGCAAGGCAAAAAAAGCCCGCGATCAAGATCGCGGGCTCGTTTTGTTTCACCTGGCAATCACCGCCGGCCATGCACCGGGCAGCCGCCTCAGGCGCCGGGCTGCGGCACCGGAATCTGCCGCAAGGGCTTGACCGACTTGAAGGAAAAACTCGAGTAGATCTCTTTCACCGCCGGCAGGGTCTGCAACACCTCGCGGGCGAACTCGCCGAAGGACTCCAGGTCCTTGGCCAGCACTTCGAGGAGAAAGTCGTAGCGTCCGGAGACGTTGTGGCAGGCGATGATTTCCGGAATCTCCAGCAGCCGCTGCTCGAAGGCCCGGGCCGTTTCCCGGGAGTGGGATTCCATCATCACGCTGACAAAGGCGGTGACGCCAAAGCCCAGGGCCTTGGGCGAGAGGATCGCCTGGTAGCCGGTGATCACCCCGCTCTCCTCGAGGATCTTCACCCGCCGCCAACAGGGCGACGTGGTCAGGGCGACGCTGTCGGCCAGTTCGGCGGTGGTCAAGCGGGCGTTGTCCTGCAGAGCAAGCAGCAGGGCTTTGTCGGTGCGATCCAGTCCACTGGGCATTTTTTGCCTCTTAATCTTGTTTTTATGAATTTTTATTTCAATTACTGGGCGTTTAGTCAGTCAAATTAGCAATTATTGCGCCGGATTTGAGCATAGCATTAGAGCAAATCCGGAGCGTTCACCATGAACAATAAAAACAGTGACCTTGGTTTTTCCACTCGCGCCATCCATCACGGCTACAACCCCCAGGAGCATCAAGGCGCGCTGATCCCGCCGATCTATCTGACGTCCACCTTCACCTTCGCCACCGCCGAATACGGCGCCGGCTGCTTTGCCGGCCAGGAGCCCGGCTACTTCTACACGCGCATCGGCAACCCGACCCTGGCGCTGCTGGAAGCGCGCATGGCGGCCCTGGAAAACGGCGAGGCCGCGGTGGCCTTCGGCTCCGGCATGGGCGCGATTGCCGCCACCCTGTGGACCCTGCTGCGGCCCGGCGACGAGATCATCGTCTGCCGGACCCTGTACGGCTGCACCTTCGCCCTGCTGCACCACGGGCTGGCCGAATTCGGAGTCAAGGTGCGCCATGTCGACCTGAGCGACCTGGGCAACCTGCGGGCCGCCATCAGCCCCGCCACACGGATGATCTATTGCGAGTCCCCGGCCAATCCCAACATGCAGCTGGTGGACATTGCCGCGGTGGCCGAAATCGCCCGCCAGCATCCGCGCATCACCTTTGCCGTGGACAACACCTATTGCACCCCCTACCTGCAGCGTCCGCTGGAACTGGGGGCCGACCTGGTGCTGCACTCGGCCACCAAGTACCTCAACGGCCATGGCGATATCACCGCCGGGGTCGTGGTCACCCGCCAGAGCCTGGCCGAGCGCATTCGCCTGGAGGGCCTCAAGGACATGACCGGCGCGGTGCTGTCGCCCCAGGACGCCTTTCTCCTGATGCGCGGCCTCAAGACCCTGGCCCTGCGCATGGAGCGCCACTGCAGCAGCGCCCAGGCCATCGCCGAATACCTGCAGCAGCAGCCGCAGGTGCAATGGGTGGCCTACCCCGGCCTGCCGTCCTTCGCGCAACACGCCCTGGCGCAGCAGCAGATGAAGTTGCCCGGGGGCATGATCGCCTTCGAGCTCAAGGGCGGACTGGCGACGGGCATCCGCTTCATCAATGCCCTGCAGCTGTTCAGCCGCGCCGTCAGCCTGGGAGACGCCGAATCCCTGGCCCAGCACCCGGCGAGCATGACCCATTCCACCTACAGCCCCGAGGAGCGTGTCGAACACGGCATCGCCGAGGGCCTGATCCGCCTGTCGGTGGGCCTGGAAGACGTCGCCGACCTGCTGGCCGATATCGCCCAGGCCCTGGATGCCTGTGCACAGCCCGCGACGCCGCATCTGGAGGCCATTCCCAGGATCGGCAAGGCCCTTCCTTGAGCCGGATCAGTACCGCCCGGGCCCGGGCGCTCTACAACACCCAGGCATTCGCCGCCGTGCCCGAGGCGCGGCGGCGAACGCCCCTGCACCACCTGCAACACCCTTTGAACCGTTACCCACAGGAGTGGAACAACCCATGAGTCGTATCAATAACAAAGCCACCCAACTGCTCAGCGCCATGATCCTGGCCGGCCTGGCCTGCCATTCCCTGGCCGCCGACAGCATCCGGATCGGCATCGCCGGGGCCAAGACCGGCCCGGTGGCGCAATACGGTGACATGCAGTTCAGCGGCGCGCGCATGGCCATCGAGCAGATCAACGCCAAGGGCGGCGTCGACGGCAAGCAACTGGTGGCCGTGGAATACGACGATGCCTGCGACCCCAAGCAAGCGGTGGCCGTGGCCAACAAGGTGGTCAATGACGGCGTCAAGTTCGTGGTCGGGCACCTGTGCTCCAGCTCCACCCAGCCGGCGTCGGACATCTACGAAGACGAAGGCATCGTGATGGTTACTCCGGCCGCCACCAGCCCCGAGCTGACCGCCCGGGGCTACAAGATGGTGTTCCGCACCATCGGCCTGGACAACGCCCAGGGTCCGGCGGCGGCGCACTACATCGCCAAGCTCAAGCCGAGCAATGTCGCGGTGCTGCACGACAAGCAGCAATACGGCGAAGGCATCGCCAGCTCGGTCAAGGACATCCTCGGCAAGGAAGGCATCAAGGTGGCGATGTTCGAAGGCATCAACGTCGGCGAGCGCGACTACTCGTCGATCCTGGCCAAGCTCAAGCAGGCCAATGTGGATTTCGTCTACTTCGGCGGCTACCACCCGGAAATGGGCCTGCTGCTGCGCCAGGCCAAGGAAAAGGGCCTGACCGCGCGCTTCATGGGGCCTGAAGGCGTGGGCAACGACTCGATTTCGCAGATCGCCAAGGACGCCTCCGAAGGCATGCTGGTGACCCTGCCCAAGTCCTTCGACCAGGACCCGGCCAACAAGGCCCTGGTGGAAGCCTTCGAAGCCAAGAAGGAAAACCCCAGCGGGCCGTTCGTGCTGCCGTCCTACTCGGCCGTGGAAGTAATTGCCGGCGGCATCGCCGCGGCCAAGAGCGAAGACCCGGAGAAAGTCGCCGAAGCGATCCACAAGGGCACCTTCAAGACCCCCACCGGCGACCTGAGCTTCGACGAGAAAGGCGACCTCAAGGACTTCAAGTTCGTGGTCTATGAATGGCATTACGGCAAGCCGAAAAGCGTAGCGGCGGAAAACGCCGGGCTGTAAGCCGGTAACGGCGCGCCGCTCCTTGCCGGGGAGCGGCGTCCCGCAGGTGTCAAAAAAACAAGTTCAACTAAAACATGGCCTTAGAGTCAAAAAACTTTACCGCGTCGTCCCCCGCCAAAAGAATAACCTACTTGGCAACTTGGGAATAACCAACCCAAAACAGTAACTAAGATATGTTACCGCCACACTTAAAGCCTGCTGTAAATCCGCCAACCTCCAGACTAGACACCCCATACTTTAGGTGTAGATCGTTAGCACGCTTAGTTCCCCAACAATCAACTTACAAGTCCGAAAAACCGAACTCGCAAGCCTCCCCCCCAAGCTGAACAACCAGCCATACCCCCACCAACGCTGGACCAAACGCTCCAGACCGAGCGACAACCAGTAACACTCCGAAAGACTTCCCTCTTGAAATCTCTTAGCCAGATAGTCAACTACCTGCTAATAGACACCCCTCCGTTAATTGCCAGCAAACAACTTGAAATAACATTTGCACACCAAATTAACTTTTGTTTATCGTGCACCTGCGCACTTGCTAGTCTATTAGTGAGAGACGGATTCCCAGCGTCAAAAACTTGTTCAAGGAGATAAGAACGTGGATCCCTTTATCGGAGAAATTCGCTTGTTCCCCTGGGGTTGGGCTCCTGAGGGTTGGCTCCCTTGCGAGGGCCAGGTTCTACCCGTCAACACCAATGTGGCGCTGGCTTCCCTGCTGGGCAGGACTTATGGCGGTGACGGCACCACGACATTCGGCCTGCCGGATCTGCGTGGCCGGGTCGCCCTGGGGCAGAACTTCAGAGCCTCCGCTGTCGATCCGATCATGGATCAGCACTTGCTGGGCACCAAAGGCGGCAGCGAAACCGTGACGATGCCGTTCAGCTCACTGGCGCAGCACTCCCATGCCGCCCATGTCTCGATCGAACCCGGCAACGACGACCCCGCCGGGAACATCCCCGCCGTCAGCTCGAACACCAAGGGCGTCATGGCAAAACCGACCTACACCCCGGCGACGGACAACCTGGTCACCCTCAACAGCCACACCGTCACTCCCACATCAGGCGCGCCCATGCAAAACATGCAGCCCTCCATCGTCGGCTATTTCTGCATCGCTACCACGGGCGTCTACCCGCCGCGCCAGTAACTGCTGCCTACAGACCCTCAAGCAAGGAAACTGACATGTCTGAAGCTTTCGTCGGAGAAATCCGCATGTTCGCCGGTAACTATGCGCCAGAGAATTGGGCGTTCTGTGACGGTACGCTGCGGTCGATCAACAATTTCCAGGTCCTCTACTCGTTGCTGGGCACCCTGTACGGTGGCAACGGCACCACCAACTTCGGCCTCCCGGACTACCGTGGCCGGATCATCGTGGGCCAGGGCGCCGGCACCGGGCTGACCCCAAGGAGCCTGACGCAGGACTTCGGCGTGGAAACCGTGACCATGCAGCCGGAAAACACCGCGGCCCATACCCATTCCTTTTGGGTGAGCACCAACAATGCCCAATCGGCCAGTCCGTCTCCCGCCACAACACCCAATGGCATGACCTTTGGCACGTTCCCGGGCGCTGGGATCATCACCGGGCTCTACAGCTCGGGTGACGCAACCTTCCCCAGCGTCAATATGAACCCTGCCTTTCTCGACTCGGCACTGACTCCGGCCAAAGGAGCCGCAACCCCCCATAGCAACATGATGGGGTCATTGGCGATCAACTACATCATTTGCCTGGTCGGCCTCTATCCGACCCGACAGCAGTGACCCCCTCACTCAATCTGGAATGACCGATCATGGATGCTTTTACCGGCGAAATCAGACTGTTCCCCTACAACTTCGTCCCGCAAAACTGGGCGTACTGCGACGGATCGCTGGTCACGGTCCAGCAGAATCCAGCTCTCTATTCGGTGATTGGCAACCTGTATGGCGGCACCCCCGGGCAGAACTTCAAACTGCCCAACCTCAACGGGCGCGTGGCCATGGGAGCTGGTAAAGGAACCGGGCTGAGCGATTGGCAGACCGGCAATGCGACAGGCGCCGACCGGATAACGATGCTGCCCGCCAACTTCGCCGGACATACCCATCAGGTCGTGGCCAAGGACGGCAGCGAATCAGCGGTCGCCCTGGATACTCCCGAACCCAACGCCTACCTGGCGCAGCCACGCAACATACGTCTGTACCGCAACACGGCACCGACCCCGACAGGTCCGAAACTGGCCGCGACAACGGTGGGGGACGCCGGCAGCGGCGCTGCGTCGACGACCCTGCGCAACACCATGCAACCCTTCCTGACGCTGGCCTACTGCATATGCCTGGACGGCGAGTACCCGATCAGAGCCTCATGATCCAGCTTGCCAATCTCCAACTGCCAACAGGCTACGTGGCTGTCCTGCGCCAGCAGCACAGCCATGACCTGGGATTTCTCCAGGACCTGTACGTCTCGCGCCGCTGGGCCGAAGTCAGTGCAGTGCCTGGCTGGAGCGACGCACAGCGCCGGGCGTTCCTGCACGCCCAGGCCGAACTGCAGCGCCAGCATTATGAAAAGCACTTTCCCGCCGCGGACTTTCTGATCATCGAGCACGCCGGCAGCCCGATCGGGCGCCTGTGCGTGCAGTACGCGGCCGACGATGTGCGCATTGTCGATATCGCCCTGCTGCCGAACTGGCATGGCCGGGGCATCGGCAGCGAGTTGCTGCGCACGGTACTGGCCAAGGCCGACGCCCAGCGTCGGACCTGCAGCCTGAGCGTCGAACAGGGCAGTCGTGCCCGCCGGCTGTATGAGCGACTGGGCTTCCGAGCCGGCGCCAACAGTGGCCTGTACACCCAAATGCAGCGTCCCGCGCGGATGGCCGCTGGGGAAGAGGACGACAGTCCCTGAGCATCAAGTAATACCTGCCCCCCAAGGGGCCGGCTGTAGCCGTGCTGTAACCGCTGGACCTTTATCAACAATCACGCTGGACACGACCCCAAACCGGTCGCAAGGCAGGAAGCCCTCATGAGAACACCGCTGACCGCACCAGGTAACTGGCTGACACGCCCGCTGATTTCACTGTTTCTGTTGCTGGTCATGCTGACCATGAGCAGCCAGGCCATGGCGGTTGCCCCCGTGATCACCAACCCGGCCTCCGGCAGCACCTTGCCCACCATTGCGGTGGGCCAGAGCATGAGCATCACCATCTCGTCCGTCGGCGGCACCATGCCCCTGGACAAGTGGGTGGAATGCGACGCCAACGATCCGGACTACGATGGCGTGACCCCCTGCCTGCCGCCGGGCCTGATCCTCGATGCGTCCCCCGGCAGCGCGACCACGGTGCTGCACGGCACCCCGACCGCCGCCGGTAACTACACCTTCAGCATCACCCTCAATGACGGCCACAACGATGGCGGGGTCGCCACCTACAACCTGCTGGTCACCAGTTCCGCGACGCCGACCCTGACCTCGGTCGCCCCCAGCAGTGGCAGCACCGCAGGCGCCACCGCCGTCACCCTCACCGGCACCAATTTTACCGGCGCCACGGCGGTGACCTTTGGCGGAGTGGCGGCCACGGGTTTCACCGTCAACAATGCCACCACCATCACCGCCACCACCCCGGCCCATGCCGCAGGCGCGGTCAACGTGGCGGTCACCACCCCGGGGGGCAGCGCGACGCTGACCAACAGCTATACCTATGCGGTGCCCGCGCCGACGGTCGGCCCGGCCAGCGCCACGGTGGCCGCCAACAGCAACGCCAACCCGATCACCCTGAGCCTCAGCGGTGGCGCCGCCACCAGCGTCGCCGTGGCCAGCCCCGCCAGTCACGGTACTGCCACCGCCAGCGGCACCAGCATTACCTACACCCCGGCCGCCGGTTTCTCGGGCTCCGACAGTTTCACCTACACCGCCACCAACACCAGCGGCACCTCCAGCCCGGCCACGGTGACCATCACCGTCACCCCGCCTACCCTGGCAATAACGCCGCCCACGCTGCCCGACGGCACCCAGGGCACGTCCTACAGCCAAACCGTCAGCGCCTCCGGCGGTACCACGCCCTACACCTACGCGATCACCGCCGGCAGCCTGCCCACCGGCCTGAGCCTGAACACCAGCAGCGGCGTGATCAGCGGCACGCCGAGCGGCACTGGCACCTTCAACCTGACCGTTACCGCCACCGACGCCAACAGCGCCACCGGCTCTCGCGCCTACAGCCTGGTGATCAACGGTCTGGCGCCAGTTGCCAACGCGGTCAGCGCCACCGTCGCGGCCAACAGCAGCGCCAACCCGATCACCCTGAACATCACCGGTGGCGCCGCCGCCAGCGTCGCCGTGGCCAGTGCCGCCAGCCATGGCACCGCCACCGCCAGCGGCACCAGCATTACCTATACCCCGACCGCTGGTTTCTCCGGCAGCGACAGCTTCACCTACACCGCCACCAACGCCAGCGGCACCTCCAGCCCGGCCACGGTGACCATCACCGTCAGCGCGCCGAGCATCAGCCTGAGCCCCGGCTCCCTGAGCAACGGCACTGTCAATACCGCCTATAGCCAAACCGTCAGCGCCTCCGGCGGCACCGCGCCCTATAGCTACAGCATCAGCGGCACCCTGCCGGCCGGTCTGAGCCTGAGCACCAGCAGCGGCGTGATCAGCGGCACGCCGATCGGCACCGGCACCTTCAACCTGACCATCACCGCCACCGACGCCAACAGCGCCACCGGCTCCCAGGCCTATTCCATCAGCATCCTTGACCAGGCACCGGTGGCCGGCGCGGTCAGTGCCACGGTCGCCGCCAACAGCAGCGCCAACCCGATCACCCTGAACATCAGCGGTGGCGCCGCCGCCAGCGTCGCCGTGGCCAGTGCCGCGAGCCATGGCACCGCCACCGCCAGCGGCACCAGCATCACTTACACCCCGACCGCCGGGTTCTCCGGCAGCGACAGCTTCACCTACACCGCCACCAACGCCAGCGGCACCTCGAGCCCGGCCACGGTGACCATCACCGTCAGCGCGCCGAGCATCAGCCTGAGCCCCGGCTCCCTGAGCAACGGCACCGTCGGCACGGCCTACAGCGCGAGCCTCAGTGCTTCCGGCGGCGCCGCGCCCTACAGCTATACGATCACCGCCGGCACCCTGCCCACCGGCCTGAGCCTGAACACCAGCAGCGGTGCAATCAGCGGCACGCCGAGCGCCAGCGGCACCTTCAACATGACCGTCACCGCCACCGACGCCAACAGCGCCACCGGTTCCCAGGCCTACTCCATCACCATCGGCGCCCTGACACCGGTGGCAGGCGCGGTCAGTGCCACGGTCGCGGCCAACAGCAGCGCCAACCCGATCACCCTCAACATCAGCGGTGGCGCCGCCACCAGCGTCGCCGTGGCCAGCGCCGCCAGCCATGGCACCGCCACCGCCAGCGGCACCAGCATCACCTACACCCCGACCGCCGGGTTCTCCGGCAGCGACAGCTTCACCTACACCGCCACCAACGCCGGCGGCACCTCCAGCCCGGCCACGGTGACCATCACCGTCAGCGCCCCCACCCTGGTACTGACTCCGGCATCCCTGGGCGCCGGTACGGCGGGCAGCGCCTACAGCGCCACCCTCAGCACCACCGGCGGCAGCGCGCCCTACACCTACAGCATCAGCAGCGGCAGCCTGCCGGCGGGCCTGAGCCTGAACACCGCCAGCGGACTGATCAGCGGTACGCCCACCACCAGCGGCACCAGCAACCTGACCATCACCGCCACCGATGCCAACGGCGCTACCGGCTCCCAGGCCTACTCGATCACCATCGCTGCGGTGGCGATCACCGTGCCGGCCACCAGTCAGATCCTCGCGGCGGGCCAGTCGGCCACCGTCGACCTGACCCAGGGCGCCACCGGCGGCCCGTTCACCCAGGCCGTCCTCGGCTCGGTCACCCCGGCATCGGCCGGGCGGGCGATGATGATCGGCCGCTTCTCGATGCGCTTCGTGCCCTCGGCGGCCTTCGCCGGCACCGCGGTGGTCAGCTTCAGCCTGCAGAACGGCGGCGGCGCCAGCGCCGCGAGCACCGTCAGCTTCATGATCCAGGAGCGCCCGGACCCGACCAAGGACGCGGAGGTCATCGGCCTGCTCAACGCCCAGACCCGCGCCGCCGAGCGTTTTGCCAGCACCCAGATGGACAACTTCAACCGGCGCCTGGAGCAACTGCACCAGATGAGCTGCGAGCGCAATTCGTTCAATGCCAGCTTGCGCAAGGAAGGCCGCGACGTGCCGCTGGGCGAGATCGCCAAAGCCGTCCAGGACCAGCTGGGAGGCAGCGCCAACCAGACCGCAGAGGAAAAACGCGAAGCCGCGGCCGCCCTGCAGGACAACTGCAAGCAGGACGCCCTGGCGTTCTGGAGCGACGGTTTCGTCAACGTCGGCTCGACCCACACCCGGGGCGCGCGGGACAACAGCTTCACCACCCTGGGCCTGAGCGTCGGTGTCGACTATCGCCTGTCGCCCACCGCCATTGCCGGTGTCGGTATCGGCTACGGCAACGACCGCAGCGACATCGGCAAGAACCACACCCGCAGCGATGGGGATGCCATCGGCATCGCCACCTACCTGAGCCTGAACCTGGCGCCGCAGGTGTATGTCGACGGCCTGCTGGGCTACAACCGCATCAGCTTCGACTCGCGCCGCTACATCACCGGCAGCAACGACGACTACGCCCGGGGCTCCCGCGATGCCGACCAGCTGTTCGCCTCCCTGACCGCCAGCTACGAGTACCGCCAGGGCCCGCTGTCGCTGACGCCCTACGGGCGCTTGAATGCCAGCAGCACGCGCCTGGATGCCTACCGCGAAAGTGGCGGCGGCATTTATGCCCTGTCCTACGACGAGCAGCGCCAACAGAACCTCACCTCCTACCTCGGTGTCCGTTCGGGCTACGACCTGATGACCCGGATCGGCGTGGTCACGCCCAAGGTCGGTCTGGCCTGGGGCCACAACTTCAGTAGCAGCAGCGACTACAAGATGCGCTACGCCGACCAGGGCGACGAAGGCACGCTGTACCGCCTCAAGCCCGACGCCCTGGACAGCGATTTCGCCAGCCTGGACATGGGGGTGGACTTCAACCTAGGACGCGCCTGGCAACTGGGCGTCTCGTACAAGACCGCCCTGGGCTCGGACGAACGCAACGACACCTTCCGCCTGGGTCTCAACGGCAAGTTCTGAACCGCAAGTTCTGCACCCTGGCCACAGATTAGTGGCCAGGGACTGAGCCCTACAGCAGGAAATGGCTCCCCCCGAGCCAAGGTAAAAAAACACATCCCGCCAGAGTCCGACTCTGGCGGGGTGTGGTGTTTTAACAGCGCCGCTCAGCGCTCAATCCGGCGCTGGCCCTCAGGCCGTCGGCAACTGCCCGCTCTCGATCTCCCGGGCCGTGCGCTCCACCGCGCGCCGGGTCTTGTCGATCAGCTCGTCGATATCGCCGCGGCTGGCCACCAGCGCCGGGGCCATGATCATCCGCCCCAGGGTCGAGCGGATGATCACCCCTTCTTCAAAGCCCAGGGTGCGGCAGCGCCAGGCGATGTCGTTCTCGTTGGCAAAGCGCTTGCGGCTGGCCTTGTCCTCGGCGAACTGCAAGGCCGCCACCAGCCCGGTGCCCTGGATCTCGCCGATCAGCGGGTGATTGCCGAACACCTCCCGCAAGCATTGCTGCAAGTAGGGACCGGTGTCGTTCTTGACCTTTGTGACCACCCCTTCATCGCGCAGGGCCTTGAGGTTGGCGATGGCCACCGCGGCCGCTACCGGGTGCCCGGAATAGGTCAGGCCGTGGGCGAACACCCCGCCCTGCTCCACCAGCACCTGGGCGATGCGCTTGCTCAGCACCAGCCCGCCCATGGGGATGTAGCCGGAGGTCAGGCCCTTGGCGATGGACAGGGTGTCGGGCTCGAACCCGAAGTGCTGGTGGGCGAACCACTCGCCGGTACGGCCGAAACCGCCGATCACTTCGTCAGCGCACAGCAGCACGTCGTACTGCCGGCAGATGCGCTGGATTTCCGGCCAGTAGCTGTCCGGCGGGAAGATCATGCCGCCGGCGCCCTGGAACGGCTCGGCGATGAAACCGGCGACGTTCTCGGCCCCCAGTTCAAGGATCTTCTCTTCCAGCTGGCGGGCGCAGCGCAGGCCGAACTCGGCCGGGGTCAGGTTGCCTTGGTGGGCGAACCAGTAGGGCTCGTCGATGTGCGCCACGTCCGGAATCAGCCCGCCCATGTCGTGCATGAACTTCATCCCGCCCAGGGCGGTGGCCGCCAGGGTCGAGCCGTGGTAGCCGTTCCAGCGGCCGATCATCACCTTCTTCTGCGGCTGGCCGAGGATCTGCCAGTAGCGGCGCACGCTGCGGATCAGCACCTCGTTGGCCTCGGAGCCGGAATTGGTGTAGATGGCGTGGCTGTAGTGCCCCGGCAACAGGCTGAACAGCAGCTCGGAGAGTTCCACCACCGCCGGGTGGGTGGTGTGGAAGAACATGTTGTAGTACGGCAACTGCTCCAGCTGGGCACTGGCGGCGGCCGCCAGGTCCTTGCGGCCGTAGCCGAGGTTGGTGCACCACAGCCCGGACATGCCGTCCAGGTAGCGCTGGCCGTCGTTGTCCCACAGGTGCAGGCCCTGGCCGCGGACGATCACCCGCGGGCCTTCGGCGTTCAGCGCCTTCTGGTCGAGAAAGGCGTGGATATGGTGCGCGGCATCCAGGGCCTGGTAGTCCTGGGTACTGCGTTGGGCGGTGAGGTTTTCAGCACTCATGGTCATTCTCCTGCACGACAAGTGGATTCAACGGAAGGCGTGGCAACGGGACTCGGCCCGGCGGGCAACAGCGGTTCGGGAACAAACAGTGGCTTGCGCATCACCCACTTGATCCAGACCACGGCGATCAGCGAAATCACGCCCAGCACCACGCCGGCGCTGCCGAAGATCCGCGCGGTCATCTCGGGCGACGGCGAGACGTGATAGATCGCAAACAGCATGCCGACGATGCCCAGCACCTGGGGCCAGGGGTAGAACGGCGAGCGGAACGGCCGCGGCGCATCGGGGTAGCGCCGGCGCAGGGCGATCACGTCGATGTGCACGATGATGTAGGCCAAGAGCCAGGCCAGGGCCGCGGCCAACAGCAGCAGGCTGATGGAATCCGGGTCCTGGCCCAGGATCAGGATCGGCAGCCCCGTGAGCGCGGCGACGAACAGCACCGCCACCCAGGGCGTGCGGGTGCGCGGGCTCAGGCGCTTGAACTGGGGAAAGGCCTGGCCGTTCTGGGCCATGCCGTAGAGCATGCGCGGCAGCGCCGCCAGGGACGAGTTGACCGTGCTGCAGGTGGCGGTGATCACCGCGCCCACCAGGAACAGCTTGCCGGCCTCGCCGAACACCGTGGTGGCGAACAGGAAATGCGGCAGCGGATGGCTCGCCAGTTGCTCCCGGGGAATGCACAACAAGGCGCCGAGGCAATACAGGGTGATCACCAGGAAAATGATGCTCAGGCCGATGATCATCGAGCGCGGGACATTGCGTTCCGGGCGGCGGGTTTCCTCCACCAGCGGGCAGACGAATTCGGCGCCGACAAAGCCCCAGATGGCCATCGCCGCCAAGGCCAGCGCGCCGATTTCCATGGGGTTCCAGCCCTGGTCCAGCGGCAGTTGCAGGTCCGCCTGCGGGCTGCCGATGGCGCCCAGGCCCAGGGTCAGGAGGATCACCACCATCACCACCGCAAGCACCGTCTGCAGCCTGGCGAAGACGTCGATGCCCAGCAGGTTGAGCGCGGTGAAGGTGCCGAGCACGCCATAGGCCACCAGCATCGGCGGCAGCGCCCCGGGGTAGACCTTGTCGATGATCAGGTCCAGAAGCAGCAGCTCGGCGGACAGGGCGAACATCGCCACCACCATGTAGCCGGAGAAGGTCGCGAGGATCGCCGGAAAGTGCCCGATGGCCACCTCGGTGTAGCTGCTCAGGCTACCGGCCCGGGGCACCATCAGCGCCAGTTCGGAGAACGACAAGGCATAGGTCAGGGCCAGCAGGTAGGCCAGCAGCAAGGGAATGAAGAAGCCCAGCCCGGCCATCCCCGCACCTTGCAGCATCAGCACCATGACCCCCTGGGACACCACCAGGCCAACGGCCACCGAGACCAGCGAACCCAGGCCCAGGACCCGGCGCAAACCGCCGTTGCTGGTGGGGCTCAGGGCCGCCGGGGAGAGATTTGCAGTCATCGCACGCACTCCTTTCTTATTGTTGTGGGCCTGCCGCGACAGCGGCAGGTGCAGCGACGCCCGGAGGACGCCGCCCAGGCTCGGCCGCGCTCAGCGCAACTGGAACCAGGTGGTTTTCAACTGGGTGTACTTGTCGAAGGCATGCAGCGACAGGTCGCGACCGAACCCCGATTGGCGGCCGCCGCCAAAGGGCACGGTGACGTCCAGGGCATCCACGGTGTTCACCGACACCGTGCCGGCGCGCAGTTGCCGGGCCACCCGGTGGGCGCGGTTCAGATCGTCGGTCCACAGCGAGGCCGCCAGGCCGTAGACGCTGTCATTGGCCAGGGCAATGGCCTGCTCCTCGTCATCGAAGGGCATCACCGCCAGCACCGGGCCGAACACTTCTTCCCGGGCGATGCTCATCTGCGGGCTCACGCCGGTGAACAGGGTCGGCTCGATGTAGTTGTCGCTGCCGTCGATGCTCAGCTGACGGCCGCCGCAGACCAACTGCGCGCCCTGCTCCCGGGCGCCGTCGATATAGCCCATGACCCGGGCGGTCTGGCGCGCGTCGACCATGGCGCCGGCGCGGCTGGCCGGATCCAGCGGGTTGCCCGGGCGCCAGTCCCAGGCCTTGGCCTTGAGGCGCTCGACGAACGCGTCATGAATGCTGCGCTGCACCAGCAGCCGCGAGTTGGCCGAGCACACTTCGCCCTGGTTGAAGAAGATGCCGAAGGCGGCTTTTTCGGCGGCCAAGTCCAGGTCCTGGCAGTCGGCGAACACCAGGTTCGGGCTCTTGCCGCCGCATTCGAGCCAGACCTGCTTGAGGTTGGATTGCGCCGAATACTGCATGAAGCACTTGCCCACCGCGGTGGAGCCGGTGAACACCAGGCCATCCACGTCCGGGTGCAGGCCCAGGGCACGCCCGGCATCGCTGCCCAGGCCCGGCACCACGTTGAACACCCCTTCCGGCACCCCGGCCTCCAGGGCCAGCTCGGCCAGGCGCAGGGCCGAGAACGGCGACTGCTCGGCGGGCTTGAGCACCACCGAGTTGCCCACCGCCAGGGCCGGCGCCAGTTTCCAGGCGGCCATGTCCAGGGGGAAGTTCCAGGGCACCACCGCGCCGATCACCCCCAGGGGCTCGCGACTGATGCTGGCGTGACTGTTGCGGGCGCCGGGGGCCAGCTGATCGTAGAGCTTGTCGACGCTCTCGGCGTACCAGGCGAAGACGTGGGCCGCACCGGGCACGTCGATGTTCCAGGCATCCATCACCGGCTTGCCCATGTTCAGGGAGTCCAGCAGCGCCAGCTCCTCGCGGTGGGCAAGCATCAGCTCGGCCAGGCGCAGCAGGACTTTCTTGCGCTGCACCGGGGCCATGCGCGCCCAGGGCCCCTGGTCGAAGGCCCGACGCGCGGCGGCCACCGCCAGGTCCACATCGGCCGCGCCGCAGGCACTGACCCGGGCCAGTACCCCAAGGGTGGCCGGGTTGACCGCATCGAAGGTGGCGCCGGACTGGGCGGCCATCCGTTGGCCGCCAATCAGCGCCTGGTCAATGAATGTCTGTTGGGCAGCCCGCTGCTGCCAGTCACCGAGTTCGAACACGCTGCACTCCCTCGTCGGCCGTTGCGACGGCCTGTTGGTTATTGGGTCCTGAGGGATGGTGCGTCACCGCGCGCCAGAGGAAAAATACTAAAAATATGCTCCAGCACCATGAAAAAGCTCTGTAGCCTTCAGGCCCCGGACGGCCCGCGCCAACGCCAGCGCCCCAGGGCATCCGCGGGATGGCCTGGGGTAAAAAAACGCCTGGATTAACCGGCGGGCAGGGTCAGGCGGAGCGTTCCAGCCAGTCCCCCAGGCGCCGCAGCATGGCGTCACAGCCGTGCAACTGCTCAAGGCTGATGAACTCGTCCGGCTTGTGGCCCTGATCCATGCTGCCCGGGCCGCAGACCACCGTGGGGATGCCGGCCTCGTGGAACAGCCCGCCCTCGGTGCCGAAGGCCACGGTGGTGAACTCCCGCGAGCCGCTGAGCAGCGCCAGCAGTTCGGCGGCCTGGCTGTCGGCGGCAGTGGCCAGCCCCGGGTAGGCGCTCAAGGGCTGCAAGGTGATCCCGGTATCGGCCTGTACCGCCTGCATCTGCGGCAGCAGTTCGGCCTCGGCATAGCCTTGCAACTGCTCCACCACGGCCTGGGCATCGTCACCCGGCAGGGTGCGCACCTCGAAATCGAACTGACACTCGGCCGGCACGATGTTCAGCGCGCGGCCGCCTTGGATGGTGCCGGTCTGCACCGTGGAAAACGGCGGATCGAAACGCGGGTCGTGGTGTTCCGGTTGCGCCAGCCGGCTGCCGATCTCCCCCAGCTTGCCGATCAGCCGCGCCGCGTACTTGATGGCATTGACCCCGTAAGGCGCATAGGCCGAATGACAGGCCGCGCCGCGCACCTGACAGCGCATCGCCAGCTTGCCCTTGTGCCCGAGCACCGGACGCAGCTCGGTGGGCTCGCCAATCAGGCACAGCAGCGGTTTGTGCGAGCGCTGCTGCAATCGTTCGAGCATCGGCCGCACGCCCAGGCAACCCACCTCCTCGTCATAGGAAAACGCCAGGTGCACCGGCAGCCGCAGGCGGCGCCGGGTCAAGCCCGGCACCGCCGCCAGCACCGCGGCGATGAAGCCCTTCATGTCGGCGGTGCCACGGCCATACAGGCGCCCTTGCCGCTCGCTCAAGACAAACGGCTCGACGCTCCAGGCCTGCCCGTCCACCGGCACCACGTCGGTGTGCCCGGACAGCACCACCCCACCGCGATCGCTGGGGCCGATGCTGGCAAACAGATTGGCCTTGGTCCGCTGCGGGTTGTAGATCAGCTCGCTGTCCACCCCATGGCGCGCCAGGTAGTCGCGGATAAAGCCGATCAGTTCCAGGTTGGAGTCGCGGCTGACGGTGGCAAAACCCACCAGATGCGCCAGCAGATCGCGGCTCGATGGCTCATTCATTGCCCGGCACTCCGTAGCTGGGGGCCGCCGTGGGGTCCAGGGCCCGGGTCAGGTAATCCTGCATCTGCGGCCGGTAGGCCTGCCACAGGCCGGCAAGCTGGCCGATGGGGTCGGCATCGGCCCAGTCCACCCGCAGGTCGACGATGGGCCAGGTCAAATCGTCCACCACGCTCAGCGCCGCCGAATGCACCGGCCCCGCCTCGCCACCGGCGGCCATGGCCGCGTGCAGCGCCGCCAACAAACGCTCGACCAGAATCCCCGGCGTCTGTTCGAACGCCTGGACCATGGCCTCGATCACCCCAGTGCCCGCCAGCAGGTTGCCGGCGGCCACGCATTGCTCGCCGGCCAGCGCGTGGTGGCTGCCCAGGGCTTGCTGGCCCGTGAACAGCGCCGTGCGCCCCTGGCCGTCAATCACCGTGACCTGGCGGTACTGGCTCCAGCCGTTGCGGCCCAGGGCCTGATCCAGGGCCCCGGCGGGGTCAAGCTTGTGATGTTCCAGCAGGTCGAGAATCTGCGGCCCCAGGGCCGGCAGGGTGACGTTCTGGGTGGCCACCGCCCCCACTCCGGCCCGCAGCCAGGGGCAACGGGCACCGACCGCGATGCTCGACGAACTGATGGCGACGCCCAACTGGCCGGTTTCGGCGCAACGGCCAACGATGGAAAAAGTCATGCAAACTCCTTGGCCCGCGGGGCCTGGGTCGACGCCGGATGTGGCGTCGGTGAACACAGCGCCGGGGTCACTCGGGAATGACCGCGATCACGTCGATTTCCATCAGCCACTGCGGCTGGCCGAGGGCCGACACCACCAGCCCGGTGGAGATCGGGAACACCCCTTTGAGCCACTTGCCCACTTCCTGGTACACCGGCTCGCGGTAGCGCGGATCGGTGAGGTAGGTGGTGGTCTTGACGATATGGGACAGGTCGCTGCCCGCCTCCTCCAGCAGCTGCTTGACGTTTTTCATCGCCTGCTCGGCCTGGGCCCGGGGATCGCCCAGGCCCACCAGCCGGCCGTCGAAATCGGTGCCGACCTGACCGCGAACGTACACCGTGTTGCCGGCGCGCACCGCCTGGCACAGGTCGTTGTCCAGGGACTGGTTGGGGTAGGTGTCCTTGGTGTTGAACATGCGGATACGGGTATGAGTCGGCATCAGAGGGCTCCCACGCTGCTGAGGTTGTGAACCGGCACCTCGGTCGGGGCCGGGCTGCCATAGGCTTGGTATTTGCGCTGGGTGGCGATGTGGTCGGCGATGTGCTTGGCGTCGTGCCACACCCCCCAGATAAACGACGAACCGCGGCGCGACAGCCAGGGCAGGCCGAGGAAATACACCCCCGGCTCGCGGGACACGCCGCGCTGGTGCAGGGGCTTGCCCTGCTCGCTGAAGGTGTCGACCTGCAGCCAGGAAAAGTCCACGGCGTAGCCGGTGGCCCAGATGATCGAGTTGATGCCCGCTTGCTGCAGGTCCAGTTCGAGGATCGGCTGCTTGACGCAGTCCGGGTCCGGCAGGCGTCGGCGGGCCTCGGGCTCCAGCGGCAGGTCGAGGCCGTTGCGCTCGACATAGGCATCGGCGGCATCCAGCAGCGCCAGGTAGTTCTCGTCGCCCCGGGCCAGGTTGTCCAGCAGGTCGGCCTTGAAGGTCACCTGCTCGCCGGCAAAGGCCTGGGTCAGCCCGACCAGGGTGATGCCCTGGTGGGCCAGGGCGCGAAAGTCGATGGTCTGGCCGCCGCGAGCGCCGCTGACGGCGATGGTCACGTGTTCGCGACCGGGCTTGGCGATCTCCGCATCCCACTCCCCCAGCACCCCGAGCCACCAGCAGAAATCCCGGTTGCGATAGGAACGCGGCGGCCGGTCATGGGCGCCCACCGACAGATAGACCCGGCGCCCCGCCCGCTGCAGTTCATCGGCGATCTGCACCCCGGACGAACCCGCCCCCACCACCAGCACCGCGCCCTCGGGCAGTTGCTGGGGGTTGCGGTACTCGGCGGAGTGGATCTGCGTCAGGCGGTCATTGGCCGGGGCAATCGGCGGGATCACCGGACGCTGGAACGGACCGGTGGCGGCCACCACGCGCCGGGCCTGGATCACCCCGTCGGAGGTTTCGACGGTGAAGCCCGGGCGACCGAGATTGCGCTGCACCTTGCGCACCTCGACCCCGGTGCGGATCGGCGCATTGAAGGTGCGGGCATAGGCTTCGAAGTAGTCCGCCACCTGCTCCTTGGCGGCGAAGGCATCGTCCGGCAGGGCGAAGGGCATCCCGGGAAAGCGGTCATGCCAGGCCGGCCCGTTGGCCACCAGGGAATCCCAGCGCGCGCTGCGCCAGGCTTCGGCGATGCGGCTGCGTTCCAGCACCAGATGGGGCACGCCGAGCTTGCTCAGGTGCTCGCTCATGGCCACGCCGGCCTGACCCGCGCCGACCACCAGGGTGTCCACTTGCAATTGTTGTTCTACGGTCATGTCTGTGTCCTTCTGCGAGACGATTGGCGCTGGCCGAAAGGCCCGGCACACGCGGTTCGGAACCCGGGATAAGTCGGATGGGACAGATGGTGCGACAGACGCCCGCGAAGGAAAATTATTAAAAATGTGCTCCCTGGATAAGAAAAAGCGAGGCAGCACGGGGCCTGTACGCCAGCCGGCGCCAGGTCGGGGCAAGGCCCGCGGGCACTGGCGGAAGCGACCCGTGCGATCAGACTGATCCGCAGGGCCTTTCAGATGATTACCCGGCGAAAATGCATTTCCGTGCTTTCGATCTGCAGGCACTGAAGGCACAATGCGTACCTTTTTGGCTGGCCCTGCCGGAGACCCTGAAATGATCAAGACGCCGTACTACCTCATCGACAAGCAGAAGCTCTTGAGCAACATGCAGAAGATCGCCTACGTGCGCGAGCAGTCCGGCGCCAAGGCCCTGCTGGCCCTCAAGTGCTTCGCCACCTGGTCGGTGTTCGACCTGATGCAGCAGTACATGGACGGCACCACCTCCTCGTCGCTGTACGAGCTCAAGCTCGGCCGGCAGAAGTTCGCCGGCGAGACCCACGCCTACAGCGTGGCCTGGGCCGACGACGAGATCGACGAGATGCTGGCCAACTGCGACAAGATCATCTTCAACTCCATCAGCCAGCTGCAGCGCTTTGCCGACGCCAGCGCGGGCAAGGTCCGCGGCCTGCGGGTCAACCCCCAGGTCAGCAGCTCGGACTACCTGCTGGCCGACCCGGCCCGGCCGTTCAGCCGCCTGGGCGAATGGGACCCGGCGAAGATCGAAGGCGTGATCGAACAGATCTCCGGCTTCATGTTCCACAACAACTGCGAGAACGGCGACTTCGGCCTGTTCGACCAGATGCTGAGCACCATCGAGGAACGCTTCGGCCACCTGCTGCACAAGGTGGAGTGGGTCAGCCTTGGCGGCGGCATCCACTTCACCGGCGAGGACTACGCCCTGGACGCCTTCTGCGCGCGGCTCAAGGCCTTCTCCGAGAAATACGGCGTGCAGGTCTACCTGGAGCCGGGCGAAGCGGCGATCACCCAGAGCGCATCCCTGGAAGTGACCGTGCTCGACACCCTGTACAACGGCAAGCACCTGGCCGTGGTGGACAGCTCCATCGAAGCGCACATGCTCGACCTGCTGATCTATCGCCTGAACGCCAAGCTGGCCCCCAGCAGCGGCGAACACAGCTACATGATTTGTGGCAAGTCTTGCCTGGCCGGAGACATCTTTGGCGAGTATCAATTCGAACGTCCGCTGGCCATCGGCGATCGACTGTCGTTCGTCGACGCGGCGGGCTACACCATGGTCAAGAAGAACTGGTTCAACGGCCTGAAAATGCCGTCCATCGTTGTGAAACAACTCGATGGTAGCGTCGACGTGGTTCGCGAGTTTGGTTTCGAAGACTACCTGTCCAGCCTTTCCTGAGCGGACAGACACGAGGAGAAGTAAATAAATTGAAGAAGAATGTTCTTATCATTGGTGCAGGAGGTGTCGCCAAGGTGGTGGCCCACAAGTGCGCGCAGCACAACGACGAACTCGGTCGTATTGCCATCGCGTCGCGCAACATCTCCAAATGCCAGGCCATCATCGACAGCGTCAAGGCCAAGGGCAGCCTCAAACAGCCCGCTGAAATAAAAGCCTTCGCCCTCAACGCACTGGACATCGAAGCGACCAAGGCGCTGATCCGCGAAACCGAATCGCAGATCGTCATCAACGTCGGTTCCGCCTTCCTCAACATGTCGGTGCTGCGTGCCTGCATCGATACCGGCGTGGCCTACCTGGACACCGCGATCCACGAAGAGCCGGGCAAGATCTGCGAAACGCCGCCCTGGTACGGCAACTACGAGTGGAAGCACCTCGAGGAATGCCAGGAGAAGAACATCACCGCCATTCTCGGCGTGGGCTTCGATCCGGGCGTGGTCAACGCCTATGCGGCCCTGGCCAAGCAACAGCATTTCGACCGCATTGAGTCGATCGACATTCTCGACGTCAATGCCGGATCCCATGGCAAGTATTTCGCCACCAATTTCGACCCGGAAATCAATTTCCGCGAATTCACCGGACAGGTGTGGAGCTGGCAGAACAGCCAGTGGACCAGCAACACCATGTTCGAAGTCAAGCGCACCGACGACCTGCCGGTGGTCGGCTCGCAAAACCTGTACCTGACCGGCCACGACGAAGTGCACTCGCTGTCGAAGAACCTCGACGTGCCCAACGTGCGCTTCTGGATGAGCTTCGGCGAGCACTACATCAATGTGTTCACCGTGCTGCGCAACCTCGGCCTGCTCTCCGAGCAACCGGTCAAGACCGCCGAAGGCCTGGAAGTGGTGCCGCTCAAGGTGGTCAAGGCGGTACTGCCTGATCCGGCCTCCCTGGCCCCGGGCTACACCGGCAAGACCTGCATCGGCGACCTGGTCAAGGGCACCAAGGACGGCCAGCCGCGCGAAGTCTTCATCTACAACGTGGCTGACCACGAAGAAGCCTACGCCGAGACCGACAGCCAGGGCATTTCCTACACCGCCGGCGTGCCGCCCGTGGCCGCCGCCCTGCTGGTGGCCCGTGGCGAGTGGGACGTGCAGCGCATGGTCAACGTCGAGGAGCTGGCCGCCGAGCCGTTCCTCAAGGCGCTGGACGTGATGGGCCTGCCGACCCGGATCAAGGACGAGCATGGCGATCGTCCTTGGGACGCCGCCCTCTAATCTAGCTCCAGCCACAGCGGGCGCCGGCAACGGCGCCCTCTGTTGCAGCCCGTTCGCCATTGTCGAGAGTGCGTCGCTTTTGCCGTTCTGTGCGACAGATCTCACAGGCGGGGCTCCCGCCCTCCTCCTTCGTAGTGTTAGCTTGAGTAGGTTTCTGTCTGACCGATCAGACGGTTCCCACTCACGCCCTGCAAAGGAATGCCCTACGTAATGGATTTCTCTCTCAAGCACCTGGCTGCGGCCACCCTGATGCTCGCCAGCCTGTCCGCGTTCACCAGCAGTGCCCAGGCCAACATCACCGCGCAGCAAAGCGCGGCCATCCTCAAGACCTTCAACGACGCCCCGGCCGGTGACTTCCGCCAGTTCCTCGGCGCCCTGGCCAAGAGCGAAACGGGCAAGAGCGCCAACCTGGGTCCGGCCATCGCCGCCTTCCTCGACAAACAGTCCCTGAGCGCCGAACAGCAGAACGAAATCCATCGCCTGCTGGGTATCTACGCCCGGGTCAAGTACGGCCAGGCCGCCACCCAAACCCTGCGCGAACTGGTGGCCATCCCCACCTTCAACATCGACGGCGTGCCGCAATACAAGAACCCCGAGTTCCTCAAGATCGCCGCCAAGATCCAGGACCTGGCCAAGGCCTTCGACCTGAACTTTCGCAACGTCGACAACCGGGTCTACGAGATTTCCCTGGAAGGCAGCGGCGATGAAGTCGTGGGCATCCACGCCCACGCCGACGTGGTGCCGGTGACCCCGGAAAACTGGGTGCTGGAAGACGGCACCCGCCTCGACCCGTTCAAGGTCACCCAGATCGGCGACCGCCTGTATGGCCGCGGCACCGAGGACGACAAGAACGGCATCGTGGTCGCGCTCTACGCGATGAAGATCATCAAGGAAGAGAAGCTGCCCCTGGCCAGGAACTTCAAACTGCTGGTGGACACCACCGAGGAAACCAGCGGCGACGCGATTCCCTACTACTTCGAGCACAACCCGGTGCCGCAATACAACCTGGCCCTGGATGGCGGCTACCCGGTGGTGATCGCCGAGAAAGGCTACGGCACGGTGATGGCAACCTTTGCCCGGCGCGCCGCCGAGGGTAAAGGCGCCGAGATCACCCACCTCACCGGTGGCCTGGCGACCAACCAGATCCCCTCCACCTCGGTCGCCACCCTGAAGAGCGACAACCCGGCGCAACTGGCCGCCAGCCTGCAACAGGCCGGGGCCGAATACGCCAAGGCCCATGGCGGCAACTTCCAGGTCGCGGCCAAGGTGGCGGGCCAGGATGTGCAATTGACCGTCACCGGCGTCTCCGCCCACTCCTCCGAGCCCGAGTCCGGGGTCAACCCGGTGGCGCGGATGCTGGATTTCATCCACAGCCTGGACGGCAAGGTCGCTCTCAAGCACAACGCCTTCACCGACGCCGCCCGCTACCTCGCCGACAACTGGGGCCTGGACTACCTGGGCAAGCAACTGGGCATCGGTTTTGCCGACGACTTCATGGGCCCGCTGACCACCTCGCCGACCCTGGTCAGCGTGGATGACCACGCCCTCAAGCTGGCGGTCAACCTGCGGGTGCCCAAGGGCAAGACCCCAGGCGCGCTGAAGGCCGAAATCACCGACAAGCTGGGCGCCTGGAGCAAGAAAACCCAGGTGGCGGTGAAGCTTGACACCTCCATCGCCGCGCCGATGTACCGCAACCCCGAAGGCGAATGGGTCAAGGCCTTGCTGGCGGTGGCCAGCGAGAACCTGGGCATGGCACACAAGTTCGGCACCTCCGCCGGCGCCACCTCGGTGCACGAGCTGCCCAACGGCGTGCAGTTCGGCCTGGCGCGTCCCGAGGTCAAGTACACCGGCCACACCGACAACGAGTTCAAGACCCAGGAGCAGTTCCTGCTGGACCTGCAGATCGTCACTGAAATGATGGGCCGCATCGGCCAGTTGCCCAAGCTCTGAGTGCCCCGGCGCGCCCGCCCGCGAGGACGGGCGCGCCACCTCCCTCCCCCAACACCCACACGCCGCCAGGGTCAGCCCGGGCTTCAGTCTGCCGACGACCTGCGCGCAGGATCGCTGACATCGCGCAGCACCCCGATGTAGCCCCGGTAGAGATTGCCCGCCGGCAGCAACTGCCGTGCGGCCAGTTGCCGATGCAAACGACGCAGACGGTAGAACGGCACCCGCACATAGAGGTGATGCTCGATGTGGTAGTGGATGGCGTGGGGACCGAACAGGAAGGTCTGCCAGTTTGGTCGCACGATGCTGCGGGCGTTCTGGCTCTGGTCGGCATGGGCCGGCAGGCCGGCGTGCTCCATGATCGCCCGCACCCGGCCCATCAGCGGCAACAGGGTCATTGCCGGCAGCAGCCACAAGCCGGGATAGAGCCAGGGGTGCCCGCTCCAGGCCAGCAGGCCGAACAGCAGGCCATTGCTCAGCAGCATGGAAAGGATCTCCGAGCACAGCAGCCCCGCAGACTTGTCGACTTTTGGCATCACCGCGCGGTAGTCGCCCCGGGCCAGTCGGCAGGCACTGATGAGGTAACCCAGCCCGAGCAGATCCGCCAGCAAGCGCCTGGCCAGCTTGCCCCGTGGCAGCGGGTAATCGCCCATGCCGAAGACCGCCATCACCGGATCGTCATGCCGCATCGGCTGGCGGTGATGCTTCAGATGACCGGCACGGTAAGTCGCCATGGACAGAAACAGCGGCCCTGCCGCCAGCCACTGCCCCACCGCATCATTGAGTGCCTGCCCGCGCAGCAGCAGGCCGTGGGCACTCTCATGCATGAGCACCGCCAGGGCCAGCTGGCTGCGGGCGATGAGCAGCGCCGCCAGCAGGTAGGTCAGCGGATGCGGCCAGAGCGCGGCGGCGCTGAACGCGGCGGCGATCAGGCCCCAGTCCGCCAGCAGGGCCAGCACGGCGATCCACGGCTTGAGCTCGAACAGCTCCGCCTCGGGGACAAAGGCACGCAGCGAACGGTTGTCGCCGGCTCGGGGTTCAGGCTGGGACACGGCGGTGGTTTCCTTGTCGTTGGGTGGCCAGGGCACAGACCAGGGCCAGGAGCGCGCCACCCGCCACATCGATCAGCGTGTGCTGTTTGAGGGTCAGGGTCGACAGGCAGATCAACAGGCCGGTGGCGGCGCTCAACCATGGGTACGGGCGGTCCCGGAGCGCCCGGCAGGCCAGGCAGGTCACCGCCACATGCAGGCTGGGACAGCCGTTGCAGGCCAGGTCCAGTTGCCACATGCGGCTCAGCCGCTGTTGCAGGAAGGCATTGTCCAGGGCGTCGATCTGCGGCCTGGGCAGCCACTCCGGAAACAGCCAGAAGCACAGCAGCGCGACGACGAAGGCCAGGCCGGTGGCGTTGCGCAGCGCGCGAAAGCGCTGCGGGCTGGCGTAGGCCGCCGCCAGCAGGACAAAGGGAAAGAACAGCACATACAGGAACCAGGACTCGGCCACGAACGGGATCCACTGATCCAGCGGCGTGACCCAGCTGTAGCGGGGCGTGACCAGGCGCTGCAGGCCGATGAACAGCGCCAGACCCAGCAGCAGGGCCAACGCCGCCGCCAGCGCCTGCCCGGGGCGGGCGGCGGATATCAGGCGGCGCAAGGGACTGGCCATGGCAACGGGCTGGACGGCGGCGGGGTCATGGCGCCTCAAGACGGCATCCTCACAAGCCGAGCAAACGGCTGACCCAGGCGTCGGTCCGCGCCCGGGCACGCTGGTTGCCCGCCGCCACGTCGGGCGCCGGCGCCGCCGCGCTCAACTGCTGCGCCGCTTGCGCCACCTGGCGGCGAAAATCCACGGCGTCGCCGCGCCAGGTCACCACCCGGTGCAGCACCTGCAGCTGGGCGGCGCGAACCGCATTGCTGGTCTGTTCGGGCTGGTCGCTGAGGACCAGCATGATCGGCCGCTGATAGACCCGGGCAATGGCCAGCGCGGCCATGCCGGGGGCCGACACCATCAGGCGGGCGCGGGCCGCGCGACTGGCCCAGTGCGGGTCGACGCCGAGCCAGCCATCGTGCCCGGCATAGCCCTCGCCCACCCGATGCCCGTGCAGACCGGCGTCTCCCAGCCCGGCGCTCAAGGCGTCGGCCAGCAAGGGCTGGCGAAAATGCGGATTGAGGTACACCGCCGCATCCGCCCCGAGCGCGTCCGGCAACGCCTCGGCCTGGGCCACCGGCGTCGGCAGACGATACAGCGCCGGGGCCTGGGCATCATCGACGTCATAGGCGAAGTCGTGCTCGATGCGCCCCCGCGCCGCATCGATCTGGCGAGCGACGATCCAGCCGAACAGGCGCCCGAACTGCCGCGGCCACAAGCCCTCGAAGTTGTTCAGCAGCGCCCGCTTGAGACTGGCGCCATAGACATGCACCACCTTGCGCCGCCACCCCGGCAGCATGCCCATGTAGAGCAACGCCGGGTGGAAGGAATCGTTGATCACCAGGTCGACGCCACGCCAGCGGCGCCCCAGGTGCCACATGTCCCGCAGCATGCGACCGGGGCGAAACAGGTAATGGGCGACATTGCGGTTGGTGGCCTGGCGCTGCATGTTCTGCTCGCGGTCGAACTGCACCGCGTAATGCAGCGAAAGGATCTGCGCCTGGATGCCGAAGCGCTGCAGAAAGGCCTGCCCCGGCGCCGAGGTGGTCAGCACATCGACCTGCGCCCCGGCTGCGCGCAGGGCATGCACCAGCAACTGCGCACGCATCAGGTGGCCGCGGGCGTCGGCGGTGGCCAGATAGAGAATCCGCACGCTCATCGACGGCGGCCCACGCCACCCAGTACCCAGCCGGCACCCAGCATGGCCAGGGCCCCGCTGACGCCGAAGCTGGCATCCACGGCGCGAATGTCCTTGAGCAAGGCCGCCAGCCGCCCCGTTTCCCCGGGCGCCACGATGCGCCGCAGGGTGTTCTGGCACAGGCGCACGTGGGCTTGCTCGTCGGCCAGCACCCGCGCCAACAGCGGATATAAGCGATGCCCGGGGTCCAGCACGGCGCAGTGGCGGCGCAACACCCGCTCGGCCATCTGCTCGGCGCAGAGCCCGGTGGCATAGGCCGGCACCAGCAGGCCATGCTCGAAATACCCGGCATAGCGATGGGCCAGCCGCTGCCAGCGCAGGATCTTGCGCCGACTCAGCCAGTCCGGTTCCAGGCGCACCGCGCCTTCGTCGCCCAGCGCCCGCAGGGCCTCGGCGAACAGGGTGACATGGCGCTGCTCATCGGCCAGATGCTGCTGCACCTGACGTTCGAGCCAGGGCGGCGACTGCGGCAGCAACTCGTCCAGCAGCGCCCGCTCGGTAGCGTCTTCACCGGCCAGGTACATGCGCAGCAACAGCCGCTCACCGCGCCGGCTCAAGTGCAGACGCCGCAACGCGGCGCGCTTGATGCGGTCCACCAGGCGCGCCTGCAACGCCCCCAGCCCCCGGGTCTGGGGCGGGTTCAGGCAACTGAAGTCGGTCGCGCCCGCCATCCCTTGCTCCGCGCTCATTGCCCGGACTGCGCCGCGGCGACGCTGCTCGCCTGCTGGCTGTGGTGCCAGGCCAGAATCAGGCCGATGAAGCTGTCTCGCATAAAGGCCGAACCGCTGGCAGCGGCGCCGGCAAAGGCCTGCTCCTGGCCGTTGAAGCGCAGGTAGCCCTGGCCGTTGACCGCGCCCAGTTCGAGACTGTCGTGCTTGTTCAGGCCGCGCTGGCGTACCTCCTGCAGCAACGGGCTGTCCTCAAGGCCGAACACAAACAGCTGGCGCTGCACCACCCACCGCGGAATCTGCCCACTCAAGGCCTGCAAGTCGAGGTTCCAGGTGCCCTGCTCCAGCACCTGCTGCAGGGCCTGGGCCGGCGCCTGCCGGGCGTTGAAGCGCGCGCGCATCAGCGACTTGGACAGCCGGCCCAGCCCCAGGCCGATGGTGATGTCGTCGGCTGCCGGGTTCTGCGCATCGCTGGGACGCACCACCACCAGGTAGCTGGCCACTTTCGCCGCGATCGACGGCTGGGCCAATGCCTTGCGCGCCTGCTCGGCGCTCAGCAGCAGGCGTTCGCCGGCCCCTTCGCGGACGCTGATGCGGTAGGGATCAAGAGCGATATCGCGAAACGCACCGCGCACCGGTGCATGCACATAGGTGTCGGTCTTCCACTGCGCAGCGGAGCGGCGCAACAGCACCTGCAGGCTCAGGGGCACGCGCTGGCCGTCACCGGCGATGCCGCTGCCGTGCAGCAGAATGTCGCCGATCACGGTCTTGTCGTCATGGTTGTCGGCGGCCTCGATCACGATGGCCCGGGCTTGCCGGTCGACGCTGGCGCGGGCGTCGGCCACGTCCAGGGCCACCCGGTTGCACTCGATGTCGCTGGAGAGCGAGGTGGCACAGCCACTGTCCGAGGCGAAGTGATACACCCCGCGACCGGCGAACTCGCTGGGCGCGGCCTGGGCCTGGGTCGCCAGGGCCAGCAGCGCCAGGCACAGCAGGGAACGCCCGAAGGAGGCAAGCGAAGGTTTGTGCATGGCAGTTTCCTCTAGGCACGCCGGCGGCGTGCAACGATGCGCCGCGACGCGGATCAATCCAGGTGGCGGTGATAGGACAGCGCTTCACTGTGGCGCGCGCTGGAGCGGCCGATCTCAAGTCCGCAACCACGGACCACGGCACCGGCGGTATCGAGCAGGGAAATGCCCGTGACCATGGCCATCGCCCCCAGGCGCCGCAACCCGCGCACGGGCGGCAGGTCCTGATGATTGAGGGCCCGCAGGCTGTAGCCCAGGCGTCCGAGCATCACGCACAGGGGGCCGAGCGGCCCGCTGCGAGCGAGCCATTGCAGCCAGCCCGGCAGGTAGGCGCGAACCAGATAAGGGGTCAGGTCGACACTGTCGCCGCCCCTGAGCCAGCGCAGCTTGAGCACTTCGCCCTGGCTGTCGGGCAAACGATGCTCGGTGTGGGCCGCGGGGGCATAGAGCACCGCCACCCCGGCCGCTTGCAAGCGCAGGCCCATGACCTGGCAATGGGCCCGGTACACCCCGTCCAGCGGCTGGTAGCGGTAGCGCTCGAAGGCGTCGCAACGAAAAACCACGTTGTTGGCATAGAAGTTACGCGTGGCGCCCTGGCGCAAGGGGCTGGGGAAGTACATGAAGTCGATGGCGGTCAGGGCGCTGCCGGCGACGCTGGGCGCATAGCTGGTGCGCCCGGCCACCGCCAGCGGTGCGTCGGGCCCGGCCAGTGGGCCAAGCAACTGCTCCAGCCAGGTGGCACAGGGAATGCAGTCGGCGTCGGCAAACACCACGTACTGGCAGCACTGCCGGTCGACCGCGTCGAAGCCGACATTCTTGGCTTCGTAGTAGCCGGTGCCGCCATCGATCTCGACAAAATCCACCGGCCGCCCCGCCAGGGCGCACAAGGCCTGGCGCGCCTCAAGGTCGAGGCCATCGTGGGTAATGATCCACTGGGCAAAGGACTGGGGCGCCAGACTCTGCCGGGCCAGCCGGGCGATCAGCCGTTCAAGACTGTGCAGGGCCTCCAGGGCGTCCTGGCCGCCACGCAGGTTGTTGGTTTCCAGCACCAGAGCGCAGGTGGCGGCAATCGCCTCCAGGCGCTCGCGCCCTTGGCTGTCGGGAGGCAACGGCGACATCCCGGTTGTCGTCTCTTGGCTATCCATTTCGTCGTGTCTCTGTGAACCCGCGGTCGCCCCAGGGGCGTGGGGGCGCAATCACAGCATTATTCCCCGGATTATTCAAACACCGGCTGCATGCGGCGCTGGCCGACGCAGCCGCTGACCCGGCTTGTCGCTGCTCCACGCTGTGTTTTCCGGGCAATCAGGTCCCGTGCGGGGGATAGCATCCCCCGCAGGAAACAACCCTTGGTTTAAGTGTTCAGTTCCAGGAACGAGTGATTGAGTGCCTGCCTTATATAGTCGGCAAGGTGCTGGTCTTGAACATCCGACAGTGTCCGCAGTTTGATATGTCGACGAAACTTTCCCGAGCCTTCCAGAACCCGATGCGGGTCTTCGAACCGATAGCCCTGGCCAAACTCCACCGACACATGTCCGGTATAGGCATAGACCCCGCAGAACGGCGCGACACGGGAAAACAGGATGCCCCCGTACTTCACCGATTCGGCGACCGGGCCGCAACACTCCTCCACCACCTGGCGTACCCGTTGCACCACCTGCAGCAGGTGGCCGTGGGTGCTGCCGATGTCCTCGAGCAAGGCCAGAACGGCATCCTCGGTTTTACCCATGCTTGGGCACTCCTTGTCGCTGTCTTGGGGCGGACCGACGAATCACTGGCCCACCGGGGTGCACAGTTCCACCAGGATCCCCGCCGGGCAGCGAACATAGGACACCACCTGCCCCCAGGGCTTTTTCTGCACTGGCGCATGTTCCGTGGCGCCGGCAGCCAGGGCCTTGGCATGGGCCTTGGGCACGTCGTCGGTGACCAGGGCGATCTCGATGCCCAGGGGTTGTTGCTGGGGGCTGCAGAACTGGTAGCCGCCTTCGCCGTTGGCATGGGCCAGCTCGCGACTGGCGAACGCCAGGGTAGTGGCGCCGCTGTCGAGTTCACCGTAATCAGCGGATTCGTCGAGAAAGCGCCGGGAGAAGCCAAAGGCGTCTTCGAAGAAACGGATCGAGGCTTCGACATCGGGGACATAAACAATCGTGTATCCAAACTTCACTGTGTCACTCCTTAAATGGCTCTGTTTATGCGACTCGCGGTGCCAGACGGCAGCAGCAGGCCAGGGTGGATTTTCCCGGTCAGGCTGGATTTGCGCCAGCACTGAATGCCCCTGCCGCCCCGGGATCCACATCGGCGGCGCACCGACCGTTGATCTGCCCCATGGGCCTCTCACCCACGCGCTTGACAAAAATCAAGCCCGTCGCCGCGGCTGGCGCCAGCATAGGGCCATGGCTGCAATGTGCCGACAGCGGACCACCCTGGTGCCTCGGCGTTGCGGCAATCACCTAGCGGAGTTCGATCATGTCCGAACCATCACGCTTCATGCTCGTCGTCTCGCCCCTGATGCACAAAAGCCCGGCCTTCGAACGGGCAGCAGCCCTGGCCAAGGCTGCGGACTCAGCCCTGCACATCGTGGCATTCGACTACCTGGAAGGCCTGGCCACTGCCGGCCTGGTCAACGGCCAGGCACTGGAGCAGATGCGCCTGGGCTATGTCGAACGTCACCGCCAGTGGCTCGAAGAGCAGGCCCACCCCTTGCGCAAGATCGGCGTCACGGTCACCACCGAAGTGGTCTGGGTGCAGAACCCGTTGCAGGAGATTCTGCTTCACCTCCAGGAACAACCGATGGCGGCGCTGATCAAGGCGCTGGACCACGAATCGCCGCTGTCGCGCCTGATGTTCACGCCCCTGGATATTCACCTGCTGCGCGAGTGCCCGGTGCCTCTGCATTTTGTCAGCCATGTACAGCACGCCATGCCGCGCCGGATCGTCGCCGCGGTCGATCCCTTCCATCGCGATGGACGCTACCGCGGCCTGAACGACAGGATCTTGCGCGAAGCCGCCAAACTGGCGAGCACCTGCAATGCGCTGCTCGATGTCATCTATGCCCATGACCTGTCGTCCATCAGCGCCGCCGAGTTCGGCTTCCACAACGCCTCGGCGTTCTTTTCCTCCAGCGCCGCCAAAGCCTTTTTCGAGGCGCAGGGCGAGGCCTTCCGGGAACTGGCCGAGCGCAATGGCATACCTGCCGAGAACCAGCACATGATCATGGGCGACCCGGCCAAGGTGCTGGCCAGTTATGCGGATGCCTACGATATCGACGTAATCGTCATGGGCCGGGTCATCCGCAAAGGCATGGGGCGCCTGATCGGCAGCACCGTGGAACACCTGCTGTACCGCATGCCGTGCAGCGTCTGGGTGGTAGCGCCGGAGAACCTGATTGACTGAGCCGCGGCGCCGCTTCGACTTGAGCGTGGTCGGTTCGCGGCTCCCGCATGCTCAGTGACCGGCTATCGACCGGGCATCCTCAAGAATCAGGTCGGCGCCCTTCTCCGCCACCATCAGCACCGCCGCGTGGGTGTTGCCGGAGGTGACGTTGGGGAAGATCGAGGCATCGACGATGCGCAGCCCTGCCAGGCCATGCACCTTGAGGCGCTTGTCCACCACCGAGCGCTGCTCGTCGCGGCCCATGGCGCAGGAGCCGCACAGGTGGTAGATCGAGCCGCTGTTCTGGCGAAAGTACTGCAGCATCTGCTCATCGCTGTCCACCGCCGGCCCTGGTAGCACTTCATCCACCGTTATGCTCTTGAGCGCCGGGGCCTGCATGATCTTGCGCAGCAGTCGGCTGCCCTGGATCACCTCGGCAATGTCCTTGTCGGTGCTCAGGTAGTTGGGGTCGATCAGCGCCGCATCCCGGGGGTTCTTCGAGGCGATCCGGATGCTGCCGCGACTGGTGGGCCGGCACGGGTTGAAGCACAGCAGGAAACCGGAATACGGCTCGGGCTTGAGGCGGGCCTTGTTGCTCTTGGGGATCTGGTACGACAGCGGGTTGAAGTACAGCTGCAGGTTGGGGTGTTCCTGCCCGGCATCGCCACGGAAGAAGCCGCCGGCCTGGTTGACGCTCATGGCCAGTGCGCCCTTGCGGGTCAGCAGGTATTGCAGGCCCAGCTTGAGCTGGCCGAACAGCGAGCTGAGCTGGTCGTTGAGGGTCGGCACATTGGCCTTGTAGTAGTAGCTGACGCACAGGTGGTCCTGCAGGTTCTGCCCCACCGCCGGCAGGTGCCGCACCAGAGGAATCTGGTGCTGGGCCAATAACCCGCGATCACCGACCCCGGACAGTTGCAGGATCTTCGGTGTGTCCACGGCGCCGGCACAGAGGATCACCTCCTTGTTGGCGCTGAAGGTCCGGACCACCCCGTGCTGGGTCACACTGATGCCCGTGGCGCGCTGTTTGTGCTCATCGAACAGCACCCGGTCGACCAGCGCGTAATGCTCGACCTTGAGATTTGGCCGGCTCAGCGCCGGATGCAGATGGGCAAAACTGCTGGAGCAGCGCTGGCCGTTGCGGGTGTTGACGTCGTAGATCCCCGCGCCCTCGAATCTGGCGCCATTGAAATCTTCGCTGCGCGGGTAGCCCAGCTCCTCGCAGCCTTTGAGGAAGGCATCACAGATGGGGTGGGTCTGGCCCTTCATCGGGGTGATGCTGATGGGCCCGCTGGCGCCGTGGTACTGGCTGTCTCCCAGGGGATGATTCTCCAGCTTGCGGAAATACGGCAGCACCTCGTCGAAGCTCCAGCCGTCGTTGCCGTTGGCCGCCCAATCATCGAAATCATGGGCCTGGCCGCGCACGTAGATCATCGCGTTGATCGAGCCGGAGCCGCCCTGCACCTTGCCTCGGGGGGCGTAGATGGCCCGGTCGTTGAGCTGCTTCTGCGGCTGGCTGTAGTACATCCAGTTGAAGGTCGGATTGTAGTACATCTTGGCGAACCCCACCGGGATCTTGAACCAGAACGAGGAGTCCTTGCCCCCCGCTTCCAGCAGCAGGACCGAGTATTGGCCCGAGGCCGAGAGCCGGTTGGCGAGGATGCAGCCGGCAGCGCCGGCGCCAGCGATGATGTAGTCGTATGTCATGCAGGGTTACCGCTCAGATCGTGTTGAAGGCAGCCATGGCGGCTGCCCATGCCCTGCCCGTCGCCGGGCCGGAAGTGCTCAGCCTTTGGCCGGGGAGCTGTCCTTGATGTCGACCGGACTTGCGGCCATTTGCAGGTGCAGGCGCTGGCCTTGATAGGGCGAGTGTCTGCGCACCACGTCCATGTTCAGCTCCACCCCCAGGCCCGGCTCGCGAGACGGGATGATGTAGCCGTCCTCCCACTGCAAGGGCTGGGTCAGCACTTCGGCGTGGAAGCCGCCCCAGGTCATGATGCTTTCCTGGATCAGGAAGTTCGGCGTGCAGGCCGCCAGCTGGAAACTCGCCGCCGCGCCAATCGGGCCGTTGTACAGGTGCGGGGCGATCTGCGCGTAGTAGACCTCGGCCATGCTGGCGATCTTCTTCGCCTCCAGCAGGCCGCCGCAGCGCGCCACGTTCATTTGCAGGATCGAGGCACCACCGGCCTGCAGCAGCTTGAAGAACTCGTACTTGGTGGTCAGGCGCTCGCCGGTGGCGATCGGGATGCTGGTCTTGGCCGCCACCTGCGCCATGGCCTGCTCCTGGCCCGGCGGCACCGGTTCCTCGAACCACAGCGGGTCGTATTGCTCCAGGCGCTTGGCCAGGCGTATGGCCGAGGACGGCACCATCTGCCCGTGGGTGCCGAACAGCAGGTCGCAGCGATTGCCCACCGCTTCGCGGATCTTGCGGCAGAAGGTTTCGCAGCGCTCCAGCACTTCCAGGGACAGCTGGTGCCCGGAGTACGCGGTGTAGGGCCCGGCCGGGTCGAACTTGAGCGCGGTGAAGCCCTGGTTCATGTTCTGCACCGCGCATTCGGCGGCCAGGTCCGGATCGTCGTAGTCGTATTCGCCGCGGCTGTTCTGCGGGTACAGGTAGGTGTAGGAGCGCAGGCGTTCGTGGACCTTGCCCCCCAGCAGCTCGTACACCGGCTTGTTCGCCGCCTTGCCGATGATGTCCCAGCAGGCCATCTCCAGGCCGCTGACCACACCCATCATGGTCAGGTCCGGGCGCTGGGTGAAACCGCTGGAATAGGCCTGGCGGAAGAAGCGTTCGATGTGGTGCGGGTCCTGGTCCAGCAGGTAGCGCTGGAACACGTCCTCGATGATCGGCTGCATTGCCTGGGGACCGAAGGTGGCGGCGTAGATCTCGCCCACGCCTTCGATGCCGCAGGCGGTGCGCAGCTTGACGAACAGCCAGTACATGCCGCCGATATGCGGTGGCGGGACAGCGACGATATGGGTTTCAAGGGCGACGATTTTCATCTCAGGCTCCTGTTTGCGAATGCTGCTGGGTGCGGTTGACGCGAGCGCGCAAGGCGATCGCGGCCAGGGTGCCGAGGGCGCCGACCGCGGCGATGTAGCCGAAGTACAGGCGGTAGCCCAAGGCCCCGGGGAAATGTTCGGTGAGATAGCCGTTGATCAGCGGGATAAAGGCGTCCGGCAGGTAGCCCACCACCGAGACGATGCCGATGGCCAGGCCGGTAATGCGCAAGGGGATCCGACAGGTATCGAGGATCGCCCAGTACAGCCCGCGAATGGCGTAGGTCATCAGGCCGATGAAAATCACGGTGGCGATCAACAAGCCCAGGCTGCCCAGGGCCGGGAACAGGATCAGCCCGACGATGCCCAGGGTCGCCAGCAACAGCGCCACGATCAGCACCGAGATATTCGAGAAGCGGTCCCCCAGCCAGCCGCCACCGATGCCACCCAGGGGTCGCATCCACAGTTTGATGGTGGTGATGGTGCCGGCCATCACCGCGGTCATGCCGTTGCCCTGCAGGTAGTCGGAGAAGCTGTAGGTGGCCCAGAAGATGTGGTAGCCGCAGAACACGATGGCGGTCACCAGCCACAGCTCGGGGATCTTCACCAGGGTCGCCAGGTCGCTGAGCAGGTTGAAGCGCCCCTGCTCCACCGGCGCCGTGTCTTGCATGGACTTGGGGTCCTTGAGCAGCACCAGCACGCAGCCGATGGCAATGCAGGTAAAGGAGTACAGGTAGACCACATGCCGGAACCCCTCGGCCGTGGACTCGCCACGGGTCTCGGTGGCCAGGGCGAACAACCCCAGGGCCAGGGTCGCCAGCAAGGCTTCCACCAGGCCACGACCGCCGTCGAGGATGCCAAAGAAACGCCCCTGCTCGTTGTGGCGGGCAATCATCTTCACCCGCTTGAGCACCGAGGCCCAGAAGGTCAGCCCGGTGGTCAGCCCCCAGCAGCCGAAGATGATCATCAGCGACGTCAGTGAGGGCGCAGTGGAGTACCACAGGCCCAGGGCGCCAGTGGCCACCAGGGAGAAGAAGATCAGCAAGCGTGGAGCGATGCGGTCCGCCAGCCAGCCACTGGGCAGGTAGCTGATCAGGAAGATGGTGCCGAGCATGGAGTACAGGTAACCCAGCTCGCTGTGGTTGATGTGCAACACCTCGAGCATGGTGGTCTGGTAGACCTGGCGCAGGTAGAGGATCGGGTAGATCGCCCCGGCGGCCAGCACCAGCAGCATCAGTTGAAAATAACGACTGCGCTTGTCGCTGTTGTCCAGCGGCAAGGCGGCAGAACCCGGGATAGCGGCCAGATCGGCGGCATTTTTTGACATGACGATGCCCTCGGGCGCCGGTATCCAGCGCCACTCATTATTATTAGTGGGGCAGCGGCAAGCTTTGAGCTTCAAGCGGCAAGAACGACTGCGCTGCTCTTGCTTGCGGCTGTCTTGATCCAACGACGGCAAGCGGCAGAGTCGATTGCACGCTTTTGCTTGGCGCTTGCCGCTTGAAACTTGCAGCTGCCTTAGAAAGGCATGACCACCAGGCGGGTCTGGGTGAACTCGAGCATGCCGTGCTTGCCGTCGTCGCCGCCCAGTCCCGAGCGCTTCCAGCCGGCGTGGTAGCCCTGGTAAGGGTCGGCCGGGGTCCGGTTGACGTACAGCTCGCCGGCCTGGATGGCCCCGGCGACTTTCATCGCGGTGCGGTAGTTTTCGGTGTAGAGCACCGAGGCCAGGCCGAACTGGTGGTCATTGGCCAAGGCCAGGGCTTCATCGATATCCCGGTACTTGAGCACCGGCAGCACCGGGCCGAAGATTTCCTCCTGCACGATCTCCATGTCCTGGCGGCAGTTGCTAAGCAGCGTCGGCGGATAGAAATGCCCCGGCCCCTCGGGCACCACGCCACCGGCTTCGAGCACTGCGCCCTGGGCGAGCGCTCGCTGCACCAGGCCATGTATCGCAACCCGCGAAGCCGCGCTGACCAGAGGCCCCATGCGGCGCGGGTCCTGGCGCCGGTCGCCGAACTGCACGGCGGCGATTTTTTCCTTGAGCAGGGCCAGGAAGCGCTGATGCACGCTTTCGTGGACATAGACCCGCTCCACCGCCGTGCACAACTGGCCGCAATGGGTGGTCTTGGACGCGATGATGGCGCTGGCGGCCTGCTCCAGGTCGGCGTCGGGCTCGATGATGGCCGGGGTCTTGCCCCCCAGTTCCAAGGACGGCTTGGCGATATTGGCCTTGCAGTAGTCGAGCACGATACGCCCGGCATTGACGCTGCCGGTCAGGGTGATCATGCCCACTGCCGGGTGGGTACAGACCGTGGCTGCGGTGGCGTGGTCCATGGTCAGGATGTTCACTACACCCGGCGGCAGGTCCGCCTGCTGCACCGCCCGGGCGATTTCAAACGCCGACAGCGGCGTGTTGTTGCTCGGCCGCACCACCACCGTGTTGCCGGCGATCAGCGCCGGCGCCACCTTGCGCAGCAGGGTGTAGACCGGGTAGTTGAACGGGATCAGGCAGGCCACGACGCCAATCGCCTCGCGGTGCAGAAACAGCTTTTCGTCGGGGCTGTCGCTGGGAATGATCTCGCCCTCGATGCGGCGCGCCCATTCCGCGTGATAACGAGTGATCTGCGCGGCGTAGCGGGCTTCGTTGCTGGCGTCGGCCAGGCTTTTGCCCGATTCAGCCGCCAGCGCCTGGCCAATGGCCTCGGCCCGCGACTCCAGGGCATCGGCCAATGCCCGCAGATAGTCAGCGCGCTGGATGCTGGTCAACGCCGCCCACTTTTTCTGTGCCGCGCTGGCGGCGCTCACCGCCCGAACGGCCTCCTCCTGAGTGGCGGCCGAGACCTGCCCGACCAGGGTTTCGCTGGCCGGATCATAAACCGCGATTGATGCACTGCTGGCTGGCTTGATGAAGTCGCCGTCAACAAAATTCTGTTCTGTTTGCATGGAGGTTGCCCCGTCGTTGGCAGAGAAATGGCGCAGGCCGCCTGGAGACGATCCAGGCCCGGCAGTCAAAGGGTCTGGCGTGATTCGGCGGGCACAGCGCAGCGATCGACGGACAGGGCAATGGCGTGCAGGCAAGGCCGGCAACCGCGGACAGGGTTACGCAACAGGCCATCGACAAGGACCGGATAAGGCATGGCTGGGCACTCGGGTTGTTGTTATGTGAGTGCCAGCAGTCTTGTCGTCCGGCGCGACAAGGACAAACGATTAATTGTGCCGACTAACATGCAAAAAACGCAGGTTACAGCGCGCTGATGAGGGTGGCCTGACGGACCTCTTCGCTGGCAAGCCCGCTCCTACACAGGTTGTGCATGCGGGCTGTTGTCGGTGTCGGCGTGCCGACGAAGGCGCTCGCCCGGCTCTAGCCCAGGGGTGTGGAGGCTGTGGACGGCTCAAGCTGGCGTTGCGCCAACCAGATTTCCTCTTCGAGCCACTGGCTGAATACCTGCAGTTGCGGCAACGGAGCCTGGGCCGGACGGGTCACCAGCCAGTAGGACTGGTGACCCTCCACATGCACGTTGTGCACCTGGGTCAACTGCCCCGCGGCCAGTTCCGCCGCCACCATGTGCCAGTCGGCAATGGTGATCCCCAGGCCCTCGGTGGCCGCGCGGATGGCCAGGTCCAGAAGGTCGAATTCATAGCCGCCCTGAGTATCGACCCCGGTGATCCGCGCGGCATCCAGCCAGTGCTTCCAGGTCAGGTAGCGCTGGTCTTCCCGGGCCAATACATGCAACAGGGTCATGCGCTTGAGATCGACGCCCTGCTCCGCCGATTCCCGGGCCAGCAGCGAAGGCGCGCAGACGGCGATGTGCCGCTCCTGAAACAGCAGCGAGCTGTCCAGGCCATCCCACTCACCGTCACCAAAGCGGATCGCGCAATCCAGGGTCGCGGTTTCCGCCAGGCTGTCCTGCAAGCGCGTGGTCAGGCTCAGCTCCAGCTCCGGATGCTGCTCGCGCAGGCGCCCCAGGCGCGGCAGCAGCCAGCGACTGGCGAAGGTCGGCGGCGCATTGAGGTGCAAGCGATTGATGTGGGATTTCTGCGCGATGCCGCGCAAGGTCAACTCGATCTTGTCGAATGACTGGTGCAGGGCTCGCAGCAATACACGCCCGGCACTGGTCAGTTCCAAGTGATGATGGCGCCGTTGCAGCAGGCTTTCCCCCAACTGTTCCTCCAGTTGCCGGACCTGGCGGCTGACCGCGCTCTGGGTGACGTTGAGCAATTCGGCGGCCCGGGTAAAGCTGCCGGTGCTACCGGCGACCTCGAAGGCCTTGAGCGCATTGAGCGCAGGCATCTTGCGTTTCACGACAGTCTCTCTGTGACCGCTGCAGGAGGCGCAGAGCATCGCATGCCAGCGCAGGCCGAATCTACGGGACTAACATGCGTTTTAGTCATGCGTGGGCGCTGAATAAATCGTTTGTCGAGCCGGGGGGAGATAGCAACACTGCAGGCCCATTACAAAAACAACAACGAGTACCGCCCATGCCTCCTTTCCCGCTTGTCTCGATGATCTGAAGCCCTAGCGCTGACCCCCACTTCTCAACGCTTTCACCCTTGGCTGCCGCCCTGGCCGCGGCCGGTTTCCTCGCACCCGACAATAACAATCCGGGAGAAAACCCCATGCTCTACAAACGCTCTGTCCTGCTGTGCAACGTCGCCCTCTTGGGCAGCCTCGCCACCCCCGCTCTGGCCGTGCAGGTCACCGACCACCTGGATCTGGGCGGCGCGGTTCGCGCGCGCTGGGACTACGACCCGGACCGGGATATCCAGACCTTCAACTTCGATACCGCGATCCTGAGCGCCAAGTACAGCTCCGACAGCTGGATCGGCGCCGCCAAATACCGCTTTTACGGCCGCGCCTACCCCTACCGCTACACCGACAAGGTGGGCGACATCGCCTTCGCCGAGAGCGCCTGGATCGGCTACCGGTTCAACCCCGAGCAGCAAGTGCAGGTCGGTCTGAACCAGATTCCCTTCGGCCTGCAACCCTATTTCGGCAGCACCTTCTTCGAAACCCTGGGCAACGTGGTGGGCCTGGAGGACATCGAGCAGATCGGTGCCAAGTACATCCAGCAGCACGGCGACTGGAACCTCCAGGCCGGCTACTACCTGCGTCCGGCCTGGCAAGGCAAGGGCACCAGCAACGGCCGCACCTATTCCAGCGTGGTGTCTTCGGCCGACAGCTACGTGGCCGACGGCAGCGACAACCGCGAACGCAACACCCTGGTGCTGCGGGTGGCGCGGGCCGTGCAACTGGGCGACTGGGCATCGGAAGTCGGCGTCTCGGGCCTGACCTCGACCCTGAAAAACAACGACACCCACAACGACGGCAGGCGCAATGCCCTGGCGGTCCACTACCGGGGTAAGAACGGCCCGTGGGGCGCGCAATTGCAGGCGGCGCGCCAGCAGATGTCGCCACGCAATCCAGGCACCGATGAGCTGATAACCCTGGGCGGCTACGACGGCACCTTCAACGTCGCCAGCCGCGGCAACCTGTATGTCGCCGACCTGAGCTACGACGTCGACGGCAAGTACCTGTTCGACCAGGTCAGCGGGGTCAAGCTGTACGCCAACTACAGCGCCTTCGACAAATCGGCCAGCGCCTACAAAACCTCCCAGCGGATGATCCTCGGCAGCTCGTTCTCCCTGAGCAAGCTGTGGATCGCTACCGAATGGCTGTTCGGCAAAAACGATCCGTACATCGGCGGCAGCAGTTATGCCCAGAGCCTGGGAGCCGGTGGCAGCAACCAATGGGAAAACCAGCTGTATGTGAATATCGGCTACTACTTCTGAATCCTTGCCGGCCCTTTCGCTGGCCGGGTTAGCAGGGAGACTCTGTAGGAGCCGGCTTGCCGGCGAAAGCGATCTCACGGACCTCTTGGCGGGCAAGCCAACCTCCGCAAAGGGCGCCTACAGCGCTAAGATGGGCGCCCTAGATGAAGTGCCCTACAACAACAATAAACCTGCCCCGCCACTTCCAGCGCTCAGCCCGCCAGACGCGGATCGCTGCTGTCTGGCGCCAGGTGCGGAGTCTGCCCGCCATGCGCCAACTGCCCTCCCTGAACATGCTCCGGGTCTTCGAGGAAGTCGCCCACCACCGCAGCTTCAGCCGGGCCGCTGTGGTGCTCAACGTCACCCAGGGCGCAGTCAGCCGACAGATCAAGCAACTGGAGGACTACCTCGGCGTGGCGCTGTTCAGCCGCTCCCCTCAAGGGCTGACGCTGACCGAAGCCGGCACGGCCCTGGCGCCGCAACTGGGCCTGGCCTTCGATCACATCGAGCGCGCCCTGCAAGCCCTGCGCGTGCCCAATCTGCGGCAACGCCTGCGCATCGTCGCGCCGCCGACCTGGGCCACCCGCTGGCTGTCGGCGCAGTTGCGGGACTTCTGCCAGCGCTACCCGGATATCAGCCTCAGCGTGACCCAGCACAACAGCCATGACAGCCCGGCCGAAGTCGATTGCGAAATCCGCTTCGGCCTGCAGGCCGCCGCTCATTGCCAGAGCCAGCTGCTGGTGATGGAGCGGCATATCGCCGTGGCCAGCCCGGAGCTGTTCAGCGCCGGCCAGGCGCCGGACCTTCAGCGCTTTGCTCTGCTGCACATCCTGCATGACGGCAAGCGTTTGCCGGTCTGGGAGAACTGGCTGGCGGCCATGGGCCGCGACGATGTCGACGCCCGGGCGGGTCTGGAGTTCAGCACCCTGGACCAGGTGATCCACACGGCCCTGGCCGGTGGTGGGCTGGCGGTGATCGACCGGCAGATGATCGAGGGGGAACTGGCGGATGGACGCCTGCTGCCGATCACCCCGGTGGAGGTGATCGGCCCATATGGCTACTGGCTGGACGTGCCGAATGGCAAACAGGGGCTGTCCAAAGTGCAGCTGTTCACCCAATGGTTGGGGCGGGTGAGCAATCCCTGACGACGGGTGGTTTCTACGAGGATGCAGGGCGATATCAGATCGGCGAGGCGACCGTCGGCAGGTCGTTCTGACTGCCGCCAACGGTGCTGGCGCTGCACGCCTGACTCAGGGTCAGGGACTTGGTTTCTGGCGCCCAGGCCCAGGAAATCAGCGCCCCCAGGGCCAGGATCCCGGCGAGGATGCCCATGGTCGGGCTGAGGCCGATCCCGGCCACGCTCACCGGCAGCAGGAAGGTGCTGATGGCCGAGCCCAGGCGACTCACCGCGGTGGCCAGGCCAATGCCGCTGGCGCGCACTTCGGTGGGAAAACTTTCCGCGGGAAACACCCCCACCAGGTTGCTCACCGCCGACAGCACCAGGGTGAACACCCCGAACAGCAACACCATCAGCCACGCCGCGCTGCCCGGCAATACCGCCAGCAGCAACAGTGCCACCGCCAGGATGATGAAGGAGTTGATCAGGAACCCCCGGCGGGAAAACTTCACCGTGCACCCGATGCCAATCAGCGCGCCGATGATCAGCAGCAGGTTGAGCATCAGCTCGGTGCCGAAGCCCTCGGCCAGGCCCATCTTCTGCAGGATCGACGGCAGGAAGGTGTAGATGGCGAAATACGGCATGACAATTCACACGAAGAACAGGCAGTTGAACGCGGTGCGCTTGCGGTATTCGCGGCTGAACAGCACGGCGTAGCCGGAGCGGCCCTGGCCGCTGGGTTGCTCGTCCAGCACCACGTTGGCTCCCAGGTGCTTGTGCACGATGGCCCGGGCCTCGGCAATGCGCCCGCGGTTGATCAGCCAGCGTGGCGATTCCGGGGTGCCGATGCGTGCCAGCAGGATCAGCCCGGCAGGAATCGCCGAGGACGCCAGCATCCAGCGCCAGGCATCGTCGCCGAGGCTGAGCATGGCGGTGCCGACAAAGGTCGCGGCGACATAGCCGAAGGTCCAGATCACGCTGAACGAACCCAACAGCACGCCTCGCTGCTTCTTCGGCGCGAACTCGGCGAGCATCGCGTGGCCGACACTGAAGTCGCCGCCCAGGCCGATGCCGATCAGCACCCGGCAGGCAAACAGGCCCATGGCCGTCTCGGCATAGAACTGCATCACCGAGGCCAGGGTGATCAGCACGAAGCTGACCAGGAAGATCTTCTGCCGCCCCAGGTGATCGGAGATCCAGCCGAAGAACAGGCTGCCGATAAACAGCCCCATCAGCGCCGAAGCACCGATCAGGCCCTGCCACAACGCATCCAGCTGCATCTGCGGACTCAGCAGGGTGAACGCGATGCCGATCAGGCCGAGGATATAGCCGTCGGTGAAGTGCGCGCCGAAGGTCAGGCCGGCGATTTTCAGGTGGAACCGGCCAATGGGCAGGTCATCGATCTTGACGGTTGCAGTGCTCATGTTCGTCTCCATTTATTGTTCTTGGATAAGAGATGAATCGAACCACGCAGGAGCCGGCCTGCTGACAAGCCAGCGCCTGCATTGGAGGGTGCGAGGGCTAGAGGCCGCCCATCAGCAGGTATTTGATCTCCAGGTAATCGTCCAGGCCGTACCTGGAACCTTCGCGGCCGAGGCCCGATTCCTTGATCCCGCCAAAGGGCGCCACTTCGGTGGAAATGATGCCTTCGTTGATGCCCACCATCCCTGCCTCCAGGCCCTCGGCCATGCGCCAGACCCGACCGATGTCGCGACTGTAGAAGTAGGCCGACAAGCCATATGGCGTGTCGTTGGCTCGCTGCAGCACCTCGGCTTCGTCCTTGAATCGAAAGCAGGCCGCCACCGGGCCGAAGGTTTCTTCCTCGGCGATCCGCATCTGGTCGCTGGCCTCGGTAAGGATGGTCGGCTCGTAGAAGGTCCCGCCCAGGGCGTGGCGACGACCGCCGCAGAGCAGCCGGGCGCCCTTCTCCAGCGCATCGCCGACATGCGCCTCGACCTTGGCCAGGGCCGCCGCGTTGATCAGCGGGCCCTGCTCGGTATCGCCGTCCAGGGCACTGCCGACCCGCAGCGCGGCAACCGCCTCGACCAGCTTGGTGGTGAACGCCTCATACACGCCGTCCTGGATAAAGAAGCGGTTGACGCAGACGCAGGTCTGCCCGGTGTTGCGAAACTTCGAGGCCATGGCGCCCTTGACCGCGGCGTCCAGGTCGGCGTCGTCGAAGACAATGAACGGGGCGTTTCCCCCCAGTTCCAGGGAGACTTTTTTCAGGGTGTCGGCGGCCTGACGCATCAGCAGCTTGCCGGTGCCGGTGGAGCCGGTGAACGACAGCTTGCGCACCACGCTCGAAGCCTGCAGCGCCTGGCCAATGGCCGGGGCATCGCCGGACACGATGTTCAGTACCCCGGCCGGGATCCCCGCCTGCTCTGCCAGCACCCCGAGGGCGAAGGCCGATAGCGGGGTTTCTTCCGAAGGCTTGAGGATCATCGTGCAGCCGGCGGCCAGGGCCGGGCCGACCTTGCGCGTGACCATGGCCAGGGGGAAGTTCCACGGGGTGATCGCCGCGACCACGCCGATGGCTTGCTTGGTCACGATGATTCGCGCGTCGGCCTTGTGGCTGGGGATCACATCACCGTAGGCACGCTTGGCCTCCTCAGCGAACCACTCCAGAAAGCTCGCGGCATACACCACCTCGCCCATGGCTTCGGCCAGGGGCTTGCCCTGTTCGCGACTGAGCAAGGTGGCCAGTTCGCGCTGCTGGGCCAGCATCAGTTCGCTCCAGCGCTTGAGCCGCTGACTGCGCTCCTTGGCGGTGAGTGCGCGCCAGGCCGGCAGCGCGCGCTGGGCGGCGGCGATGGCCAGGCGGGTTTCCTCGGCGCCGGCCTTTTGCACCTGGGTGATCAGCTCGCCATTGGCCGGGTTGTACACCGGGTAGCTGGGGCCACCGCTGGACCAGTGGCCATCGATGAAATGGCCGCTACGGATCAATGCGCTCATGCCAGTGCCTCGGTCAGGGAAAAGCGCTCCAGCCCCGGACGGGCCACGCGCAGGATACGTTTGCCGGCGGTGTAGTCGTTGATCACATCGCAGGGGGTGTAGTTGCGCTCCAGCTCGTGCAGTTCCTCGGCATCCAGGGTGGTATCCAGCGCCGCCAGGGCGCTGTCGAACTGCGCGGTGGTGTCGGCGCCCACCAGCATGCAATCGACCCCGGCGTGCCTGAGCACCCAGGCCTGGGCCACCTGGGCATTGGACAGGCCGCGGGCGCGGGCCACGCGCTGTACCGAGCGGGCAATCTGCAACGAGGCCTCATCGCTGTACATCTGTTGGGTAAAGAAGTCGGTCTGGTTGCGGGTCGACTGCACATCGCCGGTGAGCAAGCCCCGGGCCAGCGGGCTGAACACCGAGATGCCCAGGCCCTGGTCACGGCAGAACGGGATCATCTCGCGCTCTTCCTCGCGGTAGGCGCAGTTCAGTTGCAATTGCATATTGATCGGCTTGACCCAGCCATGGCGCTCGCAGGCCATGAGCAGCTTCGCCAGTTGCCCGGTGAGCATGGTGGAGACACCGATGTAGCGAGCCTTGCCGGCACGGACGATGTCGTCCAGCGCCTGCATGGTTTCTTCCACCGGGGTGTTCACATCGAAGTAATGCAGCATGAACACATCTACGTAATCCATGCCCAGGCGCTTGAGCGAGGCATCGATGCTGTCGAGGATATGTTTGCGCGAATGACCGCTGGCATTGATCCCGCTGCGGGTGCCGTAGCCGACCTTGGTGGTGATCACCAGGTCTTCGCGGCGTGCCAGGCGCTTGACGATGCGCCCCACCACCTCTTCGCCGACGCCGGCGGAATAGAAGTCCGCCAGGTCGATGAAATTCACCCCGTGGCCCAGGGCGTGGGCGACGATGGGCTCGCTCTGTTTTTCATCGAAGATCCAGGGTTTCCAGTCCGGGGTGCCCATGTTCATGGTGCCCAGGCACAGACGCGAGACTTGCAGGCCGGAGTGGCCCAAACGAATGTACTGCATGCTGCGCTCCTCAGGCCTTGGGGGTGTAGAACGGGTTGCTGATCCGGTTCACCACATCCGCCAATTGGCCGCGCTCGGGCTTGCCGGCCAGGGCCGCGCGGATCGCCGTGCGGCAGGCGTTGTAGTTGTTGAGGTAGACCGCGTCCAGATCATCGCAGTGCGGGTTGACCCAGTTGGCGGTGACGATCGCCCACTGGTCTTCGGCTTCGGCCGGCAAGGTGCCGTCCAGCAGCGCTTCGAGCACCGCCTTGGCAATACCTGCCTGGGAGGCGCCCCAGGTGGCGTTGCCGTGCAGTTCACCGGCAATCGCCGCCTTGTTCACGTACAGGGTCATGGGCTTGACCGGCAGGTTGGGCTGGGCAATCACCATGAACGGGCAATGGCCCTGGCTTGGCGACGCCAGGCTACTGGCGAAGGCCTGTCCGGCAGGACCGTTGCGCGGCCCGAGGAGAATGTTGATGTGGGCGGCATTCACGCCCGGGCCTTCGAAGCCCTCGCCGATATAGAGGTCGAGTGGTTGCATGGGTATTGACTCTTTGAGGACACAAGGAAAGAAATGACGCGGAATCGGCAGTGCCGGCGCCGCTACTGTTCGTCAGCCGGGTGCAAAGAGCGCGAGTGAACGGGGACGCAGAGAGGGTGCTGCAAAGGGACGGTAACGGACTGGGTCATGGCGCAAACGCTCTTTGTTGTTATGAGTGAGCTGTGTTTGCGTTGTTTTAGCACCGGGCTCGCTGCAGCCCGTAACCATTAAAAGTCATGCGGCCATGAGCTTTTGTCATAGCCTGTGGGCGGCGCTGCCGGTGACCCGGCCCCGGCGCAAGCGCCCTCCCCGCAGCGGCGCGCGCCCATCAGTGGCGAGGAAGCGATCGCGCCTCAAGTTGCTGGTACAGAGCCATGGGCAAGCTGATTCCCTCGTTCTGCGCCCTCGCCCAGGCTTGCTGCTTGGCCTGCCCGGGAGGATGGACGCCGAGGCTGGCCAGACGCTGCATTTGCCGCGCCAGGCGGCTCTCGAACTGCTCATCGAGCAGGTGCGGGGCGAGAGCGATCACCAGCAGCCCCGCACCCGGCGATTGCCCGCCGCTTCGAAAATCCGGCGCATCCAGCGACCAGTTGGCCCCGCTGACACCGCCGGCGAGCACCTCGACCAGCAAGGCGATGTTGGCCCCGCGGCTGCCACCGAATGCCAGCAAGGCACCGTGCATGGCCTCCCGGGCACTCAGGGTGGCAGCGCCCTGGGCATCCACCGCCCAGCCTGCGGGAATCGCCTCCCCGGCCTCGGCCGCCTTGAGCAGGTTGACGAAGGCCGTGGCGCTGCTGGCCTGGTCGATCAGCAGCAGGCGCTCGTCGCCACAGGGCGCGGCGAACGCCAGCGGGTTGGTCGAATACATCGGCTGGCGCTGGCCGGCCACGGTCAACAACGGCGGGCCATTGCAGAAGGCCAGTGCCACCAGGCCTTCGGCAGCCAGACGCCGGGTGTAGTAGCCCAGCTCGCCACAGGTAAAGCCGTTGTGCTGGGCAAACAGGCTGATCCCCAGCTGCCTGGTGTTGTCGCACAAGGCGCCAAAGGCCCGCTCGAACCCCAACTGCGCGATACCCTGGCGCGCATCACAACGGATCATCGCCGGCGCCACCTGAGTGATCAGCGGCTGTACCTGCCCGGCTATGCGCCCGCTGGCAAACCCGTTCAGGTAATCGCCCAAATGCTCGAAACCCACACTGGCCAAGCCATGGCCCTGGGCCGATACCGTGGCTTCGGCCAGGGCCTGGGCCACTTCCTGACTGCTGCCGGCGTCGAGGCAGCAGCGCTGGGCAAACGCCCTGGCCTCGGCCAACGACAGGCACTTGAACGCTGCACCTTCTGACATGGGTTGCTCCCTGAGGCTGTTGCACAACCGCCCGGGCGCTCAGGCCCCGGATCACCAGTCATTCCACCAGGCGTGGCGCACCGACGTTGGCGGCTTGTTTATCCAGGCCGAAGGCGCCGAGTATCTCGGCTATTTCACCCGATGCGTGCAAGGCCTGGATGTTGTCGTTCAGCGCCACGCCCAGCGCGGTATTGGCCTTGGTATGCGGGAAGCTAGACTGCCCCGGTTGCAAGGTGGCCCTCACCCGTGGATCGGGTTCCGAGACCTTGATGTGCTGGCCCGGGTAAGCGCCCTTCTGCTGCGAAGCCACGCCGACTGCAAAACTGTCGACGCCCAGCGCAATCCGCTTGGAGGCCAGGTCCTGGGCCATGGCCACCGGGTTGGGGTACAGCACCAGGTTGTCGCCAAAGACCTTTTTCAAATCGTCGACCCACAGGTAACCCTGCACCGTGCCGATGCGCTTGCCCTCCAGCTCGGAAATGCTCGAATAACCCTCGCTGGAGATAATCCCCATCATGTCCAGGTACAACGGCGCGGACAGGCCCAGGGCCTTGCTGCGTTCGGCGGTACGGTACCAGTCGCCGATGCCGACGTCGGCCCGCCGGGCGATCACCGACTGGATCACCGCCGCCGGGTCCACCACTGTCAGCTTGATCTCCAGGCACTCCCTGGCGGCGATGCGCTTGATGATTTCGCCATCGACCCCGCTCAACTGGTTGCCCGGCCCGGGTATCGAATAGGGCGGAAAGACCCAGGCCGCGACCGCCAGCACCCCGGGGGTCAGGGTTTCAAACGAGTGGGCCGGCTTGCAGTCCGCCTGGGCCAGGGGCGCGCCAGCCAGGGCCGCGCCGCCCACCAGGGAGGAACAAAGGAATGCCCAACGGGTAATGCGTTTGAATGAATGGATCATGGCTTCACCTGTGCATGGGTTGCGTTGAGAGAACAGCAGCCGAAAGACGGCCCGAACGGGTCACGCGTGCTGGCTGGGCGCCAGTCTTTTCTCCAGTGCCGCCACGCCCAGGGTCGCGGGGGCGCAAACCGCGGCATACATCAGGCCGGCCAGGGTCAGCACCGGCAGGTACTCGAAGGTCGATGAACCGATGGCCGAGGCGCGGCTGACGATCTCCGGCAGCGCGATGGTGAAACACAGCGACGAAGCCTGGAACATCATGATCGAGAACCCCAGCAACGACGGCAGGGCCACCCGCAGCGCCTGGGGCAGAATGATGAAACGCAGCGCATCGAAGCGGTTCAGGCCGATCACCTCGGCCGCCTCGTTCTGCCCCTGGGCCACAGCCTCGATACCGCCGCGGATGATCTCGCTGGTGTAGGCCGCGGTGCAGTAAGCCAACGCCACGGCCGCCGCCCAGAACGAACTCAGGGTCAGACCGGCCGAGGGCAGGCCGAAATAGACGTACTGCAGCAGGATCAACGCGGGGGCGCCGCGCCCCAGTTCGACGATCAGCAGCGAGGGATAGCGCACCACCCGACGGGATGCCGAAACCCCTAGCGCCAGCAGCAACCCCAGGACCACCCCCAGCACCAGGCTGACGGCGGTGACCTGCATCGACAGCACAAAGCCCTTCCACAGTTCGGGAAACCAGGCCAGCCACATCTTCAGGATCTCGCTCATCGGGCCACCCTCTGCTTCAGGCTGGCCGCCAGCCAGCGCGAGAACAGCGCCACCGGCACGCTGAGAATCAGGTAGACCAGCGCCGCCACGCTGTACACCCCCAGCCCTTGAAAGGTTTGCTGGGACAGCTGATAGGCCTGGAAGCTGACGTCACCGACACCGATGGTCGACGCCACGGCCGAGTCCTTGAGCAGGCCGATGGCATAGGTGGCCGAGGTGGGAATGGCGATGCGCACCAGTTGCGGCAGCAGCACATCGAAAAAGCGCTGGGACGGCGAAAGATTGAGCACCTGCGCCGCCTCGAACTGCCCCTGGGGAATCGCCGCGAAGGCACCGCGATAGACCTCCGCCATGTGCGCCGCGGTGATCAGCCCCAGGCCCAGCACCGCGGCGGCGAATGGCGACAAGGCGATGTAGCCGCCACCGATGCCGAAGAAGATGAAGAACAGCCAGACGATCGGCGGAATCGAACGCAGGGTCAGCACCAGCATCGCCGCCAGCCAGCGACACAGCTTCAGGTTCGACAGACGCAGGGCGCAGAGCGGAAAGCCCAGCACCACGCCCATGCAGAATGCGCCCAGGGTCACGCTCAGGGTCCAGGGCACGCCGCGCAACAGGACCAGCAGGATATCCAGCATCAGCGATTCCTCACGGTCTGGAGAAACTGCGCCACCCGCGCGTGCCGTGGCTCGCGCATCACCTGGGCACTGGGCCCCTGCTCGATGATCCGCCCTTCGGCCATGACCACCACGCGGTCGGAAACGGTTTCGGCAAAGTGCATCTCGTGGGTCACCACCAGCATCGACATGCCCTCGCGCGCCAGCTCCTTCATCACCGCCAGCACTTCCAGGCCCAGCTCGGGGTCGAGGGCCGAGGTCGGCTCGTCGAACAGCATCAGCTCCGGATCCAGCGCCAGGGCCCGGGCGATGGCGATGCGCTGCTGCTGGCCGCCGGAGCAACGGGCCGGGTAGGCGTTGGCCTTGTCCGCCAAGCCGACCCGGTCGAGCAACTGCAATGAGCGGGCATCCGCTTGCTCGGCGCTGCGACCCAGGGTGCGGATCTGCGCCAGGCTGACGTTGCGCAGCACCGTGAGGTGCGGAAACAGGTTGAACGACTGGAACACCATGCCGATGCGCCGGCGCAACTTGAGCAATTCGCTCCTGGGCAACGGGCGCCCGGCCTCGATATGCACCCCGTCCATGCTGACCCGGCCGCGGGTCGCTGGCTCCAGCTGGTTGATGCAACGCAGCAAGGTGCTCTTACCCGAGCCACTGGGGCCGATAATCGCCACCACCTCGCCTTGGGCCATTTCGAAACACACGTCGTGCAACACCGGGTAAGGACCGAACTGCTTGTGAATCGCCTCCAGGCGCAGAAAGGGTTCGGCGCCAGATGGCGGGCGCGGCGCCAGGGCGGCGGCGCTGTCGATCACGGTCATGCTGCTCATGGTTTTTCTCCGGACAGGGTAGATGCCATGCCTGCAAGAATCAGGCAACAACCGCTGTTATCGATCGTCGTCGACTAACGGGGTACGGGAAAGCTTGAGCGCTCCAGTGGCGCTGACCAGCACCTGCTCTTCGAGCTTCACGCCTTCATGGCCGCCCTGCTCGCCGATGTAACTCTCCACCGAGAGCACCATGTTTTCCTCGAAGTGACCGTCATAGCCCCACTCGGCAAAGTCCACCGCGTAGGCCACGCTGGGGTACTCGTCCACCAAGCCGACGCCATGCAGCATCATCATGTAGCGGTTGTGCTCGAACTGTTTGGGCACCGGCCAGCAGCGCTCGGCAAACTCGCGGAACGACAGCCCCGGGCGCAGCAGGTCGAGGTTGAAGCTGATTTGCTGCGAGGCGATCTCCAGCAGGTCGCGCTGGGCCGCCGTCGGCGCCTTGCCGGGGCAGATGAAGCTGCGGGAAATGTCCGAGAGATAGCCCCCCGGCCCGACCATGTCGGTGTCGAAGCAGACCATCTCGCCGGCCTCGATGACCTTGTCCGAAGCGTCCTGGAACCAGGGGTTGGTGCGCGGGCCGGAGTTGAGCAACCGGCTCTCGGCCCACTCCCCGCCCTGGGCCACGTTGGTCCCGTGCAGGATGCTCCACAGCTGGTTCTCGGTGATGCCCGGCACCAGGCTGGCGCGCATGCGGGCAATCGCCAGGTCGCACACATCCATCGACACCCGGTGGCTGGCGACCTCCTCTGGCGACTTGATCAGCCGCGCCTGCTCCATCAGCGGCTGGGCGTCGAACAGCTGGATGCCCTGGGCCTTGAGCTTTTCCGCGCCCCAGGGGTCGCAGCGGTCCACCGCCAGGCGTCGATTGCCGGCGCCATGGCGGGTCATCAGGTCGGCCACTTCCAGGGCCCAGCGCTGGGCTTTTTCCTCGACCCGCGGGCCGGCGAGGAAGTACAGCCAGGGGATCGCCGGACGAATTTCGTCGATGGTTTCGATGTGCTCGCTGTTGTGCCGGCTGCTGGTGAATTCGAACAGCACCACCGGGCCATCGGTGGCCACGAATACGTAGCGGCTGGGGGAATGCATCACCCACAGGCCGAGGTTGTTGGTATCGGTGGCGTAACGAATATTGATCGGGTCGACCAGCAGCACGCCAGCGTAATCCTGCGCCCGCAGTTGCTGGCGGATACGCTCCAGGCGGTACTGGCGCAGCGCCGGCCGGTCAATCGCGGCGTAGGCCGCCAGCAGGCCGTGATCGACCGGGGCCAGGGCATGCCCGGTGACGCTGGCATCACTGCGATAACGCAGCGGGCTTGGAGGGACGGCAGTGAACAGCTCGGTGAAATCGGTATCCGTGTGCATGCAACAACCTCCGTGGGGAAGAGTTTGACGTTAATCAAAACCAATCGGACCAACATTCGGGGCAGTGACTTAAAGACCTGGGAAACGGATGACGGCTGTCTTTCTTATGGTTCAGGGCACGGCAACGGGCAGTGGCTAGAGGTCCTTGACCAGGCGCAGGGCGTCGTAGATCGCCGCGTGGGTATTGCGCGATGACACCGCATCGCCGATTCGGAACAATTGGAACCGCCCTTGAGGGTTGGTCACCAGGTTTTGCGGGTGACCGGCAATCAGGTCCCGGTACTCCACGGCGCCTTGATTGCTGGCCTGGGGCTGGAGCTCGAAATACAGCTCGTCCAGCGGCCGGGTGCCATGGTTGACCACGATCTGGTCCACCCGCCGGGTTTTCTCAAGATCGCTGTAATCGCTGCCGATGGTCGCCAGCAGCTCTTCGCCCTGGCGTTCCACGGCCTTGAGCCGGTAGGTAACGGTAAAGGTGGTGTCCAGCCGTTGCAGCGAGCGCATGTAGGGCACCAGGTTCATGCCCATCACCTCCGGCGCGAACGAGCGGTCGGGGGTCATGATCTCGGTCCGGGCGCCGCTGCGGGCAATCACCTCGGCGGCCTGCAAACCTGCGTGATCGCCGGCATCGTCGTACACCAGCACATTGCGTCCCGGTTTGACGTCGCCGGAAATGATGTCCCAGCTCGACACCAGCCACTGGTTGCCGTGCTGCAGGACTTCGGTGTGGGGCAACCCGCCGGTGGCGACGATCACCACGTCGGGGTGTTCATCGAGGACCATCGCCGCATCGGCCCAGGTGTTGAAGCGAAACCTGACGCCCAGGCGCTCGCACTGCGCCATGCGCCAATCGATGATGCTGATCATCTCCTTGCGCCGCTCGGACTGCGCGGTCAGGCGAATCTGCCCGCCGGGCTGGTCGGCCACTTCCAGCACCAGCACCTCATGCCCGCGCTCGCCGGCCACCCGCGCCGCCTCCAGGCCGCCGGGACCGGCGCCGATGATCAGCACCTTGCGCTTGCGCGCAGCCTTGGGCACCTCATGCGGCATGCTGGTTTCACGGCCGGTGGCGGCGTTGTGAATACAGTAGGCGGCACCGGCGTTGTAGATCCGGTCCAGGCAATAGTTGGCGCCGACACAGGGGCGGATCTGGTCCTCACGACCTTCAATGATCTTGCGCACGATATGCGGGTCGGTCATGTGCGCGCGGGTCATGCCCACCATGTCCACCAGGCCCGAGGCAATCGCGTGGCGGGCGGTGGCGACGTCGGGAATCTTCGCCGCATGGAAGGTCGGGAAGCCGGTCAGGGCGCGGATCTCCCCGGCGAAGTCCAGGTGCGGCGCGTTGCGCATGCCCTGGATCGGAATGATGTAGGTCAGCCCGGCATCGGTGGCGATATTGCCGCGAATCACGTTGAGGAAGTCGACCATGCCGCTGTCTTTAAGCAGCTGCGAGATCTGCAGCCCCTCCTCCTTCTCCAGGCCGCCGGCCAGGACCTCGTCGCCGGTGTAGCGAATGCCGACGATGAACTCCGGGCCCACCCGCTGGCGGATGGCACTGAGCACCTCGAAGGTGAAACGCAGGCGGTTGTGCAGCGAACCGCCATAGGCGCCCTCCAGCTCGTTGGTCAGCGGCGACCAGAACTGGTCCATCAGGTGGCCGTAGGCTTGCAGCTCGATACCATCCAGGCCGGCGGCCTGCATGCGTTCGGCAGCGTCGGCGTAATCGCCGATGATGCGTTCGATGTCCCAGATTTCCAGCTTCTTGGGAAAGGCCCGGTGGGCCGGCTCCTGGTTGTGCGAAGGCGACACCACCGGCAGCCAGTCGCCCTTGTCCCAGCGGGTGCGGCGCCCCAGGTGGGTGAGCTGGATCATCACCGCCGCGCCATGTTCATGGCATTCGTCGGTGAGCTCCTTCATCCAGCCGACCACTTCGTCCTTGTACGCCAGGATGTTGTTGAACACCGGCGGGCTGTCACGGGAGATCGCCGCCGAGCCTGCGGTCATGGTCATGGCCACGCCGGCCTTGGCGCGCTCGACGTGATAGGCCCGATACAATTTCTTCGGCATGCCCTCTTCGGGGTACGCCGGCTCGTGGGAGGTGGTGATAATGCGGTTGCGAAGTGTCAGGTGCTTGAGGCGATAGGGCTGAAGAAGCGGATCGTTATTCATATCGGTCTCGCATACTGGTCATCAGGCAAGGCAGACGATAGACCTCAATGTACACCAGTGTCAATTACATGGACACTGGTGTACAGTCACCACCATACAGATCAAACGGACAAGGAAAAAACGCCCAATGAAAGCAACCAGCAACAGCGCGGAAGCCGCTGGCCGCGGCTCCCTGGAGAGCTGGCTCAACGCCGCCTACGAGAGCCTCAAGGAATCGGGGGTGGATGCCGTGCGAGTGATGCCGCTGGCGAAGAAACTCAACCTGTCGCGAACCAGCTTCTACTGGTATTTCCAGGACCGCGAAGCCCTGCTCGAAGCCCTGGTGAACCTGTGGAAGAACAAGAACACCTTGAGCCTGGTATCACAGTCCGAGGCTTATGCCGAATCCATCACCGAGGCGATTCTCAACGTCTTCGACTGCTGGCTGAACAGCGAATTGTTCGACTCGCAGTTCGAGTTCGCGATGCGCAGCTGGGCCCTGCAATCGCCCGAAGTGGCACAGGAAATCCGCCAGGCCGACGCTCAGCGCGTGCAGGCCCTGACACAGATGTTCGACCGTTTCGGTTTCGCCCACGACGCCGCGGTGACCCGTGCGCGCTCGATCTACCTGACGCAGATCGGCTACATCAGCATGAACACCCAGGAACCCATGGCGCAGCGCATGCGCTTCATTCCCGAGTACTTGAAGATCTTCACCGGCGTCGAGCCCCTGCCCCGGGAATTGGAGCGCTTCTTTCAGCGCAACGGTTTTTCAGCGGCCGAGCTTTAGGTCCGGGCCAGGCCGGAACACAGGGCTCCCGTTCGACATGTGCTGCAACTGCATCGCCTGGGGAGCCCTGGCCAATGGCCGTTTCGCGCACCACCGACAAGGCTTGCGGACCGCCCCGCAATCGGCGGCGTCGTTGATGCCAGCGTTCGCGGCTATCCAGCCTGCTGACGAGATCAGCCTTGCCGCTCCAGAGCCGGGCGGCTGATCAGCACCGTCTTGCTGCGGCGAAAGGCGTTCATCCCACACTGACTCAAATCGCCGCTGCCCCCCGCTATCGTCCATCCATCGAGCGCCCTCACCTCCCGGTCCATCAGCGGCTTGTTGACCCCGATCAGACCGGCTTCAAGCCGATCCACAGCCGCAATCGCTTCGTCCACATCATTGGAGAACAGCACCGCTGCTCGCATGCAGGGCGAGCCATTCGCCAGATCCAGGGCCTCCTCAAGGTGTCGAACACGACGCACGGCGGCCACGGGGCCAAAACACTGCTCATGGTGAATATCCATGTCGGTGCTGAGTCCGGTGAGCAGGGTTGGCTCATAAAACCAGCCGACGGGGTGATCGACGGGTATCCGTCCACCACAGACTCGGGTCGCGCCTTTGGTCAACGCATCCTCTACCAGACGCATCACTTGGTTGCGTGCTTCTTCACTCAGCAAAGGCCCAATCTCCGGGTAACCCCGACTGTAACCGACACGCAACGCACGAACGCCCGCCGCGAACCGCTCGACAAACTGATCGTGGATTTCATCCACAACATAAAATCGATTTGCCGAGATACCGATCTGTCCACTCAAACGAAACGCAGCTGCAACGGCATAGGCCGCTGCGACATCCAGTGAAGCGTGTCGTGAAACTATCGTTGCGGCCACGCCCCCGGTCTCGATCAAACAGGGTTTCATCAGCTCCGCGCAGGTCACTGCAACGGCGCTGCCAGCGGCGGCACCGCCGGTAAAGGCCACGACATGAGTCGCACAAGACTGCACCAGCCACTGCGCCGTTAAGCCATCGCCAGGAAGGCAGGCAACCAGCCCCGATGGCAACGCGCTGAAGTACTCCATGAACTTCAGAGTGCACAGCGTTGCCGTCTCAGCGGGCTTCACTATGCAGCTATTACCTGCTGCCAGTGCCGCCGCCACAGTGCGGCACATCAGCAGCAGGGGCTGGCTGCCACCGAGGATATGCACGCTGACGCCATAAGGCTCATAGTGCCTCCACGAACCGCAAACGCTGTCGCGGGCTTCCTCAGTAACCCGTTGGGCATAGTGTCGAAAAACTCGAGCACACGCGGCCAGTTCCTCCATAGCGTCTGAAAATGGCCTGCCGGTCTCCGCACTCATCAAGCGAGCGACCTGAAGGCTGTGCTCGGTCAACTGCCCGATCGTCTCGGCGACCTTATGTAGCCATTGGCCGCGTGCCTTGACGGTAGTCTTTCGCCAACCGCTGCACGCTGCCTGAGCTGCAGCGATTGCAGCATCGACGTCGGTTTTCTCGCACAAGGGGATGACCCCAACCCGCTCCAGTGTTGCTGGAGCGACGACTTCGAGGGTGCGACGACTAACGGAGGGCCAAAAGCCAGGATTGATGAAATACAGAACCGCATCACGGCAGGCAGAGTTCATCGAGACATCCTTGTTCAAGTCATTCGGGGCCTCTGCCAGCATTCAGAGGTGGCAGAGCCCTCCAGACATGTTTTCCATATGAACAGGCCGGCCAAAACCGGGCCCATCAGCAGGAACAGACGCTATCAAGCCGGAGGCAAGCATTCGATTTCACAGAGCTTACCTTCAGGTAACCAGACCATTGACCATGAACAAGAAGCTAGGTGGCAATGCTTGCCAAGGCTTGCAGGTAGTGCTCCAGCAACGGGTTCCCTGCTTGATCAGGACGCGTGATCACCGATAGCTGAGTGCAGTATCGATAGTGTTTCGGACACAACGCGCGCATGCGCTGAGCATCAACCCAGCGCTGAGCATAATGGCTGGGCAGATAGCCGATGTATTCACCGCTGAGGATCAGGAATGCGACGCCCTCTCGATCGCTGGAGGTCGCCATCACTTTAAGTTGCTTGGAGTACCTGATGACCTCCGGCTCCTGGGAGTGGGCGATGGTGACCGCGTCACACAAGGGCAAACGATCGAGGATCAGGCTCTCATCATCAATCTCGAACAGGGGGTGTTCGTGACTGCAATAGAGTTGCGACTCCTCGGCATACAAGGGTCGATAGTCCAGGCCATTCACTCTATGGGTGGTAGGTATCGCGCCAATGTGGAAATGACCATCGAAGACGCCTCGGGCCACGCTGCTTGGCGTCGTCATGTGCACATTGACCTGAATATCGGGCCCTTTGGCCCTGAGGATCTTCAGGGCCTTGGTCATGCGCATGTGAGGCGATGTCACCAGGTTATCGGTAATACCAATATTGAGCTCCCCCCGCAGTTGGGTGGTAGCGGCGTTCACCTGGGTGCGAAAATTGCCTATGGCCGCGAACAACTGGAGTGACGCGTCGTAGATGCTCTGCCCGGCAACCGTCAGGGCGAAACCACTGCGCCCGCGCTTGCAAAGACAAACACCCAGGCGGCTTTCCAGATTGGCCATGCTCAAACTGATAGCCGCACGACTGATATTCAGCTCGATCTCGGCAGCGGAAAATCCGCCGCATTCAACCACCGCGCGAAATACCCGCAGCAACCGAATATCGATGTCACTTACCTGACCCACTCTCACAAGAGACCTCCGCAGCCAAGCCACAAGGTTCAGAGCATCCAGCGAGCCGGCACTATAGAGGTGCCACCGCCCTTGTCGCCATGCTTGAGCAGCCAGATCAGAAACGGCTTAGATAGGTAAGCCTCTGGTTACCTGAAGGTAAGACGAGAGCCATTCTTTAATTCCACCGAGTTACGTAGCTTGATCCTCCTGATCCGGCCCATAAATGTCGGCTTGGATTGCGTATTGAATTCATACATCAAGCAAGGAGCATGACGATGAAATCGACGGCAGGAGCAACGGCTCTGGTAATGATCCTCAGTTCATCACTAGCGGCTTATGCCGATCAGGAGATCCGCATAGGTGTGGCCGGCCCCTTCACCGGCAGCTACTCCAGGCTGGGCGCGCAGGTCTGGAACGGCACCAACGCAGCGGCCAAACAGATAAACGCCGCAGGTGGCATTAACGGCAAATCGATTGTCCTGGTCAAAGGAGACGATGCCTGCGAGCCCAAGCAAGCGGTGGCGGTAGCCAACCGGATGATCGATACCGACCATGTGCAGGCCGTCATCGGCCACGTCTGTTCCTCCTCCACCCTCCCCGCCTCGCAGATCTATTCGGACGCCAACATCCTGATGATGACTCCGGCGTCTACTGCCAACGCCATCACTGAACGGGGCCTGGACACTGTGACCCGAATGGTCGGACGCGACAGCCAGCAAGGTGAGGTTGCTGCCAATTATCTACATGAACAACTCCAGGCCAAACGCATCGCCATCGTGCACGACAAGGACTCCTACGGCATGGGCGTAGCCCTGGCCGTACAGCAGCGCCTGGGAGAGATGGGGATCAAACCTGTCCTGTTCGAAGGCCTTACACGCGGCGAGAAGGATTTCAATGCCCTGGCCACCAAGATCAAGGGCTTGCACGCGGACGCGGTCTTTTATGGTGGTGTCGCCGTGGAGGCTGGCACCCTGGTCCGACAGATACGCGAGTCGGGGGTCGATGCTCCCTTTGTGGCTGGCGATGGCATCGCCTCCGATGACTTTCCGGTTGCGGCCGGCGGTGGGCAGTTCATCAAGGGGGTCTTGATGGTGTTCGGCCAAGACGCACGGCAAAACAGTGAAAGCCAGATGGCAGTAGCCGCGTTGCGCAAGGAAGGATTCGAACCTCTGGGATACACGCTGTATGCCTACGCGGCGCTTGAAGCCATTGCTCAGACCATGCAAGCCACCCAATCCCATGATGGCGCGGTACTGGGACGGTGGCTAAGGCACAACAGTGTAAAAACCGTTGCTGGCAATAAGCGCTGGGACGCCAAGGGAGACCTGGCGACGCCTGACTTCGTGATGTACCGCTGGGATGATCAGGGCGAGTACAGCGTCTTGCACTGAGCCCTTGTGTGGGGTGCCAAGACCAGGCACTCCACAATGAGGCAAGGACATTGCCCTGACGCAGAATACTGCGCAAACGATATCCATCAGACGGTTTCCCGGTGGCTGATCCGCAGTTCAGGCGCCAACGTGGACAAGCTGCTTGAGCCCTCCGGACCACAGAGCAGCGTATCGCCTGGCTTGATGCCGAAGTCCTGGTTATGCAGCGATGGATTTGGCTCGTTGGTGAACGACATGTTGGGCTTGAACACATGCTCGTCCATGGCGTTTTGAGTCGGAAAAGCCGTGCGCATGAAAATCCCCTCTGGAATTCAGTTCTCGGTCATGAGCGGTGCGCACCGTTTATGTTCGATGTGCGTATCCTCTGCCCGACACTTCAGCGCCGGGCAGCCTGCTTTAGCGCGCAGCCCAAGCGTTGAAGCGCTCTTCAAGCTCTGTCCCGTGATCAATCCAGAAGTCGCTATCAACCTTCAGGGCCTGCGCCATGTTCTGCTCAGAGGTCGGAAAACTGTTGCGCGTTTCGGCAGCGATCAGTTCCAGGGTCTGCTTATGAGTCGGACCGTTGAACATCTTTTCGGCGAATATCTTTTGCTGCTGCGGCAAGCTCGCAAACGCTATGAATTTCAGCGCTGCTTCCTGGTTCCGGCTGCCTTTGACTATGGCCCAGCTATCCATGTCATAGAGACTGCCATTCCACACCAACGGGAAGTCGTACCCCTCCTTTTGCGCACTGATTGCCCGGCTGATGTACACAGAGGTCATGCTGACATCTCCAGCCGCCAGCCATTGCATCGGCTGAGCGCCTGACTCCCACCACTGTATCTGTGTCTTGATCTGGTCCAGTTTGCGAAAGGCCCGGTCCACGCCACCAGGTTGTCGCAGCACCTGATAGACCTGATCGCGTGGCACGCCGTCGGCCATCAGGGCGATTTCCAGAGTCAGCTTCGCGCCTTTGCGCAGAGCCCGCTTGCCAGGAAAGCTCTCCAGATCCCAAAGGTCCGCCCATTCTTTTGGGGCTTTCGACAGCGCTTTAGGGTCATAAGCCAGAGCGGTAGACCAGATAAAAATACCGACCCCACATTCGCTTATCCCGTCTTCGACGAAGTCCTCCTTGCGCACTCCGGGAATCGCCGGCAAGCGCTCGAACAGCCCCTCCTCGCATCCGCGCTGCAACTCGGCATGGTCGACTTCAACCACATCCCAGGTAACGCTTCGGGTATCCACCTGAGCCTTGATCATGCCGATTTCGCCGTTGTATTGCGCTGCTCGCACGGCTACAGAATGCTGCATCTCAAAGGGGGTGTAGAACGCCTCCTGCTGAGATTGTTTATTTATTCCACCCACGGAAACGACCGTCAATGCATCGGCTTGGGCATAGGTGCAGAGGGTAGCCAAGGCCAAACTGGCTATCACGTTTTTAAACATGGCAGATCATCCTTTTTTCTTGTTTTAAAAGACCTCGAAGATGATGCTAACCAAGGTGACAAGCTGCTATCGGGAATAAAAGGCTCAAGCGGCGGGAATCTTTTTCCTCCGCTGCCGTGCGGGTAGAACGACTCAACTCACTCAGGGACCGTAAGACCGAAACCCGAACAGACCTTAAACAAGGCTGGAAAACCGAACCATCGTTCGAGCTCTGGTCGTCAGGAGGCCGTGAAGAATGAAGAGCTGCAACGACTATCGACTCCCTTCTCTCGATGCACTGCTGGCCTTTCAGACTGCCGCGCAGTTGAAGAGTTTTGAACGTGCAGCCCAAGCCCTGTCGCTGACCGCAAGCGCACTCCGAAAACGTATAGCGGGTCTTGAGCAACTGCTTGGTTTGGCGTTGTTTGATCGTCAAGGCGGCACCCTCGCGCTGACGGCCCAGGGGCAAATGTACCTGGAGCAACTCACCCCCGTACTGACTCAACTGGTCGCCATACCGGTGCATCAACGCCCGGCACAACGCAAGCAGCGCCTGACACTCAGTTGTCCACCGACGTTTGCTCGTCAGATCCTCATCCCCCGCCTTGAAGAACATAGCCAACAGTACCCGGACATCGATCTGGAAATTCAACTCAGCGCTCCCATGTCGGGTACAGAAACACCGCTGCGAGACATCCAGGTATCTGGAGACAGCGCCACCGTGGAGCCTCAACACAGGCTACTCGACGAGCTTTTGCAGCCCTTGGCTGCACCAGGACTGCTGAGCCGTTACCCAGGCATACGGCTACCGCAGGAGCTCGCCTGCCTGCCGCTGATGCGCTCACCGCTAGAGCCCTGGCAACCCTGGTTCCAACAAGCGCACCTGGCCTTGAGCGAGCCAGACCAGGGACCGTCCTTACTGGATCTGGGGATGATGCTAGAGGCTGCGGCCAACGCTCAGGGGGTCGTCCTCGCGCGCCCCTCGCTGGCTCGTGATTGGCTGGAAAGTGGGCGACTGGTCGCGGTCGGCAATGTTCGCAGTGCTCCTTCCTACCACTACCAACTGCACATGCATCAGCGATCGGAGGCCGCACAAGCCTTCAGTCACTGGTTGACACAGATATGCCATGAAGCCGTGGAGCAGGGGCAGCGTTACTTGAGTGATCCGCATCAGGGAAAATCCGGCTCGCCAGATGGGAAAAACTTTCCCCGCTGATGATGTATCAGGCGGTTAGGCTGACCCTGCATATCACTCAGGAGCCGTTCCATTGCCTATCGTTACTTGCATCGAAGACCTGCGCAAAATGGCGCAGCAGCGCGTCCCACGAATGTTTTATGACTACGTCGATGGGGGGTCCTGGACCGAAAGTACCTACCACGCCAACCAGGACGATTTCGCAAAGATCAAACTGCGTCAGCGCGTTGCTAGAAATCTCGAAAATCGCTCGCTTAAAGCCAATCGACTGGGCATCGATATGGCTATGCCATTGGCCATCGCACCTACCGGATTGGCCGGGATGATCCATGCAGATGGTGAAATCCTGGCGGCGCGTGCCGCGACGGCGGCGGGTATTCGCTACACGCTGTCAACGGTCAGCATCTGCTCGCTGGAAGACGTCGCCGACGCAATCGAAGCGCCGTTCTGGTTTCAACTCTATGTGATGCGCGATCGAGCGTTTGTGGGCCGCCTGATTGACCGGGCTAAAGCCGCAGGCTGCGACGCCCTGGTGTTGACTCTGGACCTGCAATTGAGCGGTCAACGGCATAAAGACCTGAAAAACGGACTGAGCACCCCACCACGCCTGACTCCCGCCAACCTCTTGAACATCCTGACCAAACCACGCTGGATCAAAGGCATGCTCAGCACTCGCCGCCACTACTTCGGCAACATCATGGGACACGTTGCCGGCGTGGATGACTTGCGTCAGCTGGCCGATTGGACCTACGAACAGTTCGACCCAACGCTGTGCTGGGACGATATCAAGTGGATCAAGGATCGCTGGGGCGGAACACTGATTCTCAAAGGCATTCTCGATGTTGAGGACGCACACCTGGCCGTTGCCAGCGGCGCCGATGCGCTGATCGTCAGCAACCACGGTGGGCGTCAGCTCGATGGCGCCCCTTCCAGCATCAACATGCTGCCGGCCATCGCTCAAGCCGTCGGCGGGCAGATTGACGTCTGGCTCGACAGTGGCATTCGCAGTGGCCAGGACGTGATCAAGTCAATGGCTTTGGGGGCTCAAGGCGTCATGCTTGGGCGTGCCCATCTCTATGGTCTGGGAGCAATGGGCGAAGCCGGAGTGGCGAAAGCGTTGGAAATCATTGCGACAGAAATGGACCTGACCCTCGCGCTTTGCGGATACACCGATGTGCAGCAAATTGATCACAACATCCTGTTACCAGCGAGCTATCCGAAGCCCTGACAAATCTGACCGGCACCGCACTTTATTTAAGCCATAGAGGCGTCTACAAAACACAGTTGCTGATGCCCCCCAGTGGTTTACGTCTAAGCGGAGCAACAACTCCAGGAGCTGCTGCGCGTTCGGATACCTCCACCCGGTCCTGAAAGACGTTGCTGCACATGCCAGAGCCTGTGGTTCCCGACCACTGCAACCAAGCCGGGAAGATCTCGCAGGACCGATGATTGAGGCCGCAATTGTCGCCCCCCATTGATCGCTTAGGTGCTTGCCGGCATCGGAGGCTCACTTACCGGAGGCCGATTGCCGCTTGTGAGTATGCTGAGGAAGCTGGCCAGGCCTATCTGCAAGTCCACTCCTTGCCGAGTAATGCAATGAAACGCGGAAGTGTAGGCGAGCCGATCCGGAAGTATGGCCCGCAGCCGCCCTTCTTCGACCCAGTTTTTTGCATAGTGGGAGGGTAAGTAGCCGATGTATGTCCCTGAGAAAACCAGCAGCGCGATGGCCTCCATCGAGAAGGCGCTGATCATGTTGTTGAAGCGCAGTTCATAAGGCCGGCGGTTTTCTGCGACGTAGCCGCGATCCACGTAGTCCGAAGCACTGATTTCTTCGATGGACAGTGTTTCATCTGCTCGATCAAAGAACGGATGATCACTGCTGCAGTAGAGGTTCTGCTCCTCGTTGAACAGCGACCTGTAGTCCAGACCTGAGAGCCGATGGTGAAAGGCTCCGATCGCCAGATGCAGGCGTTCTTCCAGGACTGCTTGCTCCAACTCATCGGGACGCATCACATGCAGTTGCAGGCGAATCCTTGGGTGTTCTTTGCGAAAGCGAGCAAGTGCAGGCGGCAGGGGGCTCTGCGGCATCGTAGCCAGGCTGTCTACGGTACCCAGTTGAAGGTGTTCCTGGCTTCGGCCGTTCATCTCCACTGTTTTTTGTCGAAAGCGTTCGATGTCGGCAAAGAGTTCCTGGGCAGCGCTGTAGGTGGCCAAACCTTCTTCTGTGAGCTGAAAGCCGGACTTGCCTCGCTTGCACAACGAATAGCCCACACGAATCTCTAGGTCGCGGATCACGACACTCAGCCGCGGCAGACTCATGTTCAAACGGGTCTGGGCTGCAGTGAACCCCCCAGCCTCAACAATCGTGCAGAACGTGCGGAGCATCCGCAGATCCACGTCATTCAGATTTCCAAGCATGAGCACCTCGAGTCGCGTGGGCTTTCTGAAGCCCTGCTACCGAGATAGCAGGGCTGAAGGGCTGGCCTTACCCGTTCATCACGCCGCCACCGTTCACGCCCAGCACCTGGCCTGTCGTGAAACTGGCTTTCTCGGAGCAAAGGAACACCACAGTATGAGCGATCTCGTCTGCCGTCCCGAGGCGCTGGAGTGGATACCGAGCCGCTTCTTCTTTCACGTAAGCCGGCCCAAGTCGCTCGACCATTGGCGTCAGTGTGCCACCTGGTGCCACCGCGTTTACCCTCACCGCATGAGGCGCGAGTTCTCTGGCCAGCGATTTGGTGAAAGCGATAATCCCACCTTTGGCGGCGGAGTAGTGACACAGATTGGCGCAGCCCAACTGACCAAGGTCAGAGGCAATGTTGATGATCGAGCCGCTGCCTTGTCGGGTCATGAGTCGAGCTGCTTCCTGGGCAAACAGGAAGGTGCCGTACAGATGCACGCGTATCATCAGATCCCATTGCTCGAATGCCATCCGAGTGATCGGCGCTTCGTTCAGGATGCCAGCATTGTTCACCAGCACATCCAGCCGTTCCAATCCGCTGAAGGCATGCCTCACCGTCTCCGGTGAGGCAACGTCACCCAGCGCAATACGAGCTGTGACACCTTTGGATTCCAGTTCCTGGACCAGAGATTCAAGCTCATGGCTGAAGTTCAAGTCATTCAGCACTGCCGTGTCGCCAGTTTCGCCCAAAGCGAGGGCAATAGCGCGGCCAATGCCATTGGCGGCGCCTGTCACAAGATAGGTTTTCATAGGGCGACTCCAGATCAGTAGGGATGATTTTCGAGCCAGCGTGCGTAGGTCACCAAACCATCAGTTAACAGAAACTCTGGGTGATAACCGAGTTGTTCACGTGCTGCGCAGATGTCGAATCGTGCGTTCTCATCGAGGACCTCAATCGTGCCTGGGCCGATGCTAATGTCCGCGGCCGGATACAGAGAACGCACGCGCTCGGCAACCGAGGAGTAGCTCTCTTGCTCGCCGGCGGTGACGTTGAACACACGCTGAGTTAATCGCCCATCCTCTACGGTTGCTGCCAGTAGGCAGGCCGCTGCGACGTCCGAAACGTGCACGTATTGCAGGCGGTAATCGCCACCAGCGGCTTCATCGAGCGGCTTTGCGTCGATGGCTGCACGCAGTAAGTCCTTGAGATAGCACTGCATGAATTGGCCTGGCCCGTAAATCCAGCCCGGGCGCAGTGAAACTGCGCTGACCTGGTAGAGGTCGGTGTAGACCTGGCCAAGCTTTTCGGTGAACACCTTGGTGCAGCCGTAGGGGGTGGTCGGTTGCAACGACGCCGACTCGTCGATCACGCCGAGTGCTTGGTTATTGCCGTAGGCACACTCAGAGCTGAGGTTCACCACTCGAGGTGTTCCGTTCAGGCGTGCTGCTTCCAGCACGTGAGTAGTGCCCAGCGCGTTGGTCAAAACGGTTTGAAGTGGAATGCGACGCGAATCAACGGGGTGGGAGATTGCTGCCGTGTGGATGACAGCATCAAACTTCTGGGTCTGAAAGGTTTCCAGCAGGCTGGCCAGGTCGATCAGATCGCCTTGTCGATACTGGTAGTCAGCAGCTTCGATGGCACAGGTCAGGCTGCGATCATAGCCAGTCACGCGGTGACCTTGCTTTAGAAGCTGACTCACGACTTCTTGTCCAAGAAATCCATTGGAGCCTGTCACGAGAACATTCATGGAGAACCCTCTCAGTAGGGATGAATGGGCAAATCCAGCGCGCCCTTGCGCACCTGTTCATACACGTCGTCAGGCGTGCACCACCAGGCATCGTCATTCTGTTGAATACGTTGAATCAGGCGCTCCAGCATCAGGAGCCTTGAGGGTCTGCCAATCAGCTGTGGATGCATGGTTAGAATGAAATGACCTCCATACTCGCGCATGCCTTCCATTTCTGCGGTCCACAGACTCAAGACCTTGTCAGGCGCCTCGATCACCCCCCCCATGGCAGGCTCCGCGGAGTAGGCAAATTGCTCCCAGTCATCCAGTGCCCAACTGACCGGCAACTCCAGAAGTTGCCCTGGTTCACCGCCTACCAGGTAAGGACGGTCATCCCCCATCAGACTGCTGTCAGATCTGAACCCGAGCTCGATCAGTGAACTGATGACATCCGGCGTGATCTCCCAAACCGGAGCACGATAGTGGTTGACTTCGCGCCCAATGGTCCGCTCTAGCACTGCTTTGCTGTCGCGCAGGATGCGCAGGTTCTGTTCCGGTGTGTGTTCGTCGACGCGTTCGTGGAAATAGCCATGACAGCCAATGCCATGACCGGCTTCTGCGATCCCGCGAACGACGTTCGGGTCCCTCTCGGCGATCAAGGCCGGGATGTAGAACTGCGCGCGGACGTCGTACTTCGCAAGTAGCTCAAGAATGCGGGGCACACCTACACGACGGCCATAGGCGCCCATCGAGAGCAAAGTCAGTCGGCGACCGTCCAGGCTGGACGATTCCCACGCAGTTTCAGCATCCAGGTCAAAGCTCAGGGTGACAGCGAAACGCTTTCGATCAGGCCACATAGTCATGGGGAAACAATCCTTTGCGTAGGCGCCTTGCGGCGCAGTCGGTTGTAAGTGAGCACGACTGCACCACTGGCGATGATGACGATGCCGCAGTACCAGACGTGATAGAGATAGGCAGGGTCCGCAGGTTGGGCACCTGCGGTGTAGGCAATGTAGGCGAGCGTCAGAAGCGCCAAGGCAGGCAAGCCAGACATTGCGAAGGCTTTATGAAGCGGCTGTTCGCGCAAGACCGCGAAAATGAAGCAGAGGATCATCGTGCTGTAGGAGATCATCATGGTGATCGACACAACATCGTAGTACCACTGCAAGTCACTCACTGGCTTAGCCCAGATCATCGCCAGTCCACAGACAGTGCCAATCACGGTCAGTCGAGCAGGAACTCGCCTGTGGTTCAGTTTCTCCAGCGCCGCTGGCAACTCGCCTTCGCGACTCATCCGATAGCCTGCACGAACCCCAGCATTCAGCGAGATGTTCAAGCAGTTGCAAGCTGACGTGATGATTACCAGGGGCGGTAACCAGAGCAGCCAGGAAGGCAGGTAAAGCTGTGCAATGCTGCCGATTGCTTGTGCACTGTCTGAGAACATGCCAGCGAGCGTGCTGGTAGGGACTGCCATTTTCCAGCCGATGGCTGCGATCGAGTAGATCACCAGCATTGCAGTCAGGGTCAGTAGGAATGACCGCTGGATGGTTCTTACGGGGGTTCTGGCCTCTTCAATGAAATTGATCGAAGAGTCGAACTGCGCGAGCATCCACATCCCAAACAACATGCCTGGACCAATGGCCGTCCAGAAACTGTCCAGTGACGAGGGCAGGTAGGAGCTCAGGACACCTGCACTGGGTACTTGTGGATCGATGATGCCTGCCAAGCCCAGGCCCAAGAGCACCGCGAGTTCGAGAGCCAGCAGGCAGATGGCGACTTTGGCAGTAGCCTCAACCCCCCTCAGGTTCAGCACCATGAATACGAGGAGCATCGTGCTGGCCACGACCTGCCCGGTATGAGTTGAGCCATCAAGGCCGAGGAGGCTTTGTGCGTATTGCGCCCCGACCAGCGCGCACATTGCGGTCACGCTGAAGCACATGATCACGTACGTCCAGCCAAGAATGGTGGCCGCTGCTGGTGTCAGATAACGCTTACTGAACACAAAAACGCCACCGGCCGCAGGAGCCCTGCGGACCAGGTACACAAGGCTGAAGGCAATCACCATCATTGGGAAGAAATACGCAGCGAGAATCGATAGCGGTGCGAGTTCTCCAGACAGGGTATAGAGCAGGGGCATCGACGATACCCCGACCCACGCGGGGCCATTGAAGGCCAGTGTATTGGCACAGACGTTGAGCGTACTCAGCCGTCCCTTGGAGAGGGTGGTGTTGATCTCTCGAACTTCACCCTTTCGGTCGTACCCGATGAAGTCACTGAAGCTCATGATGGCTTCTCCTCGACCTAGGCCTGTTCAGCCAGAGCATCCGCGAGGATGCAGAGCAGTTCGAACATCATCGTTGCGCCGACAAGCGCTGTGGCGCCTCCCAGGTCAAACGGGGGCGAAACCTCAACGACATCGGCACCGAGCAAGTTCAAACCGCGCAGGCCGCGGATCATTTGTTGGGCCTGCAGCGTGGTCATCCCGCCAATTTCTGGTGTGCCAGTTCCAGGAGCGAAAGCCGGGTCCAGCACATCGACGTCGAAGCTGATGTAGGTAGGGTCGTCGCCAATCACTCGGCGAATCTCTGCCAGGGTGCCTTCCACGCCAAGATCGCAGAACTCCTCCATGTGGATCACTCTGATCCCACACGCTTCGGCGAAGGCTTCATCTTCGGCTGAGTAGATGGAGCCGCGAATGCCGATCTGCACGGTGCGCCGCGGGTCCAGCAGACCTTCTTCAATCGCGCGACGGAAGGGCGTGCCATGGGTGTAGGGGTTGTTGCCGAAGTAGCGATCATTGGTGTCGGAGTGAGCATCGAAATGCACCATACCGATTGGGCGATGCCTGGCGAGAGCGCGAAAGATCGGCAGGGTGACCAGATGGTCGCCGCCTACAGACAAGGGGACGACGCCCGCCTGATGCAGTTTGCTGAAGAATCCTTCGATCTGCTTCAGCGAGTCCAGAAGGTCGATCGGATTGACCGGGGCATCACCTAGGTCGCCGACGCGGACCAGGTCATAGGGCGCAATGCGGCTCACGTGATGAACCTTGCGCATGAGGCTGGACATGTTCCGTACTTCACGCGGTCCGTGGCGTGCACCGGCGCGGTTGGTAGTGCCGCCATCCCAAGGTACACCTACCAAGCCAATGCGAACCTGAGACGGGTCTTCGAAGGCGGGCAGCCGCATGAACGTGGGGATGCCTGCGAAGCGTGGCACCAGGGCCGCGTCAATAGGCTGTGGATTCTTGTTAGCCATGAAGGTCTCCATGTCGACGTATATTGGTCGACTTTTTATATTTGTCATTAAGGAGCGAGTTACAGGTGAAACCGTTTGAGTAATAACAGCAGGCAAGGCAACAGCCCGGGAGGATGGGGCAATGAAGCATGCTTTTTTGTTGTTACTCTTTACCCAGGTCAGAGTATGAACAGCTTGCGTTCAAATAAATCGCCAATTACGAAAGCTGGCTTATTCAAAAGTGAAACTGTTCCATGCGGGCATAGTTATGTCGTTGACGGACTGAGTAATGCGCCAACAGGTACTAGCGGCCCGCTTTGGCATGCTGTTAATTGGTGGGGTGTGTTTGGACAGGCATGAACGAAGCGTTTCGTTTCGCAAAGATGTAATACAAAACGCCGGGAATGATAAGCCCAATGATCCAGGAGATATCTACTCCTCCCATTTTCTCGACAAAGGGGCCGGTGTACAGGCTGGTCGAAATAAAGGGCATCTGGATTAAAACGCCGAAGATGTAAGTGCCAATACCCACGCTGTTCCAGCGGCCATACTGTCCGTTGGGGTCGAATAAGGCGTTGAGATTATATTGCTCCTTGTTGATGAAGTAGAAGTCAACAAGGTTAATCGCGCTCCATGGGGTGAAGAAGGCAAGCAGGAACAAAATGAATGATTTGAAGGTTCCGATAAACGAATCCTCTCCGAGCAGTGCAACCGTCGTGGACGCGCCGACGATGCACAACACAAAGCAAATTCTTTGCGCCGCACTGATTGCCACATCGCCACGCAAACCACTGATGACCGTCGCGGCGCACATGAAGCTGCCGTAGGCGTTGAGTGTCGAGATCGTGAGTTTGCCGAATGCAATGCTGAAGTAGATCAGCGCTGCTGTCAGGCCCGTGCTACCGAGCCCCACAATGACGGATACCTCATGGCCGGCGAAGCTGGCTCCGGCCAGAGCGGCTGCGAACACTCCAAGTACCATAGAAACCTGCGCGCCAATCACCGAGCCCAGTCCAACAGCCAGGATGGTTTTGAGAGGTGAAGTTTTGCTCGGAAGGTAGCGAGAGTAGTCCGCGACGTATGGGCCATACGCGATTTGCCATGAAGCTGAAAGCGACACAGCGAGCAGGAAGCTAGCCCAGTCAAAGTGACGAATTGCCAAGAGCTGGCCGATATCTTTGGTCATCGTCAAGCGGACAAACAGATAGCAGAACGCGATGACACCCACCACGCTCGCTATGCGACCTGCGATGTGAATGAAGCGGTAGCCCATGATCGTCATGAGCATTGTCAGCCCGGCAAAAATCAGAATACCGCCACTGTTGCTGACCCCAGCCAATTGCGCCACGGCCTGGCCGGAGAGAATAGCGCCTGTGGCGTTGAAGCCCAGGTACATGAGGGCGACCAGGACGATAGGAATCGTTGCCCCGTACACGCCAAACTGGACACGACTTGAGATCATCTGGGGCAAGCCGAGCTTCGGCCCTTGAGCGGCATGCAGCGCCATGACGGTGCCGCCAAATATCTGGCCGACCAACAGTCCGATCAGTGACCAGAACACGTCACCACCCAGAACTGCGGCAAGGGAGCCGGTCAACAGTGCAGTAATTTGCAGGTTGCAGCCGAGCCATAGCGTGAACTGGCTATAGAGGCTGCCATGCCGTTCTGATTCTGGAATATGGTCGATAGAGCGTTTTTCGAGCAAGGCGGGTTGACGCAGTTCAACCGAAGAGCTGGGCATTTGCTATCTCCATGGGACATTTAATTGTCCTCGTAATTGTTGTTGGCGTAAGAGATGGGCAGTAGCAGACTTAGCGGAAAATACGTTGTACTTGTTTTTTGTGGATACCAGTCAAGACTACCTTCGTAAAAGACAGCGGTATACGCTCAGTTGGTTAAGTCAGCTTTATGGTTCCGTTAACTGAAGGGACAAATCGGAGGAAGACCGGCTACGCCATAGTTGGCCAGATTTTGTAGTTATCGCAAGGAGCTTGTGGTATTTGAGTTGCCGTGGACTTCGCTGACTTTGAAAACGGCGACTGGACTACGACCCGGCTATCCATGTCATATAGACTGCAACTCCACACTTGCGGGACTTTGTACTTTCTTCGACATTCAGCGACGGACTTGGCGATTGAGAGTTTGAGCATTAACCCAGCTTGCGTGGTCATCGATGATGTGCAGAGCACAGCCTGACTCAACCGCAGATCAACAAACTCCACGCGACCCTGGAGATCATCTTCAATAACAACCTGCCGGAAGACTGACGACCACTGAGAGCACAGACTTGCGGTGAAGGGCTATAAATCCGCGCGGAGCGGCTCAGTTTGGAAAGCCTCATGCTCGTCTCGTGCCTGGTTTGCTAGATAGATCCATCAAGCTGTGACGGTGTCCCCCCGACCGCCAGGAGCAGCTCAGGCAATACCTCACCAGCACTTCCTTTCAGCATTATCTCGTCCGCGCCAACCAAGCCAACCTCTTCAAGGTTGACATGGATCACCGCGGCCCCGGCTGCGAGCGCCATTTCCGGAATGCCAGCTGCCGGCATGACTACGCCGGAAGTCCCCACTGAAATCAGCACATCACAATCTCTCACGAGCCGTACTGCGGACCGCCAGGCGTCCTCGGGCAGCTTCTCCCTGAACCAGACCACCCCCGGCCGAAGCCTTTCGTTGCAATGCTCACACCGAGGAGGCTCGATCCACTGTCCTTCCTCAGAAACCCTCAGTTGGTCAGGTGTTAATTCGCCTGGCCGGTGACATGCAATGCATTTCGCCCCCATCAAGCTGCCGTGAACGTGAACCACGTCCAATGAACCTGCCCGCTCATGCAGGTCATCGATATTTTGGGTAATGACGGACACCTCCCAGCCGGCATGTTGAAACCGGGGAATGCACAGGTGGGCTGGGTTTGGCTTTGCCCCGCTGACCTGGTGCCGCCGCCACAAGTACCAGCCCCATACGAGAGCCGGGTTCTCCCGAAAGGCGTCCGCTGTTTCCAGGCGTTGAGGGTCGTGCTTGGCCCATAACCCGGTTAGTTTGTCGCGAAACGTCGGTATTCCGCTCTCGGCCGAGATGCCAGCGCCCGAGAAAAAAACGATTTTCTTGGACCTGCGTAGAACATCGGCAGCTCTTTGCATTTGGCTCACGAGACACCCCCCTCGGCTCTGCAGCGACGAATACTGTTCAGTAAACACGGGAAAGACCTATGACCCTAGCTTAGGCACTCGCGGCTGAGCGGAACATGAAACGATACGATCATCCTGGCGCAGCACAACCCTCTGGGTCGCTGCGCCCAGGCGATCGGGCCTGCGTGACGATGGCCGGATTCCCACGAATACGGCCACGGGCGGCATCAGGTTACGGACGAATCCAGGCGGGAGCTGCCGCTGGCGCCAGGCCGGTACGTGCGGTCTCGGCACAGGTCGCCAGCCCGGCATAGTGAATGCCCAAGCCGGAAATTCCCGGACCGTAATGCGCGTACTTGCCGGAGTTGGTCATCAGTGAACGGGCGTTGGGTTTGAGCAGCGGCTTTTCGATCATGCACCAGCAAGTGTCAGTGATGAACTCCACGCCGAAGGCTGTCAGGACATCGATCGCTCCCGCCGCCTCGGCCTGCTCGAATACCGTCCTGCCGCTGGTGACCATGATCGAAACCTGCGGGTGCTTGCGCTGGCCCGCGCACAGTTGTGCCAGGCGCTTGAATTCGTCGAGAGAAAAATGCGGATTGCCCAGGGAGATGATATCCACCTGTCGATCATCGGCCGTGTTCAGCTCCTGCCAACTGCGGTACAGGTCCTCGAGGCGGATCTTGACGACTTCCAAGGGCCTGGCAAGCCCTTCGAGTGCCGCCAGGGACTGCGCTTCCGGGGTGACCCCGGCAATGTGGAACATTGGCGCCGCAGAGGTGGTTGCAAAGGCCGCACCGAAGCCTTTCAGATCGTCCGCCGTGACACTGTGTCCGTCCAACCCCATCACCAGTGGTATGCGCTGCCCCGCGATCAGGCCCACATGGTAGCCGAGCAGCGGATACAGCGACTCGTCGAAATCCGCCAGCTGCGGCACCTCGATCACCACCGCCGCCTGGCGATTCTTGTCGATATGGCAGCCGCTCAAGGGCGCGCGCCCGGTCAGTGCAATGCAGATATCCAGGTAGTCCGGATACTTCATGGTGCGGGCACCCAATACGCTGTTGGCGTAAACCACGGCATTGGATTCAGCCCAGACAATCTGCTCGCCCAAGCTCGGCGCGGTGTCGAGCAAGTACGGCGCACAGGTGAAGGTCGGTCGACAACCCATGTTGACGTAGGCGTCCGCCAACGCACTGGCCGGCTCGCCCAGTTCGGACCTGACGCCCTGGCTGCGCCAGCGTCGCTGGTCCACCGATACCGAGTTGAGGCTGGTGGGCACCACGACCCTGGCGCCCCATTCACACAGCTGCCGGGCAAAACGCAGGCTGGCTGGACCGGTGTAGATGCAGCCATCGATATGCGCCTGGGTCACGTCGATGAGTTCACTCGCGCCTTGAATCCTGGCCATTTGCAGGATGATCTGCATGGCCACTTGGCAGGCCTTGCCGGACTGGCCATCGAGCATCGCCCGATCACTGGCAGAGAGCTGCACAACCCCGACCGCCGCCAGCGAGGCGTCGACGGGCTGCTCATCGCCGCCTCCATCAATCTCCACCAACGTGCCTGTTATTCGCACCGTCCGGGCATTGGCAAACCGCCCAAAGCCCTCCTCTGCGACGCTTACGACAGGAATCGACACCTGGAAGATTTCCTGGGCGACCAGGGCCCCCAAGGTGAGAATTTCTTCGTCTTCGGCAAACACCAAGGCCGCTGGCGCCTTGCCGTTCAACAACAGCTCCATGATCACCGCGCTGCCGGAACACGAACCACGCCCGCAGGGAATCACCAGCACCTTGCCGGCAAGATGCTCACCAGACAGCGGATGGTGCCGATCAATCACCTCACTGGTGTAAGGATCGACCCCTCCCCACAGGCTCAGGGGAACGCTGGAAAACAGCACCTCTCCCTGGGCAACCCCATGCACCAACGACTTTGCCTGCAGACGCGAACCGCTCATCTCATCTGACCCTCAAAAAATAAACCTGGAAACGGCTACTCAGTTGAGCGCGCGTTGCAAAAACTGCTGGGTTCGCTCTTGTTGCGGATAATTGATCACCTGCCTGGCCTCCCCGACTTCACAGATGTTGCCATCGTCAAAAAAGGCCACTCGATCAGCCGACTCTCGAGCGAAGGCAATGTCGTGAGTCACCATGACCAACGTCATGCCCGTTTCCTTGAGCTTGCGAATGGTGTCCAGCACCTCGCCCACCAATTCGGGATCGAGCGCCGAGGTGACTTCGTCGAACAGCATGTAACTGGGCTCCATGGCCAATGCCCGGGCGATGGCCAGGCGTTGCTGCTGACCACCCGACAGATTGCTGGGACGCCTACCAATCCAACCCGGCAAAGGGTTCTGAACGCCAAAGGCCCTGAGATATGAAACAGCTCCTGCCAATACGTCAAGCCCAGAGATCGACTGGCCTTGCGCAACTGCGGCCGAACCTATTGCAAACCGGACCGAACCTGCTCGGATGTCAGCACGCCCATGTAGATACTCAGTACCACCGCACCGACTGCCAGCGGCGGCATGGGATATCCGGCCATGGCAAAGAAGCTGTTCACCAGAATGAACTGAATGATCAGCGGTCTGCTTCTGACCACGTCCACCAATGGCCAGAACAGCGCCTTGGCGAACCGGGAGTTCTCCCTGGCCCAGCCGATCAGAACACCCAACAGTGTGCCGAACACCACGGTGATCAGGGTCAGCAGCAGGGTGTGGTAGATGCCCGTGAACAGGAACGGAACATCGCTCCACTGCAAACCCGAATAAGGAAGCTGGAATTGAGACTGGCAGATCTGATCATTTCCTTCGGCGATATACATCTGGAAGGACAACGCTTTGCCGCACTGAGCGACATCCATTATTTCCCGGTAGGTAGCCCTCGCCTGCTCAATGCCAAGGAGCACCTGCGCAAGCCACGAGATCTAATGCATCAGGTTCTACTGCATGAGGATGATGGCTCCGACTGGAGCCGCTACTTCTTGGCGGCTGGCATTCAGGGGCTACAGGTACGCCAGGATGGATTATTCGCATCAGGCGGTTTCGGCCATGCGACAACATCAAGATCCAAGGCTGGGTTCTGCTCGAGCCCCTGAACCTTAACCAATGCATATCGGAACAGCTGGCTAAACCAGGTACGACATTTTTCGGCAGTGGTCAGCGCCTTACGTCGCTCAATTCTGCCCAGCGCATCCAACAGATCATGACGGTTGATGTCGAAGATCGAGCACAACACGTCGTCGTTGCTTACGGTCTTCAAGGGGATTGACGCCATGGGCAACCAACGCACGTACCTCATCCGAGAGTGCCATCGTGAGCCCCTGAACAGAGTCAGGGGCCGGATGCTGATCGCGATGCTCGCACCGCTCCAGTAACAAACCGATTCAGCGCTTGCTCGGATTCAAGCCTTTTTAGAAGGACTCAATACTGGACTTAAAAGCACTGGAGGGTGCTGGATTCGAGTTGAAACCGCAGAAACGCAAAAAGGACCCGAAGGTCCTTTTTGCGACCGCTGCAGAATTCGTGGAACTCTACAGCGCTATGTTTGGAGCGGGAAACGAGACTCGAACTCGCGACCCCGACCTTGGCAAGGTCGTGCTCTACCAACTGAGCTATTCCCGCAACGTCTTGGTGTTGCGCATTCTATAGAAATCCGAATGCGCGTCAAGCCTTTGATTCAAAAAAACTTATTTTTTCTCGTTGTCCGTTTTCAGGTGCGGCCAGGCGGCCCGCAGGTACTGCAGCATGGACCACAAGGTCAGGCCCGCCGCCGCCAGCAGCAAGGCGTAGCCCACCAGCACCCAGAAGCTGAAATCCGAAGGGTTGGCCAGGAGAATCACCAACGCCAGCATCTGCGCCGCGGTTTTCCATTTGCCCATGTTAGATACCGCCACCTGCGCGCGGGCGCCGAGCTCGGCCATCCACTCGCGCAGCGCCGAGATGACGATTTCACGACCGATGATCACCGCGGCGGGCAAGGTCAGCCACAGGTTGTGATGCTCTTGCACCAGCAGCACCAGGGCCACCGCCACCATCAGCTTGTCGGCCACAGGGTCGAGGAACGCGCCAAACGGCGTGCTCTGCTGCAGGCGTCGCGCCAGGTACCCGTCCAGCCAGTCCGTGGCGGCCGCGAAGGCAAACACTGAACTGGCTGCCATGTAGCTCCAGCTATAGGGCAAATAGAACAGCAATATGAAAATCGGGATGAGCAGGACGCGTAGAACGGTGATCAGATTCGGGATATTCATCGGCACAACTGGCTACGAGGTGATTGGGCATTCTACTCGCTGTGCAGGTTTGCATAAATCAACTCTGCGAGCTTTTTACTGATTCCCGGTGCCTTGGCAATCTCGTCGATGCTGGCACGGGACAGTTCCTGCAATCCACCAAAATGTTTAAGGAGATCACGTCGACGCTTCGGCCCGACGCCCGCCACCCCTTCCAGGGTCGAGGTGCGTCGGGTCTTGCCGCGTCGGGCACGGTGACCGGTGATCGCGAAGCGGTGAGCCTCATCGCGGATTTGCTGGATCAGATGCAGAGCCGGGGAATCGCCCTTGAGGGTGAACTCGTGGGCCGCATCATTGAGGTACAAGGTTTCGAAACCGGCCTTGCGCGTGGTGCCCTTGGCGACGCCAAGGAGGATCAGGTCCGGCACCGCCAGTTCGTTGAGCACGTCACGGGCCATGGACAACTGGCCCTTGCCGCCATCCACCAGGAGGATGTCCGGCAGCTTGCCCTCGCCTTCCTTGAGCTTGCTGAAGCGTCGGGTCAGGGCCTGATGCATGGCCGCATAATCATCGCCAGCCGTGACACCTTCGATGTTGTAGCGCCGGTAATCGGATTTCAGCGGCCCTTCCGGACCGAACACCACGCAGGAGGCCACGGTGGCCTCGCCGCTGGAGTGACTGATGTCGTAGCACTCCAGGCGCTGCGGTGGCTCGTCCAGGTTCAGCACTTCGGCCAGGGCTTCGAATCGCGCCGCGACATGCTGACGGTTGGCCAGGCGGGCACTCAGGGCCTGTTCGGCATTGGTCACCGCCAGTTGCTGCCAGCGCGCCCGGGTGCCGCGGACCCGGTGACTGATGGTCAGCTCGCGACCGCGCAATTCATCAATGGCGGCGATCAGACTCGGGAAGTCTTCATGCACCACGTTGACGATCAGCTCGGAGGGCAGGTCGCGCTCCGGGCTGCTGACAAAATACTGGCCGAGGAAGGCCGACATGACTTGCGCCACGTCTTCCTCGATACCCACCTGGGGGAAGAAGTTCTTGCTGCCCAGCACCCGCCCGCCCCGCACGCTGATCAGGTGCACACAGGCGCCGCCCGGGTTGACGAACGCGGCCACCACATCCACATCGCCGGTGCCGCCTTCCATGCTCTGCTGGTCCTGGACCCGGCGCAGCAGGGAGATCTGGTCCCGCAGTTCGGCGGCCTTTTCAAAATCCAGGGTGCCGGCGGCCGCTTCCATGGCGCTGGAGAGTTCATCGGTCAGGGCATTGCTGCGCCCTTCCAGGAACATCACCGAGTGGCGCACATCCTCGGCATACACTTCAGGCTCCACGAGGCCGACACAAGGCCCCTTGCAACGCTTGATCTGGTACTGCAGGCAAGGCCGCGTGCGGTTCTTGTAGTAGCTGTCCTCGCACTGGCGAACCATGAAGGTCTTCTGCAACAGGCTGAGGCTTTCGCGGATGGCGCCGGCGCTGGGGTAAGGCCCGAAGTACTTGCCCTTCTGCTTCTTCGCCCCGCGATGGATGCTGAATCGCGGAAAATCACCGTCCGAAAGGAACACATAGGGATAGGACTTATCGTCGCGCAGCAGAATGTTGTAGGGCGGCCGCCATTCCTTGATCAGCGTCTGCTCCAGCAACAGCGCTTCTGTCTCGTTGGCGGTGATGGTGGTTTCGATCTGGGCGATACGCGCCACCAGGGCGGCGGTCTTCGGTGCCTGGCCGGTCTTGCGGAAGTAGCTGGACAGGCGGTTTTTCAGGTTCTTGGCTTTACCGACGTACAGCAAGCGTGCATCGCTGTCGAACATGCGATACACGCCAGGACGGCCACTGCAGGTAGAAAGAAAAGCGCTGGGATCAAACAGGTCGGTCATTTCAGAGGCTGGCATCGACCATGCCATGACGAACCGCCAGCAACGTCAGCTCGACATCGCTGCTGATCGAGAGCTTCTCGAAAATACGATAGCGATAGGTGTTCACGGTTTTCGGCGACAGACACAGCTTGTCGGAGATGATCTGCACTTTCTGGCAGCCGACAATCATCAACGCAATCTGAATCTCACGCTCGGACAGAGCGTCGAACGGCGAGTCGCTGGAAGGTTGAAACGATTTGAAGACCAGTTGCTGGGCAATCTGCGGGCTGATGTAACGCTGACCGGCAAATACCAGGCGAATCGCCTGGACCATTTCGTTGAGGCCCGCGCCCTTGGTGAGGTAGCCCGCTGCGCCGGCTTGCAGCAAGCGAGTCGGAAACGGGTCTTCCTCGCAGACAGTCACCGCCACGACCTTGATGTCCGGATGGCTGCGCAGCAGTTTGCGCGTGGCTTCAAGACCTCCGATCCCGGGCATCTTGACGTCCATCAGGACGACATCGGGCTTCAGCTCCCGCGCCTTGAGCAGGGATTCTTCCCCTGACTCCGCCTGCCCGACTACTTGCAGGCCATCGATGTCAGCCAACATTCGTGTAATGCCCGTACGAACGAGATCATGGTCATCGACTACTAGCACCCTAATCAAGCAGACACCTCGCGATTTGGTCTTTAAAGGTTGCCGGACACCTTAGCAAAAAAGCGCCGTACAAACCTAATCACAAGCGCTATATAAAATTCATCAGCGAGCGATAAAGCGCCGCCGCCTGCCACACAGCACACGGCGTTGCGGCTCAAGGCCCCGGCCGCCCGGGGTCATCTACCCAGGTCCGGGGCCTGCGACAGTTGGACGCTCCATACGCCAGAAACATTCCTCCTCCCCCACCACCGTCAATCCCATCCGTTCATAAAGACGCTGCGCCGGGTTGCCCTTGAACACGGTCAGGCGCAACAGACCAAGGTGCTCCTGGCGCGCCCGTTCCAGCAGCCGCGCCAGGGTCCAGGCGCCAGCCCCGCGCCCGCGCCAGGCCTGCAGCACGTGCAATTCACGAATATAAAGGGCCCGCAGGTCCCGACTCAGGCTGACATAGCCCAGCACCTCGCCTGCCTGGCAGATCAGCAGGTTCTCGCGACCGGCCCAGGCCACATCGAACGCCTCATCGAGCCACAGCAGGTCATTGCGAATGTAATAGCCGAGCATGGTCGAGCGGGTCAGGTCCCGGGCGAAGGTCAGGTCGGCCGCTGACGCCGGACGCAATTGCAGTGCATTCATCAGCCGGCCACCGGCAAAACCTGGGCCTGCCATTGCCCGGCAACGCAGCGGGCAATCAGCAGCGCTTCGCCAACCCCCTCCACGGCGCCCAGCAACTGGCCGTCACGGCCCCAGATCGCGCTACGCCCGGCACAGGCCCAGCCTCCGCTGGGACCGCCATGATTGGCCATCAGCAGCACAATGCCGTAGTCCCGGGCATAGCCTTGCAACAAGGCGCTGTCGGCGGCATAACCGCCCTCGCTGATCAGCACCCCGGCGGCATAGATGCCGGCACCGGCAGCCACCGCGGCCTGCACATGACTGGCCTGACAAAAATCCGCACACACCGCCAGAGCCAGCTTTTCCTCCCCCAGTTGCAGCGGCGCCCCGCCGCTGCCCGGGGCAAAAAAGCGCTCCTCCCCGGCATGCAGATGCTGCTTGCTGTACAGCGCCAACGAGCCATCGGCGGCCAATACCAGCGCCCCGATCATCACCGGCCCGTCCTCGACCAGGCGAATCGGCAAGCCCACCACCGCCGTCAGCTGCAGCTCCCGGGCCAGATCCCGCAACGGCTGCAGTTGCGGGGCATCCGGGGCCAGCGCCAGTTGCGCGGCCAACTGTGGCTCATAACCGGTCAGGGACAGCTCGGGAAACACCAGAACCTGCACTCCCTGCTGCGCCGCCAGCCGCATCAGATGCTGATGCCGGGCCAGATTCCCCAGCCAGTCACCAGCAATGGACACCGATTGGGCGGCAGCGAGGGTCAGCACGGTCATGGAGATTCCTGGGCGGGGCAACGAGGGGGAGCGGCGAGTGTGGCATAAATCCTGGCTGGGCTTAATCCATCGCCCGAGACAACAGCGTCCATAGAAATTACTGATTGAATCGCGGCCCTGGCCTCTAGTAAGCTCGCCCCACTTCACGGAGAAACCCCATGCTGTCCCAGACCCTTTTCCTGCATCGCCACACCGCCAGCGCACTGCGTTCGGTTGCGGCGGCCTGGGTCAACGGCACCCTGGCTCCGGTCAACTTTTATTTTGGGTATTGGTTTAGCCACTGGCGCGCCTGATACCCAACCGGCGCCCACTTTAACGGGTCGCCTACCAGAGAAATCTCAACCCCCGGTCGGCCTCCCGACCGGGGGTTTTGTTTTTTCAGGCTCGACGTTTTTTAACCACGACTTTTACGCAACACACCGAACTTACCGAGGATTGCCCCATGAACTACGCCACCTATTACCGCTACGACATGTTTTCCGCCTGGCGATTTAGCAGCCTCCGCTCGGGACAGCCTGCCGCCTCCGATCGGTCACCTACCGGTGGCAATTGCACACTGATGGCCAGTACGGCCAATTGTCGAACACCCCAGTAGGGCCGCGCGCGGGGCATATCCCGCCGCCCGCCCAGGAAGACCGCACATGAACTCGTCCGTATCCGCTCTGCCCCTGTCCGCCCAAGTCAGCGCCAATGAACCCCTGACCCGGCGCCTGCCCAGCTCCCTGGAGCTCAAGCAGCAACTGCCGTTGTCCCAGGCCTTGAGCCAGCAAGTTGCCAACCACCGCCTGGTGGTGCGCGCCATTCTCGAAGGTCGCGACCCACGCCTGCTGGTGGTCGTCGGTCCCTGCTCCATCCACGACCCGCAATCGGCCCTGGAATACGCCGCTAACCTGGCCCGCCTGGCCGAAGAGGTCAGCGAGCAGATGCTCCTGGTGATGCGCGCCTACGTGGAAAAGCCCCGCACCACCGTCGGCTGGAAAGGCCTGGCCTACGACCCGGACCTGGACGGCAGCGACGACATGGCCGGCGGCCTGACCCTGTCCCGGGAACTGATGCGCGAAATGCTGCGCCTGGGCCTGCCGATCGCCACCGAACTGCTGCAACCCATGGCCGCCGGCTACTTCGACGACCTGCTGAGCTGGGTCGCGATTGGCGCCCGCACCACCGAATCGCAGATCCACCGCGAAATGGCCAGCGGCCTGGAAATGCCCGTGGGCTTCAAGAACGGCACCGACGGCGGCGTCGCCATCGCCTGTGACGCCATGCGTTCGGCGGCGCACCCGCACCGTCACTTCGGCGTCGACAGCCAGGGCCACCCGGCGATCATCCAGACCTCGGGCAATCCCGACACCCACCTGGTGCTGCGCGGCGGCCACAGCGGCCCGAACTACGATCGCCAGAGCGTGGCCCAGGTCCAGCGCGACCTGCACAAGCTGAAGATCCCGGCGCGGATCATGGTCGATTGCAGCCACGCCAACAGCGGCAAGGACCCATTACGCCAGCCGGCAGTGTTCAACGACGTACTGGAGCAACGCCTGCAAGGCGATCGCTCGCTGATGGGGGTGATGCTGGAAAGCCACCTGTTCGAAGGCTGCCAACCCCTGAGCGGCCAGCTGCGCTACGGCGTGTCCGTGACCGACGGCTGCCTGGGCTGGGCCGCCACCGAGCAATTGCTGCGCACTGCCGCGCAACAACTGCAGCAGGCAGGCAAGGTCGCTGCCGTCCCCGCCTGAGCACCGCCCCACACCCGCCGCCCGCGCAAGCGCCGGGCGGCAACGCTTTGCAGGAACTTTGACAAGAAATAGCCACCTGAATCCGGTAGGCTCTCAACTTTCTTGAAAGGAGCAACATCCATGGCCAAAGCCACTGCCCGTCACATCCTGGTTGCCAGCGAAGCCAAGTGCAACGAACTCAAAGCCGAGATCGAAGCCGGCGCCGACTTCGCCGAAGTCGCGAAAAAGAACTCCACCTGCCCATCCAGCCGCGACGGCGGCAACCTGGGCTCCTTCGGCCCGGGCCAGATGGTCAAGGAATTCGACACCGTGGTGTTCAGCGCTCCGGTCAACGTCGTGCAAGGCCCGGTGAAGACCCAGTTCGGCTACCACCTGCTGGAAGTCACCAGCCGCCAGGACTGATCCCCTCGCGCTTGCGTCTGCTCAACGGCCCGCCTCCTGGTGGGCCGTTGCGCTTGTAAAAGCGGCTGGCCAGTCACAGGCCGCTAGCGTACAAATCGTGGTCATCGATCACCCGGCTCGTAAGGCTGACAATGCGACTGCTTTTCCCCACCGTACTTTTTACCGCCCTGTTGCTCGGCGCCGCGGGCGCCCAGGCAGCAGCGCAACACGCCATGACCGTCTACGGCGAACCGGCCAAGTACCCCCAGGGCTTCAGCCACTTCGACTACGTCAATCCCCAGGCCCCCAAGGGCGGAACCCTGCGCCGCTCGGCCATCGAGATCGGCCGTTTCGACCATGTGCTGCCTTATATAGACAAGGGCATCGGCGTGTCCCAGCTCGACGGCCTGGTCTATTCACCCCTGGCCCTGCGCTCCCTGGACGAGCCCTACACCGTCTACGGCCTGGTGGCCGAAAAGATGGAGCGCGCGGAAGACGGCCTGTGGCTGCGCTTCTACCTCAACCCCAAGGCACGCTTCGCCGATAACACGCCGATCACCGCCGAAGACGTGCGCTACAGCTACGACCTGCTGATGACCCAGGGCAGCATGCGCTACCGCACCCAGTTCGAGGACGTCAAAGGCGTCACCGTGGAATCGCCGCGGGTGGTGCGTTTCGACTTCAAGAGCAACGAAAACCGCACCCTGCCCCTGGATATCGCGACCCTGCCGGTGTTCCCCGAACACTGGTGGAAGAGTCGCGACTTCGCCAATGGCGGCGGCTATGAAGCGCCCCTGGGCAGCGGCCCCTACCGGGTGGCCAAGGTCGACTCGGGCAACAGCATCACCTTCGCCCGCAACCCCGACTGGTGGGGCAAGGACCTGCCGGTGAGCCGCGGCCTGTACAACTTCGATCATTTCAGCGTCGAGTACTTCGGCGACATCGACGTCGCCCGCCAGGTGCTGCGCGGCGGCGCCTACGACTACAACCGGGAATTCTCCGCCACCGGCTATTCCATCGGCTACGACAGCCCGGCCCTGAGCGACGGCCGCCTGCAAAAGGCCCACCTGGCCCAGTCGGCGCCGCAACCGGCCCAGGGCTACGTGTTCAACCTCGACCGGCCGATATTCCAGGACCGCCGGGTGCGCCAGGCCCTGGCCATGCTCTGGGATTTCGAGTGGAGCAACCGGCAGATGATGCGCAACCTGTACATCCGCCAGCAGAGCTTCTTCTCCAACACCCCGCTGGCGGCCCGCAGCCTGCCGGACGCCGAGGAGCTGAAGATCCTCGAACCGCTGCGCGGGCAGATCCCCGACGAAGTCTTCACCCAGGTCTTCGAAGCACCGAAAACCGACGGCAGCGGCGTGATCCGCGACAAGCAACTGCAAGCCCTGGCCCTGCTGGAACAGGCCGGCTGGAAAGCCGAGGGCGACAAGCTGGTGAATGCCGAAGGCGAGCCCTTGAGCTTTACCTTCCTCATCACCCAAGGCTCCATCGAACGCCTGCTGCTGCCCTACAAGCGCAACCTGGCGCAGATCGGCATCAGCCTGAACATCCGCCGCATCGACCCCTCGCAATACGTCAACCGCCTGATGGCCCGGGACTACGACATGATCGTCACCGGCTACCCGGTGACCACCTCGCCGGGCATGGAGCTGTACAACTACTTCGGCTCGGCGGCGGCCAACGATCCGGGCTCCAACAACTACATGGTGCTGAAGAACCCGGCGGTGGACAGCCTGCTCCGCGGCCTGGTGAAGGCCACCAGCCAGCCGGAGATGCTGCGCTACGCCCACGCCCTGGACCGGGTACTGCAGTGGAACTACTACTGGATCGCCAACTACTACCCGCCCGGCACCTCCACGGTGTGGTGGAACCGCTTCGGCATGCCCAAGGTGCCGGCAAGCAACGACGAAGCCATCGAAAGCTGGTGGGAAGTCAGCAGCACCGCGCTGACCAATGAACAAATGGCCGCCGAGCGGATCCGCCGCGGCCAACCCGGAGGGCGCCACTGATGCCGGCCTACATTCTGCGGCGCCTGCTGCTGATCATCCCGACTTTGCTGATCATCCTCCTGGTGAACTTCGTCATCGTCCAGGCCGCCCCCGGCGGCCCGGTGGAACAGGCCATCGCCCGCCTGCAAGGGATCGGCGGCGGTGCGGTCGGCGGCTCCGCCGATGCCATGAGCAGCAGCGGCTCGCGGGCCAGCCGCGGCCTGGACCCCAAACTGATCCAGGACATCGAGAAACAGTACGGCTTCGACAAGCCGGCCCATGAACGCCTGTGGCTGATGCTCACAAGCTACGCCCGGCTGGACTTCGGCAAGAGCTTCTTCCGTGGCGCCACGGTCACCGACCTGATCCTGGAAAAAATGCCGGTAACCATCTCCCTCGGCCTGTGGGCGACCCTGATCACCTACCTGGTGTCGATCCCCCTGGGGATTCGCAAGGCGGTGCACCACGGCAGCCATTTCGACATCTGGAGCAGCACCGCGATCATCATCGGCTACGCCATGCCGGCCTTTCTGTTCGCCATGTTCCTGATCGTGCTGTTCGCCGGCGGCACCTCGCTGAACTGGTTCCCTGTGCGCGGTCTGGTGTCGGACAACTTCGAACAGTTGAGCACCCTAGGCAAGATCGCCGACTACTTCTGGCACCTGGTGCTGCCGGTCAGCTCGCTGGTGATCGGCGGCTTCGCCACCCTGACCATCCTCACCAAGAACTCCTTCCTCAACGAGATCACCCGCCAGTACGTGGTCACCGCCCGGGCCAAGGGCCTGAGCGAACGCCGCGTGCTCTATGGCCACGTGTTCCGCAACGCCATGCTGCTGGTGGTGTCGGGGATTCCCCAGGCCTTTATCAGCGTGTTCTTCGCCGGTTCCTTGCTGATCGAGGTGATCTTCTCCCTCGACGGCCTGGGGCGCATGAGCTACGAGGCCGCGGTATCCCGGGACTACCCGGTGGTGTTCGGCTCGCTGTTCATCTTCACCCTGTTCGGCCTGTTGATAAAACTCATCGGCGACCTGTGCTACACCCTGGTCGACCCGCGCATCGACTTCGCCGCGAGGAACGCCTGATGCTCAAGCTTTCTCCCGTGGCCCGCCGACGCCTGGACCGCTTCAAGCAAAACCGCCGTGGCTGGTGGTCGTTGTGGCTGTTCATCGGCCTGTTCATCCTGACCCTGGGCGGCGAGCTGATCGCCAACGACAAACCGCTGGTGGTCAGCTACCAGGGCTCTTTGTACTTCCCGGTGTTCAAGCGCTACACCGAGCAGGAATTCGGCGGCCAGCTGCCGTTCCAGGCCGACTACCGCAGCGACTACGTGCAGCAACTGATCCGCAAGGACGGCGGCTGGCTGCTGTTCCCGCCGATCCCCTTCAGCGAAGACACGCCCAACTACGACCTGACCCAGCCGGCCCCCAGCCCGCCAAGCCAGGTCAACTGGCTGGGCACCGACGACCAGGCCCGGGACGTGGCCGCACGGGTGATCTACGGCGCCCGGGTGTCGATCCTGTTCGCCCTGGCCCTGACCGCCATCAGCGCCCTGATCGGCATCACCGCCGGCGCCCTGCAGGGCTACTACGGCGGCTGGGTCGACCTTTTGGGCCAGCGCCTGCTGGAAGTCTGGTCCGGGCTGCCGGTGCTCTACCTGCTGATCATTCTTTCGGGCTTTGTCGAGCCGAACTTCTGGTGGCTGCTGGGGATCATGGCGCTGTTCTCCTGGCTGGCCCTGGTGGACGTGGTGCGCGCCGAGTTCCTCCGTGGACGCAACCTGGAATACGTCAAGGCCGCCCGGGCCCTGGGCCTGAGCGACCGCAAGGTGATCCTGCGGCACATCCTGCCCAACGCGATGAACGCCACCCTGAGCTACCTACCGTTCATCCTCACCGGCGCCATCTCGACCCTCACCGCCCTGGACTTCCTCGGCTTCGGCATGCCCGCCGGCAGCGCTTCCCTGGGCGAGTTGATCGGCCAGGGCAAGCAGAATCTGCAGGCGCCGTGGCTGGGGCTGACGGCGTTTTTCACCCTGGCGCTGATCCTGTCGCTGCTGGTGTTTATCGGCGAGGCGCTGCGCGATGCCTTTGATCCACGATCTTGAAGCGGACTGTAGAAATGACTGACAACCTCATCGAAATCCGCCAGCTAAACGTCGCCTTCGGCGCCCAGACCGTGGTCCGCGACCTGAGCCTGGACATCCGCCCCGGCGAATGCCTGGCCCTGGTGGGCGAGTCCGGCTCGGGCAAATCGGTGACCGCCCACTCGATCCTGCAACTGCTGCCACAGACCGGCTGCAGCAGCTCCGGCAGCGTGCGCTACCGCGGCCAGGAACTGATGGGCTGCGATCCGGCGACCCTGCAAAAACTGCGCGGCAACCGCATCGCCATGATCTTCCAGGAGCCCATGACCTCCCTCAACCCGCTGCACAGCGTGGAGAAGCAGATTGGCGAAACCCTGCTCCTGCACCGGGGACTGGGGGGCAAGGAAGCCCAGGCGCGGATCCTCGAACTGCTGGAACTGGTGGGCATCCAGAAACCCCGGGAGCGACTCAAGGCCTACCCGCACCAACTCTCCGGCGGCCAGCGCCAGCGGGTGATGATCGCCATGGCCCTGGCCTGCGAGCCGGAGCTGCTGATTGCCGACGAACCCACCACCGCCCTGGACGTGACCGTGCAGCGCAAGATCCTGCTGCTGCTCAAATCCTTGCAACAGCGCCTGGGCATGTCCCTGCTGCTGATCAGCCACGACCTCAACCTGGTGCGGCGCATTGCCCAGCGGGTGTGCGTGATGAAGGCCGGGGAAATCGTCGAACAGGCCGACTGCGACACCCTGTTCAACGCCCCACAACATCCCTACAGCTGCGAACTGCTGCACGCCGAGCCCGAAGGCCGGCCACTGTGCCGCGACAGCCGCGAAACCGTGCTGGAGGTGAACCATCTCAGCGTCGATTTCCAGATAGCCGGCGGTCTGTTCCGGCGCAAGCAATACCTGCGCGCGGTGGACGACATCAGCCTCAGCGTGGAGCAAGGCAAGACCCTGGGCATCGTCGGCGAGTCCGGCTCGGGCAAGTCCACCCTGGGCCAGGCGATCCTGCGCCTGCTGGACTCCCAAGGCAGCATCCGCTTCCAGGGCCAGGCCCTGGACGGCCTCAACCAGAAGCAACTGCGGCCCTGGCGCAAGCAGATGCAGGTGGTGTTCCAGGACCCTTTCGGCAGCCTCAGCCCGCGCATGTCGGTGGCGCAGATCATCAGCGAAGGCCTGGAAGTGCACAGCCAGTACGACGCCCGCCAATGCGACGAACAAGTGATCCGTGCCCTGGAAGAAGTCGGCCTCGACCCCGACAGCCGCCACCGCTACCCCCACGAATTCTCCGGCGGCCAACGCCAGCGCATCGCCATTGCCCGGGCCCTGGTGCTGAAACCGGCGCTGATCCTGCTGGACGAACCGACTTCGGCCCTGGACCGCACCGTGCAAAAACAAGTGGTGGCCCTGCTGCGCCAACTGCAGGAAAAGTACGGCCTGACCTACCTGTTCATCAGCCATGACCTGGCGGTGATACGGGCCCTGGCCCACGACATGATCGTGATCAAGGACGGCCAGGTGGTGGAGCGCGGCGCCAGCCACGAAGTGTTCGCCAACCCGCAACACCCCTACACCCAGGAACTGCTGGCCGCCGCCCACCCCGGTTGACCTGTCGCCGCCGCCCTTTTTCGCAGCCTCGCCAAGGCTCGACAGCAGCCAGTTCCGCAACCTTCTGTAGCCGCTGCCGCAGGCTGCGAACGGCTGCGCAGCAGGCGCCGACCTTGAGACCGCCGAAGGTCCTGCGGCCCTTTGCGCAGCCTCGCAGGCTCGGCGGCGGCTACAACGCAACAACCGGGGCAGACTGCGGCATAATCGGCGCGCCCATTTTCAGGATGCCGCCATGAACGACAGCGAAAGCCTCAAGGATTACCAGCGTGTGCGCCAACTGGCGATCCGCTCGCTGTTCGAGATCATCGAGCAGTCCAGCGAAGGCACGGTAATCGTCGACCGCGACGCCAATATCGTCTGGATGAACGAGCGCTACGCCCGGCGCTTCGGCCTTGAATCGGCCGCCTTCGCCATCGGCAAGCCCTGCGAAAGCGTGATCCCCGGCAGCCTGCTGCGGGAAGTGGTACGCAGCGGTCGCCCCATCCTGCTGGACATGCAGGACACCCCCAAGGAGCCGCTGGTGGTGATGCGCCTGCCGATCCACGACGACGCCGGCACGGTGATCGGCGCCATCGGCTTTGCCCTGTTCGATGAGCTGCGCAGCCTGTCTCCCATGCTCAAGCGCTACCTGAGCATGCAGGAGGAACTGGCCTCCACCCGCTCCCTGCTGCGGGCCCGGCAGACCAAGTACAACTTCGCCCATTTCATCGGCACCAGCGCCGCCAGCCTGGAGGTCAAGCGCCGCGCCCGACGCGGGGCCAGCGCCGAATCGCCGATCCTGCTGCAAGGCGAAACCGGCACCGGCAAGGAATTGCTGGCCCAGGCCATCCACGCCGCCTCGCCGCGGGCGCACAAGCCCTTTGTCAGCATCAACAGCGCGGCGATTCCCGAGGCGCTGCTGGAGGCGGAGTTCTTCGGCACCGCCCCCGGCGCCTTTACCGGCGCCGACCGCAAGGGCCGCGCCGGTAAGTTGCAGATCGCCCAGGGCGGCAGCCTGTTCCTCGATGAAATCGGTGACATGCCCCTGCCCCTGCAAAGCAAGTTGCTGCGGGTGCTGCAAGAGAAGGAATTCGAACCGGTGGGCTCCAACGAAGTGATCCACAGCGATGTGCGGATCATCGCCGCCACCTCCACCGACCTTGAAGCGGCAATCAAGCGCGGCGAGTTCCGCGCCGACCTGTACTACCGGCTCAACGTGCTGCCGATCCAGGTGCCGGCCCTGCGCGAACGCCTGGACGACCTGCCGGCCCTGAGCGAGGGGATTCTCGAAGAGCTGCGCAGCCAGCATGAACTGGACAGCGAAGCCCTGGCCCTGCTGGCGCAACATGCCTGGCCGGGGAATATCCGCGAACTGCGCAACGTGCTGGAACGGGCGGCGCTGCTCAGCGACGACCTGATGCTGGGTGCCGCGGACATTCGCGCGGCGATTGGCAGCTTCAGCCCGCTGCAACGCAATGCGGCCCCGCTGCTGGCCGAGGCGCCGAGCCAGGAAACCTACGCCGCAGCCCGGGAACGCTTCGACCGGCAATTGATCAGCGCCACCCTGGCCCAATGCGCCGGCAAAGTGGAAGAAGCAGCCCGGCGCCTGGGGCTGGGGCGCTCCACGCTGTACAAGAAGATGGCGGCCCTGGGGATTGCCGAGTCTCAATAACAAGACATAAATCCACTTTTAGAGACAGCCGCTTTTGTGGCGAGGGAGCTTGCTCCCGCTGGGCCGCGTAGCGGCCCTAAACCCAGTGATTGCGGTCTTTCTGACACAACCCGGTGGCCGACATGAGGAGTGCTGCGCACTCCAGCGGGAGCAAGCTCCCTCGCCACACTGTCTCAAATCAGAGAAAATCCGGATAAATCACATCTGAAATATCTAAAAAACACTTATATTTCAACAAGTTAACCACCTGGCACAGTTCTCGCTATAACGCTCTCCACACGCAACACCCGACAACAATAACAATCCTGGAGAGACACACCATGAGTGTGATCATTGCCTTGGCAGCCCTGGCGCTGCTGATGCTCGCGGCCTACCGTGGCTACAGCGTCATCCTCTTTGCCCCCATCGCCGCCCTCGGCGCGGTGCTGCTCACCGATCCGTCCGCCGTGGCGCCCGCCTTCACCGGGGTGTTCATGGAGAAGATGGTCGGCTTCATCAAGTTGTATTTCCCAGTGTTCCTGCTGGGCGCGGTGTTCGGCAAGCTGATCGAGCTGTCGGGCTTCTCCCGCTCCATCGTTGCGGCCGCGATCCGCCTGCTCGGCACGCGCCAGGCGATGCTGGTGATCGTTTTGGTCTGCGCCTTGCTGACCTACGGCGGCGTCTCGCTGTTCGTGGTGGTGTTCGCGGTCTACCCGTTCGCCGCCGAGATGTTCCGCCAGAGCAACATCCCCAAGCGGCTGATTCCGGCGACCATCGCCCTGGGCGCGTTCTCCTTCACCATGGACGCCCTGCCCGGCACCCCGCAGATCCAGAACATCATCCCCAGCACCTTCTTCAACACCACCGCCTGGGCCGCGCCCTGGCTGGGGGTGATCGGCACCATCTTCGTGTTCTGCGCCGGCATGCTGTTCCTCCAGCGCCAGCGCAACAAGGCGCAGAAGGCCGGCGAAGGCTACGGCACCGAACTGCGCAACGAACCGGAAACCGCCGAAGACCTGAAGCTGCCCAACCCCTGGCTGGCGCTGTCGCCGCTGCTGCTGGTGGGCATCATGAACCTGCTGTTCACCCACTGGATTCCCCAGTGGTACGGCAAGACCCACAGCCTCAGCCTGCCGGGCATGGCAACACCGGTGACCAGCGAAATCGCCAAGCTGACCGCCATCTGGGCGGTGCAGGCGGCGTTGCTGGTGGGCATCCTGATGGTGCTGATATGTGGCTTCTCGGCGATTCGCAGCAAACTCGCCGAAGGCAGCAAAAGCGCGGTCAGCGGCGCCTTGCTGGCGGCGATGAACACCGCTTCGGAATACGGTTTCGGCGCGGTGATCGCCTCCCTGCCGGGCTTCCTGGTGCTGGCCGACTGGCTGAAAAGCATCCCCAACCCACTGGTCAACGAAGCCATTACCGTAACCCTGCTGGCGGGCATCACCGGCTCGGCTTCCGGCGGCATGAGCATCGCCCTGGCGGCCATGTCCGAGAGTTTCATCAGCGCCGCCCACGCCGCCAACATTCCCCTGGAAGTGCTGCACCGGGTGGCGTCCATGGCCAGCGGCGGCATGGACACCCTGCCGCACAACGGCGCGGTGATCACCCTGCTGGCGGTCACCGGCCTGACCCACCGCGAAGCCTACAAGGACATTTTCTGCATCACCCTGATCAAGACCCTGGCGGTCTTCGTGGTGATCGCCACTTTCTACGCCACCGGCATCGTGTGAGGTATTCATGAACACTCTTTCTGGCAAGACCGCCCTGGTCACCGGCTCCACCAGCGGCATCGGCCTGGGCATCGCCCTGGTCCTGGCCAAGGCCGGGGCCAAGCTGATTCTCAACGGCTTTGGCGACGCCTCGAAGGCCATCGCCGAGGTCGGGCAATTCGGCGGCCAGGTTGGCCATCACCCGGCGGACGTCAGCGACCCGGCGCAGATCGCCGAGCTGTTCGCCTACGCCGAACGGGAATTCGGCGGCGTCGACATCCTGGTCAACAACGCCGGCATCCAGCACGTGGCGGCGGTGGAGGAATTCCCCGTGGAGCGCTGGGATTCGATCATCGCCATCAACCTGTCCTCGGTGTTCCACAGCACCCGCCTGGGGCTGCCGGGGATGCGCGCCAAAGGCTGGGGACGGATCGTCAACATCGCCTCGGTGCACGGCCAGGTCGGCTCGGTGGGCAAGGCCGCCTACGTCGCCGCCAAGCACGGGGTGATCGGCCTGACCAAGGTGGTGGGCCTGGAAACCGCCACCAGCAACGTCACCTGCAACGCCATCTGCCCCGGCTGGGTACTGACCCCGCTGGTGCAGAAGCAGATCGACGATCGTGTCGCCGCGGGCATTGATCCGCAACAGGCCCAGCATGACCTGCTGGCGGAAAAGCAGCCGTCCCTGGCGTTCGTCACCCCATCGCAACTGGGCGAGCTGGTGCTATTTTTGTGCAGCGAAGCCGGCGCCCAGGTGCGCGGCGCGGCCTGGAACATCGACGGCGGCTGGCTGGCGCAGTAAACCTGTCCATGCGCCCTTTTTGTGTGGCGAGGGAGCTTGCTCCCGCTGGGGCGCGCAGCGGCCCTAAAACCAGGCAACCGAGATTCAGCCAAAAAACACGGTCGCCTGGTTTGCGACCGCTGCGCCGCCGAACGGGAGCAAGCTCCCTCGCCACAAACAGCGGCAGAGCACCACCCAACATAAGAAGAAATAGAGGCCTTGCATGTCCGACATTCTCTGGCAACCCAGCGCCGAGCGCATCGACAAGACGCGCATCGACGCCTTTCGCCGCTTCATCAATCAGCGCCACGGCCTGGATATCAGCGACTACCCCAGCCTGCACCAGTGGAGCATCGACCAGCGCGAAAGCTTCTGGCAGGCGATCGTCGACTTCTTCGCGGTCAGCTTCCACCAGCCGGCTGAATGCGTGCTCCGCGAAGGCCCGCAGATGCCCAGCGCGCAGTGGTTTCCAGGGGCCAGGCTGAACTTCGCCGAGCACCTGCTCAAGCGCCGGGACGACGCGGTGGCGGTGGTGGCGATCAACGAAAACGGCCAGCGCGAACAGCTGACCTACGCCGAACTGGCGGCCCAGGTCGCCGGCCTGCAATGCAGCCTGCGGGCGGCCGGGGTCGGCCTCGGCGACCGGGTCGCCGCCTGCATGCCCAACACCTGGCAGACTCTGGTGGCGATGCTCGCCAGCACCAGCCTCGGCGCGGTGTGGTCCAGCTGTTCGCCGGATTTCGGCACCCAGGGGGTGATCGACCGCTTCGGCCAGATCGAGCCCAAGGTGCTGCTCACCTGCGCCGGCTATCGCTACGCCGACAAGGACATCGACCAGACCGCCAAGGTCAATGAAATCCTCGAACGCCTGCCGTCCCTGGAGCAGTTGCTCATCGTGCCCTACGCCCGTCCGCAGACGCGGGTCGAGGACTACCGTACCCAGGCCCGGATCAGCCTCTGGGACGACTTCTATCAGCCCGGCGGCGAACCCGAATTCGTCCCGGTGCCCTTCGCCCACCCGCTGTACATCCTCTATTCCAGCGGCACCACCGGGGTGCCCAAGTGCATCGTCCACGGCACCGGCGGCGTACTGCTGCAACACCTCAAGGAACACGGCCTGCACACCGACCTGGGCCCCGGCGAGCGGCTGTTCTACTACACCACCTGCGGCTGGATGATGTGGAACTGGCTGGTGTCGGCCCTGGCCACCGGCGCCAGCCTGGTGCTCTACGACGGCTCGCCCTTCCACCCGAGCAACGAGCACCTGCTCGACCTGATCGACCGCGAAGCCATCAACGTCTTCGGCACCAGCCCCAAGTACCTGGCGGCCCTGGAAAAAGCCGGCAGCCGGCCGCGCCACAGCCACCGCCTGGACAGCCTGAAGACCCTGCTGTGCACCGGCTCGCCGCTGTCGCCACAGAGCTACGACTACGTGTACCGCGAGATCAAGAGCGAGCTGTGCCTGGCCTCGATGTCCGGCGGCACCGACATCGTCGCCTGCTTCGTCGCCGGCAACCCGATCCAGCCGGTGCGCCGGGGCGAGATGCAGGGCAAGGGCCTGGGCATGGCCATCGAAGTGTGGAACGACCAGGGCCAGCCGGTGCTCGGCGAAAAAGGCGAATTGGTGTGCACCCGGCACTTCCCCAGCATTCCGGTGGGCCTGTGGCGCGACCCGGACCAGAGCAAGCTCAAGGCCTCGTACTTCAGCCTGTTCCCCGAGGTCTGGGCCCAGGGCGACTACGCCGAGCAGTTGGCCGATGGCGGCTGGCTGATTCACGGCCGCTCCGATGCGGTGCTCAACCCCGGTGGCGTGCGCATCGGCACCGCGGAAATCTACCGCCAGGTGGAGAAACTGGAACAGGTCCTGGAAAGCCTGGCCATCGGCCAGAGCTGGGAGCACGACGTGCGGGTGGTGCTGTTCGTGCGCCTGCAGGACGGCGTGGTGCTGGATGAAGCATTGCAGCAACGGATCCGCCAGGTGATCCGCGACAACACCACGGCGCGCCATGTACCGGCGAAGATCCTCGCGGTGACCGACATCCCGCGCACCATCAGCGGCAAGATCGTCGAACTGGCGGTGCGCAACGTGGTGCATGGCATCCCCGTGAAAAACACCGACGCCCTGGCCAACCCCGAGGCCCTGGAGCAGTTCCGCGACCGCGAGGAATTGCGCCACTGACGACGGCCAACCACCGCCGACGCAGCCCTTCGCGGCGCAGGACCTGTAGCCGCTGCCGAGCCCGCGAGGCTGCGCAAAGGGCCGCAGGGCCTTCAGCGATCTCAAGAGCTGCGCTTCCTGCGACGCAGTGCCGCCCAAAGCGTTCGCAGCCGGCGGCAGCGGCTACAGGGACCGTTCAGCCCCTCTAGACTGGTCATCTGCCGCAAAAGCAGGTGAAAATAACCCCGCCAGAAGCGCCTACAATCCATCCGTTTGAATATGCACGGCATGTCCATGCGACTTTTCCAGTACGCGAGCCATGACCTTGCCGCGTAACACCGCAGCGCCCAGGACACACCCGACATGAATGCCCCCCATTCCGCCAGCGAAGCCGCCACCCTGATTGCCCGCCTGGACTGGTCGGCCACGGCCCTCGGTCACTCCGGCCAATGGCCCCAGAGCCTGCGCACCGCGGTGGACATCGTGATTCATTCGCCGATGCCGATGTTGCTGCTGTGGGGCGGCGAGCTGACCCAGATCTACAACGACGGCTTCGCCCTGCTGGCGGGCAACAAGCACCCCCAGGCCTTCGGCCAGCCGGCGCACCTGATCTGGCCGGAGCTGATGGACTTCACCGACCCGGTCTACCGCGCGGTGCTCAACGGCCAGGTGCGCAGCTTCAGCGAGCAGCGCTTCAGCCTGCAACGCAGCGACGGCACCGCGCACGACCTGTGGCTGGACCTGACCTACAGCCCGATCCGCAACGAGCGCGGCGACGTCGCCGGGATCCTGGTGACCGCCATCGAAACCAACGAGCGCCGGCGCATCGCCCTGGAGCTGCAACAGCGTTCCGAGGCCAGCCTGCGGGCCCAGCACGAAACCGAAGAGCGCCTGCAACTGGCCCTGGCGGCCACCGACGCGGTGGGCACCTGGGACTGGGACATCGGCGAAGACCGCTTCATCGCCGACGCCCACTTTGCCCAGTTGCACAGCGTCGACCCGCAGCGGTCCCGGCAACTGCCCATCAGTGAATACCTCAAGGGCGTGCACCCGGAAGACCGGGCCACGGTGGCCCGCAGCATCAAGCACTGCATCACCCAGGGCAGCGAATACGCCGAGGAATACCGCCTGCAACTGGCCGACGGCCAGGTGCGCTGGGTGTTCGCCCGGGGCCGCTGCTACAAGGATCACCATGGCCGTCCCACGCGCTTTCTCGGCGCCGCCCTGGACCTGACCGAACGCAAGCAGATGGAACAGGCCCTGCGCCAGAGCCAGACCGAGCTGCAACTGATCATCAACGCCATGCCGGTCCTGATCGGCTACGTCGACCACGAGGAGCGCTTTCGCCTGAACAACAGCGCCTACCTGGACTGGTACGGCCTGACCCCGCAGGAGCTGTACGGCAAGACCATTCGCGAAGTGGTGGGGGACGAGATCTACGCCACCCGCGTCGAGAACATCCAGGCGGCCCTGGCCGGCACGCCGTGCAGCTTCGAGGCCAATTCGCCGCACCGCGACGGCCGTCCGCGCCATGCGCTGATGAAGTACCTGCCACGCTACGGCGCCGACGGCGCAGTCAATGGTTTCTACATCTTTGTCATCGATGAGACTGAACGCCGGCAGACCGAAGAAGCCCTGCGCAACCTCAACGAAACCCTGGAAGAGCGAGTCAACCAGCGCACCGAGGCCCTGGCCACCGCCAACCAGCGCCTGCAGAACGAGATGTTCGAGCGCGAGCGCGCCGAAGACGCCCTGCGCCATGCGCAGAAGATGGAAGCCGTGGGCCAGCTCACCGGCGGCATCGCCCACGACTTCAACAACATGCTCACCGGCATCATCGGCAGCCTGGATCTGATGCAGCGCTACATCGACAACGGTCGCAGCGACGAAATCGGTCGTTTTACCGAAGCCGCCATGTCCTCGGCCAAGCGCGCCGCCTCGCTGACCCATCGCCTGCTGGCCTTTTCCCGTCGCCAGTCCCTGGACCGCCGGCCCCTGGACCCGAACCAGCTGGTGCGCTCGCTGCACGAGCTGTTCAACCACACCAAGGGCGAGCACATCCAGTTGCAGATGCAACTGGCGGACGATGTTTGGCCGGTCAACACCGACGCCAGCCAGCTGGAGAACGCCCTGCTCAACCTGGTGATCAACGCCCGCGACGCCATGCCCCACGGCGGCTTGCTGTTGATCGAAACCGCCAACAGCTACCTCGACGGCAGCGACATCAGCACCCTGGAGCCGGTCAAGGCCGGCGACTACGTGATGCTGGGGGTCAGCGACAACGGCGCCGGCATGAGCCCGCGCATTCTGGCCAAGGCCTTCGATCCGTTCTTCACCACCAAGCCCATCGGCCAGGGCACGGGCCTCGGGCTGTCGATGATCTACGGTTTCGCCCAGCAGTCCGGCGGCCACGTGACCATCAGCAGCGAACCGGACCAGGGCACCTGCGTGCGCCTGTACCTGCCGCGCCTGCACAGCGCGCCCCTGGAAACGCCGGAGCCGGTCGGCAGCCAGCCAGCGCCCCAGGCCCTGGCCGGGGAAAGCGTGGTGGTGGTGGAAGACGACCCGGCGGTGCGCATGCTGGTGCTCAATGTGCTCAACGAACTGGGCTACCGCACCTTCGAGGCCGAGGACGCGCGCAGCGCCCTGCCCTTGCTGGAGTCGCCAATGCGCGTTGATCTGCTGGTGACCGATGTCGGCCTGCCGGGCATGAACGGCCGGCAACTGGCGGAGATCGCCCGCCAGCAGCGCCCGGGGCTCAAGGTGCTGTTCATGACCGGCTACGCGGAAAAGGCCGCCGAGCGCCAGGGCTTCCTGGAGCCGGGGATGGACCTGCTGGCCAAGCCGTTTTCCATTGAAGAACTGGCGCAGAAGATTCGCCAGATGATCGGTTGCGAGGCCTGAATTCAGGCATAATCCGCGGCCGCCGATTTCCCGCTACAGGTCACGCATCATGAAAGCCCAAGCCCGCCACATCCTGGTGAAAACCGCCGAAGAAGCCGAACAGCTCAAGCAGCGCATCGCCAAGGGCGAAGCCTTCGACGTGCTGGCCAAGAAGTATTCCACCTGCCCATCCGGCAAGCGCGGCGGCGATTTGGGGGAAGTGCGTCCGGGGCAGATGGTCGGCGCCATCGACCAGGTGATCTTCAAGAAACCCCTGCGCACCGTGCATGGCCCGATCAAGAGCAAGTTCGGCTATCACCTGGTGCAGGTGTTCTTCCGCGACTGACGCCCCAGCCCCAGCCCGTACCTCCCCGCCGTAGGAGCTGGCTTGCCAGCGAACGCGCCGGCATGACCGGCACCCGACTCAGCGGCCTCTTCGCCGGCAAGCCGGCTCTACAAACCGGCCTCCCGGGGAATCAAGGCCCCCGGATGCTGAATCACCCGGCTCGCCAACCGATGTCCGGCCTCTGCCGCCGCCACCGGGCTGCCACCGCGCAAGCGACAGGCCAGATACGCGGCGCTGAAGGAATCCCCCGCCGCCGTGGTATCCACCACCCGCGCCACCGGCAGCGCCGGTATCTCGTAGTGCTCACCGCCGCAACGCACCAGGCACGAATCCGCCCCGCGCTTGATCACCACCTCGGCCATGTTCGGGTAAGCGGCAAACACGCCATGGGCATGGTCATGGCCGAACAGCGCCTGCTCGTCCTCCAGGGTCAACAGCGCCAGGTCCACCTGCTCCAGCACCTGCAGATAGGCGTTTCGCGCCTGCTCCACCGAGGCCCAGAGCCGGGGACGGTAGTTGTTGTCAAAGACGATCTGCGCCCCGCGATTGCGCGCCTCAAGCAGCAGGCCGATCAGCTTCTTGCGCCCCGACTCCCCCAGCACCGCCAGGGTGATGCCGCTGAAATACAGCACATCGTAATCGCGCAAATCGGCCAGGATCGGCCCGGCTGCCGCAGTGTTGAAGCAATCGCGCACCGCCGCCTCATTGCGCCAGTACAAGAAGCGCCGCTCGCCCCGGGCATCGGTCTGGATGCAATACAAGCCCGGCAACCGCCCGGGCAGGCGCTGGACCTTTCCCAGGCCGATCCCTTCCTCGGCCCAGCTCTGGCACATGGCATCGCTGAAGCTGTCGTAACCCAGGGCGGTGACGTAATCCACCTGGGCCTGCGGCCCCAGCTCGCGGCACAGGTACACCGCCGCATTCAAGGTATCGCCACCAAAGCCCTGTTGCAGGCTGCCGTCATGGCCCTGTTGCAGCTCGATCATGCATTCACCGATGGCCGCGATGCGTTTCTTGTTATTCATGTTCATCTCCCCCTGCAGGAGCTGGCTTGCCAGCGAAGGCCATGCGCAAGACCTGCGCCCCATCCAAGGGCCGCTTCGCCGGCAAGCCGGCTCCTACAACATCCTGTATTGCACCCACCGTGCAGGCGCTGGATCGCCAGCGAAGGCGTCAGAAGCAGGTTTCCAGGTTTTCGATCACTCGCAGATGCTCATCCACCAGCAGCCCGATGCGCCACTTGTCGAAGGTCAGGCAGGGGTGCGATGTGCCGAAGGAAATGATGTCGCCAATCCGCAGCTCCACGCCCGGCGCCACCGTGAGAAACGCATGCTGGTCCATCACCGCGGTGACCTTGCACGCCGTCACATCATCCCCGGCGCCCGCCTCGGCCCCGGCGCGATAACGCCGCAGCGGCACCGGCAGGCCGGCGTCGTAGGCCACATCGCGCTTGCCCAGGGCCACCACGGCAAAACCCGGCTCCGGCAGCGACTGCACATGGGCCCAGACTTCCATGGCCGGGCGCAGGCCCTCGTGCAGATCACTGCGTCGCTCCAGCACGCAGCACTGGGCCTCCTTGTAGATGCCGTGGTCATGGGCGATGTAGCTGCCCGGACGCAGCACGCTAAGGAAGCGGCCCTTGGCGTTGTGGGTCTCGAACGACTCGGCGATCAGGTCGTACCAGGCCGAACCCGAAGCGGTGATGATCGGCCGCTCGATGGCAAACAGCCCGTCGTTATGCAGATCCACCGCCAGACGCACCAGGGAGTCGGCAAACTGGCGAATGCCGCTGATGGCCTGATCACCATGGATCACCCCTTCGTAGCCTTCGATACCGCACAGGGCCAAAGCCGGCTGCGCCTGGATCGCCTTGGCCAGGGCCAGCACCTCCTGCTCGCTGCGGCAGCCGCAACGACCGCCGACCACGCCGTACTCGATCATCACCTTGAGGGTGACCCCGCGCTGGGCGAAAAACGCCCCCAGGTCGGCGACGTTGTCCGGGTGATCGACCATGCAATAGAAATCGAAATCAGCGTCCGCCAGCAGCTCGGCGATCAGCGCCATGTTCGGCGCCCCCACCAGCTGATTGGCCATCAACACCCGGCGCGCGCCATGGGCGTAGGCGGCGCGGGTCTGTACTGCGGTGGCCAGGGTGATGCCCCAGGCACCGGCGTCCAGCTGCCGCTGGAACAGCGCGGGCATCATGCTGGTCTTGCCGTGGGGCGCCAGCTCCGCGCCGCTGTCACTGACGAACTTCTGCATCCAGCGGATGTTGTGTTCCAGCGCCTCGCGGTGCAGCACCAGGGCCGGCAGGCTGACGTCGCTGAGCAAGCTCGCAGCGTGGGCCGCGGCGCCCTTTTCCACCAGGGGCAGATTCAAAGCAGAAGACATGTTGGCACTCCTTATCAAGGCGGCTGCGCACAGCCGCGACACAGTCATCAATCGTTGATACGCCGGGCCAGCCGGTTGGCGCTGTCGATCAGCACCCGGCGATAGGCCTGGTAATTGCTCTGCGCATCGGCCCTCGGCGCGACGATGCACAGGGTGCAGATGCACACCCCGCGCTCATCGCGCACCGGCGCGGCAAAACAATGGGTAAAGGTGTCGGCGACACTGTCGAAGGAAAAGAACCCCTCCTCGGTGGCCAGACGGATTTCCTCCAGGAAGGTCGCCAGCGGTAAGCGCTGGCCATCGGGGAGGATGAAGTCGCGCTCATCGATCAACTCGGCAATCTGCGCATCGCTCATGTGCCCCAGCAGCAAACGCCCGGAAGCGGTCCAGGGGATCGGCGCGTTCTCGCCGATGTCCGAGGAAATGCGAAAATGCCGCTCGCCTTCCTTCATCAGCGCCACGGTGTATTTGCGCCCGTTGAGCAGGCACATCTGCGCGGTTTCCCCGGTCTGGCTGACGATCTCCTGCAAAGCCTGATCGGCCTCGCGGCTCAGATCGAAATGACGCAAGTGCGCCTGCCCGAGAAAATACAACTGACGGCCCAGGTACACCTGCCCGTCCTTGCCCACCGGCTCCAGCACCCGCCGCTCCAGCAAGGACGCCACCAGCTCGTAGACCGTGGACTTGGGGCTGCCGATGCCCTTGGCGATATCGTTGGGCCGCAACGGCTGGCCGATCTCCTTGAGGAAATCGAGAATATCGAACGCCCGATCCAGGCCCTTGGCCCGGCGCTTGATGCTGTCTTCGCTCATCTACCTGCGCTCCCTCTATCGACCCGTAGGAGCCGGCTTGCCGGCGAAGAGGCCCTCAAGCCTCGTGCCGCCCTCACGGGCGCCTTCGCTGGCAAGCCAGCTCCTAGAGGCCGCGGCCATCAGGCCTTCTTCTTGTACGCCACACAGTCGATCTCGACCTTGCAGTCGACCATCATGCTGGCTTGCACACAGGCCCGGGCCGGTGCGTGTTCGGGCTTGAAGTACTCGCCGAACACCTTGTTGAAACTCCAGAAATCCCGCGGGTCCTCCAGCCACACGCCAACCCGCACCACATCCTCCAGGCCGTACCCGGCCTCTTCGAGAATGGCCAGCAGATTGCGCATCGTCTGATGCGTCTGCTCGACGATCCCACCGTGAATGATCTCGCCATCCAAAGCCGGCACCTGGCCGGACACATACAGCCAGCCATCGGCTTCGACGGCGCGAGCGAAAGGACGCGGCTGGCCACCGCCTGCGGTGCTGCCGGTGCCGTAACGGGTGATGCTCATAAGAAATCCTCCTGGTTGAAGGTTGGCCATCTGGCGGCTCCATCTGGCCGCCCTGCGCGAGCGCACTACGCGGCTCGCTGGCGGTTTCTGCGGGATATCGGCCGCAGCAACCCGCGATGGTCTGGAAACGCACAGGCGTTGCACAAATAAATTCCACTATAACGGAACAAAATATCAAATAGCGGAACAGGCGCCAGAGTGTGCCATGGAGAACAAAGGAGATAACAGGGGGGAGGGAAAAACTTTCCAGAACCAGGAATGGAGAAGCGAGAAAAGGCCATCGGCCAATGTCAGGCATTTCTGTATTTGCTGCAGGCACGCCCAAACGGCTTGTGACGCCACTCGCCCCCCTCTACATTCCGTTGCGTCGCAGTGGTCCGCGACCGGATTTGGCCGTCCGAATCTCCATGAGCACACCTCAATATTCCTGCATGGAGCGTCACTGCCATGGATCTGCAACCTTTCACCTCTTCCACCTCCGACCACCCCGTCGCCTTCATCAACCCACAAGCGCCGCTGCTCGACCTGCTGACCTACGCCGGCCTGCGTATCCGCGCCGCCCGGGACATGCTGGACAGCCTTGCCGACATGACCAGCCGCCACGCCGATCACCTCGACCTGCAGCGCTTCTCCAGCGTGGCGACCCTGTTGTTGCAGGACGGCTGCGATGTGTTGCAGGTAGCGGAACAACAAGCGCTGCAACTGCCGGAGCAGTAACCCAAAGCACCGCCAAGGCTCCTGCTTTGCTCGGCTCAGATTTGCTTTGGCTTTTGATCTTGATCTGTTTGCCCCATTAACCACGATGGCCGAACGCAGGCATTGAGCCGTGGGTAACCCGGCAGGGATGCCGGGTTAGCCGCCACCCGGCCATGGATGGCCGGTGGCGGCGGCCCACGGATCAATGCCGGAGAGAGGGAATGCCGAGCCTCGGCGAGGCACCGAGTGGAAGGGCAAGACTTTTTGGTTCCTTTTGTGTGGTTTGACAAAAGGGACTCGCCGTAAGGGCGAAACCGCCAGTGGCCACACCCAAAGCAACGGATATGTACACCTGCCAAATCGGGGACTCAGGTTCACGCGAGCCGAAACGCCAGCCGCTCGACCGAGAGCAAGCTCCCTCGCCACAGCGCTTGTGTGGCCATGGCTGACGACTGGATGACAGCGCAGCAACCGCTACCTACAACACCCAATCCAGCGGCGTCCGCGATGCCGCCTTCGCTGGCAAGCCAGCTCCTACACAAGAACCCCCATCGTGCGTGTCACCCCTGTACCTGAACCAAACTGTTACCCATGTGGGTGAACGACTTCTCCTATGGAAAGCCTGGCGCCCACAAGGCCTCAATCAAAATCAGCAACACACAGCACCCACCACAGATTCCGCGCCCCCTGACACACCACATAGGCAGAAGAAATAGTCGAATCCCTGGTCAACTCACTCCAATCGGAACTATCGAGCCGATACACCACCAGCTCGGAAAACGGAGCCGGAAACACCGCCTCCAGCGCCTCATCCACCAACTTCCGAGCGCTGGCCAGGCTCAACCCACGGGGCGCGTGATGACACCCGCCCCGCAGCAGCACCGCCAGCAACGAGCCCTCGAACTCATATCGATTCAACATGGAAAAGGACCCGAACCCAGGCTCGATCTGCCCAATAGCCGTCGACCTGGCGAGGTTGCTGAAACGCTCCAGAAACTCGCCCAGTCGCGTTCTCTCATCCAACGCCTTGATTGAGGGATCTGGCTTGAAGAAGCTGGACACCACCTCGCCACTCTCGGCAAGCACGGCAAGCAGTTCGACAAGGGGTTGCTTGTCGACGACGAACTCGCTGGCACCGGTAAATGGCGCTACAGCATCGCGCTTCAGACTTTCATCTTGATTCATGATCGAGCACCCGACTTTGGCCGCAAACGGGCAATCACCAGAGCGACTACCGTGCCCTGGGCTTTTGCGGCCGCAGATAAAAACCAGAAATAAGCGCAATCAGCACCAGCATCAATGCCAGGCTGGGATCACCTTTAGGCAGCATGAATTGATAAAGGCCAGCGCCCATCGAGAGCATCGACCCCATGCACAACACAAACCAAACAGCTTTTTTAACCCGCTTCACGATCTGATGACATCCCTTCCACAGATAACTTCAACGGCACCACTCAGAACGACCAGGCCGGGGGGACGACAATGTATCGGCCGCACAGGTGCACGGCAAACCCGAAAACCATCCCCGCCCCACAGCGCCTTCGTGCTTACGCCTTGAAGGTCAAGATCGGCGAAAACCGCGCCATCACCGACACCGTCCCCTCCTCCACCTGGGACTGGATCACCTGGCCAATTTCCTTGTAGGCCCCCGGTGCTTCTTCGATCATCCGTTCTTCCTTGGTGGTGATGCACTCCACGCCCTGCAAGCCGAGGAAGGCCTTGTCCTTCTTGGCCTTGAACACGATCTCGCTGCGCGACATCGAGCGCCCGGCGCCGTGGCTGGCCGAGCGCAGCCAGCGTTCGTTGCCCAGCCCGGTGAGCAGATAGGAGTCATGCCCCATGCTCCCCGGGATCAGCAGCGGTTGCCCGGCATAGGCCGGTGTCGCGCCCTTGCGGTGCACGTTGCCGCCTTCTTCACGCAGCACGATGTTGTGCGGCACATCGACAATCAGCGGCGCTTCGATGCCCGCGCCGAACACCTGCCGGGTGCGCTGGCGGACCATTTCCGCGATCAGTGCGCGGTTGGCGTCGGCGTAGTGGGCGGCGCTGTGCATGGCCAGCAGGTACTCGTCGGCCATCTCGCCAAACAGGGCGAAGATCTTCGAATCGGGGTGCTTGATCCCCGCCGGCCACAGGGCCTTGGCCTTGTCCATCCAGCGCCGTCCGACATAGAAGCCCACGTCGCGAGAGCCGGTGTGGATCATCATCACCACTTGCCCCACCGACAGGCCCTGAGCGAAGCAGGCCTGACGATCCACCAACTCGGTGACCACCTGGATCTCGACAAAGTGATTGCCGCCGCCCAGGGAACCCAGGCCCGGGTCGCGGAGAATTTTCCGCGAGCGGTCCTGCAAGGCTTCCGGCGCGTAGTCGGCGCTGCCACGGGCGAAGGACGACTCATGCAGGCCCGACAGCTCACGCTGCAACTGGGCGAAATCCGCCCCGGCAAACAGCCCGATCGGGTCCTGTTGCTGTACCTGGGCCCAGAAATCCCCGAGCCCCGAAGCAAACAGTGCGCTCATGGCCGTGGGGCTGGTGGGAATATTGCGCGTGCCTTCCAGCAGATCGCCACGTACCAGGGCAGTCCACTTGGCTTTCTGCGCCATGAACTGCTCGTAGTTCAGCCCCAGCTTGTGCAGGCGCATGCCGCAATTGATGTCGGTGCCGATGGCTTGCGGCACCACCATGTCGTGGCTGGTGACAATCACGCTGCCCACCGGAATCGGGCTGCCGGTGTGGAAGTCCGGCGTGGCGCAGGCGCACTTCACTTCGCCGCCATGGGGGTGAGCCACCTTGGCGAAATCCATCAGCTGCAGGACGGCTTTTTCCTCGATGGCAAAGCTGTCGGGCAGCAGCAGATCCACCTTGAGCCCGGCGGCATTGGTGGACGAGATAGAGAGGGAATTGGAATTCAGGCGTTCGATGGCCACCCCGGAACGGGCGAGCTTGTGCTGAATTCTTTTCAGAGGAGTCTTGGTCATTTTCAACTGCTTTTCTTGGACGCAACAAAACAACCACCCTGTTGGTGGCTGGAATTGTCTGGTCAGCAGCGAAACTTAGACGGCGCGGATAATGGGGAATGACGCCGTGGATGTAAATAGCTAGCGGAAATTATTTGCCCAGGCGCCTGGGGAGGCGCCTGCCGGGCCGCGTGGCGTCAATGTGGCTTTGGCCCGCCTTTCCACGGTGTGTAAAACACGCTGGCATGGATCGGCGGCACCTGGCCCTGCTCCAGCGCAAAACCCGGCATCTGCCGCAGGTCCAATTGCTCACACAGCTGCGTGGCGCGATTGCGCAATTGATTATCGGGCTTGAATGACTCGGGTCGGTAGCGCACCGCCCGCAGGTTCACCCAGCACTCCTGCACCCGGCCCTGGGGATCGGCCTTGACCTCAAAACTGGCCACCCCAACGCTGTCCACCGACAAAGGGGCCAGGGTGTGCGTCCAGAAGAAATGGCCTTTGGCGTATTCTCCGGCATTGAACTCAAACTCCTTCAATTGCTCGTCTTCCAGGGTCAAGCGAGGGAACATCAACGTCCCTTTGACCTCCAGCACACCGTCAGGCTCAAAGGCGGCGGCGGGCGCCACAGGGAACACCGTGTTCCAGCAGATGCTCTTGAGCATCTCGCCGAGTTTCGGGTGGTAGGGATAGGCCCTCGCGTCAGGCAAGGGGCTGCTCTGCGCTGCACAATCGATGACCTGATTCTGCCGATTGAACCGCATGACCAACTCCACGCTGCCCGTCAGTTGCTCGGCGTTGGCCCTGAGGCTCTCGCGGTACAGCACTTGCTGCACAGCGTTGGCATAGAACTGCGTCTCCAGCTGTCGTTGCTGCTCGTCCTGGGACAGCGGGGGGCCAGGCAAGTCCGATTGGCAACCGCACAACGCCAGAAGAAGGCCGGCCAACAACCCGCACTGCGCCGGGGTTGCGTTGAGAAAGTTGTACATGCTCAGTTCCTTTGATGGGTTCACTGACGAACCGTCCTGCACTGCGTTCAACGAGGTCAAGGTGCTGGATCCTAAGGCAGCCCGCTGGTTAAAAGCCAACGACCATTGCCGGCAACCACCGTCGCTCCTGTCAGCTGGCGATTGTCGCCGGCGCCACAAAAGCGTCTCCAGGCGCCCGGCAAAAACGGGTTACCCTGGCGCTCCCCACCCATTCATCGCTCCAAGGAAGGACCGCCCCATGACCCGCGCCATCACCCTGCTCAGTGACAACTTCGCCGACTGGGAAACTGCCCTGATCAACGCCACCGGCCGTGGCTTCTACGGTTTCGACTGCCGCTACGCGTCTCCCAAGGGCGCCATCGTCACCTCCATGGGCGGCCTGCGGGTGACCCCGGACCTGGCGCTGGAAGACATTCATCTGGATGAAGTCGACCTGCTGATGGTGTGCGGCGGCAGCATTTGGCAAAGCGCCAACGCACCGGACATCGGCGACCTGCTGCGCGCCGCCCAGGCACGCCACATCGTGATCGCCGCCATCTGTGACGGCACCCGCGAGCTGGCACGCGCCGGGGTGCTGGACGCGCTGAAACACACCTCCAACTCGGCGGCCAACCTGCTGGCGGTGGACTATGGCGGCGGCGCCTTCTATCAGGATGTGCCCCATGCCGTGGCGGACCAGCGCGTGATCACCGCCCCGGGCAGCGCACCGGTGAGCTTCATGGCGCAGATTCTCAGCACCCTGGGGATCAGCGACGCCAACCTGACCGCCTACCTCGCAATGCACGCTGCAGAACACCGCGCGTCGCACTGAATATTGCGCGCCAAGGCGCTGACGGGAGCGCCTTGGCCGGCAAGCCTACTGCGACGTCTGGGAGTTCAAGATCGACTCATACCGACCGCTCTCATAGGGAAAATCGCCGATCCGGCCATGGCTTCACTTCCCTCCGAAGCGCTGTCGCCTGCCGATATTTCGCACCTTGCTCAAGGCCGCTTCGGCCCACCCCTCCAGGGGCTGTATTGCAGCTCGACGAGGAATCGATCGCCCACCGTCTCCGAGGCGAAAAAGCCCGGCATCTGCCGGATATCCAGGGCCGCGCAACGCTCTTGCAGGCGCTGCCCCCGTTCAGGGTCCGGCTTGAAGTCGGAGGCTCTGGCGGCAATCGCGGACAGTCGCACCTGACAAGCTTGCACCTGTCCCTGCGCGTTGGCGTGGCCCTCGATCCGGGCGCTGCCCAGGCTGTCGAGGGTCTCTGCGGCGAACAGCTGCCGCCAGAAATACTGCTCTTGCGCCTTGTACTCGCGCACCGTTTCCCGAATCTTCTGTTCCTCCGCGGGCAAGCGACCGGGACGTGTGACCACCACCGGCAACACCACCTCAAGATTGGCTGCGGGCTGGCCTGAAAACAGCTCTGGTTCGGCCCTGGGGAACACCGAGTCCCAACAGATCCGCTCCACCGCCGCGGCCAGCGGGCGGTTATCCGGATAACGCGGCAACGGGTATTCGGGGAGTGCCTCGGTGCTGCAGGCCACCATCCGATTCAGCGGATCGATCACCGCTCGCAGCGACACGCCGCCGGACCAGCCATCGAGATCGGCGTTGCGCACGCCCGGTTCCAGCACCTGGCGAAAGTCGTCGACAAAGCGCTGGTAGCGACGCTGCTGCTGTTGCTCCGGCGTCTCTGGGGCGGCGGTCTTGCAAGCGGCCAGCGCCAGCAGGCCGGTCAGCATCAGCGCCGCCAGAACGGCGCGGGTCAGGTCAGTCGTGAAGGGGGCGTGCACGGTTCACTCCATGAAAAAGGGCCTCGGCCCCTGGACCTGAAACAGGCTCTAGCGTCACAGGGGCGTTGAGCATAAAGGCCGGCGCGGGGCCTCACAAAATTTTCTGCGCAGGAAAACGCCAGCATGCACCCAGGCATAGACCTGATGGGCCCAACTGGTCCAACGCCTGGGGTATGCGCCAGGGAACCACCCCCGGGGCTGTGCCAGAGGCCACATGACTGGGCATTTTTCGCGTCGTTTTCCGACCTGCTCCCATCTCCCTTGCCAGCCGCGCACCAGCAGCCCTCTGGTGCTTGGCTCTCGTGCTTGAGCGCGACGCTCTCGGTTTGCTGGTTGGACAAGAACGGTTCCCACTGCTTTCATTCACAGCCTGGTCCGGCTGCAGTGCGCTCAGGGAGTGAGTCAATGCCTTTTAAGATCATGATGGTTTTTGGAACGCGCCCGGAGGCAATCAAAATGGCGCCGCTGGCCCGGGTGCTGCGGCACTGGCCCGGTCTGCACCTGCATATATGCTCCACCGGGCAGCACCGGGAAATGCTCAAGCAGGTCCTGGACGCCTTCGAACTGCAAGTCGACCAAGACCTGGAAGTGATGACCCACGACCAATCCCTCAATGGCCTGTCGCAACAATTGCTGAAGCACCTGGACATCACCCTCGAACGCCTGCAACCGGATATCGTCCTGGTTCATGGCGACACCACCACCAGCTTCATCACCGCCCTCGCCGCCTTCAACCGCCAGTTGCCCATCGGTCATGTCGAGGCCGGACTGCGCACGGGCGACCTCAGGACACCCTGGCCCGAGGAGGCCAACCGGCGCCTGACCGGGGTCATCGCCGACCTGCACTTCGCTCCGACCGCCGAAGCCAAGGCCAACCTGCTGCGGGAAAACGTGCCCGCGGACAGCATCGAGGTCACCGGCAACACGGTGATCGATGCGCTGCGGTGGATGCGGCAGCACCAGCAACAGAGCCAATGGCGCCCCGCCATCGATTCGCCCCTGGCGGTGCTGGAACACAACCGGCGCATGGTGCTGATCACCTGCCACCGCCGGGAAAACTTCGGCCAGGGTGTCCGCCATATCTGCCAGGCCGTGGCAATCCTGGCCCAGCGCTATCCGGATGTGCAGTTCGTCTACCCGGTACACCTCAACCCACAGGTACAGAGCGTGGTCGGTGACCTGCTCTCGGACACCCCCAACATCTACCTGATAGCGCCTCAGGACTATCAGCATTTTGTCTGGCTGATGGCGCGCTCGTACTTGATCCTCAGCGACTCCGGCGGCATTCAGGAGGAAGCCCCCGCCATCGGCAAGCCGCTGCTGGTGCTGCGGGAGGTCACCGAGCGGCCGTCGGCGCTGAAAGGAGGCACGGTGCTGCTGGTGGGTACCGACCGCGAGCGCATTGTGCGCCATGCCGCAGAACTGCTGGACAATGCACAACTCCATGTACGCATGAGCCGGGTGCACAGCCCCTACGGCGACGGCCACGCCAGCGAACGCATTGCCCGCCGCCTGTACGACTGGCTCAAGGCCAAAGCCCGGCCCGACAGGGCAGGCGCCTTGCCTGCACAGGCAGGGAACGGCCCGCTCAAGCAGGCCAACGAAGCCTAGCCACACGACAGCGGCGACGATAGGTGCCAGCACATCGCCGCCGACATCCCATCACGGACATGGCCAGGGCTCGCGCCCTCGCCATTCGCTCAGTCCGCGGTCTGGCGCGACAGCAGCACCTGGGTCACCCGGCGCTCTTCCACCGCCCTGACCTGAAGGCTCCAGCCATCCCACTCGACCCGGTCGCCCTTGACCGGCAAACGGTCCAGCAGGCTCATCACCAGCCCGGCCAGGGTCTGGTAGTCCTCGGTGGGCTCGGCGCCAAAGCCGGTGCGCTGGCGCACCTGCGGCAGATTCAGCGCGCCATTGACCAGAAAGCCGCCCTCTTGCTCCACCACGTCCGGCCCCTCGATCTCACTGGCATCCGGCAGCTCGCCGGCGATGGATTCGAGAATGTCGGTCATGGTCAGAATGCCCATGAAATCGCCGAACTCGTTGATCACGAAGGCAATGTGGGTCGACGCCTTGCGCATCTGCTCCAGCGCGTTGAGGATCGAAAAGCTCTCCAGCAGGTTGATGGTCTTGCGCGCCAGATGCTCGAGGTTCGGCTCGCTGCCGGCCAGGTATTCCTTGAGCAACTCCTTCTTGTGCACAAAGCCCAAAGGCTCATCCACCGCGCCGTCGCGAATCAGCGGCAGGCGCGAGTAGGACGAATGCATCAGCTTGGTCCGAATAGTCTCAGGACTGTCCGTCAGGTCGATGTAATCAACCTCAGCGCGCACCGTCATCAGGCTGCGGATCGGTCGCTCCGCCAGTTGCAGCACGCCGCTGATCATCACCCGCTCGCGGCGGTCGAACAGCTCGCTGCTGGGGGCCTCGCCATCTTCCAGCAGATCGGCGATCTCCTCGCCCACCTCTTCCACCGCCAGCTTGCGTCCACCCAGCAGGCGCATCACCGCATAGGCCGTGCGTTCGCGCATCGGCCGCAGGCCCTGCATGGACTTCTTGCGCCGGGCCCGGGCGATCTGGTTGAACAGCTCGATGAGGATCGAGAAACCGATGGCCGCGTACAGGTAGCCCTTGGGAATATGGAAGCCCAGGCCTTCGGCGGTCAGGCTGAAGCCGATCATCATCAAGAAGCCCAGGCACAGCATGATCACCGTCGGGTGGGCGTTGACGAAGCGGGTCAGCGGCTTGCTGGCGACGATCATCACACCGATGGACACCACCACCGCGATCATCATCACCGCCAGGTGCTCGACCATGCCCACCGCGGTGATCACCGCGTCCAGGGAGAACACCGCATCAAGCACCACGATCTGCGCCACGATCGGCCAGAACAGGGCGTAGGTGGTGCTGCCCGCGCGCTGGCTGACATGGCCTTCCAGGCGTTCGTGCAACTCCATGGTGGCCTTGAACAACAGGAACACACCACCGAACAGCATGATCAGGTCACGACCCGAGAAGCTGTGCTCGAACACCTCGAACAACGGCTGGGTCAGGGTCACCATCCACGAGATGCTGGCCAGCAGGCCCAGGCGCATCAGCAGCGCCAGGGACAGGCCGATCAGCCGCGCGCGGTCACGCTGCTCCGGCGGCAGCTTGTCCGCGAGGATGGCGATAAACACCAGGTTGTCGATGCCCAGCACCAGCTCCAGGACGATCAGGGTCAACAGGCCAAGCCAGGCCGTGGGGTCTGCAATCCATTCCATAACGACGACTCAAGTTCTCCGGAAAATTCAAACGGCCAGACGCGAGCGAGCGCCAAGATGCAGGAACTGCGAGATCTTGGGAGCGGGCTGGTCAGAAAAGGAAGCGGCAAATGCCAGAAAAGTGCGGCCGGGAGAATGGCTGCCTGAAGAGCAAGGCCTCAGTGCGAGCGAATGGCGCGATAGGTCATGGGGCGAAACAAGGAAAGAGCGCCGACTGGGGGGCTCCGAGAGCGTGTTCATGCAAGTCCTGAGTGAAAAAACGGATTTGGAGATTACAGGCAGGACGAGCCGATTCCCCAGCGGGAAATCATTACAAGATTTTATCCGGCGTCCCCTTGGCCGGCGCTAGAGCGGCTCGGAAATCTCGATCAGGTTCAGGTCCGGATCCCGCAGGTACACCGAGCGGATCGGCCCCGTGGCACCGGTGCGCGACACTGGCCCTTCGATGATCGGCCAGTTGACCTGCTGCAGGTGAGCAATCACCTGCTCCAGGGGCACGCTGGCGATAAAGCACAGGTCCAGTGCACCCGGCACCGGCAGGTGGGCCTTGGGTTCGAACTCCTGGCCGCGCACATGCAGGTTGATCTTCTGGTTGCCGTACCTGAAGGCCTTGCGCCCGCCGGCAAAGGTTTCCAGGCGCATGCCCAGTACGCGGACGTAGAAGTCCTCGGCGGCCAAAGGATCGATGGTGGTCAGTACCAGATGGTCCAGATGATCAAGCATCAACGGCATAACTCCCGAGGGGTGCGAAACGGCCCGGGGATTATGCGCGCCGGGCGTGCCCTTGAACACTCGGTTTCAAGCCTTGCGCCGATACTCGCGACGCACCTGCTCGATGTAGCGCACCACGGCCGGTGCCTGTTCGAAACGCCGGTGAATCAGCGACAGCCAGGAGGTTGCCGCGCTACCGCCTATGGGCCGGTACACGACATGGGGCAGGTTCACATGCCCCACCACCGATTCGGGCACCACCGCCACGCCCTGCCCCAGGGACACCAGGGCCAGCACCGCTACCAGGCCACCGGGCTGAGCACCCAGTTTGGGGGCATAGGCCCCCTGGGCCGCCACCTGCAAGGTGCCGCTGATCTGCTCCGGAAGGATGAAGGTTTCATTGAGCAGGTGCTCGGAGGCGATCTGCGGCAGGCGGCACAGCCAGGACTCGGCAGACAGCGCCAGGACGAACCCTTCGGCATCCAGGGCAATGGCCTCCACGCCCTCGGGCAGGGTCATGGGCGAGCGGATGTAGCCGACATCCAGGCGCCCGTCGGCGACCCGCGCCGGCAGGGTCGCCATCGGGCACTCCCGCACATTCAGGCTGACGTCCGGACAATCGCGGCTGAAACCCTGCACCTGCTTCTGCAGCAACCCGCCGTACACCGCCGACGCCACATAGCCCAGCTCGATATGACCGATCTCGCCCCGTCCGGCGCGCTGGGCATTGCGCTGGGCGAACTCGAACTGGCGCACCGTGGCTTCGGCCTCCATGAGCAAGGCGGCACCGGCTTCGGTGAGGCTGACCTCGCGCTGCTGACGCAGGAACAGGCGGGTGCCAAGGGCTTTTTCCATGTCCTGGATCTGCCGGCTCAAGGTCGGCGGGGCGATCCCCAGCTGCTCGGCGGCACGGGTGAAATTGCGTTGCCGGGCCACGGCGAGGAAGTAGCGAAAGTGGCGAATTTCCATAAACGGCATTAGCTCAAAGGTAATGAACTGGCGGTCAGCGGCTAACAAAAGCTCGCAAAGCCCGGGATAAGCTGGGCCGACCTTCACAGTAGAGAGCCTCTGCCATGCCCGTCAAACCTCTATTTTCGGCAATGACCGTCTGCTGCGGCCCACATAACGCGGTGGCCGGGCGCACTCAAGTCGGCATTGCCTACAAAGCAATCTCCACCCTGGCCACTCACCAGAACCTGCTCGATACCCTCCTCAACCGACGGACCGCGCCATGAACCGCCCCATCAACCCGCGCGCAACCCTGCTGACCGCCTCCGGGGTCTGCTCGCTGATCGTCCTCGACACCAACATCGTCGCCGTCGCCCTGCCAAGCATCGCCCGCGACCTGGGGGCCAACTTCGCCGATATCGAGTGGGTGGTCAGTGCCTACATGCTGGCCTTTGCCGCCCTGCTGCTGCCGGCGGGCAGCCTGGCCGACCGCTTCGGGCGCAAGAAGACCCTGCTCTGCGGCCTCGGCCTGTTCATCCTCGCCTCCCTGGGCTGTGGCGCCGCGCCCAATGCGCTACTGCTGGACATCGCCCGAGCCTTCAAGGGCGTGGGCGCGGCGCTGCTGCTGACCTCGGCCCTGGCCTCCATCGGCCACACCTTTCATGACGAGGTGGAGCGGGCCAAGGCCTGGGCCTTCTGGGGCGCCTGCATGGGCATGGCGATGACCGCCGCGCCCACCGTCGGCGGGCTGATCACCGAATACTGCGGCTGGCGCTGGATCTTCTACTTCAACCTGCCGGTGGGCGCCCTGCTGTTGTGGAGCGTGCTGCGCAACGTGCCCGAATCCCGGGATACCCAGGCCGCGCGCCTCGACCCCTGGGGCAGCCTGGCCTTCAGCGCCAGCCTGCTGTGCCTGATCTGGGGCCTGATCGAAGCCAACCGCATCGGCTGGAGCCACCCGGCCACAACGACCCGGCTGCTGGCCGGCGTCGCCCTGCTGGGGTTGTTCGTGCTGATCGAGCGCCTGCAAAGTCGGCCCATGGTGGATCTGCAGCTGTTTCGCCATCCGCGGTTCATCGGCGCCCTGCTGGGCATGTTCGCCTACGCCGGCTGCGCCCAGGTGATGATGACCCTGCTGCCCTTCTACCTGCAGAACGGCCTGGGCTTCTCGGCCATCGCCTCGGGCCTGGGCATGCTGCCCTTCGCCCTGACCATGCTGATCTGCCCACGGATCGGCGCGCGCCTGGCCGGGCGTTACGCCCCGGCGACGCTGATGGCCGCCGGGCTGACCCTGGTGGGCAGCGGCAACCTGCTCAGTGCCTGGGCGGTGCACAGCGGTGGCTACCTGAGCTTCGCCCTGGCGATTGCCGTGACCGGCGCCGGGGCCGGCCTGCTCAACGGCGACACGCAGAAAAACATCATGGCCTGCGTCCCCCGGGAACGCACCGGCATGGCATCGGGCATGAGCACCACCATGCGCTTCAGCGCCATCATGCTGGCCATCGGCGTGTTCGGAGCGCTGCTGGCCAGCCATACCCAGCAACTGTTGCAAGGCAGCCTGCGCCAACTGCCCGGGAACGGGGCACTACACGCGCCGGACATCGCCTCCCGCGTGGTGGCCGGAGACATGCAAGGCGCCCTGGCCAGCCTGCCGCCGGAAGTTCGGGACCTGGTTGAGCCCCTGGCGCAGCAGGCGTTTGTCGGCGGCTTCGGGCTGGTGCTGGCCGTGGCCGGCCTGCTCGCCCTGCTCGGCGCGCTGGTGGTCGGACGCCTGATGCGCAATCCCCTGCCCCAGGCGCAAGGACTGGCCCTGAAGCTGGAGTAACCGCCCGCTACCCGCTGCCGCACGTTCGGCAGCGGGCACAGGGGCAAGACGGCGCCGAACCCGGCGACGGCGGCCCGGCGCGCTCTTGCTGAAGCATGCAGGAACGGGCTGCAGATGACGGAACGATGCCCCGGCCGTCGGTTCAAACGCGGCGACTTCAAGGCCCGGCCCCCACCTAAAGAGTTCGTAAAGAATGCGCGCACGCGCCCCGTTGTGCCCGACAAATGCGCTTCAATAACGCTCACGCCAAGCCTGAAACTCCCGGAGAGCCCCATGAGCAAGCTTGCCCGCTACCTGCAGGTCGAAGACATTCTCCTGGCCGTCAACGTCTCGAACAAACAGCGGCTGTTCGAGCAGGTGGGCCGTCATCTTCAGGAAACGCGACAGTTGCCGGGCGATGCGGTCACCGCCAGTCTGTGGCGCCGGGAGCTGGCCGCCAGTACCGCGATCGGCGATGGCGTGGCGCTGCCCCATGCCCGGCTCGCCGAACTGGACGGCATCCACGCGCTGTACCTGCGGCCGCAGAGCGCCATCGCCTTTGCCGCTCCCGACCAGCAGCCGGTGAGCGATGTTCTCGTGCTGCTGGTGCCCGCCCCCGCCGATCAGCAGCACCTGGACTTGCTGGCGGACACCGCCCGGCTGTTTTCCAACCCGCGCTTTCGCCAGGCCTTGCTGCGCTGCAAGGATGGGGTTCAGGTCAAGCAGCTGTTCGATCACTGGTAGTGTCAGCGTCGCCGAGCGGGCGCGGCGGGCGACGGACACAGGGCATCGTCAGAGATAGCCCCAAGCCACCGACTGCCGCGCCGCGCAAGATTTCCTCTATTGGCGGTTAGTCCACTCATCCATTAACGTTCATGGCACCTCTGGCAGCTTGCTGCTGGAGGGGGTGCCTGTCCTGCGCCTGGCCCGGTACCCAGATGGCCGTTGAAACCACTCACCGTTCGAGCCATTCGAGTGATTATGAAAGAGCGACAGCTGCCGCCCGCATCCCCCGGTGGCCGGCGACCGGGCAACGGCCGCTCCGGTCGAGAACCTGCCCGATCCCCTTCCCTGTTCGCCTTTGCCCTGCCGCCCTTGAGCCTGTTCTGCTGCGCATGGCTGGCCGGCTGCGCGGTCGGGCCGGACTTCACTCGCCCCGAACTCGCCGCAGACGCCGGCTACAGCGCCACGCCCCTGCCCGCCAGCACCGCCTCGGCGCAGATCGCCAACGCTGGCGCGGCGCAGCGTTGGGTGGCCGGCATGGACATCCCCGGGCAATGGTGGACGCTGTTCCGCTCCCGGGAGCTCAATGACCTGGTGGAGGAAGCGCTGCGGGCCAACCCGGACCTGGACGCCGCCCAGGCCGCCTTGCGTCAGGCCCATGAGCAGCTGTACGCCGAGCAGGCTTCGCTGTTTCCGTCCCTCAGCGCCTCGGCGTCGAAAACCCGGGAAAAAGCCTCCGCCGCCAGCGCCCTGGGCACGAGCGGCGCAGCGGCGGCCGGTGGCTCCTCCGGGCAGATCTTTACCCTCAACTCGGCGTCGCTGAGCGTGTCCTACGCGCCGGACGTATTTGGTGGCAACCGTCGGCAGATCGAAGCCAGCGGTGCGCAGGTCGACTACCAGCGCTACCAGCTCGAAGCGGCATACCTGACCCTGAGCGCCAACCTGGTGAACACCGTCATCAGCCTGGCCTCGGTGCGCGACCAGATCGCCGCCACCGAAAGCGTGATCGCCCTGCAGAGCGATCAGCTCGACCTGCTGCGGGCGCAACGCCGGCTCGGGGCCATCGGCGACAGCGACCTGCTGACCCAGGAAGCGACACTGGCCCAGACCCGCGCCACCCTGCCGCCGTTGCAGAAGCAATTGGCGCAAACCCGCAACCAGTTGCAGGCCTACCTCGGGCGCCTGCCCAGCCAGGACCGCGACGAGCAGTTCCAGCTGGCATCCCTGCACCTGCCCCAGGAGCTGCCCCTGAGCCTGCCCTCGGCCCTGGTCGAGCAGCGCCCCGACGTGCGTTCCGCCGAGGCCCAGTTGCATCAGGCCAGCGCCAGTATCGGCGTGGCCATCGCCAATCAGTTGCCGCAGTTCAGCATCAGCGCTTCCCTGGGCTCCACGGCGCTGGCCGGCACCCGGCTGTTTTCCTCGGGCACCGGGGTCTGGAGCCTGGCCGGCTCGATCGCCCAGCCAATCTTCGACGCCGGGGCCCTGGAGCATCGCAAGCGCGCCGCAGTGGCCGCCTACGATGAAGCCGCCGCGCGCTATCGCAGCACGGTGATCGCCGCCTTCGAGGATGTGGCCAACGCCCTGCGCGCCCTGGAAGCCGACGCCGCGGCCCTCGAGCAGCAAGTGGCCGCCGAGCGCGCCGCGCGCCAGAGCCTGGATCTGGCCCAGGCCCAGTACCGCCTGGGCGCCGTGGGTTACCTGAACCTGCTCACCGCCCAGCAGACCTACCAGAACGCCATTGTCAGCCGGGTCCGGGCCCAGGCCGCCCGCTACAGCGACACCACCGCGCTGTTCCAGGCCCTGGGGGGCGGCTGGTGGCAGCGTCGCGATGTCGACCCCGCCAGCCTCGGCAGCCCCGATCGTTTCGGCTGGCCGTCGCTCAAGGAGATGTATCCGCCGCCCGCTGCGCATGACCGCGACCAGGCTCACGTCGGGCCCGCTGCGGCCGCCGTCCACAGCTCGGCGCCCGCGCCGGCTGCCCCCACCCGACCTGCACCCTTGCCTTAAGTGAGATCCGCCATGGCCGACGTCAATTCCAGCCCCTCCACCGCGCACCCCGCCGCGGCCCCGCAGACGCCGCGCAAGCGCCGCCTGCTGTGGCCCATGCTGATCATGCTGGGCGTGGTGCTGCTGATTGTCGCGGTGATCGGCGGGGTCAAGTTCGCGCAGATTTCCAAGCTGATCGCCCAGGCCAAGGTGCCGCTGCCTCCCGCCGTGGTGACCGCGCTCAAGGCGCAATACGAAGACTGGCAACCGAGCCTCTCGGCCGTCGGTTCGATGAAGACCGTGCGCGGGGTGGACGTCACCACCGAGGTCGGCGGCATCATTCGCAGCATCGGCTTCAAGCCCGGCCAGCAGGTGGCGGCGGGCGACCTGCTGGTGCAATTGAACGCCGATGCCGACATCGCCCAGCTGCGCGCGCTGGAGGCCACGGCCAATCTGGCCGGCACTGTGCTCAAGCGCGACAGGGCCCAGTTGGCGGTGAGCGCGGTGTCCCAGGCCCAGGTCGAAGCCGACGAGGCGGACCTCAAGGCCAAGCTCGCGGCCGCCGAGCAGCAGCGGGCGCTGGTGGCGAAAAAGAGCATCCGCGCGCCCTTCGCCGGGCGCATCGGGATCACCGGGATCAACCTCGGGCAGTACCTCAATCCCGGCGACAAGATCGCCAACCTGCAGACCTTCGACCCCATCTACATCGACTTCAACGTACCCCAGACCCAGGTGCAGCAGATTGCCCTCGGCCAGAGCGTCACGGTCAGCGCCGACGGCCTGCCCAAGCAGCGCTTCAGCGGTCGGGTCAGCTCCATCGACACCCAGTTCGATGCCAATACCCGCAACGTCACGGTCGAGGCCACCGTCGACAATCCCCAGCACAGCCTGGTGCCGGGCATGTTCGCCCGGGCCGTGGTCGCCTCTGGCGGCACTCAGCGCTACCTGACCCTGCCGCAGACCTCGGTCACCTACAACCCTTATGGCACCACGGTGTTCGTCGCCACCCAGAAGAACAACGAGCAAGGCGAGGCGCTGTTCACCGCGCAGCAGACCTTTATCGAAACCGGCCCGACCCGGGGCGACCAGGTGGCCGTGCTGTCCGGCGTCAAGGAAGGCGACCTGGTGATCACCAGCGGCCAGATGAAGCTCAAGAACGGATCGCCGGTGAAGATCGTCGACCGCGACGCGCCCTTGAACGATCCCTCCCCGACGCCACAAGAACACTAGGGCCCGGCCATGAATTTCACCGACACCTTCATCAAGCGCCCGGTCTGGGCCGTGGTGGTTTCGCTGTTCATCCTGATCCTCGGCCTGCGCTCGATCTTCGAGTTGCCGGTCAACCAGTGGCCGCGCACGGAAAACACCGTGGTGACCATCAGCACCTACTACTACGGCGCGGATGCGGCGACGGTGGCCGGCTTCATCACCCAACCCCTGGAAGCGGCCATCGCCCAGGCCCAGGGCATCGACTACCTGTCCTCCAGCAGCATCACCGGGCTGTCCACCATCACCGCGACCCTGCGCCTGAACTATGACTCCAGCAAGGCCCTGACCGAGATCAACACCCAGGTCAACTCGGTGAAGAACCAACTGCCGGCCCAGGCCCAGGAGCCGGTGCTGACGGTGGCGGTGGGCCAGACCACCGACGCCATGTACCTGGGGTTCTACAGCGACACCCTGGCCACCAACAACATCACCGATTACCTGGTGCGGGTGGTCAAGCCCAAGCTCGACTCCCTGGAAGGCGTACAGACCGCGGAGATCCTCGGCGGCCGCCAGTTCGCCCTGCGCGCCTGGCTCGATCCCGACAAGCTGGCGGCCCACAACGTCACCGCCCAGGACGTGGCCAGCGCCCTGGCCAACAACAACTACCTGTCCGCCGTGGGCTCGACCAAGGGCCAGATGATCACCGTGGACCTCACCGCCGGCACCGACCTGCACACGGTGGACGAGTTCAAGCGCCTGGTGGTCAAGCACAACGGCGACGCCCTGGTGTACCTGGAAGACCTGGGCAACGTCACCCTGGGCGCGGAAAGCTACGACAGCAGCGTGGCCTTCTCCGGCAAGCGTTCGGTGTTCATCGGCATCAAGGCGGCGCCGACCGCCAACATCCTCAATGTCGCCGAGAACGTGCGCAAGGCCTTCCCCGACCTGCAATCGCAATTGCCCGCCGGGGTGCGCGGCGAGATCGTCTACGACTCCACGGCCTTCATCAACACCTCGATCTATGAGGTGGTGAAGACCCTGGTGGAAGCCATGGTCATCGTCTCGGTGGTGATCTACCTGTTCCTCGGCTCGTTCCGCGCGGTGATCGTGCCCCTGGTGGCGATCCCGCTGTCGCTGGTGGGCACCTTTTTCGTCATGTACCTGCTGGGCTACTCCATCAACCTGCTGACCCTGCTGGCCCTGGTGCTGGCCATCGGCCTGGTGGTCGACGACGCGATCATCGTGGTGGAGAACGTCGACCGGCACATCAAGGAGGAAGGCAAGGGCGCGCTGGAGGCCGCGCTGCTGGCGGCCCGGGAGCTGGGCGGACCGATTGTCGCCATGACCGTGGTGCTGATTGCCGCCTACGTGCCCATCGGCCTGCGCAGCGGCCTGACCGGCGCGCTGTTCAAGGAGTTCTGTTTCTCCCTGGCCGGTGCGGTGACGGTGTCGGCGGTGATCGCCCTGACCCTGTCGCCGATGATGACCTCGCGATTGTTCAAGAACGGCCAGGAAGAAGGCCGGTTCGCCCAGCGCCTGGACCGCTACTTCGACTGGTTGCGAGGGCGCTATCACCGGGTGCTGGCCGCCGGGCTGAATATCTGGCCGGTGCTGGTGACCTTCGGCTTCCTGCTGTTCCTGCTGGTGGCCGCCAGCGGCATGACCGCCAAGAGCGAGCTGTCGCCCACCGAGGACCAGGGCCTGGTGTTCATGCAGATCAAGGGCGCGCCCACCGCTTCGCCGCAGCAGATGGAGCGGATTGCCGACCAGGCGTTCCAGATCGCCAACAAGGAGCCCGAGTACCTGCAGATGTTCCAGCTCACCGGACTGCCGTCGCTGAACCAGGGGCTGGGCGGGGTGCTGCTCAAGTCCTGGGAAGACCGCAGCCGCACCCAGGCGCAGTTGATTCTCGACCTGCAGCAGAAATGGAACCAGGTGCCCGGCGCCGCCATCGCCGCCTTCCCCCTGCCCTCACTGCCGGGGGCCCAGGGCCTGCCGGTGCAGTTCGTGATCACCACCACCGAGTCGGTGGCGAACCTCAACGAAGTGGCCCAGGCGGTGCTCGCCGAAGCCACCAAGCAGCAGCTGTTCTGGTTCTCCGACCTCGACCTCAAGCTCGACAAGCCCCAGGCCAAACTGGTGGTGGACCGGGAAAAAATCGCCGCCCTGGGCATGACCCAGGCCGACGTCGGCGCGGCGCTGTCGGCGGCCCTGGGGGGCAACTACGTGAACTACTTCTCCACCGCCGGGCGCTCCTACCGGGTGATCCCCCAAGTGCTGCAGGTGGACCGCCTGAACCCGCAGCAGATCCTCGACTACTACATCCGCACCCCGTCGGGGAGCATGATCCCGGCCAGCACCGTGGCGCATATCGAGACGTCCACGGAACCGGAGTCGATCAACCATTTCCAGCAACTCAACTCGGCCACCCTGTCCGGGGTCAGTGGCCTGTCCCAGGGCGAGCTGCTGGCCAAGCTCAAGGGCATCCTGGAACAGGTGGCGCCGTCGGGCTATTCCACCGACTACGCCGGCGAATCGCGGCAGTTCATCCAGGAATCCGGAGGCTTCGTCGGCCTGCTGCTGTTCTCGATCCTGATCGTCTACCTGGCCCTGGCGTTCCAGTTCGAGAGCTACCGCGACCCGGTGGTGATCCTGTTCTCGGTGCCGCCGGCGCTGTTCGGCGCCCTGGCCTTCATCACCATGGGCTTTGCCTCGATCAACGTGTACACCCAGGTCGGCCTGGTGACCCTGCTGGGGCTGATCACCAAGCACGGGATCCTCATCGTGCAGTTCGCCAACCAGTTGCAACTGGCCGGCTACAGCAAGCGCGAGGCCATCGAAGAGGCGGCGGCGGTGCGCCTGCGGCCGATCCTGATGACCACCGCGGCCATGGTCCTGGGGGTGGTGCCGCTGGTCTGGGCCTCCGGCGCCGGGGCGGCGGGCCGCCACGACATGGGCCTGGTGATCTTCGCCGGGCTGTCCATCGGCACCCTGCTGACCCTGTTCATGGTGCCGGCCATGTACCTGTTCATCGGCGCCACCCACGCTGCGGCCACCACCACGGCACCAGGCCCGATGGCCGGCGAGGACATCGCACACCGGGCCTGAGGCGGCCCGGATCAGTGCATTCGTTCCTCCCAGCTGTTGCAACATCCGAGACAAAGCCCGGCGCCAACGGCCGGGCTTTGCCCGATGACGCGGCAACATAAGTTGTGCAGTCAGCGGATCGACACCCCATGGCGCTTGGACAGTGAAAAACTTCAACTCTTGATAACGCAAAAACTTCCTTTCACGGCCTTGCCATCCATAGCCAATACACTTTTAGCGGACACTAACAACAGCCTCCGTAACATCCAGATATTGCACTTGCGTTAAATGAATAAAATAAAAAGTTAACTTTCGCTGACGATTGTAGCCCGTAAAAAACCATGTTAAACAACTCGAAAATCGGCACAACGGACAACTTGGATGTTCAATTCAAACTTGCATCGGAAGATGGTCTTCGTCGGTTTTCTGTTGATCTCCAGCCACCTCAACGCCGACTCATTCTCTGGCGGCACTGGCTGGGGCAAACTTGCTCAGGTCCTGCTTTCAGTGAGCACCTGCCAGAACCGCCTGCTGCAGACGGAACGCGCCGCATGCTTCAAGCGCAATGCCCGGCAGGCCTGCCAATATGCCCCCGAAGGCATTGAGAAAGACAACTGTATAAAAGAATATTCGGGCTATTCGAACCCGGCGGACAGCGCTTCATCAAAAGAATCTTCTCGCACTTCAGGTTCTGACATGGCCAATCAGCCGCCGAAGTTCCTGGCGCCTGTTACAGCGACAGCGGCCAAATCGCAAACGGCCCACACGGATGAGTTGGACTCAAGAATAAAAGGACTTTTGTACGCTCCAGCACCTGGGCCACTTTAATCGATGCATGAGCACTTCATGCCCAGGGGCAGAATGGTGCTACAGCGGCGGCTGACTCGCTCGACGATACTCGACCGCAGCAGAAGGCAACCTCAGCCAGGCAATGGTCGACGCAGCGCTTGGCCGCGATGCCCGACACGGCCCGATAAACGCCACTCAGCGCAGCAAGCGCCGCAGCCCCGCCTCGAATACTCCGTCCAGCTCCGCCCCGGCCTCCCCGGCCAGGGCCAGCGCCAGGGCATGGCCGTGGCTGTAGTCCACCAGCAGGTCGAACAGCACCGGGTCGGCGTCGAAGGCGCGCACTTCCTCGCGCAGGCGCTGGCTGAAGGCCGCCAGGGAACCGGCGAACAACCGCGAATCGCCGAGGATGCACAAGGTCAGCGCCGGGTGGCGCCGGACCCGCGCCATGTACCCGCCCAACAGCGCCTGGATCCGTTGAGCCGGCGGCAACGACGCAGCCGGCTCAGGCAAGGGCTCGGCGTGCACCCGCTCCACCAGCAGGCGCATCAGGTTGTGCTGGTCGCCAACGTGGTAGGCCACCGACATCGGCGTGATCCCCAATTGCCGCGCCAGGGCCCGGCCACCAAAGCCCTGGGGACCCAGCTCCTCCAGCAACGCCAGGCCGACGTCGAGAACCTGCTCCAGGCTCAGCTCGCGACCCGCCGCGGGGCGGCCGCTGCGCTTGCGGCGCTCAGGCATGGGCAGCCTCGTGTTCGACCCGATAGCGAGTGCTGACCAGCCCGTCGGGATAGCGCCGGGAGTCGATGCAGCTCAGGCGCAGGTCCTGCGCCAGGGCGCCGAACAATGGCCGGCCAGTGCCGATCAGCACCGGCACCCGGGTCAGGGTCATTTCATCGATCAGGCCGGCCTGGAGAAAGGCCTGGATCAGCGTGCCGCCGTCGATATAGGCGCTCTTCCAACCCTCGGCCTGCAACTGCGCAACCAGTTCCACAGGCGGCGCGGCGCTGATGCGCACCCGGCCTTCCAGGCGCTGTGGCACGTCCTGCTGGCCCAGGGTGCGGCTGAGCACCACCACCGGCTTGGCGAACGGCCAGGGCGTGAAACCCAGCACGCTGTCGTAGGTGGCGCGGCCCATGACGATCCCGTCCACCCTGTCCATGAACGCTGCGTAGCCATAGTCCTCGCCGGATGCGCCGCTGGGCAGCCAGTCGATGGAGCCATCGTCGCGAGCGATGAAACCGTCCACCGAAGTGGCGATGAATACCTTGCCGAATGCCATGGGCATTGCCTCCTGAGGGCTTAAACATACGGCGTATGATAAACCGCTGCCGGGGCCGCCTGACAGCGCTTCTCAAGTTCCCGGCCGTCAAGCGCCCTCGGCGTAGGCCGCCAACCCCTGCGCCAGCGCGGCAAAGGTCACCGCGCAACGGGGGCTGTCGCGCAGGTCTTCGTGCATGGCCACCCAGGTTTCCAGGCGCGGTGCGAACTCCGCGGCCAGGACCCGCACCAGCCGTGGGTCGGCGCTGGCCAGCCGGACCTGGCAGGCGCCAATGCCGAACCCGGCGCGCAGCGCCGCCAGTTGCGCCAGGTCGCTGTCGCTGCGCAGGGCAAAACGACCGCGAGAGAGCAGCGGGTACTGCTGTTGCATGCGGCGGATAAAGGCGCTTTCCCGGTCGAAGCCGATCAGCGCATGGCCCTCCAACTGTTCCTGCGTCTGCGGCGTGCCCTCACGCGCCAGATAATCGCGATGGGCATGCAGACCCAGTTCGATATCGCCGACACGGCGCGCCAGCAACGCTTCCTGGGTCGGGCGAAACATCCGCACCGCGATGTCCGCCTCGCGCTGCAGCAAGTCGTCGGCACGATTGGACAGCACCAGTTCGATCACCAGTTGGGGATGCTGCTGACGCAAGCGGGCGAGCATCGGCGGCAAGACCTCGACCCCGATGACTTCGCTGGCCGAGAGCCGTACACAGCCCTGCACGCCGGGTCCGTGGCTGCTGGCCACCCGGCGCAAGGCCGCCTCCCCCGCCGCCACCTGCAGCAGGTAGGGCTTGAGTTCCAGCGCCGCTTCAGTGGCGGCGTAACCGTCGAAGGAGCGGATGAACAGCTTCAGCCCCAGGGCCGCTTCAAGCTGGTCGATGTGCCGGCCGACCGTGGGCTGGGTCAGGCCCATGGCGCGGCCGGCGGCGGAAAGCGAACCGGTTTCCAGCACCGCGAGAAAGCTGCGGTACCAATCCCAATGAGGGCTGATGTCAGTCTGGGTATGCATTTTTTTATAGAGACCATCGAAGAACAGGCAATTTTCATTTAGCCGAGGATTTTGCACCCTGCAAGCACTCGTCAAGCAAAAGGAACCTCGTCATGCCAAACATCGCCTTGTGGGGTGCCGTCGGCGCCATCGGTCAAAGTATCGCCAGCAGCCTGCGCAGCCAGGGGCAGGCCTATAGGGTGGTGGGCCGCGATGCGGCCAGCCTGCAACAGGTCTTCGGCGCCGACCCGCTGGCCGAATGCGTGACCTGGAACCCCGACCAGAGCGCCAGCATCGAAGCCGCGGCCGCCGGCATCGACACCCTGATCTATCTGGTGGGGGTCAACTACTGGCAGTTCGAACTGCACCCGCACCTGATGCGCAAGACCCTGGACGGGGCGATCGCCGCCGGAGTGCGCAAGATCCTGCTGATCGGCACCGTCTACCCCTACGGCCCGGCCCAGGGCAACCCGGTGAGCGAAGATCACCCGCGCCAGCCCAACAGCTACAAGGGGCGCATGCGCCTGGCCCAAGAACAGGTGCTGTGGCAGGCCCATGCCGCGGGAAAGATCCAGGCCACGGTGCTGCGCCTGCCGGACTTCTACGGGCCCGGGGTCGACAAGAGCCTGCTGCACGGCGCGTTCCAGGCGGCGCTCCAGGGCGGCACGGCGAACCTGGTGGGCCCCCTTGATCGGCCCCACGAATTCGTCTTCGTGCCCGATGTCGGCCCGGTGGTCTGCCGCTTGATCGAACAGCCCGGCGCCTTCGGCCAGACCTGGCACCTGGGCGGCGCCGGGGTCACCAGCCAGCGCCAACTGCTGGAGCTGATCCGCCAGCACGGCGCCGTGCCCTTCAAGCAGCGGGTGATCGGCAAACCCCTGCTGCGCCTGCTGGGGCTGTTCGACCCGTTGCTGCGGGAGATGGTGGAGATGCACTACCTGATCAGCTCGCCGTTGATCCTCGACGATTCGGCCCTGCAACGCCTGATAGGCCCGCTGCACAAGACCGCCTATGCCGAGGGAGTACGCCGCACATTGGCCCAGGCGCGTATCTCGCAGCGGCCCTGAACGCGAGCCAAACCCCATCGGCTCCGCACTGGCGGCCCCACTGCTCAGCGCGCCGCCGGCGCCGGGATCGCCAGGCGGCTGGTGGCCTTGACCTCGCGCAGCGCCAGGCTCGACTGGATCGAGGCAATGCCCGGCTGGCGCCTGAGCACGTGCTCGACAAAGTCGCTGTAGCTGTCTAGGTCCTGGGCCAGCACTTGCAGCAGGTAGTCGGCGTCGCCGGTGATCTTGTGGCAGGCCTGGACCTCGGGCAGACGCATGATCACCGTCTCGAAATCGTCCGGGGTCTGGTCGGAGTGGGTGGCGAACCGCACATGGACAAACGCCATGATGTCCAGGCCCAGCAGGCGCCGGTCGAGGTTGGCCTGATAGTCCTTGATCACCCCCTCTTCTTCCATGCGCTTGCGCCGGCGCCAGCAGGGGGTAAGGCTCAGGGACAGGCGCTCGCTGAGCTCGGCATTGGAGATGCTCGCGTCCTGCTGCAAGAGGGCGAGGATCGCCAGGTCAGTGTCGTCGAGGGCGACGCGCTTAGTCATTTTTTTCACAATCAGCCACTCAAAGGAAAAATATTACCCAAAATTCTAGATTCATCCGAAGACAAAGCAAAGAAATCGCCGCCATGCCGGAACAAACTATTTGCACCGGACAATAACAATGGATGCCTTCAGCATGCTTACCGTCTTCAGCGAATCCCACCGCCTGCACCACGGCACCGAATTGAAGGACGGGGTGCTCAAGCCCTCGTTCGAGCAACCCAGCCGCGCCGACACGGTGCGTGACCGGGTCAGGCACGTGGGGCTTGGCGAGATCATCGGGCCTCGCGCCTTCGACCGCGCCTGCTACGTCGCCGCCCACAGCGAACGCTACGTGGCCTTTCTGGAAAACGCCTGGAACCAGTGGACTGCCACCGGCCGCCGTCACGACGCCCTGCCCCTGGTGTGGCCGGTGCGCGACCTGGCCAACCAGCAGGTGCCGGAGTTCATCGACGGCCAGCTGGGCTTCTTCGCCATGGACGCCGGCTCGCCGATCACCGCCAGTACCTGGGACGCGGCGCGCACCAGCGCCGATATCGCCCTCACCGGCCTGGCGCTGATCGACGAAGGCCAGGACAGCGCCTTTGCCCTGTGCCGCCCGCCGGGCCATCACGCCGCGCGGGAATACATGGGCGGCTACTGCTACCTGAACAACGCCGCGATTGCCGCGCAGCAGGCCATCACCCGGGGCGCCAAGCGGGTGGCGGTGCTGGACGTGGACTTTCACCACGGCAACGGCACCCAGAACATTTTCTACGACCGCGGCGACGTGCTGTTCGTCTCGCTGCACGGCGACCCGGCGGTGTCCTATCCCTACTTTTCCGGATTCGCCTCGGAGCGCGGCAGCGGCGCCGGCGAAGGCTGCAACCTGAACCTGCCCCTGCCCCGGGGCACCACCTGGGAGCGCTACCGCGAGGCCCTGGTGCAGGCCTGCCAGCAACTGCGGGCGTTCGCGCCGGAGCTGCTGGTGGTGTCCCTCGGGGTGGACACCTTCAAGGACGATCCCATCAGCCACTTCCTCCTCGAAAGCCAGGACTTCCTCGGCATGGGCCAGCTCATCGCCACGGTGGGCGTGCCCACGCTGTTCGTGATGGAAGGCGGCTACATGGTCGATGAGATCGGCATCAACGCGGTCAATGTGCTGCACGGCCATGGCAACCGCTAACGCGCGACCGACGCGCTCCCCAGCAGTGTTCAACGTTCCGACCGAGAGGAAAATCAACATGACCTTGTTTATCGATGTGGAGCAGGCCGCCGCCCTGTACTCGCGCCTGGGCATCGCCCGGGCGATCCGTGAAATGGCCGGCTATATCCAGGCCGACTACCGACGCTGGCAGGCGTTCGAAAAGTCCCCGCGCACCGCCAACCATTCGCCCACCGGGGTCATCGAACTGATGCCCGCCGACGACGGCCAGCAATACGCCTTCAAGTACGTCAACGGCCACCCCGGCAACCCCGCCAGGCAGTTGCTGACGGTGATGGCCTTCGGCGTGCTGGCCGACGTCGACAGCGGCTACCCGGTGCTGCTCAGCGAACTGACCCTGACCACCGCGGTGCGCACCGCCGCTACCTCGGCCCTGGTGGCGCAGTCCCTGGCCCGTGCAGACAGCAAGGTCATGGCGCTGATCGGCAACGGCGCCCAGAGCGAGTTCCAGGCCATCGCCTTCCACGACATGCTCGGCATCGACGAGCTGCGGATCTTCGACCTCGACCCGGCCGCCTCGCGCAAGCTGCAGCACAACCTTGAGGCCTGGCCCGGCCTCAAGGTACAGATCGCAGGTTCCGTGGCCGAGGCGGTCAAGGGCGCCGATATCGTCACCACGGTGACCGCGGACAAGGCCTACGCCACCATCCTCACCCCCGAGCTGATCGAGCCCGGCATGCACCTCAACGCCGTGGGCGGCGACTGCCCGGGCAAGACCGAGCTGCACCCGCAGATCCTGCGCAACGCCCGGGTGATCGTCGAATTCGAGCCGCAGACCCGCATCGAGGGCGACATCCAGCAACTGCCGGCGGACTTTGCGGTCACCGAATACTTTCGCATCGCCCAGGGCCTGGAACCGGGCCGCGAGCACGCCGCCCAGGTCACGGTGTTCGACTCGGTGGGCTTCGCCCTGGAGGACTTCTCGTCGCTGCGCTACCTGCACGACCTGGCGCGCGAGCACGGGATCGGCGAGCAGATCCACCTGGTGCCGACCCCGGCCAACATCAAGGACCTGTTCCAACTGATCGGCCCGGCCTCCGAAGCCGCCGCCAGCGCCCTGCGCCGGCTGGCCAGCGGCTGAGGCCCGGCCCGACGAGCGCTGGACAGGGCAACCGCGCGTGCCCCTGTTCAGCGCCCTGAACCGAACCGGCTGCGCCGCCCGACCTACAACCACAGGGCGCAGTCCCCAGCACCTTTCACTGCCAAAACTCGACAACTATAAAATCAAGAGGTTTTGTGATGACTCCAGATACCCTCGGGGCCGCTGCGCGCCCTGCACTGCAACGCACCCTGCATAACCGTCATATCCAGCTCATGGCCATGGGTGGCGCCATCGGCACCGGGCTGTTCATGGGCTCGGGCAAGATCATCGCCATGTCCGGCACTTCGATCATCCTGATCTACATGATCATCGGCCTGTTCGTGTACCTGGTGATGCGCGCCATGGGCGAGCTGCTGCTGTCGAACCTGCAATTCAAGAGCTTCGCCGACTTTGCCGGCGCCTACCTGGGGCCGCGCGCGGCGTTCTTTCTCGGCTGGTCCTACTGGTTGAGCTGGAGCGTGGCGGTGGTCGGCGACGCGGTGGTGGTCGGCGGCTTCTTCCAGTACTGGTTCCCCGGGGTGCCGGCCTGGATGCCGGCAATCGGCATGATGCTGACCCTGTTCGCCCTCAACGTGCTCACAGTGAGGCTGTTCGGCGAAGTGGAGTTCTGGTTCGCCATCATCAAGATCATTGCCGTGCTCACCCTGATCGGCGTGAGCCTGGTGCTGATTGCCAGCGCGTTCGTCTCGCCCTCCGGCGTGACCGCCTCGCTGGGCCACCTGCTGGACCGGCAAGCGGCCTTTCCCAATGGCCTGCTGGGCTTCTTCGCCGGCTTCCAGATGGCGATCTTCTCCTTCGCCGGCACCGAACTGATCGGCACCGCCGCCGCGGAAACCCGTGACCCGCACAGCACCCTGCCCAAGGCGATCAACGCCATTCCGCTGCGAATCATCCTGTTCTACGTGCTGGCCCTGGCCTGCATCATTGCCGTGACTTCCTGGCAGCAGGTGTCGCCGAGCAAGAGCCCGTTCGTCGAGCTGTTCCTGATTGCCGGCTTCCCGGCGGCGGCGGGCATCGTCAACTTCGTGGTTCTGACGTCCGCCGCGTCCTCGGCCAACAGCGGGGTGTTTTCCGCCAGCCGCATGCTCTTCGGCCTGGCCGACCAGGGCAATGCCCCTGGCCTGTTCAAGCGCCTGTCGAGCCACAGCGTGCCGGTCATCAGCCTGAGCTTCACCACCTTGCTGATGCTGCTGGGGGTCCTGCTGCTGTACATCGTTCCCGAGGTGATGACCGCCTTCACCATCGTGTCCACGGTGTCGGCGATCCTGGTGATCTTCACCTGGTCGACCATCCTCGCCTCCTACATCGCCTACCGCAAAAAGCACCCGCAACTGCACGCCCGCTCGCTCTACAAAATGCCTGGTGGCGTCCCCATGGCCTGGTTCGCCCTGGCCTTCCTGCTGTTCGTGCTGTGCCTGCTGGCCCTGCGCCCGGACACCCGCCTGGCGCTGTGCGTGATGCCGGCGTGGTTTATCTGGCTGGGCATTGCCTACCAGCTGGGCTGGCGCGGCAAGCGCCGGTGGGTAGCGGCGCGCTCATAACCTCAACCAGCGTCCTGTAGCACCAAGGAACGGTGCTACCTGCTGCCCCCCGCCAGGATCGAGCGTCATCCCCACCTGCAAAGGCGTATTTTCGGCGCCAAATGAATGACACAAATAAGTCACCATTCAAGCCCTCCTCGCGCCCCTCATCACGCTGCAAAAATAGATTTAAATCCATATAAAACAACAGCTTAAGATCAACAAGATTGAGTACAAGAATTAACCGTTGACTTAGTAAGGCGCCAAGATAAACTGCGCCTTATGAATATTTTAGAGAACAAACATCACATCATGCTGCAGGCACTGGAGAACATTTCTCCCGACGCTCGCGAGAGCGTCAGACTGTGCTTCGAACTGCTATCGGCCGCAGCGGCAATCAACCGCGTCTGTGCTGTGCGGCTTGCCCGCTACAGCCTTTCGGAGGGGCGCTTCGTGATCATGCTGACCCTCAAGAGTGCGGGCGGAAAACTCTCGCCACTGGAACTCGCGACGCGCTTGTCCATCACCACCGGCACCGTGACCGGACTGCTCGATGGCCTGCAAGGCGATGGCTTCATCAGGCGCAAGCCCGACCCGACGGATCGACGCAAGCTGATCATCAGCCTGACCCCGGAAGGCAGGCAGGTAGTGGACGAAGTCTTTGCCGATCATACGGATTGGATCTGCAGCATTATCGAAGGCCTGAGCGCGGAACAACGCCAGGCACTGACCGAAGCGATCTATTGCATTTCTGCAAGCCCCGCTCTGGCACTGCAACCTCCTGACGGGGATTAGCACCGGGCGTCAACGGTAGTAGCAACACATGGAGGTGACTGATGTTGCAGAGTCAAAAGGTAATGACCAATTTCGGCAGGAAGCCGCGTCTTCACAGTGGCGTCGACACGCTCAGGCATGGCCTGGCCTCATTGGAGCGTTACATTCCTCCCCCCCTCTACCGCCATCTGTTTCTCACCCGCATAGCCCGCGCCCCGCTGGCCATCGAAGGCTTCGAATTTCGCCCGGTACAAAGCCTCTTCGAGCTGGAAGAGGCCCTGCGGCTGGTCAATGAAAGCTATGCGCGTCGGGGAATCTCCACGGTCTGCCGTGCCGGCATGCGCTTTTCTGCCTTTCACCTGCTGCCCGGCACCACGACCTTCGTCGCGATCAAGGAACAGCAGATCATCGGCACGGTGTCATTGATCGAAGATTCGATGCTGGGCTTGCCGATGGAGGACGTTCACGGCAACGAAGTCCTGCTGCAGCGTCTGTCCGGCCAGCGCCTGGCCGAGGTCGGGACCCTGGCGGTGTCCACGCACTATCGTGGCAAGGGCGTGCCGCTGATGCTCTACAACGCGATGTTCCGTTGGGCAATGCACTACCGTGGGATTGAAAAGCTGCTGATCGCCGTACACCCCAGGGCCAGCTCCTTTTATCGCAAGGTGCTGTTCTTCTCGCCGATGGGTCGCGTGGAGCGCTACACCAAACTCAACGGCGCCCTTTCGCAGCCCTTGTCACTGGGACTGGCAGACGCCCAGGACACCTTCAGAAGTGTTTACCAGTCCTCCAGCGTCAAATTTGCGGTGGCGGGACAGCACACCAACTTCTTCGATTTTTTCTGCCAGCGCGACTTCGACGCGATTCGCCTGCCGGCCGATGCGCGCGTGCATCGCTGGCAGGAGCAGGACGTGCTGATCCACATGGCTCGCTGCGGGGTGCATGACAGGCACTTGGGCAAGCGCGTCAAACGGGCGCTGGCCCTGGCGTAAACACGCCCTTCCCCTGCCGATTTTCACACATCATTTCATGGAGGATGAGTCATGGATACGGGATTGCTGCGGGCGATTTACAGAGAAATAACCACTAAACAGCCGTTCACTCGCACACCGGAACCGGAGTTGGTCATGGAGGCCCAGCCCAGCGTGGAGTCCTATGCCAGCAGTGCCGGACAGGGTCAGGCACTGTCGGGAACCTACCTGTACCACGCGGCGCAGATGTGCGCGCTGATCAAGCCCGGGGACGTTGTCCTGGATATCGGCTGCGGGCCCGCCAGCCTGTTGCTGCAGGTGGCGCGACTCAACCCGCGGGCCGAATTCGTGGGGGTCGACTTGTCGAAGAACATGCTCGACATCGCCCGGGATTCGATCCGGCAACAAGGTATCGACAACGTCGAGCTGATCGAGGATGACATGACTCGCCTGGGCAGGATCGGCGATCGCAGTGTCGATGTGGTGATTTCCTCCATGGCCCTGCACCACCTGGAGAGCCTGGAACAGCTGGAGTCGACCTTCAGGAACATTGCCCGGGTGCTGCGTAACGATCGCGCCATTTACCTGAATGACTTCGGACGCCTGAAATCGACCGAATCGGTGGATTACTTCGTCCAGCGCGCCAGCGACGGCGCCGATCAGGAAACCCTGCTGGACTACCGCAACTCGCTGTTGGCGGCCTTCTCCCTGGAAGAGTTCCAGACGCTGGCGGCCAGCTACCTGGGGCCTTGCGCCCGGGTCTACAGCACCGCACTGAGCCCGCTGATGATGGTGATCCGCACGCCCAAGCGGCGCTGCGTCAAGACCATGAAGCCGGAGTTCAAGCGCCGTTATGCCGCGCTGCCAGCCAGCCGCAAGGCCGATGTACAGCAACTGCGCCTGTTCCTGCGGTTGGGAGGGTTGGCCAGTGCTTTCTGAAAGCCCCCGCCTGCAAGCTGCCCTGGAGCAGTGGCGCAACGTGCTGGGGGCGTCGCAGGTTCGCCTCGATCACGCCGGCATCGCCCACGTCCAGCACGACACCATGCATTCACCGGCCTATGCCCAGGCGGTGATCGCGCCCCTCTCCAGCGAGCAAGTGGCGGCCTGTGTGGTCATTGCCCGGCAGCACGGCATCGCCCTGCACCCCATCAGCACCGGTCACAACTGGGGTTACGGTTGCGCCGCTACCGGTCGGGAGCACTGCGTGGTGATGGACTTGTCGGGCATGGCGCGGATCCTGTCGTTCGACGAAGAACTGTCAGTGGTCACCCTTGAGCCGGGCGTTACCCAAGGCGCATTGGCGCAGTATCTGCAAGAACACGACCTGCCCTACCTGACACCGGTGACCGGTGCCGGCCCCTCTTGCAGCCTGCTGGGCAACGCTCTGGAACGGGGTTACGGGATTACTCCGCAGACCGACCACTTCCAGGCCGTGCTGGCCCTGGAAGCGGTGCTGCCCGACGGCCAGATCTACCGCTCGCCGCTGACGCTGGGGGCTGCCAGTCCTTGCTTCAAATGGGGAGTGGGCCCCTATCTGGACGGTCTGTTCAGCCAGAGCGGGCTGGGCATCGTGACCCAGATGAGCCTCGCCCTGGTGAGAAAACCCCAGGTCATCCAGCCGTTCTACTTCTGGATCGAGGACCCGGCCCGGCTGGGCGCGGCGCTGGAGGGTGTGCGGCGCATCATCGACCAGGCCCAGGGTCAGGTGGGCGGAATCAACCTCATGAACCGCACTCGCCTGCTGACCATGGCCAGTGAAGGCCAGGGCATCGCCGGACTGCCCCGCGAACAGCTGCGCCAGAGCGCCGACAGCCTCGGGCTGCCGGCCTGGATGGGGGTCGGCTCGATCTATTGCCACGCGGACCAGTTGCCCTCGCTCAAGCGCATGATCCGGCGCGAACTCAAGGGGTTTGCCAGTCGCTCGATGTTCAAGACCCGGCGCCAGTTGAGCCTGGCCCACGGCCTGTTGCAGCGGCTGCCGGGGAGTTGGGCGCGGCGCTGGCAGCGGACCCTGGAAAAGATGTTGCTCGGCGTTGAACTGATGGAAGGGCGCCCCAACGAAGTCGCCCTGCCGCTGGCCTACAGCGCAGGGGCCAAGCCGCCTCCCGGGCCAGGATTGAACCCCGCGCGCGACCACTGCGGGCTGATCTGGTACGCCCCGGTACTGCCGTTCAAGAAGCAGTTGATCGAAGACTTCCTACACGCCATGAGCGAGCAGTGCCAGGCGCAGGACATGCTGTGTCCGATCACCCTGACCACGCTTTCGACCCGGGCCATCGACTGCACCGTGCCACTGCTGTTTGCACGCAACGACCCTCTGGCATCCGCTCGGGCCCATGACTGCTATCGGCAACTGTTCCAGCTGGGCAAGGCTCAGGGGATCTTGCCCTATCGCGTGCCGGTGGCGTTCATGCCGTTGCTGGCCGACCAGGAACACCCCGCCTGGCAACTGGGGGCACGCCTCAAGCACGCCCTGGATCCCCATCACCTGCTCTCGCCAGGCCGCTACTGCCTGCCTGTCGACACCCGAGCGCCCCTTGCCACCCCCGAGCCGGTAGCCTGCCATGAGTGAAGACACCACCCAGCTGATCAATCAGGGATTGATCGAGACCCGCAACCTGGCGCAGTGCCTGGCCGTTGACCAGACCGCGCTGGCCACGGCCATTGCCGGCCAGCTCGACGAGAGCCTGGGGCAAGCCCTGGTCGCCGCCGCCCAGGCAACCGAGAAACAAGGCATTTCGAAAAGAATCGCCGCCCTGGGGCTGGCTCTCGGGCAATGGCTGGAACTCGCCGCGCCGCCCGCGCGCCAAAGGGCCTGGAGCCTGTTGCAGGCCCATCCATCGGACACCGTGCGCAGTTGGGCCGCCTTCGCCAATGCCTACCGCGAACGTAACCAGTCCCTGGCCAACGCGATCCACAGCCAGTTGCACTTTGCCTGTGACAGCCACTTCGGCGTGCGCGAGTGGGCCTGGATCGCCTTGCGGCCCTTACTCAGCCAGGACCTGGCGACAGCCCTGTCCCTGCTGCGCCAATACACGCTCAGCGAAGACCCGCTGATCCGCCGTTTCAGCATTGAGATCCTGCGCCCCCGAGGCGTCTGGTGCGAGCACATCGGCGCCCTCAAGAGCACCCCGGAATTAGCCGAACCGCTGCTGATCCCGCTGCTTGCTGAAAGCCAGAAATACCCCCAGGACTCTGTCGCCAACTGGCTCAACGATGCCAGCAAAACGCGCCCGGACTGGGTGCGCCAGCTGTTTCAACGCTACCCGCCCAGTTGTAAGGCCTCCCACAGGATTCACACCCGGGCTACCCGAAGCCTGTCTCACTAGAAAAAGGAGTTACTCATGTCTCTCAAGGAAAAACTGCAAGCTGCCAAACAGCAGATGGCCGAACAACTGCCGGGCGAGATCCTGCACAAATTCGGCGCATCACTGCAGTCGCTGGTCGACAGTGGCCTGGCCGCGAAAGCCCTGAAAGCCCAGGACAAGGCGCCTCTGGCGGTACTCAAGGACCCGGATGGCCAGGATGTCGACCTGCGCCGCTTGCTCGACAAGGGCCCCCTGGTGCTGGTGTTCTACCGCGGCCTGTGGTGCCCGTTCTGCAACCTGGCCTTGAGCGCCTACCAGCAGATGGTCGGCGACCTGGCGGCCTCCGGCGCCACACTGGTCGCGGTATCGGCGCAGACACCGCAATCCTCGGCCAAGACCCGTGAAGCACTGGGCATTCGCTACTTGCTGCTCAGCGACGCGGAAAACCGCCTGGCCAAGCAGTACGGCATTGTCTTCAAGCTTGAGGATGAACTGGACGCGGTCTACCGCTCCCTGGGCGCCGACTTGAAGGTCTTCAACGGCTCGGATGCCTTGACACTGCCAATGGCCAGCGCCTTTGTGATTGGCCAGGACGGGGTGATTCGCCACGCCTTTGTCAATGTCGACTACTCAGAGCGCGTCGAACCGCAAACCCTGCTCGAGGCCGTTGGCCGCTAAACCGATCAACCTCCGCCGAAGGCCGTCGCGCCTTCGGCCCTGCCTATTTGTTCACGGACTGAGCCAATGAAACGTATCGCTATCATGGGGGCCGGCGTCGCCGGTCACCTGGCTGCCCTGTACTTCAAGAAACGCCTCCCCGGAGTCGAGGTCATCCTGATCGGTCGCCCGGATCGAAAGCGCCCGGTGGTGGGCGAGTCGACGGTGGAATTGACCACGCACTTCTTCAAGGGCCTGGGGCTGGGCAGCCTGCTGGAGGAAAAGCACTACCACAAGTACGGCCTGACCTATTACCTGAAGCTGCGCAACAACCCGGAGTGCCGCAACTATGTCGTGCATGAGGCGCCGGGGGTGATTCGCATGCCGGCCTACAACCTCAACCGGTTCAGTTTTGACCGCGACCTGCGGCGGATCGTCGACGCGCATCAAGTGCAGCTGATCGAGGCCGACGTCAGCGCGGTGGACCTGCACCAGGGCGAGCATGCCACTCACCTGCTGACCTTGCGCAGCGACACCGACGCGCCCCAGCAATTGACCGCGGACTGGATCATCGATGCCACCGGACGCAACCGCTTCATGGCCAAGAAGCTCAAGCTGCACAAGGAGCCGACCTACCAGCGCAGCACCTTCTGGTTCCGCCTCAAGGACTTCGACCGCACCCTGCTGTCCAACATCAACATCCACAAGGTCAAGCACCACTGCTACGACCCCTATTACGTCACCCATCACTTCTACGGAAAGGGCTACTGGATCTGGATGATCCCGATGCGCAGCGACGATGGCAAAGACATGATCAGCATCGGCATCACCTACCGCCCGGACATGATCGAGCAGAAGATCAGCACCCTCGAACAGTTCAACGACAAGGTCATGGCCGACCATCCGGTGATCACCGAACTCATCGCCAGCGGCCAGGTGATCGATGCCCACGCCATGTACAACTACATGTATGAAGCCCAGCAGTACTACTCCACCGATGGCTGGTTCCTGCTCGGCGACGCCGCGTTCACCTTCGATCCGGCCAACAGCGCCGGGCTGGCGTATGTCGCACAGCAGATTCCGCAGATCGCGGCCATGATCGAAAAGGACATCCATGCCAGCCTGACCCCGGCCTATGTCAACTGCCTGGAGTCTCACATTCAGGCGCAACTGGCACTGCAGGACACCTGGAGCAAATGGTACGAGGTCATGGACGACCCGTTCATGATGGGCTGGACCCTGCTATTCGCCAACATGGCCTACTTCCACGTCGTGCTGCCGATGTACATGACCGGCGACTTCCTCGATGGGCACCAGGCCCAGCAGTTTGCCGACCTGCTGCCGCGCTACCCCCGGGAGTTGCAGCCTTCGCCCCTGCCCTTTGCCTGCCTGCTGCAGGAAGTCCGCCGCTCCAACCCGGGCCTGAGCCCGGAGATGATGCCGAACCTGTACTCGCGCACCATCAACTTCGACCTGTACAAAGCCGAGAATCGTGCCCGGCCGCTGTATGCCGCGCATTACTACCTGCGTTCGGCGGCGCTGCGGGTCCGCCTGATGAAGATGGTCAAGTGGTCGCCGACGCCACGGCACTTGAAGCTGTTGCTGCGCCACAGCTGCGGCGTGGTGCAGGATCTGGCGCGGTCCCTGAGCCTGAGGCTCAAACCCTCGCTGTTCTACAAATATGGCGAGTCGCCGGAACTGCTGAAGTCGCCGTTTGGCAATGACGGCGGCTTTCTCGACCTGGCCCGCCGTTGATGTCCGCGCTGACGCCAACGGCCTCCGGCTGCCGCGCGTCCGGGTTGCTGGAGCTGAGCGCCGTGCAACTGGCGCGCCTGATCAAGCGCAAGGAAATCTCGCCGGTCGAACTGGTGGAGCAGTCCATCGAGCGCTGCCAAGAGGTCCAGGCCCTGTGCAACCCGATCGCCGTCGAACTGTACCGCGGCGCCCGCAGTGCTGCGCGTCGGGCAGAGGCCGATGTGTTGCGCGGCCAGCCCTTGGGGCGCTTGCACGGCGTGCCCTTCTCGATCAAGGAAGGCCTGGGGCTGGCGGGCTGGCCACAAACCTGCGGCTCGACCTTGCGTCGGCAGGTCACGGCGTCCTCGACGGCGACGGTCGCCCAGCGCCTGATAACCGCGGGGGGCATTCCCGTGGCCCTGGGCAACCAGGCAGAGATGGCCCTGTGGCCGGAAACCGACAACCTGCTCTATGGCCGCACGCTCAATCCGTATCGCGCCTCGCGCACCGCCGGGGGCAGCAGCGGCGGCGATGCGGTCCTGGTGGCCAGCGCCTGCGTGCCATTTGCCCTTGGCACCGATGGCGCAGGCTCAGTGCGCATTCCCGCCGCGTTCAATGGGGTCTTTGGGCTCAAGCCGTCGCGCGGCCTGGTGCCCTTGAGCGGTCATTTGCCCCTGGACGAGCGTGGCCGCGAGCAAGCCAACGCACAGGCGGTATCCGCTCATTTTGCGGCCGGCCCGCTGTGCCGACATGCCGAGGACTTGAGCGAAATCCTGCAGATCATCGCCGGCCCCGATGGCATCGACCGCAATATCCATTCGCGGTACGTGCCCGTTGCCGAGCCCGCGCGTCTCAAGCGGGTCCACCTGTACCTGCCCGACAAGATGAAATGGAGCAGCCCGGTGTCCGAGGCCGTCTCCCGGGCCTTGAACGACGCAGGGCAATGCCTGGCCAGCCAGGGCGCCACGCTGCAGGCCTGGCAGGAACCTGGCATGCACAACGCGTTTTTCATCTGGCTGGCGGTGCTGAAGCTGGAGGCGCAGGTCCGCCTGGCGGACTACCTGGGCGATGGGCAGCCGCTGAGCTATTGGCGGGCAGCCCGCGCCAGCCTCGCCGGACGTGCGCGACATGCGACGGGGCCGTTGCTGGCGACCTGGCTGGACAGTGTCGGCGACGCCCTGGGCAATCCGGGGCTGGGGCGTTTTCTTGCCCAGCGCGATCACTTGCAACAGGCCTTCGCCGAGCTCTTCGACGGCCACAGCGTGCTGCTGATGCCCGTCACGCCAGGCGTCGCGCCGGAACACGGGCATGCCCTCAAGCGCCCCTTTGACGTTGCTTACTGCGCCCTGTTCAACGCCTTGGGCCTGCCGGCCCTCAGTGTGCCGATGGGGCGCCTGGATCAAGGCTGCCCGGTGGCCGTGCAGCTGGTTGCCGGCCCCGGCCAGGACGCATTGCTGCTGGACGCCGCGGTATTTCTGGACACTCAGTTTGGTGGCTGGCTCAAGCCAGCGCTTTCACACTTCAAGGGATAGGAAGTCTCTATGCAAACCACCAGTGCGACAACCCAACAGCCCGCCAGTCCCCCCATGGGGCAATCGGCCGTGGGCTCCCAGGCCGAACACCTGACATTGCTGTTTCTGATCCAGCTGATCGTGATCTTTTCCGTCAGTCGGCTGATCTCCTGGCTCAGCACGCGCTGCCTGGGGCAAACCCCGGTGGCCGGTGAAATCCTTGCAGGCCTGGTGCTGGGCCCAAGCTTGCTGGGGTATTTCTTTCCGGAGCTGCTGCACAGCATCTTCGTGCCGCAGACCTCTACCGCCTTTATCGCGACGGCTCAGGTCGGGCTGATTCTGCTGATGTTCCAGGTGGGCCTGGAATTCGAATTTGGCGCGCACCTCAAAGGCCGCAAGCGCTCGATCATCTTCATCAGCCTGGGGGGCTTGCTGGTGCCCTTTGCCAGCGGCTTTTTCAGCGCCGAATTTTTCTGGCAGCAGATCACCGGTGAGCGACCTCCGCTGCTGGCCTTTCAGCTGTTCTTCGCCACCGCCCTGTCAATCACCGCCCTGCCGATTCTGGGGCGCATTTTCATGGAACTGGGCCTGTCGCGATCACGGGTCGCCACCCTGACCATCGGCGCCGCGGCAATCGACGATGTCTGCGGTTGGCTGATCCTGGGCGGCGTGACGTCGATCATTGCCTCGAACTTCAACGTCTGGACCTCGCTCCTGAGGATGCTGGCCCTGGCGCTGTTCATCATCGTGGTGCTGTGGCAGGTGCGGCCCTTGATCCTGCGCTGGATCATCGGCGACCTGGAACGTCGGCCCCTGTCGGCGCGCGGTATTTCACTGATGCTGATCGTGCTGTTTGCCAGCGCCGTCATCACCAACCTGATAGGGGTGTTCTCGATCATTGGCGGCTTCATCATGGGCGTGGCGCTGCATACCCACCGGCCCTTCGTCGCCCAGTGGAACGCCAAGGTCGGCGGCTTGGTCAATGCGTTCTTCCTGCCGGTGTTTTTCGCCTATACGGGCCTGCGAACCGACGTAGGTTCGTTGGAGGGCAGTCACGCCCTGCGCAACTGTTTCCTGGTGTGCCTGGTGGCCTTTGCCAGCAAGTTCCTCGGGGCCTACGGCTCCAGCCGCCTGCTGGGAGAAAGCCCAAGGAACTCGGCGCTGATCGGGGTCTGCATGAACACCCGCGCCTTGATGGAACTGGTGGTGCTCAATGTCGGCTATGACCTTGGCGTGCTGCCCAAAGAGTACTTCACCATCCTGGTGATCATGGCCATCATCAGCACCTTCATCGCCTCACCGCTGATCCGCCTGCTGACCGCCAGCGAGCGCCTGGGACAGGCCGCGCCGGCAGTTGCCAACCAGCCCGTGATCTAGCGCAAGCGCCAGCCTGGACGGACCTGGCGGCGCCCAGGTCCGCTCCGGCGTCAGGCCCCGCTCGGCAGGCTCACCGCCGCGTTTGGCTGCCTTGCCGGGTGCTCTGAGGCGCAGGCGACAAAGTCCTCCTTGCGCAGCACCACCAGGGCAATCAGCGACGCCACGCCGGTGGCCACGTAGAAGTACCAGGGCGCGGTGATGTCGCCGGTGAGCTTGATCAGCCAGGTGGAGATCAGCGGCGCGCTGCCGCCGAACACCGCCACCGGAATGTTGTAGGCCACGGCGATGCCGGTGGAGCGGATGCGCGTGGGCAGCAGTTCGCTCATCAGCGCGTAGGTCGACGACGCATAGAGCCCGAACAGGATCGCCACCGCCATCAACGGCCAGAACAGCGTGGCCGGGGTGGCGTTGGGCGCGGTCTTGAAGAACCAGTACATGGCCAGGGTGGCCAGGGTGCCGATCACCATCAGGAACGGCTTGCGTCCGTAGCGATCGGTAAAGGCCCCGCCCAGGGGCATGACCAGCGCCGCCGAGAGGCTGGCGACGAACACGTAGAGCAAGGTGGTGCCGCTGTCGAACTTGAGGGTGTTGGACATGTAGGTCGAGGCGAAGGTCAGCACCAGGTAAAAGATCGAGCTGTGCAGGGTGATGATGAAAAACACCAGGGCAATCGAGCGCTTCCACTGCCAGACTTCGCGCAGCGGTGCCTTGGAGGTCTGCCCGGCCTGCGCCAGGGCCAGGAACTCCGGGCTGTCTTCGAGCTTCAGGCGGATATACAGCGAGATGAAGCCCAAAGGACCGGCGAGCAGGAACGGCATGCGCCAGCCCCAGTCCTGCATCACTTCCGCGCCCAGGCCCCAGGTCATGCCATTGGCCACCGCGCCGCCCAGCAACAGGCCGAGCACCGCGGTGACCATCAGCCAGCAAGTGGCAAAGCCGCGGCGCCCGGGTCCGGCGTATTCGGCAATGAAGCTGGTGATGGTGCCGATCTCGCCACCGGCAGAGAACCCCTGCACACAGCGGATCAGCACCAGGAGGATCGGCGCGGCGATGCCGATGCTGGCGTAGGTTGGCAACAGGCCCAGGAGGAAGGTCGAGCCGGCCATCAGCACCAGCACGGTGATCAGGGTCTGGCGCCGGCCGATGCGGTCCGCCAACGGGCCGAAGAACAGGCCGCCCAGGGGGCGGATGAAAAAGCTCAGGGCAAAGGCCGCGAAACTCGCCAGCAGGCTGCTGGTGGGGTCATCGGAGACGAAGAACGCCTGGCCGATGTACACCGCCAGAAAGCCGTAGACGCCGTAGTCGTACCACTCGATCAAGTGGCCGGAAGTGGCGCCGATAAAGGCCCGGCGCCGCTGGCGCTGGGGGTTGCAAGAGGACACGTCCATGTTGGGAGACTCCTGTCGTACTGCGGTCCATGGGAAAGTGCGTCAGCGCTCGGCAATGGTCCCTGTCGGGTCCTGCAGCCACTGACGCAAGCGGGTCTTGAGAATCTTGCCGTAGCTGTTCTTCGGCAGCTCGGCGCAAAACAGGTATTTGCGCGGTTTCTTGAACGACGCCATGCGCGTCACGAACCACTGGTTGAGCACCTGCGGGTCGAGGCTGTCGGGGTCGCGCGCAACCACGAAGGCCACCACCGACTCGCCCCATTCGGCATCCGCCTCGCCCACCACGCACACCTCGAACACCCCGGGATGCTGCATCAGCACCTCCTCCACTTCCCGCGGGTAGATGTTGCTGCCGCCGGAAATGATCACATCCTTGGAGCGGTCGGTCAGGGTCAGCAAACCGCGGCTATCGAGAAAACCGATATCGCCGGTGAGCAACCAGCCGTCCACCAGGGTCGCTCGGGTGGCGGCCGGATTGTCCCAGTAGCCTTGCATCACCGGGGCGCCGCGCACGGCGATTTCCCCGGGCTCGCCGGCTGGCAGGGCTTGTCCCTGGGCATCGAGGATGCGCACCTCGACACAGGCCTGCGGGCGCCCGACTGACGCTGCCAGAGCCGGCCAGTCCGGGTCCTGGCGCTCGGCGATCAGTTCCCGGGACAACGCGCTGATGCTCATCGGGCACTCGCCCTGGCCGTAGATTTGCACCAGCCGCGGGCCGAAGGTGTCCAGGGCCTGGGCCAGGTCCGCCTGGTACATCGGTGCCCCGCCGTAGACGATGGTCTTGATGCCCGTGCCGTCATAGCCTTGCTGCCGGGCCTGCTCGACCATGCGCTTGACCATGGTCGGCGCGGCAAACAGGCTGACCTGCCCCAGTTGCTGCGCCAGCCCGAACAGCTCGGGCGCATCGAACCCCCGGGACTCAGGCACCACGTGCCGGGCACCACAGCGCACGTGAATGAAGTTGTACAGCCCGGCGCCGTGGGACATCGGCGCGGCATACACCAGCGCATCGCCGGCCTGCACCGGGTCGACATCCAGCGGGTAGCACAGCGACATGGCGATCAGGTTGCCGTGGGACAGCATCACGCCCTTGGAACGGCCGGTGGTGCCCGAGGTGTAGAACAGCCAGGCCAGCTCGTGGTCGGCGCACGGCCAGGGCTCGCGCAGTTCGGTGTCCGCGACGCCCGCCGGCGCCGGCATGACTGCGGCGGGCAGCTCGCGGCAATCGGCGGGCAAGTCCGGCAGCTCGAAGGTCCGGCCACCGTCGGTGAAGATCAGCCGGGCCCCGGAGTTACCGACGATCCAGGCCGCTTCCCGCGGATGCAGCTTGCTGTTGACCGGCACCGCCACCGCCCCGCTCCACCAGATGGCGTAGAGCAGTTCCAGGTAGGCGCAGCTGTTCTTCAGCAGCAAGGCCACCCGGTCCCCGGCGGCGATGCCGTGCTCATGCCGCAGGTGCAGGGCACGGGCCCGGACCCGCGCGGCGAAGCCCTGGTAGTCGGCCACCTGGCGGCAGCCCTCGAACAGCGCCGGGCGCTGCGGCCAGCGTTGGGCCGCGTCCAGCAACCAGTGGGCAATGTTCATGTTCAGGCCCTGAGCGCTTGCAGGACCGAGGCGTAGTTGGCCACGGCCATGCCGCCCATGTTGAACAGCAAGCCGAACTCGGCCCGGGGCACGCCCAGGCCAATCGGCTCGCCGATCAATTGGCGAAAACCCAGGGCATGCATCGACACGCCGGTGGCGCCCACCGGGTGGCCCTTGGCCTTGAGCCCGCCGGAGAGGTTGACCGGCAAACGCCCGCCGGGGCGCACGATGCCCTCGTCAAGGGCCCGATGGCCTTCGCCCTTGGGCGCCAGGCCCATGGCTTCATAGATCAGCAACTCGGCGATGGTGAAACAGTCGTGGACCTCGGCAAAGCTCATGTCGCCCAGGCTCACCCCGGCCTCGCGCAAGGCGCCGTGGATGGCCCGCTGCGGGCCGTCAAAGGCCAGGATGTCGCGGCTGGCCATCGGCAGCAGGTCATTGACCTGGCTCAGGGCGCGGATCGCCACTTCGCGGCGGAACGAACGCGCGCGCTGCGGCGAAGCCAGGACAATCGCCGCCGCGCCGTCACTGATCAGCGAACAGTCGGTGAGGCGCAGCGACGGCGCGATCAGCGGATTGCTCTGGGACACCTGGTTGCAATGCTCGAAGTCCATCGGCCGGTGCATCTGCGCCAGGGGGTTGGCCATGGCATTGGCATGGTTCTTCACCGCAATCGCCGCCATCGAGGCCAGCGGGCTGTGATAGCGCTCGGTGTACTGCTGGGCGACCCGGGCAAACAGCTGGGCAAAGCTCAGGCCGGCCTCCTGCGGATCGTTCTGGTAACCGGCACCGGCCAGGGCCTGGGTCACTTCGGCGGTGGAGTTGCCGGTCATCTTTTCCGCGCCCACCACCAGCACCAGTTCCGCGGCGCCACTGCGGATCGCATTGACCCCCGCGAGGATCGCCGCCGAGCCCGAGGCGCAGGCGTTTTCGCAACGGGTGGCCGGTTTGAAACGCAATTGCGGGTCGGCCTGGAGCATCAGCGAGGCGGGAAAACCGTCTGGCACCAGGCCCGAGTTGAAGTGCCCGAGAAACAGCGCGTCGATCTCGGCGGCATCGATCGCGGCATCCGCCAGGGCCTCGCGGGTGACCTGGACAATCAGGTCCTCCAGGGTCACACCCTGGAGGCGACCGAAGGATGTGTGGGCGGCAGCGACAATGGATACGGAAGCATGATTCATGGTGATTTTCTTCTGTGCTTGAAGCGGACGTTCCCTACAATGGCGAGCGCCACAATCAGACGCTAGTTAGGGCAACTACGTACACCAGTAAGTAGTGCCCGGCTTGCCAGAGCGGCGCAACGACTTCCACGAGGCAGGATGCCCCATGACCGTATATGCCCAGCAGCTCCAGGACCTAGAGCGCCTGGCCTTCCAGGTTTCCCCCGCACCGCAGTTGATCACCGGGCATCGGCGCATGCTCGACTGCAACCAGGCCTTCCTGCGCCTGTTCGGCTATGAGCGCGAGCAACTGCTGGATCACCTGACCCTGTTGCTGTACCCGTCCCAGGCCGATTACCAGAGCATTGGCGAACGCAGCGAACACTGGCTGCGCAACGGCCAGGGCGCGTCCTACACCGACGAGCGCTTTATGCAGCACCGCAACGGCGAGGTGTTCTGGGCCCGGGCCCACGGCTTCTCGCTGACCCCGGACGACCCGTTCGGGCTGATGATCTGGCACTTCGAACGCCTGGACCGGCAATTGGCGCCGACGGTGCGCCTGACCCCACGCGAGCGCGAGATCTCGCTGCACATCGTCAACGGCCTGACCTGCAAGGAAGTGGCGCGCAAGCTGGCGATCTCCCACCGCACGGTGGAGGTGCACCGCGCGCGCCTGATGAAGAAGCTGCAGGCCAAGAACAGCGCCGAGCTGGTGTCGAAGATCATCTACATCAGCTAGACGCTTGCCCCAGCACCTCGCTGGCGCTCAGCCGCAGCAACTGCAGGGGCCCGATCGTCCCACCTTCCAGGCTGCCACCCTGGTTCAGCAGCTTATTCGCGGCGTTCATCTCGGCGCTGTGTTGCGTCACGCTGACAAAGGTGCTGTGGGGCAACTCCTCGCTCCAACCGTCTTCGAGCGTGTTGTAGGCCAGCATCAAGGCGGCGGTGAAATAGTGCTGGCTGGAAACCGGGATCTGCACCTCCTGGTCATTGTCGTCGTAGGCGATGAAGTGCCCGACGAAGGTCTCCACTCCCAGGCGCTTGAGCAGCGGCCAGCTCAGGGCCGAGGGCACGAAGGCGTTGAGCTTCTCGGCGACGATGGCCGAGTAGCCTCGCGCCTGGAGCATCTGCACGATCTCGTCTTCGCTGGCCTCGGGATGGGCGCCCATCACTTGCAGGGCTTCGACCACAGCCTGGTGGGCGCTCTGGTGGTCGGGGTATTCGGCGCAGTGCGCGCAGTTGGGCGGGCAGGTATCGGTCACGGGAGGCGAAGGTCCATATCGGTCTCGAAAAAAGAGCCGCAGGGTAACCCCATGACCTGCGGCCCGCCAGTGCCGCGGCATGCCGGTCGGCATGACCCGGCGACGGTTACTTGATGACGATGGGGTTCACCGGCGCCCCGCTGCCACCGACGATCTTCAACGGCGCGGCGGTGTAGAGGAAGGTCCACTGGCCGTCGGCGGCGCAATCCTCGGCCAGGTCTTCGAGCAGCACGATCTCGGTGAAGGCGATCCCCAGGTTGCGCATCAGCGCGCAGTGCAGCGGGATCTGCACCCCGGACACCGGGTCGGTGATCACTTCGTTGGCGATGGTGTCGGTGACCAGGTTGGGGATTTCCATCTGGTTGAACCAGTCCACCAGTTCGCGGCTGTAGGTCAGCCCGGGCTCCACCAGGTCCTTGAAGAACTCGGTCTTGCCGTACTCGTAGAAGGCGCCCATGGAGCCGGTGCGGATGATCAGGATGTCGCGCTTCTCGATGGCCACGCCCTGGGCCTTGGCCGCGGCCAGCAGGTCCAGGTGGTTGAAGGTCTCGCCGCGACCCAGGTATTTCTTGCCGCGATGGCGGGCCATGTCGATCAGCACCGCGCGGCCCACCACGCCGCGCTCGGCAATCGGCAGCACGCTGGCCTTGGCCATGCCGCCCACCGTGCTGCTGGCGTCGTAGCCGTTCCATAGCTGGTTGTCGTACCAGGCATGGCCCAGGGCGTCGTACTGGGTCGAGCCCTGCAACTGCATGAAGATCACGTCGTCGCAGTACTCGGCGCCGCCGGTCATCGAAGGTTGCTTGCCGGCCTGATAGTGGCTGCGGTCCAGGGTGTTGAAGCGCATCGAAGGGTTGCGCGCCGGCCACATCGGGTCGCCGCCGGGGTGGCCGATCTGCACCTGCAGGGTGAAGGTCTTGCCCTGGCGCACCGCGGCGACGCCACGCAGCACCTCGGCCTGTTGCAGATAATTGAGGGCGCCGACCTCGTCGTCCGGACCCCATTTGCCCCAGTTCTTCGGCAGGCCTTCAAGAAGCTGCTGGGTATTGGGGTGATTCTTGTCGTTATCGATCCCACACATGTCGACTGCACTCCGTAGCTGGTTCAGATCTGGCCAACAGGTTTCTACAGGTCATCACACGCAACGTCCACCATCCACTTCCAGGCAGGTGCCGGTGATAAAGGCCGCCTCATCGGAGGCCAGGTACAGGCAGGCGTTGGCTACATCCTGCGGGGTGGAGAAGCGCCCCAGGGGAATGGTGGCCATGAATTTCTGGCGGTTTTCCGGGGTGTCCGGCACGCCCATGAACTCGCTGAGCAGCGCCGTGGCACCGACCACCGGGTTGACGCAGTTGACGCGGATATTGTCCGGCCCCAGCTCGGCGGCCATGGTCTTGCTCATCACCACCACCGCGCCCTTGCTGCCGTTGTACCAGACCAACCCCGGACGCGGACGGATCGCCGCCGTGGAGGCGATGTTGATGAACACCCCGCCACCCTGGCCACGGAAATGCGGCACGAAGTGCTTGGCGCTGAGGAAGATGCTTTTGACGTTGACCGCGAACACCCGGTCGAACTCGGCCTCGTCGACTTCCAGCATCGGTCGGTTGCGGTGGGTGGTGCCGGCGTTGTTGACCACGATGTCGAGGCCGCCGTACTGCTCCAGGGTGTCACGCAGCAAGGCGCCGACGCTGGCGTCCTGGGCCACGTTGACCTCGACGAAGTGGGCCTGCCCGCCGGCGGCGCGGATCTCCTCCACCACCCGCTGGCCGCCCGTGGTGTTGATGTCGGCGACGATGACGTTGGCGCCCTGCTGGGCGAAGGTCTTGGCGATACCCTCGCCAAAGCCGGAACCGGCGCCGGTGACGATGGCAGTCTTGTTGGCTAGACGCATGGAAGTGACTCCTGTTTTTGTTGTTATGGACCGCCGCAGCGGCCGTCAGTCGTGACGAATGGCTATGGTCTTCAAGGTGGTGAAACCCAGCAGGGCCTCGAAGCCCTTCTCGCGGCCATAACCACTGGCCTTGACCCCGCCGAAGGGCAGTTCGACGCCGCCGCCGGCGCCGTAGTTGTTGATGAACACCTGGCCGCAGCGCAGCTTGTGGGCCATGCGCAGCTGGCGCGCACCGTCCCGGGTCCAGACCCCGGCCACCAGGCCGAAGGCGCTGTCGTTGGCCAGGCGGATGGCCTCGGCTTCGTCCTCGAAGGGCAGCACCGCCAGCACCGGGCCGAACACCTCCTCCCGGGCCAGACGGCTGTCTGGCGGCACATCGCGAAACAGCACCGCCTCCTGGAAATAGCCGCCACTGCCGGCCTCGGCCACCACCTGCCCGCGGGCCGCCACCGGGATGCCGGCGGCCTCGGCTTCGCGGACAAACTCGCGCACCTGACGCAGCTGCTTCTGGTTGATCAGCGGGCCCATGTCCAGGTCCAGCTCCGAGGGCCCGGCGCGCAGTTGGCCGAAGCACTGGGCCAGGCGCTCAAGCAGCGGTTCGTAGAGGCTGCGCTGCACCAGCAGGCGGCTGCCGGCGGAACAGGTCTGCCCGCAGTTCTGCACGATGGCGTTGATCAGCACCGGCAGCGCGCGCTCCACATCGGCGTCGGCAAACACGATCTGCGGCGACTTGCCCCCCAGTTCCAGGGTCACCGGGCAATGCCGTTCGGCGGCGGCCTTGGCCACCAGGGCGCCGGTGCCAGTGGAGCCGGTGAAGGAGATATGCGCGACGCCAGGATGGGCGCACAGCGCCGCGCCGGCTTCGTGGCCGTAGCCGCTGACCACGTTGATCGTGCCCGCCGGAAAACCCACCTGGGCCGCCAGTTCCGCCAGGCGCAGCAGCGACAGGCTGGCGTCCTCGGCGGGCTTGACCACACAGGCATTGCCCGCCGCCAAAGCGGCGCCGACGCTGCGGCCGAAGATCTGCATCGGGTAGTTCCAGGGAATGATGTGCCCGGTGACGCCATGGGGCTCGCGCACCGTGAGCACGGTATAGCCGGCCTGATAGGGCAAGGTCTCGCCATGCAGCTTGTCGGCGGCCCCGGCGTAGTACTCGAAATAGCGCGCCAGGGCCGTGGCATCGGCGCGGGCCACCTTCAGCGCCTTGCCGGTGTCCCGGGCCTCGATCTGCGCCAGCTCTTCGTGGTGCTCCAGCACCGCCTGGCCCAGGCGCGCCAGCAGGCGCCCGCGCTCCAGGGCCGACAGGCCGCCCCAGGGCCCGTCGAAGTTGTCGCCCAGGGCGCGCTGCGCGGCCTGCACCGCCAGGTCGATGTCCTCGGCGGTGCCGCGGGCGATCCGCGCGTAGGCGATGCCGGTGCTGGGGTCGAGTACCGGAATGTCCTCGGCCCAGGACGAGGCTTGCCATTGGTTGTCGATGTAGTGTTCGAGGCTCATTTTCATCAGCTCCTGTTGCCTGCCAGACACTCGGCAATCGCCCGCCCGACGTCCACGGTGCTGGCATTGCCGCCCATTTCCCGGGTGCGCGGGCCTTCGGCGAGCACCGTCTCGATGCTCTCGACAATCGCCGCCGCGGCCCGCTGGTAAAGCTCATCGCCCTGCCCCAGGTGCTCGATCATCAGCGCCGCCGACCAGATCTGGCCGATGGGGTTGGCCACGCCCAGCCCGGCAATGTCCGGCGCCGAACCGTGCACCGGTTCAAACAATGACGGATACAGGCGCTCGGGATTGAGGTTGGCCGAGGGCGCGATGCCGATGGTCCCGGTACAGGCCGGGCCCAGGTCGGAAAGGATGTCGCCGAACAGATTGGAGGCCACCACCACATCGAACCAGTCCGGGTGCTGGACGAAGTGCGCGCAGAGAATGTCGATGTGGAACTTGCGCGTGTCGACCTGGGGATAGGCCTTGGCGATCTGCTCCACCCGCTCGTCCCAGAACGGCATGGTGATGGCGATGCCGTTGGACTTGGTGGCCGCCACCAGATTGCGCCGGGGCCGGCGGCTGGCCAGCTCGAAGGCGTACTTCACCACCCGGTCGACACCGTGACGGGAAAATACCGACTCCTGCAGGGCGATCTCCCGCGGGGTGCCCTCCCACATGCGCCCGCCGACGCTGGAATACTCGCCCTCGGTGTTTTCCCGGACCACGATGAAATCGATGTCGCCGGGCATCCGCCCGGCCAGCGGGCACGGCACACCGGGCATCAGCCGCACCGGACGGATGTTCACGTACTGGTCGAACTGGCGGCGGATCTTCAGCAGCGAATCCCACACCGCAATATGGTCGGGCACGATGTCCGGCGCGCCCACGGCGCCGAAGAAGATCGCCTCGTGGTCGCCGATCTGCTCGGACCAGTCGGCGGGCATCATGCTGCCGTGGGCCTGGTAGTGCTCGCTGCACCAGTTGAAATGATCGAACTGCAAGGCGATGCCGAAGCGCCGGCTGACGGCTTCCAGCACGCGCAAGCCTTCGGGAACCACCTCGCGGCCGATGCCGTCACCGGCGATCACCGCGATGCGATGGGGAGCTTTTACAGCGGGATTGGTCCTGGACAAGCCGTCTCTCCTGGTCTGACGTGTTGTTCTTATGGAGGCAGGTCAAGCGCACGGGCGAGCCCATTCTGGGCACGGGGAAGCGCCCAGGGGAATTGCTCATTGTGGAAACCGCCTTCGCAAAATTCGAAGACGCGTCAGAGGGGGCCTGCCTAGAGCAGCGACTAGCCAGCCTGCGCCCCGGCCTGCCCGCAGCCGGCCAGGTAGTCGAACAGCTCGCGACTGGCCAGGGACGGTTGCTCGCGGCGCCTGCAGAGGAACATCTGGCGGTCGGCCCAGGGGTCGTCGATTTCGATAAAACGCAAGGCCATCTCCTTGCGAAAGATCTGCACCGCGCCCTGGGGCAGCACCCCCACGCCCTGCCCGGCGGCGATCAGCCGGCACACCGCCTCGAAGCTGCGCACCTGCACCCGCAGGCGCAAGGGCATGCTCACCGCGGCCGCGGCCTCGGTGATCAGCGGGGTGATGGCGGCGTTGTCTTCCAGGCCGACGAAGTCGTAGCCGAGCAAGTCCTGGAAGCGCGCATGGCTCATCTTGAACGGGTGCTCCTGGGGCACGATCAGGCACAGGCGGTCGCGGCAATAAGGGATGTAGTGCAGGTCCTGGCCCCGCGGCCGGGTGGTGACGATGCCCACATCGGCCACACCGTCACGCACCGCGAGGATGATCTCGCGGCTGCGCTCTTCGCGGATGTCCACGCGAATCCCCGGATGCAGGTCGCTCCACTGGGTCAGTTGCCGGGGCAGCTCCTGGCTCATGGCCGAGCTGTTGGCATACAGGCTGACCCGGCCGGTGGCGCCCTTGGCGAAGTCGGCCAGGTCGGCGTGCATCACATCCACCGCCCGCAGCAGGCTTCGCGCGTGTTCGGCCAGGGCCAGCCCCGCCGCCGTGGGCTGCACCCCGGTGGAAGTACGGATCAGCAACGTCACCTTGAAGTGCTGCTCCAAGAGCGACAGGCGCCGGCTGGCGGCCGACAGCGACAGGTGCGACTGCTCCGCCGCGCGGGACAGGTTGCCCAGGGTCAGGGCCTTGAGAAACAGCTCGATGGAAGTCAGGTCCGGGGCCATGCCAGGTTCCTTGTGCGCGGTGCATGGAAACTACCCACTCGGGTCGCCCCTGTCCAACCTTGTGGCGCCGTTGCCGGGCACCTGCGCAGAGCGCCCGCAGTGCCTCCCAGACATGCCTCGAGGAGCCCGACATATTGTCCGACAATCCATGCAAAACCCCCGCCCACACGGGACCAAAACGCCAATGATGGCAAACTGGAATTCCGCCAAAACTCGACAATACTAGGTCGCGGCAGGACGCCGGTGTCCGCCTTCAACCGAAAGGGAATTTCCGCATGCAAGCTCAAGAACTCGAACTCGATGTAGCGGTTGTCGGCGGGGGGGCTTCAGGCACCTACAGCGCCTGGCGCCTGCAACATGAACAAGGTGAACAGCAACGGATCGGCCTGTTCGAATACAGCGACCGCATCGGCGGCCGGCTGTTCAGCATCAACCTGCCGGGCCTGCCCAACGTGGTCGCGGAAGTCGGCGGCATGCGCTACATCCCCGGCCCCACGGGCCATGTGCTGGTGGACAACCTGGTCAAGCAGTTGCGCCTGCCGAGCAAGGCCTTCCCCATGGGCGCGCCACCACCGGTGGGCTCGCTGAACAACCTGTTCTACCTGCGCGGCAAACGCTTTCGCTATCGCGACTTCAAGGAAGCGCCGCACAAGATCCCCTATGACCTGGCCTGGTCCGAGCGCGGCTTCGGCCCCGAGGACCTGCAGGTCAAGGTAATGAACTACGTGTACCCGGGCTTCGACCAGCTCAGCCTGTGCCAGCAGATGCAGGTCAAGGTGTTCGGCAAGGAGATCTGGAAATACGGCTTCTGGGATTTGCTGTACCGGGTCATGAGCAACGAGGGCTACCAGTTCATGAAGGACGCCGGCGGCTACGACGCCAACGTGGCCAACGCCAGCGCCGTGACTCAGTTGCCGGCCACCGAATACAGCGACGACACCACCTTCCTGACCCTGACCAAGGGCTTCCAGAGCCTGCCCCTGACCCTCGCCGCCAAGTTCGCCAAGCTGCCGGGGCTGCTGCCCGCCAAGCAGCGGGTGCAGATGAACCAGCGCCTGGTGAAAATCAGCTACGCCAAGGACCGCGACTTCCCCTATCGCCTGCATTTCCAGAGCACCGTCACCGAGGATGGCAGTACCCGCGACGCCGAGGGCAGCCAGGTGGTGAAGGCCAAGAAGATCATTCTGGCCATGCCGCGCCGGGCCCTGGAGCTGATCGACGCGCCGCTGTTCGACGATCCCTGGCTCAAGGAAAACCTCGGTTCGGTGCTGATGCAATCCGCGTTCAAGCTGTTTCTGGCCTACGAACAGCCCTGGTGGCGCAGCCTCGGGCTGGTGGCCGGGCGCTCGGTCACCGACCTGCCGGTGCGCCAGGTCTACTACATGGGCACCGAATGCGAGCAACCGGACGGCGAGCCGACCCTCAACTCGTTGCTCATGGCCTCCTACAACGACATCGGCACCGTGCCGTTCTGGAAGGGCCTGGAAGACGGCGCGCCCTTTGTCGGCCATGTGCCGTCCAGCCTCGCCGGGCAGTTGCAAGCCACCGAGGTGGTGCCGCGCAGCGAGTTCCAGGTCAGCGATGAAATGGTCCGGGTGGCGCAGATGCAAGTCACCCAGGTCCACGATCAGGTGGAGTTGCCACGGCCCTATTCGGCGGTCTACCACGCCTGGGACGCCGACCCTTACGGCGGCGGCTGGCACGAATGGAAGGCCAACTACCGCATCGACCAGATCCTCTGCCGCATGCGCCACCCGGTGCCGGACCAGCAGATCCATATCGTCGGCGAGGCCTATTCCATGGGCCAGGGCTGGGTCGAGGGCGCGCTGACCGTGGCCGAGTCGACCCTGCAGGACTTCTTTGGCCTGAAACGCCCCAGCTGGCTGCCCAAGAGCTACGACCTGCTGCCGGTGCCGACCCCGGATGGCTGCGCCCTGCCCGGCAGCGAGCCGCTGCCCTGCCAGGACTGCGGCAAGACCCTGAACGCGGTCACCACCTTTGCCTACGAGGGGATCGAGCATGGCCAGCACTGACAACTTCAGCGTCGCCGACTACCTGCTGACCCGCCTGCAGCAACTGGGCCTGCGCAAGGTGTTTCAGGTACCGGGGGACTACGTCTCGCATTTCATGTCGGCCCTGGACGACTTCGACGGCATCGACGCGGTGGGCGAAATCAATGAAATGGCCGCGGCCTACGCGGCCGACGGTTATGCCCGCTACGCCGGGATCGGCGCGGTCTCGCTGCAATACAGCGTCGGCACCTTCAGTGGCCTGAACGCCATCGCCGGCGCCTACGTCGAACGCAACCCGGTGGTGCTGATCAGCGCCAGCCCCACGGCGCAGAACCGCGAACTGATCTGGTCCCAGGATGTGCTGTTCCACCATTCCACCGGTGATCTGGAGGTGGGCCGCAAGGTCTTCGAGCCGGTGACCGTGGCCAGCCTGATCCTCGACGACAGCCTGCGTGCCCCGGCGCTGATCGACGAGGCGCTGGTCAAGGCCATCAGCGAGCGTCGGCCGATCTACCTGGAGGCCTGGCAGAACGTCTGGGGCGAGCCCTGCCCACCACCGCAGGGTGAACTGCGAGCGCTGCCAGCGCGTTGCGACACGCTGTCGATGAACGCCGCCATCGAGGCCAGCCTGCTGCGCCTGGACGGCGCTCGTTCGCCGCTGATCATGCTGGGCATCGAAATCGCCCGTTATGGCCTGCAGGAGCAGGCGATGCGCCTGATCGAGGCCAGCGGCCTGCCCTTCACCACCACCCTGGAAGCCAAGACCGTGGTCGACGAAAGTCACCCACAGTTCATCGGCACCTACGCCGGCCCCGCCTCGCGGCCCTGGACCCAGGCGTACATGCAGGATGTGGACTGCATCCTGGCCCTGGGGGTGATCTTCACCGACGACTACCTGCAACTGCTGCACGAGGATTTCAGCCGGATCATCCTGGTCAACAGCCAGCTGGCCCGCACCGGCCTGCAGTACTACCCCCACGTGCCGCTGCCGCAGTACCTGCAAAGGCTGCTGGGGGCCATGGGCCTGGACAGCGACTACCCATTGCGCAACCACGTCCCTGAACCGGTGCGCCCGCCCCTGTTGCAACAGGGCCTGGCCGACGATGCCCTGGGCTATGAACTGTTCCTGGAGATTCTCGATGGCTTTGCCCGGCAACAGAACCTGTGGGCCGACAGCAGCCTGATCCTCGGCGAAAGCTCGGCGCTGTATGCCGCCAGCAACATCAACGGCCTGCCCCGGGACAGCTTTGTCGCCGATGCCATCTGGGGCTCCCTGGGCCACGAGACCGGTTGTGCCCTGGGGGTCTACCTGGCCAGCGGTCGACGCCCCATCGTGGTGGCCGGCGACGGCGGCTTCATGATGATCTGCCAGTCGCTGTCGACCCTGGCGCGCAACCGGGTCAACGCCCTGGTGTTCGTCATGAGCAACGAGGTGTATGCCATCGAACAGGCCTTCGTCGACATCAGCGCCTTCGAGCCGGGCGGCCAGTTCGCCCCGTTCGACATCTTGCCCAGCTGGGATTACCCGGCCCTGGCCAAGGGCTTTGGCGCCGAGGGTTTCAAGGTCTCGACCCGCTCCGGGCTGGAACAGTTGCTGCCGCAGTTGCTCAAGCTCAAGGATCGCCCGGCCCTGATCCAGGTGGTGATTCCCCAGCAGGACCTGGCGCCACAGATCAGGCGCCTGGCCAAGCCGGACGGCGAGCTGTTCGTCGCCCGCCACAGCCACGACAACGACTGAACCCCGGCGGTTGCCATTGCACCTTCCGCGGCAGGAGCCGGCTTGCCGGCTCCTGCCGAGCCCGTCCTCAAAGGAGCAACACAGCATGGACGTCCCCTTCCTGCGTTCGACCCTGGCCGCCGGCCTGCTGCTGGCCAGCACCGGCGCCCTGGCCCACACCATGAACCACGGCGCCGATGAGCACGGCGGCGGCTTCACCCCGGTGCCGCCGGACACGCCCTACCTGCAAGTGCTGCACAAATGCGTCAGCCCCCAGGACACCGAAGCCGACCAATTGCTCTCGGGCCTGGGCGGCACCCGTTACCCCCTGGTCAGCCTCAAGCAGCCGGAACAGGTCCAGGCCTTCTACAGCCAGGGCATGGCCCTGCAATACGGCTTCAACTTCTCCGCGGCGATCCGCGCCTTCTACCAGGCCAGCCGTTTCGACGAGGGCTCGGCGATGCCGTATTGGGGCATCGCGCTGTCGGCCAACTCGAACATCAACAGCGTCGCCACCACCGGTTGCAACCAACTGGCCTACCGCTCGGCGCAGATCGCCCTGGAGCACGCCAGCGCCCGGCTCAAGGACAGCGCCGCACAAGCCGCCTTCAGTCAGCGGCAGCTGCAGCGCGAGGTGGACTACGCCAAGGCGCTGCTGAGCCTCTACAGCGAAAAGGACGGCCAGGTCAGCCTCAACGATGAAGGCAACAAGCGCTACGCCGCCGCCATGAAGGCCCTGTCGGAGAACTACTTCGACGACCTCGACGCCGCGACCCTGTACGCCGACGCCCTGCTCAGCCGCGACCCGTGGAAATGGTGGAACGGCACCGAGGCCGTATCCAATGAGGTCAAGCCGACCGACGCCGCCTACGAGGCCCTGCAAGTACTCAATCGGGTACTGGTGCAGGACCAGCAGCACACCGGGGCCAATCACTTCTACATCCATGCCATCGAGGAGTCGCCGTTCCCCGACAGCGGCCTGCCCATGGCCGAGCGCTTTCGCCAGCAGAACCCGGCCATCGGCCATCTGGTGCACATGGCGTCGCACATCTACCAGCGCACCGGTAACAACAACCTGGCCAGCGTGGCCAACTACACCGCGGTCTCGGTGGACCGCGCCTACGCCCACCAGGTACAGCCGCAAAGTCCCTATGCCCTGCACTACCTGGGGCACAACATCCACTTCCTGACCTGGACCCTGTCCATCGAAGGGCGGCAGAACGAATCCTTGAACATGGCCGAGCAACTGGTGGAAAACACTACCCAGTACTCGGCCGTGCCCTTCCTCTGCCAGCAATACCGCGACGAGTTGAAGACCAAGACCGACTATTTCTACGCCGTGCCCTACTACTTCGCCGTGCGCTTCGAGGCCTGGGACGCCCTGGCGCGGATCGAGCCGAAGATCGACGCCGGCCTGGCGAACGTCAACCAGACGTGCAAGGCGGCAAACCCGGATTGGCAGGAGCTGAGCAGGCCCTACAGCCAACTGATGAAGGCCTATGCCCTGGCCTACCGCCAACTGGGGGCCCAGGACCTGACCCGGGACGCGGCCCGCGACGCCCTCAAGGGGTTCTGGCAGGCCGTCGCCAGCTCGCCCCAGCCCCTGACCGGCCAGGGCGCCCTGCAATACGGCAACAACCCGGCGCTGCAATTGCTGCGCATCGCCAACCTGACCCTGTTCAACCGCGCCCAGGCCAGCGCCGCCGGCCCACTGGACCTGGCCGCCCTCAAGAGCCTGGGCAACCAGGTGTTCAACAACGATCAGGGGGGCCTCAACGCCGACCTGCAAGCCCTGACGGGCGATGCCGGGCAGCAACAGATCGCCGCCTGGCGCAAGGCGGTGCAAGTGCAGGACGCCCTGGCCTACAACGAGCCGCCGGACTGGTACTACACCCTGCGCGAGTCCCTGGGTTATGCCTTGCTGGCGCAGAAACGCTACGCCGAGGCGGAACAGGTGTTCCGCGAAGACCTGGCGGGCAATCGCCTCAGCGGCCGCTCCCTCAACGGCCTCAAGCTGAGCCTGGAAAACCAGCCCGACAAGCAGGTGCCGGCGTTGCTCAACGAGCAGTTGCAGACCGCCTGGCGCAACGCCACGGTAAGCCCGGTGCCGAAGCTTTAGGCCTCAGGCAAAAGCAGCCAGGGTCTGGGTCGCAATCACGGACGACCCAGTCCCTGGTCACCTCAGACAACGACTAGGACAGTCCCCGTGGATGCCGCGGCCAGGGCCAGTACCAGCGCACGACCCGAGGCCGCAACAGGCGTTCATAGAGCATCCACAGCATGCCCAGCAACATCAGCGCCACATGCCCCTGCTCCAGCAGCACCGGCAACAGCATCAGCGGCCAGCAAGAGCCTACGCACCACCCCCCGGCGGACAGGCCAAAACCCAGGCAGTCCCTCAAATACCCCAGGCCAAAGGCACAGATCCGCGGCTGCCGGTGGCACTGGTTCAAGCAATGTTGCTTGAACGGCGAGGCCTGCCAGACCAGACACAGCAGCAACACGGCGAAAAACCCCTGCCACACACTCAGGCCAAACCACACCCGGACCGCCACCACCAGCGCCATCAGCATCACCCCCGCCAGGCTCCAGATCGCGCCGAAGCCCAGCACGAACAGGGCAACACCCTGCCAACGCTTGCGCCGCAAGCTACGGTGCCAGACGTAAAGCAAGGGTTGCACCAACAGCAGCGGCAACATGGCAAGCAGCATCAGCCACCAGCCCTGCAACAACTGCTGCGGTGGATTGAACAGCAATGCCTGCTCGATGCCCTGCCAGCCAAGGGCATAACCAGCCAACGGCAGGCTGCCGCAAAACGCCGGAATCGACAGCATCGCCGTCGATCCCAGCAACCACCCCCACCCCACCAGGCTGGTCAGCAGCAACCAGGGCCGCGGGTTTTGCCCCAGTGGTCGCAGCCCGCGTAGCACGCCCCTCAACCGCCCAACCGGGTGAGGCTGACCCGCGCCACCGTGATCTGGTCCTCGGCCAGCACTGCCGCTCTGGAGACCAGGCGGATATTCAGTTGATCCGCCGAAGTGATGCCACCCAGGTGCAAGGCATCGATGATATCGGTGATCTCGAACACCTCGGTGATGCCGTGCCCGCCATGCTCGTGGTCGGTACGACTGGCATCGCTTACCCCGAACAACGACAAGACCCCGGCCCGCAGCTCTGGATGCTGGGCCGGATCGGCATCGGCCGGCAGGTTGACATAGACCTCCAACAACACTGCATCGCTGTTGCCGCGAATGTTTTCCAGGTTGAGGAACACCCGGTCCGGCGGCGTAAGGCTGACTGCGAGCAGGTTCGACTTCAGGCTGTTGAACACCTGTTGCGTGCCCTGCTTGTCCAGTTGCACCGAGGTCTGCACCGAGTGCCCGACTATTTCCAGCGGCGCCCGGTTGGCCCCTATCACCTCTGTTTCCGGCTCCTTGGCCATCAATGCTCCGCTGTGGCTAAAGTTCTGCAATTGATCGGCTGCCAGCCCCAGGCGCTGCAAGCGCTGGTGCAGGCGGTTGCCGCGGCTCTTGGCGGGAGCCGTGGTGTCGTATCGATAGTTGAGCCTGGGCGCCAGGGTATCGAGTACCTCCGCCACCTTGAACTGCCATGGTTCACCATCGACCTGAGGCACGATAAAAGGCCGGCTCAATTTGTCGGGGCCGTTATACCAGTGGGACTTGTCGGGGTTGCTGTGCTCCTCGGGGCTGTCCAGCCAGACCTGCCACAAGCGGTCGATATTGGCATGGTGTAGCCAGAAGATCGGGTCCAGCGCCGCCGTATTGGGGTAGCTCATCAGGCCGCGAACAGTCTGCCGACTGCCATCGGGGGCTATTCGCACCTGATCGAGGCCACCGACTTCGGTATGCACGACGTTGTGCGGGCACGACTCCAGGCCGCCCGTGACACCGCTTCTAAGCAGGGATTTCGCGGTGCCGCCAAAGCCGGGTGGAGTGCCTTCTCTACCGCCCTCGAACTTCGGGTCATCCAGACAGCCGAGGCCTATCAGGTCAGCGTTGAGCACCACGTTGCCATCACCCGAAATGCCAAAACGGTTTTCCACATACAGTGGATTGGGCCCCTCGTTATTGGGAAGGGTCTTGGCAGCAAAGCAGGGAGGCAAATTCAGGGACTGCTGCCCCTCGTTGTAATTCCAATAAGGCAAGGCCCAATCCTTGGGACCGCCCAGTTGGACGACCGCGTCGCGGACAATCTGTTCGAAGGACGCCAGGTAACCGCGATGCCAGGGCAGAAAGAACCAGTTGGAGTGCTGGCATTGGTTCCAGTACAGCAACTGCTCCGATTCCTTCGGTAGCCCCTCACCGACCTTGAGATAGCCGTCCATCGTCCACCACGACTTGGAGAAGCCGTGAATCGCCGCGAGGAATCGCCAACTGGTGCGATCAGTGATCGAGCGCTGACGCAGGACCCCCACCGCTCTGGCATACCACAACAGGGTCGGGTCCCAATCGCCACTCAATTTCCATACATCACGCCGTACATAAACCATGATTTATCTCCCTGAAATGGCTCCGTTGCGGAGGGAGTGCTCGCTCCGCCGGCAACGCTAGATCAGGTGATATCAATCTGCCTGTTTTGCCTTCATAAAAGCAGACCGACGGCAGGCTTTTCAACGCCCGGAAAAACGCAGCCGCGACAGCTGGCGCAGATCCCCTTCCAGGTAGTAGGGGTTGCTCCAACTGTCGTCCACCGCCAGCGGCTGGACCTGCTTGAGGGCCAGCTGCTTGGCGAAGTAGCGGAACCGGTAGTGCTCGTAGAAGCGCAGCAGCTCCAGGCCGTAGCGGTCCGCCAGGTCGGTGTCGCCCCGGATGATCAGGAAGTTCTCGTCGTTGCTCTGGCTGGCGCCGACGCTGAGGTTGTGGCTGCCGCTGATGATCACCGGCGCCTCGCTGGTGAAGTCGGTGACGATGGCCTTGGTGTGCACCAGCAGGTTGCCCTTCTGGCCCTTGAGCCCTTCCTTGAGCCAGCCTTCCAGGCCGTTGTTGAGCAGCGCGGTGGCGGCGAACTCGGCGCTGCGGTCGGCGTGGAAACCAGTGATGCGGCTGGCGGTGTTCTGCAGGCCGTAGCGCAGCACATCGTCGTGGGGCTGGCCGAGCAAGGCATCGAGAATGCTGTCGGGCAAGGCGAAGGCGGTGACGAACAGCAGGTCGCGGCGGGCGCCGTTGATGATGTCGACGAATTCGCTGAGATCGCCCTGACCGCTGCGCGGGGAAAACCCGGCGAACAGCGGCGCCTGCGGCTGCATGGGATTGTTCTGGGTCAGCCATTGACGGGTGGCGCCCACGTCCGCCGGGGTCGCCCAGACCTGTTCGAACACCTCCAGGTAGCGCGCGGCCAGGTCGGCGCGGTCGAGGCTGTGCAGCACATTGGCCTGGCGGTAGACGCCGTTGGCGGTGAAGTTGGTGCTGCCGCAGAGCACCGATTGCGGCTGGCGCTGGCCCGTGGCGTCGAGGCGGCTGAGGACGATGAACTTGTCGTGGAAGATGGCGTGGGTCACCCGCCCGCGTTTACAGTCCTGCGGCAGGTGTTGCAGGCTGGCCTGGTTCAGCGTGGTGTCGGCATCGCCGGGGGCGGCGTGGTACAGCACCCGCACCTGCACGCCACGGTCGAAGGCGGCGTTGACGGCCTCGATGATCGCCTGCAACTGGTACTCGTAGATGGCGATGTCCAGGCTCCAGCTGGCGTCGGTGGCGCGCTGGATAAAGCCCAGCAATTCCTCCAACAGGCCGTTTTCCAGCCACTGCCGGGGCGCGTCCGGCCAGTCCTCGATGGCCAGATTCTTGTTGGCGCTGAGCAGCGCATCGAGCTCGGGAAACTTGCGCGAGAACGCCTGGCTGGCGGCCACTGCACGGTTGAAGATCACCCGCTGCCCCGGAGGCTGGCCGTTGTCGGCGCTGATGCTCAACTCCAGGGCTTCGCCCAGTTGCGGCGCCTCCGGGCTGCCATACACCAGGTGCACCCGGTAGTTGAGGGTGGTGCCGGGGTTGACCGCGTAGTCGGCCCAACGGAATTTCTGCAGCGGTGCCTGATCGCTGGGGGTGGCGTTGTATTGGGGAAAGGTGTGGGCCTTGCCGGGAAAGGTCAGGCTGTTGAACAGAAACAGCCAGGGCTTGCTGCCAGTCTGCTTCTCGATGGCGAACCCCAGCAGGCCCTGGCGCCGCGAAGCGTCCAGGTCCATGGCCAGCAGCACCCCGTTGGTCCCGGCGTAGGCCTTGACCCGAAAATCGTCCTTATCGTTACGCACCAGTACCCGCATGAAGTCACTCCTGTGTTGGCGCAGGCAGTGTAGCCGCTGCCGCAGGCTGCGAACGGGCCCGAAGGGCTCGCCGGGACGGGCGCTGCGTTGTTTTTTGTAAAGGACGGGGGGAGCATTGCGCCGACTGCGTCGGCGATCGCAGCCTCGCGGGCTCGGCAGCGGCTACACAGATGCACCAACGCACAGATACAGAATTACAGGTCGAGGTGCTGGTAGGTGGCGTTGAGCCGCGCCGCCAGTTCCCGGGCCCGGCCCAGGCGGATCGGGCCGCGTTCGATGTCGAGCAGCAAGGTCGGGCAGTTCAGGGGCTGCAACAGCGGCAGGCTTTTCAGCCGGCCATCGGTGATCAGCAGTACACGCTGCTGCTCCGCCGGCAGGCGGCGCTGGCGCTGCTCCAGCCACTGGGTCGCTTCGCTCAGGGCTTGCGGCAAGGGCGTGCCGCCGCCGGCGCCGAGGCCGTCGAGCCAGTGCCACAGGTCCTTGGAGGCCTTCAGGCCCTGCACTTGCCAGTTCGGCGCGCGGCCGCTGGCGGTGAGCAGGGCCAGGCGCGCGCGCTGGCGGTAGGCGTCGTCGAACAGTTGCGCCAGCAGGCCCTTGGCGTCGCTCAGGGCACTGTGGCGACGGGTCGAGGCCGAGGCGTCGACGATCACCAGCCACAGCTCATGGGGCGAACGGCTGCGCAGGCGAAACAGCAGGTCCGCACGCAACCGTGGCCGGCCCTTGAGCAAGGTGCCGGGCCAGTTGATCGAACCGCTGCCGGCTGCGCGACTGGCGCCGTGCCGACCTTGATCCAGGTGCCCCGCCCGGGGCCTGACATCCGCCCCCCGGTCAGTACGGGGGCGGATGCCTAGGACTTTTTTGGCCAGCTCGGCACTTCACGGCGGGCGCCGGTGGGCAAGGCCCGGGCCGGCATTTCACCCCATTGACCCTGGCCTTCGCTGGGGTTGGCGTTGGCGGACGCCGGTGCCTGGGGGCTTGAGCCTGATGACGGCGCGCTGGGCGGCGTCTCCCGCCGCCGGTGGCGCAAGGCGAACTCGGCCACGGCGTCGATATCCTCCTCGGCAATCGCCGGGGCGCCGCGCCAGGCGGCATGGGCGCGGGCCGCGCGCAGCCAGACCAGGTCGGCGCGCAGGCCGTCCACGGCGGCGGCAAAGCAGCGCTCGGTGATCAGCGCCAGGGCCTGGTCGTCCAGCGGGATGTCGGCCAGGGCGGCCCGCGCCCGCTGGCAGCGCTCGCGCAACGCCGCCTGGGGTTCGGCCCACTGGGCGCAGAACCCCTGGGGATCGCTGTCGAAATCCAGCCGGCGGCGAATGATCTGCCCGCGCTGTTCGGGGGCGGGCTGGCCGCTGAGGGCGACGTTGAGGCCGAAGCGGTCCAGCAGTTGCGGACGCAGTTCGCCCTCTTCCGGGTTCATGGTGCCAATCAGCACGAACTTCGCCGAATGGCGATGGGAAATGCCGTCGCGCTCGATCAGGTTGGTGCCGCTGGCGGCCACGTCCAGCAGCAGGTCCACCAGGTGATCGGGCAGCAGGTTGACTTCATCGACGTAGAGCACGCCGCCGTCGGCCTTGGCCAGCACCCCCGGGGAAAACTGCGCACGGCCTTCACCCAGGGCGGCATCCAGGTCCAGGGTGCCCACCAGGCGTTCTTCGCTGGCGCCCAGGGGCAAGGTGACGAACTGCCCGCTGGCCAACAGGTCGGCCAGGCCCCGGGCCAGGGTCGACTTGGCCATGCCTCGTGGGCCTTCGATCAGCACGCCGCCGATCTTCGGGTCGATGGCGGTCAGGCACAGGGCCAGTTTCAGGCCTTCGGCGCCGACCACGGCGGACAGCGGGAAATGGGGGGTGTCGCTCATGTCAGGGTCTCGCTTGGGTCGGGTCGGGGGTGTCCGGGGGGACGCTTTCGCGAGCAAGCTCGCTCCTACAACGGCAATGCCAGCCCTGTAGGAGCGAGCTTGCTCGCGATCGAGTGCGCAGCACTCGCCGCGTCAGGAATCTTCTTCTATATCCAGCAGCAGGTGCTCCAGGGCTTCACGATAATCGCCGGGCTCTTGCCACAAGCCGCGCTGCTGGGCCTCCAGCAGGCGCTCGGTCATGTCGCGCAGGGCGTGGGGATTATGCTGGCGGACGAACTCGCGGGTCGAGTCGTCCAGCAGATAGGCATCGGCCAGCAAGGCGTACTGGTGATCGTCGATCAGCTCGGTGGTGGCGTCGAAGGCGAACAGGTTGTCCAGGGTCGCGGCCATTTCGAAGGCGCCCTTGTAGCCATGGCGCTTGACCCCTTCGATCCACTTCGGATTGGCCGCCCGGGAGCGGATCACCCGGTTCAGTTCTTCCTTGAGGGTGCGGATCTTCGGCAGGTCCGGCTGGCTGTGGTCGCCGTGGTAGCTGGCAGCCTTGGCCCCGCTGAGGCTTTCCACCGCCGCCAGCATGCCGCCCTGGAACTGGTAGTAGTCGTTGGAATCGAGCAGGTCGTGCTCGCGGTTGTCCTGATTCTGTAGCACCGCCTGCACCTGGCTCAGGCGGGTGGCGAACTGCTCGCGGGCGGCGGTGCCCTCATCGCTGCCGCCATAGGCGTAGCCGCCCCAGTTCAGGTAGACCTCGGCCAGGTCTTCGCGGCTCTGCCAAAGGCGACCGTCGATGGCGCCCTGGACCCCGGCGCCATAAGCCCCGGGTTTGGCACCGAAAATCCGCCAGCCGGCCTGACGCGCGGCCGCGTCCTGCTCCAGGCCCGAGGCGATCAAGGCCTCGCGCTCGGCGCGGACCCTGGCCGCCAGCGGATTCATGTCCTCGGGCTCATCGAGGGCCGCCACCGCTTGCACCGCCGCGTCGAACAGGCGGATCAGGTTGGCGAAGGCGTCGCGGAAGAACCCGGACACCCGCAGGGTCACGTCGACCCGTGGCCGGTCCAGCAGGCTCAAGGGCAGGATCTCAAAGTCATCGACCCGCTGGCTGCCGGTGGCCCACACCGGACGCACGCCCATCAGGGCCATGGCCTGGGCGATGTCGTCGCCGCCGGTGCGCATGGTCGCGGTGCCCCACACCGACAGGCCCAGTTGCAGCAGGTGATCGCCGTGGTCCTGCAGGTGGCGTTCGAGGATCAGGTTGGCCGACTGGAAACCGATGCGCCAGGCGGTGGTGGTGGGCAGGTTGCGCACATCCACCGAATAGAAGTTGCGCCCGGTGGGCAGCACGTCCAGACGGCCACGGCTGGGTGCGCCGCTGGGTCCGGCGGGGACAAAACGCCCGTTCAGTGCCTCCAGCAGGCCGTGCATTTCCGCCGGGCCGCAGGCGTCCAGGCGCGGCGCGACCACCTCGCGCAAGCCGTCGATAATGCTCTGCACCGGCTCCCAGCCGGGTTCATCCAACTGCGCCACCGGGCCCTGGAGCGCCGCCTCGATCAACTCGGCGGCATACAGCTCCAGGCGCTCGCGCACGTCGCCGGCGGTGCGCCACAGCGCCTCGCTGATCTGCCGCAACGGTTGCGGGCGGCGCCCGGTCCAGGGTTCGGCCAGGGCGCAATCCAGCGGATCGAAGCCCAGCTCGAAGGCCTTGGCCAAGGCCCGCAGCAGGCTGGCATGGGCGCCCTTGCCATCGCCCCGGGGAATGCGCAGCAGGGCCAGCAGGGTGTCGAGGCGCAGGCGGCCCTCGGGGGATTCGCCGAACACATGCAGACCATCGCGGATCTGCGACTCCTTGAGGTCGCACAGGTAGGTGTCCAGGCGCGGCAGCCAGATCGCCGCATCGGCGTCGCTGTCGAGCGCGCCTTCCAGTTGCAGCTCGCGGTCGATATGGGTTTCGCGCACCAGTTGCAGGATGTCCCGTTGCAGCTCGCGGGCGCGACGTGGGTCCAGCAGTTGGGCTTCGTAGTACTCGTCCGCCAGCAGCTCCAGGTTACGCAGCGGGCCGTAGGTTTCGGCACGGGTCAGCGGCGGCATCAGGTGGTCGATGATCACCGCCTGGGTGCGGCGCTTGGCCTGGGCGCCCTCCCCCGGGTCGTTGACGATGAACGGGTAGATGTTCGGCAGCGGCCCCAGCAGCGCATCCGGCCAGCAGTTTTCCGAGAGGCCGACGCCCTTGCCCGGCAGCCATTCCAGGTTGCCGTGCTTGCCGACGTGGATCAGCGCATGGGCGCCGTAGGCCTGGCGCAGCCAGAAGTAGAACGCCAGGTAGCCGTGGGGCGGCACCAGATCCGGGTCGTGGTAGACCGCGCTGGGGTCCACCTGATAACCCCGGGCCGGCTGGATGCCGACGAAGGTCAGGCCAAAGCGCAGGCCGGCGATCATCATCCGCCCATCGCGGCACATCGGGTCTTGCTGCGGTGCGCCCCAGCGCTGCAGCACCGCCTCGCGGTTGGCCTCGGGCAGGGCCTGGAACATCAGCGCGTAGTCATCCAGGGCCAGGCTTTGCTGGCACGGACGCAGGTCAATGCTGTCCAGGTCGTTGCTGACCCCGCCGAGCAACCGCTGGATCAACTCGGTGCCGCTGGCCGGCAGTTCGGCCGGCAGCGGATAGCCTTCGGCGTGCAGCGCCTTGAGGATGTTCAGCGCCGCCGCCGGGGTGTCCAGGCCGACGCCGTTGCCAATGCGCCCGTCGCGGGTCGGGTAGTTGGCCAACACCAGGGCAATGCGCTTGTGGCCGTTGTCCAGGCGCCCCAGCTCGACCCAGCGCCGGGCCAGTTCGGCGACGAAATCCATGCGCTCGGGCTGGCCGCGGTAGCACACCACGTCCGACTGGCTGCGCTCGCTGCGCCAGGCCAGGTCCTTGAAGCTGATGGGCCGGCTGATGATGCGCCCGTCCAGTTCCGGCAAGGCGATGTGCATGGCCAGGTCTCGCGGGCCCAGGCCCTGCTCGCTGTCGCGCCAGCCGGGCTCGTTGTCCTGGGCGCAGATCGCCTGGATCACCGGAATGTTGCGCCGGAACGGCCGCAGGTGCGGGGCCTCAGGGCTGGACTGGGCAAAGCCGGTGGTATTGAGGATCACCCCGGCCGCGGTTGCATCCAGCCAGTCTTCCACCTGGCTCAGGCAGCCGGGCTCCTTGAGGCTGGCCACGGCGATCGGCAACGGATTGAGCCCTGCCGCCTGCAAACGCTGGCAGAACAGGTCGATAAAGCCGGTGTTGGCCGCTTGCAGGTGGGAGCGGTAGAACAGCAGCGCGGCCACGGCTTGCCCCGGCTGCCAATCAGCCTGCCAGTCGCTGAGAGTGGCCTGGCTTTTGTGTGGGTGATAGATCGCCGTGCGTGGCAGGGTTTGCGGTTCGCTCCAGGGGTAGTCGCGCCCCAGCAGGCCGCTGGCCAGGCAGCGATAGAAATTCAGCGCGTTGTCGCGCCCGCCCTGGCGCAGGAACTGCCACAGGCGATCGCGCTCGACGGGGCCCACGGTGCTCAGGTCGCTGAGTTCCGGGTCCGGGCGGTCGTCCCCCGGCACCAGGATCAACTGCACCCCGCGCAGGGACAGCTCCACCAGCCGCTCGACGCCGTAACGCCAGTAGCCGATGCCGCCGTGCAGGGAAATCAGGATGACCTTGGCGTGGCGCAGCACCTGATCCACATACAGATCCACCGAGGCGTGGTTCTGCACCTGCATCGGGTTGGCCAGGCGAAAGCTCGGGTAATCCTCGGGCAACTGCTCGGCGGCATCGGCCAGCAGCGCCAGGCTGGAATCGCCGCTGCACAGGATCACCAGCTCGGCGGGGGTTTGTCCAAGGTCGGCAATGTTGTCATCCGAGACGAAACCGCCGGGCTGGGTCCTGAGCAGGTGCATGGCTTACACGCTGAGGGCGGCGCGCAGTTGCGCTTCGAGTTGGGCGGCGTCCAGTTCCTGGCCGATCAGCACCAGGCGCGTGGTGCGGGCTTCGTCAGCGCCCCACTTGCGGTCGAAGTGCTTGTCGAAGCGCGTGCCCACGCCCTGGATCAGCAGGCGCATCGGCTTGTTGGGGATCGCGGCAAAGCCCTTGACCCGCAGGATGCCGTGCTTGACCACCAGCTGGGTCAGGGCGTCCAGCAGCAGGCTTTCGTCGGCCTGGGGCAGCTCGATGGAGATGGAGTCGAAGGCGTCGTGATCGTGGTCGTCGTGATCGTCATCGCCGTCGTGGTGATGGTCGTGGTGGCTGTGGCGGCCGTCGATGTGTTCCTCGGAACCGGCGCCCAGGCCCAGCAGCACGTCCAGGGGCAGGCGGCCGCTGCTGGCTTCGATGACTTTCACCGCCGGCGGCAGCTCCTCGGCCACTTCCAGGCGCACCTTGGCCAGGTCTTCGGGGTTGATCAGGTCGGTCTTGTTGAGGATCACCAGGTCGGCGCTGGACAGCTGGTCGGCGAACAGCTCGTGCAGCGGCGATTCGTGGTCCAGGTTGGGGTCGAGCTTGCGCTGGGCGTCCACTTGCTCGGGGAACGCGGCGAAGGTGCCGGCGGCCACGGCCGGGCTGTCGACCACGGTGATCACCGCGTCGACGGTGCAGGCGCTGCGGATTTCCGGCCACTGGAAGGCCTGGACCAGGGGCTTGGGCAGGGCCAGGCCGGAAGTTTCGATAAGGATGTGGTCCAGGTCGCCGCGACGCGCCACCAGTTCGCGCATCACCGGGAAGAACTCTTCCTGCACGGTGCAGCACAGGCAACCGTTGGCCAGCTCGTAGACACGACCGCTGGCCTCTTCCTCGGTGCAGCCGATGGCGCATTGCTTGAGGATCTCGCCGTCGATGCCCAGCTCGCCGAACTCGTTGACGATCACCGCGATGCGCCGGCCCTGGGCGTTGTCCAGCATGTGCCGCAGCAAGGTGGTCTTACCCGAGCCAAGGAAGCCGGTGACGATGGTGACGGGAAGTTTGGCCAGTGTTTTCATCGGATGCCCCTTGGCAAAGGTGGCGGGCATACGGGACGAGAGCCGCAGCGCAGAGGCGCGCGGAGATTTCGCCACCGGATCACCCCGCCCGGTTGTAGTGAGAATCTGGGATCGAGGCAGGTCTCCTGGCTGAGGGCTTGCCAGTCATTGGACTGGCGGTTTCTGCGCCTTCCCGCAGGCGTTGTGGACGCCAATGCAGTGGCCTTGCAGAAATGAAACCCTTCACAGTTGCGGGGGCAGCCGCGGCATCGACCGCGTTCCCTTCTTAGCTTCGACCGCTGGCCGAAGAACCTCGAACGCGCAAGGCTACGCAGAGCGCGGGGGACGGTCAATCGGCAATGCGTCGGCGTCCGCAATTGACGGCCTCGCCCCGCCCGTGATTTGCTACGCGCCTTGTTACGGGTGCCCTTCACAGGGTGAAACGGGAAACCGGTGAATCACGTGCTTAACTAAAAAGCCGTGGCCAGTCCGGTGCTGCCCCCGCAACGGTAAGCGAGCGAAGTGTCAGATCCACTGTGCCACGGCATGGGAAGGTGACACTTTTCGGCACGGTACGACATGAGTCGGCCCCTGCCCCTCGCGAGCCCGGAGACCGGCCCGCAACACTTACATAACAAACCCGCGGTGGGCGGGCGCTGTTGCAAACCCTGCGTGCTCCTCACGCGGGGTTTTCCTGCGCTGCTCCCTGCCGATACTCCAAAAGGGAAGCGCCATGTCGATCATCAGCAGCACCAGCCATTCCGCCAGCAGCACCTCCACCCTGAGCCAACGCCTGGTGGCCGCCATCGGCGCTTCGATCCTCGGCGCCTGCCTGGTGTACTTCGCCGGTTTTTCCCATATCGAAGCGGTGCACAACGCGGCCCACGATACCCGCCACAGCGCTGCCTTCCCTTGCCACTGAGAACCGCCGACATGATCAAGCGTATCGCGCAAACCGCGGGGTTCACCGGGTTGCTGGCCGCCCTGTTGCTGACCCTGCTGCAAAGCTTCTGGGTCGCCCCGCTGATTCTGCAGGCGGAAACCTATGAAAAGGCCCCGGCGGCCGAAGTCCACGAACACGCCGAAGGCGCCATGGCCGGTCACAGCCATGATGCCGAGGCCTGGGAGCCGGAAGACGGCTGGCAGCGCACCCTGTCCACCACCGGCGGCAATCTGGTGGTGGCGGTCGGCTTCGCCCTGATGCTGGCCGGGCTCTATACCCTGCGCGCGCCCAATCGCGTCTCTCAGGGCCTGCTCTGGGGACTGGCCGGTTATGCGACCTTCTGCCTGGCGCCAACCCTGGGCCTGCCACCGGAGTTGCCGGGCACCGCTGCCGCCGACCTGGCGCAACGGCAGATCTGGTGGGTCGGCACCGCCGCTTCCACTGCGGTGGGTATTGCCCTGATCGTGTTCGCCCAGAACTGGCTGCTGAAGATCCTCGGCGCAGCCATCATCGCCGTGCCCCATGTGATCGGCGCGCCACAGCCGCTAGTGCATTCGATGCTGGCCCCGGAAGAGCTGGAAGCGCAGTTCAAGATCGCCTCGCAGTTGACCAATGCGGCGTTCTGGCTGGCCCTCGGGCTGATCAGCGCCTGGCTGTTCCGACGCAAGAACACGGACCTGTACCCGGCATGATCGAAAGGCGCGCAGCGCCGACCCTGGTGGTCGGCCTGGGCTGCCAGAAAGGCTGCTCGGTGACCACGCTGCGCGCCCTGCTTGAGCAGGTGCTGCAAGCCCACGGCCTGGAGAGCGGGCAATTGCTGGCCCTGGCCAGTATCGACCTCAAGCGCAACGAACCCGGACTGCTACAACTGGCAGAACAGCTGGCCCTGCCGCTGACGTGCTTCAGCAGCAGTCAACTGGCGCCTTATGCCCCGCGCCTGAGCCATCGTTCGCCCATCGCCTTCGAGCACAGTGGCTGCTATGGCGTCGCTGAAAGCGCCGCCCTGGCACTGGCTGAACTGCTGTCCGCTGGCCCGGCCGAACTGCTGGTTCCCAGGCAAAAATGCGCCCAGGCCACCCTGGCATTGGCCACTGCCCGGTAGAATCGCCGACAATTCCCTTCTTCGAACATGAGCGTTGTTCATCTGCCGCTCTGCTCCCGCCTTTTTTTTGCACAGGACACAGCCATGACTGTCTATTTCATCGGTGCCGGCCCCGGCGACCCGGAGCTGATCACCGTCAAGGGCCAGCGCCTGATCCATCGCTGCCCGGTGATCATCTATGCCGGCTCGCTGGTGCCCGAGGCCGTCCTCGAAGGTCACAGCGCGATACGAGTGATCAACAGCGCCGAGCTGCACCTGGAACAGATCATCGAGGCGATCAGGCACGCCCACGACCAGGGCCAGGATGTGGCCCGGGTGCATTCCGGCGACCCGAGCCTGTACGGCGCCATTGGCGAACAGATTCGCTGCCTGCGGGAGCTGGGCATTCCCTTCGAGATCATCCCTGGCGTCACCGCCACCGCCGCCTGCGCCGCATTGCTGGGGGCCGAACTGACCCTGCCGGATGTGTCCCAGAGCGTGATCCTGACCCGCTATGCGGACAAGACCGCCATGCCGGCCGGTGAAGAATTCGCCAGCCTCGCGGCCCACGGCGCCACCATGGCGATTCACCTGGGGGTCAACCACCTGGAGAAGATCGTCGCCGAACTGCTGCCCCATTACGGCGCCGACTGCCCGATTGCCGTGGTGCACCGGGCTACCTGGCCGGACCAGGACTGGGCCCTGGGCACCCTGGCGGACATTGCCGACAAAGTCGCGGCCAAGGGCTTCCGGCGCACGGCGCTGATCCTGGTAGGCCGGGTGCTGGCCACGGATGTTTTCAGCGAGTCATCGCTGTACCGCGCCGGGCACGCACACCTCTACCGCCCCTGACACACATCCTGCGTAGGAGCTGGCTTGCCAGCGAAAGCGATCTTGGCATCGTGCAAGGCTTGAGGGCCCTTTCGCCGGCAAGCCGGCTCCTACGGAGGCTTATTCGGGGTGCGGGCTGCGGGCATAAAAAAACGGCGCTCACGGGGCGCCGTTTTTTTGTTGGCAGCGAACGCCTTAGTAGTAGGCGTTTTCTTTCTGCGTGTGGTCGGTGACGTCGCGCACGCCCTTGAGCTCAGGGATGCGCTCAAGCAGGGTGCGTTCGATACCTTCCTTCAAGGTGACGTCGGCCTGGCCGCAGCCCTGGCAACCACCGCCGAATTGCAGCACGGCGATGCCGTCGTCAACGACGTCGATCAGACTGACCTGGCCGCCGTGGCTGGCCAGCCCGGGGTTGATCTCGGTTTGCAGGTAGTAGTTGATGCGCTCGTTGATCGGGCTGTCGGCATTGACCATCGGCACCTTGGCGTTGGGCGCCTTGATGGTCAGCTGGCCGCCCATGCGGTCGGTGGCGTAGTCGACCACCGCGTCATCGAGGAAAGCTTCGCTGAAGGCGTCGATGTAGGCGGTGAAGCTTTTCAGGCCCAGGGCCTTGTCTTCGGGTTTCTCTTCGCCCGGCTTGCAATAGGCGATGCAGGTCTCGGCGTACTGAGTCCCTGGCTGGGTGATGAAGATGCGGATGCCGATCCCCGGGGTGTTCTGCTTGGACAGCAGATCAGCCAGATAATCGTGGGCGGCGTCGGTAATGGTTATGGCGCTCATGGTGGTTCCTCGCAGACGTGGGCGCAGTTTACGCCAATCGACGCCGCTGACAAAGTCCTAGTATTTTTGTCGGGATAGACCTTGGTATAGGGCGCCCCGGGGGCCCGCCAGCGGGCGTCCCGAGGACCGATGACGGCTCTATCTCAGAGGTTTTCGTAACGGTTCATGTCCATGACCCCGGCTTCCAGCGGATCGACTTCCTGCAGGTAGCGGGTCTGATCGTGAAAGTACTGCCAGAACTGCGGATGGCTGCGGCGGATGCCCCAGCGCTCGACGACCTTCTCGAAACTTGCGCCATCGCTCACCGCCTGCAGCGCATCGACAAAGGCCGGCACCTGCTCGGCCGGAACGTTGAACATGAAGTTCGGGTAACTGCTGAGAATCCCCGGGAAAATCGTCAGGGTGTCCAGGCCCGGCTGGTAACGCAGCGACTCGCCGAGCATGAAGGCCACGTTACTGTGGGCGCGGTTGCGCAGCATGCTGTAGAACTCGCGCTTGCCGCTCGGGGCCTGGACCCGCAGCAGGGTCGCCTCCGGCAACTGCTCGATGACCTTGAGCCCCGCCGCCGGACGCGACGCCAGGCGGCTCAGGGCCTGTTCGGCATCCTGCAGCGCCGGGTCGATGTTCGGGCGCGAACAGTAGGCGCCGTCACAGCGGTTGATCGGGTCCGGCTTGGCGTTGAGCTCGCCGTAGCGGGCCAGCAACTGCTTGGCGAAGTCCTTTTTCGGGTCCTTGGGGTCGAGCTTCAGCGCGCTGCGCTTGCCGTCGTCGATGGACTCGTAATCCAGCCACATCTTGAACTTGCCGCTGTTCTGGTACCAATCGTCGAGGAAGTCCTCGCGGGTGCCGGCAGGCATCAGGCGCAGGAAGTTCTGCTCGGCGCCGTTGCGGATCAGGTCGAAGTACAACCGGGTCTGGGCCTGGTGGGAGACGTTGCCGAACACGTCGAAATTCACCGCCAGCTGATAGTAGGTGCGCTCCAGCAGCGGGTAGTCGAACAGCCACATCGTTTGCGGCACCTCGCCGATCAGGCCCTTGGTCACCGAGGCACTGTCGAAGTGGCGGAAGATGCTCAGCAACGCGTTGTCGTTGCCGGCCCACAGGCTCGACCAGCTCGGTGCCGGGGCATGGGCATAAAAGTCGCGGCGCAGGGCCTCGTATTCGTTGCGCTTGTCGCGGTAGGCCAGCCACAGGCTGAGCACGCTGCCGACGTCGTCGTTCTGCCCGGGCATGGCCAGCAGTGGCGTGGCCTGGCCGCGATAGGCCGGATCGGTGATGTACAGGTCGTGTTCCGGGGCCTGGAACAGCGCCCAGAAATTATCGCGAATCACATCGGTGGCGATCTGCCCGCGACACACCGGGCCACGAATAAAGGTGCGCACGAAGTACTCGGCGTTATCCAGCATGAACTGGTAGCGGGCCTTGGCCGGAATCGCTTCGAAGGTTTCGAACGGGTTGGCCCGGCGCGCCGGCCCGTAGCCCGGCAAGGCGGTGACCTGCCAGTCGCCGCTGTAGAACAGGGTCTTGACCCGGGCCATCTTCGCCGCGCTCAACGGGTAGGTGATGTGGGTCTTGTGCACGATCACCCCTTGCACCGGCCACAGGCGGTAATACACCTGGGTGCCCGGGTCGTCGTTGGGGCGGCGGGTGTTGATCAGGTCGATCGGCTGGCCGCTGGGGGTACGCGAGCGCACCCACTGGAAGAAGTGCCCCGGCTCGCCGCCTTCAAAATAGATATGGGCGAGGAACCAGTGCTCGTAGAGCCAGCGCGCCACCAGGCTTTCCCGGGCGCCGGGGGCGTTGAGCAGGTTCTCCCACTGCGCCACTTGCAGGCTTTCCCGGGCACTGGGGGCCAGGCCCTGTTCGTCGATCGGCGCGCCGGAAGCCAGCCAGCGCTGCAGGGTCTGGTATTGCTGGTCGGTGAGGCCGGTGACCGCCAGCGGCATGCCCTCTTTCGGGTGGGCGCCGGCATAGGCGTCGAACTCCGCCGGCTGCGGACACATGTTTTCCCGGCTCAGGCCCAGGGCGATGTCACTGGGTAGCTTGGCGTTGGGTTGCAGCGGGGTGCGATGACCGAGTTCGAGCATCCGCGCCATCAGCGCCGCCTGGCTGCCCTGGGCGTCGAGCACCGAATAAAAGCCCTGGCGCTGCCAGGCCGCCTTGCCGCTGGCGTCATAGAACAGCCGGGTTGGTGCCTGCGCCTGACTGCGCTCGCCGTCGTACACCGGAATCTTCGACGCGCCGCGCCCGGCCCCCTCGCCGCTGCCCAGGTTGAGCTGACAGGCAGAGTCGTAGCAGGCATGGCAGGCCACGCACTTCTCGGTAAAGATCGGCTGGATGTCGCGGGTGTAGGAAATGGCCGGTGCCGGACCTTGGGCCATGCACCATGAACTGAGCAGCAGCAAAGCGCTGGCAACGACAAAACGGTACGGCATGTCCCTGGTCCCGAAAGTAAAAAAACGCCGCGATTCTACCGATGTCGCCCGGCCACCAACATGAGCGATATTCATGCAAAACCCGCACATGCCGCAAAACCATGCAGGTTTGCTATGATCCACGCCCTTCGTAATGGCCCTACCAGGTAGTTCTCATGTCTGATCGCAGTGCTCGCCTCCACGCTCTTAAGCAAGCCCTCAAAGAGCGCATTCTGATTCTCGATGGCGGCATGGGCACCATGATCCAGAGCTACAAGCTCGAAGAGCAGGACTACCGTGGCAAGCGCTTCGCCGACTGGCCCAGCGACGTCAAGGGCAACAACGACCTGTTGGTGATCACCCGCCCGGACGTGATCGGCGGCATCGAAAAAGCCTATCTGGATGCCGGCGCCGACATCCTGGAAACCAACACTTTCAACGCCACGCGCATTTCCATGGCCGATTACGGCATGGAAGAACTGGCCTACGAATTAAACCTAGAGGGCGCACGACTGGCCCGCAAGGTGGCCGACGCCAAGACCCAGGAGAACCCGGACAAGCCGCGTTTCGTCGCCGGTGTCCTGGGCCCGACCAGCCGCACCTGCTCGCTGTCGCCGGACGTCAACAACCCCGGTTACCGCAACGTCACCTTCGATGAACTGGTGGAGAACTACACCGAGGCCACCAAGGGCCTGATCGAAGGCGGCGCCGACCTGATCCTGATCGAGACCATCTTCGACACCTTGAACGCCAAGGCAGCGATCTTCGCCGTGCAGGGCGTGTTCGAGGAGTTGGGCTTCGAACTGCCGATCATGATTTCCGGAACCATCACCGATGCCTCCGGGCGGACCCTGTCGGGCCAGACCACCGAGGCCTTCTGGAACTCCGTGGCCCACGCCAAGCCGATCTCGGTAGGCCTGAACTGCGCCCTGGGCGCCAGCGAACTACGCCCGTACCTGGAAGAGCTGTCGAACAAGGCCAGCACCCACGTCTCGGCGCACCCCAACGCCGGCCTGCCCAACGAATTCGGCGAATACGACGAGTTGCCGGAACAAACCGCCAAGGTCATCGAGGAGTTCGCCCAGAGCGGCTTCCTGAACATCGTCGGCGGCTGCTGCGGCACCACCCCGGGGCACATTGCCGCCATCGCCAAAGCGGTGGCCGGCTACGCCCCGCGACAGATCCCGGACATTCCCAAGGCCTGCCGCCTGTCGGGCCTGGAGCCCTTCACCATCGATCGCAACTCGCTGTTCGTGAACGTCGGTGAACGCACCAACATCACCGGCTCGGCGAAATTCGCCCGACTGATCCGCGAGGACAACTACACCGAGGCCCTGGAAGTCGCCCTGCAGCAGGTGGAAGCCGGCGCCCAGGTGATCGACATCAACATGGACGAAGGGATGCTGGATTCGAAGAAGGCTATGGTGACCTTCCTCAATCTGATCGCCGGCGAGCCGGACATCTCCCGCGTGCCGATCATGATCGACTCCTCCAAGTGGGAAGTGATCGAAGCCGGCCTCAAGTGCATCCAGGGCAAGGGCATCGTCAACTCCATCAGCATGAAGGAAGGCGTGGAGCAGTTCATTCACCACGCCAAACTGTGCAAGCGCTACGGCGCCGCGGTGGTGGTGATGGCCTTCGACGAGGTCGGCCAGGCCGACACCGAGGCGCGCAAGAAGGAAATCTGCAAGCGCTCCTACGACATCCTGGTCAATGAAGTGGGCTTCCCGCCGGAAGACATCATCTTCGACCCGAACATCTTCGCCGTGGCCACCGGTATCGAGGAACACAACAACTACGCGGTGGACTTCATCAACGCCTGCGCCTACATCCGCGACGAGCTGCCCTACGCCCTGAGCTCCGGCGGCGTGTCCAACGTGTCGTTCTCGTTCCGCGGCAACAACCCGGTGCGCGAGGCGATCCACTCGGTGTTCCTGCTGTATGCGATCCGCAACGGCCTGACCATGGGCATCGTCAACGCCGGCCAGCTGGAGATCTACGACCAGATCCCGCAGCAGCTGCGCGACGCCGTGGAAGACGTGGTGCTCAACCGCACGCCGAACGGCACCGACGCGCTGCTGGCGATCGCCGACCAGTTCAAGGGCGACGGCAGCGTCAAGGAAGCGGAAACCGAGGAATGGCGCAGCTGGGACGTCAACAAGCGCCTGGAACACGCCCTGGTCAAGGGCATCACCACCCATATCGTCGAAGACACCGAAGAGTCGCGCCTGAGTTTCAGCCGCCCGATCGAAGTCATCGAAGGCCCGCTGATGTCCGGCATGAACGTGGTCGGCGACCTGTTCGGCGCCGGCAAGATGTTCCTGCCCCAGGTGGTGAAGTCCGCCCGGGTAATGAAGCAGGCGGTGGCCCACCTGATTCCGTTTATCGAGCTGGAAAAAGGCGACAAGCCGGAAGCCAAGGGCAAGATCCTCATGGCCACGGTCAAGGGCGACGTGCACGACATCGGCAAGAACATCGTCGGCGTGGTCCTGGGCTGCAACGGCTACGACATCGTCGACCTCGGGGTGATGGTGCCGGCGGAGAAGATCCTCCAGGTGGCCAAGGAGCAGCAGTGCGACATCATCGGCCTGTCCGGGCTGATCACCCCGTCCCTGGACGAGATGGTCCACGTCGCCCGCGAGATGCAGCGCCAGGATTTCCACCTGCCGCTGATGATCGGTGGCGCCACCACCTCCAAGGCCCACACCGCGGTGAAGATCGAGCCCAAGTACAGCAATGACGCGGTGGTCTACGTCACCGACGCCTCCCGCGCGGTGGGCGTGGCCACCCAGTTGCTGTCCAAGGAGCTCAAGGCCGGCTTCGTGCAGAAGACCCGCGAGGAATACGTCGAAGTGCGCGAGCGCACCGCCAACCGCAGCGCCCGTACCGAGCGCCTGAGCTACGCCGCGGCCATCGCCAAGAAGCCGCAGTTCGACTGGAGCAGCTACCAGCCGGTCAAGCCGACCTTCACCGGCGCCCGGGTGCTGGACAACATCGACCTCAAGGTGCTGGCCGAATACATCGACTGGACGCCGTTCTTCATCTCCTGGGACCTGGCCGGCAAGTTCCCGCGCATCCTTGAGGACGAGGTGGTGGGTGAAGCCGCTACCGCCCTGTATAAGGACGCCCGGGAGATGCTCGACAAGCTGATCAACGAAAAACTGATCAGCGCCCGCGCCGTGTTCGGCTTCTGGCCGGCCAACCAGGTGCAGGACGACGACCTGGAAGTCTACGGTGACGACGGCCAGCCCCTGGCGCGCCTGCACCACCTGCGCCAGCAGATCATCAAGACCGACGGCAAGCCGAACTTCTCCCTGGCCGACTTCGTCGCGCCCAAGGACAGCGGCATCACCGATTACGTGGGCGGCTTCATCACCACCGCCGGGATCGGCGCCGAGGAAGTGGCCAAGGCCTACCAGGACGCCGGCGACGACTACAACTCGATCATGGTCAAGGCCCTGGCCGACCGCCTGGCCGAGGCCTGCGCCGAGTGGCTGCACCAGCAGGTGCGTAAGGACTACTGGGGCTATGCCAAGGACGAGCAACTGGACAACGAGGCACTGATCAAGGAGCAGTACAGCGGTATCCGCCCTGCCCCGGGCTACCCGGCCTGCCCGGATCACACCGAGAAGAGCACCCTGTTCGCCCTGCTCGACCCCGAGGCCAGCGAAGGCCATGCCGGCCGCAGTGGCGTGTTCCTCACTGAGCACTTCGCCATGTTCCCGGCGGCGGCGGTCAGCGGCTGGTACTTCGCCCACCCGCAGGCGCAGTACTTCGCCGTGGGCAAGGTCGATAAGGACCAGGTGCAGAGCTACACCGAGCGCAAAGGCCAGGACCTGGCCGTGAGCGAGCGCTGGCTGGCGCCGAACCTGGGCTACGACAACTGATCCAGAGGCGCTAGAAGCCGGCTTGTTGGCGCAGGCGGCCCCCGGGGCTGCTTCGCTGGCAAGCCGCTTGCCATACCCGTCCGCCCTCACAGGCCGCATTGTCTATGCTCTGTTGACACCCCACCGTGTCGAGGGATTTATGGACGATCCAAGCAACGACCAGCAACCGCCCACCTTCCTGCAGATGCTGCAAAGCGTGCTGGCGGCGGCCTTTGGCGTGCAAAGCGGAAAAAATCGCGCCCGGGACTTCAGCCACGGCAAGCCCAGTCACTTCATCGTGCTGGGCATTGTCTTCACCGCCCTGTTTGTCCTGGTGCTATTGGGCATCGCCAATCTGGCGATGCACCTGGCAGGGGCCTGAAACCGGGTCAGCGCAGCAACAGCTGCAAACCGAAGGGATAGCGATAGCTGTCTGGCTTGCCCTGGGCGGACAGCCCGTGAAAGTCGACACGGTCCCCGACCTGATCGCCAAAGCGCAAGAGCTGCTGGGCTTGAGCGCGGGTCAATGACTGGAACAGCGACAATTGCCAGTCGGGCCCGCCCAGGCGCCGGGGATCCAGCCCCAGCGCATCGTCATGCAGGGCCACCAGGGCCCAGCCACCGATCGTGAAATGCCCGGCCATCAGCACTGATAACTGCCCGTCGATCAAGGCCCGCAAGGCCTCGGGCGAACTGTTGAGCCCGCTGAACAGCAGGTCGCCCCCCGGCTTGCGGCCCAGCTCCCGGGCAGCCCGCATGGCCCCCAGGGCCATTTCGTCGTTGGCCGACCAGACCAGTTGCGTCTGCGGATAGCGCTGCAGCAATTGATGCGCCTGTTCGTAGGCTCGCTGCCGGTTCCACTCGCCATAGACCATCTGCCGCAGACGCACCTGAGGATGCTCCGCCAGGGCGCGACGCAGCCCTTGCTCGCGCAACTGCGCCGCCGGCGTGACTTTCACCCCGGAGAACGCCAGCAAGTCGATGGTCTGCCCTTCAGGCAAAGGGCCGTGCTTGCGCAACAGCTCGTTGAGCATCCGATAGCCGGCCTCTTCGTCGTTGCCCATCATGCTGCCAATCCAGTCGGAGTAACTGCTGCGGCTCTGGCTGATCAAGGCCCGCTGATCTTCGGTCAGCGGACTGTTGACAATGAACAGCTTGACCCCGGTGCCCTGAGACATGCGCAGGATCTGTGGCGCAACATACTGTTCGTTGACCAGCATCAGGTAATCGGGCTTGTGCGCCCGCTGAAACAGCTCCCGGGCCTGATCGAGCGAGTTCTGGGGATTGCGCTCGCCATAGAGAATCTGCAGATCCATGCCCAGATCCCGGGCGGCGGCCTGCATGAATTGCGAATAGCTGACCCAGAAGGTTTCCGTTGAATTGCCGGGATTGAGGAACACCACGGATGTCGCCTGAGCCACTGCCCAGAACGGCAGACTCAGAAACAGCAAGCACTTGAACAGAACCTTGAACATTGCGAGAAGAGCCCCAGAATTATCCCAGGCAGTATAACTGGCAACGTACTGGCCAACGGCGGCAAATTGTCATGATTGTCCGACAATTCGGGCTCTTGGATTGGACTCGACTACTGGTGACTGACCCAAAACACGGCCGTCCCCACGACCAGAATGATCAGAAAGAGAATGGCCCATGCATCAACGCTACTGTCACTTTTCCTTGTTTTGGTTGGATGGCTCATAGCATCGCCTCTAGTAGATTTTGTTGGTGACGGCTCAAAGACACGATCACAGTTAAGCTCAGGATTGCCCCTACCACAAATGGGGTTACTGGATCTCCCCTACCGTTAGTCGTTTTGGTTCTTTTCATATACTCAAACATCACTTTTGCGCATAACCACAAACTGGTATCGTTCGCCGGCTCTGAAGGGAGTGCGCGGCCGTGCGCGCAGATTTGCTTACATGGGTGGCGTTGAGCGTGTGCGCTGGTGTGCCACCTGTAGCCTGAGAACTGGACCTATATGTACGTATACGACGAGTACGATCAGCGGATCATCGAGGACCGCGTCAAGCAGTTCCGTGATCAGACCCGACGCTATCTGGCAGGCGAGCTGAGCGAAGAAGAATTCCGCCCCCTGCGTCTGCAGAATGGCCTCTATATCCAACGTTTTGCCCCGATGCTGCGGGTCGCCGTGCCCTACGGCCAACTGACCTCGCGCCAAGCGCGGATGATGGCCAAGATCGCCCGCGACTACGACAAAGGCTACGCGCACATCAGTACCCGGCAGAACGTGCAGTTCAACTGGCCGGCCCTGGAAGACGTGCCGGACATCCTCGCCGAGCTGGCCACCGTGCAGATGCACGCGATCCAGACCAGCGGCAACTGCCTGCGCAACGTCACCACCGACCAGTTCGCCGGGGTCGCGGCCGACGAGCTGATCGACCCGCGCCCCTGGTGCGAGATCGTCCGCCAGTGGACCACCTTCCACCCCGAATTCGCCTACCTGCCGCGCAAGTTCAAGATCGCCATCAATGGCTCGACGTCCGACCGCGCAGCCATCGAAGTCCACGACATCGGCCTGGAGCCGGTGTACAACGCCGCCGGCGAGCTGGGCTTCCGGGTCCTGGTGGGCGGTGGCCTGGGCCGCACTCCGGTGGTCGGCGCCTTCATCAACGAGTTCCTGCCATGGCAGGACCTGCTGAGCTACCTCGACGCCATCCTGCGGGTCTACAACCGCTATGGCCGCCGTGACAACAAGTACAAGGCGCGGATCAAGATCCTGGTCAAGGCCCTGACCCCTGAAGTGTTCGCCGAGAAGGTCGAGGCGGAAATGGTCCACCTGCGCGGCGGCCAGACCACCCTCACCGAAGCCGAAGTGCATCGCGTGGCCAAGCACTTCGTCGACCCCGACTACAAAGCCCTGAGCAACCAGGACGCCGAACTGGCGGCCCTGGACAAACAGCACCCGGGCTTCGCCCGCTGGCGCGCGCGCAATACCCTGGCCCACAAGAAGCCGGGCTACGTGGCCGTGACCCTGTCGCTCAAACCTACCGGCGTGGCGCCGGGGGATGTCACCGACAAGCAGTTCGATGCCATCGCCGACCTGGCCGACCGCTACAGCTTCGGCCAGTTGCGCACCTCCCATGAACAAAACGTGATTCTCGCGGACGTCGAGCAAAGCCAACTGTTCACCCTGTGGGGCGAGCTGCGTGAAAACGGCTTTGCTACACCGAACATTGGCCTGCTGACCGACATCATCTGCTGCCCGGGCGGCGACTTCTGCTCCCTGGCCAACGCCAAGTCGATCCCGATCGCCGAATCGATCCAGCGCCGTTTCGACGACCTGGACTACCTGTTCGACATCGGCGAGCTGGACCTGAACATCTCCGGCTGCATGAACGCCTGCGGTCACCACCACGTCGGCCACATCGGCATCCTCGGGGTGGACAAGAAAGGCGAGGAGTTCTACCAGGTGTCCCTGGGTGGCAGCGCCAGCCGCGACGCCAGCCTGGGCAAGATCCTCGGCCCGTCCTTCGCCCAGGACGACATGCCCGACGTGATCTCGAAGCTGATCGACGTGTACGTGGAACAACGTACCGAAGACGAACGCTTCATCGACACCTATCAACGTATTGGCATCGACCTCTTCAAGGAGCGCGTCTATGCAGCGAATCATTAAGAACAACGAGGTCATCGACGAAACCTGGCACTTGCTGCCCAAGGACGCGACCCTCGACGGCATCTCCAACTGCGACGACCTGATCGTGCCGTTGGCCCTGTGGCGCGATCATGCTCACGCCCTCAAGGCCCGCGACGGCGGTCTGGGTGTATGGCTGGATGCGGACGAAGAAGCCGAGGAAATCGGTGACGACGTCGAGCATTTCCAGGTGATTGCCCTGAACTTCCCGGCCTTCACCGATGGCCGCAACTACTCCAACGCCCGCCTGCTGCGTGACCGTTATGGCTACAAAGGCGAACTGCGAGCGATTGGCGACGTGTTGCGCGACCAGCTGTTCTACCTGCACCGCTGCGGCTTCGACGCCTATGCCCTGCGGGCCGACAAGGACCCCTACGAAGCCCTGGAAAGCCTCAAGGACTTCTCGGTGACCTACCAGGCCGCCACCGACGAACCGCTGCCGCTGTTCCGTCGCCGCTAAAGCCTGGCGCCAACAAAAAGCCCTGAACCGGTTTCCCGGTTCAGGGCTTTTTTTGTATCGGCTCTGCCAACCACTGTAGGAGCCGGCTTGCCGGCGAAGGGGCCCTTGAGCCTTGTACAAACCTTGCGGCCGCCTTCGCTGGCAAGCCAGCTCCTACAGAGCCGGCGCCCTCAATTCGAGGGTTACCAGAAGCGCTGTTGGGTCAGGCGGCTCCACCAGGTCAGCAGCACGCGGTCGATGGAACCGCTGGCGGCCAGGCCTACGCGTTCCTGCAGACTCTTGCGCTCGGCATAGTGCAGGTGGAACACCTCGGCATTCTTGGCTTTTTCCGCCAGGTACTCATCGCTGGTCTGCAGCTCGTCCACCAGCAACTTCTCTTGCGCTGCCACGCCCAGCCAGACTTCACCGGTGGCCACTTCATCAATGGCCAATTGCGGGCGATAGCGGGACACGAAGTTCTTGAACAACTGATGGGTCACGTCCAGGTCTTCCTGGAACTTCTCCCGGCCCTTCTCGGTGTTCTCGCCAAATACCGTCAGGGTGCGCTTGTACTCGCCGGCGGTGAGCACTTCAAAATCGATGTCGTGTTTTTTCAGCAGGCGGTTGACGTTGGGCAGCTGGGCCACCACGCCGATGGAACCGAGGATGGCGAACGGCGCGCTGATAATCTTCTCGCCGATGCAAGCCATCATGTAGCCGCCACTGGCCGCCACCTTGTCGATGCACACCGTCAGCGGCACCCCGGCCTGGCGGATACGCGCCAGCTGCGAGGAGGCCAGCCCGTAGCTGTGGACCATGCCGCCACCGCTTTCCAGGCGCAGCACCACCTCATCCTTGGGCGTGGCCAGGCTCAGCAAGGCGGTGATCTCGTGGCGCAGGCCTTCAGTGGCGGAGGCCTTGATATCGCCATTGAAGTCCAGCACGAAGACCCGGGGTTTGGCTTCGGCTGGCTGTTTCTTCTGCTTCTTCTGGCTCTTTTCAGTCTTGCTCTGGGCCTTGCGCAGGGCCTTGAGCTGATCCTTGTCCAGCAGGCTCTGCTCCAGGCGCTCGCGCAGGTCCTTGTAGAAATCATTCAGCTTGCTGACCTGCAACTGCCCCACCCCCTTGCGGCGGCCCTTGCTGCGCAGCGCAGCGGCAGTGATCAGCACCACCAGGATGGCAACCACCAGGGTCACGGTCTTGGCCAGGAAACTGGCGTATTCGGCGAAAAACTCCACAGGGACTCCTCAAACATGAACCGCTGCCAACCGGCAGCGCAATGGGCTAAAGCATACCGGCGCGACCGGTCGGCCACCAGTCGCGAAACCTCGTGTTACGAGGCTCCAACAAGCATTTCAAACAAGCGTATGTTTTTTCATTGACAGCTCACCGGCATCCTCATAACCTCGCAAAACTTTCAACGTACCGGGACGACACGGACGTGGGCAGCATCTATCTGATTCGACATGGCCAAGCCTCTTTCGGTGCAGACGACTACGACGTGTTGTCCGCCACCGGCGTGCGCCAGGCTGCAGTGCTCGGCGAGCATCTGGCGGCGCTGGGCATCCGCTTCGATCGCTGCCTGTCCGGCGACCTGCGTCGCCAGCAGCACACCGCACACACCGCCATGGAACAGATGAGCGCCGCCGGTGTTGGCCAACCGTCCCTGGAAATCGATTCCGCCTTTAACGAATTCGACGCCGATGCCATCATCCGCGCCCTGCTGCCCGATCTGCTGCCCCAGGAACCCGAAGCCCTGAATATCCTGCGCAATGCCGCGCAGAACCGCGCCGAGTTCCAGCGCATCTTCGCCCTGATCATCCAACGCTGGCTGGCCGGCACCTACGATCCGCCTGGACTGGAAAGCTGGCTGGGCTTCGTCGAGCGGGTCCAGGGCGGCCTGCAGCGGATTCTCGAAGCGGCCAACAATCAACAGAAGATCGCCGTGTTCACCTCCGGCGGCACCATCACCGCCCTGCTCCACCTGATCACCCGGATGCCCGCCCAGCAGGCGTTCGAACTGAATTGGCAAATCGTCAACACCTCGCTCAACCAGCTGAAGTTCCGCGGGCGCGAGGTGTCTTTGGCTTCCTTCAACGGTCATGCCCATCTGCAACTGTTGAAGGCCCCGGAGCTCATCACCTTCCGTTGAGCCCGGCTAACTGTGACCCTTGCTGTAACCACCCCATAAAAGGATCGAACCATGACCTCCGTAGCTGACGCCGTACAAGCCATGAAAGCCAAGTTCAACCCAGCTGCCGCTGCCGGCCTGGACCTGGTTTTCGGTTTCCGCATCGATGACTCCAAGCACTTCTCGCTGGTGGTCAAGGACAGCACCTGCGAACTCAAGGAAGGCGAGAACCCGGACGCCCAGGTCACCCTGGTCATGGACGGTGAAACCCTGAACGGCATCGTCACCGGCGAAACCGACGGCATGCAAGCCTTCATGGGCGGCAAACTGCGCGCCGAAGGCGACATGATGCTGGCCATGAAACTGAGCGAGCTGTTCCCAGCCTAAGACCCGCAAGGTCCGGCTGTAGACAAATCCCGCCCCTGTGGCGGGATTTGTCGTTTCTGGACCACGCAAAGCCTCTAGCCCGCGTGTTTGCCCTGGATCAATACCACTGGGCGGCTCAGCGTCCAGGCGGCACGCTTGATTGATCTCGGTCAGCTCTCGCGCAGCAGCCCCCCTCTACTCTTGCGCCTCCATCGCGGCCAGGGACGGCACAGCCGGAGCCCTTTGCCACACCGCTATCACTCACGGAAGAGTCTGCTTATGCGATCACTGAAGATCATCCTGCTGTCCACCGCCTTCAACGGCCTGACCCAACGCGCCTGGCTCGACCTGCGCCAGGCCGGGCATCGCCCCAGCGTGGTGCTGTTCACCGGTGAAGAAGAGGTCTGCCGGCAGATCGAAGAAGCCGAGGCCGACCTGGTGATCTGCCCGTTCCTCAAGGACCGGGTGCCGCAACAGCTGTGGAGCAACCCCAAGCGCCCGGTGGTGATCATCCACCCAGGGATAGTCGGCGACCGTGGCGCCAGCGCCCTGGACTGGGCCATCAGCAAGGAGCTCAAGCGCTGGGGCGTCACCGCGTTGCAGGCGGTGGAAGAAATGGACGCCGGGCCGATCTGGTCGACCCATGAATTCAACCTGCCCGCCGGCCTGCGCAAATCCGAGCTGTACAACGGCCTGGTCAGCGACGCCGCCATCCACTGCATCCGCGACGTGGTGGAAAAATTCCGCAACGGCTTTACCCCCGTGCCCCTGGATTACGACAACCCCGCGGTGCTCGGCCGCCTGCAGCCGAACATGAAGCAATGCGACCGCACATTCAGCTGGCACGACGGCGCACAATTCATCAAGCGCAGCATCGACGCCGCCGACGGCCAGCCCGGTGTCCTGGCCAGCCTCGCCGGCGGCCAGTACTACGTCTACGACGCCCACCTGGACTCACGCACCGGCATGCCCGGGCAACTGCTGGCGGTGCACGACGACGCCGTGCTGGTAGCCTGCGGCGATCACAGCCTGTGGATCGGCTCCCTGCGCCTCAAGCCGCAACCCGGCGAGGAAACCTTCAAGCGCCCCGCCCGCCACGTACTCGGCGAACGCCTGGCCGATGTGCCGGTACTGGACTGGTCGGTATCCAGCAGCCCGTTCAGCACCGAGTCCTACCAGCCGATCCGCTACCGCGAATCCGGCCGAGTCGGCGAGCTGACCTTCGAGTTCTACAACGGCGCCATGAGCACCGAACAATGCCAGCGCCTGGTCAGTGCCCTGCGCTGGGCCAAGGCCCGGGACACCCAGGTGCTGCTGGTACGCGGCGGCCGCGGCGCCTTCAGCAACGGCGTGCACCTGAACGTGATCCAGGCCGCCGAAGTGCCGGGCCTGGAAGCCTGGGCCAATATCCAGGCCATCGACGACGTCTGCCTGGAACTGCTCAGCGCCCGCCAACTGGTGGTCAGCGGCCTGACCGGCAATGCCGGCGCCGGCGGCCTGATGCTGGCCCTGGCCGCGGACGTGGTCCTGGCCCGCGCCGATACCGTCTACAACCCGCACTACAAGAGCATGGGCCTGTACGGCTCCGAATACTGGACCTACAGCCTGCCCCGCGCCGTCGGCCAGGCCATGGCCAAGCAGCTGACCGAAGCCTGCCTGCCCATCAGCGCCCTCCAGGCCCTGCAGATGGGCATGGTCCAGGAAATCGGCCCACGCTGCCCGGACGAATTCGGCCTGTGGCTGCTGCAACGAGCCAATGGCGTCCTCACCGACCCGCGCTACCAGCACCTGCGCCAGCGCAAGCTGGACGCCGACCCGCAGCTGATGCAGCACTGCCGCAACGCCGAGCTGGAAGAGATGCACATGGACATGGTGCAAAACCGCAAGGGCTTCGCCGAGAAGTGCAGCAACTTCGTCTACAAGCGCAAGACCTGCTGCACCCCGGAGCGGCTGATCGAAGCCTGGGCCAAGCCTCAGGACATCGCCCTGGTGGGCTGATCCACGATCGATGCACGCCCCGTCACCGCCCGGCTCAGCGCCGGACGGTTTCATTTTCCCGGCTGCAACAGCAACGCCACCAACGCCGTCCAGCCGGTCTGGTGACTGGCCCCCAGCCCGCGCCCGGTTTCGCCATGAAAGTATTCATGGAACAGCACCAGCTCGCGGTCCTCGGCTGCCACCTGCAACTGCGGGTAGCCGCTCATGGACGGCCTGCGCCCGTCCTCGTCCAGCAGGAACAAGCGCGCCAGACGCTGGCTCAAGCCATCGGCCACTTCCTCCAGGGACGCCAGATACCCGGAGCCTTGCGGGTACTCCACCGAAAAGTTGACGTCGTAGTAGCGATGAAACTCGCGCAGGGATTCGATCAGCATGTAATTGATCGGCATCCACAGCGGCCCGCGCCAGTTGGAGTTGCCGCCGTACAGCCGTGAATCAGACTCCGCCGGCACATAGCGGGCGCACAGCTGCTTGCCGTCCACCTGCATGACGAACGGCTGCTCGAAGGCCTTGGACAGGGAGCGGATCCCGAAATCCGAGAGGAACTCACTGTCGTCGAGCATGCGCTTGAGCAGGTCCTTGGTGCGCTCGCCGCGCAACAGCGCCAGGAGCATGCGGTTGCCCTTGCCCGGCTCGTACCAGCGCGACACCAGGCTCGCCAAGTCCGGACGATGATGCAAAAAGCCCAACAGGCGCTGGGCCAGCCCTGGCAGGTTCTCGTGCTCGTGCTGCTCCAGCACCTGCACCGCGAACAGCGGCATCAGGCCGACGATGGAGCGCAGGCGCAGGGGTTCGTTCTGCCCATCAGGGCGGTGCAGCACGTCGTAGAAGAACTGGTCCTGTTCGTCCCACAGCCCCTCGGCGCTTTCATCCACGCGGTTGATGGCCCCGGCGATATACAGGAAGTGCTCGAAGAACTTCACCGCGATGTCCACGTACACGCCGTTGCGCTTGGCCAGCTCCAGGGCGATGCGCATCAGATCCAGGGCGTAGGCCGCGACCCAGGCCGTGCCATCGGCCTGATCCAGGGTAAAACCTTCCGGCAACGGCGCGGAACGATCGAACAGGGCGATATTGTCCAGGCCGAGAAAACCGCCCTGGAACAGGTTGCGGCCCTCGGCGTCCTTGCGGTTGACCCACCAGGAAAAATTCAGCAGCAGCTTGTGGAAGATGCGTTCGAGAAAGTCCAGGTCACCGACGCCGGTCAGGGCCTTTTCCTGCTGATAGACCCGCCAGCAGGCCCAGGCGTGCACCGGTGGGTTGGCATCATCGAAGCGCCACTCGTAGGCCGGCAACTGACCGTTGGGGTGCATGAAGCGGTCTTTCACCAACAGCAATAACTGCTGCTTGGCAAAGCCGGGATCGATCAGGGCGAGGGCCACCGCCTGGAAGCCCAGGTCCCAGGAGGCGTACCAGGGGTATTCCCAGGTATCGGGCATGGAAACGATGTCGCAGTTGGACAGATGGCGCCAATGGGTGTTGCGCAGGTGCTCACGCTCGCTAGGGGGCGCCGGCTGCCCGGGGTCGCCGTCCAGCCACTGGTTGACGTCGAAGTAATACAGCTGCTTGGACCACAGCAGCCCGGCCAGGGCCTGACGCTGCACATTGCGCGCATCCGCGCTTTCGATGCCCTGCTGCAGCGCCGCGTAGAACTCATCGGCCTCGCGCCGACGCTGCTCGAACAGCTGGCGGGCGCTGACCGGTTCACTACCGGCCGGGGCAAAGCGCAGGAACAGGCGCTTGCTCTCGCCGCCCGCCAGCTCCAGGACGAAATGCGCCGCCACCCGGGTGCCGCCATCCAAGGCCACCGCACTGGCTTGTCCATCCACCAGATAGTCGTTGATGCCGTCCTTGAACGGCCCCGGCGCCGCCAGCCCGTCCAGCTTGGGGAAGTTGCTGTCGTTGTTGCAGAACAGCCACTGGCAAGGCTCTGCGCCCCAGGCGGTGATCTGCCGCTCGGGCAGTTGCCCGTGCCGCGCCAGCACCCGGTCGCCCTCCAGGCGCAGGCTCGGTCGCGGCGCGTCGCCACCCCAGCTCCAGGTGTTGCGCGCCCAGACCTGGGGCAGCACCCGCAGCCGCGCCGGCTGGTGAAAGCGGTTGCGCACGGTGACATGCATGAAAATGTCATCGGCCCTGTGCTTGGCATATTCCACCGTCACATCGAAGTAGCGGTTGTCCTCGAACACCCCGGTATCGAGGATCTCGTACTCGGCATCAGACAGACCACGCCGAGCGTTTTCCGCCACCAGATCGGCATAGGGAAAGGCCGCCTGGGGGTACTTGTAGAGCATGCGCATATAGGCATGGCTGGGCACGCCGTCGAGGTAGAAATACAGCTCCTTGACGTCCTCGCCGTGGTTGCCCTCGGCATTGTTCAGACCGAACAGGCGCTCCTTGAGAATGCTGTCGTGTTCATTCCACAGCGCCAGCCCCAGGCACCAGTGCTGGGCCTTGTCGGAAAACCCCGCCAGCCCGTCCTCGCCCCAGCGGTAGGCACGGCTGCGAGCGTGCTCGTGGGGGAAGTAGCTCCAGGCATCGCCGTCGGCGCTGTAGTCCTCGCGCACCGTGCCCCACTGCCGCTCGCTGAGGTACGGACCCCACTGGCGCCAGTGCTCGGCCTCGCTGCCCTGCAGGCGCCGGCCTTCAACCGTATCGAGGATGCTGCTGGTGGATTTTGCCGGCATGGGAAGTGTCCTTGGCCATGGAGGTGACTTGCAGTGTAGGAGCGGCCCGTCTTGCTGCCCCGTGACAAATGTTTCACGGTGCGAAAACCCAAGGCCGCGAAAACAGCGCGAAAAGCCTGTGCCAGAGCCCGTGCGGTTAAATTTTTCGCCCCTGGCTCGTTATAATCGGCAACCCTTTTATGGCCACGCGGATTCGATGATGTTCAGTTGCAAAGTGTTTTTCCCGGCCCTGTTACTGATGGCCACCTGTTCGGCCCAGGCCGCGGGCCTAGACCTGAGCTACCCACAACCGCCGTTGCCGGCCACCACCCAGGCCCCGGCGCCAGAAAGCGACACGCCGAAGCTCAAGTTGCCGTTCAAGCCGGCCATCAGCTACGAGTACCGTTGCAGCGGCCAATGCACCTACGAAACCAATATCGACCAGTTGCACGACCGCGAAACCCGCCACAGTTCAAGCATCGGCTTCGACTGAGCCCCGCCATTGAACCTGTGGCGCGCTTGATCCACACTCGCGCTCCTGAGTCCTACAGCAAACTCAGAAAGTCCTGTCCTGCCAGTGCCTTGTTCCGTTTTGGGGTACATGCCTATAGTCCCGGGTCGTCCTGATGACGAACGGGTTTGGCGACCCGATGAATGGAATGAAGCGAGCTCTGCCAGATTGGTCAGGGCCCGTGTTATCGCATGACCGCTTGATGGCGGCTGTGCGCGGGAGACCTTCGGGTCTGTCGGTTCTTCCATTCCCGGCTCGCCAACCCGCGTACAGCTGCCACCCTTTTGTTTGGCGACGAATGAGTAGCGGCGCTCACACCTGAATGGAGTTGGACTCATGAATCGCTACATGCCGATCACCGGCCACGACTGCACCATCCCTTCCCTGCTGATCGATACCCAAGCCCCTGCCGATGTGCTGTACGAAGCAGCCGCCTATCGCATCCGCGCCGTCACCCAACTGCTGGAAAACTTCGCCGCCCGCCCCGACATCCCCGGCGATGCCGTGGTGCTGCAAGAGCTGGCGCTGATCTGCGCCATTCCGCTGCGCGATGGCTGCGATGTCCTGGATGTGCTGGGTCGTCAGTTGCGCACCCAGGCCATAAGTTGAACCCCGTCAATGGCGAGGGCAATGCCGCCCTCGCCATTGGCAACTGCATGGACGTCATATGCCCAATAGAGGTTTTTACCTGAGCTTTCTCTATCCAGGCATATAGAGAAACTGAAGAGCACCGAACTACCAGATCAATCGCCACAAACAATAAGAGAATCCTCACAGACATAAGGCTGTTTGAAAGATCTAATCATCCGAGCTTTTTCGATTTTCTTGGAGGATAAACACTGCAACCCGGCTTAAAACCTCTCCTGCTAGTTTGCCAAGCAGTCTGACCACACAAACAAAAAACCTAATTGCGACGAGCATTGAAGCTCAACACCTCACCATTGATACGAATCATTAATCGATCGTTCAATAACAATCAGGAAGATTGTGCAATGGCCAATCCTTTATGGTCTCATACCGCTACAACGACCCCCTCTCGCGGCGCCTCCCAGAGAGTTACCGTTGATATAACTCGGTACGTCAATAAAATTCACAACGAAAGTGGCTGGCTGCTTGTTGGCATGGACAATGTCCCTCGCGAGAATTGGCCACAGCTTTTCAAGTATTGCAAGGTCACACTAATAACCACTAAAGATAATAAGACCTATTTCAACATCCTTGAAGGAGCTCACAAAGGAAAAGTTGCATTCCTATCAGAAACAAACGCAAAGGAATACCTTGGAAAAATCGCACCAAAACAGAAGCCTATCGAGCTTGTCATGAACTATGAACGCTTAGACCAAAACTGGAAATCAATAACTAGAAACGAACACTTCCCACAACAAATAGCAAATGGAAACACTAACAATCTCAACTTCAAAGCAACGATGAATACAGTATGGAACGGTATATACTTCCCTATTCCAGCTGGCACTTACAAGATATTGCTACCTGACTTCCCTCACTCGAAAAACTATACCCAACAATATAAAAAAGAGTTCCCCAACCTGTCTCACCATCAAGTATGGTTCCCAATCGATCATGGTGACAGGAGCAGATACGTTCACGTAGGTAATGTATCGGAAGGGTGCATCACTGTCATAAGCCTGGATAAATGGTCTGAAATTCAAGAAATGCTTATTAGTCATCGCTCCTCCGATGGAAAAAGCGTGGGCAACCTTATTGTAAAAGGCAAGCCAGGGAGAGCAAAGTAATGCGCAAAAAAAATTTATACGCATGGTCCATCCTCACTGCATTGCTCGCCACCTTGCCTCATATAAATGCGTGCGCATCAGATACTAACGAACGCTACATAACCGACTGGGAATTTTTCAACCAGATCATAAAAAGATATAAATCCGGAATAAAAAACAAAAAAGACATTGAAAACTCAAGCAAAGCTGAAGCAAGGGGAAAAGAGGCATTTCTAAACAATGATTATGTAAAAGCCGAATTCCATGGCTATGGCGACGCACTGGCCTGGATTCCCAGACCAGAGTACTACTTTATAATTGGCGACATACAACTACGCAGCAAGTTGCACCTTCATACCGACTCACCTTATTCCACCCCAGAATACAAAGCCTGCTGGGACAAATACCTGTTCGCCCTGGATGCACGCAGAAGTGTAATAGATCACTTTGAAAGAGGCTTCAGCTTAACTGCAGAGTTGAATTTATCTGCCACTAAAAACTCGAAAATCTACCAACAAGCCCTGACCAATGCAGCCTGCTTTGCCCGACTGACCAGCAAGTACTCCGAAGGCGTCGGCCCTCAGTGCGTGCCGGTCGAAGAAGTCAAAAGCTGCCTCGGTAGCCCTTTGCTGTTCTTGTATCACTAGAAAAATCTGAGGCCGGTATCCAACAGTCATCGTGCGCAGGGATCGGCTGGTCATGGGTAACTCTGAGGCCGCCTTCGCGGGCAAGCCCGCTCCTACAACGATCGGTTGGAGTAGTACCGATAGAGGTCTTCGTCCGGCCAAACCTCTTCGTAAGCACTGATAAGTCCCGCCAAGGCATGACCGCGAGGATTGATGGAGGGCTGGTAAAGCGCCAAGGCGAAGCACTTGACTTCCTCCCATTGCAGCTCCCGCATGCAGAACTCCACAACCTCCAAGGGCGTGACGCGAGAAGACAGCATGATCTTGAATTTCTCTACAAACAGATCCCGGGCCTGCGGATAAGACTTCACCAGGTTCAGGATATCCAGCAAACGCGACTCGAAGCGCGTGTCGCCCGTCTCGTCATAGGACAAAGCGGCCAGTGCACAGAGCTGGTCGAAGGTATCACTGATGCTAGTCATTGCTGTTCTGCCCCATCCCTGAATCCGCTTGAATACCTGTCACGATGAAGCGCACAACTTGAGATGAACCGCCGTGCCGGCTTGCTGGCGAAAAAGGTCCGCGAACCTTGTACAGAAAAGCCGTCTTCGCTGACAAGCCAGTACTTACATAAGTAAGCGCTGAGCGAGGATGTTTACTGCCTCGCCCTTGGCAACAGCACACAGGTTTTGCTGAAGCCGTTCCTCTCGTTCGGAGCACAATCTACCGGGCGACATGGATCGGCCGAAAAATAGCCTTCTAGCAGACCAGTCGCCACTGACAATAAGAAAACTCCCACATACATCCTGCCTTCTGAAAGCTTTACTTGATCGCACTTTCTCTGTTCGAGACAAAGCAATGCGATGATTTTTTTAAGCCAATAACAGATGCCAGCCAGCTATTAACTCAACCCGCGCACACCATGACTTTCAATTGCCAGCAGCATTGAGATTCAACCGTTCACGATCAGTCCAACCACCGATTAGCCCATCAAAAAACACTCAGGGAGACTAGGCAATGAACAACCCTTTATGGTCAGGCAGCGGCACAACCACGACCACTCCGGGACATATCCAGCGAGTACTTGCGGACGTCACGCGCTACATCAACAAAGTCCCCAACGAAAGTGGCTGGCTGCTTGTTGGCATGGACAACGTCCCTCGCGAGAACTGGCCATTTCTTTTCAAGTATTGCAAGGTCACATTAACGTTCACAAAAGATCAGAAGACATATTTCAAGATTCTTGAGGGCGCGCACAAAGGTAAAACCGCATTTCTATCTGAAGCCAATGCCAAGGAATACCTTGGCAAAATTGCGCCTAAAAAGAAGCCTGTCGAACTTGTCATGGTCTACGGGCGCTTCAATGACAAGTGGATGTCAATCACCAGAGATAGAGCATTACCGCAGCAGCTGGCCAATGGGACGCTCGATGGCATTCACTTCGAAGCTGCAATGAATACAGCCTGGGGTCTTACATATTCTCCCATACCGCCGGGTACTTACAGCATCCTTTTACCCGATGTGCCACACGCAAAAGACTATACCGAGCCATACAAGGCTGAGTACCCCAACCTGTCCCACCACCAAGTGTGGTTTCCAATTGACCATGGAGATAAGAGCCGGTACGTTCACGTCGGCAATGTCTCGGAAGGATGTGTCACCGTTGTCAGTTTGAATCGATGGTCTGCGATTCATGAAGCGCTTGTCAGTCATCGCAGTCCCGATGGCAACAGCGTGGGAACTCTTATTGTCAAAGGCAAACCAGCGAGAACACAATGATGAGAACTCTCACTCTTAACATCCTTTGTTTTTTTAGCATGTCCCTGGTTCCCCTCCACGATGCAACAGCATTCGCAATGGATGCTGACGACAGGTACATAACAAACTGGGAGACACTCAAGCGAGTTGTGAAGAATTATAAAAAAGGAATAAACAACAAGAAGAATATCAAATACGCAAAAGAAGCCGAGGCACGGGGCAAAGCGGCTTTTCTCAAAGGCGAATATGCAAAAGCGGACTACCGTGGCTACGGAGACGCAATAGCCTGGATTCCTCGGCCCGAGTATTACTTCATCGTGGGCGATCTCAATATGCGCAGCAAGTTATCCCTTCATACCGATTCACCTTATTCCACCCCGCAATACAAGGCCTGTTGGGACAAATACCTGTTCGCGCTGGATGTCGAAAAAAGTGTCGGAAGCCTCTTTGAAACAGGTTTTAGCCTGACCGCCGAGCTGGATTTATCTGCCACTAAAAACTCGAAAATCTACCAACAAGCCCTGACCAATGCAGCCTGCTTTGCCCGACTGACCAGCAAATACTCCGAAGGCGTTGGCCCTCAGTGCGTGCCGGTCGAAGAAGTCAAAAGCTGCCTCGGTACCCCCCTGCTGTTCTTGTATCACTAGGAAAATTTGAGGCCGCTTTCGCGGGCAAGCCCGCTCCTGCACAAGGTTCCGGTATTGCGTGGGATACGGGGGGCCGCAATCAATGATGCAGGGGGAGACAGCGCCGCAGTGCTCACAAAAACGCAACACCCGGCTGCGTCCTTTGTGATGGTTGGGCTAAGGTGCAAGCGCTACAGTCGGGTCATCAGCAACCCGACTGACGCCCGACACAAGGATGCGTTCGATGACTGATTTGCACGATCTATCCACCGCTCAATTGCTGGCGCAATTCGCCAGCCGTCAGCTCTCCCCCCTGGACTATTACGAACACCTGCTGGCCCATATCGGGCGCTGGGAGCCGCATATCCGTGCGCTCTACGCCTTCGATCCGGAGCAGGTGCGCCTGCAGGCCCGGGCCGCCACCGAGCGCTGGAACAAGGGCACGCCCAATGGCCCGCTGGACGGGGTGCCGGTGACGGTCAAGGAGTTGATCGCCACCCAGGGCACGCCGATTCCCCTGGGCAGCGCGGCCACTACGCTCAAGCCGGCGTTGCAGGATGCGCCACCCGCCGCGCGGATGCGTGAGGCCGGGGCGATCCTCCTGGCCAAGACCACGGTGCCGGATTTCGGCATGTTGTCCTCGGGGCTGTCGAGCTTCCACGGTATTACCCGCAATCCCTGGAACACTGCCTGCAATACCGGTGGCTCCAGTTCCGGCGCCGCTGCGGCCGCCGCGGCCGGTTACGGGCCGCTGCACATCGGCACCGACATCGGCGGCTCGGTGCGCCTGCCGGCCGCCTGGTGTGGGCTGGTGGGGTTCAAGCCGACCCTGGGGCGGATTCCCATCGACCCGTATTACACCGGGCGCTGCGCCGGGCCCATGACCCGCAGCGTCGATGACGCAGTGCTGATGATGCGCTACCTGGCCAAGCCCGATGCCCGGGACGCCACCAGCCTGCCGCCCTTGACCGGCGACTGGAGTGATGCGCCGGTGTCGGTCAACGGCTTGAAGATCGGCCTGATGCTGGAGCCCGGCGCCGGGCTGCAGCCGGAAGGCTTTGTCTGTGAGGCGGTGGAGCGCGCCGCGAAATGGTTCGAAAGCCACGGCGCCCAGGTGCGCCCCCTGGCGCCGATCATGGACCGCGCGCAACTGGACGGCCTGGACCGTTTCTGGCGCGCCCGGCAATGGGCGGAGCTCTCGGCCCTGGGCGCCGAGCAGTTCGCCAAGGTGTTGCCGTACATCCGCGACTGGGCGGCGCCGGGGGCCGAGTTGTCCGGGGTCGAGGCGGTGCAGGGTTTCAACCAGACCTTCGAGATGCGCCGCCGCGCCGCCCAGGTGTTCAGCGAGTTCGACCTGGTGCTGTCGCCCACCAACCAGGTCAACCGTTTTCCCGCGCAGTGGCCGTCGCCCAGCAACGACCCGCAACAGCCGTTCGAGCACATCGTCTTCACCCTGCCCTGGAACATGGGCGAACAACCGGCGCTGTCGATCAACTGCGGTTTCGCCGCCGATGGCCAGCCCATCGGCCTGCAGATGATCGCCCCGCGCTTTGCCGATCAATGGCTGCTGCAAGTGGCCAAGACCTATGAGAGCTGGCGCGGAGCAATCCACAGCTGGCCGAATCCGCCGTCTCACTGACACACCGAAACTGCCACCTTCACCCCAGCTCCGGGCCTTGCCGCCCGGGGCCTGGGCAACCTATGAATAAAAATTCGAGGGGCCAGTATGCACAGTCACGATTCCACCCACTCCCAGCACCACGACCCTGAAGCACCGAATGTCCCCGGGGGCAAGCGCAGCGTGTTCGCGGTGATCCTCGGCAATGCCGTGGAGTTCTTCGATTTCGGGGTCTACGCCACCTTCGCGGTGATGATCGGCCATACCTTCTTTCCCTCCGACAGCGCCTTCGTCAGCCTGATGCTGTCGGTCACCGCGTTTGGCGTTGGTTTTATCGTGCGGCCCCTGGGGGCGGTGCTGATCGGTGCCTATGCCGACCGCGTCGGGCGCAAGCCGGCGATGCTCCTGACCCTGGTGATGATGGCCGTGGGCACCGGTAGCATCGCCATCCTGCCCAGCTACGAGAGCATCGGCATCGCCGCGCCGATCCTGCTGGTAATCACCCGGCTGATCCAGGGCCTGGCCTGGGGCGGTGAGGCCGGCCCCGCCACCACCTACATCCTCGAAGCGGCGCCGCCGCACAAGCGCGGCACCTATGCCTGCTGGCAGGTGGTGGCCCAGGGCGTGGCCGCCATGGCCGCCGGCACCGTGGGCTACACCCTGACCCAGGTGCTGTCGCCTGAGGACCTCAACACCTGGGGCTGGCGCGTGCCCTTCGTGTTCGGCCTCTTGGTGCTGCCGATCGGCATCTACATCCGCCGCAACCTGGCGGAAACCTTCCATGGCCAGGGCGAATCAGCCAGCACCGGCAGCCTGGTGCGCCAGGTGTTCGGCGAACATCGCCGGGCCCTGGTGCTGGGGCTGCTGATTCTGTCCGGCAGCACCATCACCCAGTACTTCATCAACTACATGACCACCTTCGCCCTCACCGAACTGAAACTGCCCACCAGCATCTCCATGCTCTCGACCCTGGTGGCCGGCGCGGCGATGGCGGTGTGCGCGATTGCCGGCGGCATGCTCTGCGACCGCTTCGGCCGCCGCACCATCCTCATGGCGCCACGGGTGGTGCTGTTGCTGGTGCTGTTCCCGGCCTTGCAACTGATGACCGAACACCCCAGCCCGACGACCTTCCTGCTGACCCTGGCGGTGCTCTCCGGCCTGCATGGCATGAGCGGCGCGGCGCTGATCGTGCTGCTGGTGGAGAGCTTTCCCAAGGCGGTGCGCTCCACTGGTTTCTCCATCGTCTACGCCTTTGGCGTGGCGGCCTTCGGCGGTACGGCGCAGATCATCATCACCTGGCTGATCGGCACCACCGGCAACCCGATGTCACCGGTGGGCTACCTGCTGGTGGCCAACCTGGTATGCCTGACCGCGGCCTGGTTCGCCAAGGAAACCCGCCCGCAAACACCCGGGCGCAGCCACCCCGGCCAACGGCTCGCAGAAGCCCGCGCCCGCTGAGCATTCGCCTCACTGCCCAATACCCTTTTTCGGCACCGCGTTTTTCTCTACCCTGCCGGCCGCGCATGATCGCGGCCAGGCGGTGGAACGACGCCTTTGATTTGTGGGGAAGCACCATGCAACAGCCTGTACTCTTCACCCTGGCACTGGCTGCCAGTACCGCCGTCATCGCCCAGGACAACTCGCGCCCGAGCCAGCAGGAGCAAGCGCCGGGTTTCATCGAGGGCAGCCACCTGGACCTCAACCTGCGTCACTACTATTCCAACCAGCACACCCAACGCGACACCTACCTGACGATCAAGAAACCCGACGGCAACCAGCGCACCCGGGTGCGGGAAACCTGGGTACAGACCGGCATGCTCAAGTACAGCTCGGGCTATACCCAGGGGCTGATCGGCATTGGCGTGGATGCGGCGCTGTTCAGCGCAGTCAATCTGGAGCGCGGCCACGGCCGGGTGGCCAACGGCGGCGACCGGGTGCTGGTGGACAGCGACGGCGACGCCTTGCCCACCTGGAGCCGCCTGGGCATCGGCGATGTGCGCCTGCGCCTGTCCAACACCGAGCTCAAGGCCGGGCGCCTGATGACCGACAACCCGGTGCTGCGCTACAAGGACAACCGCGCCCTGCCCTCAAGCTTCCAGGGCGTAGGCCTGTACAGCAATGAAACCGACTGGCTGTCGGTCCAGGCCGGCCGCTTCGACCGGGCCATCCCGCGCACCGGCACCGGCAGCGAGCGCCTGACCACCACCTTCGGCAACCGCGCCTACAGCGGCGAGCACATCAGCTACCTGGGAGCAACGGTCAAGCCCGGCCTGGGCCTGGAAGGCAGCCTCTACGCTTCGCGCTTCGAGAACATGTGGGACCAGTACTACCTGGGCCTGACCCACCGCGCCGGGGACAAAAGCCAGCTGGCGCTGAAGACCGCGTTCAACTACTACCACACCCGGGACCAGGGCCAGCAGCGCCTGGGCTACATCGACAACGACGCCTTGAGCCTGGCGCTGACTGGCAGCCATCAGGCCCACAGCCTGACCCTGGCCTGGCAGCAAGTGTTCGGCAACGAGTACTTCGACTATGTCTGGGAGTCCACCGGCAACTACATGGCCAACTCGCTGTACTCGGACTACAACGGCCCCAATGAAAAGTCCTGGCAACTGCGCTACGACCTGGACTTTGCCGGCTACGGCGTGCCGGGGTTGAGCGCCAGCCTGTGGCACGCCAAGGGCTGGGGCATCGACGGCACGCACTACGACGGCGATCGCGACGGCCGCAACCGCGGCTACAACGTGCGTGGCCTGAACGGCGCCCAGCACGACGAGAACGGCCTGATGCTGGCGTATGTGGTGCAGTCCGGGCGGCTCAAGGATGCCGTGCTGCGCACCATCGTCTACAACCACCGCGCCAGTGGCGGGCAGATCGACGGCAGCTATGACGAGTTCCGCCTGGTGGGGAATTTCCCGTTCAACCTGTTCTGATCACCGCCCCTCCTCCGTAGGAGCCGGCTTGCCGGCGAAGAGGCCCGTCAGCCTTGCATCGCCCTGGCGGACGCCTTCGCGGGCAAGCCCGCTCCTACGCCAGGCTATGGCGTTGCATCGCCCGGGCCAGCATTTCCTGGCATTTCAGGGTCGCCACCGACAAGGGCCGGTTGCGTACCACGCACAGGTCGACGCGGATCCGCTCCAGGTGTTCGTCATCGATCGGCACCGCCACCAGGCCATCCCCCAGGTCCCGGGCCTCGGCATCCACCTGGGGCAGGATCAGCACCGCCGCGCGCTGGCGGGCCAGGCTTTTCTGCACCTCCAGGGAACTGGTGGTAAACACCGGCAGAATGCTCACCCCGCGCTTCTTCGCCGCCCCTTCCAGGGCCTGGCGCACGCCGTAGGCCGAGTCGGGAATGGCCAGGGGCTGGCCCTCAAGGTCCGCCAGGCGAATGCTCGGGCACTGGGCAAAGGGGTGCTCGGCGCTCACCAGCACCCGGTGCCACAGTTGGCAATGGGCGGTCACTTCCACCTCGGCCCGTTCCGGCAGGTAGAAGGCCAGCCCCAGGTCGGCCTCGCCGCTGCACAGGGCATCCAGGGTGGCGCCGGCACTGGCGATGACGATATTGAAGGTGACTTTCGGATGGGCCCGGTTGAACGCCGCAAGCACCGGCGCCAGCACGCTGGAAACGATACTTTCCGACACATGGATGCTGACGCTGCCCGCCACCTGGCTCTGGCGGCTGGCAATCACATCGCGCACCTGATCAAAGCCGCGCAAGGTCGAGGTGACTTGCTCGGCCAGGCACTCGCCTTCCACCGTCAGGCGGATGCCCCGCGGGCCGCGCTCGATCAGCGCGGTGCCGAAGAAGTGCTCCAACTGCTCGATCTGCCGGCTCACGGCGGTCGGAGTCACGTACAGGCGTTCCGCCGCCTGACGCAGGGAGGCGCAACGGGCCACCTCGTGGAAGTAACGCAACGCTCGTAACTGCATGGCCACCGGCCCCCTCGCTGAACGGATCCAGCAAGCACGCAATTACTGCGCCAGCCCTTCGCCCATCGGTGCTGGCCGGGCGGATGTCACACAAAAGATTGATCTGCACGGTGCCGCTGCCTAACCTGCTAGAGCGCCGACGCCTCACTCGGCACGCACCATTTCCCGGGCCCTGGCCGGCCCGTTTGCAAGGAATTTCCATGAACATTCTGCCCCGCACCGCATCCCTAGCCTCACTTCTCGCCGCTCTGGCGCTGCTCAGCGCCTGTTCCAGCATGACCCGGGAAATCCGGCAGGAACCCACCATCACCTCCGCCGGCATCCTGGCCTTTCGCGATGTCTGCCTGAAGTCCGCGCCGTCCTTCGCCGGTGCCGAAACCGCCGCCCGGGCCCACGGCATTCTTCAACTCACCGATGCCGGCTTCGCCAAGATGGGCATGAACGAGGACCAGACCCTGGGGGTCCAGGTCCAGGCCGGCAAGGAGTGTGCGATCACCACCCCGAGCCAGAACGACAGCTCCCTGACCCAGCAGTTTCTGAGCATGGCCGGCAAGTTCTCCAGCACTGCGCTGGCACAGAGCGTGCCGACCAAGATCACCCTCGACGGGCAAACCTTCATCCTCATGCACGATCGCCGTGGCGGCGAAGCCTATGTGCTGTTGAAAGCGCCGTAACCAGTTGCCAGCCCTCGCAGACAGACCTCCGATCTGCCGCCAGTGACCTGCCCTCAGTCCTTGAGCGGCAGGTGCAACAGCGCAAACTTCCCACTTGAGAACGACCCTCAAGGACAGCGTGAAGGCCCTGGCAAGAAGCTTCTTGGAAACCGACAAGGCGTTTCTTGCACGAATCCATAGCCCGTTTTTCTGAACTAACATGCTGGCGCCGCTGGCAACGCCTTCGCGCCCCCGGGCTCATGCCGGCGCTCCTCGGCCAGGCAAACAATCCTTGATCCCCTGCAACGGGTCATCAGGCCCGGAGCCCTACAACAAAGACAGTGACCGTCGAGTGACCCATTTTTCGCAACGAAAACCACCTGCTCTCCCTTGCGTGTCTTCCGAGGGCCTCATGAACAACAAACGTGTACTGATCGTCGACGACCATCCGATCATCTGTGCCGCCGTGACCGAGCTGCTTGAAGAACATGGCTACAAGCCGATCGGCGAATCCTCCGACGGCTTCGACGCGCTGGAGAAGATTCGCAAACTGCGCCCGGACTACATGCTGCTGGACATCAGCCTGGACAATCTGGACGGGCTCTCGGTCCTGCAACGCATTGCCATGGACAACCTGGAGGTCAAGACCCTGGTATTCACCGCCAATCGCGCCAGCACCTACGGCGTGCGCTGCATGCAGGCCGGGGCCATGGGCTTCATCAGCAAGAGCGCCGGCCTGCAGGAACTGGTCAAGGGCCTCAATGCCCTGGCCGACGGCTATCTGTATTTCCCCAGGGAGGTACTGGAGATGTACCGGGGAATCGGCCACGCCGCCAATGACGCACTGAGCAACCTGACCAACAAGGAACTGGTGATCCTGCAATTGCTGGCCAGCGGCTACAGCAACCTGGAAATCGCCAGCAAGCTCAACCTGAGCAACAAGACCATCAGCGGACACAAGATCAACGTGCTGAAGAAACTCGGGGTGCGCACCACCATCGAACTGGCCACCATCGCCAAAGAGATGGACCTGCTGTGACCAACGCCGGCCCGGCGCAGTTACTGATAAGGCACCATAGGTTTTTTCGGCAGAAACAGCCGCGCCGTCGACCAGCAGGTGACGAGGGCGGCCAGGAACACCAGGAACAGCCCCAGCCAGTAGTCGTCATAGCGGGCCCTTTCGCTGTGCTTGACCACCTCACGGATAAACAGCGACACCCAGCCGGTTGCGAGCACGGCGCCGAGCAGCGCCAAGGCGTTGCAGCTGCGCGCCGAGCGCCTGACCTTGAGCAGGGACACCCCCAGCGCCAGGCCGAACAACGGCAGGAAAAACACCAGGACCGCCACCAGCGGCGCCAGCAACGGCATCAGCAGGATCTCGGCGCCATGCACCTCGCCGATCAGCCGTGGATGAGTGGCGATATGCGCCACCAGCAGCACGCTATTGATCAGCCCCGCGACAAACCCTGGCACCAGAGGGCACAGGATAAAGATCATGAACACTTTGAAACGCGGGTAACGAACCTCAGTCATCGAGCAATCCCTGGCGAGCGTAAAAGGGCTGGATTGTGCACGGCAATGGCTCTTTTTGCCCTATGAATCTTGCCCATGCCCCCCCCGCCGATTGGCTGGATAACGGGTCGACGGCTACGCTGCTGGCGACAAAAACAACAACAGGAACAGCCTCGTGCGAGACACCATCGAACACTTTCGCGAGCAGTATCGCGCCGCGGTCAGTCCGCGCTACAACCCTTGGCTGCATGGCGGTTTTGTCCTGGGCTATGGCCTGCTGTGCATCGCCCTGCTGTGCAGCACCCTGCGTCAGGTGCAGCCTCTGGAATGGCTGGCGGTGCCGCTGGCGCTGCTGTTCTTCAACCTGTGCATCTACCTGGTGCACCGCTGGCTGGGGCATCACAAGCAGCGCTTTGCGCGGCTGTTCTATGCCCGCCATAGCGGCGATCACCACAGTTTCTTCGCCCCCGGGCAAATGACCTACGAAGGCCGCAAGGACTGGCGGGTGATCCTGTTTCCGGCCTGGCTGATCGTGGTCCACAGCCTGCTCTTCGCCCTGCCGCTGTGGGCCTTGCTGCGTCTGTGGAACGGCAACGTGGCGGCACTGTTCGCCAGTTGCACCCTGATCGGCTACCTGGCCTATGAAGTCTTCCATGCCTGCGAGCACTTGCCCGCCCGCCACCCCCTGGCGCGCCTGCCCTGGGTGCGGCAGATGCGCCGCCTGCACGAACTGCATCACCGCCGCGAGCTGATGCAGGAGCGCAATTTCAATATCGTCCTGCCGCTGATGGACTGGCTGTTCGGCACCTTGTACTGGCAGCCCGAAGAGGCGCCACCCTGCGCCGCCACCTTCGACCCGGGCAAACCCATGACCCGCCTGCGGCATCAGGTCGATATCCCGCGCAGCGCCGCGGCCACCCTGGCCTATGCCGCCAGCCCAGGCTGCTGGCCGCAATGGCATCCGTCCTCGTTGCGGGTGCTGGGCGCCGAGGGCCCGCTCGGCGCCGGGCAGGGTTTCGAGGAAGACATTCATGCCGGCGGGCGCAGCGGTCACTTGAGCTGGCGGGTCGAGGAATACCTGCCGGGGCAGCGCTGGCGCGCCACGGCCCGAGGCGAGCCTGGCCTGGCGCTGCGCCTGACCTATGAGTGCCAGGCGCTGGCGGCCGAACACACGCGTTTTGTGCGGACCCTGGAATACCGCTTCGACAACCCGCTGATGCGCCTGGGCAATCAGCTGTTATTCAAGCGGCGGATTGAGCGAGAATCCGCCGCCTCATTGCTGGCATTGTGCGCAATGGCCCAGCACGCCATCCCGCTGCCGCCCGCCCCCGCGCCAGGCCACCCGGCCTGATGCCGCCCCCGACAGGAGTCATTGCATGAATCACATAGCCCCTCGACGTTTCAGCGCTGCGCGAATTGTCCTGCTGGTGCTGCTGGCGATCCTGGCCTTCCTGTTGCTGTGGCCGACCCGGGTCCAGCCGGTGGCCTGGAACCCGGCCCCCGCGCCCTCCCTGAGCCAGGGCCCCTATGCCCAGAACCACAAGCTCAAGGCCGTGCAGCCGGTGGGCGCCCGGGATATCGACGGCCCCGAAGCCCTGCTGCTGGAACAGGACCAGCTGATCAGCGGCCTGCATGACGGCCGGGTGATCCAGACCGGCCTCGACGGCAGCACCCTCAAGGTCCTGGTCAACACCGGCGGCCGCCCCCTGGGGCTGGCCCGGCACCCGGACGGACGGCTGATCATCGCCGACGCCATCAAGGGCCTGCTGGCCCTGGACAGCCAAGGCCAGTTGCAGAGCCTGAGCACCGAGGCCAACGGCCTGAAGTTCGGCTTTACCGACGATGTGGCGGTGGACGCCGCCGGGCGCTACGCCTATTTCAGCGACGCCACCAGCCGCTGGGGCTATGGCCATGACGGTGAGGCGGTGATCGAGCACGGCGCCGATGGCCGTCTGCTGCGCTACGACTTCCAGAGCGGCAAGACCGAGGTCCTGCTGGAGCGCCTGGAGTTCGCCAACGGCGTCGCCCTGGGGCCGGACGAGGCCTATGTGCTGGTCAATGAAACCGGCGCCTACCGCATCAGCCGCTACTGGCTCAAGGGCGACCAGGCCGGCCAGCATGACCTGTTCATCGACAACCTGCCGGGGCTGCCGGACAACTTGAGCTTCAATGGCGCCGGGCGTTTCTGGGTGGCCCTGTATGCGCCACGCAACCCGTTGCTAGACGGCACGGCGCCTTACCCGCTGGTGCGCAAGATGCTGGTGCGGGCGATGACGGTATTGCCCAAGCCGGTGGAGAAACGCGGCTTTGTGCTGGGCCTGGATACCCAGGGCCGGGTGATCGCCAACCTGCAGGACGCCAGCAGTGGCAACTACTCGCCGATCACCACGGTGCGCGAGTATGGTGATGCCTTGTACCTGGGGTCGCTGACGGCCAGGCACATGGCGCGGCTGTCGTTGCAGGAGGCGCTGGCGCCTTGAGGGTTCGGGGAGTTGATGCGCCGCGCATTGTTGGAGGTGTGTGGCGGGTGTTTTAGGGCGGCTACGCCGCCCAGCGGGAGCAAGCTCCCTCGCCACAAGCAAGCTCCCTCGTCACAACAAGCGCCCTGGCCACTAGCGGGTTCCCTCGCTACAACAGGCTTCCTTGCTACAACAAGCGTCTTTGCCGCAGCAAGCCTTCTTGCTGCAGCAAGCGCCCTTGTCACAGGAGGAGGGTCAGGAACCGGCGGTGAGTTTCTCGGAAATCTCGTCCTTGATCAGCAGGCGCTTTTCCTTGAGTTTCTTCAGTTCGTCGTCGGCAGCAGCCGCCGCTTCGGCCTTGAGCACCTGATCGTCGATGATGTTGTATTTGTCGAACAGAGCATTCAGGTGGGGGTCACTGGCGCGACGCTTCTGAATGTCTTCCTTACTGCAGCTCAGGTCCTGGTAAAGGTCGTGGGTCACCGGCATGGAACACCTCCGTGGTTGATGGCAGCAAGGGCGTGGTGACGCCCCTGCCGTTAATCAGAATGGCCTTGGCGCCCCGGGTCTGTCGACCGCCAATCAGACCAGCGGTAACCGTTCGTCGCCAGCCCTGTCCTGGATCAATGCCCGGCCAGGGCCTGGGCCAGAAACGCCGCGGTACGGCTGTCGCGCTGCCCGGCCACGTGCTCCGGGGTGCCACAGGCCACCAGGGTGCCGCCCTGGTCCCCCGCGCCCGGGCCGATGTCCATGACCCAGTCGGCCTGGGCCACCAGGCGCATGTCATGCTCGACCACCACCACGCTGTGGCCCGCCTCCACCAGTTTGTCCAACTGGGCAAGCAACCGGTCCACGTCCTGCGGATGCAGGCCGGTGGTGGGTTCGTCGAGCACGTACAGGGTCGCGCCCCGGGCATTGCGCTGCAGTTCGGTGGCCAGCTTGATGCGCTGGGCCTCGCCGCCGGACAGCTCGGTGGCCGGCTGCCCCAGGCGCAGGTAGTCCAGGCCGATGTCGCGCAGCACTTGCAAGGCACGCCGGATGCCGGGCTGTTGCGCGAACACCGGCAAGGCCTGCTCGACACTCAGCTGCAGCACCTGGGCGATGTTCAGGCCCTGCCAGGTCACGGCCAGAGTCTCGGGGTGGTAACGGGCGCCATGACAAGTGGGGCATGGGGCAAAGACGCTGGGCATGAACAGCAGCTCGACGCTGACAAAACCTTCGCCCTCGCAGGCCGGGCAACGGCCCTTGGCCACGTTGAAGGAAAACTGCCCGGCGTCAAAGCCGCGCTCCCGGGCCTCGGGGGTGGCGGCAAACAGCTTGCGCACCTGATCGAACAACCCGGTGTAGGTCGCGAGATTGGAACGCGGGGTACGGCCGATGGGCTTCTGGTCCACCTGCACCAGGCGCTGGATCTGCTCCAGGCCGGCACTGACCCGGCCGCTGCTGCTCTGCGGTTCATCGTCTTCCAGGTCCAGCTGCGGCGCCTCCTCGCCGCCGGCCACCTTGCCCAGGTGGGCCCCCACCAGCTCCAGCAGGGCCTGACTCACCAGGCTGGACTTGCCGGAGCCGGACACCCCGGTCACCGCGGTGAAGCAGCCCAGGGGGAACGCCGCGTCCAGGTCCTTGAGGTTGTTGCGGCTGACCCCCTCCAGGCGCAGCCAGCCCCGGGGCTGGCGCGGGGTGCGCCGGACCGGGGCCCGTTCGGCAAACAGATAGGCCCGGGTCGGGGAGGCCTCGATCGCCGCCAACCCTGCCGGCGGCCCGCTGTACAGCACCTGACCGCCGCGCTCCCCGGCCGCCGGCCCCACGTCCACCAGCCAGTCGGCCCGGCGCAGGGTCTGCAGGTCATGCTCCACCACGAACAGCGAGTTGCCGGCGGCCTTGAGCCGTTGCAAGGCCTGGAACAGCGCTTCGGCATCCGCCGGGTGCAGGCCCGCCGAAGGCTCGTCCAGCACGTAGATCACCCCGAACAACTGCGAGCCCAGCTGGGTCGCCAGACGCAGGCGCTGCAACTCGCCAGAAGACAGGCTCGGCGTGCTGCGCTCCAGGGCCAGGTAGCCCAGCCCCAGATCGGTCAGGGTGCTGACCCGCTCCAGCAGGTCCTGGGCGATGCGTTGCGCGGCCAGGCGTTTCTCCGGGGACAGGTTGGGCGTGTGCCGCACATCCGGCGCGCCGCGATGCTCCGGGGCGCCCTGGGCATGGCGCTGCTGGCGCGCGGCGCGGGTCTGGGCGTGGCTCAGCACCTGATCATCGGCGGCCGCCTGCTCCAGGTAAGTCGCGGCGGCCACCGGCCTGAGCACCTCGGCCAGTTGCAGCAACGGCAGGCGCGCCAGCTCGCCGATATCCAGCCCGGCAAAGGTCACCGCCAGGGCCTCGCGCTTGAGGCGTTTGCCCTCGCACAGCGGGCACGGGCTGCCGCGCATGAACTGCGCCACGCGCTTTTTCATCAGCGCGCTCATGGTGTGGGTGAAGGTGTGCAGTACATAGCGCCGGGCGCCGCTGAAGGTGCCCATGTAGCTGGGCTCCTGCTTGCGCTTGAGGGCCTCGCGGGTCTGCTCCGGAGTCAGCCCGGCGTACACCGGCACCGTGGGGGTTTCTTCGGTGAAGAGAATCCACTCGCGCTGCTTTTTCGGCAGGTCGCGCCAGGGAATGTCCACGTCGTAGCCCAGGGTCACCAGGATGTCCCGCAGGTTCTGCCCCTGCCAGGCCAGGGGCCAGGCGGCCACGGCGCGCTGGCGGATGGTCAGCGACGGATCGGGGACCATGCTCGCTTCATCGACGGCATACACCCGGCCCAGGCCGTGGCACTCCGGGCAGGCGCCCTGGGGGGTGTTCGGCGAAAAGTCCTCGGCGTAGAGCATCGGCTGCCCCGGCGGGTAGCTGCCGGCCCGGGAATAGAGCATGCGCACCAGGCTGGACAAGGTGGTCACGCTGCCCACCGAGGAACGCGTGCTCGGCGTGCCGCGCTGCTGTTGCAGGGCCACCGCCGGCGGCAGGCCGTCGATGCGATCGACATCCGGCACCCCGACCTGATCGATCAGGCGCCGGGCATAGGGCGCCACCGACTCGAAATAGCGCCGCTGGGCCTCGGCATACAGGGTGGAAAACGCCAGGGACGACTTGCCCGAGCCGGACACCCCGCAGAACACCACCAGGGCATCCCGGGGAATGTCCACGTCGACATTTTTCAGGTTGTGCTCGCGGGCGCCGCGCACCCGGACAAAACCGCCGCTGTGAGAAGGTGGCGTGCCCGCCAGGGCATCACGGGGAGCATGGGACGAAGAAGTCATGAAGCGGCCTGCAGTTGGACATCGAAAGGGACGCAAACCCACCTGGCGCGAGCCGCCATCGGCAGCCGGGCCGGCGGTGCCGGGGCATGCCCCGGTGCGCCGGTCTGAAGGCTCAGCCCCCCAGCAACGAGCGCACCATGGCGCTCAGGTCCTCGGGGGCATAAGGCTTGCTCAACAGGTGGGTATCCGGGCTGAGCTGATGATTGCGCGAGATCATGTCCCGGGTATGCCCCGAGGTGAACAGCACCGCGACCGGCGGCGCCTGGGTCCTGGCCCAGGTGGCCAGGTCGGTGCTCTTGATCTGCCCCGGCATCACCACGTCGGTGAAGATCAGGTCCACCGCAAGCCCCTGCGCCAGCAGTTGCATGGCGGCATCGCCGCTGGCCGCGGAGCACACCTGATAACCCTCGTGCCTGAGCATCTCCACCGCGGCGCTGCGCACATCGCTGTCGTCCTCCACCACCAGGATCCGTTCCTGGCCGGCGCTCGCCCGGGGCCCGGGGCCGACGGCCGGCGAGACGGGCGCAGCGATGCTGCGGGCAAAGTACATCTGCACCCTGGTGCCCTGCCCCGGGTGGCTGAGAATCTCGATATGTCCACCGCTCTGCTTGACGAAACCGAACACCATGCTCAGTCCCAGGCCAGTGCCCTGGCCGTCGGTCTTGGTGGTGAAGAACGGCTCGAAGGCCTGCTTGAGCACCTCGGCGGACATGCCGCCACCGCTGTCGGCCACCGTCAGCCGCAGGTACTGGCCGGGGCTCAGGTCCTTGCCGGCGCAGAACGTCTGATCCAGCAGCAGATGCTCGACGCTGATGCCGATGGTGCCCTCGCCGGCCATGGCATCCCGGGCGTTGATCGCCAGGTTGAGCACGGCATTTTCCAGCTGGTGGCGATCCACATGGATGCACCAGGGCTCGGCGGGCAGTTGTACCTGCAGGCGAATGGTTTCCCCCAGGGCCCGCTGCAACAGGTCAGCCAGCCCCCGATCCAGCTCCCGGGGATCGTACAGCGCCGGTGACAGCGGCTGGCGCCGGGCGAAGGCCAGCAACTGGGCCGACAGCTTGGCCCCCCGCTCCACCGCCGTCAGCGCGGCACGGGTGCGGCGCTGCACATTGCCGTTGTCCGGCTCGTGCCGGGCCAGCAGGTGCAGGTTGCCGGCGATCACCTGCAACAGGTTGTTGAAGTCATGGGCCACACCGCCGGTAAGGCCGCCGATGGCTTCGAGCTTCTGCGACTGGCGCAACTGCTCTTCGGCGGCCAGACGGGCGTTGACCTCCTCCAGTACCCGCTGTTCGAGACTGCGCGCCATCTGCCGCAGGTTGTCCTCGGCGGCCTGCCGGCGCTGTTCGGAAATCACATGGGCGGTGGTTTCCACGACGATGGCGATCACCCCGGCCGGCGCCTGGTTGTCGCCGGCCACCGGGCTGTAATAGAGGTCCAGCCAGACGTTTTCCGGCTCGCCGTTGCGCAGCAGCACCAGCTCCTTGTTGCGATAGGACAAGGTGCCGCCACTGAGGCAGGTGCTCATCACCCCGCGATTGAATTCGGCCACTTCCGGCCACCCCAGCTCCACCGCACAGCCCAGCAGATAGGGGTGGCGGCCGCCGGCAAACACCGCGTAGGCATCGTTGTAGATCATGTAGCCCAGAGGGCCCCAGAGCATCACCATCGGCACCGGCGAGCCGAGCATCAGCTGCACCGTGCTGCGCAGGCTGTGGCTCCAGTTGCGCAATGAACCCAGGCTGGTGACGGACCAGTCGAAGGCCCGGATGCGTTCGGCCATCTCGCCTTTCCACCCTTGGCACCCGTGATGATCTGATAAGAACGGCATGAACGGACTCTGCGAAAAACGTGATACAGCATGGATTTTCAAGAGGTTGCAGCACAGCCTCCAGAGCCTTTGAGCACAGCCGCTGCCGATGGTTTCACGGAAATGGCCGCCGCCTCGTTCAGCCGCCCCGGGGCGGACCGCAAAGCACAGGATAGGCGATGCCGTCCGGTCCGGGAGGACGCCCGCAGGCGCCCTCCGAGCACAGGCGGATTGCCCGCCCGCCAGGACCTCAGTCGGTGCCGTACTTCGGTGAGCGCGGACCGTACAGCAAGCCGGTGCGTTGCCCGGCCGACAGCAGGCGCTGGCTGGTGATGCCGGCGATCGGGTGTCCGGCGTCGGTGCTGGTGTTGATGATCTGCTTTACCGCGGCGGTGATCAGCATGCCCACCAGGCCACCGTTGTTGCCATTGTTGCCCTCCTCGCTGGAAGCCCGGGCGCTGCCGGTCCACAGGGTGGTGCCGGTCTTGAGATCGACCAGGGTGGCGCTGGCGGTGACCACCGTCTCGCTGCTGATCAGCATGTAGCTGGTGCCGTATTCCTTGACCGTGATGTACAGCCCGGCGTCGGCGCCGAAGATCTGGTTGAGCTTGGCCGGCGACAGGCCGTGGATGTCCGCCGGGTTGGTCAGGCCGTTGTGGCGGAAGGTTTCATCCACCACGGCAATCGGCATCACGTAGTAACCGGCTTCGGCCAGGGGAAAGGTCACCTGGGACAGCATGCTGTAGGTGGCCTTGACGTCCGGCGACTCATTGAGCGGCGGCAACACCAGGATCGACTTCGGCCGGGCCTGCTTGTAGGCCGAGTAGTCCACGGTCTTGGGCGCGGCGCAGCCCACCAGCAGGCTGACGCTCAACAGGCCCAGGAGGTTGCGCAAGGTGGTGAAGTTCATTTAGCGGCTCCCTGCTTGGCGTTCTTCAACAGAAAGTCCATGTACGAGGCGGACTCGGGGAACAGCGCCTTCTCGGTATTGAACTGCTGCACCATCTGGTCATCCTTGCCCAGGCCCGCATAGAGCATGCCCAGGTGGGCGTGGTAACCCGGCGGCACCGCCTTGCCGGTGGACTTGATCTTCTGCAGGTCGCGCTCCAGCGCCTCGACCTGGGCCTCGCGGGCTTCCTCGCCCTTGAAGTATTCGTAGGTCTGGGCCTGGTAGGTTTCCCACTGGTACAGCGTCTTCGGCCCGCTGCAACCGGCCAGCAACACGCAGCCCAGCAAAGCGCCGGCCAGCAGTGGCCGCGCGGTGATTGTCTTGAACATGCTTACTTCTCCCTGTCAGCAGTGTTGATCAGCGGCCGGGTTTCCAGGCCCCGGTATCGATGGCTTCGACCATGCGGTTGACCGCCTCGCGCATGGCCAGGTCCAGGACCTTGCCGTTGAGGGTCGAATCGTAGGAAGCGGTGCCGCCAAAGCCGATCACTTCACGGTTGGACAGCGCGTACTCGCCGGCGCCCTGGGTCGAATAGACCACTTCGGAAGTGCTGATATTGACGATGTTCAGCGCCACCTTGGCGTAGGCCACCTGGGTCTTGCCGCGGCCGAGAATGCCGAACAGCTGATGGTCGCCGGTTTCCTTGCGACCGAACTCGGTGACGTCGCCGGTGACCACGAAATCCGCGCCCTTGAGCTTCTGTGCCTGGCCCTTGAGCGCCGCTTCCTGCTGGATCTCGCCCATGTTGTCGCGGTCCAGCACGTTGAAACGGTTGGTCTGCTGCAGGTGGGTGATGAGGATGGTCTTGGCCTGGCCGCCGAGGCGGTCGACGCCGTCGGAGAAGATCCCGCGCATGTAGCTGGACCGGTTATCGAACTTGCCCACCGCCATCGGCACCCGGGCCCCGGTCCACGCCTGACTGGCGCTCTGGACCTTTTCCACCGGCAAGGCGCGGGAGCTTTCGGTGGCACAACCGCTCATGCCCGCCAGCACGGCCAGTGCTGCAGCGGACAACATCAACTTCGAGATCACTCTCACTCTAGGTTCCTTTTTGAGTATCCATTCGGGTGCACCGTGTAGATGCACTTTCGCCCTGCCGTAAGTCTCTGGCCCCAGTCTGTGCGGGCTCGAAAAGCATCGGTGGGACGTTCTGAAACTTGATGCAGGGGGCATCATCGGCGGCGATTATGCCAAAGCGCCATCATGCCGAAAAGGAATAAAAAACCTTGGCGCCAGCGCATTGACTGCTTGATTCCCCGGCCCGCCCGAGCACGTCGGGCAAGTGCCTGATCCCTCAGCGAAAATCCCGGCTGCGCACGCTGATGCCATCCAGCAACGGGCTCAGATCCGTCAGGCGCCCGGCAATCAGGTGGCGCACTTCGCCCTCGGCTTCCAGGGTGCCGTCGACCTTGAGCAACTGCGACCCCACCAGCACCCGGCGCTGGCGTTCGGCCAGGTCGCGCCAGACCACCACATTGACGTTGCCGAACTCGTCTTCCAGGGTGACAAAGGTCACCCCACTGGCAGTGCCCGGACGCTGGCGTCCGGTGACCAGCCCGGCCACGCTCACCGAACGCCCGTGCTCCACCGCCAGCAACTCGCGGGAACTGCGGCAGCGCCGGGCCTTGAGCTGCGCCCGCAGCAGCGCCAGGGGATGGGGCCCCAGGGTGGTGCCGAGGCTGTGGTAATCGGCCTGCAGGTCTTCGCCGACGCTGGGCCGGGGCAGGTTCACCGGGGCCTCTTGCTGGCGTGGCAGATCGGCGAACAGCCCCAGTTGCTTCTCCACCCCGGCCACTTCCCAGCGCGCCCGGTAGCGATCCCCGGCCAGCGCCCGCAGAGCGCCGGCATCCGCCAGCAGCTCCTGGGCCCGGAGATCCAGCCGGGCGCGCTCGCCCAGGTCGGCGATATCGACAAAGGCCCGTTGCCGGCGGGCACGCTCGATGCGCCGGGCATCGTCCTCGCGAAAGCCCTTGATCATGCGCAGCCCCAGGCGCAAGGCCGGCTGCCCGCACAGGCCCCGTTCAGGGTCCAGGCTGCAGTCCCAGTCACTGGCGCTCACATCCACCGGCAAAATCTGCAAACCGTGGCGCCGAGCGTCCTGGAGGATCTGGTCCGGACTGTAGAAACCCATCGGCCAGCTGTTGATCAGGGCGCAGGCGAAGGCCGCCGGTTCGTGGCACTTGAGCCAGCAACTGGCGTAGGTCAGCAAGGCAAAACTGGCGGCATGGGATTCGGGAAAGCCGTAGCTGCCAAAGCCCTTGATCTGCTCGAAGATCTGCGCCGCGAACTCGTCGCTGTAGCCGTTCTTGCGCATGCCTTTGCGCAGCCGTTCGCGGTGCGGCTCCAGGCCGCCATGGCGCTTCCAGGCGGCCATGGAACGGCGCAACTGGTCGGCCTCGCCCGGGGTGTAGTCGGCAGCGACAATGGCGATCTGCATCACCTGCTCCTGAAACAGCGGCACGCCCAGAGTTCGCTTGAGCACCGCTTCCAACTTCGGCGACGGATAAGTCTCCGGCTCTTCACGGTTACGCCGACGCAGGTAGGGATGCACCATGCCGCCCTGGATCGGCCCGGGGCGGACGATGGCCACCTCGATCACCAGGTCATAGAAGTTCTGCGGCTTGAGCCGGGGCAGCATCGACATCTGCGCCCGGGACTCGATCTGGAACACGCCGATGGTGTCGGCGCGGCCGATCATTTCGTAGGTGGCGGGATCTTCGGGCGGAATGCTGGCGAGGCTGTAGCGCTGGCCGCGGTAACCGTGGATCAGGTCGAAGCAACGACGGATGGCGCTGAGCATGCCCAGGGCGAGGATGTCCACCTTGAGCAGGCCGACCATGTCCAGGTCGTCCTTGTCCCACTGGATCACCGTGCGCTCGGCCATGGTCGCGTTCTCCACCGGCACCAGGTGGTCCAGGGGCTGCTCGGAAATCACGAAGCCGCCGGGGTGCTGGGACAGGTGCCGGGGAAAGCCGATCAACTGCCCGGTCAGGCTCAAGACCCGGCGCAGCACCGGGCTCTCGGGGTCGAAGCCAGCCTCCTGCAGGCGCTCGACGCTGGGTGGCGTATCGCTCCAACGACCGCAGCAGTCGGCCAGGGCGTTGACCTGATCCGGCGGCAGGCCCAGGGCCTTGGCCACATCGCGCACCGCCCCGGCGCCGTGGTAGGTGCTGACCACCGCGGTCAGCGCCGCGCGGTGTCGGCCGTAACGCTGGAACACGTACTGCAGCACCTCTTCGCGGCGCTCGTGTTCGAAGTCGACGTCGATGTCCGGCGGCTCGTTGCGTTCGCGCGACAAAAAGCGCTCGAACAGCAGGGTCGAGCGGTCCGGGTCGATCTCGGTGATGCCGAGGGCAAAACACACCACCGAGTTGGCCGCCGAACCCCGGCCCTGGCAGAGGATGTGCTGGCGCCGGGCAAAATCGACGATGTCGTGCACGGTGAGGAAGTAACTCTCGTAGCCCAGGTCGCTGATCAACGTCAGCTCATGCTCGATCTGTTGCAGCACCTCGGCCCGGGCCCCGTTCGGCCAGCGCCGCAGAATGCCGCGCTGGGTCAGCACCCGCAGCCAGGACCCGGCGTCATGGCCCTCGGGCACCAGCTCCCGGGGGTATTGGTAGCGCAACTGGCCGAGATCGAAAGCGCAGCGCCCGGCGATGGCCAGCGACTCCTCGAGCAGGGCTGGCGGGTACAGGCCTTGCAGCACCGCGATCGGCCGCAGGTGACGCTCGCCGTTGGCGAACAGGCGCTGCCCGGCCTCGGCCACCGGCAGGTGATGGCGGATCGCGGTCATGGTGTCCTGCAGCGCCCGGCGCCCGCGCACATGCATGTGCACATCACCACAGGCCACGGCTGGCAGCCCCAGTTGCCGGGCCAGGGCCTGTTGCTGTTGCAGGCGCCGGGCATCGTCCTGGCCGCAATGCAGCTCCAGCGCCAGCCACAGGCGCTCGGGGAATATCTGGCGCAGCCAGTGGCCGTGCTCCGGCGCCAGGCCATCGTCCGCCAGCCACAGGGCCAGCAGCCCCGGCAAGGGTTCGGCGAAGTCCTCGCGCAGCAGGCGATAGCTGCCCTTCTCGGCCCGGCGCCGGGCCCGGGTGATCAACCGGCACAGGCCCTGGTAACCCGCCAGGTCTTCCACCAGCAGCACCAGGCGCGGGCCGTCCTCGACCTGCATTTCACTGCCGACGATCAGCTTCAGGCCGCTGTCGCGAGAGGCCTGCCAGGCGCGGACGATGCCCGCCAGGGTGCATTCGTCGGTGATCGCCAGGGCCTGGTAGCCCAGGGCCGCAGCGCGCTGGAACAATTCGGCGGCACTGGAGGCGCCGCGCTGGAAACTGAAGTTGGACAGGCAGTGCAGCTCGGCGTAGGCGCTCATGCGAACCAGCCTTGCAGGAGCAAGGGCCCGGGCTCGCCGACCTGACGATAGGCCCAGCCCTGCTGGCCGGCCGCAGTTTCGATCAGGTAGTAGTCGCGGCGCACATCGGCGCCGTCCCACCAGCCGGACTCGATGCGCTCCGGGCCCATGAGAACCCGCACGCTGCCTTCGTTCAGGGCCTGGGGTTCAGTGAACAGCCAGCAGGGACGACGCAAGCCAGGGTTGGCCGGACACGGTTGCGAATCGCTCTGCGCCTGCCAACTGCGCTCCGGGCGATGATCGGCGCGATGCCCCAGGCCCTGCACGGCGTCATCCCCCAGGCGTGCCCGCAGGCGTTCGCGCAACTGTTCCCAGGGCAGGTTCTGCTGCGGGCGCTCGTCGAACAGTTCCGTGTGCCGGGGCACGAACAGCGGCAGGTCCTCGGCCACCAGCCGCAGGTTGCGCACCGGCGCCGGCACCTGGATCTGCTCCAGGCGCCCGCGGGCCAGTTCGAACAGCATCGCCGGGTCGCGCTCGGCGCTGAGCAGCCCCACCGGGATCAGGGTGTCGGCGCCTTCGGCATGCTCCAGGTGCAGGGCGAAACGCTGCACCCCGCTGTCGCGGCCACAGAGAAAGGCCGCCAGGTCGGCGGTCAGGCGGCGCAGGGGAAACAGCAGCGCCTGATGGGACAGCACATCGAAATTCAGCTCGATGCGCAGGTCGAAGCGGTCTGGCGGCTGGTAAAAGGCCAGCCCCAGCGGGCGCTCGCCGAGCAGAGTGTCCAGGTGCTTGAGCAAGCGGCCGTCAAAACGCCGGGCCAGACTGGACCGGGGCAGCTCGCGCAGTTGCTGGAAGCTGCGCACCCCCATGCGCGACAGGGCCGTGGCCTGCTCCGGGGCCAGCCCCAGGCGTTCGATGGGCATGGCCCCCAGGGCCTGGACCAGGGCCGCGCAGTCGGCCACCGCCAAGCCGTCATAGGCATTGGCCAGGACCCGGGCCGCCGCCGGATTGGGCGCGGCGACGATCCGATGGCGAAAGCCCAGGGCCTGCAACTCCCGGCGCAGGCGCGCTTCCAACTGCGGCCAGGGGCCGAACAGGCCCAGGCTGGATTCGATCTCCAGCACCAGGGTACGGGGGTAGGCGACGCTGACCTGGGAGCTGAAACCGTAGGCCCAGGCGGCGAGAAACTGCTGCCAGTGCTCGATCTGCCGGGGGTCATATTCGGCGCTGGCAAAGGCCTTGGTCAGGGCCTGGGCGGCGGTCAGCGATTGCCCCGGGCGCAGGCCCAGCTCGCGGGCGGCGCCGTTCACCGCCTGGATCACCCGGCGCTGCGGGCTGCCACTGAGCAGCGCCAGCGGCGCCTCGGGTTCGGCGCGCTGACGCAGCACGGCGTCCAGCGCCAATTGCGGGAACAGAATGCACACCCAACGCATGCCAACCTCAGTGCCCGGCGGGCCAGGCAATAGGCGCCGGATGGGCCAGCCCGCCCCGGCACTTGAGCACCCGCAACTGCACGGGGCGGCCCTGCACGCTGATCCTCAGGGCCGCCGGCGACGGGTTGTGCGCGGCGTCCAGGGGCCGGTAGGCGAAGGCCAGGGTCTGGCCGCTTTCCGCCGCCACCTGCAGGCGCCGCAAGGCGCGGTCGTCGACCTGCCGCGGCCAGCACAGCACCGCGCCGCAACTGCCGGAACGCAGGCACTGCTCGGCGGCCCACAGGGCATCGCGCTCGCCGGCCTGGATGATCGACAACTGGCGCACATCCACCCCGGCGTTCTGCCAGGCCTGGGGATAGGGCACGAACGGTGGCGCCACCAGCACGATGCGCTCCCCCGCCGCGCTCAGCCGCGCCAGGCTCGGCCACAGCAACTGCAGCTCGCCCAGGCCCTGGGCGGCGATGAGGATTTCCGTCAGCGCCGCCTCCGGCCAGCCGCCGGTGGGCAGCACCGCATCCAGGGCGGCATGCCCCGTCGGCTGCAAGCTGGCCGGCGCCGCCGCGGGGCGGCCTTTCCATACCCGTCCGCCATTGAACAGGGTATCCAGTGCGACCACGGCGCCCATCAGCCTGGCCTCACCAGACCGCAGAACACACCTTCGATAAACAGTTCGTGGTCGTCCGTAACCTCGATCGGCTGGTAGGCCGGGTTGCGCGGCAACAGGCGAATGCCCTGCCCCTTGCGCTCGAAACGCTTGATGGTCACCTCGCCGTCGAGGCGGGCGATCACCGTCTGGCCGTTGCGCACCTCGCTGCTGCGGCGCACCGCCACCAGATCGCCGTCGAGAATGCCGTCATCGATCATCGAGTCACCCTGGACCCGCAGCAGGTAATCCGGAGTGCGGGAGAACATCCCCGGGTCCAGCCACAACTGGCCGTGGATTTCTGCATCGACGCCAATCGGCGCACCGGCGGCCACCCGCCCCAGCACCGGGATCTCCAGCAGCTCCGGGCGCCGCGGCTGATTGAGCAGGCGAATGCCCCGGGCCTGATGCGGGTTGACCTCGATAAACCCGGCCTCGGTCAACGCCAGCACATGCTTGCGCGCCACGCTGCGCGAGGCGAAACCAAAAGCCTCGCTGATTTCAGCGAGGCTCGGGGGCTGGCCGTGATCGGCGATGCGTTCGCGGATAAAGGTCAGGATGGCACTGCGGCGGGGGGATAAAGTCGTCATGGAGTACATTTGTACTCCTCTCGGATTTATCTGACAAGAACCGCCAATCAGTCCTGCCAGGAAACCAGCGTAGAAGTCGATGAACGCCCTCAGCCACCGGTCGTCAAGCGCCCTTCAAGGCTGAATCCGGCCGCCAACTGGCATAATATGCCAACGCCCTTCCTCACACGCCCAGCCCAGGAGCACGGCATGCCAACGCGAAACGTTGTCCTCACCGCCCACCAAGAGCAGCTCATCAACAACCTGGTCAAATCCGGTCGCTATCAGAACGCCAGCGAGGTCATGCGCGAAGGTTTGCGCCTGCTGGAACAACGGGTTGCCGAGGACGCGGCGAAAGTCGAGGCATTGCGCCAAGCCACTGCGATCGGTATCGCGGACCTGCAACAAGGACGCTTCAGCCAGGTGCGGGAAGAAAACCTGCAGCAATACCTGGATGAGCTGGGACTGGAAGCGGTCGCCACGGTTCAAGAGAAACACTGAGATGGTCCAGTACCGGATCTCCAATGCAGCCCGAACCGACATCGTCGACGCACTGCGGTTTTCCCAAAGGCACTTTGGCGAAGCGGCCCGGGTCCGCTATCAGGCCTTGATCCTGCGAGCCCTGCACGATCTCGCCAGCAACCCACAGCACGTTGGCAGCCACGAGCGTGACGACATCGCACCGGGCCTTCGCAGCTACCACCTGTTCCATTCCCGCCAACACTCCCGGCCCCCTCAAGCCCAGGTTAAGAAACCACGACATGTCCTGTTTTATCGAGTGATCGATGAGAGCCTGATCGAAGTGGTCAGGTTGCTGCATGACGCCATGGACGTTCAGTTGCACCTGCCTGCCCAATGATCGCCCCCCCGCAGGAGCCGGCTTGCCGGCGAAGCAGCCCGAAAGGCAAGCGCCCCGGGATCAGCCGCGCCGCAGGATCCGGTCCATCACCCAGTCGGTCTTCAGGGCTTCGCTGGCCAGGGCCGGGTGCCGGGCCTGGCCGCGGATATGGGCGTTCATGCCCTGCACGTGATGCCACTGGATGTGCTCGGGGTGTTCGATGAACAGGCTCAGGGGCTCTTGGGCTTCAAGTTGCAGCGGATGCTCGTCGAACACGGAAAAGCCGATGCGCCCCTGGCTGCCGATGATTTCCACTCGGTCCACCCGGCGGTCGGCGACGAAGTTCCAGGCGCCGCTGCCCAGGGCCCCGCAGGCGAAGCGCCAGCTGGCGCTGACCGCGTCCTCGGCGGCATACAGCCCGGCCTGGCGGGTGCTGATGCCGGCCACTTCGACGATATCGCCCAGCAGGTACTGGAACAGGTCCAGGCCATGGCTGGCCAGGTCGGCGAAATAACCGCCACCGGCAATCCGTGGGTCGGTCCGCCAGTTGGCCGCGCCGCTGCGGTCGGCCTCGGAGGCGGCCTTGCTCAAGCTCCAGTGCAGGTGCCGGACCTCGCCGATGCGCCCGTCCGCCAGCCATTGCCGCACCTTGGCAAAGCGCGGCAGGGAACGCCGGTAGTAGGCCACGAACAGGTGCAGCCCGGCCCGCTCGAAGGCCTGCTGCATGGCCAGGCTTTGCCCGGCATGCAGGGCCATGGGCTTTTCCACGCAGCAATGCTTGCCGGCAGCGGCCACTTGCAGGCTGTAGGCGTAATGGCTGTCGGGGGGCGTGGCGATGTACACCGCGTCCACCTCGGGATCGTCGATCAGGGCCTGGGCATCGGTGTAGCTGCGGACAATGCCGTGGCGCTGCGCGTAATCGCGCACCGCCTCGGCGCGGCGGCCCATCACCGCCACCAGCGCCGACCCCGGAACCTTGTAGAAGGCCGGGCCGCTCTTGCGCTCGGTAACGCTGCCGCACCCGATCATGCCCCAGCGCACGGTGCGCAGCGGCGCGGCCCCGGTGTTCATTTCGCCGCTTGCAGCGCGCGCAGGTCGAGCTGGCCGTTGTGCAGCGGCGGGCACCAGTAGTAGCCACCGGTAATTGGCCGGCTCATGCGGTACAGGCCGTCGACGATGCCGTCTTCCAGGCCGCTCATGCGCCGCAGTTGGACTTCGAAGGCGTTCAGGCTGTGACCGAAGGCGAGGAACATCAGGCCGCCGTTCTCACCTTCGATCCACGGCATCGAGCGACGCACCATGAAGGCCTCCGGGGTGAAGCTTTCCTGGGCGGTACGCTTGACGTGGGCCGACTCCGGGGCATCGTCCAGTTCTTCGTTGTCGCTCAGGCGCCGGCCGATGATGTGGTCGCGCTCTTGCTGGTGCATCGCGGCAAAGCCCTTGAAGTCGTGCTGCCACTGCTGGATCGCGGCAAAGCTGCCACCGCGCAGGCCGTCTTCACCCTCGGCCAGTGCGGCGGCCGCGGCGGCTTCATCCTGGGGGTTTTCGGTGCCGTCTTCGTAACCGGTCAGGTCGTGGCCGGTCTTGTGGCGGAAGGTTTCGTTCATGCCGACCAGGCGCAAGGCCGGGGCCAGGGCCGCTGCCAGTTCGTTGCCGCGGTGCAGCAGTTCGCCGCGATCATCACCGTGCAGCCAGACCCACAGCGCGTGCTGGGTCGACGGGTTGTCGACGCCGACGCCGGTCAGCGCCGGGAACGCCTTGAGCCCTTGCACCCGGGCGCCCAGGGCCTTGACCAGGGAAGCGCCAAAGCCTGCCACCGCCGTTGCGCCATCCACCCGTGCCAGCAACTGGTCGAGGGCCTGGGGCAACGCCTCGATGGATTCGAGGGCAAAGAACAGGTGACGGGCCTGGGACGGAACGGGTGCAGCGAGGATGCCGGGCTGGTAGTAACTCATGGGAACTCCTGAATAAAGGCGGGGAGTTTACCGCTGTGCGAGGCAGGCGTCAGTGCCGTTGCGCAACGCAGCGGCAGCGGACGCGAACAGCGCAGGTCCTGCCTGCGCCAAGGGACCACCCGGCCCGCCTGGGAAGCGCGCCCCGGCGCTGGCGGGCAACGCCGGAGCGCCCCTACTGGATCCGATAGTGAAAGGTGTTGCGCACCGCCGGCACCGTCACCGCCCGGCCGTCGATCAGCCGTGGCTGATAGCGGAAGGTCGCCACCGCCGCCAGGGACGGGCGCATGAACAGCGGATGGCAACCGTCGATGACCTTGGGGTTCTCCACCCGGCCCTGGGGGTTGACGCTGTATTCCACGGTGCAGTCGCCTTCCAGGTGCTTGTCCAGGGCCCGCTGCGGGTAGTCCGGAGCCTCCTTGCTCAAGGGCTGGTACTGGCGGCTGTCGGCGGCGGCCTGGGCCGCCTGCTGGCGCCCGCGCTCGGCGGCCAGCCGCGCCTGTTCGGCGCGCTGGGCCTGGGCTTGCTCCTGGGCCAGGCGTTGCTCGGTATCGCGCTGGCGCTGCTCGGCGTCCAGGCGCTCGCGCTGCTGGCGCTGCAGCTCTTGCAGCTGCTCACGTTTCTTGTCTTCCACCCGCTTGCGCGCCAGGGCCGCCTGTTCCAGCTTCTGCGCCTGCGCCTGGGGATCCACCCGGGGCTTGGGAGGCTCCAGCGCAGCCGCGGGCGGTGCTGCGGGCGCTGGTGGCGCCGCTGGTGCCACTTCGGCCAGTGCTGGCAGCGGTTCCGCGGGGGCGGCAGGCGGCGCCAGCATCACCAGTTGAGTGGTCAGTACCGCCGGCGTCTCGACCTGCGGCTTGTCCACCGACCAGCCCAGCACCAGCGTCGCCAGCACCCCGGCGTGCAGGGCCAGGGCCAGGGTCGCCGCCAGGCTGTTGCGCCAGAAGCCGGATGCCTCGGGCCGCAGGGGCATCGCGGTGGATTTGTGCATGATCATCGCCGTCATTGCGGGGCCTCGGTCACCAACCCCAGGTTGTGCACCCCGCCCTGCTGCAACGCGGCCATGGCCGCCACCACGCTGGAATAGGCGGCGTCCTGGTCGGCGCGGATGTACACCTGGGTGTCGCCGCGCTGGGCAATCACCTGGGCCACCTTGGCGCGCATCTGCTCCAGGTCCACGGCGCTGTCGGTGTGGTTTCGGGTGTCCAGTTCGCTGCCCAGGTTCCAGTAATAGCCGCCGCCGGCCTGCACCGACAGGGTGAGGATCTGCTGGCGGCTGTCGGTGGCCAGGGCTTCGCTGGCGACCTTGGGCAATTCGATCTTCACCCCCTGGGTGAGCATCGGCGCGGTGACCATGAAGATCACCAGCAGCACCAGCATCACGTCGATGTAGGGCACCACGTTCATTTCCGCCTTGGGTCCGTGCTTGCGTTGCGGCCGGGTCAACATCGGCTTGCTCCTTCTCTCAGGCGGCCACGGCCAGGTGGCTCGGGGTGCCCTGCAAGGTGCGATGCAGGCGTACTTGCAGTTCATTGCCAAAGGCGTAGTAGCGGGTCAGCAGGGTCTGGCTGCGGGCCGAAAAACGGTTGTAGGCAATCACCGCGGGAATGGCCGCGAACAGGCCGATGGCGGTGGCGATCAGCGCCTCGGCAATGCCCGGGGCTACGGTGGAAAGGGTCGCCTGCTGCACCTGGGACAGGCCGAGGAAGGAATTCATGATCCCCCACACGGTGCCGAACAGGCCGATATAGGGGCTTACCGAACCCACCGTGGCGAGAAACTGCAGGCCCTGTTCCAGACGGGTTTCCTGCTCGCTGATGGCCACGTACAAGGCCCGTTCCACGCCCTCCAGCACGCCCTCGCCGGCACTGCCGGGCTGGCCGCGCAGGTGGCTGAACTCCTGGTAGCCGGCGACAAAGATCGGCTCCACGCCGCCTTCGCCATCGGTCTGCGGGGCCACTTCGCGGTACAGCGGCAGCAGTTCGGGCGCGGCGCGAAAGCGCTGGATGAAAGCATTGCAGCGGCGCTCACAGCCGCGCAGCACGGCGCCACGCTGGATGATCAGGTACCAGCTGAGCAAGGACGCCAGGAGCAAGGTCAGCATCACCGCCTTGACCAATAGGCTGGCATCGCTGATCAGCCCCCAGATGCTCATGTGTTCGAGTGTGGCCTGCATGGTGGAACTCCTTCTCGGGTGCCCGCCTGGGCTGGCGGGGCTATTCGATGACATTCAAATGACCGGGTGATGACCGCCGGCTCAGGGCAGCTTCAGAGCCTGGGTGACCTCGGCCCAGGGCACGAACTTGAAGTTCTGGGTCTGCTCGGGCATGCGCTTGCGCCCGTCCTGGACCACCAGCAGGCCCTGGCTCCAGGGCCCGCCGAGGTTGGCCGAGGTGACTTCCAGGCCGTCGGTTTCCGAGGCGCCGTCGATCCCCGCCCGGGCATTCAGGCTGACCCGGAAGGCGCCGTGGGAAGCGAACGGCGGCTCGGCATCCAGCACCAGGTAGCTGTCGTTGCCCTGGCTGGAAATCACCAGGTAGTCGCGGGCGTTGCTCTGGTATAGGGCCAGGCCCTCGACATCGGCCTGCAACAGGCCGCCGACCTTGATCACGCTGTGCAGGGTCGCCGGCTGCTCGGGGCGGGCGTCCAGGGCCCAGACGCCAACGTCCTCTTCCCCGAGGAACAGGCGCTGGCGCTGGTCATCGGCGACGCAACCTTCGGGCTGGCTGGCCACCTTGAACTGGCGCACCAGCTCGCCCTGGGCGCTGCCGGACGGCGCGCTCAGGCGGTACTGGACGAAGGTGCCGTCCTTGTCGTTGGCAATCGCATAGATCTCGCCGCTGGCCGGCTGGAACAGGCACAGGCCGTAGATGGCCTTGAGCGGCGTGGGGATCTCCCCGGCCTCGCGCAGCTCGCCGCTGGTGCGGTCGATGGCGAACAGGCTGAGGCTGTTGCGGTCGCGGTTGCTGGCCACGGCCAGGTCCACGGTCTGCTGGCCCAGCTTGAAGTTGGGGCGCACGTCGACGTTGTTCAGCCGACCCACCGCCAGCTCCTGCAACAGCTTGCCCTGCAGGTCGTAGGCCAGCAGGCCCTGCTTCTTGTTGGTGCCCAGCACCCGGCTCAGGGACGGCTGCTGCGGATGCACCCAGATCGCCGGGTCATCGGCGGCATCGCCCTGGCGCCCCACCGGTTCGCTCTGCACCGCCGCCTGCACCGTGGGCAATACCGGCGGCAGGGCCAGCGGGGTGGCCTGCCAGTTCAACTGGCCCTGGTACAGGCGCCCGTCTTCATCGTCACGCAGCAGCACTTGCAGGCCCTTGGCGCTGGCACGCAGGGCGATGTTTTCCGGTTCCTTGAGGCCGGCCAGGGGCAGCGTGGCCTGGGCCAGCCAGCCTTGTTCCTGCTGCTGATAGAGGTGCAGTTGCGCGGCTTTCGGATCCAGGCCCAGCACCCCACCCGGCACCAGGGCCATGGCCCCGGCGCTCTTCTTGATGTCGCCGAAGGGCGCGCGCAGGGCCACCGGCTGGCGCGCGGTGTCGGCTTCGGCATGGGCCGGGTAGGCCCACCAGCCAACATTCTGCTCATTGACCAGCAGTTGCTGGGCGGCGTCGTCGACCTGGCAGAACTTGGCCTCCGGCGGCAGCGGCAGGCCGCGCACCCGCTGCGGCTCGGCGCTCAGTTGCGCGCCGTGGCCCACCAGCCACTGCTCGCCCTTGCCCTCCTCGCCCACCAGGAACAGGAACAGGTTGCTGGCCTCGTCGCGGTACAGGCACAGGCCGTTGACCGGGTAGTCCCGAGTGGGCAGGTACAGCGGCTGGCCCCAGGTGCGGCTGGCCGGGTCGAGGCTCAGCAGCAGCGCCTGCTGGCGCTGGTTGTCGAGGCTGGCCACCAGCAGTTGCTGGCCAGCGGCGCGGCTGTCCAGGCCGTTGAACGAGCCCTTGAAGCGGGCCAGCTGGCGGCCCTGATCATCCACCAGCAACAGGCCTTCGCGCTCGCTGGCCAGCAGCCGGTCGGCGCCTGTGCCGACGGGCACAAAACCCAGGCCGGTAACGCCCGGGGTCTGCTCGGCCCAGGGCTTGAGGGTCAGGCCCGGCACGCTGGGGGCCGCCAGGGCGGCGCCACAGGTCAAGCCAATGCACAGGGCCAGCAGGCGGTTTCTTGCGGTCGATACAGTGCTCATCACAATCCTTGGAGGTGCAGTCGGGCAAGGGCCCGGGACTTAAAAATGGGTGAAGGTCAGGCCGAGCTTGTAGGTCGGGCCGTATTCCTCGTACTGGGCGTTGTAGGAGCGGTTGCCGGTGTAGACGAAGTACGGCTGGTCGGTGAGGTTCTGCGCCTCGAAGCTCAGTTGCAGGTTTTTGCTCAGGGAATACTTGGCGCTGAAGTCGACGAAGGTCTGGGCATCCACGTGCAGGTCGTGGGCCTTGTCGCTGATGGAGGCCAGCTCATAGAGGTAGGCCGACTTGTAGTTGGCCGACAGGCGCAGGCTGAGCTTGTCGTTCTCCCAGCCGAGCATCAGGTTGCCCACGGTGTCCGACTGGTTGGGCAGGTCGATGTCGCGCTTGCGGTTGACCCCGGCCTTCTGGTCGAAGCCCTCGATGCTCGCGCTGGAGCGGCTGAAGGTGCTGTTGGCGCCCAGCAGCAGGCCGTTCCACGGCGCCGGCAGCCAATCGAATTTCTGCGAATAGGCCAGCTCCAGGCCATACAGCTTGGCGCTGTCGCCGTTGGCGAAGGTGTGCGCCTCGGAGAACCCGCTCCAGGCGCCGGTGCCGGCCAGGTCGGTGTTGTAGACGAAGTTCTGGATGTCCTTGTAGAACACGAAGGCCGAGACCGTGCCGGCGCGGCCCATGTAGTGCTCGATGCCCAGGTCCAGGTTGCTCGACTCCAGGGGCTTGAGGTCGGGGTTGCCGAAGGTCGCCTCGTCGCCGTCGATGACAAAGCCCGGGGCCAGCTGGCCGAAGGTCGGGCGCACCACGCTCTTGGTCCAGGCCGCGCGGACCTGGGTGTTCTTGTCCAGCTGGTAGCGCGCGTGCAGCCCCGGCAGCCAGTGCTGGTAGCGGCGTTGGGTGTCGGTGGCGGTGAAGGCGCCGTCGGTGACCCCGGTGCCCTTGGCCTCGAACTCGGTGCCCTCGTAGCGCAGGCCGGCGATGAAGCGCCAGTCGTCGATGTCCAGGGTGTTCATGAAGTAGCCGGCGTTGATGTCTTCGCGGATCTTGAAGTCGTTGACCCGGGATTCTTCCTCGTCGTAGAAGGCCGCCGGATTCAGGCCGCCGATCAACTGCTTGATGGCGCTGCCGCTGATGCCCGGGCCGAAGCGGCCGAGGGAATAGTCCACGCTGCCCTTCTGGAACTGCCCGAGGTTGAGCTGCTGGTCGGTAAAGCCCAGGGTGTCGAAGTCCTTGTAGACCCAAGCTTCCAGGTCGTTGTCCTTGTTGCGCCGGCTGACTTTGCCGCCGAACTTGAACTGCGCGGCGTAGCCACTCAGGTCATAGTCCCGGGCCAGGTCCAGGCGCAGGTTCTTCTCGGTGTCGGTGGTCTTCTGCTGTTCCCAGTCGACCTTGTCCAGGGTGAAGTTGGCCGGGTCATAGAAACCGGCGCCGATCACCGGGCGCGGCTTGCCGTTGTCGTAGAAGCCGCTGTCGGAAAAATCGCTGTTGCCCTTGAAGGTGGCCCCGGCGATATGCGCCGGGCTGTCTTCGCTGGAGCGGCTGTAGCCGGTCTGGCCGCTGAGGGTCCACAGGCCCAGCTGGCGCTCGCCGCCGAACACGTAGGACTGGATCTCCTGGGTTTCCTCGCGCTGCTTGAGCTTGCGCTTGGCCTCGGCGTCGCCGCGCTCGCCGGCGGCCAGGGGGTCGGCGAACTCGATGCTGGTGGAGTTGCGCGTCTCGCTGTCCTTGTAGCGGCTGTACAGGGTGCGCAGGTAGTAGCTGCTGCTGTCGTCGGGCTTGTAGTCGAAGTTCAGGCCGCCGCCGGCACGCTCGCGGCTGATGGCGTAGTCGCGCTGCTCGAATTCCTGCAGCTTGGCGCCTTGTTCGAAGTCCCAGGCGCCGCCGGTCTCGACGTTGTCGGAGCCGAAATCGCGCTTCTGCCAGCTCAGGGCCGCGGCCACGCCGAAGTTGTCGATGCCGTCGCCGAGGCTGAAGCGGTTGCTCGCCGCGCCGGAGAATTTCGGGCTGGTCTGGCGAGTGTTCTGGTCGTAGCTGGCCTCGCTGCTGCCGCTGTAGAACAGGCCCTTGTGGTCGAAGGCCGAGAGGCTTTTCACATCCACGGTGCCGCCCAGGGAGTTGGCGTCCATGTCCGGGGTCAGGGTCTTGATCACCGACAGCGACTGCACCAGCTCCGAGGGCAGCACATCCAGGGCCACGGCGCGGCGCGCGCTTTCCGGCGAGGGCACCAGGGTGCCGTTGATGGTCACGCTGTTGAGGTCCGGGCCCAGGCCGCGGACGCTGACAAAGCGCCCTTCGCCCTGGTCGCGCTCGATGCTGATGCCCGGCAGGCGCTGCGCCGCTTCGGCGGCGTTCTGGTCCGGCAACTGGGCCACGCCGTCGGCGTGCACCACGCTCTGGATACTGTCCGAACGCCGCTGCTCCTTGAGCGCCTGATCGATGCTGGCCGCCTGCCCCACCACTTGCACGTGCTCGGTGGCGGCCGTTTCGGCGGCGCTCAAGCGTTCACTGGCGATGGCCATGGCCAGCGCGGTCAAGGTAAAGCTGACAAGCCCGGGACTGCTGCGCTTGTACATGAGGTTCCTCCCCAAGAGTCCGCCAACGCCGGGCAAGGGGCCCGGCAACTGGGAGGGCACGCTAGGGTTGGCGAATGACGGTTCTGTGACAGGCCTGGGCGACCACAGGCGAAAACGCCCCATTCCCCGGGTAGCGCCCCGACAAATGAGCTGAATTGACCCCCGCAGGAGCGGGCCGGCCCGCGAAAGCCATCCCCCGCCGGGTGCAGGTCTTGCGGGCCCCTTCGCCGGCAAGCCGGCTCCTACACATCCGTGGCGCCCCCGCCGCACCGTAGGAGCGGGCTTGCCCGCGAAGAGGCCCTCGAGGCGGCCCCATCCAGCAAAAAAAAACGCCTGAACCCTGAGCTGATTCGACCCCTCGACGGTTTTTTCCGCTGTCACCCCACCGTCACAAACATCTGCTGTGCTGGCGCCCTCTCACACTTGGCAAAAGGATCGCGGCCATGTTCTGCGTGCTCAAACCCCACCGCTGGAAACTCGCCGCGCTGTTGCTGGCGGCCAATGCCGGGCTGTTGCTGCACCTGGCCTGCGGCAGCCTGAAATCGGTCAGCGAGTGGCAATGGCTGGACATCATCGGCGAGGGCGGTTCGGCGCTGCTGGCCCTGGTCTGGTTGGGGCTGGTGCTCAAGAGCCGCCCCGCCGGCCGGGTCACCAACTACCTGGCCCTGGGCCTGAGCTGCATTTTCTTTTCCTGGTGGATCGACAGCCTCGACGAGTTCATTCGCCTGCCCGCCAGCATCACCTGGGACCATTGGCTGGAGTCCGGGCCGATGCCCATCGGCATGATCCTGCTGACCATCGGCATCTACCACTGGCACCGCGAACAGCTGGCCATCAGCGCGCAGATGGAAAAGAAGGAACGGCTGTTTCGCGAGCACCGGCAGTTCGACAAGCTCACGCCGCTGGCCGGCGCCGACTACCTCAAGCGCGAGCTGGCCGCCAGCCTGGAAGACAGTCGCCGCCAACAACAGCCGCTGTCGTTGCTGGCCCTGGACCTGGACCATTTCGCCGCGATCAACCAGAACTACGGCCACGCCGAAGGCGATGCGGTGCTGCAGGCCCTGAGCCATGTGCTGCTGCTCAACCTGCGGCGCCAGGACCTGCTGTGCCGGCTGGCCGGCGACCGCTTCGTGGTGCTGTTGCCCAACACCGGCGAGAGCCAGGCCCGGCTGCTGGCCCTGGAGCTGCAACAGGCGGTGCAGGGCCTGGCACACAAGACCCGGCAACACGGCGAGCGCCTGTACCTGGCGGCCAGCACCGCAGTGGTGATGGCCCTGGAGGAAACCCCCGAGGGCCTGCTCAAGCGCCTCAATCTGGCCCTGGCCCGGGCCAAGCAGCCCCTGGCGAAAACCGCCTGAGGCGCCGTCATGACCGTCAAGACCCATTGGTACGAAGCCGATACGCGGTTTATCCCCGGGCACTATCAACCGGCATCTCTGATCGACCTGGCGTTGTCCCGGGACATCGACAGCCACCGCCTGCTGCGCGGCACCGGGCTGTTCCACGAGGACATCCTGGCCGGGCAGACCCGCCTCAGCCCACAGCAGTTCCTGGCGCTGATCGGCAACAGCCGGCGCCTGCTGGACGCCGACGACAGCAGCTTCCTGTTCGGCCAGCGCCTGCTGCCCGGGCATTACGGCGCCGCCAGCCACGCCCTGCGGCACGCGCAGAACCTGCAGCAGGCCCTGGACGTCCTGGTGCAGCAGCAGGCCCTGCTCAGCCCCTTGCTCAGCCCGCGCCTGGTGCTGGACGAGCAGCACGCCTACTGCTACTGGCTGGACAGCTGCGGCGCCGGCGAGCACGGGCGCTTCCTGCTGGAGGCCAGCATGACCGCCCTGGTGGCCATGAGTCAGTGGCTGGCCGGCCAGCGCCTGCCCTGGGAATGCAGCTTCAGCCATGCCGAACCACGCTATGTCGAGCAGTACTGGGTGCACCTGGGGGAACAGACCCAGTTCCGGCGGCCCCTGGACCTGATGCGCATCCCAAGGCAATACCTGACCCGGCCCTGGCCCGGGGCCTCGGCCACCGCCGGCCAGGTGGCGCGCCTGGAGGCCGGCGAACACCTGCGCCAGCTGGGCTTTTCCTGCAGCTTTCTCGATGCCCTGGAGCGCTATCTGCAAGCCAACGTGCGACAGGCGCCGAGCCTGGAACAGACCGCCCAGGCCTTCGCCATGAGCCCGGCGACCCTCAAGCGCAAGTTGAGCAAGCACCACAGCGGCTACCAGCAACAGGTGGACCGGGTGCGCAAGCAGGTGGCGCTGTACCTGTACCAGATCAGGGGCTGGAGCAACGAGGCGGTCGCCGAGTACCTGAACTTCAATGATCCGGCCAATTTCCGCCGTTCCTTCAAGCGCTGGACCGGCAGCACCCCAAGCCTGATCCGGCAGTTGCTGGGCAGCAGCTGAAACGTTTAATCTCGATCCGTGACCGCCTGCGCGCCGACCGCAGAAACTGCTGAAGGCGCGGCCCATTCAGGCGTATAAACCTGGGAGCGATGGCGCCACTGTCATCCGCGCCGGAGCCATTTCCAACACGGGGTAGAGTCATGACCACAGCCAATGTCCTCACCAACCTGTTTCCCGCTGCCGCCGACATCCCCGAAGCCTATCGCCTGCCCGAACCGGTGGAGCAGCGCGACTACCTGGTGGACGGTGAACTGCGCACCTGGAACGGCCCCCTGGCCCAGGTCCGCAGCCCGATCTACCTGAGCGGCGCCGACGGCGACCGGCAAGTGATCCTCGGCAGCACGCCGCTGCTGGACGCCGACACCGCCCTCAGCGCCCTGGACGCCGCGGTGCGCGCCTACGACCGTGGCCAGGGCGCCTGGCCAACGATGCGCGTGGCCGAGCGCATCCAGCACGTGGAAGCCTTCCTGGCGCGCATGCGCGAGCAGCGCACGGCGGTGGTCAGGCTGCTGATGTGGGAAATCGGCAAGAACCTCAAGGACTCGGAAAAAGAGTTCGACCGCACCTGCGACTACATCGTCGACACCATCGGCGCGCTCAAGGAACTGGACCGGCGCTCCAGCCGCTTCGAACTGGAGCAGGACACCCTCGGCCAGATCCGCCGCGTGCCCCTGGGCGTGGCCCTGTGCATGGGCCCCTACAACTACCCGCTGAACGAGACCTTCACCACCCTGATCCCGGCGCTGATCATGGGCAACACCGTGGTGTTCAAGCCGGCCAAGCTCGGCGTGCTGCTGATCCGGCCATTGCTGGAAGCCTTCCGCGACAGCTTCCCGGCCGGGGTGATCAACGTCATCTACGGCAGCGGCCGCGAGACCGTCAGCGCGCTGATGGCCAGCGGCAAGATCGACATCTTCGCCTTCATCGGCACCAACAAGGCCGCCAGCGACCTGAAGAAACTCCACCCCAAGCCCCACCGCCTGCGCGCGGCCCTGGGCCTGGACGCGAAGAACCCGGGGATCGTGCTGCCCGATGCCGACCTGGACAACGCGGTCAGCGAGGCCGTCACCGGCGCGCTGTCGTTCAACGGCCAGCGCTGCACCGCGCTGAAGATCCTGTTCGTCCACGAAGCCGTGGTCGAGCGCTTCATCGAGCAGTTCAACGCCAAGCTGCAAACCCTCAAGCCGGGCATGCCCTGGGAGCCGGGGGTGGCCCTGACGCCGCTGCCGGAAAACACCAAGGTCGATTACCTGCACGCCCTGGTGGCCGATGCCCAGGCCCACGACGCCCAGGTGGTGAACCCCCATGGCGGCGAGTCGCGGGCGTCGTTCTTCTACCCGGCGCTGCTGTACCCGGTGACCCCGCAGATGCGCGTCTACCACGAGGAGCAGTTCGGCCCGGTGGTGCCGATCGTGCCCTACCGCGACCTGGACACGGTGATCGACTACGTCCTGGAATCGGACTTCGGCCAGCAACTGAGCCTGTTCGGCAGCGACCCGGCGGTGATCGGCCGGCTGGTGGACACCTTCGCCAACCAGGTCGGGCGGATCAACATCAACGCCCAGTGCCAGCGCGGCCCGGACACCTTCCCCTTCAACGGTCGCAAGAACTCCGCCGAGGGCACGCTGTCGGTGCATGATGCGTTGCGCACTTTCTCGATCCGCACCCTGGTGGCGACCAAGTTCCAGGAGCGCAACAAACAGCTGATCAGTGACATCATCCGCAACCGTGACTCCAGCTTCCTGACCACCGACTACATTTTCTGAAGCGCCTGGCCGGGGCTCGCCACGCGGCGCGTCCCGGCCACTGATTCAGCCACTCAATCCGCGATTGGAGAAACCGGTCTGGGCCCGTTCAATTTCCTGCCAAGCCTCACCCTGCCGCCCTTGCTGCGGCGCCTGCTGCGTCCCGTGCTGGACCCGTACCGGCGCTACCGTCACGCCCGGCTGATCCACGCGGTGCGGGTCGCCCTCGGCCTGATCGCCACCATCCTCCTGACCACCGGCCTCAACCTGCCCCACGGCGAGTGGGCCTCGGTGACCATGCTGGTGGTGATCGGCGGCCTGCAGCACCACGGCAACATCGGCAAGAAAGCCGCCGAGCGGGCCATCGGCACCCTGGTGGGCGCCGGGGTCGGCCTGGTGCTGGTGGTGCAGCAGGCGTACTTCGGCCAGCCCTGGCTGACCTACCTGGGGATGTCGGCGGTGTGCGGCTACTTTTCCTATCACGCCATCGGCAAGGGCGGCTACACCGCGCTGCTGGCGGCGATCACCGTGTTCATCGTCGCCGGCCACGGCGACAACCAGGTCAGCGACGGCCTGTGGCGCGCGGTGGACATCCTCATCGGGATTGCCCTGGCCCTGGCGTTTTCCTTCGCCATTCCGCTGTACGCGGTGTACTCCTGGCGCTACACCCTGGCCAGCGCCCTGCGCGACTGCGCCCAGCTCTACGGGCGGATCGTCCAGGGTCAGTCGGTGACCGACGACGAACACCTCAAGCTCCTGGGCCGGGTCAACGCCGCCATGCTGCAACTGCGCTCGCTGATGCCGTCGGTGTCCAAGGAAGTGCGCATCTCCATGACCGAACTGGACGCCATCCAGCGCAACCTGCGGATGTGCATCAGCACCCTGGAGATCCTCGGCAACACCCGCCCCGACGCCAGCGACCCGCAGGCCATGGCGCAGATGCAACGGCTGCTCAAGGCCGAGCACCGGCAGATCCGCGTGCAACTGATCGGCATGGCCCGGGCCCTGCAATCGGGGGTCACCCAGCGCCTGGAAAAAGCCCTGGAAGGCCGCGCCGAAAACGCCCTGGAAGCGCCGGTGTATTCGGCCCTGGACGGTTACCGGCTGCTGACCCGGCAACTGGCCGCGACCCTGGGCGAGATGCGCCAGCGCCTGGGCAAGAGCGCCCGGCACTGGAAGATCTAGGCGGCGCACGCAACACTGACCAGCCCCTGGTGCCAATAAGCCGGGTCAATCAGCCTTTCAACACTTGCGATTGGACGCGTTCGAAAGACCATGCGATGGTTCGCGCCACTCACCGGATAGCCCCTCGACCATGACCCCGACCCACCCAGCCCCGCCCCTCTCACCGCCCTGCTCGATCCTGCTGCTGGCGGGGGGGCGCGGCGCGCGCATGGGCGGGCGTGACAAGGGGCTGGTAGCGTGGCAGGGCCGCCCCTTGATTGCCCATGTGCAGGCAGTGGTTCGGCCCTTCAGCGACGACCTGATCATTTCCTGCAACCGCAACGCCGAGCAGTACCGGCCTTATGCCGATCGCTTAGTGGCCGATCAGCAGGCGGACTTTCCCGGTCCCATGGCCGGCGTCCTGGCCGGCCTCGCGGCGGCCCGGCATCCCTGGCTGCTGGTGCTGGCCTGCGATGCACCGCGGATCGACGCGGCGCTGATCCAGGCCCTGCTGGATGCCCGCGACAACGACGCAAGGCCGGTGATGGTGCAGCAGGCCGGGCAATGGCAGCCGATGTTCAGCCTGATGCCCACGGCGCTGCTGGGTGATCTGCGCCAGGCCTGGGACCACGGCGAGCGCAGCCTGCTGCGGGCCCTCGCCACCCACGGCCTGAAGCCTTTGCCCTGCGCCGCCGACGATCCGCGGCTGAGCAACTTCAACACCCCTGAACTACTGTCTGAAACAGGCCCCAAGCCCTTGGCCTGAACAGCGCGGCGCTGGCCAGGGAGGCAGCCCGGCCAGGCTGCAAGCCTTTCCATGGGCGCAACACCTGCGTTATTACTGACGCCGTTTTTTCCCACTACAGGTGCCATCTTGGACATCAAGCAACTCAAGTTTCTGATCGCCCTGGAGCAGACCCGGCACTTCGGCCAGGCCGCCGCGCGCTGCCACATCACCCAGCCGACCCTGTCCATGCGCCTGCGCAACCTGGAGGACGAACTGGACCTGATCCTGGTGACCCGCGGCCAGCGTTTCGAAGGTTTCACCGAGGCCGGCGAGCGGGTCCTGGCCTGGGCCAAGACCCTGCTGGCGGCCCATGACGGGCTGTTCGCCGAGGCCGCCGCCTGCCGTGGGCAACTGGTGGGCAACCTGCGCCTGGGCCTGGTGCCGCTGAGCGGCTTCAACCCCATCAGCTATGTGCAGAAGCTCTCGGCGAGCTTTCCCGAGCTCAAGTTCAGCCTGTCGTCCGCCAGCTCCGACCGGATCATCGAGGACATCGGCAACAACCAGCTGGACCTCGGGGTCTGCTACCTGGACCACGTCAACCCCCACTACCTGGACTTCTTCGAGATCGGCGAGACCCGGGTCGGCCTGCTCTACGACACCCGGCACTTTCATTTCAAAGGCACTGAGATGAGCTGGGAAGACGCCGCCGAGCTGCCCCTGGGCATGCTCAGCACCGGCATGCACTATCGCAAGTCCATCGACCTGAGCTTTCGCAGCCGTGGCCTGAACCCGACGCCGATCCTGGAAAGCGATTCCACCTACCAGCTGTTCCAGGCCATTCACGAAGGCTTCTGCTGCTCGATCATGCCCCTGGACAGCGGCCTGGATTCGCCGATCGACAACCTGGCCTTTATCCAGTTGCCGGATGCCAGCGTGCTGGCGCCCCTGGGGCTGGTGATGCGCAAGACCGAGCCACGCTCGGCGATTGCCGAAAAGTGCTTTGCCGAGGCCAGGAAACTCTTTGCCATCAAGGGCGAATGAACGCCCCCGGAGCCAGCGTGCCCCGGAGTGAATCGACTGTATTGAGGTGTCGTCATGGTTTGCCGTATCGAACAATCGGAGCAACAGCCCGAGGCCAATGCACCGGCCCCCGCGCCGCAGCGCGTGACCTATCGCGAATACAGCCCCGAGGGCGGGGTGGCCGAGGCGCCGCTGGCCGCCGAGATCGCCCTGGCGATCACCTACAACGGCCTGAGCCAGGCGGTGATGATGGTGTCCCCCGGCAACCTGGAGGATTTCATTCGCGGCTTCAGCATCACCAACGACATCGTCAGCGACCTCAGCGAAATCTACGACATCCGCCTGAGCCACTTTCCCCAGGCCTGCCAGGCCGACGTGCAGATTTCCAGCCGGGCCTTCTGGGCCCTCAAGGACCATCGCCGGCAGATGGCCGGGACCAGCGGCTGCGGGTTATGCGGCGTGGAAGCCCTGGAGCAGGCGCTGCCGCAACTGCAGATCCTCGACCCTTCGCCGCTGCCCCCCGCCGAACACCTGCAAGGCCTGCGCGAGCGTATCGAACAGGCCCAGCACATGGCCCGCAGCAGCGGCGCCCTGCACGCCGCGCTGTACTTCGACGAACTGGGCGAGGTGCGCCTGTGCCAGGAAGACATCGGCCGCCACAACGCCCTGGACAAGCTGATCGGCGCCCTGCTGAACGCCGGGATCGACGGCCACCAGGGCTTCACCGTGGTCACCAGCCGCTGCAGCCTGGAGTTGATCCACAAGGCCGTGCGCGCCCGCCTCGGCACCCTGGTCAGCCTCTCGGCACCCACCGCACTGACCGTGCAATGGGCCAACAAGCACCACCTGAACCTGATCCACGTGCCGCACCGCAACGCGCCACGGATCTATAGCCCGGTGTCAGCCGGCTGACCGAGCGTTTGGTGGCGCGCGAGCCTGCTGCGGTTACTGCAAAACGCTGCGCCGGCGCTTGAGGGTCCAACCCTGCTGCATGCCGGCGGCGGCCAGCAGGATCGCGCCGACGCCCAGCCACTGCAGCAGTCCCAGGCGATGCCCGAAGGCCAGCCAGTCGACGAAGATCGCCGCGATCGGATAGATGAAGGACAAGGCCCCGGTCAGCGCCGTCGGCAGCTTCTGGATCGCCCCGTACAACAGCACATACATCACCCCGGTATGCACGATGCCCAGGGTCAGCAGGCTGGCCCAGGCCGTGGCCTGCTGGGGTGGTTCGGCGAGGTTGGCCCAGGGCGCCAGCAGCAACACCCCGGTGCAGACCTGGATCAGCGCGATCAAATGCGGCGGCGTGCCGCTCAGGCGCTTGATCAGCAACGCGGCGAAGGCGTACAGCAACGCCGCGCCCAGGGCTAAAGCGATGCCCAGCAGGTAGTCATTGCCGGTTTCGCCCTCGCCGCCATGGGCGCTGACGATGGCCAGCATCCCGGCGAAGGACAGGCACAGCCAGAACAGTTTCTGCGGGGTGATCTTCTCCCCCAGAAACAGCGCGCCCAGGGCCACCAGAATGAACGGCTGGACGTTGTACACCGCGGTGCCGATCGCGATCGAGGCCCGGGAATAAGAGCCGAACAGCAGCACCCAGTTGCCGACAATCGCCACGCCACTGAGCACGGCCAGAAACAGGCTGCGCCGGGTCAGAATATTCCTGCGTAAAAAACCGAAAGCGCCGCAAATCAGCAGCAAGGCGCCGGCACCGAACAGGCACCGCCAGAACACCACGTCCAGCACCGGTTGCCCGGACACTAGAACGAACCAGCCAATGGTTCCGGAAATCAGCATCGCGGCGGTCATTTCCAGTGATCCGCGACGGGTCAGTGCATCCATCATCAATCTCCTCTCACAGTGGCCAGATTATGCCCAGCGGCCTGCGGCCATCGCCAGTTGAAAACATGGGCTAGTCTGTATTCAGGCCTTTTTTATCAAGGCATAAACGCCCATTCACCTAACGAGGTTGCCATGCTCGATGCCATTGACCAGGCCCTGATCAGTACCCTGATGCAGGACTCCCGCCGCTCCCTCAAGGCCCTGGCGCAGATCAGCGGGCTGTCCGCCCCCAGCGTGGCCGAACGCCTGAAGAAACTCGAAGAACGCGGGGTGATCACCGCCTATACCCTGGAAATCGACCCAAAGTCCCTGGGCTATCAATTGCAGGCCATTGTCCGGATTCGTCCGTTGCCGGGCCGCTTGCAGGAGGTCGAACGGCAGATCCTGGCGATTGCCGAGTTCACCGAATGCGACAAGGTCACCGGGGACGACTGCTTTATCGCGCGCCTGCAGGTGCGCTCCATGGAGCAGCTGGACCGCTTGCTCGACCGCCTCAACCATGACGCCGAAACCAACACCGCGATCATCAAGAAATCGCCGATCAAGCGGCGTTTGCCACCCATGAATTGACCCCGTGAAAGAGGCTTTTTCAGCGCGAAAAAGCCCCGAAAACAGGCCTGGAACCGTGCTGTGGAAAGGCCGTCCTAGAGGCGTTTCTGACAGAAAACCAGCTGACTTCTCGGCCAATTTTCAGAAAGTTTCCCATCAGACATAAGACGATTCTTAAAATCCCTTGGACGTCTTTTTGGCGTCAATTTCAGTGATACCCTGCGAATCCTCTGACGAACCCACTAGCAAAATGCCTGCTCCTTTGCGGAAGCTGCGCATTGTCGTGGGCTCATGCCTGTCGAAAAGCCGAGTACAAGAACCCATGCCGATCCGCGTGCAGATAGCCGATGACCATCCCTTGACCCTGATTGGGATTCATACCCTGCTGGAAAACCGCGCCGAACTGGAGATCGTTGCCCAGGCCCACAGCGTGGAAAACCTATTGGAGAACCTGCAGCGCCAGCCCTGCGACTTGCTGCTGACCGACCTGATGATGCCCGGTGGCGATCAGGTGGACGGGATTCGTCTGATCAGACGATTGCGTTCACGCTACCCGGAACTGGCCATCGTGGTGATCACCATGCTCGACAACCCGGCGCTGATCAGCAGCCTGCTCAAGCTCGGAATCCAGGGCCTGGTGAGCAAGCGCGGCCTGCTCAACGACCTGCCCAAGGCGATTGCCGCCCACCCGCGTGCGCCCTTCGTCTCGCCGTCGATCCAGCACCTGCTGGACACCAGCACCGCCCTGCATGGCAAGCCGCTGCTGCAACCCGAGCAGTTGTCGGCCAGAGAGATCGAGGTGCTGCGTCTGTACGGCACCGGCATGAGCATCGGCGCCATCGCCCAGCACCTGTGCCGCAGCAAGCAGACCATCAGCACGCAAAAGAGCAGCGCCATGCGCAAGCTAGGCCTGGACACCTCGGCCAGTCTGTTTCTGTACATCCAGGAACACGGCCTGAGCTGAGCTGTCCTGAAAAATTCCGGAGCTTCCCCCCTATGCCCCTGATTTCCCGTCCCCCCCAGTTCTGGAGGCTGATCCGTGTCTGCCTGCTGTTCAGCTTCATGGTGCTGGTCAGCCTGTTTTTCAGCCTCCCCGCTCACTGCGCCGAGCCGCAGGAGCCGGGCAATCCGTCGTTGGCCCGACTGCTGGACATGCGCAGCGCGCTGCCCCACAAGGTGCTGCGGGTGGCGACCATCGTGCCCCCTGAGCGGCCCCTGGAAAGCGCCGGCAACCAGGTGCTCAAAGTCATCTCCGACGAGTACCTCAAGCTCATCGGCAAGCAGCTGGGCCTGCGCTTCGAGTACGTCGAACTGGCCTCGCCCCAGGAGGCGATCCGGGCCCTGCTCGAACACCGCATCGACCTGCTGCCCCGGGCCGCCGCGCTGGAAGCGCAGAGCCCCGGCCTGTCCCTCAGCCGCCCGTACCTGAACAACCAGCCGATCATTGTCGGGCGCATCAACGACAAGAGCCTGCCACCGGACCTGGAAGACAAGCGGGTGCTGGTGCTGGACAACTACCTGGACCTCAAGACCGTCCGCAAGACCTATCCCCGGGCCGACGTCAGCGGCGTGCACACCACCGCCCTGGCCCTGGAGCAACTGGCCGGCAAACAGGCCGACGCCTTTATCAGCGACCGTTTCCGCACCACCCTGTACATGCAGGCCCGCCCGGATCTGCGGCTGCACAGCAAATTCTATCCGCAGTTGCCCGACGCCGGCTTCGCCTTTGCCGTGCGGCGCGAGGATGCCACCCTGCGGGCACTGATCGACTACGTGCTCAACGCCATTCCCGAGGAGCACAAGCGCCAGATCCAGAACCAGTCGAGCCAGGAGCCCTTTCCCTTCGCCCCGACCGAGTCGTTTTCCCTGACCCCCGGCGAACTCAACTGGCTCACCGCGCACCGGCAGATCAATCTGCTGGCCGAGGAAGCGCCGCCCTACATCTACCGCAATGCCGAAGGCCAATGGGCCGGGCTGAGCATCGATATCCTGCGCACCCTGGCCAACTCGTTCCGCCTGCAACTGAACATCCTGCCCAGTCGCTCCAGGGCCGATGACCTGGAACAGCTGGCCACCGGCAGCGCCGACCTGACCACCCGCGACCTGGGCCTGCCCGACAATGCCCGGGGCATTGGCCTGAGCCAGAGCTACGGCACTCGCAACTGGGCCTTTGTGGTGCGCCATGGCGACAGTTCTCCCAGTTCCCTGGACGCCATGCTGGGTCGACACCTGGCGCTGCCGCGCAACCACCCGCTGCTCGAACACCTGAAACAGCGCTACCCGGATATTCATCTGGTGCTCACCGAGGATCATCGCCAGGCCCTGAACCTGGTGCTGCAACGCCAGGTCGACGCCACCCTGGACACTCCGGTGGGCACCGAGGCGCTGTCCGGCTCCGGGCTGCAGTTCGGCCTGGCCTTCGACGCCCTGCCCACGCCCCACCGCTTTGCCGCGGCCCCGGGTTCCAGAGAGCTGCTGAGCGTGCTCGACAAGCTGCTCGACTCCATGGCCAGGAACCCGCAAAGCGATATCCAGCTGATCGCCGAACAGCAGTCCAGCACCGCGCTCTGGAGCTGGGTCGTCGAGCAGGCCTGGCATGTGGGCGTGGTGATCCTGATCATCTTTGTGCTGTCGCTGATCTGGAACTGGCGCCTGAAGATCCAGGTCCGGGAAACCATCTGTGTGCAGACCCGCCTGCAGGACAAGCTGGCCTTCCAGTTCTCCCTACTCAACGGCCTGCCGACGCCGCTGTATGTGTGTGACCTGGACGGCCGGTTGAGCACCTGCAACCGCGCCTATGAAGAGTTCTTCGCCACCTCCCAGGAACAGGTCGAGGGCCGCCTGCCCACCGAGCAGCCGAACATGCCGCGCGAGTTCGCCGAGGTGCTGCAAGAGGAGCATCAACTGCTGCTGGCCAATCACCGGCCACGCTTTCTCGACACCAGCCTGTGGATCAAGGAGCAGCAGTACTGCCTCTATCAGTGGCTGGTGCCGTTCTACAACGCCCGCGGGGTCCTGCAGGGGCTGCTGGGGGGCTGGCTGGACATTTCCGAACGCAAGAACCTGGAACTCAAGCTGCGCGAGGCCAAGCAGATCGCGCAGAAGGCCAGCGCCGCCAAGAGCGAGTTCCTCGCCTCCATGAGCCATGAGTTGCGCACCCCGCTCAATGCCCTGGTGGGCCTGCTGGAGCTGGAAACCAGCGCCAGCCAGACGCCCTCGCACAACCTGCGGGTGGCCCAGCAATCGGCGACCTCGATGATCGACCTGATCGGCAACATCCTGGACCTGGACAAAATAGAGAGTGGCCTGATGCAACTGGCGCCCCACCCCACCGCCCTGGAACCCCTGCTCGCCAACGGCCTGGGACTGTTTGCCGTCCAGGCCCGGGAGAAACGCCTGCAGTTGAATTTCGACTATCAGGCCAGCCGCAACCGGCTGTACTGGGTCGACTCGCTGCGCCTGCAGCAGATCCTGCACAACCTGTTGAGCAACGCCTTGAAGTTCACCGATCGCGGCCACATCCAGGTCACCCTGCGCGAAACCCATGTACGGGACGACAGCAGCCTGCTGACCCTAAGCGTACGCGATACCGGCATCGGCATTCCCCTGGCCAACCAGGCGGGGATCTTCGAGCCCTATCGCCAGGCCACCGCGCGCACCGCCCACCTGTACGGCGGCTCGGGCCTGGGCCTGAGCATTTGCCATCAGCTGGTGCAACTGATGGGCGGCCGCATCTGGCTGGAAAGCGAGCCCGGCCAAGGCTGCTGCATCCACGTCGAACTGCCGGTGAGCTGGCAGACAGCGAACGTGGAAGTGGCGGAACAACCGGAGGTGCCACCGATCACCGGCAAAGCCTTGCGGGTACTGGTGGTGGACGATGTCTCCACCAACGGCCTGGTGCTGACCCTGCAACTGGAGCGCATCGGCCACGTTGCCGAACACGTCAGCAGTGGCGAAGAAGCCCTGCAGCTACTGCGCCACCGCCACTACGACGTGTTGATCAGCGACTGCAACATGCCGGGCATGGACGGCTACAGCCTGGCCCGGGCGGTGCGTGAAGCCGAACAACAGAGCGGGGCCAAGCCGCGCCTGATCGTCGGCTACACCGCCAGCGCCCTGAGCAACGAAGCGACCCAGTGCTCCAACGCCGGGATGAACGACCTGATGATCAAGCCGGTGACCCTGGCCCGGCTGCAGGAAGTGCTGGGCAGTCACACCGGGGCTGGCGAAGAGCGGGGGCGCGCCTTCGACATCGACCACCTCAAGGACCTGGGGGAAAACAGTCCGACCCTGCATCGGCGCATCCTCAACGAACTGACCAAGAACCTGCAGCAGGAAATCGCCGAACTGCGCACCTGCGTCCTGGCCAATACCCCGCACCTGATCAACGACCTGACCCATCGCCTGAGCGGCGTGGCCTGCCTGATCAACGCGCAGGACATGGCCAGAACCTGCGAGGCCCTGAGAAAGGTCGACACCGGCCATGCGGCGTCGGTGCGCAGTTGCCAGCAGGCGCTGCTCAATGCCATGGAACAGGTGTACGCCGAGGCCCGACAGCAGCTGGCCAGCTTGCGCGAAGCATCCGACACCGACAGCGGCCCCCAGCCCCAGACGCCCCAGGCCCAGAATTCACCTCCCTGAAGCGCACGCCGGTGCCGGGCTGCTCGCCCCGGCCCTGGCGCCACTCTCGTACTTGTCTCATTCAACCGCCGCCCTCTGCTGCCTAACCTTGCGCCGGCTTTCGAGCACAGACAGTCAATGGCGCCAGACTCCCGGTGAGTCGCTACGCCAGCTCTCGATTGCTTGTTGAATCCAATAACGTCCAATCAGGGAACAATCGATGATCACGCGGCATACCTTGCATTCCTTCCTCAAACTTCCGCTGGCGATGGCCATCGGCCTGGCGGCGCTCAGCGCGCAACAGGCGGCGGCGCACGGCTATATCGAAAACCCCAAGTCCCGCTCGTACATGTGCAGCGCCAAAGGCGGCAACCTGAACGCCAACTGCGGCTCGGTGGCCTACGAGCCGCAGAGCGTCGAATACCTGGCCAACGGCAGCCGCGACGGCTACCCGTCCACCGCCCAGGCCTGCCACGGCGAGTTCACCAAGTGCGGCCCTGCGGACGGCACCATTGCCGCCGGCGGCCTGCGCAACTTCGCCGGCCTCAACGAGCAGACCGCCAACCGCTGGACCAAGGTCAATATCAAGCCCGGGCTGAATACCTTCGACTGGCGCTACACCGCGGTGCACGCCACCCGCAACTGGCAGTTCTACATCACCAAGAAAGACTGGAACCCCAACCAGCCGCTGACCCGCGACTCGTTCGAGCCGGTGCCGCTGCTGACCGACAACTGGAACAACACCCTGCCGACCAAGACCGGCGGCATCACCAGCCACAAGGTCAACATTCCGGCCGACCGCAGCGGCTACCACATCGTCCTTGGCACCTGGATGGTGGGCGACAACACCAACACCTTCTATCAGGTGGTGGACGTGAACATCGAGAACAGCGCGGTAGTGCCTTCGAACTGGAAGAACATCGGCGCCGTCCAACCCAAGACCCTGAGCATCGGCGACAAGGTCATGACCCGGGTGTTCAATGACCAGGGCGAACTGTCGGCCAAGCAGGTCACCCTGAACATCGACAGCGCCGAACTGGCCAAGGACAGCATCTGGCCCAAAGCCCTGGCCGAGAAGGTCAACCGGGCCAAGCTCGGCTATCAGATCGGTGAGCTCAACGACAAGGACCAGGTGGTGCCGCAGTTCGGCAAGAACAGCATCTTTGTCGACAAGCACAGCGACATCAACAGCGTGCTGATCGCCGAGGAACAAGCCGCCAAGCCGGGTGAACTGAAGATCACCGGCATGCAGTCCGAGTACAGCCTCAAGGACGGCAAGGTCGACCTGCACTTCAACGCCATCGCCCTGAACGGCGACTTCACCATCACCGCCAGCGTGGTCAATGCCAAGGGTGAAACCGTTGCTCACCAGCAGGCCGACAGTGGCAACAATGCGCCGCACTTCAGCCTCGCGCTCAAAGGCGTGACGGCGGGCCAGTACGATCTGGTGGTGGTGGCCAAGTCGAAGAAAGGCGAGCTGCTGCAACAGACCATCCGCTTCAACCTCAAGGCCGAGCCAGAAGTTGAGGAAACCCCGGGCGGCGGTGGCAACGAGGGCGGCACCACTCCCGAGACGCCGGCCAAGTACGACCACGTGTTCCCTGAAGGCTTGAAGGCCTACAAGGCCGGCACCCTGGTGCTGCAGCCCAAGGACGGCAAGACCTATCAGTGCAAGCCGTTCCCTTACAGCGGCTACTGCACGCAATGGAAGGCCGGCGCGACCCAGTACGAACCGGGCACCGGCTCTCACTGGCAGATGGCCTGGATCCTCAAGTAATCCAGCAACTCCCCAGTTGCTCCTTGGGGCGTGACGCGCAAGCGTCACGCTCATTTTTTTTCCCGAGCGGCCCGCTTGCGCAAGCCTGAAGTGACTCGCCCAAAGGGTCGTACAGATCCTCGAAAAATCCGGCAAACGCTTGTTCTAGAGCCTTTTGACTCTCGTACTCGTCCCATGTGAACACCCCGGAGCAGCACGTAGCCTGTGCTCGCTGGCAAGGCTGCCGGAGCAGCGGACATCACGGGTGTCCCACTGCCCCATCACCGGCCCCTCGCAGCGCTTCAACACTCTTTTTTAATTGCTCAAGGCATACACCATGATCAACTCCAACCGGACTCGCTCCTTCCTCAAACTGCCGATCGTCATCGCCATGGCGACGGCGGGACTGGCCGCCCAGCAAGCCTCGGCCCACGGTTATATCGAGAGCCCCAAGTCCCGCGCCTTCATGTGCCATTCCGATGGCGGCGCATTGAACAAGAACTGCGGCGACGCGGCCTACGAACCGCAAAGCACCGAATACATCGGCCGCCCCAACGAGTCGGGCTTCTCCCACTTCCCGAGCAATGCTCAAGCCTGTACCGGTGACTTCCTGCAATGCGGCCCGGCCAACGGCACCATCCCGGCCGGTGGCCTGTTGCGTTTCTCCGGCCTCAACGAGCAGACCGCCAGCCGCTGGACCAAGGTCAAGATCAAGCCGGGCCCGCAGAACTTCACCTGGCACTACACCGCCGGCCATGCCACCCGTTACTGGCAGTTCTACATCACCAAGAAAGACTGGAACCCGAACCAGCCACTGACCCGCGACTCCTTCGAAAAAACCCCGCTGCTCGACCAGCCATGGCCTTCGCTCAACACCCCGGCACCGGCCCAGGGCAAGACCCATCACACCGTGACCATTCCGTCCGACCGTAGCGGCTACCACGTCCTGCTGGCGACCTGGAAGGTCCACGACACCGACGCCACCTTCTATCAGGTGGTCGACATGGACATCGACAACGACACCGGCATCCCCTCGAACTGGGTCACCGTCGGCTCGGTGCAGCCTGAAGCGCTGACCATCGGCGACAAGGTCAAGACCCGCGTGTTCAACGCCAAGGGCGAGCTGAATGCCAAGCAAGTGGTACTGGACATCAACTCCGCCGAGCTGGCCAAGGCCGACGTCTGGCCGCACGAGCTGGCGAAAAAGGTCAACGCCGCCAAGCTGGGCTACCAGATAGGCATGCTCAACGACAAAGATGAAGTGGTGCCCAGCTACGGCCAGAACAACATCCTGGTCAACAAGGGCAGCGAGATCGTCAACGTGATGATCGCCAAGGAACAGGCAGCCAAGCCGGGCGAGCTGTCCATCACCGGCATGCAGTCCGAGTACACCCTGAAGGACGGCAAGGTCGAGCTGCATTTCAACGCCATTGCCAAGAACGGCGAATACACCGTGAAAGCCACCGTGTTCAACGCCAAGGGCGAAAGCGTGGCCTTCCAGCAAGCGCCGGCCGGCAACACCCCGCACTTCTCCCTGCCGCTGAACAATGTCAGCGCCGGCGACTACGACCTGGTGGTCGTGGCCACCTCGAAGAAAGGCGAAGTGCTGCAACAATCCGCCCGCTTCACCCTCAAGGCCGAAGCCGGCGGTGGTGAAGGTGGCAACGAAGGCGGCAACGGCGGTAACGAAGGCGCCCAGTACGACTACGTGTTCCCCAATGGCCTGAAATCCTACAAGGCCGGCACCGTGGTCCTGCAACCCAAGGACGGCAAGACCTATGAGTGCAAGCCAGGCCCAGTCGCCGGCTGGTGCACCCAGTGGACCAGCAGCGCCAACGCCTACGAGCCGGGCGTAGGTTTCGCCTGGCAGTCGGCCTGGAACGTCAAGTAACTCAATCGCGTCAACCACCCGAGCGTGGCGCCACGGCGCCACGCTCCTTGTTAGCGGTCAAGCCCCCCATGAGCTCAACCCCCTATTCAAGAACCCATGTGCTGCCGCACGGGCGAGGTGAAAACCTGCCGAGGCGGCTGTGCTTATGAACGCCCTTCTTCCCTCGCTTCGCGCTGGCCTGCTGGTCGGCGCCTTGTCGTTTCTGGCGGCCTGGCTGACTTGGCTGGCCTACAGCAGCTGGCAGTTCCGGCAAGGCCTGAACCCGGCGAGCCTAGAGGCGCCCTCCGTTGCGCCGCCAACACCCCCGGCCCAGCCCGACCCGCAAGCCATCGCCCGGCTGTTCGGCGTGCAGTTGCCGGAGCACTCCAGCGACCTGCCCCGGGTGCCGCTGAGCCTGGTGGCCAGCCTGGTGGCCGGGCAACCGGAACACTCCCGGGCCCTGATCGAATCGCCCGAAGGTCGCCGCTTCTATGGCATCGGCGAGCCCCTGCCGGGCGGTGGCAGCCTGCGCCAGATCGGCACCGACCAAGTGCGGATGCAACGCTTTGGCGAGGAACTGATCCTGAGCCTGCCCCAGCACGAAACGCCATTGCTGACCCCGCAGGACCAGGACGCCGCCGCGGCCCAACCTCATCCACAGCCAGGCAGCGGGAGCCTGCTGCAACCGTCTCTGCAACCCCCTGGAGCATCATGAATCGAGCATTTATCGCCGGGTCCCTGCTGACCCTGGGCACCCTGATCAACCCCGTGTACGCCACGGAAAAAACCGCCGCGGCCCAGCAATGGACCCTGAACATGAAGGACGCCGAGCTGCGCGACCTGGTCAACGAAGTGGGCCAGATCACCGGCAAGACGATGATTCTGGACCCGCGCCTGAACGGCAAGGTCACGGTGCAGTCCAGCACCGCCATGGATCAGCAGGGCATCTACTCGCTGTTTCTCACCGCCCTGCGCAGCCAGGGCTTTGTCGCCATGGACCAGGGCGACCGGGTGCTGATCCTGCCGGTGGCCGAAGCCAAGACCAAGGCCCACGCCGAGCCCAGCGGCGCCAGCGAAGAGTTCGTGACCCAGGTCATCGAGCTGAACAACGCCAACGCCAGCGAAGTGGCCAGCGCGGTGCGCCCGCTGGTGGCCGCGGACGCCTACATGGCGCCCTCCACCACCTCCAACGCCCTGGTGATTTCCGACAGCGCCAACAACGTCGAGCGGGTGCGCCTGGTGATCAACGAGCTGGATAACGCCGGTGGCCGGCAGTTCAGCATCGTGCAGCTCAAGCACGCCTGGGCCACCGAAGTGGCCAAGACCCTGACCGACAGCCTGGCCGACAGCAACAGTGCGATGACCAGCGCCAAGGCCATTGGCGACTCGCGCAGCAACCGCCTGATCCTGGTCGGCCCGGCGCCGATCCGCCAGCAGATGCAGCGTCTGGCGCAAAGCCTGGATGTGCCGACCAATGTCGGCGATACCGCGCGGGTACGCCGGCTCAACCACAGCGATGCGAAGAAGCTCGAAGAACTGCTCAGCGGCATTGGCAAGCGCATGGAATCCAGCAACCGTGGCAGCGACAGCCAGAAGCCCGACAGCCCGGTGCTGGTCAGCGCCGACACCAGCCAGAACGCCCTGGTGCTGATGGCCTCGCCGGCCCAGCTGGCGACCTTCGAAAACATCATCAACGAGCTGGACCGGCCCCGGGCCCAGGTGCTGGTAGAGGCGGCGATCGTCGAAGTCAGCGGCGACATCAACCAGGCCCTGGGCGTGCAATGGGCCGGCAACCGCGGCAAGCTGTCCGCCGCCAGCAACTTCAACAGCGCCGGCCTGTCCATTGGCACCCTACTCAACAACTTGCAGGACGATAAGCGCCCGAACCTGCCCGATGGCGCGATCATCGGCATCGGCGGCAGCAACTTCGGCGCGCTGATCACCGCGCTGTCCAGCGACTCCAACAACAACCTGCTGTCCACCCCGAGCCTGCTGACCCTGGACAACGAAGCGGCGGAAATCCTCGTCGGCCAGAACGTGCCGTTCCAGACCGGCTCCTACACCACCGACACCGCCGGTGCCAGCAACCCCTTCACCACGGTGGAGCGCAAGGATGTGGGGATCACCCTCAAGGTCACGCCGCATATCAATGAGGGCAACTTCCTGCGCCTGAACGTCGAGCAGGAAAGCTCCGAACTGGCCGCCGCGCCGCCGGGCATCAACACCAGCGACGTGATCACCAACAAGCGCTCGGTCAAGAGCACCATCCTGGCCAACGACGGGCAGATCATCGTCCTCGGCGGGTTGATCAAGGACAACGTCAAGGTCCAGGTCAGCAAAGTGCCGCTGCTGGGGGACATTCCCTGGGTCGGCCGCCTGTTCAGCAGCAGCAAGGAAGTCAACGAGAAGACCAACCTGATGGTGTTCCTGCGTCCGACCCTGCTGCGCAGCGCCGCCAGCACCGAGCAGATGAGCCAGCACAAGTACAACAACATGCGCTCCCTGCGCAGCCCGGATGGCAAGAGCGGCGGCCAGTTGCCTGCCGACGCCAACCGCCTGTTCGACGCCAACCGCCAGGGCGATGCGGGCCTGATCGATGTGCGCGCCCCCGGCGCCCAGCGGCAACCATGATCGCCACCGCCGAAGACGCGCGTCTGGCCTTTGCCTACGCGCGCCGCCACGGTGTGGTGCTGGACCATCAGCCGGACGGCGCGGTGCTCTATTGCCGCGCCAGTACGCCGTTGTCGGTGGTGGCCGAGGTCCGGCGCTGCAACGGCTCGTTGCTGCGCAGCGAGGTGCTGGACGACGAAGCCTTCGCCCAGCGCCTGGCCGCTCACTACCGCGACGGCCAGAACGGCGCCAAGCAGGTGGCCGACGGCCTGGGCGAGCAGTTCGACGAAGAGTTCGATCTCAACAGCCTGGCCGAGCAACTGCCCAAGACCACCGACCTGCTGGAGCAGGAAGATGACGCGCCGATCATCCGCCTGATCAACGCGATCCTCAGTGAGGCGGTCAAGAGCAAGGCCTCCGACGTGCACCTGGAAGCCTTCGAGGAACACCTGTCGGTGCGCCTGCGGGTCGACGGTCTGCTGCGTGAAGTGCTGCGCCCGCGCCGCGAGCTGGCGACCCTGCTGGTGTCGCGAATCAAGGTCATGGCCAAGCTGGACATCGCCGAGAAGCGCATTCCCCAGGACGGCCGGATCGCCTTGCGCATCGCCGGCCACGAGGTGGATGTGCGGGTTTCTACCCTGCCCTCCAGTCATGGCGAACGGGTGGTGATGCGCCTCCTGGACAAGCAGGCCGGGCGCCTCGACCTGAGCCACCTGGGGATCAACGACAACGTGCGCCAGCGCCTGGAAATCGCCCTGCACAAACCCCACGGCATTCTCCTGGTCACCGGCCCCACCGGTTCCGGCAAGACCACCACGCTGTATGCCGGGCTGGCCAGCCTCAACAGCCTGGAGCGCAACATCCTGACCATCGAGGACCCGGTGGAGTATCACCTCACCGGGATCGGCCAGACCCAGGTCAACGCCAAGGTCGACATGACTTTCGCCCGGGGCTTGCGGGCCATCCTGCGCCAGGACCCGGACGTGGTGATGGTGGGCGAAATCCGTGACCGCGAAACCGCGGAAATTGCCGTGCAGGCGTCCCTCACCGGGCACCTGGTGCTCTCGACCCTGCACACCAACAGCGCCATCGGCGCGGTGACCCGTTTGGTGGACATGGGTATCGAGCCCTTCCTGCTCTGCACTTCGCTGCTGGGGGTGTTGTCCCAGCGCCTGGTGCGCCTGCTGTGCCCGGAGTGCAAGGAGCCCCACAGCGCCGATGCCGCCGCCTGCGAACGCCTGGGCCTGAGCGCCGACGCCGCGCCGCGGCTGTACCGGCCCAAGGGCTGCAGCGCCTGCCAGCACTCGGGGTATCGCGGGCGCCGGGGCATCTATGAACTGGTGCTGTTCGACGACACCCTGCGCCAGCTGATCCACACCGGCGCCGGCGAGTACGAACTGCTGGAGCATGCGCGCAAGCACAGCGCCAGCCTGTTCGATGACGGTCAGGCCATGGTGTTGCAAGGGCAGACCAGCCTTGAAGAACTGCTACGCGTGACCCAGAGGGACTGATCATGGCCGCCTATGAATACCTGGCCATGTGCGCCGCCGGCAAAAAATCCACCGGGGTGGTGGAAGCCGACAGCCCGCGTCATGCCCGGCAACTGTTGCGCGAGCGCCAGCTGGTGGTCCTCAAGCTCAGCGCCGCGCAGAACAAACGTGTACGCGGCACAGGCCTGTTGCAGGTGTCCGGCGGCGGCTTGAGCAGCGCCGAACTGGCCCTGCTCACCCGCCAGCTGTCGACCCTGGTCCAGGCCGCCCTGCCCCTGGAAGAAGTGCTGGCCGCGGTCGCCGCGCAGTGCGAGAAACAGCGGATCAAGAGCATGCTCCTGGCCATCCGCTCCCGGGTCCTGGAGGGCTACAGCCTGGCGGTGGCCCTGGCCGCCTACCCCAAAGCCTTCCCCGATCTGTACCGGGCCACGGTGGCCGCCGGCGAACGTTCCGGACACCTGGGCCAGGTGCTGCTGAACCTGGCGGACTACACCGAAGCCCGGCAAGCGGCCCGCCAGCAGATCCAGCTGGCCATGCTCTACCCAAGCATCCTGATGCTGGCGGCCGTCAGCATCGTCGGCTTCCTGCTGGGCTTCGTGGTGCCGGATGTGGTCAAGGTGTTCATCGACAGTGGCCAGGAACTGCCGCTGCTGACCCGGGGCCTGATCGCCAGCAGCGCCTTCCTGCAGGACTATGGCCTGCTCCTGCTGTTGCTGGTGGCAGCCCTGGTCCTGACCGCCCGCGCCGCCATCCGCAACCCCGCCACCCGCGAGCGCTGGCATGCCCTGGTGCTGCAACTGCCGCTGCTGGGCCGGCTGATCCGGGCCAGCAACTGCACGCGTTTTGTCAGCACCCTGGCGATTCTCGGGCGCAGTGGCGTGCCGCTGCTGGACGCCCTGTCCATCGCCAGCGAGGTGGTGGCCAATCAGAAGATTCGTACTGGTCTGAAAGACATCGTCCGGGGGGTACGCGAAGGTATCAGCCTGACCCGGGCCCTGGAACTCAACGGCAGTTTCCCACCGATGATGCTCTACATGATCGCCAGCGGTGAACGCTCCGGCGAGCTGGACAGCATGCTCGAACGCGCCGCCAAGCAGCAGGAAGAACAACTGGCCAACCGCATCGCCTTGCTGGTGGGCCTGTTCGAGCCGGCCATGCTGGTGTTCATGGGCGCCTCGGTGCTGATCATCGTGCTGGCGATCCTGATGCCGATCCTCAGCCTGAACCAATTGATTACCTGAATGCGGAACCCCCTACGTGCAGACTCAGAACAAACAACGCGGCTTTACCCTGATTGAAATCATGGTGGTGGTGGTCATCCTCGGGGTCCTCGCGGCCCTGGTGGTGCCGCAGATCATGAGCCGTCCCGATCAGGCCAAGGCCGCCGCCGCCCAGAGCGATATCAAGGCCATCGCCATGGCCCTGGACATCTACAAGCTCGACAACCACCAGTACCCCAGCAGCCAGCAAGGGCTCGAAGCCCTGGTCAGCAAGCCCAGCGGCAACCCGCCGGCACGCAACTGGAACCCCGACGGTTACCTCAAGCGCCTGCCCATCGATCCCTGGGGCAATGCCTATCAATACCGCGTGCCGGGCGCCCGCGGCACGGGCTATGACCTGTTCTCCTTTGGCGCCGACGGCAAGCTCGGTGGTGAAGGCCTGAACGCCGAGATCGGCAACTGGGACCGCTGATCGGTGCAACGCTCCCACTCCAAGGGCTTCACCCTGGTCGAAGTGCTGGTGGTGGTACTGATCATCGCCCTGTCCGCGGGCATGATCGGCCTGATCAACCCCGACTCCGCCAGCCGGCAGGCGCGCCGCGAGGGCGATCGCCTGCTGGCGCTGCTGCAACTGCTGCGCCAGCAGGCGGTGTTGAGCAACAGCGACTACGGCCTGCGCATCGAACCCGACGCCTACTCCGTGCTGCGCCTGGATGAACAGGGGCAATGGCTGGCCGACCACGACTGGCGGGCCCAGCGCCTGCCCGACAACCTGCGCCTGCGCCTTGAGGTGCCCGAAGCCGGCCCGACCCTGGGCCAGGCCGGCCGTCGCAGCACCACGCCGCAGCTGCTGGTGCTGTCCAGTGACGAAACCAGCGCCTTCACCCTGTGGATCGAGCACCGCAACACTCCGTTGCTGAGCCTGTCCAGCGACGGCCTACAGGAGCCCCGACTTGAAACCGCGAACTGAACGGGGCTTCACCCTGCTGGAAGTGATGGTGGCGCTGGCGATTTTCGCCACGCTGTCGATTGCGCTGTTCAGTGCGATCCAGCATGTGGCCATCAACAGCGGCAACCTGGCCGAACGCACCCAGGCCACTTGGATCGCCGACAACTACCTCAATGAACTGCGCTGCGGCATGCAGCCGCGCACCAGCGGCCGCCAGCAACGGCAGGTGGAGTTTGGCGGGCGTAACTGGTGGCTGTTCAGCGAGATCGAAGCGGCCCCGGACTCGCGGCTGCTCAAGGTCAACCTGCGAGTCTCGGCCGAGCAGGACCCGCAACGGGCCCGGCAGTACAGCCGCGCGCAGCTGCTGGGCTACATCGAGGCCACCCCATGAACCAGCGCGGCTTCACCTTGCTGGAAGTGGTGGTGGCCATCGCCATCTTCAGCCTCCTGGGCCTGGCAACCTATCAGTTGCTGGACCGGGTGATGCGCAGCGACCAGCGCATCCAGACCCAGGAACTGCAATTGCGTCACCTGCAACGGGCCCTGAGTCTGCTGGAACGCGACCTGGTGCAGGTGCGGCGTCACGCCCTCAAGGACGACCACAGCCATAGCCAGGCGCTGATCAGCCAGCACCAGGGGCTGCGCCTGCTGCGCGGCGGCTGGCGCAACCCCCTGGACTATCCGCGCAGCGATCTGTTGCAGGTCAGCCACCGCTTCAGCGATGGCCAGTGGCTGCGCGAAACCCAGGGCCTGGAACAAGGTAGCGTCAGCCAGGTACAGCCCTTGCTCAGTGGCGTCGAGCTGATGCATTTGCGCTTCATCGACGCCCTGGGCCAGCCCCATGACAGCTGGCCCATCGGCAGCGAGGCCTTGAGCCTGCCGGCGGCCGTGGACATCGAGCTGAGCGCGCCCGGCTTCCCGCATATCCGCCGGCTGATTCTGCTGCCCGGCGGCGCCGAAGTGGACGAGGACGCACCCGGTGAGTAGGCCCCGCGCCCAACGCGGCGTCGCCTTGCTCAGCGTGTTGCTGATCACCGCACTGGTGACCCTGATCGTCAGCAATATGCTCGCCCGCCAGCGGCTCAGCCTGGCCAGCAGCAGCCATCTGGTGCAGCACCAGCAGCTCTGGCAACTGGCCCTGAGCGGCGAGAGCTGGGCCCGCGGCCAGTTGCTGGAAGACGCCCGCAGCGAAGGCGGCCTGCTGGTGACCCATCTGGGCCAGCACTGGGCCAGGCCGGCACCGGCGTTCCCGATCGAAGGTGGCAGGATTGCGATCCAGATCGTCGATCTGGGCGCCCGGCTCAACCTCAACAGCACACTGGTGCAGGACGATGTCATCCCCCGCGCCCGCTACCAGCGGCTGCTGGCCCTGGCCGAGATCAAGCCCCACGACCCAGCGGCGCTGCTGCGCCCCCGGGATCGCCTGGGCCGCCCTTTGCCCCTGAGCGATATCAGTGAGCTGCGGCCCCTGCCAGAGGTGGGCGCCGACACCCTGCAACGCCTGGCGCCGCTGGTGGCGACCTACGAGCAGGGACACATCAACCTCAACACCGCCAGCGCCCTGGTACTGGCCAGCATCGAAGGCATCGATCTGCCGACCGCCCGGACCCTGGCCCAGACACGCCCGGCCAAGGGCTACCCGACGGTCGCCGCGTTTCTCGCCAATCCCATGCTGCAGGGCCGGGACATTACCGCGCGCGGGCTGAGCGTCAACAGCCGCCAGTTCCGCGCCACCATCGACGTTGAACTGCATGGCCGACGCTTGCGCCTGGTCAGCGACCTGCGGGTCATGAGTGCCGACCAGGTCCGCGTGCAACAGCGCACCTTGCTGCCCGCGCCGCTCAACGACCATTCGCTTACCGAGTAACCATTGATGAGCCATTGGCTTTACCTTTCACCCCATACCCCGGGCGACCGCCCCTGGCATTGCCACTGGTGGTCAACCGACAGCGCCCCCCGGGAAGGCGATCTGGAGCAGGCCGCCGAACACCTGCGCGGACAGGCCTTCGCCCTGCTGCTGCCCATGGAAATGGCCAGCTTTCACCAGGTCAGCGTCCCGGCGCGCAGCGGTCGCTGGCTGCGCCAGGCCCTGCACAGTGCCCTGGAAGAACAACTGATCGAGGACGTCGAGCATCTGCACCTGGCCCACGGCCCGTTGCGCGAGCGACGTCACTGCGCAGTGCTGGTCATCAACCGCGAGCGCCTGCAGCGTTGCCTCAAGCGTCTGGCCGAACATGGGCTGCAACCGTCACGCATGCACATCGACGCCGACTGCCTGCCCCAGGACCGGCCAAGGACCCTGGCCTGGGACGGCCGCTGGCTGCTGGGCGGCAGCGCCGCGATGCGCCTGAGTCTCGACCCGCGGGAGCTTGGCGAACTCGGCCAGCTGTTGCCGGACGGGCTGCTGTGGCAAGGCGCCGAGGCCCCAGGCATCGACGACCTGGAGCCGGAGAACTGGCAAGCCGAGGAGCAGCCCTGGCAAGTGCTCAGCCAGGGCAGCGTGCAGGCGATTGACCTGTGCCAGGGCCCGTTCCAGCGCCGCACCCGCAAAGCGACGCCCTGGCGCCTGGCGCTGCTGGTGCTGGCGATCGCCGGCGGCGCGCAACTGCTGCAGAACGTCGGGCACCGGCTGTATCTGGAGCAGCGCAGTGACCAGTTGCACGCGGCCAGCCAGAGTCTGTGGCAAGAGCGCTTTGCCGATGAACCGGTGACCAGCGACCTGGCGCATCAGGTGCGGCTCAAGCAACGCCAACAGGTGCAGGAAACACCCGGCGTGGCCCTGCGCCTGTCGCAACTGGCGGAGCAATGGGCCGCCAGCGGCGGTGCCCTGTCACAGATCCAGCGCCTGGATTACCAGGCCGAGGAAGGCTGGAGCCTGCAGGTCAGCGCCCCGGCCTTTGCCGATCTGCAACTGCTGCGCGAGGGCCTGATCAACCAGGGCCTGAATGTCAGCACCGATTCATCCGTGCGTGACGCACAAGGCGTCTCCGCGCGTTTTCAAATCAAGGAGTAAGACGTGAATCCATCCAGCGCCACGACTCCGGCCAAGACCGCCCTGGTGACCCCACTCCGGCAACGCTGGCAGCGTCTGGCAACACGCGAACAACGGGCGTTACAAGCCCTGACCGTCTTTGCTGGCCTGACCGGCCTCTACCTGCTCTGGCAACCGCAACAACAGGCTCTGGCCCAGGCCGAGCAACGCTATACCGAGGAAACGCAATTGCTTCACGATCTACAACAACTGCCCGCCAGCACCTCTTCCCTTCGCGGCCCGGCCATTTCCGGCGATGCCCTGCCCGGCATGCTGGCACGCTCCAGCAGCCAGGCCGGACTCAACCTCGAACGCATGGATCAGGAGGATGAAGGGCGGGTCAACCTCAGCCTGGAAGGTCCGCTCAACGGCCTGATCACCTGGATCGACCAGCTGGAGCAGCAGCACGTCTCGGTCCTGTCCTTCTCCATCGAAGTCAACAAGGACGCCATGGCCAACGCACGCTTGCAGCTGCACAGCCCTTGAAACCTTGTCGCTGCTGAAACCCGGACAACAAAAAGCCCGCCGAAGCGGGCTTTTTCTATGGGTTCAACAACCGGGATCAGTCGTCGCGACCCATGATGCCGAACAGCTGCAGCAGGCTGACGAACAGGTTGTAGATCGATACATACAGGCTGATGGTGGCCATGATGTAGTTGCGTTCGCCGCCGTGGATGATGGCGCTGGTCTGGAACAGGATGCACACCGAGGAGAACAGCACGAAACCGGCGCTGATCGCCAACTGCAGACCGCTGATCTGGAAGAACAGGCTGGCCAGCACGGCGCCCATCAGGACAAAGAAACCGGCGGTGATGAAACCACCGAGGAAGCTCATGTCCTTGCGGGTGATCAGCACGTAGGCCGACAGACCGCCAAACACCAGGGCCGTCATGGCGAAGGCCGAGCTGACCACTTCAGCGCCGCCCTGCATGCCCAGGTAACGGTTGAGGATCGGGCCGAGCAAAAAGCCCATGAAACCAGTCAGGGCGAAAGCCGACACCAGGCCCCAGGCCGAGTCACGGAGTTTGTTGGTGAGGAAGAACAGACCGTAGAAGCCGATCAGCACCACGAAAATATTCGGGTAGCCGACACGCATCTGCTGCGCCACATAGGCCATGACACCGCTGAACGCGAGGGTCAGGGCCAGCAGGCCGTAAGTGTTGCGCAGGACGCGGCTAACCTCTAGCTGCTCGGCCTGCACGCCGTTGTTAACTGCGTAATCCTGTTCGCGCATGGCGACACTCCTGTTGGGGGAAACATTTAGTGGCAAGGATGATAACAGAGGCTCTGTAACTCGCGACGCAGAGAGTTTGACAGTGTGTTTCATTCGGGTATTATGGCGCCCGCAATGCGATCTGGAGGTGTGGCCGAGTGGTTTAAGGCAGCGGTCTTGAAAACCGCCGACTGTAACAGGTCCTAGAGTTCGAATCTCTACGCCTCCGCCAAATCTCAACGAGAAAGCCCTGATTTATCAGGGCTTTTTTGTGTCTGGCGTTCACGGGCGCTTACCGTCACCACCTGACCGTTTCCGCATCATTTCTTGAGTTTCCGCAACCACCCTCATACGGCAGCATGCCGACAGAACGCCAGAACCTATGGCCCGACCTGGGTGCTATCCTGTATTTTCCTAACCTCAAGATGGTCGATTCTTGCCACACACCATGGCCTGCAGTTACTGGACGGGAGTAATTGCTGCATCGCCCCGATAATGGATTGGACCTAGCCCTCCCCCTAGCCCCTAGCCCTGCGGGCTAGTTCGCTACCATCCCTCGGCGCTGTAGCAAATTCTAAGCAAGTTGAAAATACTGCCTGACAAAGGTACTACCAGTATTGCGTTTGTACTTATATTCGGAATGAGCCGGCGCCATGCCAGATGTTTTTTTGCTGTCCGATGTTCGCTCGTTTGTTTGCTGGATATAATGCAACCTTCTCACAACGCATATGGACATCATCAAACCCATGAAGCGCGTATCTGACCCAGCCTCTCTAACTAGAGAGCATTTTGATTCTGAGACCTTATTAGCACTCAGGGAAAGCTCTAGAGTCTACCAGAAGCTAGATCTGGCTTACCTAACAGCGGCCGGAACATTTGTCACAGCGCTAAATCTAAGTAACAACGCCATAATTGAATTAGGTGCAGGACTCACGTACGCGGGTTTCGCCGTCATTATCCTTCTTGCATTCGACACTCTCACTGAACAATTGATTTATAAAGACTGGATAGAAAGCAAGAAAATCTCGAACAAACGAACTAACATCAAATTAATTCAGAGTTGTTTATCAGCACAACCTTTGGGTCATTTCATATTTATCTCCATGTTGCTTACCTATCATTTGGGGCTAGCCAATGGAATCACAAATTTTCAGAAAACCATGTCGATTCGCGCATCCATACAAACTTCGACATCATTATTTTTCTACAAAAATTCTAGAGCTCCTCAATCGATTGAAGAGCTGATAGCTTTCGATTCCAAAGTAGGAGATTTATACGAAAAAATTGGTAGAGAGCCTATAAGCTTCAAAACTAACAAAGAAAAAAAATACGATATTATTTTTGCGGGCTCCGACAAATTACTAGGAACCACTGACGATATTAAAGCAGATGGGGATTTCCTGATTCAAAAAATTCTGGATGGGTTAAAAAAGGACTGAGTTTGTATAAGCCTTCGCCCCAGCGTCAGCCCCTCTAGGGGGCAGTTCACACCGAAGTTGCGGAATACTTCTCGAACTTAAAGCAATAGAAAACCCGTAGACGTTAATCTACGGGCTTTTCAAGAGTGGAGGTCGAGGCCAGAATCGAACCAGAGTAGGCGGATTTGCAATCCGGATAAAATTTCACTTTTTTCAATTAGTTAGTGAAAAATCCGTTCCACAAGTGCCATCTCATAGAAAGGCTGCGACCCACGCCCTGCGCGGATCGTGAATTTGATTGCGGAACTGATTTCGCAAGTACTCCGAGCGACCCGAAGTTGATAACTATCCCCTGAGGATATCCCTAACGGCTAGGTGCTTTCTCGCTACCCGGCCGCTGAGAACGTTTTTTATCTTTCCACTGTCGTTTTTTAGGCTTCCTGGGCTCCATAGGAGCCTCAGTGCGATTGAACCTCTTACCAATATCTAGCGCCTTAGCAATTCCGGGGTTAATCATCAGATCATCAACCGGCTTCACCTTCGGCGCTATATTATTGAGAGAGCGCTCCCGATATGACCAATGGTAGTAAGTGCCTGACTCATCGTCGGTTTCCTCCCTATAACCTATAACATTCACATCATAAAAAAACTGCAACAACGACTCTGCATCTCGCAAATACTGCCGATTATGAATAGACTCTCCACTTGCCCATCGAGAAAAGCTATTAAAGTATTTAGAGAACTCCGCAAAAGTAAACTTAGACTTACCATCAAGAAACTGAAAAAATTTTAAGTAACAGCCAAAATCTTCAGGAGTCATATAGAAGGCCGCATAATTGCGAACCTCCCCCAAAAGATAATCAGATGAATTATTAGTAAATCCTGGATCACTTAGTAATCGCGGGGAGAACTGGGTTTGACTACCCAGGCCTTTACTTAAATGTAACGCCCTAAGAATTTTTATAAACGTTAAAAAATCTCTAGGCTTTTGAAATGAGCCTCGCAGAAATTTTTTGAACACTTCAAGAGAGCCCGCATGATCCATAAAATAATTACACCATGCATCACTCGGAGATACTTGGGATCCGTTTTGGCTTGCTAAAAACTTACCAACCACCTCAAATAGTGCAGATGAGGATGCATTAGCCTCAGACGTGTGCCAAGTAAGAAAAACTGTATTATCTTGAATTCTAGAATTAGAATTATAAATATTTAAAGAATGAAAAACATCTGGACGTACCAGCAAAACTATTTTATACGCCCTTTGGAGTCACGAATACCATTGAAAAACTCCGTATTCAGTTGCCACGCAGCCTCACCAAGACCTCTGATGCAATCCATATACTCACGATAAGAAACCGAGGAAGGTCTAAAGTCAATACCATCAATAAAAACAATGTGATTATGGCTCAAAGAAAGCGAACCAATAGCCTCTTTTAGATTTGTCTCGTTTTCCAATAGATGATGCTTAATTTCTTCAGTTTTTGATGTCCATTCAAGCTTACCCGACGTAGAAACCTTCAAAGGCTCAACACCGAGTTCGCCATCAGCCGTTAAACTTTTTAATGATTCCAGGGCGCTATCTATTTCAGGATTCAGTGAGCTTTTATTCCATTTCCTTAGTGCCTCCTCCACCTCCTTAAACTTACCACTCAACAGCTGAAATATCCCTCTTGACTTATCAATTATAACCTGAGATGTAGCAGACAAAAGTATAGACCGCCAGATATTAGCATAATCACTGTAGTGAAGCTTCCCATTCTTCTTAAGAGCTATAAATCTTTTATATTGCGTATCTGTAAGAGTGATCGTTTTGCAATAGTTCTTATCATACTTATTATTTTCCAAATACGTAGCATATGCTGTTTTACCAGCACCTTTCTCTCCCATCAGATAATAAATAGATGGTGCAAGCAACCGATCTAATTCATCAGTTCGCAAGAACAACTTATTGAAAAATTCCTTTTCTATTCTACTCCGATAATTTACCGCATCGTTGAATGGGTCCCTTAGTTCATTAATTTTTTTCCACATTCTCTTTCCTTTTTACCTGACTTTCTCAGGTTTATTCTGGTTGTCCTCCAAGAAAAGTAGCACAGGGCCACCAAAGGGTATAGCTGTCAAGAAAGAAGGCCCATAGCGGAGAACATAAGAGCCCTGCAACCTCAAAACACAAGGGCTGTAGAGTTTCATTGGCAAAGTTGGAATTGGAACCGCTTAGCATTAAATGGCATTGATTGGCGTACAGATTGCCCCATTTTTGCCCCACGGTTTCCTCAGTTGCAGGACACCTTCCAAAGCTGATCAAGCTTCGTCGTGAAACTCTGGCTCATCATCTCCCGCCGCATACCCCAATCGGGATTGGTAGGGACGCTGGCAGCGCGGAGTGTGCCCCTCCACCAGCGACTGTTGATCTGGTCCAGGACCTTCATCACCTTGTCGGTTTCCGATGGTTGCGCCACGGCGAAGAGATCGCCGGTGTACTCGCCTGGCTGGCACAGATTCAACAACAGGACCTCGGCCTTACTGTATTTGAAACCCGGCCTGAAAACGCGGTCCAGCGCTTCCACAGCCATTTTCGTCATGAGCCTGACATCATTGGTTGGATACGGCAGTTCTACCAGGACACCGTTTGCATACTTGGCTTCCTCGGGGTTAAACATGCCCGTGCGAATGCTGACGCGGATTTTCTTACACAATGAGTTCTGAGCCCGTAGCTTTTCCGAGGCTCTCATCATGCAAGTGGCAACCGCCTCCCTGATAGGAGCCAACTCGGTTACTCGACGCGGCACCACCCGACTGCTTATATCGGGCCCCGTCGACCTCCTCAGTGCCATTGATGTTCAAGCCAAGGCGCCATGCCACAGCTCTGCAAAAGCGAGCGCGCTGATCAATAGAAGTCCCCAGGCGAAGCTATGCTTACGCTCCTAGCGTGAGGGCACAGCAATGTGCGGAAGACTCTCTCAGTATCGCGGTATCCACGACTTCGTCGCTGCCCTGGGCATGCCAGGGGCACTGGTCAACAGCATTGGCGACCAGCCCTTGGGGCACTACAACGCAGCACCGACGATGCAGCTTGCCCTCTTCCATGTTGTCGGCGAGGCGTTGCATGCCGACGCCGTGCGCTGGGGCTGGCGGCCGCACTGGGCGGATGATCGCGCAGCCCCGATCAATGCCCGGGTCGAAAAAGTGGCCCACGGCCCGTTCTTCCGCCAGATCTGGCCGCACCGGGCCATATGCCCAATCGACAACTGGTTCGAGTGGGTGGACGAAGGCGGCCCGAAGAAGCAGCCCTACCTGATCCGGCACTGCGACGGCTCTCCTATCCTCTGCGCCTCGATCGGACAGCTTCCGGCCCCGGACCACGGCGAGCACGACGGCTTTGTGATCATCACTGCCGACGCCCAAGGTGGCATGGTCGATATTCACAACCGCCGGCCGGTAGTCCTGGCGCCGGACCTGGCCCGAGAATGGCTCGACTCTGGCACGCCCAAGGAGCGTGCAGAACAGATGGCCTTGCTCCAGGGTGAGCCTGTCGGCGCCTTCGAGTGGTTCAGAGTCAGCGCGGCCATTGGCAACGTCAGGAACCACGGGCCACAGCTGATAAAGCCCTCAACCAAGCCCGCCGACGGCGATGCGCTGAACAACGGCTGATCATTGACAGGCCTCCCCCTCGAACCCGGCCCAGCACCGGAATGCTTCTATCTCTACAGCGACCTACCTTGGTATCGTTGCGCCACTATTCGGCAGACAGCAAGGAAGCGGTGAGGAATGCATAAATGGAAAACTCTAGTGTTCGTCATCCTGGCATTGACCGGCGTTCAAGCCGCGGCGGAAAACAAGGGTACCTATCAAAACTCGATGATGATGATAACGCTGGCTCCAACCTTGCTTCTTTCAGGAACAACCGGACTATCTGAGCTGGCGGTGAAGCAATTCCAGCCTGCCAAGGCTGATGCACTGGCATTCGTAGGCTCAAATGGCGAGATTCGCGGCGCTCAATTCGAGCAAGCCGTTCGCTACTACCACTCGGCCTATGGCCAGCCGTACATGACCGACGAACAACTGGCCCTGGCAATCGCTACTACGCTCTGAAGTCTGTTCTGCTGGCATCACGTGCAGCGGCACAGGACTTCATCAACGTCATGCCTGAAATAAAATCAGCCTCCCCCACAGCACTTTCCTCAAGTTCCAACGGGCGGTCAGCAAAGCCGCGCTTAATCACATGACCCGCTTGCTCGCGTTATCGCTGGGGCCGGACATTCGCGTAAACGCTGTGGCGCCAGGCCTGGTCGACACGCCCATGACCGCAGAGTGGACCGATGCCCAGGAGTTGCGGCGAACTCGCGCCCCTATGCGCAGGGCCGCCAGCCCAGACAACGTTCCTGATCTACACTCCCCCGGGCCGGCAGTAGGCTCGTATCGGTGTTTTCCCAAGCACCCGGATTCACAGTAAATAGGAGTAGGGATGCTCGGAAAACCATTCAGGAAATGGATTCCGGAAACCATTCAATAGACGGGGCGAAATCCGAAAAGCCAGACGAGTAGGAATTTAAATATGGAGATTTAATTCATGACTGCTCAAGAACATCTTGTTGGTGGATGGACCGCTTACCACAAACTGACCCCAAAGGATCAGGAAGTCTTCAAAGAGGCCTTGGCCGGGTTCGTAGGTGTTAACTACACGCCCGAACTGGTGTCGACCCAGGTAGTCAATGGCACCAACTATCGCTACCAGACGAAAGCGACGCTACCGGGCTCGTCCAGCAGCTGGCAGGCGATAGTTGAAATCTACGCGCCAATTAACGGTAAGCCGCACATCACTCAGATTCACCGCATCTAAGTAAGCTACAAGCCCTTCGGGTCCGCAGCAGTTGCGAGACCCGAAGACTATCCGCAGCGCCCTCTTCCAAACCTTGTCCTCGCGGCCTTCGCCACTGCGCGAGTGCGCTTCCCGCCCCCCTCCAGTCATCGACGCTCCGCCACGCCCGCAGACCTCCACGGGTAACGCGGTCAATGCCGAGCTGCGCCTGCTATCCGTTGCGCCGGCTCATCAGGAACCTTTTCCCGGAACAGGGATCAGTGCTGCACAGGTTCCTATCCCCCCTACAGCGGGCACCAGCATGATCTTGAGAAAATCGATTCTATACACGGCCTTGGTAATGGCAGGCTTCCTCGCCGGGTACAGCGCGAAACCCAGCAATGGGCTCCAGGTCACCGCGGGGCAACTCATCAGCTGCGGCAAGAGCACCATGCCGACCATCGAGATGTGATGGCGCTGCAACCAGGCTCGCTCTTGCATTGCTGCCGGCTTCAAAAAGCCCGCAACGATCCTGGACGTGAAGGGGATCGAGCAAGGGAACGATGTGGCCTGTTGCAGCGCTGAATATTCCCGGCGGGCGCAGCCCGCAGAAAAAAGAAAACCGGCGAATGGTCGCCGGTTCCCGTGGTTGGCCATCCAGCCATGCAGAGGCCTTGAGCGCCCCTGCCCTGCTGTTGGATCAATGCGGTGCGTTGAGGGTCAGGCGCATCTGGCGGTTCACATCCTTGTACAGCAGGTAGCGGAAGCGACCCGGGCCACCCGAGTAGCAGGCCTGCGGGCAGAACGCGCGCAGCCACATGAAGTCGCCGGCCTCGACCTCGACCCAGTCCTGGTTCAGGCGATACACCGCCTTGCCTTCCAGAACATAGAGGCCGTGCTCCATGACGTGGGTTTCGGCGAACGGAATCACGCCGCCCGGCTCGAAGTTGACGATGTTGACGTGCATGTCATGGCGCATGTCGCTCATGTCGACAAAGCGCGTGGTGCTCCAGCGACCTTCGGTGTCCGGCATCACCCGCGGCTCGATGTCCTGCTCGTTGGTGACGAACGCATCCGGGTACGGCACGCCGTCGACTTTCTGGTAGTGCTTGCGGATCCAGTGGAAACGCGCCTCGGTGCCGCTGGTGTTGCGCAGCTTCCAGTCGGCCGCCGGCGGGATAAAGGCATAGCCACCGGGCTTGAGGACATGCTCCTGGCCCTGCAGGGTCAGGTTGACTTCGCCTTCGACGACGAACAGCACCGCTTCGGCGTTGGGATCCTGCTCGGGCTTGTCGCTGCCGCCATTGGCGCCCACTTCAACGATGTACTGGGAAAAGGTTTCGGCAAAACCCGACAGCGGGCGGGCAATCACCCACATGCGCATGTTGTCCCAGTGCGGCAGGTGGCTGGTGACGATGTCACGCATCACGCCCTTGGGGATCACGGCATAGGCTTCGGTGAACATGGCACGGTCGGTGAGCATTTCGGTCTGCGCCGGGTGCCCGCCGTGGGGTGCGTAATAAGTGGTTTTGGACATCGAGACTCTCCTCATTGTTGTTTTGCTGCCCCGTGCAGCAGCGCCGCCGGGGTGAACAAAGCTGCGGGTCGACGCGCCACGGGGCGACGCGGACCACTGCTGGGCACCACGATATCCAGCGCCGCCTTCATGCACAAATTAAATACCGGAATCCGGCATATTCATTTATCAAATACCAAACAGGCTCAGCTCCGAGTGTCCTGAGCCAGCACCCGCGACAATACCCGGGCCAGCTCCTTGACCATGGGATCCGCCGCCGGACGGTGCAGCAACGCCACCTCGAACACATCCACCGACGGCAGCCCGGTGCTGCGGGCCAGAACCTGATGCCCCGCCGTCACCGCGCGCATCGGCAGCAGGCCGATGCCCATGCCATCGGCAATCGCCGACTGCAGGCCGCTGAGGCTGGAACTGGTGAAACTGATGTGCCAGCGCCGGCCGATGGATTCCAGGGCATTGATCATTTCATCGCGGTACACCCCCCGCGGTGGAAAGGTGACGATGGGCAGCGGATCGAGGTCGATGCAGGGGTTGTTCGCGCTGTCCACCCAGCAGGTCTTCTCCGGCCAGCAGCCCAGGGCCTCGCGGCTGTTGCGCAGTTGCTTGAGCACCACCAGGTCCAGTTCGCCGCGGTCATAGCTGGCGCTCAGGTCGCGACTCAGGCCGCTGGTGACTTCCAGCTTGACCTGGGGATAGCGGCGGTTGAAGGCGGCCAACTGCTCAGTGGTGCGCCCGGCGGCAAAGTCATCCGGCACCCCGATGCGCACCGTCAGCGCCACCGTGGCGCCGGACAGCGCCTCCAGCATCTCGTCATTCAGCGCCAGCAAGCGCCGGGCATACCCCAACAGCGTGGCGCCGGCATCGGTGGGCAGCACGTCGCGATTGCCGCGCTCCAGCAGGCGGTGCCCGGCCATTTCCTCCAGGCGGCGGATCTTCTGGCTGACGGTGGACTGGGTCGAATGCAGGCGACTGGCGGCCGTGGTGAAACTGCCGCAATCGGCCACCGTGACAATGGCCCGCAGCAAGTCGAGGTCGAACAGGCGGCTATTGGGTTTCTCGATGTTGCTCATGCAGGTATCTGTTTTCTGAATGCGAGGGCTCTTTCTACCGGTTCTTGTCCCGAGAGACAAATCCATGCGACAGCAGTGGATATGCCATCATGCGCCAGCACCGCTCACCCATCCGAGAAGGACATCAGGATGCAGTTCATCCCCCTGGTCGATGCCGACCCCGCCACCCAGGCCCATGTACGCACGCTGCGCAATCAGAAAGAGGTGCGCCAGTACATGTACACCTCCCACGAAATCAGCGAGCAGGAACACCAGCGCTGGCTGGAGTCCCTGCGGGGCAATCCGGCCCAGGCGGTATTTGTGGTCATGGAGCAAGGCCGGGCCCTGGGCATCGTCTCACTCAATGCCATCAATGCCCGCCAGAAAACCGCCGACTGGGCGTTCTACCTGGACGCCGAGGAGCAAGGCAAAGGCCTGGGCAGCCGGATCGAGTTCTGGATGCTGGACTACGCCTTCAATGAAGTCGGCGTTGAAAAGCTCAACTGCGAGGTGCTGGTCAGTAACCCTGCCGTCATCAACATGCACTTGAAATTCGGTTTCCAACAGGAGGGGCTGCGGCGCCAGAACATCCTCAAGGATGGCCAGCGCATCGACGTGGTCCTGCTGGGCATCACCAAGGCGGAGTGGCAGAGCAAACGCCCCACGCTCGAACCCCTGATCGCCCGCCTGGGCCGATAGGCCACCAGGGCGCCTGGCGGTACTTGCAGCGTATCGGGGCGTCCTGTGCAGGACAGCAGCCGGCGCTGGATCAACCCTTGTTGCGGTTTTTCGCCCCGCCCCGGCGCGCCTTGAAGCGTGGGTTGAACTTGCAGACCACCTGGATCGGCCCGCGAGCGGCGATCTAGAGCATAGGCTCTAAAGATCAGTGCAAAGCGGTCGTTATCTTTTATTCACCCCCCACTCAAGGATGCAGTGACATGGAAATAAACAACCGTCCCCTCCCCCCACTGACCGCCGGCGGCTCCCAGCCTGGCATCAAGCTGCCTGACTCGGGCAAGGTGCTGACCCCACCGCCCCTGACGGCGGAACAAAAAGACGCGCTGGAAAAACTCAGGGACAAGGCCAAGGAACAGCCTCAGCCACCGGTCACGGTCACGGCGCCAAAAACCTCGTTGATCGACGAAGTGGTCTGATCCACGAACCCGGACGGACACGGCAGTGCCCGGGTCCGTCCGCCACGGCAAAGGCAAACAGGCGCATCACCAACTGCCCGACGCCCCACCGCCACCACTGGAACCGCCGCCTCCGGAGAACCCGCCTCCCGAGCTCGAACTGCCACCACTGCCACCGCCGCTGGACCAACGAAAACTGCCGACGCTGGCAAACAGCATGAAACCGAGGAAGTAGGCGAACGGCAACACCGTCAGCCACTGCCGGGCCGTGCTCCAGGCATCGACACCCCAGGCCATTAGCAGGATCAGCACCAGCAGCGTCACAAATCGCCAGGCAAAGCCCTTGGGGCTCATGCGCCAACGGTTGCGCATCATGCGGTAGAGCAGCCAATGCCCTCCCAGCACCAGCAGCATGCCGACCGGCCAGGCCAACCCGTAAAGGAAGGTCGCAGGGCCCAGATACCGGCTGACCAGGGTCAGCAGCGCGATATACAGCAACAGCCCCAGCACCCCATAGAACACCCGGCGCGCCTGCCACAATCCGGCGAAGGTCGCGCCGCCCACCAGCATGCACAGCGGCACCAGGAACAATTGCACCAGCCACTCGCGACCGCCCACCACGCCCACCAGCAACGCCACCAGCAGCACCAGAGCGGCCAGGACCCGGCGCCACTTCCAGCCCGCGGCCAGCATCACCCCGGCCACCGAGCCGATAATGAACGCCAGCAGCAAGGCATAGGCTTCGAGCGGTACGCTCAAGGGCGCCGGCTCCGGCAGCTCGCCGCCGTCCACCAGCACGATCAGGTCATCCAGGGCCTGTTCGATGCCCCCGGCAAAATCCCCCTGGCGAAACGCAGGAGTCAGGTCCCGGGCAATGATCTGCCCGGCCAGCAGGTCGGTGACCACCGGTTCCAGGCCATAACCCACCTCGATGCGCACCTGGCGATCGTTCTTCGCCACCAGCAGCAGGATGCCGTCATCGACCCCCTTGCGCCCCAGCTTCCAGGCGCGAAACAGCTGGTTGCTCAGGGCCTCGATACTTTGCTGGCCGAGGCTGGGCACCAGCATCACCGCGATCTGCGCACCGCGGCGCTGTTCCAGGGCTGCGAGTTTCTCGGTCATTCGCTGCTGCTGCGCCGCGTCCAGCGTGCCGCTCAGATCGATGATCCGCCGGTCCAGGTCGATCCTCGCCACCCCCGGCGGCGCCGGCTCGGCGAACCCCGGCGTCGGCAGCAGCAGTCCGAGAAACAGCGCCAGCCACAGGCCGCGCCCTTGTTGCCACAACAGTTTGATCATTCGTGCTTCCCGCATCCTTCATCCTGAGTGGGCGGACTCTACCACCGCCGCTGTCCGGGTCGATTCGCTCCGCTGGCGCCCAGACAAAAAAACACCGGGCAGGTGACCAAACCTGCCCGGTGCCCGACGACCTGTCGTGTTGCTGCATTCGGCCTCAGCTCAGGCGGTTGAGGCACACCACCTTGGGCTGGGTCATTTCCTCATAGGCGAACCGCACCCCTTCGCGGCCCAGGCTGCCGTACTTGAAGCCGCCAAACGGCATGGCATCGAAACGGTAGTCGGACGAATCGTTGATCATCACCCCACCCGCCTCGATCCGCCGTGCAGCGTCCATGGCGGTGCGCAGATCGTTGGTGAAGATCCCCGCATGCAGGCTGTATTCGGGCTGGTTGGCCAGGGCGATGGCCTGATCCAGATCGTCGAACGGCTGCAAGACCACCACGGGCGCAAAGACCTCGTCCTGCCACAGCCGACTGCCATGGTCGACATCCTCCAGCACCGTGGCGGCGTAGCAGGAACCCCGGCGCTGATGCCCACAGAGCAGCCGCGCGCCCTGCTGCAGCGCTTCATCCACGACCTTCTGCGCGTTCTGCGCCGCCTGCAGGCTGATCATCGGCCCGATATCCGTGCTGTCGGCCAACGGATCGCCACTGACCTGCTCCCGGGCCAGGCGCACAAAGGCCTCGCGAAACGCCTCATAGATCGAGGCCTGGACCAGCAGGCGCTGGGTGCCGATGCAGTTCTGCCCCGCCGCCCAGAACGCCCCGGACACGCAGCTTTCCACCGTCGCCGCCAGGTCGCAGTCGGCCATGACGATCACCGGCGCGTTGCCCCCCAGGTCCATGGCCAGCTTCTTCAGGCCGGCACTGCGGGCGATCTGCTCGCCGGTGACAAAGCCGCCGGTGAAGGAAATCATCCGCACTTCGCGGGCCGCCACCAGGGCCTTGCCCAGCTCCGCGCCGCCGGTGGCCAGGGTCACCACCGAAGCCGGCAGCCCGGCATCGCGCAAGTAGTCCACCAGCTTGATCGCCGACAGCGGCGCCAGCTCCGACGGTTTGAGAATCACCCCGTTGCCCCCGGCGATGGCCGGACCCAGCTTGTGCGCCACCAGGTTCAGCGGATCGTTGTAGGGGGTGATCGCCAGGATCAACCCCAAAGGCTCGCGGGAGAACCAGCCCTGGCGGTTTTCCGAGCCTTCATAGGCATCGAATGGCAGCACCTCGCCGGCATTGCGCTTGGCCTCCTCGGCCGACAGCTTGAGGGTGTTGATGCAACGCTTGACCTCCTTCTGCGCCTGTTTCAGGGTCTTGCCCGCTTCATCGACGATCAGCCGGGCGAAGTGCTCGGCATCGCGCTCGATATTCAAGGCCGCCCGCTCCAGAATCCGTGCCCGCTGATAACGCGGCAACGCCGCGCAGTCGCTGACGCCCTGGCGGGCTTGCTGCAACAGGTAGGGCACGGCACCGACCTCAAGGCGTGGCACGGTCCCGATCAGCCGACCATCGAAGGGGCTGCAGACGTCAATCGAATCGGCGACCGGCGCCAGACGTGACAGGCTCATGGGCAGGCTCCTAGCGGCGTGTGCGCGACTGGTGGATGTGGATGATGTCCGAGAGCAAGGCAAAGGCCGTCTCGATGCGCCCGGCGCCCGGCCCGGACACCGTCACCGCGCCCAGCAGTTCAGTGTTGAACGACACCGCGTTGATCGCCCCGGAAATACCCGCCAACGGATGGGCCAAGGGCAACAACCGCGGCTCGACACTGGCCTGCAGCGAGCCATCGGCCAGACGCTGGGCCGAACCGATCAGCTTCCAGCGCGCGCCCTCGGCCCGGGCCTGCTCCAGGTCCGCCGCCGTCAGGCCGGAGATGCCCCGACAACTGACGTCGCTGACGGTCAGCTGTGCACCGAGCAGCTCATTGGCCAGGATCACCACCTTCAAGCGCACGTCAAAACCTTCGACATCCGCCGTCGGATCGGCCTCGGCATAGCCCAGGGCCTGGGCCTCGGCCACCGCCTCGGCAAAGCCCAGGCCGGCTTCCATGCGGGTCAGCACAAAGTTGGAGGTGCCATTGAGAATGCCCTCGAAGCCCAGCAGCTCGCTGCCCGCCAGGGATTGCTGGGCCATGCGGATCACCGGGGTGCCGCTCATCACCGCGCCTTCGTACTCGAACGCCGCCTGATTGCGCTGGGCCAGGGCCTTGAGCTCGGCACCGTGCAGGGCAATCGGCCCCTTGTTGGTAGTCACCACGTGCTTGCCCTGCTCCAGGGCCCAGCGGCAGAAAGTGCTGGCCGGCTCGCCGTCCACCGGATTGGTGAAAGTGGCCTCGGCAATGATGTCGGCGCCGGAGTCCTTGATCACCTGCTCGTTGAGCGCCTCCACCTGGCCGCCGGGCAGTTGCGCCAGGGCGCCCTTGGTTGCCGGCAGCTTGCTCAGCAGACCGGCATCCAGCCCCTGGGGAGCGACGATGGAACCAAGGAACAGATCGCTGACACCGACGATTTTCAAACTGAAACCCAGCTGTTTTTTCCAGGCCTGATTGCGCTCGGCAATCAATTGCGCCAGGGCCCGATTGACCCCGCCGAAGCCCACCAGGGCAATGTTGTATTCAGTCATTTTTGTTGTGTTCCATCCGGGTTGAAAAGCTGATGGACACAAGGTTAGGGGCCGGGGCCGGGCAGTGAAATATGCCGTTTTGCTGTATTTGCTGAGCATTTTGCTCAAGCCTGGAGCCAGGTGAGTGGGCATAGAAATATGGAGGGTTGCGCAGGGACGCCTTCGGGAGTGCCAGGTCCTGTATCCCTGGTCCGCCAACCTTGTGCAATCCGTCACCTTTACGCTGCTTGACGGCAGAAGGTGATGGCTGTGATTGGTATAGGAGCAAGATCCATGACTACTCGGAATCGATACATGCCGATTACCGGCCACAACGGCAACATTCCCTCGCTTCTGATCGATACCCAAGCCTGCACGATGCAGCGGCGTATCGCATACGTGCTGTGACTCAACCGCTGGAGAACTTCGCGGTTTTTGATGACGCGCCCAAAGGTGCAATGGTGCTGCAGGAGCTGGCGCTGGTGTGCAGCACTTTGCTGCACGATGGGTGTGATTTGATGGATGTCACGACGAAGCGGATGCAGGAGCAGGTGCTCCAGTAAGCAAAAAGGGCAGCTTAATCAGGCTGTGTGAAAATGCAGACTGTTGAAAATCACATTTTTCCTCTCGCGATTGATCGGATACCTATAGCTCAAAAACTGACCTACTCTCTTGGTAAGAGTGCTCAATGATGCTTCCTTGACGCAGATAACGGCCAACAACATCCATTTCTACCTCGGGTTTGGATAATCTAAACATCGACCTTGAGCCTATGTATTTTTCAAAACTCTCTAATATCTCAAATTTCCTATCCCTCGCCAGCTCATCAAACTTCAGGAAAATCAAGTTGAGAACGCTTTCCAGATCAAAACAATTCATAAAAAAGCCACAAAACCCAGCCCACTCTTATCCCGTTAGCCACTTAATATTCTTGATACAAAGATAGTCGCTCAGTCTCATCTAAAGCCATTACACCATCTTGTAATCGAAACCCAAAGATCGATAGCTGCAGCAAATAATAGCTCGACCATCTTTTCTGAATAAACACCCCCTCACCACCAACAACGATCTATAAATCGCCCTTAAAAGCCATACTCAAACCTTAGAAACAGCCAGCATATAAGCATCTTGAGCCGAGTACCTCCCCTCTAAACTCACAGCCATTAACGCTTCAATAAATTCATCCGGCGGCTTATATCCATGCACTTCTATATAGTGAACTATCATCGTAGGGGAGGCAAAATACCCATCAGCACAAGTATACGGCACCCAAATCTCAGAGCTACCAATATACATACTTTTACCACCTACAGAGACCTCAATATTTCGCTCACCGCATAAATTACATGGGTGAACACCTCGTATCCTATTTACATGAGCATCAAATACAGTAGAGCCAGCTATCAGCCGACACAGCTTATCAACAACCACCTTTGGAACATCACCTCGTTCAAAATAATGCCTTGAATCTATCCAGCCGACATTCTTTACATTGGGTAGCTCACCACGTAAATAGTAGGAATAATCACTCAAATCCTCAAAATACATAAATCACCTCACGAATTCTGTACATGCGGCCCATTGTACACACCCTGAGTACGACTTTAGCAACTCAGAAAGCGATGTGCGCTGTTCCACAGTTGATGAGTTTTTCAAAATCACCAGATTTGTAGGCGCACTAAGAGAGTAATTAAGAACTTTAGTACCGGGCAGCCAAGTTGCCATACCTTCAATATCGTTAGCAATGCGAGGGTTTTTTAACCCTGCTGCAAACAATCCCTCCCAATCACCACGCTCGATAAATTGCCCAGTTGCGTCTGTGATACGAATGTCTTCTCGGGGCAAAGTTATAGCTGTTCCTTCAGGGACAATAGTTTCCCCGACTCCATATCTGTACTGACCATGACCAGCATATGCGGTACCAGTTCCTCCCTCAAGAAGCCCACCAGCATAGTCGTGTCCCGCAGCGCTCCCGAGAGACCTCTCCTTCCCAAGTAGGTTACCCGTGACTTTCAGGCCTGCCGCTTCCCCTCCAACAATTACACTTCGACCAAATAATGCACCCAACAGCTTCCCTAACCAAGTAGCCGGTACGGGAGCTAAACTTCCCATAGTGGTTACATCGCTAACAGCCTTGCGATTTAATGCATCATTCCAGCGAATAGTCTCTAGATCGGACGTATCAGCATTTCCGCCTAGGGATACACATGAAGCATCTCCACATGAAAAAAAACGGGGAGTAAAAGCTTCGTCTCCTACCATAACAGGTAAACGATAGCCACCTTCAGCATCTAATACATGCCCAGAAAGCCGATCACGCCTCTCATCACTAATACTAGGAGATTTGCTCCAATCTGTATTTGGACTCGAAGGAAAACTCGCCCAATTGTATGCGTTTGTTTGCTCATTTATATAAGCAACGATATTCAGATCAAGTTTGGCAAAATCCTGAAAATACTGACCATTCCCCAATGGCAACCACTTACCCGACTCATCATACCGTCCTTCCTTAGTCGAAACAGTATCGGTTCCAGGGCCGATATCAGTACCATTTACACTAGACAGGCGCAGTTGATCTTCTATCTGTTCAGCTGAATACTTACCGCCACTCCGAGCCGCCAAACGCTTCGCTAACTCTTTTTCATCTGGATGTAGTTGGCGGTTATATGCGGTGGCATTTTTAGCTATCCATCCTCCTTTTTCTATAGATTTTGCATCTGCGTCCTTCTGGCTAGCAGCAGCCAAAACTCCTACAATTTGCGAGCTCATACCCAATAGTACTTTGTCATCTTGGACAAGAAGATTGAGATGTTCGATCAGGGCCTCATTGGCCCCAGCTGCTAATGCCCCGGTCTTGAAGTCACCACCAGTCGCTTGCGAGAGCAGTCCTCCCACCATCGCGTGTATAGCGATTTTCGGCAGGGTGCCATCATCGATTCCCCATTTTTTGGTGTAGTCCCCGACGGCGTTAAAACTCGCCGCTGCCAAAGTGTTGAACAAGGCACTTTTCAGAGCATCACTTGCACTTCCTCCCTGCCCCAACGCCTTGCTCAGCAACATCGAGGTGCCACCTTGCAAGGTCTGGTTGGCCGCGAACTTGCCAACACCCGCCCAAGTGTTTAATTGCAGATCAACTTTGCCGGTCAATACATTGGTTTTACCTCCAACCCACTTGTCGAAGTAACCAGTAGTCAAGCCAGCCGTCACACCTGAAATCACATACCCCTTCATTGCATCCGAAGAGGTCACATCCTTGAATACGGCACCCAGGTTGCCGCCGTTATTGATAAAACTGACGGTCGCGTTGGTATATGTCCCCGACGCAATTGCCCCCACTACAGCTCCCGTAGTACCACCACCCGCCAGCCCGGCAGCCATAGGCCCAACCACCGCCGCCATCACAATCGCAATAATGATCTGCGAAGCCGGTCCCAGCCCGGAGTTGCTGTACTTGTAGGAGTCATGAATCTCCTTCACCAGCCGCCAATCAACATCGCCGCGTTTCTCGGCCTCCTTGAGCCACGCCAGTTGCGGGTCGGCCTTGACCATCGCGTCGATGCTCTGGCTGACGGTTTGCTGGTTGACCTGCCTCACATCGATCTTCAGGCCATCAACGGCTTTGATCACGATGTTGCCGGCCGCCACCATCTGGCTCTGGCGCAAGGTTTCGTCGGTATTGCCTTTGCCTTTGGAGGACACCCAGAAGGAGTTGTTATTGGTCTTCTCGTGGCTCTCCTGGTGCAGGTCCTTCACCCCTTCAAAGGTGATGGCACCACCGCTATCCAGGGTGATGTCCTTGCCGCTTTGCAACTTGGCGACCTGATACCTCTGGTCACCGTCGCTCTTGAGCGTCAGGTTGCCACCGGCGCTGATTTCGCTGCCGATATGTGTGGTGCGGGTGACTTCGTCACGCTGGGTCTTGAGGTTGCCAAAGCCCCCCTTCTTCTTCATGTCATACAGCGAGTGCTCACTGTCCTGCTCCGCCAGCAGGTTCAACTGACCACCGGCCACCAGATAGGCTTCATCCCCGGCTTTGACCCGGCTGGAAATCAGGGTCATGTCCTGGCCAGCCTTGAGCGTCACGTCCCCGCCCGCCGTCACCGTGGTGGCTTGTTGGTGGACGCGATCTTCTTCGCTCTTGGTGGTACCGGTCTTGCTGGCCCAGTGTTGTTCATTGGCGGCCGAGGCCAGGGTCAGGTGGTCCTTGGCCGTCATCGAGACGTCGCCCTTGGCGTCGATCTGGCTGGCGACGGCGGTGACGTTGCCTCCGGCCTCAATACTCAGGTTCCCACCGCTCTCCAGGGTGGCGCCGTGCTGGGTTTTGCTCTGGTCGAGGTTGCCGATGCCGCGGTCGTTGCTGACCACTTGTTCGACGGCGTTGAGGCTGACGTTGCGACCGGCCTTGATGCGGGTGTCGCCACCGCTGTGCAGGACGCTGCCGTTGCTGTCGAAGTCCCGTTCGGCATCGATGCTCAGGCTGTTGCTGGCTTCGATGCGGGCGGCGCTGTCGAGGAAGTCGCGGCGCTGCTCGCGGACGTAGTCTTCGCTGCTGCTCTGGTGGGTGGTCAGGGTGCGGTCGTTGATCACGTCGCCCTGGGTGGTGGTCAGGGTTACGTCACGCCCGGCGATGATGCCGCCGGCGCGGTTGACCAGATGGTTGCCCGCCAGCAGGTCCTGGCGATTGCCCGCCTCCACCAGCCCACTATTGACCAGGTTCTCCCCCGCCACCGCTGACAGGTCATTGGCTGCGCGCAGGGTGCCGACGTTGTTCAAGTCCTTGCCGGCAATCAGGTTCACATCCTTGCCGGCGATCAGGGCGCCGTTGGGCGCCAGGCGGTTGTTAGCCTGGGCCAGGTACAGCACCGGCACCAGCACCTGTTCGCCGTTCACTTCATGGCTTTCCAGCCAGACGATGTCGTGGGTCAGGGCGGCGACTTGTTCGGAGGTCAGGGTTACGCCCACCGCCAGGTCAAGCTGCTGCTTGCTCTGGATGGCGTTGTCCATCAGGTGCTTGAAGAGCTTTTCGTTGCTGTCCTGGCCGTCGATAAAGCGCTGTCCGGTGCGGGCCACCATGGCTTGCTGGATGAGTTTCTGTTCATAAAAACCGTCCCCCAGGCGTTTGGCGCTTTCATCGGGGCTGTAGCCGAGGTTGGACAGCAGGTAGTCCGAGCTCATGAACTGCTTGAGGTTGGTCAGCGCCGGGTTGGTTTCGATCAGGTACTTGTGCGGCCGGGACAGGCTCGCGGCGTCCGGCAGGCCGGCGATCTGCGCGGGCGTCGGCGCCTGGGCCAAGGTGCTGCCCTGGCCGCTGAGGCGGAACAGGCCGTTGCCGCTGGTGGGCAGGGTGAAGCCCGGCAGTACCAGGGGGTTGACCTGTTGCTGGGCCAGTTCCGGGGGCAGTTGCGGGTTGATCCGGATCGGCGTCGAATAGCCGTTGCCAACGCCGGTGTCGGTCAGGGTCTTGCCGGCGCCAACGTACTCGTAGAAGGAGCGGATCACGCTGTTGTCGAGGGTCTTGTCAGCCTTGAGGTTGACCTTGCCGCCAGCCTGGATGGTAGCGGCGAAGGATTGGTCACCGTCCACCACTTTGCTGCTGGAAGACAGCATTACCCCGGTCCAGGCGATAAAGGCGCTGAGGTCGGAGGCAAAGCTAGCAGACGGAGTCGGGTTGTTGCGGGCGTTGAACGCGGCGGCTAGGGCTGCGGCGTTGCCGGTTTCGTTGACGAAGCTCCAGTAGCGCCGCAGGGTGGTGATTTCCTGGGGTTGTAGGCCCTGGTTGCGGACAGTCTCAGCCTTGACGTTGATGTCGCCGGCCGCGGTGATCAGGCTGCTGGTGTTGGTCAGGGTCTGGGTGTCGATCTGCAGGTCGGCGCCGCTGTTGAGGCTGGCGGCGGCGCTGCTGTTGGTCACCCGCAGGCGGTCGGTCTCGGCCACTTCCCACAGGCCGTTGATGCGGCCACCGCCGCGGTCGTCGCAGCCGGCGCCGGGAATCAGGGTGCAGGACAGGCGAGTGATACTGGCCGCGCTCTTCTCATGCTCGGTGTACTCCAGCACGTCCATGACGTTGTTGACGGTGCTGGCGGCGATGCTCAGCTTGCCGAGGCTTTCGATATCCCCGGAACGGTTGTCCAGCAGGTCGGCGCGGGTTTGCTGGTCGTCCTTGGCGATCAGCGCGGTGCCCAGGCTGTACACCTGGGCGTAGCGGTTGCTGAAGCTCGTAGTCAGCAGCTGCATATTGCCGCCGCTGGAGATCAGGCCGTGGTCGTTGACCAGGGTGGCGGCGGTGAGGTTCAGGTCTTCGCCGCTGCCCAGGGTGCCAAGGTTGTGGATGCTGGCGGCGTTCAACAGCAGTTTCTGGGTGGCGGTGATGCGCCCGGCGCTGTTCAGCGCGCCATCGATCTTCAGGGTGCTGTTGGCGCCGCCGGCGATGCTGGCGCTGTCCGCCAGGTCCAGTTGCGCGGCGTGCAGGTCCAGTTGACCAATGCTGCTCAGGCGCCCCTTGCCGCTGTAGTTGCCGCTCAGGTCGAGGTTAAGCGCGGCGTCGCTGCCGATCAGGCCGTCGTTGTTCCAGTGGGTGCCGCTGCCAGTCAGGCCGTTGCCCGTCAGGAGCTGGCCATCGGCGGTCTGGGTCAGGTGGTCGACCTTGACCAGCAACTGGTCGGCCTGGATTGCACTGCTGTTGGTCCAGCGCTCGGCCTCCAGGGTCAGTTGCCCGGCGGTCTTCAGGCGGCCGCCGACGTCTTCGAGGTTGGCCATGGAGATGCCGAACACCCCGCTGCCGTTATGCAGCAGGCTGCCGCCGCGGTTGTTGAAGCCGCCGGCGTGGAAGGCCAGGTCGTGGTTGGCGGTTTCCAGAACGCCGTCGCGATTGTCGAAGGTGCCGCCGATATCGAAGCGGGTTTTGCTCGCCAGGCCCAGGGCCCGCAGTTGCCCGCGCTGGTTGTCCAGGCTGGCGGCGGCGGTGCTCAGGGTGCTGCGGCTTTCGATCAGGCCCTGGCGATTGTCCAGGGCACCAGAGAGCTCCAGCTCGATCTGCCGGGCGCTGATCTGGCCGGCGCTGTTGTCCAGGTCCTTGGCGCTGATATGTAGCGCCTGCTGGGCGAAGAACGCGCCGTCGCGGTTGTCGAGGCGGCCACCGGCAGCGGTTTCCAGGGTGGCGCCGCCGTTGAGGGCGGACACCTTGCCGGCCCTGTTGTCGAGGTGGCCGGCCTTGAGCGTCAGGTCGCCCTGCTGGGCAATGATCTGCCCGCCCTGGTTGCCGGCAGCGGCGGCAACCTCAAGGCCCAGGGTGGTCTTGGCCTGCAGCTGGCCCTTGGCGTTATCCAAGTGATCGGCATTGAGTTGCAGGTCGGCTTCGCGGCTGAGGATCTCGCCGCCATCGCTGTTCTGCACCTCGCCACTGGCGCTGATCAACACTGAATCATTGGCCGCGACCCGACCCTTCTGCCGGTTGTCCAAGTGTTCGGTGAACAGCCGCAGCCACTGCTGGCTGGAGAGTTCGCCGCCCAGGTTCTCAACCGTCGTGCTGCGTTTGAGCAGCAAGGAGCCAGTGGCAGACAGCGTGCCCTGATTGTTGATCAAGTGCCCCAGCAGGTCGAGGGTGACGCCCTGCTTGCCGCTGAAGGTGCCGTGGCTGTTGTCCAGGTCACTGCCGATGAATTCCAGGTCGCCGGTGGCGTTGACTGTGCCGCCCTGGTTGCCCAGGGCCATGGCCTGCAGGGTCAGGGTGGCGGCGCTGTCGATGGAGCCGTCCTGACTGTTGTCCAGCCGCTCGCTGAGTTTGAGGCTCTGTGCACCCGCGCTGGAGATCACGCCCTTGAGGCTGTTGTCGAGGCTCGCGGCCTTGACGTCCAAGGCCTGCTGGCTGACCAGTCCACCGCCCTGGCTGTTGTTCAAGGCGTTGCTGAGGGTGATGTCGATACCGCCCTTGAGACTGGAGACGGTGCCTTTGTTGCTGTTGTTCAGGCCGGTGCCCTTGAGGGTCAAGCCCTGCCAGCCCGACAGCAGCCCGCCCTGATTGTCCAGTTCCGCAGTACCGGTAATCTCCAGGGTCTGTTGCGCCAGCACCACGCCGGTGAGGTTGTCCATGCCGGCCAGCACCAGCGTGCTGCTGCCCTGGCTCGACAGCTCGCCGCCGCTGTTGCCCAAGTGGCCCAGGGTGGCATTGAGGGACTGCTGGCTCTTGATCAGGCCGCCCTGGCCGTTGCGCACCTGATCGGCATTGAGTTGCAGGCGCTCCGCGCTCAGCAGCTTGCCCTGATGGCTGTTATCCAGAGTGGCGGCGCTGACCGTTACTTGGCGCTGCCCACTCAGGGTGCCGCCCTGGTTGTTCAGGGTCTGCTTGGTCGTGACCGTCAGATCACGGCTGGCCACCACGCTCCTGCCGCTGTTGTTCAGGCTCTGCGCCGTCAGGGTGACATCGCCGTTCGGGTTGCGGCTGTTATCGAGGTTGACCCCGGCTTCGATGATGCCGTGGTTGTTCAGTTGCCCGCCGCTGCCCAGATTGATGCTGTTGGCCGCCGCCAGGGTGCTGTGGTTGTTCAGGTCGTCTTGAGTTTGCACCTTGAGATCGCTGCCGGCGTAGACCGCGCCCTGAGCATCGAGGCTTTGCGCCTTGATCGCCACCGCGCCCTTCTCGGCAGTGACGTCGGCCATGCGCAACTGGCCATTGGCATCCAGCTGGATATCGCCACCACTGGCGATCAGCTTGCCGTCGAGCTTCACCCCGACCCCAGCCTCAGTGCCCACCAGCTTGATCGCCCCGGCGTACATGCCGCCCAGGGCACTGCTGTCGATCGCCAGTTGCGGCGCATCCGCCGGGTTGGCGGTGCGTGTCGTGGCGTTCAAGGTCTTGGCGTCGACATCGTTGGCCCCGGCGATCACGGCCAGGTGCTTGGCCTGAATCTCGGCGTTGATCTTGGCGCTGCGGGTGATGATTTCGAACCGGTCGATATTGCTCGCGTTGAGCCCTGCGCCTTCGATGGCGACGCTGCCCTGGTCCACCTGGTAACGCTGGATCTGGCCATTCTCGATCACCGGTTTGCCGGTGGTCAGGGTGGCCTTTGGGGTGTTGATAAAGCCGCAGCCGTTGCAGGTCACGCCATAGGGGTTGGCGACGATCACATGGGCCGATTGCCCGGCCACTTCGGTGTAACCCTTGAGCTGGCTGGGGCTGCCGCCATTGACCTCGTTGAGGATCACATTGGCCGCGCGACCACCCAGGTTGGGGTTGCCGAGGATGATCCCGCCGAGTTGGGTTTCCTGGGTGCGGTTGGTGGCGTTATTGAGGATCACGCCCTGCTGGCCGACGTTGTAGTCGCTGAACTGGTTGTGGGACAGCCCACTGCTATTGGGGGTTGCGATGTTGACGATGGGCACGCCATTGCCGGCCTGGCCGAGATTCGTGCCGCTGCCGTTGACCACGATTCCATCGGCCATTGCCACCAGCGGCTGCCAGAACATCACGTTGGCCAGGATGAACGCCAGTCCGCGCTTTGGCAGCCCCCAGAAGGAGTCGCGCGACTGCAGGGCAGCCGAAGGTTGACGAACCAGAAAGGCAAACTGACGAACGTCCATGTCAAATATCTCAGGCAAAAAGCGGAATTAAAGAAACAGGTCCAAACGCAAATAGATCGGTGCTTCCCGTTCACTCAAGGCATCTGGCCGTTCGAGGAAATAGGCGAAGGTCACGCTGGCGGCGAGGTGCTGGCCGCGGACAGGTCCTAGAGTTCTTAGAGACGCCGCTGCTGCTCTTTCAGCAAGCGATTCCGCCGGTCGCGGATCAGATCCTGGTCACCTGGGTTGGAGGTCGGTGCGGTCAAGGAGGCGGCAATTGCCATGTGCAAAGAGCCGGGCAGCTGCAGGCAGCACAACCTCATCCCGAGGATGGAGATGGACATATTCGATCCTTCGAAAGGGCAGCAAGGGTCACGACAAGGCAGGCGATATTAATGTGCCACTATCTTGACGTCAAATAAGCACTCAGCACCCCGACAAACTGCACACCACCCTGAATCCGGTCCCTGTAGCGGGTGTGGATACTAGGTTTCCCCCGGTAACCGACACATCAGGCGCTTCTGAATTTTCAGGAAGGGTTTCAAGGCAAAAAAAGCCAACACTGGGTGGCTTTTTCAAGCAGCCGGACGCCCCCTAGCTCACCGACGACAAAACAAAGGAAGTCACGGTGTTTTCAACCCCGGGCAAGGCGGCGATGTCATTCCACACCCGGTGCACCCGTTCCGCGCTGGCGGCGCTGACTCGCACCAGCACGTCGAACTCGCCGCTGAGCACTTCGCACTGGACGATCTCCGGCATGGCCCGCAAGGCCTGCAGCACTTCGGCGCCGCGCATGCGGTCGTAGCGGTAGACGAAGATCAGCGCATTGATCCGGGTATCCGCCCCGCGCCCTTCGCCCAGGCGAATGGTGTAGCCCTGGATCGCGCCGTCGCGTTCCAGGCGTTCGATGCGTTGGCGCACGGCGTTGCGCGACAGGTTGACCTTGGCCGCCAGCTCGGCGTGGGCCGCCCGGGCATTGACGCTCAGCTCGGCCAGGATGCGCTCGTCCAGAGGATCGAGAATCCGCTTCATACCGCCCCCTTGAACCGGTCCATCACAGTGCCTTGAGGTGATGCAGCAGCGCGGCAAAATCATCCGCCGCCAGGGTCTGCCACTGCTGCGTCGAGGGCGCGGCCACCGGTGGCGGGACCACCCCGGGAATGCCCAGCGAACCCAGGAGCCGCGCCGACTTGGCCGGGGCGATTTCTCCCAGGGTGACCATCGGCGCCACCAGACTGCGGCGGTACAGGCGCGCCGCCAGGACCCCGGTGGCGGCATGGGGATCGATGACGTAGCCGGTGTCCCGATACAGGCTGACGATCTCCTTGCCGGTCTCTTCGTCGCTGACCGAATAGGAGTCGATGATCATCCGCGCCTGCAGCCAGGCCTCGTTATTCAGGCTCATCTCGCCGCTGTCCTCGAACCCGCGCATCAGCGCCGCCACCGCCTGCGGGTCCTGGCCATACAGCTCCCAGACCAGGCGTTCGAGATTGGCGAACAGCGACAGGTCCATGGCCGGCGACAGGCTCTGGCGGGCCTGCCCGCGGGAGTAGCGGTTCTTCAGGAACAGCTGATGCAGCGCGTCGTTGCTATTGGTGGCGACAATCATCTGGGTGATCGGCAAGCCCATCTTCTGCACGATGTAGCCGGCATAGACTTCGGCGAAACTCGCCGCCGGCACGCTGAAGCCGATGGGCCGCTGGCCGCCGCCCAGTTGCAGCACGGCGTGGAAATACAGCACCAGCTGGGCCATGACCCCGACCCAGTTGCTGGAGTTGAAACCGATGGCCTCGTGCTCGGGCAAAGGCCACTGGCGCAACAGGCGGCTGACCAGGGTCTGGCAGTCGTCGAAACTGCCCTGCACCGCAAAGCGCCACAGCCCCGGGTGATGGGCCGCCTGCAACTGCCGCCCCTGCTGCTCGGGCACGGCGTTTTGCGGATAGAACACCAGCACCTGGGTCTGCGGACAGTCCTTGAAGGCGTCGATCGCCGCCAGGGCGGTGTCGCCGTTGCTGGCGCCCACCAGGACCCCACGCCGCTGCCGGCGCTGGAGAAAGTAGCTCACCAGTTGGGCCTGCAGGCGCGCGGCAAAATCCTTGGCCGAACCACTGGGGCCGTGAAACAGCTCCAGCAGCCATTCGTTGCGATCGATCTGCCGCAGCGGCGCCACCGCGCGATGGCCAAAACCGCTGTAGGCCCTGTGCAGCAGCGCCTTGAAGTCGGCCTCGGGCAGGCTGTCGCCAACAAAGGGGCTGAGCACGCGAAAGGCCAGTTCGGGGTAATCCAGGGTCGACCAGTTGGCGATTTCCTGGGGGCTGAAACACGGCAGCCGCTGCGGCACATAAAGCCCGCCGTCGGCGGCCACGCCGGACAGGACCACGGTTACAAAATCCACCTGTTCGGCGGCACTGCGGGTACTCACATAGCGCATGCTTGGCTCCGGCCAGTCATTTGTAGCGATGGGCCTGCTCCACCAGCCAGGTGGAAAACTTCAGCGCATCGGGGTGTTGCTCGGCATCGGCGCCGCGCACCAGGTAAAAGGATTCGCTGGCCTCGATACGCTGCTCGAAGGGCTCCACCAGACGCCCGTCGGCAAGCATGTCGGCAACCATCGAGGAGCGGGCCAGGGCCACGCCCTGACCCAGCTCGGCCATGCGCAGGGTCGAGATCAGGGTGTCGAACTGCATGCCCCGGGACGAGTCCACCCGGCTGGCACCGGCCCGTTCAAGCCAGTAGCCCCAGCCCTCTTCGTAGCCCAGCACGTGCAGCAGTTGATGGCGGGCCAGATCGTCCGGCACCTGCAGCGGCAGGCGCGCCAGCAAGGCCGGGGCGCAGACCGGGAACAGGCTGTCCCAGGTCAGGCGCTGGGCCACCAGCCCCGGCCAGTGACCGCGGCCCCAGCGGATTTCCAGGTCGTCTTCGCCATCCAGCTCCTTGACCCAGATATTGCTGATGTAACGAATGTCCACCTGCGGCTGGGCCTGCTGGAAGGTCGGCAGCTTGGGCGCCAGCCAGTGGACGAAGAACGCCAGGCTGCCGCGCACCTTGATCGGCCGGTGCTGGTGCTGGCCGAAGATCTCGTTGGTGCCCACCGCCAGCCGGGTGATGGCGTCCTGCACCACCGGCAGGTAGGAGCGCCCCTCCTCGGTCAGGTCCAGGCCCCGGGGCAGGCGCTTGAACAGCGCCACCCCGAGGTGGCTTTCCAGCTGGCGGATCTGCTGGCTCACCGCGCCCTGGGTGAGGAACAGCTCCTCGGCGGCGTGGGTGAAGTTCAGGCAGCGGGCGGACACTTCGAAGGCGCGCAGCCAGTTCAGCGGGGGCAAGCTTTTCTGCTTCATGGCCTGGCTCTCATCAACGCCCTGGATGCCGTTGCCATCCGTCAGCCCGGCAGGGCATCGGACGAGCGTGCCAGAGGTGCCAGGGCCAGGCGCCGCTGGCGGCTGCTGCGGGTAATGTAATACACCAAGTAGCACCAGGCGATGAACGGCACACCGAAGTACAGGGCCACCCGCTGCTCAGGGTCGAAGCCGATGCCGACACAGGCCAGGGCGCAGCACAACAGCGCCCCCAGCGGCACCCAGGGGTAGCCACGGACTCGGAACTTCAAGTCGCGCACATCGCCGCCGTTGGCCACGAAGTGCCGGCGGAAGGCGATCTGGCTAGCGGCGATGCTCATCCACACCACCACCACCGCCAGCCCGGAAATCGACACCAAGGCCAGGTAGATGGTGTCCGGGGCGAACACGCTGCTGAGCAGCGAGGCGGCGCCCCCGGCCATGCTCACGATGATCGCGTTGAGCGGCGTGCCCATGCGGGTCAGGGCCGAGAACTGCTTGGGCAGGTGGCCCTGGTCGCTCAGGGTCCAGAGCATCCGCGAGGCGGCGTACAGCCCGGAGTTGGCGGCCGACAGCAGCGCACTGATGATCACGAAGTTCATGATGTCGGCCGAGTACGGAATGCCGATGTAGGTGAACACCGTGACGAACGGGCTTTCCACCAAACCGGCCTGCTCCCGCGGCAATAGGGTGGCGAGGACGAAGATGGTGCCGACGAAGAAGATCGCCAGGCGCAGCACCGTGGTGCGGATCGCCCGCGGCACGTTGCGTTGCGGGTCACGGGTTTCGCCGGCGGCGATGCCGATCAGCTCGGTGCCGGAGAAGGCGAAGGCCACCGCCAGCAGGGTCATGGCGATCGGCATGAAGCCGGTGGGGAACAGCCCCTCGCGGGTGAAGTTGCTCAGGCCGATGCTGTGGGCCTGGTCGATGTGCAAGAGGCCGAGGATCGCCCCGCCACCCACTGCCAGGAAGGCCAGCACGGTGATTACCTTGACCAGCGACAGCCAGAACTCGGTCTCGGCGAATAGCCGCACCGAGACCACGTTGGACAGGAACACCACCATGGCGAACAGCGCGCTCCAGATCCACACCGGGGTCTCGGGGAACCAGCGGGCCATGAGGATCCCGGCAGCGGTGAATTCCGAGCCGATGGCCACGGTCCAGGTCAGCCAGTACAGCCAGGCCACGGTATAGCCGGTGCCGGGGCCGAGAAAGCGCGTGGCGTAGGTGCTGAAGGAGCCGGTCTCGGGCATCTGCACCGCCAGCTCGCCGAGGCACATCATCACCAGGTACACCATCAGCGCGCCGATGATGTAGGCGATCACCGCCCCCAGCGGGCCGGCCTGGTTCACCGTGTAGCCGGAGGTCAGGAACAACCCGGTGCCGATCACCCCGCCGAGGGCGAGCATGACGATGTGCCGGGTCTGCATTTCTTGCTTGAAGCCGCCGCGCAAGTCGGTCTGTTGTTCTTGTAGGGACATGATGGTTCTCATGAAAGTTGTCAGGGCAAGTCTCAATTTCTGCGACTGTGGAAATGGGCAGAAAACAAATCGGATGCCACCAGGTTTTTATTGTTATTCCTCTTCATGAAGCCCCCACGGGCTGCCTTGCTGTGGGGGTGTTGCGCGCTCTGTCAGTGGGCGACCTCGGCCCGGGCATTCAGGGAAGGGACGGCGCCAGGCGCCGGGTTGTGCTTGAGGGATTGGCGCAGCCAGGCAAAGGCCTGTTGCAGGTCGGCCAGCAGGTCATCGGTGTCTTCGATGCCCACCGAAATCCGCACCAGCCCTTCGGAAATGCCCAGGGCCTGACGCTCTTCCAGGGTGTTTTCCACATGGCTGGTGGTGCGCGCCGGGCCGTAGATGGTTTCCACCGCACCCAGGTTGCCGGCGCAGTGGGCATAGCGCAGGCGCGGCAACAGCTGCTTGACGCTGTCCATGCCGCCCGCCAGGACAAAGCTGACGATGGCGCCGAAACCGCGCATCTGCGCACAGGCCACGGCGTGGTTCGGGTGGCTGGGCAGGCCCGGGTAGTTCACCGCCTCCACCAGCGGCTCGTTGAGCAGGAACTGCGCCAGCTGCGCGGCGCTGTGCTGTTGCTGACGCATGCGCAGGGCCAGGGTCTTGATCCCGCGGATGATCAGGTAGGCCGAAAACGGATCGAGGCTGGCGCCGTTGATTTCCCGGTAGTGACGCACCTGGCTCATCAGCGCCTCGCTGCCACAGGCCACTCCACCCAGCACGTCGCCGTGGCCACTGAGGAACTTGGTGGCGCTGTGGATCACCACGTCCACGCCCAGGGCCAGGGGGTTCTGGTTCAGCGGCGTGGCGAAGGTGTTGTCCGCCACCACCAGCGCGCCGACCTGTTTTGCCGCGGCGACCAGACGCTGGATATCGACGATCTTCAGGGTCGGGTTGGTCGGGGTCTCCAGGTAAAGCAGGTCGCAACCCTTGGCGATCTCGGCTTCGATCTGCTGCTGGTCGAAGGTTTCGCAGAGGGTCACGGCCACGCCCATGCGCGGTAGGAATTCTTCGAAAATCTTGTTGGTGCCGCCGTAGCTGTCCTTGGTCGACACCACCCGCTGGCCGTGGCGCAGGAAGCTGTAGAGCACGCCGCTGATGGCCGCCATGCCGCTGCTGAAAGCCACCGCCGACTCGGCGTTTTCCAGGTCGCACAATTTGGCTTCCAGGGTTTCCACCGTGGGGTTGCTCATGCGGCTGTAGATAAAGCCAGGGGCCTTGCCCAGGGCCACGTCGTACCACTGGTCAATGTCGTCGTAGCCATAGGCGGCGCTGGCGACAATCGGGGTTTGCGTGGCGTTGTAGGGATGACGGATCTGCTCTCCGCCCCAGACCACCCGAGTGGCGGTTCCAGGATTTTCCAGCCCTGTGCGTTCAGGTTTTTTATTCATTGCAACGGCTCACCATAGAGGGCGCGCGGCCTGTTGCCGCGCTGGATCTGGTGGCCAATATAGAGAAAAGCCCAAGCCCCGAGAAACGATGTTATCGGGGCCAAAGGGGCGGTTTTTTTAATGGCTGCAAGGCCCCGCAAACAGCCGGCACGCAAGGCTTTCGTCGCGCCCCTTGCAAGTGTGCCGCGAGGCTTGCAAAGCTGCTGCGCACCCGCCCGCACAACCCCAGAGGAACAACCATGAAGCGCACCGAGCACCTGTGCCTGATGGCCCGCTACAACCAGTGGATGAACGCCAAGTTGTACCAGGCCGCCATGAGCCTGCCCGAGGCGCAGATCGTCCTCGACCGCCAGGCGTTTTTCGGCTCGATCCTCGGCACCCTCAACCACCTGCTGGCCGGTGACACGATCTGGCTCAAGCGTTTTGCCCGACACCCGGCGCAGCCTCCGGCGCTGGCCCCGCTGCAGCAAGTGGCCCAGCCCCAGGACCTCAAGACCCTGCTGTTCCCCGACCTGCGCGGGCTCTGGCAGCAACGCCAATGGCTGGACCAGTTGATCCTGGATTTCAGCCAGTCCCTGAGCGACGCCGACCTGGACAGCAGCCTGCATTACACCAACACCAAAGGCGTGGTCGCCGAGCGTGACTTCCACGCCCTGCTGGTGCATTTCTTCAATCACCAGACCCATCACCGGGGCCAGGCCAGCACCCTGCTGAGCCAGGCCGGGGTGGATATCGGCGATACCGATCTGCTGCTGTTGATCCCGTCAGAGATCTGATCGGGCCGCGCCTGGCGATTATTTATCCGGGCCTGATCTAGCTTGCGCGCCCGGCTTCTGCGACGATGCGCGCGCAAAAAACCGCTCGCTAAGGAATGGCATCATCAAAGCCCTCAACGCTGCACTTCTGTTGACCCTGCTGTCCCTGACGGGCTGCGGCACCCTGATCGCCCGCACCCCCAATGCCCACAGCGGCTACGACTACTACAAAGGCACCCAGGCCAATATCGAACTGCTGACCATGCGCGGCGCCAGCGGCTACGACGGCTATGCCACGGTCTTCTGCTGGATGAGCATCGTCTGCCCGGTGGTCGCCATCGTCAGCCTGCCGGTGGATGCCGTGGCCGACACCGCGCTGCTGCCCTACGACGCGATGAATCACTGATTCGCGCCCGCCCCTGTCTCGACCCTGCGTGGAAGCCCGATCATCCGAATCCTCCATTACCTGTTGCTGCTCAACACCCTGCTGCTGTCCGGCTGCGGCACCTATATGACTCGCGGCAATGCCCTGGACTTTCGCGACGACCGCTACTACCGCAGCGTCAAGACCAACGCCCAAGTGCTCACCGGCTATGACATGGGCTACGCACGCATGATCACCGGCGGCTGCTGGGTGACGGTGGTGTGCCCGATCCTGATGATCGCCAGCCTGCCCCTGGATGCGGCGCTCGACACCGTGCTGCTGCCCTACGACGCGTTCCAGCCGGAACGGCCCAAGCGCAACATGCACGTGGACATGACCCGTTCGCCCCTGGAAGACCTGCCGGCATTGCCCGTCGCTGCCGAGGTGCAAGACCCGACCGCCAACACCCCGCCCATCACTGCGCAGCCCGACTGAACTGCGCGCCATCCCAGCCCCGCTGCCGCAGCGTGGCTACGCCTGATCCGGTGCGCACAGCGCGGCCATCCGCTGCTGTTCCAGGCAGCAACGCCGGCCGAGGCGATCCACCTGCGGACGCCCGAACAGATAGCCCTGCCCCCACTCGCCACCACAGGCGGTAGCCAGGTTCTGGTCGGTGCCCGTCTCTACGCCTTCGATAATCACGCAGGGCGCCAGGGTCTTGCACAGCTGCACCAGGTGGCTGAGGGTCTGGGCGCTGTTGAGTTCGCCACGGGCACGCTGGATGTAGCCCTTGTCGATCTTGACGATGTCCGGTCGGGTCTGGCGGATGAACTCCAGGGTGCCCAGGCCCGCGCCGAAATCGTCGATGGCCACCCGACAGCCCAGTTCCCGCAGGCACAGGACGAATTCGCTGGCCGCCTCGATGCTCGGCGGCGTGGCGCTTTCGGTGATCTCGATCACCAGTCGCGCGGCGACTGAGGGGAAGTCTCGCAGTTGCTGGACAATGGCGTGCCAGAAGGGGTCGATGATCGCGCTCTGGGCGGAAATATTGCACCCCAGGCGCAAGCGTTCATCCCGTTGCAGGGCATCGATCACGCAGAGCACCACGCTGCGGTCCAGCTCGCGCATCACCTGGTGCTTTTCCAGCAGCGCCAGGGGGTAGACATCGCCCCCCTGGGCATCGACATGCCGCAGCAAGCCTTCGTGGTAGAGCACCCGGCTGCTATCCGGCAGCCACACCACCGGCTGGAATGCCAGCATCAAACGGCCCTCGGCCAGTTCGCGATAAAAGTCTTTGATGCTCTGCATGACGAATCCATAGGCCAGCCAACGATGCACCCTCAGACATGGTGTGACGCCGTGGCCAGCGCGCGCCCAAGGGTCCCTGCCCAACCATGATCGACCCTGCCCAGGCCACCCGGAAGTGTTCCCGGATACCTTTCGCTTGTCCTTGGAAACCTGGCTCAGTGCTTATTCGTCTGCGGCCTTTTGTTTATTGCAATCATGCAAAAGGCCTCATCGATATCATTTAGCCACTAGTTCAGGAAGACCTATGCACAGAATGACCAGCGCCAGCTTTCGGGTGCTTGCCGATGTCATCAGAGAAGGCGGCGCCAACGTCGACGCCCTGCTCAGAACCTTCGGCAGCAGCATCCAGGACGTTGAGGACAATCCCAAGGGCGTGAGGCTGGAACTGGTTTATCAAGTGATGCGCGAAGCCGCCCGGCGCACCGGCAACCCGGACCTCGGCCTGCTGGCCTACAGCAAGGCCCATCCAGCCAACCTGGAAGCCCTGGGCTATGCGGTGATGTCCTGCGCGACCCTGGGGGCGGCGCTACAACGCCTGGTGGATTACCAGGCACTGACCCGCAACAGCTTCTGCATGTGCCTGGAACGCAAGCCCGATGCCTTGCAACTGATCGGCTTCGATATCACCGCCGAGCCCTCGCTGATTCCCCGGGCACTGATCGACGCCGGCGCCGCCCAGACCCTGGGCCTGCTGCACTGGCTGCTGCCGCAGCACAAACCGCGGCCGCAGATGGCCGCCTTCACCTACCCCGAGCCGGCGGACACCCGCATGCTGCGCCGGTTGATGGGCGACAACCTGCAGTTCGATGCTCCGCACAACAGCCTGACGTTCAGCCGTCAGGACTGCGCCATTGCCCTGCCCACCGCCGACCCGGCCCTGGACGTGTTGCACATGGAATATGCGCGCAACCGGCTCAACGTGTTGCTCAGCGGCTCGATGACGGCGCGGGTGCGTCGGGCCCTGTCCGAATCCCTGGCCCAGGGCGCGCCCAGCGACCTGCCGCATATCGCCCAGGCGGTGGGGGTCAGCACCCGCAGCCTACAACGCCGCCTGGGCCATGAAGACGTGCACTTCTCGGCGTTGCAGGACGAAGCCCGCTTGATGCTGGCCCACAGCTTTCTGCGCAACTCCATGCGCAGCGTCAAGTACATCGGCGCGCTATTGGGCTTTCGCGACCAGAGCAGCTTTCACAAGGCCTGCCTGCGCTGGTTCGGCATGACCCCGGGGCGCTACCGCGAGCAGTGAGCCGCGAAAACGACAACGCCGAGCGAAAGCTCGGCGTGAAGGCAACGCAAGGTGGATCAGTGAGCGGCCAGCTGCGGCTGGACTTCCGGCATGGCCGAGGAGTGATGGTTGAGGATCTTCCACTGACCATCGATGCGCTCGTACAGGAAGGTGTAGCGCGCCTGGACCTTCTCGCTCTTGCCCGACGCATCGGTCAGGGTGAAGGTGTAGACGCCGCTGTCCAGGGCGGCATCCGGGCCCAGGTGACGGATTTCACGGTAGTTGATCTGACCTACCGGCTTGGACGCCAGGAAGTGCTCGAAGTAGTCCTGGATCTGTGCGTGAGTGCTGCGCACCTGGTTCGACACGGTCGGCTGCAACACCGCGTTCGGCGCATACAGGCTCACCACCGACTGCGGGTTGCCGGTCTGCAAGGCGCTGTTCCAGCGATCGAACAGGCCGGCGATCTCGCGGTCCTGGGCCGCTTGCGGCTGCTCGGCAACGGCGCTGTAGACATAGGGCTTGACCTCGGCGGCCACCGCCAGTGGAGCGGTGAAGGCAAAAAACAGGGCCAGGGCAGTGGTTTTCAGTTTCATACGATTTCTCCAGTGGGTTTCAATGAGCCACACTTTGCCTATCGCCATCGCCCGCGCCATCGGCCAACTGGAGCTTTTGGCCTATGCCATTCGGCAGATAGGCGTGACGTGCAGCAGCGGGTCTAATGCCCGCTTTTGTTCAACAGCAGCGCCGCCGCACTGGAGCCCCGCCATGTCCACCCCATCCTTCGACCCCGCCAGCGCCCTGGCCCTGCGCAGCCAGTATCGACAGTCGCAGAGCCGCGCCGCGCGCCTGCGACTGCTGGTGGACACCGGCCAGGAACTGCTGCAACTGCCCCCCGAGCAGATGCGCCAGCGGGTGGTGCAACGGGCCTGCGCCTTTGCCGCCATGGACCACGGGCTGCTGCTGGAATGGGCCGAAGATGGCGTGGTCCACACCCGCGCCGCCCTGGGTCATGAAGAACGCCTGCAAGGCCTGCGCGCCCTGGCCGATCACCCGCAGTGGCCGGAGCCGCCGCCGACCCCGGACAGCGCAGTGCTGCGCGTGCTCTTGCACCGCGCCGACGGCCGGGCCTTCGGCGCCCTGCTGCTGGCCAACAGCGTGCCCATCAGCCCGCCGGACAGCGAAGACCTGGAATCCCTGCAACTGCTGGCCACCCTGCTGGCCGCGCACCTGGAAAACCAGCGCCTGCTGCGCGACCTGCAAGCCCGGGAACGCAGCATGTCGGAACTGGTGCAGCGCCTGTTCAGCGCCCAGGAAGACGAACGCAAGCGGGTCGCCTATGACCTGCACGACGGCCTGGCGCAAACCCTGGCCGGACTCCATCAGCGCCTGCAGGGCTTCGCCGGGCGCTGTCCGCCGTTGTCCGCCGAGCTGCAGCAGGACCTGCAGACCATCCTGCAACTGGCCCAGGGTTGCGTCGGCGAAGGCCGGCAGCTGATCGGCGGCTTGCGCCCTCACGTGCTCGACGACTTCGGCCTGCTGCGGGCCATCGACCGCGAAGCCGACCGCCTGCGCGACGCCGGCCTGCTGGTGTACTGGGGCCAGCGCGCGCCGCAGCGCCTGCCCGACGCAGTGGAAATCGCCCTGTTCCGCATCGCCCAGGAAGCCATCAACAACATCCTCAAGCACGCCCGGGCCTCGCAGGTGCACCTGAGCCTGGCCCTGGAGGACGGCCAGGCGCTGCTCGGGGTCAGCGACGACGGTTGCGGCTTCATCAGCTCGCCGGCCCCGGTGGCCGAACAGTTGGGTCAGGTCGCCATGCACGAACGCGCCCATCTGCTGGGCGGCTACTTCAGCTGCGACAGCCGGCCCGGCAATGGCACCCGGCTGCTGGCCAGGGTTCCCGTCCAGCCCTTGGAGCCAGTGCTATGAGTACGCTGATACGCCTGGTCCTGGCGGACGATCATGAAGTGACCCGCACCGGTTTCGTCGCCCTGCTGGCGGGCAATCCGGAATTCGAGGTGGTGGGCCAGGCCAGGGACGGTGAAGAAGCCCTGGCCCTGTGCGAGCAACTGCGCCCGGACATCGCCATCCTCGACATCCGCATGCCGCGGCTCAATGGCCTGGGGGCCGCGCGCCTTCTGCAGCAGCGCCAGCCCGAGGTCAAGGTGGTGATCTTCACCATGGACGACAGCCCCGATCACCTGGAAGCGGCCATGACCGCCGGCGCCGTGGGCTACCTGCTCAAGGACGCCAGCCGCGACGAAGTGATCGGCGCCCTGCAACGGGTGGCCCAGGGCGAGGAGGCCCTCAACAGCGCGGTCAGCGCGCGCCTGCTGCGACGCATGACCGAGCGCGGCAGCGGCCAGATCCCCCAGGCCCAGGCCCTGACCGCCCGCGAGCGCCAGGTCCTGGGGCTGGTGGCCGGTGGCTTCAGCAACCGCGAGATCGGCGAAAAGCTCGGCATCACCACCGGCACCGCCAAGGCCCACGTCGAGCGGGTGATCGGCAAGCTCGGCGCCTCCGACCGTACCCAGGCGGCGGTGCGCGGCATCGCCCTGGGGCTGGTGGCCCAGCCCAGCGGGCAGTGGCCATGAACCTGCGCAGCGCCCGGCGCTGGGCCGACCTGCCGCTGCGGGGCAAGGCGCTGGTGGTGATATCCCTGCCGCTGGTGATCCTGCTGCTGTCGCTGGTGCTGATCTACAGCGCAGAACGCCAGACCGCTCGCGCCGAAGAGGACGTGCGCCGGGTGCTGCTGGTGCAGGGCGACATTCAGACCGTGCACACCCTGCTGGCCGAGGCCGCGGCCAGTGTGCGCGGTTACTTGCTGACCCGCAGCGAGGACTTCCTGCCCGCCTACCTCCAGGCCCGCCCGCAGATCGAAGCCGCCTTGCAGCGCCTGGATCGCAACGTGCGCGACACGCGCATGCGCGAGTACCTGCACAGCATCACCCCGCTGATCCAGACCAAGCTCGAAGGCCTGGTGGCCCTGCGCAACGGCAGCCGCGACGACAGCGCCACGGTGACCGCGATCCTCATCGACAACAAGCAGGTGCTGGATGTGCTGCGCGAGCAGATCAGCGCCATGCGCATCCACGAGGACGCGCTGCTGGCCGAACGCACCGCGGCCGCGGCGGCGACCCGCATGCGCCTGCTGTTCGCCACCCTGCTGGCCGCCGGTTGCGGGCTGTTCGGCGCCATTGTCGCGGTGCTGCTGCTGTCCCGGGGCATCGTCACCCGGGTGCAGCAGGTCCAGGGCAACGCCCAGCGCCTGGCCCTGGGCCAGCCCCTGCTGCCGCAAGCCCCGGAGCTGGATGAAATCGGCCAGCTGGGCACGCGCCTGGTGGAGGCCGGGCAACTGCTGGCCGAGCGCGAGCGCGCCCTGCGCGACAACGAGGAACGCCTGCGCCTGATCATCGACGGGGTCAAGGACTACGGGATCTTCGCCCTGGATACCGCCGGCATGGTCACCACCTGGAACTTCGGCGCCGAACGGATCAAGGGCTACCGCGATCAGGAAATCATCGGCCGCCATTTCTCCCTGTTCTACCTGCCGGAGGAATGCCCGCAGCACCCGGAGATGGCCCTGCGCGAAGCCACCGCCCACGGCCACTACATGGAAGAAGGCTGGCGCTGCCGCAAGGACGGCAGCCGCTTCTGGGCCAGCGTGGTGATCACCGCGCAATACGACGCCAGCGGCGCCCTGCGGGGGTTTTCCAAGATCACCCGGGACATCACCGACCGCCGCGCCGCGGAAATCGCCCTGGGCACCGCCCGCGAAGAAGCCGAAAGCGCCAGCCGCGCCAAGAGCGAATTCCTCTCGCGCATGAGCCACGAACTGCGCACCCCGCTCAATGCCATCCTCGGTTTCGCGCAACTGCTGGACATGGACTCCAGCGCCGGCCAGCGGCCCCAGGTCGGGCATATCCTGCGGGCCGGCCAGCACCTGCTGGGGCTGATCAACGAGGTGCTGGACATCGCCCGCATCGAAGCCGGGCGCCTGCCGCTGAACGTCGAGCCCATGCCCCTGGCGGCGGTGCTGCATGAAGCCCTGACCCTGGTGTCGCCGATGGCCACCGACGCCGGCATCCAGCTCAGTGCCTTGCCGGAACTGCCCGCCGACAGCGGGGTGATTGCCGACCGCCAGCGGCTGATCCAGGTGCTGCTCAACCTGCTGTCCAACGCCATCAAGTACAACCGCGCCCAGGGCCGGGTCAGCATCGAGGTGACCCTGGAGGAGCCGCGCCTGCGCATTGCCGTGATCGACACCGGGGCCGGGATTGCCGCCGATCACCTGCAACGCCTGTTCAAGCCTTTCGAACGCCTGGACGCCGACCCCAAGGTCGAAGGCACCGGCCTGGGCCTGGCCCTGAGCAAGAGCCTGCTGGAGATGATGGACGGCAGCCTGGAGGTGCACAGCACACCGGGCAGCGGCAGCCGCTTCATCCTCGAACTGCCCTGCGTGCGCCTGCCCGATGCCCCGGCCGCGACGCCGGCCACTGTACTGCTGCAACCGCCGGCGCTGCCCACGCCCAGCCCCTATCAGGGCAAGATCCTCTGCATCGAAGACAACCTGCAAAGCCTGGCGCTGATCGAAACCCTGCTGCAGCGCCGCCCGGGGATTCAGTTGCTGTCGAGCATGCAGGGCCAACTGGGCCTGGACCTGGCCCGCCAGCACACACCGCAGATGATCCTGCTGGACGTCAACCTGCCGGACCTGCAAGGCCTGCAAGTGCTGCAGCGGCTGCGGGCCTCCAGCAACACCGCCACCACGCCGATCCTGATGATCACCGCCGACGCCAGCGAACTGACCCAGCGCCGCCTGCTGGAAGCCGGCGCCACGGCGATCCTCACCAAGCCCATTCAAATCCCGGCGTTCTTCGCCCACCTGGACGCCTGTTTAGCGGAGCCCCTATGACTGCCGATATGCGCATCCTCATCGTCGATGATCAGCGCCCCAACCTGGACCTGATGGAACAGCTGCTGGCCCGCGAAGGCCTGCACAACGTCCTGAGCAGCACCCAGCCGCTGCGCACCCTGGAGCTGTTCAACAGCTTCGAGCCGGACCTGGTGATCCTCGATCTGCACATGCCCGAGTTCGACGGCTTTGCCGTGCTCGAACAGCTCAACCGGCGGATCCCGGCCCACGACTACCTGCCGATCCTGGTGCTCACCGCCGACGCCACCCGCGACACCCGCCTGCGGGCCCTGGCCCTGGGCGCCCGGGACTTCATCAGCAAACCGCTGGACGCCCTGGAAACCCTGCTGCGGATCTGGAACCTGCTGGAAACCCGGGCCCTGTACAAGACCCTGCGCACCCTGGTGCCGCCGGAGCAGATCGCACTGCTGCGCCCGTCAAGGGCCTGACCTGCCGCGCCTTGTCGCACCATGCGGTAGTTTTCGCACTGCCGCACATCCCATACCGCTGCACCGTCGCACCCTGTAGCCGCTGCCGCAGGCTGCGATGGGCTGCGCAGCAGACCCACACCGGCTTCCTGATATAACGCTGCGGCCGCTTCGCGACCGTTCGCAGCCTGCGGCAGCGGCTACAAGGAGCGGCCAAGCCTTCATAGATCGCGGAAAAACTCCCCCGGGGTGGCGTCGAACTGCTGGCGAAACGCAGCGATAAACGCCGAGGTCGAGTCATAGCCACAAGCCAGGGCCACATCGGTGACCCGCTCGCCCTGCTCCAGCGGGGTCAACGCGCCAAGCAGGCGCAAGCGCTGGCGCCAGGCGCGGAAGGTCAGCCCGGTATCCTTGAGAAACAGGCGGCTGAGGGTCTTCTCGGTCACACCCAGCTTGTAGCTCCATTGCCTCAGGGTGGTCGGCTGTTCCGGGTGCGCCTGCAAGCTGCGGTAGATCGCCCGCAAGCGCGGATCCAGGGGCAGCGGCAGCATCAGGTCCAGTTGCGGCGCGGCGGCCAGCTGGTCCAGCAGCACCTGGGCCAGGCGCCCGTCGGCGCTGTCCTCGACATACTCCACCGGCAATTCGCTGAAGGCGCGGATCAGCTCGCGCAGCAGGCTGCTGACCGCCAGCACCTGGCAGCTGTCTGTCGCCGCCCAGGTGGTAACGCTGCAATCGAGGTACAGGCTGCGCATCTCGGTGCGCGGCGAGCTGAATACCCGGTGCGGCACCCCGGCGGGAATCCACACCGCGCGCTGCGGCGGAGCGATAAAACGCCCGGCGCTGGTCTGGATCTCCAGCACCCCGGCAATCGCGTAGGACAACTGTACCCAGGGGTGGCTGTGGCGCCGGGTCAAGGCGCGATTGGGCAAGGATTCGGTGCGCCCGTACACCGGTCGCGGCAGACTGGGCAGCCCGGGAATACTGCGGCGGACGATTTTCTCATGTCCTTTAGGCGGCATTAATGGGCTCCTTGGCGTTAGTCGGTAAATTCCAGCCACGTTAGAGTCGCCCCACCGCACTTGGCAACCCCCGGATGATCCCGCTATGACACGCTCGCGTCTTTTGCCCGACAACTTCACCCTGACCCTGATCGGCGTGGTGCTGCTGGCCAGCTTCCTGCCCGCCAGCGGCCAGGTGGCGGTCGGCTTCGGCTGGCTGACCAACCTCGCCATCGGCCTGCTGTTCTTCCTCCACGGCGCCAAGCTGTCGCGCGAGGCGATCATCGCCGGGGCCGGCCACTGGCGCCTGCACCTGCTGGTGTTCAGCCTGACCTTTGTGCTCTTCCCACTGCTGGGGCTGGCGCTCAAGCCGCTGCTGTCGCCGCTGGTGGGCAACGACCTGTACCTGGGCATGCTCTACCTGTGCGCCCTGCCGGCCACGGTGCAATCGGCCATCGCCTTCACCTCCCTGGCCCGGGGCAATATCCCGGCGGCCATCTGCAGCGCCGCGGCATCGAGCCTGTTCGGCATCTTCCTCACCCCGCTTTTGGTGACCCTGCTGCTGAACGTGCACGGCGACAGCGGATCGACCCTGGATGCCATCGTCAAGATCAGCGTGCAGCTGCTGCTGCCGTTCATCGCCGGGCAGATCGCCCGGCGCTGGATCGGCGCCTGGGTCGGGCGCAACAAGAACTGGCTGCGCTTCGTCGACCAGGGCTCGATCCTGCTGGTGGTCTACGGCGCCTTCAGCGAAGCGGTGAACGAAGGCATCTGGCACCAGATCCCGCTGTGGGAACTGGCTGGCCTGGTGGTGGCCTGCTGCATCCTCCTGGCCCTGGTGCTGCTGGCGTCGAGCTTTCTCGGCAAGCTGTTCGGCTTCGACCAGGAAGACCGCATCACCATCCTCTTCTGCGGCTCGAAAAAGAGCCTGGCCACCGGCGTGCCCATGGCCCAGGTGCTGTTCGCCGGCAGCACCCTGGGCGTGCTGATTCTGCCGCTGATGCTGTTCCACCAGATCCAGCTGATGGTCTGCGCGGTGCTGGCCCAGCGCTACGCCAAGCGCCCGGAATCGGTGGCCGAGCTGATGGGTCAGGTCGACCCGTGACCTTTCCTGCAAGGCGGCCCGGCAGTTGGCCGGGCCTGCGCGCAAATGGCGATGAAGCGTGCGCAATGGCATGATGCCGCGGCGAAAATCATCAAGGACCGCTGATGTTTCCCCATCGAATTCAAGCCCCCAGCCAGGCCGACCTGGAACTGCAGGTTAGCGCCCGCCTGGAGGCCGATGACCAGGCCCAGGTCATCGTCCAGTTCGCCAAGGCCGAACAGTACGACGGCGAACTGCTGAGTCAGCTCGACACGCTCTGCGCCCGTTTCGGTGAACGCCTCAAGGTGCGTTTCTATAGCCACTATCCGGGCAGCGCATTCGATGCCCGGGTGTTGCTGGCCCTACCCCATGTGCAGTCCCTGAGCCTGGACTGCCTCGATGCCCTGGAGCATTACGAGGCTATCGGCCGCCTGCCCCTGCTTCGGGAGTTTGCCCTGCAGGTGATCAGCGCCGACCTGCCTGAACTGCTCAGCCTGCCCAACCTCAAGCACCTGCAACAACTGCGGCTCTCCCTGGACAAGGGCCCCGCCATCGACCTCGCGCCGATCGACCAGATGCCCGACCTGCACCAGCTATCCATCAGTGTGCAAAGCCACAACCTGGACGTCCTGAGCCAGTGCCCGAACATCGCCACCCTGAACTTGCACCGCATGCCGGCCAAGACGCCCCTGGGCATGGTGGCCCGTATGTCCGGCCTGCACAGCCTGTCGGTGAGCTTCGGCAGCCGCGAGGGCATGCCGGAACTGCGCAATCCGTACGTTAAGGAACTGGATATCCTGCGGGTCCGTGGCCTCAACCGCCTGGACCTGGACGGGTTTCCACAGCTGCAAGTGCTGCAGATCGAGGATCAGGCGCAATTGAGCCGGCTGGCGCTGGGCGACACTCCCCATCTGCGCAGGCTGCGCTTGGCCAATCTCAAGGCCTTGACGGAACTCAGCGGCCTGAAAACCTCGAACATTGCTGACCTGCGCATCATCAAGGCCCCACAGATGGATCTGCTGACACTGATCGACAGCCAGCTACCGCCCAGCGTGCAGCACCTCAAGCTACTCAGTGGCAAACGCGCCGTGGACAAACAGCTCGAAGCCCGGCAACAGCAACGGGGCATCCCTGAACCCCGCGGCCCATATTGACCGTCGCCCTCTCGTAGGAGCGAGCTTGCTCGCGAAGAACCTCAACGATAACGCGCACTGGCAGGGGATAGGCGGCGCTTTGGAAAGCATCGCGAGCAAGCTCGCTCCTACAGATGGGCATTGATCTGACCGTTCCACCTATTCGGACCTGATAAGGAGATCCCATGTCCTTTGTTCCCGGCTTTACCGAGCTGCTGCTCAATCACCTGAAAAAAGACGAACGCCAGCGCATCCTCAAATCCATCATGGTCACCACTGCTCCCGAGCTGTGGCTGAGCCTGGAATCGGCGGCATTGCTGGACATCAATCGCGATCACCTCGGCCTCGGCGGCCAGCTGGATAAACGCGACGACTTTCGTCCCAGCAACATCAGCGTTGCGCGCAGCAACGTGCCGCGCTGGCTGATCGCCGCAGAACGACGCAAGGTGGATATCTGGGTCGAGGACAGCTACGGCGAACAGCCCTCGACCGCCATCGAATTCAAGGTGGTGCACAACAACAAGAATGCCTATTACAAGACCTGGGAAATCCGCAAGGACCTGGTCAAGCAGATCCCCCGCACCAGTCCCGGTGAGCGCATCGAGCGCTGGGGCATCGTGCTGCTGAGCTACTCACGCTTTTACAGCGACCAGCAAGGCAACTACAGCTATGGCCAGTTCGACAGTTGCCAGGCATTTCTCGATGCCTTCGAAAGAGGACTGAACGACAACAACGAATGGTACGAAGGCGCGCCGGAGCTGGAACTGGAGATAAGACCAACCCGGATAGCCGACCTGGACGGTGCGAACTACATCGAACCCGGGAAAGGCTCGGGGGTGTACCTGGCGCTGGTCAAGCGCAAAGGCTGAATATCCTTTGCAAATGCCATCTGAAAGCGGTTCCCGGCGGTAGCCAAGAGTGGCACTATGCCACCCCGCTTATCCCACATTCATGGAGTGACTGTGACTCATCTGTTTTCCCCGCCTGGGGTCTGCGCCCCTGAGCGTTCTACCTACCGGTTCTTTCCCAGGCTTGGCCTGTTCATTCTGGCGACCCTGTTGTACATCCTGTCGGGAGTACCCGGCATCCTGCTGATGCCGACCGTGATGCAGAGTTATCTGGTGTTCGTCATCATCAGTGGTGCTGCCGCCCTCTCCCTGTCCATCCTGTTCGCCATCCAGTACCGTTCCGGCCTGGCCGCGCAGTTGCGCGGGCGAACATTCATCCAGCCATTAAAAATGGGCGCGCTATGCCTCATCGCGCTCTATGCCCTGTGTGGCGTCATCATCATGTTTCTTTCGCTGCCTCAAGAAGCATTCATGAACGAATTGCTGACGGGGCTCGACACTCGGCAAACCCTGATCAAAGTCGCCTCACTGATTGTGCTGCCACCGATTCTCGAAGAACTGTATTTCCGCCATTACCTGCTGCGGCTGTTTCCGTATGAGAACAGCCAGCTCTGGAAATGGATTGCCGTGATCGCGACGTCGGCCATTTTTGCCGGGTTCCACACCCAGTACGACAACTGGACGTCCATCGCACTGCTCTTTGCCTGTGGCTGTGTGCTTGCTATCGCGCGCATAGCCAGTGGCGCAGTGTTGGTCCCGATACTGCTGCACATGCTGTTGGAGGTCATCGCGCTGAGCGCTGATTGGGCCTTCAAACTGGCCGACCTCTATGGCTGATCGGCGTTTCAGTCAGGACTCGCCCGGTGCTTGAAACAGCACAAGCGGCGGTGCTCGTGGCCTGTTAACCTGCCCGCAACCTCACGTCGAAACCTGCCCCATGTCGATCACCGAGAATCTCCTAGCCTTCACCCTGGCCGCCACCCTGCTGACCCTGACCCCGGGCCTGGACACCGCCCTGGTGCTGCGCACCGCCACTGTGGAAGGCAAACGCCAGGCCCTACGCGCGGCGCTGGGGATCAACGCAGGTTGCCTGCTCTGGGGAGCGGCCGTGGCCTTCGGCCTGGGGGCCTTGATTGCGGTGTCGGAACTGGCCTTCAACCTGTTGAAGTACTGCGGCGCCGCCTACCTGGCCTGGCTGGGGCTGAACATGCTGCTGCGCCCGCGCCGCACCTTTTCCCCCGCTGGCACCGCTGAAAAAACCGGGGCCAACTGGTTTCTCAAGGGCCTACTGGGCAACGTGCTCAACCCCAAGGTGGGGATTTTCTATGTGTCCTTTTTGCCGCAGTTCATTCCCCAGGGGCAGCCACTGGTGCTGTGGACCTTTGGCCTGGTGAGCATTCACGTGGTGCTGGGGCTGATCTGGTCGCTGCTGCTGATTGCCGCCACCCGGCCCCTGGCGGGTGTGCTGCAGCGGGAAAAGGTGATCCAGTGGATGGACCGCACCACAGGGATGATCTTCGTACTGTTTGCGGCTCGCTTGGCCCTGAGCAGGCGCTGAGAAGCCGTTCCCAGCCACCCCAACAAACTTACGAGATCACGCCAAGGCCGCCTCTCAGGCTTGCGCCTCGCGCCGATACTGCTGCCACTCTTCCCAGCAATCCTCGGCCACCAGATCGCGATAGCCGCGCTCGTTTTCCATGCTCAGCGCAACCGCCGCGGGTAACGCGATACAGGCGGCGCTATCACGAATTTCCAGCACTTCCGCCTCGGTCAGGGGCGTGCCCTTGGTGTTCTCGGCATTCAGCAGCAACGCCACCAACGCGGGGACGAATACAAGGCAAAGCTGATCGGTCATGGCTCACTTCCAAGTGTGGGGCAAAGGCCGGAAAGCCTACACACATCGCCCCCATACAGCCATCGAGCGCGGCCGGACATGGCCCATTCACCCCTCGGCTAGCACCGCGCCCCTCTCCTCCAGCAGCTTCACAAAACTGCTCAAACTCTGGGACACGGTGCCGCGCCGCCAGACCAGCCAGGTGCGCAGGAAGCGAAAGCGCGGCGACAGCGGCCAGACGCTGACCGTGGCGCAGCCGGGCATGCTTTCCAGCATGCTACGGGGCATCAGCGCCAGCCCGGCACCGGCGCTGACGCAAGCCAGCATGCCGTGGTAGGACTCCATTTCGTGGATCTTGCCCGGCACTGCGGCGTCCTGGGTGAACCAGCTTTCGAAGTGATGACGGTAGGAACAATTGGCGCGAAAGGCGTAGATGCTTTCGCCGTTGACTTCCCGCGCTCGGGTAATCGGCGCGTGCCCCAGGGGCGCGATCAGCACCATCTCTTCCTCGAACACCGGCAGCCCTTCCAGGGCCGGGTGGCGCACCGGGCCGTCGACGAAGGCCGCCACCAGACGCCCGGACAACACGCCTTCGATCATGGTCCCCGAGGGGCCGGTGGACAGGTCCAGCTCGACCTTGGCGTATTGCTGGTTGTAGGACGCCAGCAAGGCCGGAATGCGCACCGCCGCCGTGCTTTCCAGGGAACCCAGGGCAAACGGGCCCTGGGGTTCCTCGCCGGCCACGGTCAGGCGCGCTTCGGCCACCAGGTCGAGAATGCGCCGGGCGTAGTCGAGGAAGTTCCACCCGGCGGGCGACAGGCGCAGGCGGCTTTTCTCGCGGATAAACAGCTCCACCCCCAGGTCCTGCTCCAGTTGCTTGATCCGCGTGGTCAGGTTCGACGGCACCCGGTGGATCAATTGCGCGGCGGCGCTGATGCTGCCCTGCTCGGCAACGGCCTTGAAAATTTCCAGCTGGACCAGATCCATAGCATTCTCCAAACGTGAACGACTCGCTTAATATTATTCAGTTTTCAGCAAACAACCAGCGCCGTAACCTGCTGCCATTCCCACCCGAGCAGGACGGTGCCATGAGCCTTGTTTCCAGCCACACCCACGCCTTGTCGATCAACCCCGCCACCGGCGAGCAGATTGGCGCCTACCCCTACCAGTCCGAGGCTGAAACCGACGCCACCCTGGAGCGCGCCGCCGCGGGTTTCGCCCTGTGGAAACGCCAGAGCGTCGCCGCACGCGCCACTCGCCTGACGGCCCTGGCCCAGGCCCTGCGGGACAACAGCGAGGCCATGGCATGGATGATCAGCCTGGAAATGGGCAAGCCGCTGCCCCAGGCCCGGGGCGAAATCGAAAAATGCGCCCAGCTGTGCCTGTGGTACGCCGAGCACGGCCCAGCCATGCTGGCCCCGGAAGCGACCCTGGTGGAAAACAACAAGGCGCGCATCGAGTACCGCCCGCTGGGCCCGCTGCTGGCGGTGATGCCGTGGAACTTCCCGATCTGGCAGGTGCTGCGCGGCGCGGTGCCAGCACTACTGGCCGGCAACACCTATGTGCTCAAGCACGCGCCGAACGTCATGGGCAGCGCCTACCTGCTGCTGGACGTCATGCAGCGCGCCGGTTTCCCTGAAGGCGTCTTCGAGCTGCTCAACGTCACCCCGGACGGCGTATCCCGCGCCATCGCCGACCGCCGCATCGCTGCCGTGACCCTGACCGGCAGCGTGCGCGCCGGCATCGCCATCGGCGCCCAGGCCGGCGCGGCGCTGAAGAAATGCGTGCTGGAACTGGGCGGCTCCGATCCCTTTATCGTGCTCAACGACGCCGATCTGGACGAAGCGGTCAAGGCCGCGGTGATCGGCCGCTACCAGAACACCGGCCAGGTCTGCGCCGCCGCCAAGCGCCTGATCATCGAGCAAGGGGTGGTCGCGGAGTTCACCCGCAAATTCGTCGAAGCCACCCGTGCCCTGGTGATGGGCGACCCGCTGGCCTGCGACACCTACCTCGGCCCCATGGCCCGCTTCGACCTGCGTGACGAACTGCACCAGCAAGTCCAGGCGACCCTGGCCGAAGGCGCCACCCTGCTGCTGGGCGGCGACAAGGTCGAAGGCGCCGGCAACTACTACCCGCCCACGGTGCTGGCAGACGTCACCGAGCAGATGACCGCCTTCAGGCAGGAACTGTTCGGCCCGGTGGCCGCCATCATCAGCGCTCGGGATGCCGAGCACGCCCTGGAGCTGGCCAACGACAGCGAGTTCGGCCTTACCGCGACGATCTTCACTCAGGACCTGGAACGGGCCCGGCAGATGACCGACGAGCTGGAAACCGGCGGCGTGTTCATCAACGGCTACAGCGCCAGCGACCCTCGGGTGACCTTCGGCGGGGTGAAGAAAAGCGGCTTCGGTCGCGAGCTGTCGCACTTCGGCGTGCGCGAGTTCTGCAACGCGCAGACGGTGTGGCTGGATCGCCGTTGAGGTCGGGCACGGGGCTTGAGCCATCGGACGGGCCCTGATGCAATCGCACATCCAGCGCTGGCGAGGGGCTGGCGCCCTCGCCTCCTACCCTTGATTGAGCGGCCTGGATTTATGCGGCGCAATGCCCGGATTCGGCTCAGCGAGTCGCCCATGCCGCTCAGCGAAACTAAGCCCGATCCTGCTGTTTTTTCAGAATTTTCTTGAAGCCCTGCCTGGCCCGACCTTTCTATGATGTTTCTTTTTGATATCACCCGAGGTCCGGCATGTGCGCCCCCGCTCAAAAGTTCATCGTTCGCCTGCCTGGTGAGCTTCACACCCAAGTCAAGCGCATCGCCAAGCAGGAAAACCGCAGCATGAACAATGAAATCGTCGACCGCCTGGAAAAATCCCTGGTCGCCTCCGAAGCCCGAAGCCACGACAAGAAACTCATCACTATCCTGCTGGGCAAGATTGCAACCCTGGAACAGCAGATCGAATCCCTGCAAGTGACTCCTCCTGAGCCCAACCCATAACCCCTGCATTCCCTCCAGCAGGGCCGGCAAGCGCCCACCGGCCCTGTGCCTGTGTGCCTTTACCCCCTCGCCGCAGCTTGTATGATGGCGCCCGCCCGACAGCACACAGCTGCAACCACCCCGTGAAAGCCGGATGCCCGCCGCACGGCCCGCCCCACGCCAGTCAGCCGCTGCTGCAAAGGCCGGCCCAGGCCTGCGCTTCAGACCGCGTCGCCCTCAAGGAATGTTCATGCCCCCCGATCACTCGACGTCCCGCTCCCCCACCCTCAGCACTGGCTTGCCGCGCCATCGCCTGACCCTGGGCCTGCTGCTGGCCGGCAGCCACGCCGTGACCAACGCACCGAACTGCCGACCCAGACCATCAGCACACAAGCGCCGTCCGGCTACCAAGCCGACAGCGCCTCGGTGGGCGGCTTCAGCGAAACGCCGCTGCTGGACACCCCGGCCGCCATCAGCGTGATCAACGAAGAGTTGATCCTCGATCAGCAGGCGCGGTTGCTCAGCGATGTACTGAAGAACGACGCCTCGGTGGGCCAGAGCTACGCGCCGGTGGGCTACTACGAAAACTTCGAGGTGCGCGGCTTCTCCCTGAACGCGGCCAGCAGCTACAAGATCAACAACCGCACCATCACCGGCGAGCAGAACGTCGCCCTGGAAAACAAACAGCGGGTGGAACTGCTCAAGGGCCTTTCCGGCCTGCAAAGCGGGGTCAGCGAACCGGGTGGCCTGGTCAACTACGTGACCAAGCGGCCCACGGATATCCGCTCGGTGACCGTCGCCACCGACGATCGCGGCAGCGGTTACCTGGCCACCGACGTGGGCGGCTGGTTCGGCAGCGAACAGCAGTTCGGCCTGCGCGCCAACCTGGCCCATGAAGACCTGCACTCCTGCGTCGAGCACGCCAATGGCCAGCGCGACTTTGCCTCCCTGGCCCTGGACTGGAACATCAGCCCCGATGCCCTGCTGCAACTGGACATCGAATACCAGAACAAGCAGCAGCGCTCGGCCCCGGGCTATCAACTGCTGGGCGGCTCCAGCCTGCCCCACCACGCCTCGCCGAAAAGACTCCTGGGGCACCAGAGCGGCTCAAAGCCGGTGACCAATGAATCGCTGAACATCGGCGGCAGTATCGAGTACCGCTTCAACGACGACTGGAAGGGCAACCTCAGTGCGTCGCGCAGCAAGGTGGTGATCGATGACTACAGCTCGTTTGCCTGGGGCGGCTGCACCACCGGCTGCATCAATGCCAACGGCAACTACTTCAGCCCGGAAGGCAACTACGACATCTACGACTTCCGCAGCCCCGACGACACCCGGCGCAACGATGAAGTGCAGGCGGTGCTCAACGGCCGCTTCGACGCAGCGGGCCTGGGCCATGAGTTGAGTGTGGGGAGCAGCGCGTTCCGCCGCGTGGTGGACAATCGCGATCAGGTCATGCACCGCGTCGACAACGGCAACGGCAGTGGCAATATCGACAGCGAACCCGGGCACTTTGCCCCCTACGACGGCCCACTCGGCGACTCTCATCGACGCCTGGACAGCCGCCAATACGGCCTGTTCCTCAGCGACCGCATCAGCTTCAACGAACAGTGGCAGACAGTTCTCGGCGGGCGTGAAGTGCGCCTGGATGAAAAAGCCTTCAACAGTCAGGACGGCACCCAGCGCCACACCCAACGCTATGTGTTCCTGCCCCAGGCCGCGCTGATCTACAAACCGATCAACAACATTTCGCTGTACACCCAATACAGCAAGGGCCTGAGCCTGGGTGGTCAGGCCCCGTGGTTCGCCAGCAACGCCTACAACACCCTGGCCCCCACCGTCTCGCGCCAAATCGAAGCCGGGATCAAATACGACTGGCAGCGCATGAGCTTTACCGCCGCCCTGTTCCAGATGCGCCAGGCCTACCAGTACTCACGCCCGGATGCTGATGGCGGTTTCACCTACGTCCAGCAGGGCCAGCAAAAGAACACCGGCCTGGAGCTCTCCGCCAACGGCTGGGCCACCCAGCGCCTGCAGATTGCCGCCAGCGTCGCGGCGATCCGCTCCCGGGTCGAGGGCACCGGCACCCCGGCCTACGAAGGCCACCAAACCCTCAACGTCCCCCGCCTGCGGGCCAGCCTCCAAGGCGACTACGCCCTGCCCTGGCTCGACGGCCTGGCCCTGCTGGGTGGCATGCAATACAGCGGCAGCAAATACGCCGACCGCCAGGGCAACGTCGCCACCGGCGCCTACGCCATCTTCAACATCGGCAGCCGCTACAGCACGCGCATTGATGGCTACGACACCGTGTTCCGCCTGACCGTGGACAACCTGTTCGACAAACGCTACTGGCGCGACGCCGGGGAATACATGGGCGACGACTACCTGTTCCAGGGCGCGCCGCTGACGGCGCGGTTGAGTGCTTCGGTGAACTTCTAAGGCAGACGGCCCCTACGGGGTCGATCGCAGCCTGCGGCAGCGGCTACAACGCCCACGAAATCCCGGGCGTTGTGGCTTGCCGGAAAAACTGCAGCGCCGGCACAGGCCAGCCATCAAAATCTCGACAAACACGCCTTGCGCGGCTCCCGCCCATCCTTGACGACGAGTCGCCATGAACAGTGTCACTGAACGCACAGCCTGACCGGCGCTCATATCGGCAACCGCCTTGAGCAAGTCCTCCTGAAACAGCCGCATTTCCTGGCCCATGGCCACGACCTCTCTGCGTGGGATACGCCCTGGTATCGATCAGTACGTCCAGGGTTGCGCTGATGGTTATCCCACAGAACAGCACCGCAATCAGCGCCTCCAGCCTGCCTTACAGAAAAGACAGACCCTTCCTACATCCACCGCAGAAGTCGGCTTGCCGGCGAAGGCGTCTTCAAGCACGCCCTCGCCGGTAAAAAGCACACCCAACAGATTGAGCAAACAAAAGGTCGGCGCGCCTCTTTCCAATGCCGGTGTAAACGTCTCAATCGTCCAACACGCTGTTGGACGATTAGCGCTCCCCTACGCCCATGCAGGCCCACACCACAGAACGGACGCTGTAGCACTACCGGGTGCTGACTTGGTCGCTACTTGGTCGGTTTGTTTGTCGGCATGCCCAGGCCCCGGGGAAAATCAGCAGTCCAACCACCAGTTCAACAGCGTCTCGTCCTCATCGCCGTCGAGGTTTTTATAGACATTGGCGTAGTACCACTCGATCCCGGTTTGCTCGCGGAAGCGATCGAACACCGCGTTGATACGGTCCATGCCATTCCTCGCGGGAACAGCGAATGACAGGTTCCCCTCGAACAGCCCATCCAGGGTTCCGCCCAGCTCACCAGCAACCTCGCTTTCAAGCGCACTGACCACCGCCGGATCAATGTCATCGGCATAGATCTGAATGCAGAAATTCCCACCCCGGCGCAGCACTTGCGCCGGAGCATCGGGATTGCGAATTGAAACGATATCGCCCCGCGCCAGGTTCTGTGCCAGCCCCGGCGAGGACAGCAACTCGTAGGTATGCTCATCGATCTGCCGCGCCAGCAACTCCTCGCGAACGGCGCCATCGTCATCGGCCATGTACACCTGGATCAGCACAGGGGATTGCTTGTCATCCATACGAGGCTCCACAGTTTCCAGGTTCAACACCTGATCCTTGTTCTATTACCCAAGGCTTCCATCCCCTGCCTCAAGGCAACGGCTCAAAACGCCCACTGCCCGCATTCCACGCAAACCCCGGTAACTTGCAGTCCTGAAAGCCAATCCGCAGTTGCTCCCCCTCAGCCTGCACCTGCAAGGTATCCACCCCCAGGTTGCGACACCCCGGCGCCGCAACCGCCAGGGTCTGCAGCAACTTGCCGGTGGCCTTGTCCATCACCTCCAGCGTCGTGATCCGCTGATCATTGCCCGGCATCGGCACCTGGAAATACCAGCGTTTGGTGGAAGCACTCTGCAGCAGCGTGGTGACCGGCTGCGGCCACGAGCGATCCGAATCCACCAGGCCCACCAGCTTCAGCGCAATGGGCAAGGACTTGCCCGTGCGATAACTGGTCCAGGTGCCGCGCACCTGCTCCTGCTGGCGGGAGTTCATCAAGTCATTGAACTGCAGACGCGCCACCGGCAAGCCCTGCTCGTCCAGCTCATCCATGGCCAGCGTCTTGTTGCTGTAGCTGAAGGTCGGCTTGAGGCGGATCGGCGTGCGATAGCGCTGATAGGCATAGGTGCCCTGGTAGACCGCATTCTGGCTACCCAGGGTCAAGACAATCGCCTGCTTGCCCAAGGTCCCCTCATACACTCCATGGGACGCCTGCGCCGGCAACAGCCACAGCGCCAACACCAGCACCACCAGCCCACGAGCAACATCAAACCCGCGCATCAGAAACGCTCCTCGCCCGAAGACAGATATTCCAAACGCTCAGGGGTGATCACCCGGTAATAATCCCAACGCCGAGTGCGCTGGTCGTAGTTGATGAAGTCCTGCTTGCTGAACTCCATCTGCCCACTGGGGGAAAAGCGCAGATCACCCTCCACCGCGAACTGCTCCAACTGCGGATGACGCCGATAGGTCCGCAGATCCCGGCTATACAAGTAATACTGCGTGGGCGAGCACCACACCCGACCATCCGCCTCCCCCACGCGATAGCCCTGGACCTGAAAGTCCATCCGCGCCTCGGCATGAAAATGCCCGAAGGTCAGCGTCCTGGTGCCCACGGACGACAGACACCACTGCCCGCTAATCTCCTGCACCCGCTTACCGGTGGCCCGGCTGATCACCCGGATACTGTCCACCTGCGCCACCTCCTCCCCGGCCTTGCGCGCGGCATGCACACTGAAATAGAAATCCCGATCGAACACCGGCTGCAACAACTCCCCCTCAAACGCCTCCCGCTGACTGTCGCCAAAGCGCGTCACCCGCTGCAACTGCAACGGCTGCTGCGTACCCGTGCGCAGATCCACCAGACTGCCCTGCAGCGCCTCTGCCCCCTCGGCGAACGGCTGCAACGACACCGCCGTCGCCGGCAGGGTCGGGTTGTCCATGATGTTGATCAAAAGCGCAGAGCCGGGATGGAAAGGCGTGGATTCCAAGGCCATGGGCAGGCGCTCGGACTCGGAGAACCAATAGCCGGACATGCCGCCGCCGTATTGGGAGTCGTAGGTGAGCGCCAGTTCAACCGGGGTGTCGCCGAGGGTGCCGCGGTAGGTGGTGGTGGGGTTGGCTTGGGCGGTTGGGGTGATGAGCCAGAGGCCGAGCAAGAGTGCTGGGATCAGGCGGAACAGGAGGTGTGGCAGGTGACGCTGTTGGCCAGCCCTTGTTTGCGGACTGCTGCCAATGGACTGGGTCATGCCTGCGTTCCTTGCGGTGGGGAAAAGGGGCGCAGGATAGCAAAATCGATTGAAGGTCAGATGGTTTTGCCAAGGTCACTCTATAGGCGATATCCACCTTGCTGGTTTCAAGCCCCTTGTGTGTAGCGGATCGATAAAACACTAACCCCTTACGCACAAACCAGACCTGCCTTACAGCGCTGCCGTTGTACCAAAGAAATGCCCTGCCTACAGTTTCAGACGTGATGAAAAGCCCTACCGGCCTCCATCCTGATACTTCGTTCCCCGGCCCTCTCGGCAATCAAAACCCGCATTGATCTGAAACCCCAGAAAGAGGCCGCATGACCGACTCTCGCCCCCTCTCGCTGACCACCCCACCCGTTGGCTACAGCGACTGGCTGGCGGAGTTGAAAACCCGTATTCACCAAGCGCAGCAACGTGCCATGCGGACAGTGAACCGCGAGTTGGTCGCACTCTATTGGCACATCGGCCACGACATACTCCAACGCCAGAACCGCGAAGGCTGGGGTGCCAAAATCATCGAACGACTGGCTCAGGACTTGCGTGCAACCTTCCCCGATATGAAGGGTTTCTCCCGCGCCAACCTGATGTACATGCGCGCCTTTGCCGAAGCCTGGCCCGATTCTGAAATTGTCCAACAGGCTGTTGGACAATTGCCGTGGGGCCACAATCTGCTGCTGATCACCAAGCTGAAAGCTCCACAAGAACGCCTGGCCTACGCCCAACGGGTCGTTGAATACGGCTGGTCCCGAAACGTGCTGGGCATGCACATCGAGACTCGCTTGCTGGAGCGTGAAGGCATGGCACAAACCAACTTTTCAACGCAGTTTCCGGCCCGAAACTCGGACCTGGCCCAACAACTGTTGAAAGACCCTTATGTATTCGACTTACTCGACGTCAACCGAGAAGCAAACGAGCGCGATATCGAACATGCCCTGGTACAGCATGTCACCCGATTTCTGCTGGAGTTGGGGGCAGGCTTTGCCTTTGTTGGTCGGCAAGTGGCACTGGAAGTGGGCGGAGAAGACTTCTTCATCGACCTGCTTTTTTATCACCTCAAACTGCACTGCTATGTGGTCATCGAACTGAAATCTGACAAGTTCAAACCTGAACACCTGGGCCAGTTGGGCTTCAACCTGACAGTCGTGGACAGCCAGATGAAAAGCAGGAAAGACGCCCCCAGCATCGGTTTGCTGTTGTGCAAAAGCAAAAACAAGGTCGTGGCGGAGTACGCATTGCGTGACAGCGCCAAACCCATGGGCGTAGCGGAGTGTCAACTGAGGGCGGCGCTACCGGCGGAGTTGCAATCGACCTTGCCTAGCATCGAGCAGATTGAACAGGAATTGGCTGAGTGCTGAGTGGTGACAAACAGCGATTTAGCGGGATATTGGGTGGTGCAGGCGTGACAAGTAACTCCACCAACCCTGATTTGTTAACAGCTATCAATGGACCGGGTCATGCCGAAGCTTCTTGCAGTTGGTCTTGCTGATGCAAAGTTCATCTCATGTAACAGGTATAGATTCCTCCAAGATCTCAGCCGGCCCTTACTCGCAATAGAGACCGTTCCTACAGGACACCTGTTGTCCCTAATTCCTAGCACTCCTATAGTTTTTCAGACCCTCGATTCTGGTCATCAGCACTTCAAAGCTCCGTCGAAAGGAACAAACTACACCCCGGTTGATTCGCAGCAACAGGTGGCGACTTTTCACTCTTGGAAGGAACGACACCTTGAGCAATATTGTGTAGTGGTCTACTAACTCCGGACACCTTTTTAGGCGAAGATGATCGCCACACAGAGGTGTTCAATGAGCAGACAACGACGTACTTTCACCCCTGCCTTCAAGCGTGAGGCTGCCAGCCTGGTGCTCGATCAAGGCTATAGCTGCCCTGAGGCCGCCAAATCCCTCGACGTAGGTGAGACCGCATTACGGCGCTGGGTTGCCCAGTTGCAACTGGAACGTGGAGGCGTTACGCCGACTGCCAAGGCGCTTACACCGGAGCAGCAGACGATTCAGGAGCTTCAGGCCCGCATCAACCGGCTGGAGCTTGAGAAGAAAATCTTAAAGGAGGCCACTGCGCTCTTGATGGCCGAGGAACACGGGCGCAGACGTTGAAGTCGATTCGGCAGTTGGCCAAGCACTATCCCGTCCAGCTGTTGTGTTCCGTGTTCGAGCTGCCCCAATCCTGTTATTACGCCCATTTGGCCCGGCGGCGTCGTATCGATGTTCGCCGGGTGAGCCTGCGCAGCCGCATCAACGAACTGTTCAGCCAAAGCCGTAGTTCTGCCGGTAGCCGCAGTATCGTTGCCATGCTTCGCGACGAGGGCGTCGAGGTGGGACGCTTCAAGGTCAGAAGCTTGATGAAGGAACAAGGATTGATCAGCAAGCAGCCCGGTTCTCACGCTTACAAGAAAGCCACGGTTGAACGTCCTGACATTCCCAACCTCCTTGATCGGCAGTTCGCCGTGGCAGCGCCGAACAGGGCCTGGTGCGGCGACATCACCTACATCTGGGCGCAAGGGCGATGGTATTACCTGGCCGTTGTATTGGATTTGTATAGCCGCAGGGTGGTGGGTTGGGCAATGTCCTCCAGGCCCGATGTCGATCTGGTCATCAAGGCGCTCGACAGGGGGTATGAAATGCGTGGCAGACCACGAGGCGTCCTGTTTCACAGCGATCAGGGAAGCCAATACGGCAGCCGCAGCTTCCAACAGCGACTGTGGCGCTATCGGATGACTCAAAGCATGAGCAGACGGGGAAACTGCTACGACAACTCGCCAATGGAACGGCTGTTTCGTAGCCTGAAAACCGAGTGGGTGCCGACGGTGGGTTACATGACGAAGGCGTTGGCCGAGCAGGACATCGGTCGATACCTCATGCAGCGATACAACTGGACACGGCCACATCAGTACAACGGTTTCGTGCCGCCAGCGGTTGTTGAGGAAAAACTCAATTCTGTGTCCGGGAATTGTTGACCACTACAGATGGTGCCGCAGTCCGTAACTGGAATGCACCTGGCTGACAGCCAGGCACGCCCCGGTCATCGCATCGTTGCCTTCACCCGACTCAGGATCTCGCGGCGCTGGTTTCGTCAGCCAACGCAGCCTCCACCCGCCCACCGGTAACGGTGCTCAGGGGGCCAGATCATGAGATGCCCAAGCTCTTGGACGTAAGGAGCCGCAAGTCCCGCGTGAGTGGACATCCCCACAGGCCGCAGGGGCCTTGATCCCTGATAACACTCAGCATTCTTGGCGGGATGACGTGGAGGCAACGGTTCGAGAGGTGGTGACGGAGGTAGAGAGTATGAGACGGGTAGGTAGGCGTGATGACCCAGGGATAAATGACGCACAGACGATTGATCAACAGCCTGCCAAAGCATTCAGCACACTGCTGCTTCAGTACCGCGGGTGCTGACGGCCCCTGGGGGGGGGGGAGCAGCTACACCTCTGCTAACGGCTGTGTCTCAGGCTTTCAATCCGCTTTTGCAATCCCTAGAGGAGATGGATATGCGGGTTTAGTGTAGAATACAAGGCAATTAAAATACTTAATTTTAGATTAATTAGAAATATCAAATACATCATATAGTGTTTTTTTTATAAAAATGTCTACATGTTGATTTGGTCAGTGGCTCGTCGTATTTTAGACGGACGTGCCTGAGTGTGCGCACGGTAGCGTGTGGAGGGGTTGGATGCCTGTACTGTTGGATGCACTGTATGACAAGGACCTCAAGGCCACGCTGGAGCGCTGGAAGCAGACGCCAGACAGCCGAGTGATCATCGCCTACGAGTCGGGCGGCTGGCGGTTTGTGATCGTCCGTCTCGATACCTCATTGTGCACGCTCGTCCATGCCGTTACTGGAGAGCTGGGTGAGTTGGCGAAGGCGCTGCTTCTTGACTGGGCAATCGCGAAGGGCCATGGCGCGAGTAAGCTGGAGCTTTTCGCTGGCACCGGCCTGCCCGTCGTCGCCACTGATGTCACAAACTTCGTCGAAGGCCTGCTCAAACTGCCCGTGACAAAGGCGACGAAAAAGGAACTCACGGTGTTCTTCAAAGGGCGGGAAGCCTTGCTCTCCAATATGAGCCGGCCCAGTTTGCCTGATCAAGTCGAGAACTGGATCTACGCCAGGTCGAGCGGCATCTGCGAGTTCGAGGGGTGTGATGCAGTCCTCTTCAAGGACGACCGCGATCACTTCGGTTATTACGGATACCTGGCGCACATCGTCGCGGCGAAGGCCAATGGACCTAGGGGCGACGCAGCGCTCTCCGCCGTGTTGGCACAGTCCCCCAGTAACATCATGCTGTGCTGTGACGTCCACCATCGACTGATCGACAAGGTTGACCCCGACAGCTACCCACGGGAGCGGTTGGAGGCGATGGTCGCAGCCCGAGAGATCTGGCGAGCCCACCAGGTCAAAACGCTGGCATATCCGGTCGTCCATGCCTTGGCTTTCATTGGCGACATCGCGGGTAGAACGACGACGTTCTCTCAGCACGATGCCCGTAAAGCGCTGATGGAGGCCCAACTGATGCCTGCCAGTGAACGGGTGGTTGAGTATTTTTTGCGGGACTCGCAAGGTGGCAATGACGTAAACGACCCCGGGTACTGGTCCGCGTTCTTGCGGACATTCCGTGCCCAGATTCTTCATGTCCACGACGCCATCCGCGGGCACGGTGCCTTCGGTGCCCAAGCAGAGCAGTTGGCGATCTTTCCATTGGGTAACATGCCAGCGATGTTGCTCGGGGGATGGTTGGTCGGTGAAGCTCGGCGCGTAGAGTTGTTCAGTTTCCGGCGCAGTCAGGGAACATGGGTGCGTCCGAAGCCGGAGGCCCCTACGACCTTTACCTGGACACCGCCCGCAGAGCCCCTGCCGGCGGGGGGGACGGTGCTGATCACGCTGGAGCTGACAGCCGAAATCACCGATGCGGCATTGAACGAAGAGCTGTTGGCAATGCCCCGCATCCGCATTCAGCCGAATGCCTATGGGGTGGATGTCGTGGCGTTACCGACGTCGATGGAAAAATACCGTGAGGCCTGCCAAGAGGCTTGGGCCTACGCGGTAGATGTCCTCAAGGCCTCCGAAGTGAGCCTATGCACTGTCGCACCGGCTGCTGCGGTTTTCGCGTTTGGGATGAAGCTTCAGTCTAGGTTGCACCCACGCATTCACATGTACCAGATGGCCCCCCAGAAACCGCCATTCCTGGCCTTCAGCCTTGACCGGCACACCATCACCGCCCCCCACGAACCGCCGAACAATGTGCTGCAACTGGACGCACTGTAAGCAATGGGTGGCCCACAACCGCCTCGTCCCCCAATAAAGGAGCATTAACTTGGAAAATGAAGAGCGTAGTCTGCTAGCTGCGGTGGAGGTGCTTGAACTGCCGCCCGGTGCGTATGAGAAAGCGAAAGCTCGATATGTCTCACTGGGTGACTGGCTCGGCCGCGAGGAATCAACCTTGGCCGAGAACGATCCCCATATCTTCGTGCAGGGATCGTTTGGACTCGGTACGGCCATCAGGCCGTTGCTGGAGGGGGAGGGGGAGGGGTACGACCTGGACCTATCCTGCAAGCTGCGTACGGGCGTGTCGCGAGGCTCGCACAGCCAGGCGCAACTCAAAGAAATGGTGCGCCTGGAGCTTGAGGGGTATCGGGAGGCCAAGCGGATTCAAGAAGCGCTGGAGGAGAAGCATCGCTGCTGGCGGCTGTACTACCAGGATGAGTTGAGCTTCCACCTGGACATCGTGCCCGGCGTGCCCTTGGACGACACTAGAAAGCATCAGCTTTTCGTGGCAATGGAAAGTTTTGGCATCGATAAAGTGGTCGCCAGTGATGTGGCCGATCTTGCGGTTTATATCACCGATGACCGCGCTCCCAGCTACCGAGCAATCAGTGACGATTGGCTGCTGAGTAACCCCGACGGCTATTGCAAATGGTTTGAATCAAAGTCGTCGAACCCCCTCTCATTGGTGATGGCCATGGAGGATCTTCGGGTCGATGAGGTGCCGTTCTATGCCCGAAAAACCCACCTGCAGCGGACCGTCCAGCTCCTCAAGCGGCATCGGGATGTCATGTACCAAGATAATCCAGACTCCAAGCCGATATCGGTCATCATCACTACGCTCGCGGCGCAGGACTATGTTGGTAGCGCAACTCTCCGGGAAGCGCTGACCTGCTGCTTGGGCACGCTTAGCGCTTTCGTGGAGTCGGACGCGAATGTGGTGGTTAACCCGGTCAACCCTGAAGAAAACTTTGCCGATCGCTGGGCGACACCCGAAGGTAAAGAGCTCGAGCTCAAGGAAAACTTCCATAAGTGGGTACGCCAAGCCGTGCGCGACTTCAAACAGATCTCCGACCTGGAGGGTGCGCGCCTTGCGGGCCATTTAAGCGATGTGCTTGAGGTCAAAATCCCGGCGAGCCAGATTGGCGCACCCGGGGTGGCTGTGGCTGCCGCCGCGCCGCGCCAGATTCACATTGCACAGGCTGCCAGCCCTTGGAGTGGTCGCGGTTGAAGGCATTTGACTCGACAATCGAGGCTTTTTTAGACGCTTATCCCCTGATGCGGTATCGGCCATCGGCCATCGGCACTGTGAGGCTGACTGGCCGTTTGGAGTTTTCTGCGGTGACGGAGGGCGCTCCGCCGGTGCAGGATGAGTATCGCATCCAGGTGGACATCGCTAATCCCCTGGACCGAGCCCTCCCGCAGGTATTCGAAGTCGGTGGCCGAATTCCGCGAGAAGGGCGGTATCACGTTAACCCCGATGGTTCACTCTGCCTGGGTTCAATGCTTAGGCAGCGTCTTATCCTCGGCGCGCAGCCATCGCTCGTCGATTTCGTCGAGAAGTGCGTTGTTCCATTCCTCTTTGGACACAGCCTGCGGGAGAGCGGTGCCGCAGCGTTTCCTTTTGGAGAGCTCGCACATGGCCCGGATGGTTTGATCGACGACTACCGCCAGATCTTCGGGATATCGGACGTCAATGGCCTGCGGCGGTTGATGAGGCTGCTCGCATTGAAACGCCGGCGAGCCAATAAACTTCGCTGTAGCTGTGGCTGTGGACGTCGATTTGCTGCCTGCAGTCTGCATCGAAAAGCTCATGTCGCCCGGCGCACACTGACCCGTCTTGATATCAAGCGCGCCTATCTAGAGATTTGGCGGACGGACGTTTAACGACTCTATGCCCGCGCGTAAAGGTGTTCGGCCACAATGGGGTTATGCTGAAGGCCGGTGTGGCGCAGCCCATTCTTACTTAACCAGTACGTTCCTAGGATGCGACCGGTATGGCAACCGCCAGGCTGAAATCGGCAGTGCTCGTCAGTGTAGGGAGGGACCGCGAAAGCGCACCGATTATTGTCGAGATCCTGATCTGATCCCTCTGTGGATTGCTGCAGTTATTTGAGATGATCTGAACCTTGTAGATGGCCAGGCGCAGTCGTTCCCGCTGAGCATTTTTTGCGATGGATCTGAGGCAAGCTGGGATTTTTATGACGTCGCCAATTCTCGATAAAAAACAATTCAAACAATCGAAAACGCCAACAAAACAGGCAAAAAAAGCCGGTCTTTTGCCGGAAAAAAATCAGGCAAAAATTGCAACAAGTGGTGGAACAAATGGGGGAACGGAATAGTTTTTAACAACGATAAGTTATTTATTTTTAGATAGTTATATCAATAAAAAGCTAACCACAAGCCGGCATTTTCTACCCCATCAAATCTCTTCCGACAGTACCGCCGTCCAAATCCGCTTCAACGGCAACTCTGACTTGATCCCTTCGTCAAGCCGGTCGTAATACATAAACAGCTGTTCCAGCAGATCGTCCTGGTTCCATAAGCGCAGACGGAAAAAACTCGACGCCAGCTCTTTTTGCACATTCGAGCGATAACCACCCCACGCCACGAATAGCCCCTGACCAGCATTGAACTTACTCATCGCACCGAGCAGTTTGTCGACAGTTGGTCGATCAACCAAACCCGTGCCCGACTTCACTTCAACGCAGATGGCTTGCCCGCCAAAGCCCATCACGCCGTTACTGGCCAAAATATCAACGCCGCCATCGGCGCCTTCGGGGCTTTGCCAGACACTGAAGCCTTGTGCACGCAGTATCGCCGCCACCAGGGTGGTCAGCCGGTGCCCTTTAAAACGTCGTTCAATCAGTCGAACGATATGGTCTTTACCTGTACGTTCTAGATCCGTTTCGGCCTCTTCAACAGCCACCTCATCCGATGCAGTAGCAGTGTCACACACCAACTGCTGCAACGTCTCGGGCTGCCAGTTATGGCTAGCCATGGAACGAATACGCTCTTCTGCATTATTACGCTGAATGCGGCAAATGGTCATAAACGCGCCGAAGCTGTAGAGCAGGTCTTGGGAGAAGTTGGACCGAGGAATCGCCTCACCAATCCACTCAACCGCCCGCCAATGAAAGAATGGATCAGGGCCGGCGCTGGAGAACTGATAGCCGTCGACAAGTTTGCCGATATAAACCACCGGCTGAGTTTTGAGCGGCAGTACGATCAAGTCTCCAGCCTGCATACGCCGAGCGAAGGGCCAAATCTGGCTGCTCCAATTCTGTAGCGTTTTGGGCTTCGCTTCTGGGTAACGTATCGACAACTCTACCTGTACTTGTTCGCGATTCTTGAGGGTGCTCAAGTCGACATTCAGCCCATCCCACGTCACATAGACGCGGCGTTCACTGATGAACTTGTCCTCAAACTCCCCTGCAGACCCTGCCCGGACCAGCCATACGGCCATTGGTGTTTCTCCCTGTTTGTTGTTCAGAGCCACTATCGAGCTGGTTCTTGCTAGCGCAACTAACCGATACGTATGTGCTCTTTCAGTCATCTAACTCGGCGGATGATCTTTGGTGCGTAGAGCTGATACCCGACGATTGGATCAAGTGCAAGGGTTGGATGGCGTTTCGTTGTCGCTCAATGGCGGGTCCTCGGTTTAACTCAACTCGACTGGCACAAGGTCACCGCCCAATTCACAACTCCTTGTAAGGCTAGTCCCTTTCTATTGAGCGACTTTTCCTAGAGAATCCAACCCGCTTGCGCCTGATACTTCGGCTGGCTAGGCTCGGTTCATCACTGCATATCAGTGATCGGGTTTAGCAGCTCGAATCATCACATTGGGCGCATCGACGTCACCTGTTGGCAGAGTTTTTCTTCTGCTTTTTATGGTGGCTGTGCGCAGGGCACCTTCGGGTGCGCCGGTTTCCAATGTGACCGGTCTGCTAACCTGCGTACAGCTGCCACTCCTTCGTTTAGCAGCGATCGCTGGCAGCTCCATTCACATTGGAGATGCACCATGAAAAAGCTCGTTCCCGATCCGCCCCTGTCCTTGCCTGGGCAATTCAGAACCCCCGAACACGATATCGACACCCAGCGAATTCGCTTGGCCTTGGCCGCGCATAGCGCCGAAACCTCAATCCTGAATAGTCTGAAAGACACCGTACCTACGTCCGTAGGTCATCAATCCATGTTCAGTGTCCGCCCCGGCATCAATGCCGAAGAAGCCTTGGTGCATGTGTCGTTGCTGCTGGACTGTGCGGTACAGGTCAGCGATGAAATCACCGAGCGCGCCAGCGGTGTGGAGCGTGGTTTGATTTGGTCAATGATTCATTCGGTGGAGATGGCTAGAGCAGTGGTGGATTCGTTGCTAGATGCCAATAAACCAGCGCAGCCTCTGTAATCGACTAGATACTCAGAAGTCCGAAAAATATGGAAGCGGGGTGAAGGCTGATTTGCCCCGTTTCTGTTAGGCCGCTTTCTCAGGCAAGCCAGCTCCTACAGATGCTGTAGCCCTTCGATATTGCTTAAGCTCTCTCACTGCCCAGCCACGGCCATAGACACGTGGTGAGAGGCAACGCGCCCCCCCCCTGCTCGCTCCCTTTCATACTCACTACTGAACTCCCAAACTAGTTGGGAAAAGAATATCCTTACGGCCTCTTACGCTGTGTCGTACAGCGAATCGGGAAACCTACGGATAGCCCCCCGCATGACCTCTGCACCTATCAGCAATCAATCCAACCCTGCTTGGAGCCGCGACGAGCTCGTTCTTGCCCTGAATCTGTATCTCCTTCACCGCAACGGTTTACCCGGCGTGAATCATCCGGATGTTTTGGCGTTATCGCAGGCTCTCAATCTCATCGGCAATGCCACCGGGGTGAGCAAGAATCAGAGCTTTCGCAATGCCAACGGTGTGTGTATGAAGCTCAACAACTTCCGGCGTTGGGACCCGAGCTACACCAACAACGGGCGTACGGGGCTTGCGAAAGGCAATAAGGATGAGCAGTTGGTGTGGCTGGAGTTTGCCAATGACCCGGAGCGTCTTGCTGAGGTTGTGGCGGCGATCAATGCCAACGTTCAGACGATTCCAGCTAGCCCTATCGATTTAAGCGCAGCGGATGACCCTGGCTTCTTCGAAGCAGAGGAAGGCAAAGTGCTCACCCGGGTGCATCGGGTGCGGGAAAGAGACAAGAAAATCGTTAAGCGCAAAAAAGAAGAGGCGCTGAAGCAACATGGGGCGCTGCAGTGTGAGGCGTGTGGTTTTAATTTCAGCCAAACCTATGGTGCAGATGTGGAGGGGGTGATCGACGTCCACCACACTAAACCTCTGCACACGCTGCAGCCGGGTGACAAAACTAAGCTCGCTGATTTGGCGTTGTTGTGTGCCAATTGCCATCGGGTGGTGCATTCACAACGCAAGTGGCTGAGTGTGGCTGAAGTGAAGGAGCGGTATCAGGCCAATCTGAAGCAGACGTAAATGTGATGTTGTGACTCCCTGGTTTAGGGAGTCAGAGTGGCTGGTTGGAAGGTTTGGCGGCGATCTTGCGCCGCCTTCGCTGGCAAGCCAGCTCCTACACGGGCTGGCGTCAACCGATGGCTATGTGGTGTCAGCGAACGTTGCGATACAACATCAACCGCGCCCCCTCATGCATCCCCCGCGTCAACTCCAGCAACCTCTCAAACTCCTGCGGATGCTCCTGCGCCACATCCTCTCGCGGTGTGCTCGATGCCAAATCATGCAAGGTCGCGCCACTGCCGTCGTGCTGCATCTGCAACAAAAAGTCCTTGGTCACGCCGCCAATCACCGGGAAGGTCCCTTCCCTCAATACCAGCGGCACCACGCGCTCGCCTTCCGGCGCAGGCTGTTGAATATCCCGCCCCATGGCGTCATTGGTGAAGGGCATCCCGACCATGCCGGCCACGGTAGGCAGCAGGTCGGCGAGGCCGACGGCTTCTTCGATCACTCTGGGCTGCAACATCCCCGGGGCATGGATCAACAGCGGTACGTTGTTGCTTTCCAGCCCTAGCTGTTCAAACGCGGGGGCCATGTGGGGGATCTGGCTGATGCGGGTGTTGTGGTCGCCGAAGAACACGAAAATCGTGTTGTCGTAGTAGCCCCCCGCTTTGGCGATCTCTATAAGTCGGCCGATGTTGAAGTCCAGCAGGCGCACGGCGTTGTATTGCTCCAGGCTGCGGGAACCGGCGGCCTGGACTTGTTCCAGGGGCAGGTCTTGAGCTTGAAAGCCGTCGTTGTCCTTGGGGATGGTGAACGGGCGGTGGTTGCCGGAGGTTTGCAGGTAGGCGAAGAACGGCTGGTCCTGGGGGATGGCGCGCAGCAGGCGGTCGCTTTCCTTGAACAGGTCAAGGTCGGAGATGCCCCAGACGTCCACCAGGGGCGATTGCCAGTGGCTTTCGTCGTACAGGCGCACGTTGTCGATGCTCTGGCGGATCAGGCCGTTGATGTTGGCCCAGCCGGCGTTGCCGCCGATCAGGTAGAGCTTGTGGTAGTCGCTGAAGGCGTTGATCAGGCTGTGTTGCCGAGTGATCAGGGGCTGGCGGGTGGCGGTCTCTTGGCGGGTGACGTCGGGCACGCCGGTGATGCTGGCCCACACGGTCTTGGCGGTGCCGGTGACCGGGACGTAGAAGTGTTTGAAGAACCAGCTCTGGCGGGCCAGGCGGTCGAGGTTGGGGGTGGGGTTGAGCGGGTTGCCGTAGGCGCCCACGGCGCTGGTGCCAAGGGATTCGAGCATGACGAAGATGACGTTGGGCGGCCGGGGGCGGTCGATGCGGTACGGCTGCACGCCTTGTTGGCGGGTGAAGCTCAGGCGCTGCGGGTCCGGCTGGTCGACGCCGAGGTAGCGGGCCAGGGCCGGGTAGTGTTGGCGCACTTGGGCTTCGTCGTACTGGGCCTGGCCGGCCTTGAGGGTGTCGTAGAAGAACAGCACGGGGTTGAGGCCCAGGGCGGCGATCTGGCTGTTGCCGGAGAAATAGGCATCGCTCCAGCGCAGGGGCACGGGGTTTTCCAGGTTGAGGTTTTCTACCCGGCCCAGCAGGCCGAGGAACACGGCGGCGATGCCCAGGGAGCTGACGCTGGCCAGGGACCAGCGGCCCAGGGGTTGCGCCGGGCGGTCGAGGGTCAGGCGTTCCAGGCGCAGCAAGGCGTAGCAGCACAGGGCCAGGGCGCAGCCCCAGGCGAGGACGATCCACAGCACCGGGTAGCTTTCCCAGAGCATTTGCCGGGAGATCTGTGCGTCGTCCAGGTAGCGCAGCACCGTGGCGTTGATGCGCACGCCGAGGTAGGCGTAGTGGCCGAAGTCGATGATGTACAGCAGCCCTACCCCGCCCAGCACCAGCAGCAAGTAGGCCCGGGCCAGCCAGCGCAAAGTTGGCAGGCGCAGCAGGTTCCAGCGCGGCAGCCAGGCCAGCAGGGCCAGGGGCAGCAGTAGCAGCAGGGTCAGGCGCAGGTCGAAGCGCAGGCCGATGCCGAGGGTCTGGAGGATGGCTTCGCGCTGGTCGGCGGCGCTCAGGTCCACCCCGGAAAAACCCACGGCGAACAGCAGCCGCAGCAGTGCCAGCAAGCCGAATACCAGCCCGATTGCGCCCACGCCGTAGCGCAGGCGGCGTGATTGCAACCCGCCCATCATTGACCTCTGTGTGGTGTTGTCGAAGGCCGCGGCGCGGCCTGTTGGTTTAGCCGGCAAGGGGCTGCCCGCGGCTGCGCTGGGTGACGCGGCGCCACAGCCACAGCAGCAGCCCGCCGCTGCCGGCGATCAGGCAGTAGCCCGCCAGCAGCGGGTCCAGCAGGTAGTCCCAGTAGTTTTCCGAGGGCTTGAGGCGCAGGGCAAAGGCCAGGGTCCCGGCTGCCAGCATCAGTACCCCCAGCAGGTTGCGCTGCCACAGCAGCACCAGCGCCGTCAGGCCCATCAGCACGATCATCGGCCGTGGGTTGTAGCCCCAGCGGTAGGGGTCGAGGTAAGTCAGGCCCAGGGTCGCGGGGTACAGGCTCAGGGTCAGGCCGATAAACAGCAGCAGGACCTGCACCCGGTGTTTGGCTGGCAAGGGCGCCATCACCCCCAAGTGCCGCAGGCTGACCCAGCCCAGCAGCACCAGGGTGCTGATGGCCAGATCATCGGTGAAGCTGCGCACATAGGCCGCCAGCGGCAGCTGGTTCAGTGGAATAAAGCTGACCAGCGCCAGCACGGGCAGCAGCCAGGGCCGCCAGGGCGCGGTCAGGCGCAGGCTGCCAAGCAGCACAAAGCCCAGGAGGATAAAACTCAGGTGGGCTTGCCACAGGGAAAGCATCACAGGCGCTCCGCCAGCCACGCCGCGTTGAAGCTGACGTGCTTGATAAAGGTGTTGTTCCAGGAATAGACCAGGTGGTACAGGCCGTCCGCCCCGCGGCTGAAGTAGGGGTATTCGTACTCGAAGTCACAGCCCTGGGGCTTGCACACCCGGTAGTCGAGGTTGCTCAAGAAGCGCTGTTCCAGGGGCAGGCGCCGGGCGCCGCTGGAGGCGCGGAAGCCTTCACCGATGATGTCCTTGTAGGCCTCGTGGGAAAACGGCTGGCCCAGGGAGTCGGGGGACTGGTCCAGTTCCACCAGAGGGCGCCATTGGCTGAGGCCGGCGTCGGTGCCATACAGGCTGAGTTTGAAGCGCCCGTCCTGCAGGTCGTTAAGGGCCACCAGCAGGCCCTGGTCGTCGGTGCCCACCGCCGCCAGGGACGAGTTGGGGTTGGACGGTTGCAGCGGATAGGGCTCGCTCCAGGTCCGCCCGGCGTCTTCGGTGCGGCTGGCCAGGACCTTGTGGTGGGTGTCGCCGGCGTAGCGCAGCATGGCCACTGCGCGGCGTTCGTCCAGGGGCACGATGGTCGGTTGCAGGGAGTGCTTGCCACGGCTGATGCGGAATTTGTCGATCACTGCGCCGTCGGCGCTCAGGTACAGGTACTCGGCGAACTTGCCCATGAACTCGTGGTACACCGGCAGGCCGATTGAGCCGTCGGCATGGAACACCGGCGCGGCGCGCACCAGGGTGCTGATGTTGAAGAACGGCGAGGTCACCAGTTGGCGCGGCGCCGACCAGCTGCGCCCCAGGTCATCGGAAACCATCAGGTTGATGGCGCTGGTGGCCCAGCCGCCCACCGATACCGAGACGTAGAACAGCCACAGGCGCTGGTCCGGGCCCAGGGCGATCACCGGGTTGCCGAGCTTGCGGATGTAGCGCCCGGTGCCGTCACGGGTCGATTCGCGGGTGGCCAGCACCTGCTCGGCGCCCCACTCGCCGCTCTTGGCGTCAAAGCGTGCGCTGCGCACCTGGACGTCGGCGGCGCCTTCCCGGGAGCCGGCGAACCACACGGCCATCAGGTCGCCGCCGGGCAAGCCGGTCACCGAGGACGAATGCACGAAGTCATCCAGGTCCGAGGAGACGAAGCGGCTGCTGTAGTGCGGTGTGCTGTTGGCTTTAGCCGCATCGCCGCTAACGGCAGCCTGGGCGAACGGCGCCAGTTGGTGAGGCGGATGGCTGCGCCAGGCGACAATAAAGACGACGGCCAACAGCAGGCTGCCGCAGAGGAAGATCAGGCGAAAGGACAGCGCACGCATACAGGAGCCCGTGGCAAATACAGGGTGGGAACAAGGGAAAGACCATTAGTGCCGATCACTGTCCGGCAAGGGTCGGCGGCGGCCGGTGAGCATCGACAACGGCAGGTTGTCGCGCACCTGCAGGCTTTCAAAAATCGCCGCGCACACATGCAGCAGCACCAGGCCCAGCAGCACATCGGCGCTGGTTTCGTGCACCTGCAGCGGCCAGTCGGCGCCCCACAGGGCATCGACCTCTTCCATCAGGAAACCGCTGATGCCGATCAGCAACAGCGCCAACAACATCAGCAACATCACTAAAGCCCCGAGGGGCGAATGCCCCAGGCGATGCTCGGGGCGCCCGGCCAGCAGCGAGCGCAGGTGCCCCGCCAGCCGGGCCCGGGTCGGCCAGAAGTCGGACCAGCGCGCACTGCGCGGCCCGACAAATCCCCAGACTGTGCGCAACAGCAGCCAGGCCATGGCGTAGTAGCCGAGCCAGACGTGCCAGTCGTCACCGGCTTCATTGAAGAAGTAGTTGCCGATAAAGACCCCGGCGATGGACAGGTGAAACAGTCGCACCAGCGGGTCCCACAGCCGCAGGGAAGCGTGCGGCATCAGCCTTTGATCTCGGTCTTCACCGCCTTGCCGGTGACCGGGTCGTGGTAGATCTCGACCTTGCGCTGGTCCTTGTCAAAGCCGTAGATCTCGTAGCAGTTGCCGTCGGTGACCTTGAACTTGCTGATCTGGTAGCCCTGGGCCTTGAGCTGTTCCTGAAAGGCCTTCTGATCCTGCCATTGCGAGCGTTCGGCGGTGGTGCATTGCGGGCCGGCGACGGCCAGGGGGCTGGCGATGATCAGGGACAGCAGGAGGATCTTGCGCATGGAAAACGCTCCGGTGATGGGGGAGATTCCACTGTGCAAAACCAAGCTTAGTGAAAGCTTAGTTGGCAACGCGCGGTAACATTTTCCCCGCGAAAAACCCCTGCCGGCCAAGCTTGGCCGGCGTCATCATGCGCCCCTTCCCTGCCCCCCGCCCGACCGAGAACCACCCATGCGCCTGCTGCTTGTCGAAGATGATCGTGCCCTCGGCCAGGGCATCCGCGTGGCGCTGAGCGCCGAAGGCTACACCCTGGACTGGCTGCAGGACGGCGCCAGCGCCCTGCACGCCCTGCGCACCGAAAGCTTCGACCTGTTGCTGCTGGACCTGGGCCTGCCGCGGCTCGACGGCCTGGAACTGCTGCAGCAATTGCGCGCCGCCCAGCAGGACCTGCCGGTGCTGATTCTCACCGCCCGCGACGGCACCGCCGAGCGCATCGCCGGGCTGGATGCCGGGGCCGACGACTACCTGGTCAAGCCCTTCGACGTCGAGGAATTCAAGGCCCGGGTCCGCGCCCTGCTGCGCCGCAGCCAGGGTCGTGCCCAGCCGCTGCTGGAACACGCCGGCATCCGCCTCGACCCGGCCAACCAGCAGGTGCAGTACCACGACGCCGAGGTGGTGCTGACGCCCATGGAATACCAGTTGCTGCACCAGCTGATGGTACGCCCGGGCAAGGTGGTGACCCGCGAGCGCCTGTCCCGGGCGCTGTACGGCTGGCAGGACCGGGTCGAGAGCAACACCCTGGAAGTGCTGATCCACAACCTGCGCAAGAAGCTCTGCAGCGAGCTGATCCGTACCGTGCGCGGCGTCGGTTACGTGCTGGCGCTCAAGCCATGAACTCGGTGCGCACGCGGATTCTGCTGCCAGTCCTGGTCCTGGTGCTGCTGGGGGATTTGCTGATCAGCTGGCTGGTGCTGCGCGACAGCCACCATGAAATCGAAGAGGTCTACGACGCCCAGCTGGCCCAGAGCGCGCGCCTGCTGCAAGGGGTGCTGCGCCAGCGCGACCCGGCTCAAAAACCGGACGCAGCGGACTGGGAGCGCCTGCACCAGGCCTTCGACCAGGCCATGAGCCGGGTCGGCGTGGACGGTGCCGCCCACCCCTATGAAACCCGCCTGACCTTCCAGGTCTGGCGCGACGACGGCCAGTTGCTGATGCGCTCCGCCGAGGCCCCGCGGCTGGAGGCGCCGCCCACCACCCTGGGCGCCCACGATATCCTGGAAAACGGCAAGGACTGGTGCGCCTTCCTGCTGGCCGATCCTCAGCAGGGCTTGCTGATCTGGGTCGGCGAGCGCGATGACATCCGCCAGGACCTGATCCAGCGCATCGTCCGCCATACCCTGTGGCCGACCCTGATCGGCGTGCCGCTGCTGGCGCTGCTGATCTGGCTGACCATCGGCTGGGGCCTGGCGCCGCTGCGGGCCATGGCCCGGGCCATTCGCGGGCGCAGCAGCGACACCTTGCAGCCGCTCGGGCTCAAGCCCCTGCCCCAGGACCTGGAACCGATGCAGACCGCCCTCAACCAGTTACTGGCGCAGATCGACAGCCTGCTGGAGCGCGAGCGGCGCTTTATCGCCGACGCCGCCCATGAACTGCGCACGCCCCTGGCGATCCTGCGGATTCATGCGCAGAACGCCCAGAGTGCCGGCAGCCCGGAGCAGCGCCAAGAAGCCCTGGACTTTCTGGTGAGCGGCGTCGACCGCGCCACCCGTATCGCCAGCCAGCTGCTGACCATGGCGCGCATTGAGCCGCAACTGAACAGCCCGCGCCTGAGCCGCATCGACCTCAGCGCCCTGGTGCGCGAAGAGCTGGCGGAACTGACGCCTTTGGCCCTGGAGAAAGAGGTCGAACTGATGCTGGAAGGCGACGAAGGCTGCCTGATTGATACCGACCCGGTGGCTTTGGCCATTGCCCTGCAGAACCTGGTGACCAACGCCCTGAACTTTGCCCCCGCAGGCAGCGAGGTGCGGGTCGGCCTACGGCCCCAGGCGGATGGCGCGATGCACCTGTGTGTGGAGGACGCCGGGCCCGGCATCAATGAACAGGAGCGCGGACGTTTGCTGGAGCGCTTCTACAGCCAGGGCAATGCCCATGGCGCCGGGCTGGGGCTGGCGATTGTGCAGATGATCGTCAGCAAGATCGGTGGTCGCCTGGAGTTGCGCAATCGGCCTGAGGGCGGGTTGTGTGCATTGTTGTTGCTGGGGCCGGCGCTTTAGTCGGCGGCGCGAAGGGCCTATCCTGTGCGCCGCTCGGGAATGGGGGTGGTCTTTTGGCCGCCTTCGCTGGCAAGCCAGCTCCTACACAGGCAGGCACCATCCATCGTAGGAGCCGGCTTGCCGGCGAAGGCGATCTCGCGCCCCCCTTCTCCAGCCATATGCAATGACAATCAGGGAGATACCCATGGCCATGCCGGAACGGCTGAAACCAACACCACCGACGCCGACTACAAACGCGCTGATGAAGGACCTGCTGGAGCAGATCCTCGACCAGATCTGGGACAACCAGGGCCGGGAAAGCCCCGAGATCAGTGCGCTGATCGAGCAGTGGAACAGCCACGCCGGCCGGCCTTTTGAGTTCCACGAGTTTCTCGTGATGCACAGCCATACCAGCGCGGAGAACTTTCTGCGCACGGCCTTTCATCAGAAGCGCTACGTTGACGACCTGAGCTTCGACGAAGCGTGTGCCCTGGCGGGTTTCATCTGTAAATGCGAGGGCACGGAGTCTGATATGGACTACGCCTTGAGCCTGCTGGAAACCAACTTCCCCGAGGCCAATGCCTCGGACCTGATCTTCTGGCCCAACGAGTGGTTTGGCGAGCCGGACATGCTGCAGGTGGACATGACTGCGCCGCAGATCATCGGCTATCTGATGGGCAAATCCTCGCGGCAATTGCCGGACGCACCGCCGATCGACTTGCCCTACCCCATACCTGTGAACCCTTAGCGGCGACGGAGACGCTCGCCGCTAAGAGCGAAGGATTGCCCAGCCATCAGAAACCGGCCCGGTGAAGTTTCACCGGGGTATCGCAGCGTCTGGTTTAGCGAGCGCTTTGCGCCCGTGCGCAGCCTGCGGCAGCGGCTACAGGGTTGCGTGAGCGGCGCACTGAGCACCGCCCCCTGCCCTCAAAGGTTGCGCACGACATTCAGCGCCGCGCTGCTCTGCGCCACGGGCATGATTTCGATGGAGTTGATGTTCAGGTGCTCCGGCTGCTGAGCAATCCAGCACACGGTGTTGGCGATGTCCTCGGGGCGGATGGCTTCAACGTCCTTGTACAAGGCTTGCACCGCTTCCATGTCGCCGTTGAGCCGCACCACCGAGAAGTCGGTGCCGGAACACAGGCCCGGTTCGATGTTGGTCACCCGTACCCGGGTGCCGGCCAGGTCTGCCCGCAGGTTCAGGCTGAACTGTTTGACGAAGGCCTTGCTGGCGCCATAGACGTTGCCGCCCGGGTAGGGATAGGTACCGGCAATCGAGCCGATGTTGATGATCAGCCCGCTGTTGGCTTCGACCATGCGTGGCAGGACGCGCTGGGTAATCAGCGCCAGGCCGGTGATGTTGGTGGCGATCATGCGTTCCCAGTTCTGCGCGCTGCTGTGCTGAGCGCGTTCGATGCCCAGCGCCAGCCCGGCGTTGTTGACCAGCAGGTCGATGGCCAGGGACGCCTCATGGATCTGTTCCACCGCCCGTTCCAGGGAGGTCTTGTCGGTGACATCCAGCTCCAGGGCGATGAAGTTTTCACCCAGCTCCTGTTCCAGGCGCTGGAGCTTGTCCATGCGCCGTGCGCCACCGATCACGCGATAGCCTTCGGCGACCAGTCGGCGACAGATCGCTTGGCCAAAGCCGGCCGAGGCGCCGGTCACAAATGCGGTTTTCATGGGTTTCTCCTTGGTCAGGCGATCAGGCCAGGTATTTCACGCCGAGGCTGGCGAACAGGCACATCATCGAGAGCACCAGCACCTTGCGCACCACATCGTTGCCCTTGCGGATGGCCAGGGCGCTGCCCAGGTGGTTGCCCAAAATGTTGCAGGCCACCAAGGGCAGGGCCAGCAGGTAGATCACCTTGCCGGCCATGATGAACGCCACCAGGGCGCCGATGTTGGAGGCGAAGTTGAAGGTCTTGGAGTTGGCCGAGCTGGAAACCAGGTCCATTTTCAACAGGTAGTGAAAGGCGATGATGAATATGCTGCCGGTGCCCGGGCCGAAGAAGCCGTCATAGAAGCCGATGACCAGGCAGGTCAGGGGCACTACGGTAAACAGCATGGCATCGGACAGCACGTGTTCCCGCACCGGCCGGTCCTTGGGGGTGAGGAAAATCAGGATGCCGAAGGGGATCAAGGCGAGGATGATCTTGCCCACGGTTTCCTGGGAGATCGACACAATCAGGTGCGCCCCCAGGTAGGCACCGAGCAGGGAAAACGGCACGCCGACCAGCGCCACCTTCCAGACCATCTTGCTGTTGACCAGAAAGTTCCTGATGGCCGCCAGGGTGCCCAGGGTGCTGACCAGTTTTTCCTGGCCCAGCGCCACCTGCGGGGGCAGGCCCACCAGCAGGAATCCGGGCACCAGGAACAGCCCGCCCCCGCCAGCAATGCTGTCGACAAAACCGGCGACGAAGGCGATGGCGCCCAGCAGCAGAATCGCCAATACCCAGTGTTCAGCCCAATAGGCTCCTAACAGTTCCATAGCGTTACCCTACAAAGACAAAAAGAATCAGGAAAGGACTTCATACAGATGGTCGGCTCGCGCAAAGCGCACGCGGTTCAGGTCATTGACCGCGAACACGCGCAAGAGCCAGCGGTCGGCGCCGTCGTTTTGCGGCTCGAAACCGTCGCGGGCGTGCAGCACCCGCTGGTTCTTGAAGATCATGAAATCCCCGGGCAGCAGCAGGTGCGGCTCATCGAAGCGGCGGCTTTCCAGCAGCGCGCGCAGGGTGTTGAGCGCGAGCTCAGCGCTGGCGTTCATGCCGTAGGTGTTTTCGCTGTCGAAGCGGCACAGCCACTCGTTGGCCGCGCCGCGCACCAGCACCGCGAGGTTGGGCGTTGAACGGCGCTGGCTGGCGAACGAGTCCGGGCGGCGCACCTCGAACTGCGGCAGGCTCAGTTCGCGCACGGTGGCCGCCGGCAGTTGGTCGATCACGTCGTCCAGATTGACCAGCGTGGTGTTGATCCGCGGATCGCAACGCATGCCGAAGAACGACAGGTATTCCGGGCAGCAGGAGAGCTCGCCGAGCGCTTCGGATGACAGCGGCAAGTCCGGGTTGTCGACGTGGTAGGAAAAGCGCAGGCGCGATCCGTGCGAGCTTTTCTGGCTGGAGGAGGTACGAGAAGGAATCACATGGCGGAACAGGCGTCCGTCATTCTCCCCTTCATACACCACCGGATGGATACCCAGCAGGCTTTGCAGCGACAGGCTGACCAGGCAGGCGATGGGCGTGCTCTTGGGGCTCAGCACGCCGGAGTAAGGCGTCGGTGGAATGTCCCGGTCTCGCGGGCAGTTGCGAATCACCATCGAGGTGAGGTCGGGGTCTTCGACAAAGGTCCGGATCTGTCGCGTCAGGGCAGCCCCCAGTACATCCTGGGCCTGTTCCTTGAGCTGAAAATAAATGTCCTTGGTGGCCTCGAATTCCAGAGGCGTCTGACTCAAGACGGTTTGCCAGGCGCTGGAAATAACCCACGGCAAGCGGATTTCCAACGTTGCCACGGCCTCGACTGCCTGCTTGTGCTGTGCGCTTTCCATTTCAGTTGAATTCCATAGTTCGATGCGCGTTGCGCCTGGCCCGGGAGGCGGCACAACCTGTTGTATTTTTGTGATTCAGCTCACACGACACCCGTGTAATGCCGGGACAAACCAGTCAATGCCTCGATAACATCTCGAAACAACATCGACGTAATCATTGTAATTACACAAATAGACTCGATTCAATTTATTTCTGCCGATCTGGCTTGCAGCGCGTGAATACGGCTTTAAAGTCATTGAATTTATTGAAATTTCTCATGAAATAAAATTTCAGCACGGTAAAGCCAACGAAAAACCTGGCTTATCCGACAGAATTAAATCGCATCAATTCGGTGCAATAGCCTCGATTACCACAGGATTACGCCCCTTCGCGGGTTCATGTTAGGCTTGCGTGCTCGTGCAGACTTTGGTGCTTTACCTATGTGGGTTCCTCAATACAGCGGCCACGCGCAGCCGGTTTACCTAATGATTGCCGACGCCCTGGAGCAAGACATCCGCTCCGGGCGCCTGAGCCCTGAAGATCGGCTGCCCACCCTCAAGGAGTTGGCCGAGGCCTTGAAAGTCACCCCCGGCACCGTGGGGCGCGCCTATGACGAAGCGGCCAAGCGCGGGCTGGTGGTGGGGGAAGTCGGACGCGGGACTTTTGTCTTGCCGGCCAAGACCAGGACGGCGCCTGCCGCAGCGCAAACCAGTACCGATAGCCACAGCGCGCAGATCGATCTGTCGATCATCAAGCCCAATGACGCCAACGTCGGGATGTGGCTGCGCGATTCCATTGGCGAGCTGGCCCAGTCGGCGGACCTGAACCGGGTGCTGGACTACGCCACCGATGGCGGACACGCCGTGCACAAGCAGGCCGGAGCCCGCTGGGTGCAGCGCAGCCTGCCCGAGGCGCGCTGGCAGCAGATCGTGCTCACCAGCGGCGCGCAGCACGGCTTGCTGGTGGCCATCAACAGCCTGTCCAACACCAACGACCTGATTCTCTGCGAAGAGCATTGCTACCCCGGGATCATCTCCCTGGCCCACAGCCTGGACAGGCGCCTGATGGGCGTGCAGATCGATGAATACGGGCTGGTGCCCGAGGCCTTCCGCGCGGCGTGCGAGGAGCACCGTCCGGCCCTGCTGGTGTGCGTGACCACGCACCAGAACCCGACCAACTCGATCATGCCGCCGGAGCGCCGCGAAGCCATTGCCCAGATCGCCCGCGAATACGATGTGTTCATCATTGACGATGACATCTATGGCTTTCTGGAAACCCACAACGTGCACAAGCCGATCTCGGCCTACGCCCCCGAGCGCTCGGTCTACCTGACCAGCCTGTCGAAAAGCATCCTGCCGGCGCTGCGCATCGGTTACCTGTACGCCCCGCCCGAAACCCTCTCGCGCCTGTCGTCCATGGTCCGCAGCAGCGTGTGGATGCCCTCGCCGATGATGGCGCAACTGGCCAGCAACCTGATCAACAGCGGCACCGGCGAGCAACTGATCAAGGTGCAGCAGCAAGAGGCGGCCGTGCGCCAGCAAATGGCGCGGGAGATTCTCGGCAACTATCAAATCAGCAGCCAGCCCAACAGCTTTCACATCTGGCTGGTGCTGCCGCAGCCCTGGAACTGCGACGAGTTTGCCAACCTGGCCCGCGCCCAGGGCGTCACCGTGGTCAGCGGCAGCCAGTTCCTGGCCCAGCGCACCACGGCCAGCCGCGGCGTGCGCATTGCCTTGATGTCGCCAAGCCGCGCCGAACTGAGCTTTGCCCTGACCAAGCTGGCCAGCTTGCTCGCCTCACCCGAGCCGCGCCTGTTCTACTGACCGCCCCGGCAGCAGAGCCTGAGGCCGCCGGGCTTCAGCCCTGGTCGCCACCGCCCACCGGCAGCACCGTGCCGGTGATATAGGACGCTTCGGCGGAGGCGAGGAACAGGATCGCCGCGGCCTGCTCGTCGATGGTGCCGTAGCGTTTCATCAGGCTGCTATCCAGGGTCTGATCGACGATCTGCTGATACCAGACCTGTTCCTCGGCGCTTGGCTCGGCGCTGTTGCGCGGGATACGCCGCGGCGGGGCTTCGGTGCCCCCCGGGGCGGTGGCATTGACCCGCACGCCACGACCGGCGGTTTCGAAGGCCAGGCAGGCGGTCAGCGCGTTGATCCCGCCCTTGGCCGCGCCGTAGGGCACGCGGTTGAGACTGCGGGTGGCGATGGACGAGACGTTGACGATGGCGCCACTGCCCTGCTCCAGCATCGGCGGCAAGGCGGCGTGGCAGCACCACAAAGTGGGGAACAGCGAGCGGCGCACTTCGGCTTCGATCTGCGCGGGCTCGTAGTGTTCGAAAGGCTTGGCCCAGATGGTGCCGCCGACGTTGTTGACCAGCACATCGAGGCGGCCGAAATGGGCGATGGCCGCGGCCATGATCAGGCTGCACTCGCTGTACTGCTCCAGATCGGCGGTCAGAGCCAGGATTGGGTAGCGGGGGCTGAGTTCGGCGGCCAGTTCGAAGACCAGCTCGGAGCGGTCCACCAGCACCACGCGGGCGCCCTCTTCGGCCAGGCGCTCGGCAACGCGACGGCCGATGCCTTGGGCGGCGCCGGTGACCAGGGCGACTTGGTTGTGGAAACGGTTCATGGAAACCTCGTGAACGCAAAAAGATAGGGAGAACACCACCCGACGTAGGAGCCGGCTTGCCGGCGAAGGGGCCCTTGGGCCTTGCTGCACCCTGATGGACGCCTTCGCTGGCAAGCCAGCTCCTACAAGGCCATGGCTTGCCGTGTGGGATTGCGTAGGAGCCGGCTTGCCGGCGAAAGGGCCCTTGAGCCTTGCAGCGCCCTGATGGACGTCTTCGCTGGCAAGCCAGTTCCTACAGCGGGGAAGTGCCCTTCAGGCGGCGCTGGCGGCGAACTTCTCGTAGTAGAAGTTCGCCGGGGCGATGCCCTGCTCGCGGATGAACTGGCTCACCGCTTCGACCATCGGCGGCGGTCCGCACAGGTAGATGTCCACATCGCCCTGGTTGAGGTGCGCCGGTTCGATGTGCTGGGTCACGTAGCCCTTGCGCGGGTACTGGCTATCTGGATTGGCCACGCAGGCGCTGAAGCTGAACTGCGGGATGCGCGCGGCAAAGTCTTCCAGGCGCTCCAGCTCCACCAGGTCGAAATCGTGGGTCACGCCGTAGATCAAATGCAGCGGGTGCGCGCTGCCCTGCTCGGCGATTTTCTCCAGCATGGCGGTGAACGGCGCCAGCCCTGTGCCGCCGGCCAGCAACAGCAGGGGCCGGCGGATGTCCCGCAGGTAGAAGCTGCCCAGGGGCCCGGCCAGGGTCATGCTGTCACCGGCTTTGGCCAGCCCGGTAAGAAAGCTGCTCATCAGGCCGCCGGGCACATTGCGGATCAGGAAGCTGACTTCGCCGTCGCGTTGCAACGAACTGAAGGAGTAGGCCCGAGTCTGCTCGCTGCCGGGCACCCCGAGGTTGACGTATTGCCCCGGCAGGAACGCCAGCTGGCTCAGGGCTTCACCCTTGATCGACAGGGCAATGGTGCTGTCGGACAGCTGGCGCACCGCGCTGATGCGGGCCTGGAAAGTCCCCTGCCCGGCGCGGCAGACCTGGGACGAAGCCGGCACCCGTACCACGCAGTCGCTCAAGGCGCGCATCTGGCAGGTGAGGACAAAACCCTGCTCGGCCTCGTCGGCGCTCAGGGCGTCTTCGATGTAGTCCTCGCCCAGCTCGTAGCGCCCCGCCTCGGCAAAGCACTTGCAGGTGCCGCAGGCGCCGTCGCGGCAGTCCAGGGGGATATTGATGCCCTGGCGGTAGGCGGCGTCGGCCACGGTTTCGCCGGGGTTGGCGTTGACGAAACGGGTCACGCCGTCTTCGAAATTGAGTGCGATTTGATGGCTCATGGCAGTCGCCTCAGAGGTGGTAGATATCGACGACCTGGCGAACGTAGTCGTTCTTCAGGATGACTTTCTTGGCCAGGATCAGCGGGTTTTCGCCGCGCACATCCAGGGTGTAGAAGCTGCAGCCGAAGTAGCTGTCCACGGTCTTGTAGCGAAAGCTCAGGGTGTGCCAGTTGAAGCGCAGCTTGCATTGGCCGTCGCCCTGTTCCAGCAGCTCGATATTGCTCAGGTTGTGCGAGGTGCGGGTGTCGGGAATGCTGGCGCTGGAGCGCTCGGTCTTGATGCGGAACACCCGGTCTTCCAGGCCGCTGCGGTTGCCGTACCAGATCAGCGAGATTTCCCGCTGCGGGTCTTCGGTCAGCTGGTCGCTGTCGTCCCAGGAGGGCATCCAGAAGGTCGCGTCCGGGGCGTAGAGTTCCAGCCAGCTGTCCCAGTCCTTGTCGTCCAGGTAGCGGGCCTCGCGATACAGGAAATCGCGCACGGTGTCGTAGGAAACAGTCATTGCACGGCCTCCACGTCGATCTGGCGAGCGGCTTCACGCTCCAGGGCTGCCAGCAGGGTCTGCTGCCAGTACTTGTGCTGCATCACGAACAGGCCCTCGTCCTCGGTACGCACGCCGCTGAGGATCGGCTGCAGGTCGATTTCTTTCGCCGCGTCGTCCGCGCCCCGAACCCAATGCTCGGCGCCACGGGACATGTCGTTCCAGGCCGTGCTGCTGCCCTGGTAGCCGAGCTGGCAGGAGCGGAACTCCTCCAGGTCGTCCGGGGTGGCCATGCCGCTGACGTTGAAGAAGTCTTCGTATTGGCGGATGCGCCGGGCCCGGGCTTCGTCGCTCTCGCCCTTGGGCGCGATGCAGTAGATGGTGATTTCCGTGCGGTCAACGGAGAGCGGCCGGGCGATGCGGATCTGCGAGCTGAACTGGTCCATCAGGTAGACGTTGGGGTACAGGCACAGGTTGCGCGAGTTCTCGATCATCCAGTCGGCCCGGGCCTGGCCGAAGTCCCGGGCCAGCTCGTCGCGGCGTTCGTACAGCGGGCGATCCTCGGGGTTGGACCAGCGGGTCCAGAGCAGCATATGGCCCTTGTCGAAGGAGTAGAAACCGCCGCCCTGCTTGGCCCAGCTGCCGGCGCTCATGGTGCGGATGCCTGCCCCGGCCTCGCGCTGCTTGCGCTGGTTCTGGGTGGCGGCGTAGTTCCAGTGCACCGAGCTGACGTGGTAGCCGTCGGCGCCGTTCTCGGCGGTGAGCTTCCAATTGCCTTCGTAGATGTAGCTGGAGGAGCCGCGCAGCACTTCCAGGCCGTCGGCGGACTGGTCGACGATCATGTCGATGATCTTCGCCGACTCGCCCAGGTGTTCCACCAGGGGCAGCACGTCGGGATTGAGGCTGCCGAACAGGAAGCCGCGGTAGGACTCAAAGCGCGCGACGCGGGTCAGGTCGTGGGAGCCGTCGCAGTTGAAACTGGCCGGGTAGCCCGCGGCGGCCGGGTCCTTGACCTTGAGCAGTTTGCCGGTGTTGTTGAAGGTCCAGCCGTGGAACGGGCAGGTGAAGGAGGCCTTGTTGCCGGTCTTGTGCCGGCAGAGCATGGCGCCGCGATGGCTGCAGGCGTTGATGAAGGCGTTGAGTTCACCGTTCTTGTTGCGGGCGATGAACACCGGCTGCCGACCCATGGTGGTGCTGTAGTAGTCGTTGGGATTGGGGATCTGGCTGTCGTGGGCCAGGTACAGCCAGTTGCCTTCGAAGATGTGCTGCATCTCCAGATCGAACAGCCGGGGGTCGGTGAACATCGCCCGCTTGCAGCGGTAGACGCCCTGGTCGGGGTCTTCTTCAAGCAGGGAATGCAGGTATTCGGGTCGCAGGGACATGGCCGCCGCCTCCATTGTTTTTATTCAGGCAGGGCCATGCTAGGACCGGGGTTGGCGGGGCAATAGCCGATGCGTGCAGACCTGTATCCGTTTTCTGCAGATTGCTCTGTAGCCGCTGCCGCAGGCTGCGAACGGCTCCGCAGGAGACGCAGGGGTCCCGAGGACGCCGAAGGTCTGCCGGGTGATCGCCAGGCACAGGTCGGAACGGATGCCCATAGCGGGGTGGGCCGGTCAGTGGCGACGCTTGAGGGTGTCGGAGGGCAGTTCGCCGTATTGCTGGCGGTAGCTCTGGGCGAAGCGGCCCAGGTGCGAAAAGCCAAAATCCAGGGCCAGTTCGGTGACGTTGCGCACCGGGCATTGCGGGTCGCTGAGGCAGGCGTGCACCCGTTGCAGTTTCTGCTGGCGGATGTAGTTCTTCGGCGTGGTGCGGGCGTTGCGTTCGAACAGCGCGTACAGCGAGCGCAGGCTCATGCGTGCCTGTTGCGCCAGTTCTGCGCAGCCGATGTCCTGCTTGAGGTTGCGTTCGATGTAGTCGGCAATGCATTCGAAGGTCGCCGCCGAGGCGCTCAGGGTGCCGCGCTGGACGTTGGTCTGCATCAGGCCCAGCAGTTTGCCCACCAGAATGTGCGCGTAGTGCTCCTGGACCTTGGGCATGGCCTGCAGGGCTTCGGACTCCTGGCACAACAGGCTGAGCAAGGGCACGAAGCCTTCAAGCTCCTGCAGTTGGTAGCGCTGGCGCAGAAAGCGCACGCCCTGCCCCGGGTACTGCCAGCGCTGTTCCTGGCAGGCGGCTTCCAGCAGGCGGGTGGGAATCTTGATGATGAATTTTTCGCAGTCCTCGGAATAGGTCAGGTCCACCGGGTCGTCGGGGTTGATCAGCAGCAGCTCCCCCGGGGCCAGGCAGTGTTCCTGGCCCGCCCCCCGCCACAGGCAGTGACCGCGCAGCAGCACTTGCAGGTGATAGATGCTTTCCAGGGCCGGCGAGGTGACGCGCACGCTGCCGCCGTAGCTGAGGCTGCACAGGTCGAGGCTGGCCAGGGTCCGGTGGTTGAGGCTGGCCTGGGGCTGGCCGGCCCGGGGCAGGCGGATGCAGTGGCTGCCCACGTGCTGATTGACGTAACCGGACACGGCATGGGGATCGGCTTGAACAAACACGCGGCTGCGTTCACTCAACAGATGCATTTGCATAATCGGGTCACTCTGATTGTTCTTGTTGGGGCCGCACCGCGCGGTGGCAAGCCGCGCTGGCAGGCAATCACGCAAGGTCAAAAAGCCCAGGCCGACAACGACAAAAGCCACGGGCCGCTCAAGGCGTCCGTGGCTCGGTCTTGCCGTGTCGGGGGTCAGGCCTCCAGGGCACGCACCCGTTCGTGGCGCTGCTGTTCTTGCGGCTGGGCCGAAGGCTGCAGGGTGAAGTCGAAGTGAATTTCCGCGAAGCGGCCACTCACGCCCAGTTCCTTGGCCCGCACCGGGTCCTCACTGAAGGTGATCTTGGCGATCAGCTCGTCGCGGGTGGCGTAGGCGAAGTCGTCGTGCAGGTAGGGATCGCCGTCCAGGTTGATCTGGGTGGTCAGGTGGCGATGGTCATCGGCCGAGATGAAGAAGTGGATGTGCGCGGGGCGCTGGCCGTGGCGACCCAGTTGGTCCAGCAGTTGCTGGGTCGGGCCTTCCGGCGGGCAGCCGTAGCCGGACGGCACGATGCTGCGAAAACGGTAGCGGCCCTCGGCATCGGTGACGATGCGCCGGCGCAGGTTGAACTCCGACTGGCTGCCGTCGAAGTAGGAATAGGTGCCGCCGGTGTTGGCGTGCCAGACGTCGACGATGGCGCCAGCCAGGGGCTGGCCGGCGGTGTTGGTCACCTGCCCTTGCATGAACAGCACCACGCCCGGATCAAGGCCGTCGTCCAGGCGCGCTTCGCCCTGGCTCAGGGGCGCGCCGGCCACGTACAGCGGGCCTTCGATGGTGCGCGGTGTGCCGCCGGTCTTGCCGGCCTGTTCGTCGGCGGCGTCCATCATCAGGTCCAGGTAATGCTCCAGGCCCAGGCCCGCGGCCAGCAGCCCGGCTTCCTGGCGAGCGCCGAGGACGTTGAGGTAGTTGACGGCTTTCCAGAACTCTTCCGGGGTGACGTTCAGGTCTTCGATGATGTTCACGGTGTCCCGCAGGATGCGGTAGACGATGGCCTTGGTCCGGGGGTTGCCGCCATCGGTGAACTGGCCGCTGGCTTCTTCAAGAAAGCGTTGGGCGCTGGCAGTCTGGGAAATTCTGACGTTCATGATTAATCCTCATCTTGTATTTATTAGAGTGGTGAACGGGCTGGTGCGAACTCAGCGGTCATCCTCATGAATGGACGAAGGATGCCTGCACAGGGCGTTAACTTCGATGGCCATGTACGGGTACAGCGGCAGTTGCATCAGGGTGTCGTGCAGTTCCTGCACGCTGTCGACGTCGAACACGCTGTAGTTGGCGTACAGCCCGGCGATGCGCCACAGGTGACGCCACTTGCCTTCGGCCTGCAGGCGCTGGGCCAGGGCCTTTTCCTCGGCTTTCAGTTGCGCGGCGCGCTCGGGGTTCATGTCGACCGGCAGGTTCACGGTCATTTTCACGTGGAATAGCATGCAGCCCTCCTCAGGTGTGATGCAGCACGGGGGTGGTTTTGTCGCGACGGAAGAACGCCAGGCGGTCTTCGTCCAGGCTCAGGCCAAGGCCCGGTGCCCGTGAGACATGCAGGTGGAAATCCCGGTACACCGGCGCCTCGGCGAGGATGTCCTCGGTCAGCAGCAGCGGGCCGAACAGCTCGGTGTCCCAGCTCAGTTTGTTCAAGGTCAGGAAGGCGTGGGCCGAGGCCAGGGTGCCGATGCCGCCTTCGAGCATGGTGCCGCCGTACAGGCCGATGCCCGCCGCCTCGGCAATCGCCGCGGTGCGCAGGGTGGCGCGGGGGCCGCCGTTCTTGGCGATCTTCAGGGCGAACACCGAAGCCGCGCCTTCCCGGGCCAGGTTGAAGGCGTCTTCCACGCACTCGATGGATTCGTCGGCCATGATCGGCGCCGGGCTAATGGCATTCAGGCGCACCATGCCGGCGCGGTTGTTGCGCGAGATGGGTTGTTCGATCAGATCGATGCCGTTGCCGCCGAGGATGCGGCAGGCGCGCAGGGCCACGGCTTCGTCCCAGGCCTGGTTGACGTCGACCCGCACGCTGGCGCGATCACCCAGGGCCTTCTTGATGGCGATCACGTGGGCCAGGTCGCGGTCCACTTCACCGGCGCCGATCTTCAGTTTGAAGATGCGGTGGCGGCGCAGGTCGAGCATCTTTTCGGCTTCGGCGATGTCCTTGGCGGTGTCGCCGCTGGCCAGGGTCCAGGCCACCGGCAGCGCATCGCGCACCCGACCGCCCAGCAGTTCGCTGACTGGCAGGCCGAGGCGCTTGCCCTGGGCGTCGAGCAAGGCGCTTTCAATCCCGGATTTGGCGAAGGTGTTGCCGCGGATGCTCTGCTCCAGGCGCAGCATGGCAGCGTTGATGTTGCTGGCGTCCTGGCCGATCAGCAGCGGGGTGAAGAAGCGGTCGATGTTGGTCTTGATGCTGTCCGGGCTTTCGTTGCCATAGGCCAGGCCACCGATGGTGGTGGATTCGCCCAGGCCTTCGATGCCGTCGGCGCAGCGCAGGCGGATCAGCACCAGGGTCTGGTTCTGCATGGTGTGCATGGCCAGCTTGTGGGGGCGGATGGTCGGCAGATCGACGATGATCGTTTCGATCGATTCAATGGCAGAAGCGTGCATGTCCATACCCGTTAGGTTCTTGAAGTTCTGCGCTCGATTCTGTCCCGGCTTTTTCCGGGGTTCCAATATAGAATTGGTCTGGCTTGATACCTTAAAAGTATGCACATCTCTACAGGGGGAGCTGTCATGGAATTGCGTCATCTGCGCTACTTCCAGGTGCTGGGGGAAACCCTCAATTTCACCCGCGCCGCCGAACGCCTGCACATCGCCCAGCCGCCGTTGAGCCGGCAGATCCAGCAGTTGGAGGACGAGCTGGGGGTGCTGTTGCTGGAACGCGGCCGGCCGCTGCGCCTGACCGCCGCCGGGCGGTTTTTCTTTGAACACTCCAACCGGGTGCTGGAGCAATTGGGCAAGGTCTGCGACAACACCCGGCGCATTGGCCTGGGGCACAAGACCTGGCTGGGCATCGGCTTTGCCCCCTCGACCCTGTACGGCGTGCTGCCGCAACTGATCCGCCGCCTGCGCAGCAACGAAACCCTGGAACTGGAACTGGGGCTGTCGGAAATGACCACCCTGCAACAGGTGGAAGCCTTGAAGACCGGGCGCATCGACATCGGCTTCGGGCGGATCCATATCGACGACCCGGCCATTGTGCAAAGGGTGCTGACCGAGGACCGGCTGGTGGTCGCCCTGCCCGCTGGCCATCCCTTGCTGGGACAAGAGCTGAGCCTTGAGCAACTGGCCAACGAGCCCTTTGTGCTGTATCCGGCCAATCCGCGGCCGAGCTACGCCGACCATGTGATCGCGCTGTTCAGTGCCCGCGGCCTGAACCTGAAGATCGCCCAGTGGACCAACGAATTGCAGACCGCCATCGGCCTGGTGGGCGCCGGCATCGGCATCACCCTGGTGCCGGCCTCGGTGCAGGTGCTGCATCGCGACGACATCGGTTTTTGCCCGCTGCAAGAACCCGAGGCCACCTCGCCGATCATCCTCAGCCGCCGGGTCGGCGAGCCGTCGCCGGGGCTCACCCATTGCCTGCACCTGATTGCCCAGTTGCGCAGCGAGATCGGTCGCGAACAGCCCGTGGTCAGCTGACTCGGTGCGGGTGTAGCAGGCCCCCGCCAAAACCACTGCTACACCCCACCCTGCGGGGATTACACTGCGCCCGATGTGATGGAAAAAACTCTGGAATCGATCATGGAAGTCTCAAGAACCCGACTGATCCTGCGCCGCGCCGCCGCCTTCATGCTCGACCAGGTGCTGGCGCTGGCGGTGTATGTGCTCCTGTCGCTGAGCCTGCACGGGGTGCTGGCGTTGCAGCCGGTCAGACAGTTGCTCGAGCTCGAGCAACAGACGGGGCTGGAGCCCTACCTTCATTCAATGCTGTTCATGCTGGTCTGGCCCTTGTACTTCGTGGCCTGGGAGTATTTCTTCAAGGGCCGGACGCCCGGCAAGTGCGCCCTGGACCTGGTGGTGATCAACGCCGCCGGGACGCCGCCGACGCTGATCCAGGTACTGATCAGAAGCGCCACCCGCCATCTGGAGGCCGCGTTCGCCTTTGTCCCGCTGATGGCCTGTGCGGAATCAAGCCGCTGCCAGCGAATAGGCGATATGCTCGCCCGCACCTATGTGATCCCGCACAAGGATCTGCAGCAGATACGCAGTGAAATGCCAGCACATCCCCTGCCCCGGGCTTGATGCCTGAAGACTGCCCGTTCCCCTCAAGGAGCCCCGATGCCCGCCGATGCCCTGCACCACGAAATAGCCTTGGAAAGATTTCTCGCCGCCCGCCCCGAACTGCGCGAAGCCCTGGACAAGCTCAATCCGCTGGAGGCCCAGGCCAAGGGCGAGACGCCCGAGCAGTACCGCGCCGAACGCCTGCATGAAGCCTTCGAGGCCGAAGCCGAGCGCCTGGGGCTGTTCGCCTGGGAACAGAGCCTGCAACTGACCGCTGCCAGCCCCGAGGAATTCCACGCCCAGCGCCTTGAAGTGCACAAGGAAGTGGCGGAAATGGCCGGCATGCCGTGGGACGAGTACTGCGCCCTGCACGGACTCGAAAACGCCCATTGACCCGCACCCGTCCACCGTAGTCCCTGTTCAGGAGAACCGACGATGCTGCCTTCGACTTCCACCCAATCGGCCAGCGCCGCCCTGCAGCACACGCAGAAATGGCGCGGGCGAGTCGGCCTCGGGCTGGTGGCTTGCCTTTCGGTGCTGGCCGGGATGACCGACGCCATCGGCTTCATGGCCACTGGCGATTTCGTGTCCTTCATGAGCGGCAACACCACGCGCATGGCGGTGGCCATCAGCAATGGCGAGCTGAGCCTGGTGCTGCGCCTGTTGCTGCTGGTGGCGACCTTTGTCGTGGGTAACGCCCTGGGCGTGGTGGTCAGCCGCCTGGCCGGGCACCGCGCCCTGCCCTTGCTGCTGAGCATTGGCGCATTGCTCTGCGCCTCCGCCGCCTGGCCCTTCGAGCAGCAATTGCCGGCCTTGCTGGCAGCCATCATCGCCATGGGCATGCTCAACGCCGCGGTGGAAGAAGTGAACGGCCTGCCCATTGGCCTGACCTATGTCACCGGTGCCCTGTCGCGCTTTGGTCGCGGGCTGGGACGCTGGGTACTCGGCGAACGGCGCAACGGCTGGCGGGTACAGCTGGTGCCGTGGAGCGGGATGTTCGCCGGGGCGGTGCTGGGGGCCTTGCTGCAACAGCACCTGGGGCTCAAGGCGCTATATGTCAGCGGCTTGTTTGCCGCTCTGCTGGGCATCGCGTCGTTGAAGATTCCGCGCCGCTGGCAACTGGGCTACAAGACCCGCTGACCTGCGCCGCCGTCAGTCGAACAGACCGCCGCTGTCGGTATCGATGACGATCGATGACAGGCTGATGTGCCGCGGCCGGGTCAGGGCAAAGACCACCGCTTCCACCACGTCGCGGTTGGTGCCCTGCTCGCCCTTCTGTCGTGCTGGAACCTGCTCCCAGGCCGGGTCCAGCGGCGAAATGTCTTCCAGATACGGCGGATGCACACACAGCGAGCGCACCGGCGTGCCCTTGAGCACCTGGCGCAGGCCGTCGGCCAGGGCCAGTTGCCCGTGCTTGGCCGCGTAGAACGGCAGCGACACGCTGTGCAGCGGTGCATTGGGCAAGCCGCTGATGGAGCCGATGGTGACGATGTCCGGACGCGTGGAGGCCTTGAGCGCCGGCATCAGGCCCTGGGTCAGGAGGAAGGTGCCCGTCAGGGCCGCATCGATCACTCCGGTGACCTCGGCCGCGCTGTGGGGCTGCTCGCTGGCCTCCAGCCACATGGCGCCGTTATTGATCAGAATGTCCACCTGGGGCTGGCGCACATGAATCTCCGCCAGGGCCGCCTTGACGCTGTCGCTGCTGGCCAGATCCACCACCACGCAATCGGCAGCCTGGGCGGTGCGCGCCTTGATGGCCGCACTCACCTGCGCCAGGGCCTCGGCGTTGCGCCCACAGAGAATCAGCTTGCAGCCCAGATCCGCCAGACTGATGGCCAGTGCCGCGCCCAGACCACGACCGGCCCCCGTGACCACCACCACCGCCGAATTCAAGTCCATCATCCCTTGCTCCTTGTCCCAGGTTGAATGAAGGCGCGAGTCTATCCCTGGTTGCTGCTTCAGGGCCCGGGCAAAGCTTTACCCGATATGTCCCGGGCTGCCTGAGCCAGAGCCCTGGCGGCGAATCGGGTTTAGCCGATCCACGGAGAAAGCTTTATCATGGCCGCAGTTTTATCCATCGAGTCCGTCATGAAGTTCGCCATCGCCCTGTTCTCCGCCGCTCACGCGCCGTCCTCGCGCCGCGCCCTGCTGTTCGCCCAGGCGGCGCTGGCGGGCGGGCATGAGATTGTCCGGCTGTTTTTCTATCAGGACGGCGTGTACAACGCTGCCAACAGCATCGTCACGCCCCAGGATGAGCAGAACCTGCCCCGGGAATGGCGCGACTTTGTCGAGCAGCATCAGTTGGATGGCGTGGTGTGCATCGCCGCCGCCCTGCGTCGGGGTGTGTTGAATGCTGACGAAGCCCAGCGCTATCAGCGCACGGCGGTGAGCGTCGAGGCGCCGTGGGAGCTGTCGGGGCTCGGGCAATTGCATGACGCGGTACAGGCCGCCGACCGCCTGATCTGTTTTGGAGGGGCGTGAGATGGGCAAATCCCTGTTGTTGATCAGCCGTCAGGCGCCCTGGTCCGGCCCTGGTGCCCGGGAGGCCCTGGATATCGTCCTGGCCGGCGGCGCCTTCGACCTGCCTATCGGCCTGCTGTTTCTCGACGATGGCGTGCTGCAACTGGCGCCGGGGCAACAGGCCTCGCTGCTGCGCCAGAAAGACCTGAGCGCCAACCTGCAGGCGCTGGCGCTGTTCGGCGTCGACGAACTGTTTGCCTGCAGCGCCAGCCTCGCGGCTCGCGGCCTCGACCCGGCGGCCTTGAACCTTGACGCGGTACAGCTGCTCAACGCCCCGGAACTGGCCGGGATCATCGACCGTTTTGACCAGGTGATTACCCTCTGATGTCGACCTTGCATGTGTTGTCCCACTCGCCCTTCACCGACACCCGCCTGAGCAGTTGCCTGCGCCTGCTGGGCAGCGCCGATGGCCTGCTGCTGTGCGGCGACGCCGCCTATGCCCTGCAGCCGGGCACCACTCTTTACGGCGAACTGGGCGCCCGCAGCGGCCTGAATCTGTATGTGCTGGAAGAAGACTTGCAAGCCCGGGGCCTGGAGCTGCCGACCTGGGCCAAGGCGGTGGATTACCCAGGCTTCGTCGAGCTGTCGATTGAGCATGACAAGGTCAATACCTGGCTATGAGTACCCTGACTGTGGGCGCTCGCGCCATCGAACTGGACAAGGACGGTTACCTGGTCAACCTCGACGACTGGTCCGCCGACGTGGCCCAAGCCCTGGCAGCCAACGAAGAGCTGGAGCTGAGCCCGGAACACTGGGAAATCCTCGAACTGCTGCAGGGCTTCTATAAAGAGTTCCAGCTATCCCCGGCCACCCGCCCGCTGATCAAGTACACCGCGCTCAAGCTGGGCCCGGACAAGGGCAACAGCCTGCACCTGAACCGACTGTTCAAAGGCACTCCCGCCAAACTTGCCGCCAAGCTGGCGGGCCTGCCAAAGCCGACCAATTGCCTATGAACGATTTCGCCCCTCTGCTCACCCAGACCCCGGAAGAACACCCTTTTGCCCAGTTCGTGCGCATCCTGGGCAAGGGCAAGCGCGGCGCGCGCAACCTGACTCGCGAGGAAGCCCGGGAAGCCATGGGCATGCTGCTGGACGACAAGGTCGAGGACACCCAGCTGGGCGCCTTCCTCATGCTGCTGCGGCACAAGGAAGAAAGCCCGGAAGAGCTGGCGGGCTTCACCGAAGCCCTGCGCGAACGCCTCAACGCCCCCGAGATCGCCCTGGACCTCGACTGGCCGACCTACGCCGGCAAGAAGCGCCACCTGCCCTGGTACCTGCTGGCGGCCAAGTGCCTGGCGCAGAACGGCGTGCGCATCCTGCTGCACGGCGGCGGCGCCCATACCGCCGGGCGCCTGTACACCGAGCAGTTGCTGGAGCCCTTGGGGATTCCCCTGTGCCGTGACTGGCACTCGGTGAGCCATGCGCTGGACCAGGGCAACCTGGCCTTCATGCCCCTGGGCGACTGGGCGCCGCAACTGCAGCGCATGATCGATTTGCGCAACATCCTCGGCCTGCGCTCGCCGATCCACTCCCTGGCGCGCCTGCTCAATCCCTTGGGCGCCCGTTGCGGCCTGCAGAGCATCTTCCACCCCGGTTACCAGGCAGTGCACCGCGATGCCAGCGGCCTGCTGGGGGACAACGTCATCGTGATCAAGGGCGATGGCGGCGAGATCGAGATCAACCCGGACACCACCAGCCATCTGTACGGCAGCACCGGCGGCGTCAGTTGGGATGAAGAGTGGCCGGCACTGTCGGCCCAGCGCCATGTGAAACCGGCCAGCCTGGAACCCGAGCACCTCAAGGCGCTGTGGCGCGGTGATGTTGAGGACAGTTACCCGCAACTGGCCCTGCTGGCGACCATGGCCCTGGCCTTGCGCGGTTTGGGCACGCCGCGGGAGCAGGCCTTCGCGCTGGCCCAGCAGTACTGGGATGCCAGGGACAGATCGATTTAATCGATCAAAACCGCCCATGCTTTGCGCTTTTTGTTCGAACCCAGCGGCATAGACTGCACTCCAACGCAAAATAGCTGAGGAGCATTCCATGGGACTGCTGATCGATGGGCGCTGGCATGACCAGTGGTACGAAAGCGGCAAGGACGGCGCCTTCCAACGGGAACAGGCGCAACGCCGCCACTGGGTCACCGCCGACGGCAGTCCGGGGCCTAGCGGCGAAGGCGGCTTTGCCGCCGAAGCCGGGCGCTAACACCTCTATGTCTCCCTGGCCTGCCCCTGGGCCCACCGCACGCTGATCCTGCGCAAGCTCAAAGGGTTGGAACAGTTGATCGATGTCTCGGTGGTCAGCTGGCTGATGCGCGAAAACGGCTGGACCTTCGACAGCGCCCATGGCTCCAGTGGCGATGCCCTGGATCACTTTGATTTCATGCACCAGCGTTATACCGCCGACAGCGCCGACTACACCGGCCGCGTCACCGTGCCAGTGCTGTGGGACAAGCAGCAACAGCGCATCGTCAGCAACGAATCGGCGGAGATCATCCGCATGTTCAACAGCGCCTTCGACGGCCTGACCGGCAATGGCCTGGATTTTTGTCCGCAGCCATTGCGCGCACGCATCGATGAACTCAACGCACGCATCTACCCCGCGCTGAACAATGGCGTGTACCGCGCCGGGTTTGCCACTTCACAACAGGCCTATGAGACGGCATTCGATGATGTCTTCGCCGAGCTGGACGCCCTGGAGGCGTTGCTGGACAAGCAGCGCTACCTGGCCGGCGAGTACCTGACCGAAGCCGATGTGCGGCTGTTCACCACGCTGATCCGTTTCGATGCGGTGTACCACGGCCACTTCAAGTGCAACCTGCGGCGGATTGCCGATTATCCCAACCTGTCGAACTGGCTGCGGGAGCTGTATCAGTGGCCTGGGATTGCCGAGACGGTGGATTTTGCCCATATCAAGGGGCACTACTACGCCAGCCATAGCACCATCAATCCGACCGGGATTGTGCCGAAGGGACCGCAGCAGGACTTCAGCCGCGACCATGATCGGCAGCGGTTGAGTGGGCAAGGGGTTTGGTGCAGGGATTGAGGAGGCTTTCGCTGGCAAGCCAGCTCCTACGCAGATCGTGTAAGAGCCGGCTTGCTGGCGAAGCTTTTCAGACCTCGGACTGAGCGCCTTCGAACCAGGCCAGCTTCTCGCGCAGCTGGACCACTTCGCCAACGATCACCAGGGTCGGCGCGTGCACTTCATGCTCGGCCACCAGCGTCGGCAGGTTGGCCAGGGTGCCAGTGAAGACTCGCTGGTTGCTGGTGGTGCCCTGCTGAACCAGCGCCGCCGGCGTGTCGGCGCTACGGCCGTGCTTGATCAGTTGCTCGCAGATGGTCGGCAAGCCCACCAGGCCCATGTAGAACACCAGGGTCTGGGCTGGTGCCACCAGGTCGCTCCAGGGCAGGTTGCTGGTGCCGTCCTTGAGATGCCCGGTGACGAAGCGCACCGACTGCGCGTAGTCGCGGTGAGTCAGGGGAATCCCGGCATAGGCCGAGCAGCCACTGGCCGCGGTAATCCCCGGCACCACCTGGAATGGAATGCCGTGGGCCGCCAGCTCTTCGATCTCTTCGCCACCCCGGCCAAAGATGAACGGATCGCCACCCTTGAGGCGCACCACGCGCTTGCCTTGCCGGGCCAGGTTCACCAGTTGCTGGTTGATCTGCTCCTGCGGCACGGCGTGATTGGCGCGGCGCTTGCCAACGTAGATGCGCTCAGCATCGCGGCGGCACAGGTCGAGAATCGCCGGTGCCACCAGACGGTCGTAGAGCACCACGTCGGCCTGTTGCATCAGGCGCAGGGCGCGGAAGGTCAGCAGGTCCGGATCACCCGGGCCCGCGCCCACCAGATACACCTCGCCCGTCGCTTGAGGCGCCTTGCCGGCAATCTTGGCTTGCAACAGACGCTCGGCTTCCGCGCCCTGCCCCGCCAGTTGGCGATCGGCGATAGGGCCCTGGAACACGTCTTCCCAAAACGCCCGGCGCTGCTGCACATCCGGAAACAGGCCTTTGACCTGAGCGCGGAATCGCGCCGCCAAGCCGGCCAACTGGCCGTAGCTGGAAGGAATCCAGGTTTCCAGCTTGGCCCGGATCAACCGCGCCAGCACCGGCGCATCGCCGCCGCTGGACACCGCGATGACCAGCGGCGAACGGTCGACGATGGCCGGGAAGATCACGCTGCACAGGGCCGGCGCGTCCACCACGTTGACCGGGACGCAACGCCGATGGGCATCGGCGGAAACCTGGGCATTGAGGGATTCGTCGTCGGTGGCGGCGATGATCAGGGTGCAGCCGTCGAGGTCAGCCTCGACATACCCGCGCAGCCGGGACTCACCGCCGCTGGCGACGATCAGTTCCTGCAATTGCGCTTCTATTTCAGGTGCGACCACTCGCAGCTGCGCACCGGCATCGGCCAGCAGACGGGATTTGCGCAAGGCAATCTCCCCTCCACCGACCACCAACACACGACTGCCGCGAAGGTTGTGAAACAGCGGCAGATATTCCATTTAGCCGATGACCTCAAGGCCGCCCATGTAAGGCTTCAGCACGTCCGGCACGCGGATCGAACCGTCGGCTTGCTGGTAGTTCTCCAGCACCGCCACCAGGGTACGGCCCACGGCCAGGCCGGAACCGTTGAGGGTGTGCACCAGCTCTGGCTTGCCGGTTTCCGGGTTGCGGAAGCGTGCCTGCATGCGCCGGGCCTGGAAGTCGCCGCAGTTGGAGCACGAGGAGATCTCGCGGTATTTGTCCTGGCTCGGCACCCAGACCTCCAGGTCGTAGGTCTTGATCGCGCCAAAGCCCATGTCGCCGGTGCACAGGGCCAGTACGCGGTACGGCAGTTGCAGCAGTTGCAGGACCTTTTCGGCGTTGGCGGTCAGGCTTTCCAGGGCTTCCATGGAAGTCGACGGCTCGACCACCTGGACCATCTCGACCTTGTCGAACTGGTGCTGGCGGATCATGCCACGGGTGTCGCGGCCCGAAGCACCGGCTTCACTGCGGAAGCACGGGGTGTGAGCGACGAACTTCAGCGGCAGCTGCTTCGGATCGAGGATCTCGCCAGCCACGATGTTGGTCAGCGACACTTCAGCGGTCGGGATCAGGTACAGATCGGCCTCGCCTTCGCGAGTGATCTTGAACAGGTCTTCCTCGAACTTCGGCAACTGGCCGGTGCCCATCAGCGCCGGAGCCTGCACCAGGTATGGGGTGTAGGCTTCTTCGTAACCGTGCTCGCTGGTGTGCAGGTTGATCATGAACTGCGCCAGGGCGCGGTGCAGGCGGGCGATCGGGCCGCGCAGCAGGGCAAAGCGCGCGCCGGACAGCTTGGCCGCGGTTTCAAAATCCAGCCAGCCGTGGGTTTCGCCCAGGGCCACGTGGTCCTTGATCGGGAAGTCGAAGGTGGTCGGGGTGCCCCAACGACGCACTTCAACGTTGCCGTCTTCGTCTTCACCCACCGGCACCGACTCGTGAGGCAGGTTGGGAATGCCGAACAGGATCGAATCCAGTTCGCTCTGGATGCTTTCCAGCTCGGCCTTGCCGGTGCTCAGCTCGTTCCCCATGCGCTCAACGTCGGCCATCAGCGGGGCGATGTCTTCGCCGCGCTGCTTGGCCTGGCCGATGGACTTGGAGCGCGCGTTACGTTCAGCCTGCAGTTGCTCGGTGCGGGTCTGCACGGTCTTGCGCTGTTCTTCCAGCGCTTCGATGCGTGCCACATCCAGGGCAAAGCCGCGGGATGCCAGACGATCCGCTACGTCCTGAAGGTTGCTACGTAACAGTTTGGAATCGAGCATGTCGTTCTCTCGTTTATCAAAGTTTGGTCAAGGACAGGCCGGCCCAGGTAGCAAGCAGCCCGCCGAATACGCTCAGTGCCGCATAGCCCAGGGCCAGCGCCACTTGTCCGCTTTCCAGCAGACGCACGGTATCCAGTGAAAAGGATGAAAAAGTCGTCAGGCCACCGAGGAAGCCCACTATCAAACCGGCACGCACTTCGATCGGCACTTCCGGACGGACCAGGAACAGTCCGTACAACACGCCGATCAGCAGGCAGCCCACGATATTAACGGCCAGCGTCGCGGTATAGAAGTGCCGCGGCCAATTGGCGTTGATCCAGTTGCCGGTGGTGAAGCGCAACAGGGTGCCGGCCACGCCGCCGGCGGAGACTGCAAGGATCAGGGGGATCAAGGTTTTCTCCGCTGCAGGGGGCTGGCCCGGTCCAGGGCGGCCAGGTGCTTGAGCTTCTCGCCGATCTTCAGCTCCAGGCCACGGGGCACCGGCTGGTAGAGCGGCAAGGGCTCCAGTTCTTCGGGGAAATAGTCTTCACCGGCGGCGTAGGCATCCGGCTCGTCGTGGGCGTAGCGGTATTCGTCGCCGTAGCCCAGTTGCTTCATCAGCTTGGTCGGGGCATTGCGCAGGTGGATCGGCACTTCCAGCGAGCCGTGCTCGGCAGCGGCGCGCATGGCGGCCTTGAAGCCCATGTACACCGCGTTGCTCTTCGGCGCACAGGCCAGATAGGTGATGGCCTGGGCCACTGCCAGCTCGCCTTCAGGGCTGCCCAGACGCTCCTGCACATCCCAGGCCGCCAGACACAGGCTCAGCGCCCGCGGGTCGGCGTTGCCGATGTCTTCGCTGGCCATGCGCACCACGCGCCGGGCCAGGTACAGCGGGTCGCAGCCGCCGTCGAGCATGCGCGCAAACCAGTACAGGGCGCCGTCGGGGTTGGAGCCGCGCACCGACTTGTGCAAGGCGGAAATCTGGTCGTAGAACGCCTCGCCGCCCTTGTCGAAACGCCGACGGGTGTCGCCCAGCAGGCTTTGCAGCAGATCGACGCCGATCTCGCCGCCGTCTTCGGCCAGGTCCGAGGCGTTTTCCAGCAGGTTGAGCATGCGCCGGCCATCGCCATCGGCCGCCGACAGCAGCATCTGGAAGCCTTCATCGCTGAGGCGTAACTGGCGCTTGCCCAGCCCACGCTCTTCAGTCAGGGCGCGCTGGACCAGAGTGCCCAGGGCCGTTTCATCCAGGCTCTTGAGCACATAGACCCGGGCCCGGGACAGCAGCGCATTGTTGAGTTCGAAGGACGGGTTTTCCGTGGTGGCACCGATAAAGATCAGCGTGCCGTCTTCCACGTAGGGCAGGAAGGCATCCTGCTGCGACTTGTTGAAACGATGCACTTCGTCGACGAAAAGGATGGTCCGCCGCCCGTATTGCCCGGCCTGCTGCTTGGCGATTTCCACCGCCTGGCGGATCTCCTTGACCCCGGCCAGCACCGCCGAGACGGTTTCAAAGTGAGCATCGGAGACTTCCGCCAGCAGCCGCGCCAGGGTGGTCTTGCCCACTCCCGGCGGGCCCCAGAAGATCATCGAATGCAGGGCGCCCTGCTCCAGGGCCTCGCGCAGCGGCTTGCCCCGGGCCAGCAGGTGCTGCTGACCGACGTACTCGTCCAGGTTGGTGGCACGCAAGCGTGCGGCCAGCGGCTGGGCGATCGGGGCACTACGAAACAGGTCCATGGACTACCTTCGAAACCTTGCGGTTGCGGCTGCTTACTCTTGGATCACATCGGCACCCTTGGGGATGTCGAACTTGAACTTGGACGCCGGAATCGCTTCGTTGGCCTTGACCCCGGTGAACAGGATATTGGTGCGCTGGCCGACGCTGTCGATCAACTGCATGTCGTTGATCATGCCGTTGCGAAACGACAGGCGCAGGCTGTCGAACAGGGTGTCGCGGGTTTTCGGCTTGAGGGTGAAATCCATCACGCCACCGGCCTCCTTGGAGGTGATGTCGAAGCTTTCGCTGATCTTCGACACGTCACCGGACAGCAGCAAGGCTGGGGTCTGGGTCAGGCGCTGGTCGAGTTTCTTGATGGTCACTTGCTCCAGGTCCGGGTCCCACAGAGAGACTTTCTGGCCGTCGGAAACCATCAATTGCTCTTGCGGCGCATCGGTGTGCCAGTAGAACAGGCCTGGACGCTGCAGGGACATTTCGCCGGCGGTTTCCTGCAACTGGGTGCCGCTGCCGTCCAGGGTCAGCTGGGAGAAACGCGCGGTCAGGGTCTGGGACTTTTCCAGCAACTGGGTCAGGCGCGCCACGTCTTTGGGGTCGGCGTGGGCCGACAAGGTGGTCACAGCCAATACCGGCAGCAGCAACATGCGAATCAGGCGCATGGAATTCCTCATTAATTGGATGGGTATACGAGCGGCGTGACTTCACGCCGCTGCAAGCGAAACAGGGATCAGTCGCGCATCGGGCCCGGCGCCAGCACTTCGCGGGAGCCGTTGGTGTTCATCGCCGTCACCACTCCGGCCATTTCCATGGCTTCGATCATCCGGGCAGCGCGGTTGTAGCCGATCTTCAGCTTGCGCTGTACCGCCGAGATCGAGGCCCGGCGGCTTTCCAGGACGAACTGCACGGCTTCGTCGTAAAGCGCGTCGGCTTCCGGATCATCGCCGTCGCCACCGCCGCTGCTGCCTTCGAAACCACTGCCCGCCTCTTCGACACCGTTGAGGATGTCGTCGTTGTATTCCGGCGCACCGCGCAGCTTCCAGGCTTCCACTACGCGATGCACTTCATCGTCGGAGACGAAGGCGCCGTGGACGCGGATCGGCAGGCTGGTGCCCGGCGGCATGTAGAGCATGTCACCGTGGCCCAGCAGTTGTTCGGCGCCGCCCTGGTCGATGATGGTCCGCGAGTCGATCTTGCTCGACACCTGGAACGCCATGCGGGTCGGGATGTTGGCCTTGATCAGGCCGGTGATCACGTCCACCGACGGCCGCTGGGTCGCGAGAATCAGGTGGATACCGGCGGCCCGGGCCTTCTGGGCGATACGCGCGATCAGCTCTTCGACCTTCTTGCCGACGATCATCATCATGTCGGCGAATTCGTCCACCACCACCACGATGGTCGGCAACTTGGTCAGCAGCGGCGCTTCGTCGTGGATGCTTTCGCGGTTGTACAGCGGGTCCGCCAGCGGCGTACCGGCTTCAATCGCTTCCTTGACCTTGGCGTTGAAGCCCGAAAGGTTGCGCACGCCCATCTTGGCCATAAGCTTGTAGCGCCGCTCCATCTCCGCCACGCTCCAGCGCAGGGCGTTGGCCGCGTCCTTCATGTCGGTGACCACCGGGCACAGCAAGTGCGGAATGCCTTCGTAGATCGACAGTTCGAGCATCTTCGGGTCGATCATGATCAGCTTGGCGTCTTCCGGGCCGGACTTGAACAGGATCGACAGGATCATCGCGTTGACCCCCACCGACTTACCGGAACCGGTGGTACCGGCCACCAGCAGGTGAGGCATTTTCGCCAGGTCGGTGATGATCGGCTTGCCGCCGATGTCGTGACCCAGGGCCAGGGTGACCGGGGATTTGAAGTTGTCGTATTCCGGGGTCGAGAGCACTTCGGAGAAGCGCACGATCTGCCGGTCTTCGTTGGGAATCTCGATGCCCACGGTGGTCTTGCCGGGAATCACTTCCACCACCCGCACGCTGGTCACGGCCAGGGAGCGGGCCAGGTCCTTGGCCAGGTTGGCGATACGACTGACCTTGACCCCCGCCGCCGGCTGGATTTCGTAACGGGTAATCACCGGGCCCGGGTGGATCGAGTCCACCGCGACCTCGACGCCGAACTCCTTGAGCTTGATTTCCAGCAGGTGACCGACGGCGGCCAGGGATTCGGGCGAATAATTGAGCTGCTTCTTTTCTGCCGGATCGAGAATCGAGATCGGCGGCAAAGTGCCTTCCACCGCGCTGTCGACGAACAGCGGCGCCTGCTTCTCTTTCTGCACGCGCTTGCTGGGCTCGGGCGGCTTGACGGCCACTGGAGTGATGACCGGCGGCACCTGCTTCTCACGCTCGGACATGTGCTTGCTCAAAGCCTGCTCGCGCTCGATCAGGCGCTCCTTGACCTTGGCCTGCTCGCGTTTGTCGGCAATATTCGGTGTCACGACTTCATCGACCCGCGCATCCACCTCGCGCAGTTGCGCCACCAGTTGCTTGCGCTCCACGCGGGCATCCCACCAGCGATTGGCCGCGCCCTGGAACAGCTCGAACAGATCAAGAGTGATCTTGCCGGTGACGTCCATGACCTTGAACCAGGACAGGTCGGTGAACACCGTCAGGCCGAACAGGAACAGGGCAATGAACATCAGGGTACTGCCCTGCACGTTCAGGGCATTCTTGGCCAGGTCACCCAGGCTTTCGCCCAGGGCACCACCAGCGCCGGCCGGCAGGCCGGTGGGCGCATGAAAATGGATATGGGCCAGCGCAGCGCCGGACAGCACCAGGAATACCAGGCCGATCAGCCGCCAGGAAAACAGCCAGCCACTCCACTGCCAGGGTTCATGGCGTTGACGGAAGATCTGATAGGTCTTGATCGCCAACAACAGCGGGAAGATATAAGCGAAGTAACCCAACACCATAAACAGGATATCGGCGCTGTAAGAACCGGCGGGACCACCGAAGTTCTGCACATCTTCGATCTTGCTGTTATGACTCCAGCCCGGATCATCTTTCCCATAGGTCAGAAGTGCCATCATCAAGAACAGGCACAGGGCTCCAATGGCGATCAATGCACCTTCCTTGAGCCGGTAGTGCAATTGCTGACGCCAGAGCGGAACAACAGGTTTAGGTGCTGCGGTGGATTTCTTCAAAACGCGTCTTTTCCTGCGCCATAGGCGCGTCCAACGGGTGATTGACTAACAAGATACTGCTCAATCCGAGCAGGTAAATAAAGTTGACCGGCGTAACTGGGGCTACTTTTAACACTCTGCCCCTTGCTTCTGAAACGGTGCAATTCTGAATAAGCCTGGTACATCGTCGTATTGTACGGGTTTGTTCACACCATGCCACGTCAGAACAGTCTGTTAAGCATAGCCAATTGCGTAATACGCACTGTTCAATTGGAGCATGCATTCTCTTTTGTGACAAAGGCTTATGAGGTGTTTTTATGAACCAAGCACAGCATTCCCGCCTGATCATTCTGGGCTCCGGCCCTGCCGGTTACAGCGCCGCCGTCTACGCCGCCCGTGCCAACCTCAAACCCACGGTCATCACCGGGCTGCAAGCCGGCGGGCAACTGACCACCACCACCGAAGTGGACAACTGGCCCGGCGATGTCGAAGGCCTGACCGGGCCGGTATTGATGGAGCGCATGCAGCGGCACGCCGAACGCTTCGACACCCAGATCGTCTATGACCACATTCATACCGCTCAGTTGCAGCAGCGCCCCTTTATCCTCATCGGCGACAGTGGCACCTACAGTTGCGACGCACTGATCATCGCCACCGGCGCGTCGGCGCAGTACTTGGGCCTGCCATCGGAAGAAGCGTTTGCCGGCAAAGGGGTTTCCGCCTGCGCCACCTGCGACGGCTTCTTCTATCGCAATCAGGTGGTGGCAGTGGTGGGTGGCGGCAATACCGCCGTGGAGGAGGCCCTGTACCTGTCCAACATCGCCAAGGAAGTGCACCTGGTGCACCGCCGCGACAAGCTTCGCGCGGAGAAAATCCTTCAGGACAAACTGTTCGACAAGGCCGCCAACGGCAATATTCGCCTGCACTGGAACCAGCATCTGCAAGAAGTGCTGGGGGATGCCAGCGGCGTGACCGGTGCCCGCCTGCAGGACAGCCACAGCGGAGCCACCAAGGACCTGGCGTTGGCCGGGGTGTTTATCGCCATCGGCCACAAGCCCAATACCGACCTGTTCCAGGGGCAACTGGAGATGCGTGACGGCTACCTGCTGGTCAAGGGCGGCAGCGAAGGCGACGCCACCGCTACTGGCATCCCGGGAGTATTCGCCGCCGGCGATGTGGCCGATCACGTCTACCGCCAAGCCATTACTTCTGCGGGAGCTGGCTGCATGGCAGCCCTGGATGCGGAAAAATTCCTCGACGACCACTAACCCCTCGCCCTACGCTTGTGGCGGGTCAGCACTGACCCGCCACCGCCCTCCCCTACCACAAGTCTGGATGCCATGCTGACCTGGTTACAACGCAACAACCTTGACTTCCCCCCACTGGAAAAAGCCATGCGCGAGCCCAACGGACTGCTGGCTGCGGGGGGTGATCTATCGCCCGACCGCCTGGTCCAGGCCTATCGCCATGGCTGCTTCCCCTGGTTCTCTGAAGGCCAGCCCATCCTCTGGTGGTCTCCCGATCCGCGCACCGTACTCTTCCCCGATGAGCTGCACATATCCCGCAGCCTGGGCAAGCTGCTGCGCAAACAGCGCTATGAAGTGACCTTCGACCAGGATTTCGCTGCCGTGATCAGCGCCTGCGCAGCCCCACGCGCTTACGCCGACGGCACCTGGATCAGCGAGGCCATGCAGCAGGCCTATCTGCAATTGCACCAGCGCGGCCACGCTCATTCGGTGGAAGTCTGGGATGAGGGTGAGTTGGTAGGCGGCCTTTATGGCCTGGCCATGGGGCAGCTGTTTTTTGGCGAGTCGATGTTCAGCCGCGCCGACAACGCTTCAAAATTCGGTTTCGCGATCCTGGTGCAGCATCTGAAGGCGTGGGGCTTTGTGCTGATCGACTGCCAGATGCCCACCGAGCATCTGCACAGCCTGGGGGCTAGATCCATCACCCGAGCGGAATTTGCCGACTACCTCAAGCAGCACCTGGATCAACCGAGCCGCGCCATATGGGTTTCCTAGGCGGGTTTGACGGCAGTGGCTTACACTTAATTTCAAAGCTTATTCCGAGGGTTGACTCATGACCGAGTTGGCGCGCCTGAAGTTTTATGCCACTCAACCCCATTCTTGCAGCTACCTGCCCGACGAACAGGCCACTACCTTGTTCCTCGATCCCAGCCAGCCCATGGACGTGCATGTTTATGCGGATCTGTCGGAAATGGGCTTTCGCCGCAGTGGTGATCACCTGTACCGGCCTCATTGCCAAAATTGCAACGCTTGTGTGCCGGCGCGCATCCCCGTGGCGCAGTTCCTGCCCAACCGCCAACAAAGACGCATCCTCAAACGCAACAGCGACCTGAAGGTACAAGCGAGCAAACCGGCGTTCAGCGAAGAATATTTCGAGCTGTATCAACGCTATATCGAGCAACGCCACGCCGATGGCGACATGTTCCCGCCCAGCCGCGACCAGTTCTCGACCTTTCTGGTACGGGATCTGCCCTTCTCGCGTTTCTATGAGTTCCGCCTGGAGGGTCGCCTGCTGGCAGTAGCGGTTACCGATCTGCTGCCCAATGGCCTTTCTGCGGTCTACACCTTTTATGAACCCGACGAAGAACACCGCAGCCTGGGGCGTTATGCGATTCTCTGGCAAATCGGCGAAACCCTGCGCCAGGGCCTGGATGCGGTCTACCTCGGGTACTGGATCAAAAACTGCAAAAAAATGAGCTACAAGACCCAATACCGCCCCATAGAGCTACTGGTTAACCAGAGATGGGTGATCCTCAACTAGAAGGTCTTGGCTTAAACCCCACTTTTCGGGCACAATGCACGCCGCTTTTGCCTGGCGCAGTTGCACCGGGCCATTCATTGGATACCGAGGGCTTTACTGCATGTCGAAAGAAGACAGCTTCGAAATGGAAGGCACTGTCGTCGACACCCTGCCCAACACCATGTTTCGTGTGGAGTTGGAAAATGGGCACGTCGTAACCGCGCATATTTCCGGCAAGATGCGCAAGAACTACATTCGTATTCTTACCGGTGACAAAGTGCGCGTCGAGCTGACGCCCTATGACTTGAGCAAAGGTCGGATTACTTACCGCGCTCGCTAAACAAGTCAATACAAGACGCCCGGTTATGCCGGGCGTTTTTGTTCGCCTGCAAAAAACTTTTCAAACTCCAGATAGCACAAAGGCACCCTCCGGTGCCTTTGGCGGTACTGCTGCGTTATACGGCTATCAAGCCATTTCCGCCGTGGTTTCGAAATCGAAGGTCAACTCGCCATCCTTGATGTCGATGTGCACCACACCGCCATGGTCGGACAATTCGCCAAACAGGATCTCCTCGGCCAGGGGACGCTTGATCTTGTCCTGGATCAAACGCGCCATCGGCCGCGCGCCCATCGTCACATCGTAACCACCGGCAGCCAGCCAGCTGCGAGCGGCATCAGTCACTTCCAGCTGCACGCGCTTGTCTTCCAGTTGCGCTTGAAGCTCGGTAAGGAACTTGTCCACCACGCTCTTGATCACTTCATGGCTCAGGCGACCGAACTGGATAATGGTGTCCAGACGATTGCGGAACTCCGGCGTGAAGCTCTTCTTGATCACTTCCATGGCATCGGAAGAGTGATCCTGATGAGTGAAACCTATGGAGGCTCGCGCCGCGGTTTCCGCACCGGCGTTGGTGGTCATGATGAGGATGACATTGCGGAAATCCGCCTTGCGCCCGTTGTTGTCGGTCAGGGTGCCGTGATCCATCACCTGCAGCAGCAGGTTGAAGACTTCCGGATGAGCCTTCTCGATTTCATCGAGCAGCAACACGCAATGTGGCTGCTTGGTGATTGCCTCGGTCAGCAAGCCACCCTGGTCGAAACCGACATAGCCGGGAGGCGCGCCAATCAGACGCGAAACAGTGTGCCGCTCCATGTACTCGGACATGTCGAAGCGCACCAGCTCGATACCCATGGCCTTGGCCAATTGCCGCGCCGCCTCGGTCTTGCCAACACCGGTAGGACCGGCGAACAGGAAGGATCCGACTGGCTTGTCCGGCGATTTCAGGCCGGCACGGGACAGCTTGATCGCCGTTGACAGCGAATCAATCGCCGCATCCTGACCGAACACCGTCAACTTGAGATCGCGCTCAAGGTTGCGCAGCAGCTCTTTATCGGAGCTGGTGACATGCTTTGGTGGAATACGGGCAATTTTCGCCACGATGTCTTCAACCTGAGCCACTTCGATACGTTTCACACGTCTGTCGACGGGCTGCAGACGCTGATAGGCACCCGCCTCGTCGATCACATCAATGGCCTTGTCAGGCATATGCCGATCATTGATGTAGCGCGAGGCAAGCTCCGCAGCGGCACGCAGCGCCTCATCACTGTATTCGATACTGTGATGCTGCTCGAAACGCCCCTTGAGACCGCGCAGGATTCCGATGGTGTCTTCAACCGAGGGCTCGGACACATCGACCTTCTGGAAGCGCCGCGCCAGGGCGCGATCCTTCTCGAAAATGCCACGGAACTCCTGGAACGTGGTCGAACCAATGCAGCGGATGTCGCCCGAAGACAGCAGCGGCTTGAGCAGGTTCGAGGCATCCATCACGCCACCGGACGCCGCACCAGCGCCGATGATGGTATGGATTTCATCGATGAACAGGATCGCCTGAGGACGTTTTTTCAACTCGCTCAGCAGCGCCTTGAAGCGCTTCTCGAAGTCGCCACGGTATTTGGTACCGGCCAGCAATGCCCCCAGATCCAGGGAGTAGACCACGCTGTTGGTCAGCAGGTCCGGCACTTGATTGTCGACGATACGCTTGGCCAGGCCTTCGGCAATCGCCGTCTTGCCCACGCCCGCCTCACCCACCAGCAACGGGTTGTTCTTGCGCCGACGAGCCAGAATCTGGGCTACACGCTCCACCTCCTGCTCACGCCCTACCAGCGGATCAATGCGCCCCTGACGGGCCAGCTCATTGAGATTGCTGGCATAGGCATCCAGAGGATTGCTCGAAGAAGACGACTCACCACCCTCTTCGTCCTGCATATCCTGCTCACCTTCAGAATGATCGCCATGCCCGGGCACCTTGGAGATGCCGTGAGCAATGTAATTGACCACATCGATACGGGCGACGCTCTGCTGCTTGAGCAGGAACACCGCCTGACTCTCTTGCTCACTGAAGATGGCTACCAGCACATTGGCGCCAGTGACTTCACGCTTGCCCGAGCTCTGTACATGAAAGACAGCACGTTGCAGCACACGCTGGAAACCCAGAGTCGGCTGAGTCTCGCGATCCTCGTCATGTACCGGGATCAGCGGCGTGGTGGAGTCGATGAACTCCTGCAGGTCGTGCTTGAGTTTGTCGAGGTTTGCTCCGCAGGCACGTAAAACGGTGGCGGCGGCCTCATTATCCAAAAGAGCCAACAGAAGGTGCTCGACGGTCATGAATTCATGACGCTTCGAACGGGCCTCCTTGAAGGCGAGATTGAGGGTGACTTCGAGCTCGCGGTTTAACATAGCTTCACCTCATACCCAAGTGGTCGGCGTTAACCGTCCTTCTCGATTTCACAGAGTAGCGGATGCTGGCTTTCCCGGGCGTACTGGTTGACCTGCATGGCCTTTGTCTCGGCGATGTCGCGGGTAAACAATCCACACACTGCCCGCCCTTCTGTATGGACGGCCAGCATGACCTTGGTCGCCAGCTCGCGATTCAGGTTAAAAAACATCTCGAGCACTTCGACGACAAAATCCATCGGGGTGTAGTCATCGTTGAACAAAACCACCTTGTACATCGGCGGTGCCTGTAATGCAGGCTTAGCTTCCTGTACAGCCAAGCCAGCGGAATCGTCGTCGTGCAAGTCCGGGCGATCCTGATTGAATGTTAGTCGAATCTGGCTGATTGCATGCATGGAAAGAAAGGTTCGTCAGTTGTGCAAATACAGTGGTGGGGGCGCTCTGGATGGAATTCAACTCCGACCGCCGGGTCACCTTGACTATCGGCAAAACGGTGTTACAACCAATAGGGCCCACATTGGGTAATAAACGTCCGCGGCGTCAACCTTTTTACCAAGCTTGGCGGCGGATGAACTGGATGATACTCCAGTGATGGAGTCTGTTGCAGAGGGATATGAGTATGGCTAGCGGTAAGGTCAAGTGGTTCAACAATGCCAAGGGTTATGGCTTTATTAATGAGGAGGGCAAGACGGATGATCTGTTTGCCCATTACTCGGCCATCGAGATGGATGGCTACAAGACCTTGAAAGCCGGACAGGCGGTGAGCTTCGAGATCATCCAGGGCCCCAAGGGCCTGCATGCGGTCAAAATCAGCGCCTTGAAGGTGCCCGGTGAAATCATCCCCGCCGAGGCACAACCTGAAAGCGCCTTGAGCTGATATACCCAACATCCAGTCATAAAAAAACCGGCCGACTCAAGGGATTGAGTCGGCCGGTTTGCTTTGTACGCGACTGCGCTTACATGTGCGAGATCAACGCATCACCGAATGCCGAGGAAGACAGCAGGGTCGCACCCTCCATCAGACGCTCGAAGTCATAGGTCACAGTCTTGGCCGAGATCGCGCCGTTGGTGCCCTTGATGATCAGGTCAGCCGCCTCGGTCCAGCCCATGTGACGCAGCATCATCTCCGCAGAGAGAATCAGCGAGCCTGGGTTGACCTGGTCCTTGCCGGCATACTTGGGCGCCGTACCGTGGGTTGCCTCGAACATGGCCACGGTGTCGGACAGGTTGGCACCTGGAGCGATACCGATACCGCCCACTTCCGCCGCCAGGGCGTCGGACAGGTAGTCGCCGTTGAGGTTGAGGGTGGCGATCACATCGTATTCCGCCGGGCGCAGCAGGATCTGCTGGAGCATGGCGTCGGCGATGGCGTCCTTGACGATGACGTTCTTGCCGGTTTTCGGGTTCTTGAACTGCATCCAAGGGCCGCCATCCAGCAGTGTTGCGCCGAACTCTTCGGCCGCCACTTCATAGGCCCATTCCTTGAAGGCACCTTCGGTGAACTTCATGATGTTGCCCTTGTGGACAATGGTCAGCGAGTCGCGATCGTTATCCACTACATATTGCAGCGCCTTGCGCGCCAGACGCTTGGTGCCCTGCAGGGAAACCGGCTTGACACCGATGCCGCAGTTTTCGTCGAAACGGATCTTGGTAACGCCCATTTCTTCTTTAAGGAACTTGATGACCTTGGTGGCTTCTGCCGAACCGGCCTTCCACTCGATGCCGGCATAAATGTCTTCGGAGTTTTCACGGAAGATGGTCATGTCCACATCGCCTGGTTTTTTCACCGGGCTGGGCACGCCTTCGAACCAGCGCACCGGGCGCAGGCACACATACAGGTCCAGCTGTTGACGCAGGGCCACGTTCAGGGAACGGATGCCGCCGCCAACCGGAGTGGTCAGCGGGCCCTTGATGGAAACCACGTAATCCTTCACCGCGTCCAGGGTTTCCTGAGGAAGCCAGGTGTCCTGGTCGTACACTTGAGTCGCTTTTTCCCCGGCATACACTTCCATCCAGGAAATCTTGCGTTCGCCGCCGTAAGCCTTCTTAACCGCAGCATCGACAACCTTGATCATGACCGGGCTGATATCAACACCAATACCGTCGCCTTCGATGAAAGGAATAATCGGGTTGTTAGGAACATTGAGAGAATGGTCTGCGTTGACGGTGATTTTGTCGCCGACTGCTGGAACCTGAATCTTCTTGTATCCCATGCTGAACTCCGTTGTGTGGATTGAACATCTGGCTGCGTTCGAGCGTAACCCAGTTGAATCTGGACGGGAACCTCATGTTCCACCCATATGCCGTGAAAGCTTTACGGTTCGCGGCCTACAAGCCTGAATGCAAAGGGAAAAGTGCCAAACTCGAGCACAGCCAGCGACTCTACGCCTGCACCCCACCTGCGACCTTTAGACCAATGGACGAGCACCGGTACCTATGAAGCACCGGCGCTTTGCTAGCTACCTATGTATAATGCCGCCGCTGACCACAGAGTCACGACGGCCGAACGCTCTGCTACCGAAGAAAACAAGCCGAGACTGGCCGCCCAAAGCCGGGTTGTTACCGCAGCCCACCCGCTTGACGCTCGACTGATGCACCCAACATCACCGCGAAGAAACCTCGACATTCGGCTCATGGATGACCTTTGAACGAAAGCGCTTACCCGGCGCACCTCGAGTTTCTGCGCACGCTTTAGCAAAGAAGAGAGTTAATCCGAATATGCCCACCCGCTCGAAGATCATCTACACCTTCACCGACGAAGCCCCGGCCCTCGCCACCTATTCCCTGCTGCCTATCGTAGAAGCCTTCACCGCTTCGGCTGATATCGCCGTGGAAACCCGCGACATCTCCCTGGCCGGCCGCATCCTCGCCAGCTTCCCTGAGCAGTTGGGTGCCAAAGCGGTACCGGACCACCTCGCCGAACTGGGCGAACTGGCGGTCACCCCGGAAGCCAACATCATCAAGCTGCCGAACATCAGCGCCTCGGTGCCGCAGCTGCAGGCCGCGATCAAGGAACTGCAGGCCCAGGGCTACGCCCTGCCGGACTACCCGGAAACCGTGACCTGCGACGCCGACAAAGACGCCAAGGCGCGTTACGACAAGGTCAAGGGCAGCGCCGTGAACCCGGTTCTGCGTGAAGGCAACTCCGACCGCCGCGCTCCGCTGTCGGTGAAGAACTACGCGCGCAAGCACCCGCACAAGATGGGCGCCTGGGCCAAGGACTCCAAGTCCCACGTTGCCCACATGAGCAACGGCGACTTCTACGGCAGCGAAAAAGCCGCCCTGATCGAAGCCGCAGACAGCGTCAAGATCGAGCTGATCGCCCAGGACGGCACTGCCACCGTCCTGAAGGAAAAGACCACCGTGCAAGCCGGTGAGATCCTCGACTGCGCCGTGATGAGCAAAAAGGCCCTGCGCGCCTTCATCGCCGCTGAAATCGAAGACGCCAAGAAGCAAGGCGTACTGCTGTCGGTGCACCTCAAAGCCACCATGATGAAAGTCTCCGACCCGATCATGTTCGGCCAGATCGTTGCCGAGTTCTATCAGGACGCCCTGAGCAAGCACGCCGCCGTCCTGCAAGAAATCGGTTTCAACCTGAACAACGGTATCGGCGACCTGTACGCCCGCATCAAGGCCCTGCCGGCCGAGCAGCAAGCTGCGATCGAAGCCGACATCCAGGCCGTCTACGCTGCCCGCCCTGCCCTGGCCATGGTCAACTCCGACAAAGGCATCACCAACCTGCACGTGCCGAGCGACGTGATCGTCGACGCCTCGATGCCGGCCATGATCCGTGACTCCGGCAAGATGTGGGGCACCGACGGCCAGCTGCACGACACCAAGGCAGTGATCCCGGACCGTTGCTACGCCACCATCTACCAGGCCGTGATCGAAGACTGCAAAGCCAACGGCGCGTTCGATCCGACCACCATGGGCAGCGTGCCGAACGTTGGCCTGATGGCGAAAAAAGCCGAAGAGTACGGCTCCCACGACAAGACCTTCGAAATCAAGGCTGACGGCGTGGTTCGCGTGACCGACAGCCATGGCAAGCTGCTGCTGGAGCAGAAAGTCGAAGCCGGCGACATCTTCCGCATGTGCCAGACCAAGGACGCGCCGATCCAGGACTGGGTCAAGCTGGCCGTCAACCGTGCACGCGCTAGCAGCACCCCGGCCATTTTCTGGCTGGACCCAATGCGTGCCCACGACGGCGTGATGATCGAGAAAGTTCAGGCCTACCTGAAGGATCACGACACCAGCGACCTGGACATCCGCATCATGTCCCCGGTCGAAGCCATGAAGTTCACCCTGGCCCGGACCCGCGACGGCAAGGACACCATCTCGGTGACCGGCAACGTTCTGCGCGATTACCTGACCGACCTGTTCCCGATCATGGAACTGGGCACCAGCGCCAAGATGCTGTCGATCGTGCCGCTGATGAACGGTGGCGGCCTGTTCGAAACCGGCGCCGGCGGTTCGGCTCCGAAGCACGTACAACAGCTGCTGGAAGAGAACTTCCTGCGCTGGGATTCCCTGGGTGAGTTCCTGGCCCTGGCCGCTTCCCTGGAGCACCTGGGCAACACCTACAACAACCCTAAAGCCCTGGTACTGGCCAAGACCCTGGACCAGGCTACCGGTCAGTTCCTCGACAACAACAAGTCGCCATCGCGCAAAGTCGGCAACATCGACAACCGCGGCAGCCACTTCTACCTGGCGCTGTACTGGGCACAAGCCCTGGCCGCCCAGACCGAGGACGCTGCCCTGCAAGCGCAGTTCAGCCCTCTGGCCAAGACCCTGACCGAGAACGAAGCGACCATCGTCGCCGAGCTCAACGCCGTACAGGGCAAGCCTGTGGACATCGGCGGCTACTACAGCGCCAACCCTGAGCTGGTGAGCCAGGCCATGCGCCCGAGCGCCACCCTCAACGCAGCCATTGCTGCGCTGGTGTAAGCACGAGCGAACACACAAACCCCGGCCCCGCGCCGGGGTTTGTGCTTCTGGATGGCGCAGGAGCCGGCTGGCCGGCGAAATGCACCCACACCAAACAGGCGTCGCTCGCTTCGCCGGCAAGCCGGCTCCTACAATACTGCCCCCTTATAAAGGAGTGCCTTTATGGAATGGCAACCTCATATCACTGTCGCCACCATCGTCGAGGATCAGGGACGCTTTCTGTTCGTCGAGGAGTACTCGGGCGAACAGGCCGTGCTCAATCAGCCTGCCGGGCACCTGGATGCCAATGAGAGCCTGCTCCAGGCGGCCATCCGCGAAACCCTGGAGGAAACCGGCTGGGACGTGGAGCTGACCGGCGTGGTCGGCATCTACCTCTATACCGCCCCCAGCAACGGCGTGACCTACCAACGCGTGTGCTTTGCCGCCAAGCCGCTGCGCCACCGTCCGGACTATCAGCTGGACGACGGCATCATCGGCCCGCGCTGGCTGACCCGCGACGAGTTGCTGGAACAGCGAGCCAATTGGCGCAGCGAGCTGATCCTGCAGTGCCTGGACGATTACCTGGACGGCCAGTTGCACAGCCTGGCACTGATCCGACCCATGCTTTAACCGCAGTTTTAGCCTTGCAGGCCTCAGCCTGTTAGAATCGCGTCCTTTTTCAAGACACCCGTTGAATTCCTATGCGTGATCCAGCCTCTTCTGACACCCAAAAGAAACGCGTCATTGTCGGCATGTCCGGCGGCGTAGATTCTTCCGTTTCCGCCCTCCTGCTGATGGAACAGGGATACCAGGTAGAAGGCCTGTTCATGAAGAACTGGGAGGAAGACGACGGCACCGAATACTGCACCGCCATGGATGACCTGGCCGACACCCAGGCCGTGTGCGACAAGCTGGGCATCAAGCTGCACACCGCCAACTTCGCCGCCGAGTACTGGGACAACGTGTTCGAGCACTTCCTGGCCGAATACAAGGCCGGCCGCACGCCGAACCCGGACATCCTGTGCAACCGCGAAATCAAGTTCAAGGCCTTCCTCGACTACGCCATGATGCTCGGCGCCGACCTGATCGCCACCGGCCACTATGTACGCCGTCGCGACATCGACGGCCGCACCGAACTGCTCAAGGGCCTGGACCCGAACAAGGACCAGAGCTACTTCCTGCATGCCGTCGGCGGCGAGCAGATCGCCAAGACCCTGTTCCCGGTGGGCGAGCTGGAAAAACCCGAAGTACGCGCCATCGCCGAGAAACACGACCTGGCCACGGCAAAGAAGAAAGACTCCACCGGTATCTGCTTTATCGGTGAGCGGCGTTTCAGCGACTTCCTCAAGCAGTACCTGCCGGCCCAACCCGGCGAGATCAAGACCACCGAAGGTGAAGTCATCGGCCGCCATCACGGCCTGATGTACCACACCATTGGCCAACGCCAGGGCCTGGGCATCGGCGGCCTGAAAGACGCCGGTGAAGAGCCGTGGTACGTGCTGATCAAGGACCTGGAGCACAACGAGCTGATCGTTGGCCAGGGCAACGATCATCCATGGCTGTTCTCCCGCGCCCTGCTGGCTTCCGACATCTATTGGGTCAACCCCATCGACCTGAGCCAGCCACGGCGCCTGACCGCCAAGGTGCGCTACCGCCAGAGCGACCAGCCCTGCACCCTGGAAAAAACCGCTGACGGCTACCGCGCCACCTTCGACGACCCGCAGCGCGCCGTCACTCCCGGCCAGTCCGTGGTGTTCTACGACGGCGAGATCTGCCTTGGCGGTGGCGTGATCGAAGTGGCCGAACCCTGGAGCAGCAAGGACCTTCGCCCATGAGCCCGATTCAGGAGCAACTGACGGCGCTGGGCGGTGTATTCCTCGCAGCGGTGCTGGTGGACCGCATCGCCAAGACCGGCCAGGTCAGCGAAGCCGCCTTGAGCTGCATGCTCGGCAGCCTGCTGATACGTGATCCGAAGGACACCCTGGAAGTCTATGGCGGCGACGACATCAACCTGCGCGAAGGCTATCGCGCTCTGATCGGCGCCCTGGAACGCGACCCCAGCACCCTGCAACGCGAACCCTTGCGCTACGCCCTGTCGATGCTCGGCCTGGAGCGCCAGCTGGCCAAGCGCGACGACCTCCTGGAAACCATCGGCAAGCGCCTGCCGCAGATCCAGTCCCAGGTCGAACACTTCGGCCCGGCCCACGAAAACGTCATTGCCGCGTGCGGCGGGCTGTACCAGGACACCCTGAGCACCCTGCGCCAGCGCATCCAGGTGCATGGCGACATGCGCAACCTGCAGCAGCCGAGCAATGCCTCGAAGATCCGCGCCCTGCTGCTGGCCGGCATCCGCTCCGCACGCCTGTGGCGCCAGCTGGGCGGCCATCGCTGGCAACTGGTAATCAGCCGGCGCAAATTGCTCAAAGAACTCTATCCATTGATGCGCAGCAGCTGAGCTGCGCCTGATTTTTCAAGAGCTGCGCGTAAGACGCTGGTCAGTTGGCAACGGACCGGCGGATATTTTCATGTATGATACGCGCCCCATTTCGTTGCCCGACTGTCCGAGAACACCCCATGCAGCTCTCTTCGCTCACTGCGGTTTCCCCTGTTGACGGCCGCTACGCCGGCAAAACCCAGGCCCTGCGCCCCATTTTCAGCGAATACGGCCTGATCCGTGCTCGCGTCCTCGTTGAAGTGCGCTGGCTCCAGCACCTGGCCGCCCACAGCGCCATCAGCGAAGTGCCGGCGTTCTCCGCCGAAGCCAACGCCGTCCTCAATGCCCTGGCGGAGAACTTCTCCCTGGAGCACGCCGAGCGCGTCAAAGAGATCGAGCGCACCACCAACCACGACGTCAAGGCCATCGAGTACCTGCTCAAGGAACAAGCCGCCAAGCTGCCTGAGCTGGCCAACGTCAGTGAGTTCATCCACTTCGCCTGCACCAGCGAAGACATCAACAACCTGTCCCACGCCCTGATGCTGCGCGAAGGCCGTGATGAAGTGATGCTGCCGCTGATGCGCCAGACCGCCAACGCCATCCGCGAACTGGCGATCCGCTTCGCCGAAGTGCCGATGCTGTCGCGCACCCACGGTCAGCCGGCCTCGCCGACCACCCTGGGCAAAGAGCTGGCCAACGTCGTGTACCGCCTGGAGCGCCAGATCGCCCAGGTCGCCGCCGTGCCGCTGCTGGGCAAGATCAACGGCGCCGTGGGCAACTACAACGCCCACCTGTCGGCCTACCCGGACATCGACTGGGAAGCCAACGCCCGCGCCTTCATCGAAGACGAGCTGGGCCTGGCCTTCAACCCCTACACCACGCAGATCGAGCCGCACGACTACATCGCCGAGCTGTTCGACGCCATTGCGCGCTTCAACACCATCCTGATCGACTTCGATCGCGATATCTGGGGCTACATCTCCCTGGGCTACTTCAAGCAGCGCACCATTGCCGGCGAAATCGGTTCCTCGACCATGCCGCACAAGGTCAACCCGATCGACTTCGAAAACTCCGAAGGCAACCTGGGGATCGCCAACGCCCTGTTCCAGCACCTGGCGAGCAAGCTGCCGATTTCCCGCTGGCAGCGTGACCTGACCGACTCCACCGTGCTGCGCAACCTGGGCGTGGGCTTTGCCCACAGCGTGATCGCCTACGAAGCCAGCCTCAAAGGCATCAGCAAACTGGAGCTCAACGCTTCGAAGATCGCTGAAGACCTGGACGCTTGCTGGGAAGTGCTGGCCGAGCCGATCCAGACCGTGATGCGTCGCTACAACATCGAAAATCCTTACGAAAAGCTCAAGGAACTGACCCGCGGCAAGGGCATCAGCCCTGAAGCGCTGCAGACTTTCATCGACGGGCTGGACATGCCTGCCGCGGCCAAGGCCGAGCTCAAGCAGCTCACCCCGGCCAGCTACATCGGTAATGCCGCGGCCCAGGCCAAGCGCATCTGACCGACTGCTCGACCTTTTGACGCCCGGCCGCGCCGGGCGTTTTTATTCCTGCTAGAAAAGTAAACTTTTTCAATAGGTTACACATGAATCCTGACATTCCACTTCAACTTCTGGGCGGCATCACTGCACGGGAATTTCTGCGTGACTACTGGCAGAAAAAGCCCCTGCTGATCCGTCAGGCCCTGCCTGACTTCGAAAGCCCGATCGAACCCGACGAACTGGCCGGCCTGGCCCTGGAAGAAGAAGTCGAATCGCGCCTGGTGATCGAGAACGGCGAACGCCCCTGGGAACTGCGTCGCGGCCCGTTCGCCGAAGACGAGTTCAGCAAGCTGCCGGAGCGCGACTGGACACTGCTGGTCCAGGCCGTGGATCAGTTCGTCCCGGAAGTCGCCGAGTTGCTGGAGCACTTCCGCTTCCTGCCGAGCTGGCGCATCGATGACGTGATGATCAGCTTCGCCGCGCCAGGCGGTAACGTCGGCCCGCACTTCGACAACTACGACGTGTTCCTGCTGCAAGGCTTTGGTAAGCGCAACTGGAAGATCGGCCAGATGTGCGATTCCGAAAGCCCGCTGCTGCAGCACGCGGACCTGCGCATCCTCGCCGAATTCGAAGAGACCGAAAGCTGGGTCCTGGAGCCGGGCGACATGCTTTACCTGCCACCGCGCCTGGCCCACTACGGCGTTGCGCTGAATGACTGCATGACCTATTCGGTGGGCTTCCGCGCCCCAAGCGCCGCCGAAGTGCTGACCCACTTCACCGACTTCCTCGGCCAGTTCCTGCCGGACGAAGAGCGCTACACCGACGCCGACGTGCAACCGGTCAGCGATCCGCACCAGATCCAGCAGGACGCCCTCGACCGCCTCAAAAGCCTGCTGGCCGAGCACATGAGCGACGAGCGCCTGCTGCTGACCTGGTTCGGCCAATTCATGACCGAGCCGCGCTACCCGGAACTGGTGGTCGGCCCGGAACTGGAAGAAGACGACCTGCTGGGTAGCCTGGAACAGGGCGCGATCCTGATCCGCAACCCGAGCGCACGCCTGGCCTGGTCGGAAGTGGATGAAGACCTGCTGCTGTTCGCCAGCGGCCAGAGCCGCCTGCTTCCCGGTAAACTGCGCGAACTGCTGAAAATGATTTGCGCCGCCGACGCCCTGCATATCGACAACCTCGGCCACTGGCTGGCGGATGACGATGGGCGCGGCCTGTTGTGTGAACTGGTCAAGCAAGGGAGCCTGGGGTTTGCCGATGAATAAGATTCACGTACGTGTCGCAGACTGGCAAAAGGACAACGCCGAGATCCGGCGCATCCGTGAAGCCGTGTTCATTGCCGAGCAATCGGTTCCGCCCGAGCTGGAATGGGATGCCGACGACGACAGCGCCGTGCATTTCCTGGCCTTCGAAGGTGATTTTCCTATCGGGACCGCGCGCTTGCTGCCCGACGGCCATGTCGGCCGGGTTTCGGTGCTCAAGGACTGGCGCGGCCTCAAAGTCGGCGACGCGCTGATGCGCGCGGTGATCGACGAAGCCGAGAAACGCGGCCTGAAGCAGCAGATGCTCAGCGCCCAGGTCCAGGCCACGCCGTTCTACGAGCGCCTGGGCTTCTCGATTGTCAGCGAGGAATTCCTCGAAGCGGGCATCCCCCACGTCGACATGGTCCGCGGCGCCTGACCGACAAGCCCTAGCGGCAATGGCCAGAGCGAACGCCCCGCCATCCCCTTGCACCCACCAGGCGCAGGACCAGGATGCCGGGGCGTTTTGCCGTCTAGGATTCAACTTGCCTCACCCAAAGCCGACAAAGTGTCAAACTCAAGGCTTTCCCAGCTACTCGCGGAGATAACGGATATGTCCCTACGCACCTTGCTCACGACGCTGCTGCTGACCTTCAGCTGCTCGGTCATGGCCACCACCGAGATCGTGCCCCTCAACAACCGCACCAGTGCCGACCTGCTGCCGGTGGCGCAGAATTTTCTGGGCAAGGACGGCAAGGTCAGCGCCTATGGCAACCAACTGATCGTCAACGCCGAGCCGGGCAAGATCGCCGAACTGCGGGCCTTCATTGCCCAACTGGATACGGCGGCCAAGCGCCTGCTGATCACCGTCGACACCAATGAAAACAACTTCCAGGACAACCAGGGGTATTCGGTCAACGGTGCGCCGCAAACCCGGATCATCAATCGCAGCACCGAGAGCCGCGACGGTGGCATCCAGCAGATCCAGGCCAGCGAAGGCGTGCCGGCGCTGATTCAGGTCGGCCAGAGCGTGCCCCTGACCACCACCCAGATCGATCCCTACGGTCGCCCGCAAAACCAGACCCAGTACCGCAACGTCACCCAGGGTTTCTATGTCACCGCCAGCGTCACCGGTGAAACCGTACACCTGAGCATCAGCACCAATCGTGACCGCATGAGCCAGGAACGTCCCGATGTAGTGAACGTGCAAAGTACCGACACAACCGTCAGTGGCCGCCTCGGCGAGTGGATCACCCTGGCCGGGGTCAATCGCCAGACCCAGGCCGACAGGCAGGCTCTGGGCCGCAGCTATTCGACCCAGGGCCGGGATGACATGACCTTGCGGGTCAAGGTCGATGCGTTGGACTAAAGCACCAAAAACTGACTGATTAGTCGTATTAGACCAAAGATGTAGTGGCGCAAAAAAAGCACTACAAAACATTTGACGGGCCAAAAAACCGCGGGCATGATGGCCTCGCTCCCGCTAATCAGGGGCCCTGGCAAGGGCCTTCGGATCGCCGCTCTAACCTACCCAACCGAGCCGATTCGTGTCTGTACTGCCCACAAGGTGTGTTTGACGAGATTGCGACTGGAACGAAGTTGTCCCGAGGGACGGAAGCGTAATTAGGTCGATCGGCAACACACTGTTGGAACGCACCCAGGCCCACGACGCCCGAATGCGCACCGCAGCGCGCCTTCACCTGCTCACTTTTCCCCTCGAGCCCATCGTTCACCCGTCGCCATCCCCGCCATACACCCTCGACCGCCTAAGCTTCCTGGTCAGCGAGCAGCCTTCCACGCAGCGTTATGACGCGTGATCGGCGGAGCCGGAATTTTCCAACCAAGAACGACTTTTTACACAAGACGCGACGAGGTTTATCTCCATGGCACTGACACGCGAACAGCAAATTGCAGCCCTTGAAAAAGACTGGGCTGAAAACCCGCGCTGGAAAGGCGTGACTCGCACCTACTCCGCTGCCGACGTGGTCCGTCTGCGTGGTTCGGTTCAACCCGAGCACACCCTGGCACGCATGGGCGCCGAGAAGCTCTGGAACCTGGTCACCCAAGGTGCCAAGCCGTCCTTCCGTCCTGATAAAGATTTCGTCAACTGCATGGGCGCCCTGACCGGCGGCCAGGCTGTTCAACAGGTTAAAGCCGGTATCCAGGCTATCTACCTGTCGGGCTGGCAAGTGGCTGCGGACAACAACTCCGCCGAATCCATGTACCCCGACCAGTCGCTGTACCCGGTGGACTCGGTTCCAACCGTGGTCAAGCGCATCAACAACTCGTTCCGTCGTGCCGACCAGATCCAGTGGAAAGCCGGCAAGAACCCGGGCGACGAAGGCTACATCGACTACTTCGCGCCAATCGTGGCCGACGCTGAAGCCGGTTTCGGCGGCGTGCTGAACGCCTACGAGCTGATGAAGAGCATGATCGAGGCAGGCGCCGCCGGCGTTCACTTCGAAGACCAGCTGGCTTCCGTGAAGAAGTGCGGCCACATGGGCGGCAAGGTGCTGGTTCCAACCCAGGAAGCCGTACAGAAGCTGACCGCTGCCCGTCTGGCGGCCGACGTTGCCGGTGTACCGACCATCATCCTGGCCCGTACCGACGCCAACGCTGCCGACCTGCTGACTTCGGACTGCGACCCATACGACCAGCCGTTCGTGACTGGTACTCGCACCCAGGAAGGCTTCTACAAAGTGAAGGCCGGCCTGGACCAGGCGATTGCCCGCGGCCTGGCTTACGCGCCTTACGCCGACCTGATCTGGTGCGAAACCGCCAAGCCGGACCTGGACGAAGCCCGTCGTTTCGCCGAGGCGATCAAGAAGGAATATCCGGACCAGATCCTGTCGTACAACTGCTCGCCTTCCTTCAACTGGAAGAAGAACCTGGACGACGCGACCATCGCCAAGTTCCAGCGCGAACTGTCCGCCATGGGTTACAAGCACCAGTTCATCACCCTGGCTGGTATCCACAACATGTGGCACAGCATGTTCAACCTGGCGCACGACTACGCCCGCAACGACATGACCGCCTACGTGAAACTGCAAGAGCAGGAATTCGCTGACGCCGCCAAAGGCTACACCTTCGTGGCGCACCAGCAGGAAGTGGGCACCGGCTACTTCGACGACATGACCACCGTGATCCAGGGTGGTTCGTCCTCGGTAACCGCCCTGACCGGCTCCACCGAAGAAGAGCAGTTCCACTGATTCCAGGCCTCGCGCCGTGATCGAGCGGCCAATGCAGACCCGGTAAAACAACTGCATTGCTGTAAAGCTGACGCCCCGACTGGCTCGGGGCGTTTTTTTGCCCGCCAAACCTGTACCAGCCAGCTTGCCGGCGAACCGCCCCACGCCTACCGCCCCCCGTTGACCGAAAAACTCGCGGGCAAGCCGCCACCGACGTAAAAGCCGACAAAAATTGATCCAGAGCGGTGTTACCCAGAGTGAAACAGGTTAAAAGGTGCGCCCCTGCTACTTGCAGTAACAGGGATATAACAAGCAACTTTCCCACTCCCCGAAGGAAAGCAGATTAAAACAACACCTAAACAATATTGATTATCATTTAGGCGTTGTAACTTTCGTTGCAGCCGCAACAAAACATAATTAACAAAACCTCCCCTAATGCCCGCAGGCTGCGGCTTACGGGGCTACAGGGGTAAGCTATGTCCTTATTGCGATAAACAATTTCGCTTTAGAAATTTTACTTGCCCGGTGTTTAGCCATAAAATCAGCGCGATTGATTGCGCTGCGACATATCGTCACTGCTTTATTTCTTTATCAAGCTCAGAGACTCTTGCTCTCTGTTAAGGATTACCAGCATGCCCGAAGCGACAGGACTCATGGCCCACAACTGGGGCTTTGCCATTTTCCTTCTGGGTGTTGTCGGCCTTTGTGCCTTCATGCTCGGCGTCTCCAGCCTCCTCGGGTCAAAAGCCTGGGGCCGCAGCAAAAACGAACCGTTCGAGTCCGGCATGCTACCCACCGGTGGCGCCCGCTTGCGGCTCTCAGCCAAATTCTATCTGGTCGCGATGCTCTTCGTGATCTTCGATATAGAAGCCCTCTTTCTCTTTGCATGGTCTGTGTCCGTCCGCGAAAGCGGCTGGACCGGATTCGTCGAAGCTCTCGTTTTCATAGCAATTCTGTTGGCAGGTCTTGTCTACCTTTGGCGAGTGGGGGCTCTTGACTGGGCTCCGGAAGGTCGTCGTAAGCGGCAGGCGAAGCTAAAACAATGAGGCTTTGGCGATGCAATACAATCTCACCAGGATCGACCCCGATGCTCCTAACGATCAGTACCCGATCGGCGAACGGGAAACCGTTTCCGATCCGTTAGAGGATCAGGTTCACAAAAACATCTTCATGGGCAAGCTGGAAGACGTGCTGAGCGGCGCGGTCAACTGGGGGCGTAAGAACTCCCTGTGGCCGTACAACTTCGGTCTGTCCTGTTGCTACGTGGAAATGACCACCGCCTTCACGGCGCCCCATGACATCGCGCGCTTTGGCGCCGAGGTTATCCGGGCATCGCCGCGTCAGGCGGACTTCATGGTTATCGCCGGTACCTGCTTCATCAAGATGGCGCCGATCATCCAGCGCCTCTACGAGCAAATGCTCGAGCCCAAGTGGGTCATCTCCATGGGTTCGTGCGCCAACTCCGGCGGCATGTACGACATCTACTCCGTAGTTCAGGGGGTGGACAAGTTCCTGCCCGTGGACGTCTACGTACCTGGCTGCCCGCCCCGCCCTGAAGCGTTCCTGCAAGGCTTGATGCTCTTGCAAGAATCCATTGGCCAGGAGCGTCGCCCACTGTCCTGGGTCGTCGGTGATCAAGGCGTGTATCGCGCCGAGATGCCGTCGCAAAAGGAGCAGCGCCGCGAACAGCGTATTCAGGTCACCAACCTGCGCAGCCCTGACGAAGTCTGATCCAGATCTGTTCTGACAAAGAAACGACACTGGCTTCACTCTTTACGTTGACCGAAAGCGATAAAAAACCATGACTACAGGCAGTGCTCTGTACATCCCGCCTTATAAGGCTGACGACCAGGATGTGGTCGTCGAACTCAATAACCGTTTTGGCCCTGAGGCGTTCACCGCCCAGGCCACCCGCACCGGCATGCCGGTGCTGTGGGTTACCCGCTCCAAACTCGTCGAAGTCCTGACCTTCCTGCGTAACCTGCCCAAGCCGTACGTCATGCTCTATGACCTGCACGGCGTGGACGAGCGCCTGCGCACCAAGCGCCAGGGGCTGCCGGGCGCCGACTTCAGCGTGTTCTACCACTTGCTGTCGATCGAACGTAACAGCGACGTGATGATCAAGGTGGCGCTCTCCGAAGGCGACCTCAGCCTGCCCACCGTCACCGGTATCTGGCCCAACGCCAACTGGTACGAGCGTGAAGTCTGGGACATGTTCGGCATCGACTTTGCCGGCCACCCGCACCTGTCGCGGATCATGATGCCGCCGACCTGGGAAGGTCACCCGCTGCGCAAGGACTTCCCGGCCCGCGCCACCGAGTTCGACCCGTTCAGCCTCAATCTGGCCAAGCAGCAACTGGAAGAAGAAGCTGCACGCTTCCGTCCGGAAGACTGGGGCATGAAGCGTTCCGGCGCCAACGAGGACTATATGTTCCTCAACCTGGGTCCGAACCACCCTTCGGCCCACGGTGCCTTCCGCATCATCCTGCAGCTGGATGGCGAAGAAATCGTCGACTGCGTACCGGACATCGGCTACCACCACCGTGGTGCCGAGAAAATGGCCGAGCGCCAGTCCTGGCACAGCTTCATCCCTTACACCGACCGTATCGACTACCTCGGCGGGGTGATGAACAACCTGCCGTACGTGCTGTCGGTCGAGAAGCTGGCCGGCATCAAGGTGCCGGAGAAGGTCGACGTCATCCGCATCATGATGGCCGAGTTCTTCCGCATCACCAGCCACCTGCTGTTCCTGGGTACCTACATCCAGGACGTTGGCGCCATGACCCCGGTGTTCTTCACCTTCACCGACCGTCAGCGCGCCTACACCGTGATCGAAGCCATCACCGGCTTCCGTCTGCACCCAGCCTGGTACCGCATCGGCGGCGTCGCCCACGATCTGCCCCGCGGCTGGGAAAAGCTGGTCAAGGACTTCGTTGAATGGCTGCCCAAGCGCCTCGACGAGTACACCAAGGCCGCCCTGCAAAACAGCATCCTCAAGGGCCGGACCATCGGTGTCGCCGCCTATAACACCAAGGAAGCCCTGGAGTGGGGCGTCACCGGTGCCGGCCTGCGTTCCACCGGTTGCGATTTCGACCTGCGCAAGGCTCGCCCGTACTCCGGCTACGAGAACTTCGAGTTCGAAGTCCCGCTGGGTGCCAACGGTGACGCCTACGACCGCTGCATGGTTCGCGTCGAAGAAATGCGCCAGAGCATCAAGATCATCGACCAGTGCCTGCGCAACATGCCGGAAGGCCCGTACAAGGCGGATCACCCGCTGACCACGCCGCCGCCGAAAGAGCGCACCCTGCAGCACATCGAAACCTTGATCACGCACTTCCTGCAAGTTTCGTGGGGCCCGGTGATGCCGGCCAACGAATCCTTCCAGATGATCGAAGCGACCAAGGGCATCAACAGCTATTACCTGACGAGCGATGGCGGCACCATGAGCTACCGCACCCGGATCCGTACCCCAAGCTTCGCCCACCTGCAGCAGATCCCTTCGGTGATCCGCGGCAGCATGGTCGCAGACTTGATCGCGTACCTGGGTAGTATCGACTTCGTTATGGCCGACGTGGACCGCTAAGCATGAACAGCACGCTTATCCAGACAGACCGTTTCGCCCTGAGCGAAACCGAGCGCTCGGCCATCGAGCACGAGATGCATCACTACGAAGACCCGCGCGCGGCGTCGATCGAAGCCCTGAAGATCGTCCAGAAGGAACGTGGCTGGGTGCCGGACGGCGCGGTCTACGCCATCGGCGAGATCCTCGGCATCCCCGCCAGCGACGTTGAAGGCGTGGCGACGTTCTACAGCCAGATCTTCCGTCAGCCAGTGGGCCGCCACATCATTCGCGTCTGCGACAGCATGGTCTGCTACATCGGCGGCCATGAGTCCGTGGTCAGCCAGATCCAGAGCGAGCTGGGCATTGGCTTGGGTCAGACCACCGCCGACGGCCGCTTCACCCTGCTGCCGGTGTGCTGCCTGGGCAACTGCGACAAGGCTCCGGCGCTGATGATCGACGACGACACTTTCGGCGACGTACAGCCTGCTGGCGTGGCCAAACTGTTGGAGGGCTACGTATGACCCTGACTTCTTTCGGCCCTGCGAACCGCATTGCGCGCACCGCAGAAACCCATCCCCTGACCTGGCGTCTGCGTGACGACGGCGAGCCGGTCTGGTTCGACGAGTACCAGGCCAAGAACGGTTACGCCGCGGCGCGCAAGGCCTTCGCCGACCTGTCCCAGGACGACATCGTCCAGACCGTCAAGGATGCCGGCCTCAAGGGCCGCGGCGGTGCGGGCTTCCCCACCGGCGTGAAGTGGGGCCTGATGCCCAAAGACGAATCCATGAACATCCGCTACCTGCTGTGCAACGCGGACGAAATGGAACCCAACACCTGGAAGGACCGCATGCTGATGGAGCAACTGCCCCATCTGCTGATCGAAGGCATGCTGATCAGTGCCCGCGCACTGAAAACCTACCGCGGCTACATCTTCCTGCGCGGCGAATACACCACCGCCGCCAAGCACCTGCGGCGCGCCGTGGAAGAAGCCAAGGCCGCAGGCCTTTTGGGCAAGAACATCCTGGGCAGCGGTTTCGATTTCGAACTGTTCGTCCACACCGGCGCCGGGCGCTACATCTGCGGTGAAGAAACCGCACTGATCAACTCCCTGGAAGGCCGTCGCGCCAACCCACGTTCCAAGCCGCCCTTCCCTGCCGCCGTTGGCGTATGGGGCAAGCCGACTTGCGTGAACAACGTCGAGACCCTGTGCAACGTGCCGGCGATCATCGGCGACGGCGTGGAGTGGTACAAATCCCTGGCCCGCGAAGGCAGTGAAGACCACGGCACCAAGCTGATGGGCTTCTCCGGCAAAGTGAAGAACCCTGGCCTGTGGGAGCTGCCCTTCGGCGTGACCGCGCGCGAGCTGTTCGAGGACTACGCCGGCGGCATGCGCGACGGCTACAAGCTAAAGTGCTGGCAGCCTGGCGGCGCCGGTACCGGCTTCCTGCTGCCGGAACACCTGGATGCGCAAATGTACGCCGGCGGCATCGCCAAAGTGGGCACCCGTATGGGTACCGGCCTGGCCATGGCGGTGGACGACAGCATCAATATGGTGTCGCTGCTGCGCAACATGGAGCAGTTCTTCGCCCGCGAATCCTGCGGTTTCTGCACCCCTTGCCGCGATGGCCTGCCATGGAGCGTCAAACTGCTGATGGCCCTGGAGAAAGGCCAGGGCCAGCAAGGCGACATCGAGACCCTGCTGGGCCTGGTGGGCTTCCTCGGCCCGGGCAAGACCTTCTGTGCTCACGCACCGGGAGCCGTGGAGCCTTTGGGCAGTGCCATCAAGTATTTCCGTCCAGAGTTCGAAGCCGGCATCGCGCCCACCAGCGCTGCCGTCCCGCCTCTGGCCCGACCGATCGTAGTCGGCGCGTAACGCTTAGATGAGGGCGCAGGGTCCGTGCCCTGCGCTCGACGTGCGATGACGCCGTGAACGGCTGTGTTGATTCGCACGCATAACAAGATTCCATTAGCCACGCCCGCTGACACCGGGCCAACGAAGAACTTTGAACCATGGCCACTATCCACGTAGACGGCAAAGCGCTCGAAGTCGATGGGGCGGACAACCTGTTACAGGCATGTCTGTCACTAGGCCTCGACATCCCTTATTTCTGCTGGCACCCCGCTCTCGGTAGCGTCGGTGCCTGTCGCCAGTGCGCGGTCAAGCAGTACACCGACGAGAACGACACCCGTGGTCGTATCGTCATGTCCTGCATGACCCCGGCCACCGACAACACCTGGATCTCCATCGACGATGAAGAATCCAAGGCCTTCCGCGCCAGCGTCGTCGAATGGCTGATGACCAACCACCCGCACGACTGCCCGGTCTGCGAGGAAGGCGGTCACTGCCACCTGCAAGACATGACGGTGATGACCGGCCACAACGAGCGCCGTTATCGCTTCACCAAGCGCACCCACCAGAACCAGGACCTCGGCCCGTTCATCGCTCACGAGATGAACCGCTGCATCGCCTGCTACCGCTGCGTGCGCTTTTACAAGGACTACGCCGGCGGCACCGACCTGGGCGTCTACGGCGCCCACGACAACGTGTACTTCGGTCGCGTTGAAGACGGCACCCTGGAAAGCGAGTTCTCCGGCAACCTCACCGAGGTCTGCCCGACCGGTGTGTTCACCGACAAGACTCACTCCGAGCGCTACAACCGCAAATGGGACATGCAGTTCTCGCCGAGCATCTGCCATGGCTGCTCCAGCGGTTGCAACATCTCCCCGGGCGAGCGCTACGGCGAGCTGCGGCGCATCGAGAACCGCTACAACGGTTCGGTAAACCACTACTTCCTGTGCGACCGTGGCCGCTTCGGCTATGGCTACGTCAACCGCAAGGATCGTCCACGCCAGCCACGCCTGGCCGATGGCACCCAACTGACCCTGGACCAGGCCCTGGACCAGGCCGCCGAGCTGCTGCGCGGTCGCAACATCGTCGGTATCGGCTCGCCTCGCGCCAGCCTGGAAAGCAACTACGCCCTGCGTGAGCTGGTCGGTGCCGAGCACTTCTACAGCGGTATCGAAGCTTCCGAACTGGAGCGTATCCGCCTGGTTCTGCAGGTTCTGAACGACAGCCCGTTGCCGGTTCCGAACCTGCGCGAGATCGAAGACCACGATGCCATCTTCGTCCTTGGCGAAGACCTGACCCAAACCGCCGCGCGCATGGCCCTGGCCCTGCGTCAGTCGGTCAAGGGTAAGGCCGAGGAAATGGCCGACGCCATGCGCGTCCAGCCTTGGCTCGACGCCGCGGTGAAGAACATCGGTCAGCACGCGCTGAACCCGCTGTTCATCGCCAGCCTGGCTGAAACCAAGCTCGACGACGTCGCCGAGGAGTGTGTACACGCCGCTCCAGACGACCTGGCACGCATCGGTTTCGCCGTGGCCCACGCCATCGACGCCAGCGCCCCAGCCGTCGAAGGCCTGGACAGCGAAGCCCTGGAACTGGCCAAGCGCATTGCCGACGCCCTGCTGGCGGCCAAGCGCCCACTGATCATTTCCGGCACTTCGCTGGGTTCCAAGGCGCTGATCGAAGCCGCGGCGAACATCGCCAAGGCCTTGAAGCTGCGCGAGAAAGCCGGCTCCATCAGCCTGATCGTGCCAGAGGCCAACAGCCTCGGCCTGGCCATGCTCGGCGGCGAATCCGTGGACGCGGCCCTGCAGGCGGTGATCGACGGCAAAGCCGACGCCATCGTGGTGCTGGAAAACGATCTGTACACCCGCACCGACGCGGCCAAGGTGGATGCAGCTCTGAACGCGGCGAAGGTGGTGATCGTGGCCGATCATCAACAGACCGCCACCGTCGAGCGCGCGCACCTGGTGCTGTCGGCGGCCAGCTTCGCCGAAGGCGACGGCACCCTGGTCAGCCAGGAAGGTCGCGCCCAGCGTTTCTTCCAGGTCTTCGATCCGACCTACCTGGACGCCAGCATCATGGTCCACGAAGGCTGGCGCTGGCTGCATGCCCTGCGCAGCACCCTGCTGAACAAGCCGGTGGACTGGACCCAGCTGGACCACGTCACCGCTGCCTGCGCCGCGAGCACCCCGCAACTGGCTTCCATCGTCGACGCAGCACCTTCCGCAGCGTTCCGTATCAAAGGCCTGAAACTGGCTCGCGAACCGCTGCGCTACAGCGGCCGTACCGCCATGCGCGCCAACCAGAGCGTGCACGAACCGCGCACCCCGCAAGACCCGGATACCGCCTTCGCCTACTCCATGGAAGGTTACTCGGGCTCCGCCGAACCGCGCTCGCAAGTGCCGTTCGCCTGGTCGCCGGGCTGGAACTCGCCACAAGCCTGGAACAAGTTCCAGGACGAAGTCGGCGGCCACCTGCGTGCCGGTGACCCGGGTAAACGCCTGATCGAAAGCCAGGGCGACCGTCTCAGCTGGTTCGCCAGCGTGCCGCGTGCCTTCTCTCCGGCTCAGGGCACTTGGCAAGCGGTGCCGTTCTATCACCTGTTCGGCAGCGAAGAGAACTCTTCGAAGGCCGCTCCGGTACAGGAACGCATCCCGGCTGCCTACGTGGCCCTGGCCAAGTCCGAAGCCGATCGCCTGGGCGTCAACGACGGCGCCCTGCTCGCCGTGAGTCTGGCTGGCCAGACCCTGCGTCTGCCGCTGCGCATCAACGAAGAGCTGGGTGCCGGCCTGGTGGGCCTGCCTGCCGGTCTGGCGGGCATTCCTCCGGCATTCTTTGGCAAATCCGTTGACGGTCTGCAGGAGGCGGCGCAATGAGTTGGTTTACCCCTGAAGTGATCGACGTGATCCTGACGGTCGTCAAGGCCGTCGTGATCCTGCTGGCCGTTGTGGTCTGCGGTGCGCTGTTGAGCTTTGTCGAACGTCGCCTGCTGGGCTGGTGGCAGGACCGTTACGGTCCGAACCGCGTTGGCCCGTTCGGCATGTTCCAGATCGCCGCCGACATGCTGAAGATGTTCTTCAAGGAAGACTGGACCCCGCCGTTTGCCGACAAGGTGATCTTCACCCTGGCACCGGTGGTCGCCATGTCCGCCCTGCTGATCGCCTTCGCGATCATCCCGATCACCCCGACCTGGGGCGTGGCGGATCTGAACATCGGCCTGTTGTTCTTCTTCGCCATGGCCGGTCTCTCGGTCTACGCGGTGCTGTTCGCCGGCTGGTCGAGTAACAACAAGTTCGCCCTGCTGGGCAGCTTGCGGGCCTCGGCGCAGACCGTGTCCTACGAAGTGTTCATGGGCCTGGCGCTGATGGGCATCGTGGCTCAGGTCGGTTCCTTCAACATGCGCGACATCGTCGAGTACCAGGCGCAGAACCTGTGGTTCATCATTCCGCAGTTCTTCGGCTTCTGTACTTTCTTCATCGCTGGCGTGGCCGTGACTCACCGTCACCCCTTCGACCAGCCGGAAGCGGAACAGGAACTGGCCGACGGTTACCACATTGAATACGCCGGTATGAAATGGGGCATGTTCTTCGTTGGCGAGTACATCGGCATCATCCTGATCTCGGCGCTGCTGGTCACCCTGTTCTTCGGTGGCTGGCACGGTCCGTTCGGCATCCTGCCGCAACTGTCCTTCGTCTGGTTCGCCCTGAAGACCGCGTTCTTCATCATGCTGTTCATCCTGCTGCGCGCCTCTATCCCGCGCCCGCGCTATGACCAGGTGATGGACTTCAGCTGGAAATTCTGCCTGCCGCTGACCCTGATCAATTTGCTGGTGACCGCTGCGCTTGTGTTGTTGAACACGCCTGCGGGCGCGGTTCAGTGAGGATTTGACCCATGTTCAAATATATTGGCGACATCGTTAAGGGTACTGGTACCCAGTTGCGCAGCCTGGTGATGGTGTTCGGTCACGGCTTTCGCAAACGCGACACCCTGCAATACCCCGAAGAGCCGGTGTACCTGCCGCCACGCTACCGTGGCCGTATCGTCCTGACTCGCGACCCCGATGGTGAAGAGCGTTGCGTTGCCTGCAACCTGTGCGCCGTGGCCTGCCCTGTGGGTTGCATCTCGCTGCAGAAAGCTGAAACGGAAGACGGTCGCTGGTACCCGGAGTTCTTCCGCATCAACTTCTCGCGCTGCATTTTCTGCGGTCTCTGCGAGGAAGCCTGTCCGACCACCGCGATCCAGCTGACACCGGATTTCGAGATGGCCGAGTTCAAACGTCAGGACCTGGTTTACGAGAAAGAAGATCTCTTGATCTCCGGTCCCGGAAAGAACCCTGACTACAACTTCTATCGTGTTGCAGGTATGGCCATTGCCGGTAAGCCAAAAGGCTCCGCGCAGAACGAAGCCGAACCGATCAACGTGAAGAGCTTGCTGCCTTAAGGAAGAACGATGGAATTCGCTTTCTATTTCGCATCAGGTGTTGCCGTTGTTTCCACGCTGCGCGTGGTCACCAACACCAACCCTGTGCACGCCCTGCTCTACCTGATCATTTCGCTGATCGCCGTGGCCATGACCTTCTTCAGCCTCGGCGCGCCGTTCGCCGGCGCCCTGGAAGTGATCGCCTACGCTGGCGCCATCATGGTGCTGTTCGTGTTCGTGGTGATGATGCTGAACCTCGGCCCAGCCGCGGCCCAGCAAGAGCGCATCTGGCTCAAGCCGGGTATCTGGATCGGCCCGGTGATCCTCGCCGCGCTGCTGCTGGCTGAACTGCTGTACGTACTGTTCAGCCACCAGAGCGGTGCCGGTATCGGTCAAACCACCGTCAGCGCCAAGGCCGTGGGCATCAGCCTGTTCGGCCCTTACCTGCTGGTGGTCGAACTCGCCTCGATGCTGCTGCTCGCCGCAGCCGTCACGGCGTTCCACTTGGGCCGCAACGAGGCGAAGGAGTAATACGATGCCTACTATCCCTCTCGGTACTATCCCGATGGAACATGGTCTGGCGGTTGCCGGCATCCTGTTCTGCCTCGGTCTGGTCGGCCTGATGGTCCGCCGTAACATCCTCTTCGTGTTGATGAGCCTGGAAGTGATGATGAACGCCTCGGCATTGGCTTTCATCGTTGCGGGCGCCCGTTGGGCGCAGCCGGATGGACAAGTGATGTTCATCCTGGTGATCAGCCTGGCAGCCGCCGAGGCCAGTATTGGCCTGGCGATCCTGCTGCAGCTGTACCGCCGCTTCCACACTCTCGATATCGATGCAGCCAGCGAGATGCGCGGATGAACCTTCTCTTTCTGACTTTCGTATTCCCCCTGATCGGTTTCCTGCTGCTGTCGTTCTCCCGGGGACGCCTCTCGGAAAACCTCTCGGCCCTGATCGGCGTCGGCTCCATTGGCCTGTCGGCCATCGTCGCTGCCTACGTGATCTGGCAATTCAACGTCGCGCCACCGGCGGGTGGTCACTACACCCAGGTGCTGTGGCAGTGGATGTCGGTGGACGGTTTCGCACCGAACTTTGCCCTGTACCTGGATGGTCTGTCCGTGACCATGCTGGGTGTAGTAGTGGGCGTGGGCTTTTTGATCCACCTGTTCGCGTCCTGGTACATGCGTGGTGAAGCTGGCTACTCGCGCTTCTTCGCCTACACCAACCTGTTTATCGCCAGCATGCTGTTCCTGGTGCTGGGCGATAACCTGTTGTTCCTGTACTTCGGCTGGGAAGGCGTGGGCCTGTGCTCCTACCTGTTGATCGGTTTCTACTACAGCAACCGCAACAACGGTAACGCGGCACTCAAGGCCTTTATCGTCACCCGGATCGGCGACGTGTTCATGGCCATCGGCCTGTTCATCCTGTTCCAACAGGTGGGCACGCTGAACGTCCAGGAACTGCTGGTGCTGGCACCGCAGAAATTCCAGGCCGGCGACTTCTGGATCACCCTGGCGACCCTGATGCTGCTGGGCGGCGCCGTGGGTAAATCCGCGCAACTGCCGCTGCAGACCTGGCTGGCGGACGCGATGGCCGGTCCGACCCCGGTTTCGGCACTGATCCACGCCGCGACCATGGTGACCGCCGGCGTCTACCTGATCGCCCGTACCCACGGCCTGTTCACCCTGGCGCCGGAAATCCTGCACCTGGTGGGCCTGGTGGGCGGCGTGACCCTGGTCTTGGCCGGCTTCGCCGCGCTGGTGCAGACCGACATCAAGCGGATCCTCGCCTACTCCACCATGAGCCAGATCGGCTACATGTTCCTGGCCCTGGGCGTTGGCGCCTGGGACGGCGCGATCTTCCACCTGATGACCCACGCCTTCTTCAAGGCCCTGCTGTTCCTGGCCTCCGGCGCGGTGATCGTTGCCTGCCACCACGAGCAGAACATCTTCAAGATGGGCGGCCTGTGGAAGAAACTGCCTCTGGCCTACGCCAGCTTCATCGTCGGCGGCGCGGCCCTGGCGGCCCTGCCTCTGGTGACCGCGGGCTTCTACTCCAAGGACGAGATCCTCTGGGAAGCCTTCGCCAGCGGCAACCACGGCCTGCTGTACGCCGGCCTGGTGGGTGCGTTCATGACCTCGCTGTACACCTTCCGCCTGATCTTCATCACCTTCCACGGTGAAGCCAAGACCGAAGCCCACGCCGGCCACGGGATTTCCCACTGGCTGCCGCTGGTGGTGCTGATCGTGCTGTCCACCGGGATCGGCGCGATGATCACTCCGCCCCTGCATGGCGTGCTGCCGCTGAGCGCCGGTCATGCCGGTGGCGAAGCCAAGCACAGCCTGGAAATCGCCTCGGGTGCCATCGCCCTGGCCGGTATCCTGCTGGCCGCCCTGTTGTTCCTTGGCAAGCGTCGCGTTGTGACCGCCATCGCCAACAGTGGCATCGGGCGTCTGCTCTCGGCCTGGTGGTTCGCCGCCTGGGGCTTCGACTGGATCTACGACAAACTGTTCGTCAAGCCATACCTGGCCATCAGCCATGTACTGCGCAAGGACCCGCTCGATCAGACCATCGGTTTGATCCCGCGTATGGCCAAAGGGGGTCACAACTCCCTGAGCCGTACCGAGACCGGTCAACTGCGTTGGTACGCCGCCTCGATGGCAGCCGGTGCCGTGCTGGTCATCGGCGCCATTGTGCTGGTAGCGGTCTGATATGAACCTTGCGAACTTGCGAAAGGAATTGAGCCCGTCATGATTCTGCCTTGGCTAATCCTGATCCCCTTCATCGGCGGCCTGCTGTGCTGGCTGGGTGAGCGCTTCGGCGCCACCCTCCCCCGCTGGATTGCGCTGTTGACCATGACCCTGGAACTCGCCCTCGGCCTCTGGCTGTGGGCCCACGGTAACTATTCATATGCTCCGGCGCCTGGCGTCGATCCGACTTGGGCGATCGAGTTCAAGCACCAGTGGATCGAGCGCTTCGGTATCAACGTGCACCTGGCCCTCGACGGCCTGTCGCTGTTGATGGTGCTGCTGACCGGCCTGCTGGGTATCCTCTCGGTACTCTGCTCCTGGAAAGAGATCCAGCGCCACGTGGGCTTCTTCCACCTGAACCTGATGTGGATCCTGGGCGGTGTGGTCGGCGTGTTCCTGGCGCTGGACCTGTTCATGTTCTTCTTCTTCTGGGAAATGATGCTGGTGCCGATGTACTTTCTCATCGCGCTCTGGGGTCACAGCTCGGCAGACGGCAAGAAAACCCGGATTTACGCAGCAACCAAGTTCTTCATCTTCACTCAGGCTTCCGGCCTGATCATGCTGGTGGCGATCCTGGGTCTGGTGCTGGTCAACTTCAACAACACCGGGGTAATCACCTTCGATTACGCCCAGTTGCTGAAGACCAAGATGTCCACCGCCACCGAGTACATCCTGATGCTCGGCTTCTTCATCGCCTTCGCGGTGAAGCTGCCGGTGGTGCCGTTCCACTCCTGGCTGCCTGACGCTCACGCCCAGGCACCGACTGCCGGTTCCGTGGACCTGGCGGGCATCCTGTTGAAGACGGCGGCCTACGGCCTGCTGCGTTTCGCCCTGCCACTGTTCCCCAACGCCTCGGCAGAGTTCGCACCGATCGCCATGACCCTGGGTCTGATCGGGATCTTCTACGGCGCCTTCCTGGCCTTCGCCCAGACCGACATCAAGCGTCTGATCGCCTTCTCCAGCGTTTCCCACATGGGCTTCGTGCTGATCGGTATCTACTCCGGCAGCCAGCAGGCCCTGCAGGGCGCGGTGATCCAGATGCTGGCCCACGGTGTTTCGGCAGCCGCGCTGTTTATCCTCAGCGGCCAGCTGTACGAGCGCACCCATACCCGCGACATGCGTGAAATGGGCGGCCTGTGGTCACGCATCGCCTACCTGCCGGCCATCAGCCTGTTCTTCGCGGCCGCTTCCCTGGGCCTGCCAGGTACCGGCAACTTCGTCGGCGAGTTCCTGATCCTGATCGGCACCTTCGTCAGCGCTCCATGGATCACCGCGATCGCGACCTCCGGCCTGGTGTTCGGCTCGGTCTACTCGCTGATCATGATCCACCGTGCCTACTTCGGCCCGTCCAAGTCGGACGCGGTGCTGCACGGCATGGATGCTCGCGAACTGATCATGGTGCTGGGACTGGCGGTCCTGCTGATCTACATCGGCGTCTACCCGCAACCGTTCCTCGATACCTCTGCCGCCACCATGCATGGCGTGCAGCAATGGCTCAGCACCGCCTTCACTCAACTCGCTTCGGCCCGGTAAGAGCGCTATGGACTTTACGATTCAACACTTTATAGCCCTGGCGCCGCTGCTGATCACCAGCGCCACCCTTGTGGTGGTGATGCTGGCGATCGCCTGGCGGCGCAACCACGCCCAGACCTTCCTGCTGTCGGTGGCCGGTCTGAACCTGGCATTGCTGTCGATCTTCCCGGTGCTGAAAGTGGCACCGCTGGCGGTCACCCCGCTGTTGCAGATCGACCAGTTCGCCTGCCTGTACATGGCCCTGATCCTGGTGGCCACCCTGGCCTGCGTCACCCTGGCCCACGCCTACCTGGGCGACGGCAGCAGCGGTTACCCGGGCAACCGTGAAGAGCTGTACCTGCTGATCCTGCTGGCCGCCGCCGGTGGCCTGGTACTGGTCAGCGCGCAGAACCTGGCCGGCCTGTTCATTGGCCTGGAACTGCTCTCGGTACCGGTATACGGCCTGGTGGCCTATGCCTTCTTCAACAAGCGCTCCCTGGAAGCCGGCATCAAGTACATGGTGCTGTCGGCCGCCGGTTCGGGCTTCCTGTTGTTCGGCATGGCCTTGCTCTACGCAGAAGCCGGCAGCCTGAGCTTCAGCGGCATCGGTCAAGCCCTGGCCGCTACCGGGTTGCCAAGCCCGCTGGCGCAACTGGGCCTGGGCATGATGCTGATCGGCCTGGCCTTCAAGCTGTCGCTGGTGCCGTTCCACCTGTGGACCCCGGACGTCTACGAAGGCGCCCCGGCCCCGGTGGCCGCCTTCCTGGCCACCGCCAGCAAGGTGGCGGTGTTCGCGGTACTGGTGCGTCTGTTCCAGCTCTCGCCAGTGGCCAGCAGCGGTGTCCTGAGCAACGTGCTGACCGTGATCGCCATTGCCTCGATCCTGGTGGGCAACCTGTTGGCGCTGACCCAGAGCAACCTCAAGCGTCTGCTGGGTTACTCGTCCATCGCCCACTTCGGCTACCTGCTGATCGCCCTGGTGGCGAGCAAGGGCCTGGCCATGGAAGCCATCGGCGTGTACCTGGTCACCTACGTGATCACCAGCCTTGGCGCCTTCGGTGTGATCACCCTGATGTCCTCGCCGTACAAAGGCCGTGACGCCGACGCCCTGTACGAGTACCGCGGCCTGTTCTGGCGCCGTCCGTACCTGACCGCCGTGCTCACCGTGATGATGTTGTCCCTGGCCGGTATCCCACTGACCGCAGGCTTCATCGGCAAGTTCTACATCATCGCTACCGGTGTCGAAGCGCACCAATGGTGGCTGGTCGGTTCCCTGGTCATGGGCAGCGCCATCGGCGTCTTCTATTACCTGCGAGTGATGGTCACCCTGTACCTGATCGAGCCGAACCTGCGCCGCGTCGATGCCCAACTGCACTGGGAACAAAAAGCCGGTGGCGTCATGCTGCTGGCCATCGCGGTCCTGGCGTTCTTCCTCGGCGTGTACCCACAGCCGCTGCTGACACTGGTCCAGCACTCCGGCCTGGCGGGTTGATCGCTTAGGTTTCAAGGCAACAAACAGAACGGCACCTTCGGGTGCCGTTTTGCGTTTCTGGCCCCTGCCCTCCCCCTCTTCCCAGCGAAACTCGGAATCGCCCTTCCTGTCACGTCGGCCCGGTCTGACATTCAGCCCGATGCCACAGGCATAAACTGTTGCCAGATCAAACACGGCGCTCAGCGGGCCTTGACCAAAGCTGTAGCGTAATCCAATCTATACGCAGGAAGCGTATGAAATGAATGCTCTGTTTATTGAACTGCCGGCATTTGCACGATACCGAAGGGACTTCCTTGACGACGAGTTGTTCTGCGAACTGCAGATCGAGTTGCTGCGCCACCCGCACGCGGGTGTTCTGATCCAGGGCACTGGCGGCTTGCGCAAGATGCGTTTCGTCGATGAGCGACGCAACAAGGGCAAGCGTGGCGGGTTGAGGGTGATTTATTACTGGTGGTCCGGAGGGGCGCAGTTCTGGCTCTTCACCCTGTTCGACAAGGAGCAGATGGACGACCTGCTACCGCAGCAGCGACAACAACTCAAACAACTGCTGGAACGTGAAATCGAGGCCAGAAGACATGACCAAACGTGACATCTTTTCCGAACTGGTAGAGGGCATCGACGCCCTCACCCAGGAACGCCAGGGCAAGATCACCCTGCGCAGCCATAAAGTGAAACTCGACAAGCTGCCCCCCATCACCGCCGCCGAGGTGATGAACATCCGCCAGCAACTCAACCTCTCGCGCTCGGTATTCGCCATGTACCTGCGCACCAACACCCGCACCCTGGAGAACTGGGAACAGGGCCGCGCCACGCCCAATGCCCAGGCCACTACCCTGATCCGCCTGGTGGAACGCTACCCCGACACGGTGGAGCGCCTCGCTTCGCTGGCCTGAGTAAGCAGACACTGTTTTACGGGCAACAAAAAACCCGCGCCAGGCGGGTTTCTTGTAGCTGCGAACGTAGGCTTAGTCAGCCAAGCGCCAGGTAGTACCACCCTTGCCGTCTTCCAGGATCACGCCCATGGCGGTGATCTGGTCGCGGATGCGGTCGGACTCGGCCCAGTCCTTGTTGGCACGGGCCGCCAGACGGGCCTGGATCAGCGCCTCGACTTCTGCCGCATCAACCCGACCTTCGGCACCGGCCTGCAGGAAGTCGTCGGCTTCCAGTTGCAGCACGCCCAGCACGCTGGCCAGCTCTTTCAGACGTGCTGCCAGGCCCGCCGCCGCATCGATGTCGCTCTCACGCAAGCGGTTGATCTCACGCACCATCTCGAACAGCACGGCGCAGGCTTCCGGAGTACCGAAGTCGTCGTTCATCACCTGGGTGAAACGTTCGACGAAGGCTTCGCCACCGGCCGGCGCCACTTTCGGCAGCCCCTTGAGCGCATGGTAGAAACGTTCAAGCGCGCCCTTGGCGTCCTTGAGGTTGTCTTCCGAGTAGTTGATGGCGCTGCGGTAGTGGCTGGCCACCAGCAGGTAACGCACTACTTCCGGATGATACTTGTCGAGCACGTCGCGAATGGTGAAGAAGTTGTTCAAGGACTTGGACATCTTCTCGCCATTGATGCGGATCATGCCGCAGTGCATCCAGGCATTGGCGTAGGTCTTGCCAGTCGCCGCCTCGCTCTGGGCAATCTCGTTCTCGTGGTGTGGGAACTCCAGGTCGCTGCCGCCACCATGAATGTCGAAGGTCTCGCCCAGGCAGCAGGTGGACATCACCGAGCATTCGATATGCCAGCCCGGACGACCGTCACCCCAAGGCGATGGCCAGCTTGGCTCGCCCGGCTTGGCGGCTTTCCACAGGACGAAGTCCAGCGGGTCCTGCTTCGACTCATCCACTTCGATCCGCGCACCGATGCGCAGGTCTTCGATCTTCTTGCGCGACAGCTTGCCATAGCCCATGAACTTGCCGACGCGGTAGTACACGTCGCCATTGCCCGGAGCGTAGGCATAACCCTTGTCGATCAGGGTCTGGATCATCGCGTGCATGCCAGGGATATGGTCGGTGGCCCGCGGCTCCATGTCCGGCTTGCGGATATTCAGCCGCGCCTCGTCCTCGTGCATCGCCGCGATCATGCGCTCGGTCAGGGCTTCGAAGGACTCACCGTTTTCGTTGGCGCGATTGATGATCTTGTCGTCGATGTCCGTGATGTTGCGCACATACGTCAGGTCATACCCACTGAAACGCAGCCAGCGGGTAATCAGATCGAAGGCCACCATGCTGCGGCCGTGGCCCAGGTGGCAGTAGTCGTACACGGTCATGCCGCACACGTACATGCGTACCTTGTTGCCATCCAGCGGCTTGAAGACTTCTTTGCTCTTGGTGAGCGTGTTGTAGATCGTTAGCACGTTAGTTCCTTGACTGAATCACTGACCCCAGGAGTCGCGCAGGGTCACGGTACGGTTGAATACCGGAGCACCGGGTTTCGAGTCCTTGATATCCGCGCAGAAGTAGCCTTCGCGCTCGAACTGGAAACGGTCTTCCGGCTGTGCGTTGCCCAGCGAGGGTTCGGCACGACAACCAGTGAGCACCTGCAGGGAGTCAGGGTTGATGTTGTCCAGGAAACTGGCGCTGTCCTCAGCCTTCTCCGGATTCGGAGAGCGGAACAGACGATCGTACAGACGCACTTCGCACTCGACGCTGGCGGCAGCCGGCACCCAGTGAATCACGCCCTTGACCTTGCGGCCTTCAGGGTTCTTGCCCAGGGTGTCCGGGTCGTAGGAGCAACGCAGTTCGACGATATTGCCCTCGGCATCCTTGATCGCTTCGTCGGCGCGGATCACGTAGCTGCCACGCAGGCGCACTTCGCCGGCCGGCTCCAGGCGCTTGTAGCCCTTCGGCGGCTCTTCCATGAAGTCGTCACGGTCGATGTAGATTTCACGGGCGAACGGCAGCTGGCGCACGCCCAGTTCTTCTTTCTGCGGATGACGCGGCAGTTCGAGGTTCTCGACCTGGTCTTCCGGGTAGTTGGTGATCACGACTTTCAACGGACGCAGCACGCACATGGCACGCGGGGCGTTCTGGTCCAGATCCTGGCGGATGCTGAATTCCAGCATGCCGTAGTCGACCACGCCGTCGGAACGGTTGGTGCCAACCATCTCGCAGAAGTTGCGGATCGACGCCGGGGTGTAGCCGCGGCGGCGGAAGCCCGACAGGGTCGACATGCGCGGATCGTCCCAGCCATTGACGTGCTGCTCGTCCACCAGTTGCTTGAGCTTGCGCTTGCTGGTGATGGTGTAGTTCAGGTTCAGGCGGCTGAATTCGTACTGACGCGGGTGCGCCGGTACCGGCAGATGCTCGAGGAACCACTCATACAGCGGACGATGGCTTTCGAATTCCAGGGTGCAGATCGAGTGGGTGATGCCTTCGATGGCATCCGACTGACCGTGGGTGAAATCGTAGTTGGGGTAGATGCACCACTTGTCACCGGTCTGATGGTGATGAGCGTGGCGGATGCGGTACATGATCGGGTCGCGCAGGTTCATGTTCGGCGAGGCCATGTCGATCTTGGCCCGCAGCACCCGCGCACCATCCGGAAACTCGCCGGCGCGCATGCGGGCGAACCAGTCGAGGTTCTCTTCTACCGAACGCTCGCGGAACGGGCTGTTCTTGCCCGGTTCGGTGAGGCTGCCGCGGTATTCCCTGGCTTGCTCAGGCGTCAGGTCGCAGACATAGGCCTTGCCTGCCTTGATCAGTTCCACCGCCCAGTCGTGCAACTGGTCGAAGTACTGCGAGGCATAACGCACTTCGCCGGACCACTGAAAGCCCAGCCACTTGACGTCGCTTTCGATGGCGTCGATGTATTCCTGGTCTTCCTTGGCCGGGTTGGTGTCGTCGAAACGCAGGTGCGTGACGCCGCCAAACTCCTGGGCCAGACCGAAGTTCACGCAGATCGACTTGGCGTGACCAATGTGCAGGTATCCGTTGGGCTCCGGAGGGAAGCGGGTCACGATCTGTGTGTGCTTACCCGAGTCCAGATCCGCCTGGATAATCGGGCGCAGGAAGTTGACCGGCACGGCCGGTCCAGTCTTGGAATTCGAGGTAGGGTCGACAGTGGGCTTGCTCATAGGATCCTTGAACGTACAAGTGCGCGGCCGGACGCGGCCTGATAAATCAAAACGGGTATCATAGCCGATGCTGTCAAGCGCCTGACAGAGCGCAGCTTTAAAACTGCGGCGATTAATGGCCCGGCGGTGAAAAAACAGCCTCGAATTTCGCGGTTGTCACGCTAAACTGCGCTCCTTGGCCGCAGGATGGCCAAATCGGTGCGGACCGCATGCATGCCCCGCCACCCAGGATTTTCTTGAAAACGCTTTTCCTTATAAAGAGTACCGACCATGACCCAAGTCAAACTGACCACCAACCACGGCGAGATCGTGCTGGAACTGAACGCCGAGAAAGCCCCGTTGACCGTGGCCAACTTCGTCGAATACGTGAAAGCCGGTCACTATGAAAACACCGTATTTCACCGCGTCATCGGTAACTTCATGATCCAGGGCGGCGGCTTCGAACCTGGCATGAAAGAAAAGAAAGACAAGCGTCCAAGCATCCAGAACGAAGCGGACAACGGCCTTTCCAACGACAAGTACACCGTCGCCATGGCCCGCACCATGGAGCCGCATTCGGCCTCCGCGCAGTTCTTCATCAACGTTGCCGACAACAGCTTCCTCAACCACAGCGGCAAGACCGTGCAGGGCTGGGGCTACGCGGTATTCGGTAAAGTGATCGCCGGCACCGAAGTGGTCGACAAGATCAAAGGCGTGGCCACCACCATGAAATCCGGCCACCAGGACGTACCCGCAGAAGACGTGATCATCGAGAAAGCCGAGATCATTGAGTGATACTGCTGATTTCAGATCTGCATCTGGAAGAGGAGCGCCCGGACATTACCCGGGCGTTTCTGGATTTACTCGGTGGGCGCGCCCGCGCCGCCGAGGCGCTGTACATCCTCGGGGACTTTTTCGAGGTATGGATCGGCGACGATGCCATGACCCCCTACCAACTTTCCATTTGCCAGGCACTGCGGGAACTGAGCGACAGCGGTACGCAGGTTTTCCTCATGCACGGCAATCGCGATTTCATGCTGGGCCAGGCCTTTTGCAAGGCGGCCGGCGCCACCCTGCTCAAAGACCCCAGCGTCGTCGACTTCTACGGTGAACCGGTATTGCTGATGCACGGCGACAGCCTGTGCACCCGCGACGAAGCCTACATGCGCCTGCGCCGTTACCTGCGCAACCCGCTGAGCCTGTGGATTCTGCGGCACTTGCCGCTGGGCACCCGGCGCAAGCTGGCGCGCAAGCTGCGCAACGAAAGCCGGACCCAGACCCGCATGAAGGCCAACGACATTGTCGACGTGACCCCGGACGAAATACCGCGGGTGATGCGCGAACATGGAGTGGGCACCCTGATTCACGGCCACACCCACCGCCCGGCGATTCACAAGTTGCAGATTGGCGAGCAAGCCGCCAAGCGCATTGTGCTGGGGGATTGGGACCGGCAGGGATGGGCCTTGCAGGTGGACGAGCAGGGTTTCCAACTGGCCGCGTTCGATTTCGTCCCCACGCAGCTGGCGTTGCCCGGTTCACCCTGAACGGACGCCTTCTCTGGCAAACAGCCCCTGCAACAAACGCCCCACCGTAGGAACCGGCTTGCCGGCGAAGCGGCCAGCAAGCCCGGCATCGCCCTTACGGACGCCTTCGCTGGCAAGCCAGCTCCTACAACAAACGCCCCACCGTAGGAGCCGGCTTGCCGGCGAAAAGGCCAGCAAGCCCGGCATCGCCCTTGCGGACGCCTTCGCTGGCAAGCCAGCTCCTACAACAATGGGCGTCAATGCCCCGCCGAAGCAGGGCCGGCCTTGGCGGCAAAGGGTGGCTTGGCCAGCCACACCAGCAGAATCAGGCCCATGAAGCCCCAGCCCAGCAAGGTGAAGTAGTCCACGGTCGAGAGCATGTACGCCTGGCTGGTCAGGACTTGATCCAGTTGTGCGTAAGCCTTGCTGCTCGCGCCACCAAGATTGTTCAGCGCGTCCCGGGTCACCGGATCGAAGATGCTCATGCTCTCGCTCATGTAGGCATGGTGCTGATCGGCTCGGCGAATCCAGATCCAGGTGGTCAGCGATGCGGCAAAGCTGCCCCCCAGGGTCCGCAGGAAGGTCGCCAGGCCAGCGCCGTCGGCGATCTGGTGCGGCGGCAGGTCGGACATCAGGATGCTCAGGGTCGGCATGAAGAACAGGGCCACGCCGATCCCCATGAACAACTGCACCAAGGCGATGTGCTGGAAGTCCACCTCATTGGTGAAACCGGCACGCATGAAGCAGCTCAGGCCAATGGCCAGGAACGCCAGCCCGGCCAGCAGGCGCAGGTCGAACTTGTGGGCGTACTTGCCGACAAAGGGCGACATCAGCACCGGCAGGATGCCGATCGGCGCCACTGCCAGGCCGGCCCAGGTGGCGGTATAGCCCATCTGGGTCTGCAACCATTGCGGCAGGATCAGGTTGATCCCGAAGAACCCGGCATAACCGCCCACCAGCACAATGGTGCCGATGCGGAAGTTGCGATGGGCGAACAGCCGCAGGTTGACCACCGGGTGACGATCGGTCATTTCCCAGATCACGAACACTGCCAGGGCAATCACCGAGATCAGCGTACCGACGATGATGAAGTTGGACTCGAACCAGTCCAGGTCGTTGCCCTTGTCGAGGACGATCTGCAGGGCCCCCACCCCGACGATCAGGCTCAGCAAACCGATGTAGTCCATCGGCTGCCGGCTGGTGACCACCGGCCGTGCCTTCAATTGCTGCTGCACCACCCAGGCGGCGAACAGGCCAATCGGCACGTTGATGAAGAAGATCCACGGCCAGCTGTAACTGTCGGTGATCCAGCCCCCGAGTATCGGCCCGGCAATCGGCGCCACCACCGTGACCATCGCCAAAAGCGCCAGGGCCATGCCCCTCTTCGCCGGTGGGTAGACGGCAATCAGCAAGGTCTGGGTCATCGGGTACAGGGGGCCGGCCACCACCCCTTGCAGCACCCGAAAGCCCACCAGCTCGGGCATCGAGGTGGAAATGCCGCACAGAAACGAGGCCAGCACGAACAGCAGCGTGGCCCAGATAAACAGCTTCACCTCGCCGAAACGCCGGCTCAGCCAGCCGGTCAGCGGCAAGGCAATGGCGTTGCTCACGGCGAATGAGGTGATGACCCAGGTGCCCTGCTCCGAACTCACCCCGAGGTTGCCGGAGATGGTTGGCAACGCCACGTTGGCGATGGTGGTATCGAGCACCTGCATGAAGGTCGCCAGGGACAGGCCGATGGTGCTCAGCAGCAGGCTGGGAGGCTTGAAAGACGCGTTATTGCTCATCGCGAATCCTTTGGAACAGGGCAGGCACCCCGGCCATCAGGCTGGCCGGGGTCGACGGATTGGCGAATCAGCGCTGGGCGGTCTTGCCGATGGCAGCGCTGTTGTCGTGGATCAGGCGGGCAATCAGCGTATCGGCCTCACCCAACTGACGGTCGTAGACATTGGTGCTGAAAGACGCCTTTTGCGGAGGCTGCTGGGCCAATACCGGGCCGCTCTGGTCCCGCAGGTTGACGTTCACCTGAGTCGACAGGCCAACCCGCAGCGGATGCTTGGCCAACTCTTCGGCATTCACGTGAATACGCACCGGCACCCGCTGCACGATCTTGATCCAGTTGCCGGTGGCATTCTGCGCCGGGAGCAAGGCGAAGGCGCTGCCGGTACCGGCACCGAGGCTATCGATGGTGCCGCTGTATTTCACATCGCTGCCGTAGATGTCCGCCTCGATCTCCACCGCCTGACCGATGCGCATGTCCCGCAGTTGGGTTTCCTTGAAGTTGGCGTCGATCCACAGCTGGTCGAGAGGAATCACCGCCATCAGTGCGGTGCCCGGCTGGACCCGCTGCCCCAGCTGCACGGTGCGCTTGGCCACATAGCCGGTCACCGGCGCAATCAGGGTACTGCGGGCATTGTTCAGGTAAGCCTGACGCAGTTGCGCCGCCGCGGCCTGCACATCCGGATGGTTGGAAACCACGGTGTCATCCACCAGCGCATTGGTGGTGTTGAGTTGCTGCTGGGCATTGGCCAGGGCGTTTTGCGCCGAGGTCAGGTCATCGCGGGCGTGGGACAGTTCCTCCTGGGAAATCGCTCCGCTGGCCGCCAGATTCTTGCGTCGGCTGAAGTTCTCCTGGGCCTTCTGCACCTCGGCTTTCTGCGCCGCCACCTGGGCCCGCATGCCATCGACATTGCTGTACAGGCCACGCACCTGGCGCACCGTGCGCGCCAGATTGGCCTCGGCACTCTGCAGGCCGACCTGGGCGTCGTTGGGGTCGAAGTTGATCAACACCTGGCCTTCATGCACCAGATCGCCGTCGTCGGCGCCGATGCTGACCACGGTGCCGGTGACCAGCGGGGTGATCTCCACCACGTTGCCGTTCACGTAGGCATCGTCGGTGCTTTCATTCCAGCGCCCATAGAGCTCATGCCAGGCGAACACGCCCAGGCCACCCAGGATGACCAGGGCGGTGAGCCCCAGCAGCATGACTTTGCGCTTGCGCGATTGAGCGGCGTCCGGGGTGTTTTCGGTTGTTTGAGTGTCGGCAGTGGCCATGACAAATACCTCGAATTATTTAGTCTGCGGGGCTGGGGTCGGGTTGACCGAGGCCAGGTTCTGGGCGCCAAAGCCGCCCCCCAACGCCTGCATGAGTTGGATCGACAGATCAATCTGCTGGGCATTGAGCGTGGCCAGCTGACGCTGGGCCTGGAGCAACTGCTGCTCGATGCTCAGCACATCCAGGTAGTTGCCGATACCGGAACCGAAGCGCTGAACCACGGTGTTGTAAGAGTCCCGGGCAATGTCCGTGGCATGTTGCTGGGCGGCGATCTGCCGCCCGATATCCCGCAGTTGCGAGATGCTGTCGCTGACATCCCCCAGGGCGGTCACCAGGGTCTTGTTGTATTGCGCCACCGCCAGGTCGTAGTCGGCGTCCCGGGCATCCAGGTCGGCGCGCAGGCGCCCGCCGTCGAAAATCGGCAGCGAAACAGTCGGCGCAATGCTGAAGAAGCGGCTGGCGGAACCGAACATCGCATCCCCCAGCAACGACTCGGCACCGGCGCTGGCCCTCAGGTTGAGGTTGGGATAGAAGCGGGTCTTGCTGGCGTCGATGTTCTTGCTCGCCGCTTCCACCCGCCAGCGCGCCGCCACCAGATCAGGCCGGCGCCCCAACAGTTCGGCGGGCAGGGTCGAAGGCAGGGCCACGGCACTGGCCTGCAGGACCTTGGGCCGGACGATGTCGTCGGCCCGGCCGGGGCCTTTGCCCAACAGCACCGCCAGGGTGATCTTGGCGCTCTGCAGTTGCTTCTCGGCGTCGATCAGGCTGGCCTGGGCACTGGCCTCCAGGCTTTCGGTCTGTTGGTACTGGTACTGGCTGTCGATCCCGGAATCCAGGCGACGCCGGCTCAGGTCGAGCATCTGCCGGGTCCGCTTGAGGTCTTCGTCGGCCAGGTCATGGACGATATGGGCCCGTCCCAGGTCGCTGTAGGCCCTGGCCACATCGGCGGCCAGGGTCAGGCTGGCGGCCTGGCGGTCGATCTCGGCGGCGCGGGCCTGGCCCAGCGCGGCTTCCCAGGCCGCACGCTGGCCGCCCCAGAGATCGAAGTTGTAATTGAAGGTGGCGCTGATGTTGCGCACCGTGGAATAGACGCCGCCCTGCCCCAGCGGATCCTGGTCGCGGGCCAGACGCGAGCGGCTGACGCCGGCGCTGGCATCCAGGGTCGGCATCCGCTCGGCATCGGCGGCATAGGCCGCGGCGCTGGCCTGATGGGCCCGGGCGCTGGCGATCTGCATGTCCGGGCTGTCCCGCAACGCTTCCTGGATCAGGCCATCGAGCTGGCTGTCCCCCAGGCTTTTCCACCAGTCGCTTTGTGGCCAGGCCGCCGGCGACAGCTTCACGCCATTGAGCGACTGACCGGTTGCCAGGCTCTGCGCCTCAAGGTTTACCCCCGAGGTCGCCAGGCCACTGTAATTGGCACAACCGGCCAGGCTCATGGCCAACAGCACCAGGCTGACGCGTGTACGCAAGGTTTTACTGCTCATTTTTCACCTAAGCGCAGGACAGTGATCGGGTCACCGGCTGCCAGCAAAATTTTCTTGAGGATCTGTTCCAGGGTGCGCAACTCGTCGGGCGTGATGGCACCGGCCAGCTGGTTCATTGCATTGGCGCCGATGTAGGGCAGCCGATCGGCAAGCTTCTGCCCCTCCTCGGTCAGCACCAGGCGCACTTGGCGCCGGTCGCCTTCCGAGCGTTTGCGGGCGAGGAAATCCTTCTGTTGCAGACGATCGAGCATGCGGGTCATCGAACCGCTGTCCAGGGACAGGTGACGACACAACTCGGCCGGGGTATCGACGCCGAACTGGGCCATGATGATCAGCACCTTGAACTGCGCGGCCGTGATGCCGTGGGGTTCCATGTGCGTGTCGATGATCCGGTCCTTGAGCAAGGCGGCACGCCCCAGCAACAGGCCGAGATGGCAATTGTGAAAGTCGTCGGGTTCGAAATGCTTCATCTGAGCACCAATTAGCTGCCTAGGCAGAGAGTGTGTGTCGAGATATTACTGCCTAGGCAGCGAATGTCAACGCAATAGTTAGCTTGCTCTTTATTTGTTTGATGAACGGCGCAGCGTGCCGCCTTGCAAGCGGCGCGGGTCAGGAGCGAGGAAAGACGAGGACGTGAACGGGAGGCGTTGCGCCTCCCGGCGGCGAGCGCTAGAAGTCGCGCTTGTAGAAGATGTCCAGGGAGCTGGCAAAGCCGCTGGCCGCTTCCAGGTAGACCTTCTTGCTCAGTTTGTAGCGCAGGGCGATGGTGCTGGCCGGCTCGAACACCCCGACGCCATAGCGCAGGCTGAGCTTCTCGGAAATATTGCCGCTGGCCACCACGCTGGTGCTGTTGCCACTGCCCTGGGTATCCAGTTGGAAGTCCTGAATCCCCAGCTCTTTGGCAATACCGCCCGTGAGATCGGCACTGCCCATTAGCCCCAGGCCAAGGGCGGCCTGGGCCAGCATATTGTTGTCCTCGCCGGTGGAGCTCAGCGGCCGCCCCAGTACCAGGTAGGACAAGGCCTGCTCTTGGCTCATGGCCGGTTCGGAGAAGATCTGCGTCGCCGGTTGCTCGGCGCTGCCGCTCAGGCGGATGCCGGCGATCACGTTGTCGGTCTGGCGCACCGCTTCGATATCCAGGTACGGCTGGTCGATCGGGCCGGCGAACAGCAAGCGCGCGCGGCGCACCGTCAGGCGCTGGCCGTAGGCTCGGTAGCGGCCGTCGTTGAGCCACAGCTCGCCACGGGTGTCCAGGTTGTCGCCGATATGCACATGGCCCTGCAGGTTGGCGGTCAGACCAAAGCCGGCAAAGCTGAGCTTGTCCTGTCCCACCTCGACATCGATGTTCATCGCCATGGCCATGGGCTTCTGCCCTTCCTCGGTCTGCTGACCGACGATGACCGTGTCCTCAGACACCTTGACCGTGGACGGCGGCAGTTCACGCACGGTGATCTGCCCCCTGGGAATCAGCACCTTGCCATCGATCGCCAGCTTGTCGTCGCGCAGCGAGATCTGCAGATCCGGCGCCACTTCCAACGCCGCATAGGGCTCGACCGTCACCGGCAACTGCGTGCCTTTGAGACTCAGGTCCACCATCAGCGCCCGGCCCCAGGCCAGGTTACCGGTGAGGCTGCCCTGTCCGGACTTGCCGCTTTTCCAGCCGCCGTCCAGGCGCACGCTCTCGCCCATGATCTGTGCATTGAGTTGCAGGTCTTCAAGGCTGGTGGGCAGCTCCGAGCCGGACACCTGTCCGTCACTGAGCTGCAGATTGCCATTGACCTGGGGCGCCAACAGCCCACCCGACAGGCGACCACTGCCATTCAGGTTGCCGCCCAGCTTCTCCACCATGGGCACGAAGGGTCGCGCCACCGACAGGTCCAGGCCACTGAGACGAAATTCCCCGGACAGGGGTTTGTTTTTCCCCAGCGGATTAATCTGGGCCTGCACCATCAACTGCCCCAGCTTGCCGCCTTCGAACTGCAACTGGGTATCGATGCGCCGTGGGTTGAGGCGGGTATCGAGCTTCAGCGCCTGATAGGGGAAGTCCAGCCACTGATCCTTGTCCTTGACCCGCAGGGTGCCATCGCTGGCGTCCAGAACAATCTGTCCCTTGGGACCACTGGCCGGCAGATCCAGTTGCACCTGGCCATTGAGCAGGCCTTTCCAGGCGAAATCCTTGGGCAGCCATTGGGCCAGACTGTCGATGGGGAAACGCTTGAGCTGATAACGCAGCTTCGGATCGGGCATCAATCGCTGGTCTTCGCCGCACAGGCTGGCATCGCCACTGACCCAGCAGTGGGCGCCGAAGTTGAGGGTGCCATTGGCCAGCCGCTCGAGCCTGGCCGGGCTCTGCAACGTCCAGTCCTGGCCGCCGGTCTGTACATCGCCACTGGCCAGGCGCCCGCGCCAGTTGCCCTGGTCCAGGGTGCCGTCCAGTCCCAGGGCCAGTTTCAGCAAGGGGCCTTGCAGGTCCAGTTGCAGTGTCTGTTTCTTGATATCGCCCTGGCCGGCCAGGGTCAGGGTGCCAAGCTGAGTCTCTCCCGCTTGAATCCCACTGCCCTTGAGGTCCACCCGAGCCTTTTGTGCGCCGTCGAGCATCGCATCCAGCTTGAGGTTTTGCAGGCGGTTCTCGGCAAAGGCCAATTGCTGCCCCGCAAGATCCACCTTGCCCTGTGGCGCCTTGAGCGTGCCTGCCAGATCTACCCGGCCATTGAGTTGCCCGCGCAACTGCGGCCAGAGCTGGCCCAGGCGCGGCAGCTTGATCTCCAGTTGCCCGGCGAGCTTCTGCTGCAGGCTGCCCGCGCCCTTGATGCTGTTGTCGCCGAGGCGGATGTCCAGCGCGCTCAGTTTCCACTGCTCCCCCGCGCCGTCGGCCTTGGCCTGCAACAGCGCCGGTTGCCCTCGCAGGCGGCCCTTGAGGTCAAGGTCGGCGGTGAGCTTGAGCTGTTCATTCTTGATTTCACCCTGACTGCGCAACGGGCCGGCCAGGGTCCCGGGCAACTCGGCCAGCCAATAGGCCGGATTGATCGCCGACAGGTCCAGGGCCGTGTCCCAGGCAATGCCATCGGCAAATTGCAGGTTCAGGTGACCTTCGGCCTTGCCTTGCCCCGCCGCCAGCTTGAACTGTGGCAGGTAGATTTTCGTCAGGTCGCCACTGAACGGGCTGCTCAAGCTGAAGGCTCCTGCCGGACCATCCAGGTCACCCTTGAAATTGCCCAGGTAGTTGCCGTCCCGATAGGCCACTTCGGCATTGAATCTGCGCAGCGCCACGGCCGGTTCTTCGATCAATGGGTAAAGGCGATGCCAGGGGAAATCCAGCCAGGCTAGCTTGGTTTCGGCCGAGAAGCCTTGGCTCCAATCAAGCTGGCCACTGAGATTGAGGCTCTGCTTGTCGTTGGCCCGCAACTCCAGCGTGGCAATCTGTGCGCCCTTGGCGTCGACCTCGCCTTGCAACAGCAGAGCCACCGGCCCTTGCTCCGCCGGCAGACTGGCCTGGCCGTTGAGCTGATAGCCGTTTTTCAAGTCCCCCTTGCCGGTCAGTTCCAACTGATCCAGTTGCAGGGTGTCCGGCAAGTCGGCGCCGGCCTTGAAGCCATCGGCGGTGATCCGCACCTGAGCCGGCAGGTTCTCCACCAATGGTTGCAGTTGGCCGCTCAATTGCCCTTGCAGGTAGCCGCTGCTGTCGGCATGCAGCTTCAGGGTCTTGAGCAAGTCGCCTTCCACCTTCAGCGCCAGGGACCAGGGGCCGCCACCGGGAGCGGGCAAACCGAGGGTGCCCTGGGCAGTCAGCGGCCAGTCGCCAGCAGGTTGCAACAGCCCGGAAAGCTCCAGGCTCAAGTCATCACGCCGCAACTGCAGCGAGTCGATCTGCAGGCCTTGCGCGGTCCAGTGCGCCGCCAGTTGCAAGCCCTTGAGCTGTTCGCTGCCGTTGAACAGCAGGCTGCCGATCTGCACCTTGCCCAGCTCGATGGCCAGTGGCAGTTTCAGCTCCGGCAGGCTGATGGGACCTGAATCTGTTTCATCTTCGGCACCGGGCGGGAACTGCAGGCTGACCTGCTCGGCCTGCAATTGCTCGATGCACAGGGTGCGGCGCAGCAGGCAGGCGGGAGACCAGGCGAACTTCACCTGGGCAAGCTCGACTCGATTGTCGCCCTGTTGCCAGAGCAGATGATCGGCGCTCCATTGGCCGCCGAGGCGGCCATCGAAATGCTCCAGGGTCAGCCCCGGCACCCGCGCCAGGGCCCAGCGACTGCCGGCCTGGGTCCCCAGCACCGTGGTCACGGCCAGGATGATCAGGATCACCAGCGCAAGGACCGCCAGCAGCGTTATCTTCAAACCACGCTTCAAAGCTCTGGCCCCATGGAAAAGTGCAAACGAATACCGCCGTCGTCATTCAGCGCGTGGGCCAGGTCGACCCGGATCGGCCCCACCGGCGAGACCCAGCGCAGGCCCAGGCCAACCCCGGTCTTGAGGTTCGGCAGTTCCAGTTTATTGAAGGAGTTGCCCTGATCGACGAAGGTCGCGATCCGCCATTTCTCGGCGATGGAGTATTGATACTCGACACTGCCGGCCACCATGTAGCGGCCACCAATGCGATCGCCTTCGGCGTTTTCCGGCGACAGGGTCTGGTAGTCGTAGCCGCGCACGCTCTGGTCGCCACCGGCGAAGAAGCGCAAGGACGGCGGAATCGACTTGTAGCCGTTGGTGGCGCTGCCACCGAACTGCACCCGGCCGAGAAACCGGTGATTGTCCCAGGCCGTGGTCAGGCCCTTGAGCAGCACCGTGCCGTACAACAGGTTGGTGTCGGAACCTACGCCTTCCTTGGCCAGCTTGGTGTCGAACTGGATGCGATAACCGTTGTGTGGATCGATGCGGTTGTCACTGCGCAGGTAGGAATACGTCAGACCGGGCATCAGCAGATTACTCAACCCTGAGTCGTCCCCGAGGCGATATTCCTCACGTTGATACTTCAGCGACACCACCCGCTGCCAGCCGCTGGGCAGCTTGCTGTGCCACTCGGGGCCCACGGTGAGCAGCTTGCTCAGGGTGTCGGTGCCGGCGATCTCTTCGTTCTGGTAACCGCCAGCGAAACGCAACTTGTCGGTCAGCGGCGGATCCAGGGGGATGTCGTACCACAGGCCGACGTTCTGCCGGGGCGCCGAGACTTCCGCCTCCCAGCCGTAACTGTGGCCTTGGGGATTGACCCAATGCCGGGTCCAGTTGGCCTTGACCCGCGGGCCGACGTCGGTGGAGTAGCCCAGGCCCAGTCCCAGGGTCCGCGGCTTGCGAGTCTCCAGCTGAACCGCCACCGGGATCACTTGCTGCTCGGCGGCCGTGGGTGCGGCGTCCACCCGCACGCCTTCGAAGTAGCCGCTGGACTGCAGCGCCTGGTTGAGTTCGGCGATCAGCTCCGAGTCGTAGGGGGCACCGCTCTTGAAGGGCACCATGCGCCGCAGCAGGTCTTCGTCGAAAAGCGAATCACCGCTGAAGCTGACCTTGCCCAGGGCGTAGCGCGGGCCGCTGTCATACACCAGTTCGATGTCGGCGATGCCGGCCTGGGGGTCCACCGAGAGTTGCTGGCGCGTAAAGCGCCCGCTGAAAAAACCGTAGCGCGAGGCCTGGTTCTGGATCAGGCGCTTGGCGTCTTCATAACGGCCATGATTGAGCACCGCGCCCGGCTTGAGCTGCTCGCTGTCGGGGGTGCGAAAGGACTTGAGGGACGCCGCCGGACCTTCGACGCGGATCGTGACATTGCGCAGGTGCACCGGCTCGCCGGGATCGATGCGCAGCAGCAGACGGGGCTTGTCGCCACCGCGCACTTCGCTCTCGATATGGGGCTGGTAATAGCCCAGAGCCTGGGCGGCTTTCTTCGCCTGCTCCTCGGCCCCCCGGCTGAACCGCAGCAGGGCTTGCTCATCGCGATCACCGACATCGCCAATGTAGCCCTCCACATTGGCCTTCAGCTCGTCATTGGCGGGTTTTACCCTGACATCCAATTCGCTCTGCGCCAGCGCCGCACAGCTTGTGAACAACAGCAAAAAGCCGCTGGTAAATCTTCCTGGAAACTTCATAGGCGCGGATGCTATCACGAGCTTGGGAGGGCGATAGAGCGCTCAAACGCACGGAAAGTTCTATATCAGCCTGTTGCACTTTGTAAGAGCTGGGGGTTGGGGTGGAAGAACACGTGCTCGCGAACCGGCCCCACGGCCACCTCTCCGACTTCGGCGTAGCCCTGGCGCTTGTAGAACTCCAGATAACGGGGATTGCCGGTGTCCAGCACCACCCCTTGGGAATGCTCGTCCACCGCGCACCAGTTGTGCACCGCGGCGAGCAACTGCTCGCCAAAATGCTGCCCCTGGAACTGCGGATGCACCCCCAGCAGCGGCAACACGTGGACCGCGTCACTGGGCAGACAGGCCTGCACCGCCTCGTGGTACTCCAGGTAACGCCGCGTGCAGCGAAAACCGGTGCTCAGCACCATGCGCAAGCGCCAGGCCCAGCTCTCGGTGATCCCCAGGCGCCGTTGCGGTGGCGCAATCAACGCAATGCCGATCAGCCGGTCGTTGACCAGCAGGCCAATGGCCGGCAGATCCTGAAGAAAATGCTGCTTGACCAGTTCGCGCACCGTAGCCCGGACCCGTTGTTCGTAACCGGCGCGCTCGGACTCGAAAATGAACGCGAAGGTCGGTTCATGCCGGTAGGCCTGGTACAGCAGCGACCGCGCTTCGCGGGAGTAACCGCTGTCGAGCATATGGATATCGGCAATGGTGTTGGAGGTATCAGGCATGACGGTCACTCTCCCCTGGCCCCGGCTCAAGTGGCCGCGCTCTTGTTATTACGAGCCCTGCGCGGCGCTGATCGTTCCCCGCGCTCAAGGACATTAGCAGTGCATCCACGGCGCTGCCACGCTGGTCGACCCGGGCGTTGTCAGCTAGCATCGCTGTTTTGCCAGGACCGCCGACCATGAAGATCGTCTCGTTCAACATCAACGGGCTGCGCGCCCGCCCCCATCAGCTGGCGGCGCTGATCGACAAACACCAGCCGGACGTGATCGGCCTGCAGGAAACCAAGGTTGCCGACGAGCAGTTCCCCCTCGCCGAAGTCCAGGCCCTGGGCTACCACGTGCACTACCACGGCCAGAAAGGCCATTACGGTGTCGCCCTGCTCTCGCGCCAGGCGCCACTGGCCCTGCACAAAGGCTTCGAAGGCGATGACGAAGACGCCCAGCGACGCTTTATCTGGGGCACCTTCGCCGACGCCCATGGCACGCCGGTGACCATCATGAACGGCTACTTTCCCCAGGGCGAAAGCCGCGACCATCCGACCAAGTTCCCGGCCAAGGAGCGCTTCTACAGCGATCTGCAGCACCTGCTGGAAAGCCGCTTCAGCAATGACCAGCCGCTGGTGGTCATGGGCGACGTCAACATTTCCCCGGAAGACTGCGACATCGGCATCGGCGCCGACAACGCCAAGCGTTGGCTCAAGACCGGCAAATGCAGCTTCCTGCCGGAAGAGCGCGAGTGGATGGCCCGCCTGAAGAACTGGGGCCTGGTGGACAGCTTCCGTCACCTCAACCCCGAGGTGAACGATCGCTTCAGCTGGTTCGACTACCGCAGCCGCGGTTTCGAGGACGAGCCCAAGCGTGGCCTGCGCATCGACTTGATCATGGCCTCCCAGGGCCTGCTGCCGCGCATCAAGGACGCCGGTGTCGACTATGAACTGCGTGGCATGGAAAAGCCGTCGGACCATGCACCGATCTGGCTCGAACTGAGCTGATCGACAGGCACAAAAAAGCCCATCTGACGATGGGCTTTTCTTGCTACCGCTTACATGTGGACCACTTCAACCCGTTCAGTGGTGCCGGCTGCCGCGATGGCGTTGATGGCGCTCTCGAGAGTGGGCTCCGAATCGTACAAATGGCTGACCAGAATCACTTCCTTGCCGGCCTTGAGCTTGAAATAAGGTTTGCCGCCCGATGAAATTTTCTTGACGTAACGCTCGGGAGAAGCGCAGTGTGCGCGGAACAGGCCGAGAGCCGCCTCGGCACTGTCCCGGCAGGGGAATCGTTCGCTTTGAAGCATGGTCTGCGCCTCCTTTGTCTTCAGCAAGAATCTGCATGCACCACTGCCATACTGCTTCAGCTCGAACCAGGCACTCATTTGTAACTCCTTTGCTTACTACGAAATAGCAGCACAACACTGCCGAGGCATCCGCGGGGATGACGCGTTGGCAGTCGCCCCAATCCCCGCCAGACAAAGTTGCCCACTCTACGCATCGCTCAGAGGCCGGTCTTTAGGACAAGTCTCAAAAAATCTAGAGAAAACAGCTATTTACGATGTAGGACTTTCGCCATTTATTGCTGAAAACCGCCATCGGTCACATCTTTGTCACCTCCCTGACTTAATCTCGCCAGCACTCCCCCTCTCTATATAGAAGGCCAGTGCCGCCATGCCCCGCGCTTCCACCGCCAGTGAACGAGATATCTGGTGCCGGACCATCAGCCTGTTTCTGATTGGCTTCGTCTGCTACGCCCTGCCCTGGTCGGTATTCGCCGCCCTGCCCCTGGCGACCGACAATGCCGCCGTGCTGCGCATCCAGGGGTCCAACACCATCGGCGCCCGGCTCGGTCCGGCGCTGGTCAAGGGCTTGCTGGAACAACAGGGCCTGCACGACATCCACATCGAGGCAAGCGGCAAGGACAATGAGCAGCGGGTTCTGGGACAGAGCCCCCAGGGCCGGACAGTCCGCGTGGAGATTGCCGCCCATGGCTCGAGCACCGGCTTCAGTGCCCTGAAAAACGCCCAGGCCGATGTGGCGGCCGCTTCCCGCCCCATCAAGGACAGCGAACTGGTGGACCTGGAAAGCCTGGGGGACCTGAAGAGCCCCAGCGCGGAACAAATCATCGCCATTGATGGCTTGGCCATCATCCTGCATCCGCACAACCCGCTGAACCAACTGAGCACCGAGCAACTGGCCCGTCTGTTCAGCGGCGAGATCAAGACCTGGGAAGAGTTGGGGAGCAGCGGCGGAGCGGTCCATCTGTATGCCCGGGATGACCAGTCCGGCACCTACGACACCTTCAAAGAGCTGGTCCTCAGCCGTCGCGGCAAGACGTTGAACCCGGCAGCCAAGCGTTTCGAGTCCAGTGAGCAGCTGTCCGACGCCGTCAGTCGCGACCCGCAAGGCATAGGTTTCATCGGCCTGCCCTATGTGCGCCAGGCCAAGGCGGTGGCGATTGTCGATGGCCAATCCCAGCCCATGCCGCCCCTCAACAGCCTGATCGCCACCGAGGACTACCCGCTGTCGCGACGTCTGTATCTGTACCTGCCGCCCAATGGCCACAATCCCTGGGCCGACGCCTTGGTGAGTTTTGCCCAGAGCGCCAAGGGCCAGGCCATCGTCGCCGCCAACGGCTTTGTCGCCCAGACCGTACAAGCCATGCGGGTAACGCCCAGCCCACAGATGCCCGAGGCCTACCAGCAACTGAGCCGGGACGCGCAACGCCTGAGCGTGAACTTTCGCTTCGAGGAGGGCAGCGCCAATCTGGACAACAAGGCGCGCCAGGACCTGAATCGGGTCCTGGACTACCTGCGCCAGCACGGCAAGCTGGACCGCCAAGTCACCCTGGCCGGCTTCGGCGATGCCAAGAGCGACCCGGCGCGTGCCGCCCTGCTGTCCAAGCTGCGAGCCATGGCGGTCCGTCGGGAACTGGTGAAAAGCGGCGTAGTGTTCCGCGAGATCCGCGGTTTTGGCGCCGAGCTGCCGGTGGCGACCAATCACGCCGACGAGGGCCGGATCAAGAACCGGCGAGTGGAAGTCTGGGTGTACTGAACACAACACTGCCGACCGGCCGGGCACTTGCCCGCCCGGCCGGCGGCGACCTCATCAATGCCCGCTGCGCAGCAGCTCCCTGGGCACGTACTTGCCGATTTCGTACTTGCCGATGGCCGCGCGGTGCACTTCATCCGGGCCGTCGGCCAGGCGCAAGGTGCGCTGCATGGCGTACATGTAGGCCAGGGGGAAGTCATTGGACACGCCCGCCCCACCGTGAATCTGGATCGCCCGATCGATCACCCGCAAGGCCACGTTCGGCGCCACCACCTTGATCTGGGCAATCTCGCTCTTGGCCACCTTGTTACCGACGGTGTCCATCATGTACGCGGCCTTCAGGGTCAACAGCCGAGCCATGTCGATTTCCATTCGCGAGTCGGCGATCTTGTCGATGTTGCCCCCCAGGCGGGCCAGAGGCTTGCCGAACGCGGTGCGATTCACCGCGCGCTTGCACATCAGCTCCAGCGCCCGCTCAGCCATGCCGATCGAACGCATGCAGTGATGGATGCGCCCCGGACCAAGACGGCCCTGGGCAATCTCGAAACCGCGACCCTCGCCCAGCAGCACGTTTTCGTAGGGCACTCGAACATTGTCGAACAGCACCTCGGCATGGCCGTGGGGCGCATCGTCGTAGCCGAACACCGGCAGCGGACGGACGATCTTCACCCCGGGGGTATCCACTGGCACCAGGATCATCGAGTGCTGCTGGTGACGTGGCGCATCGGGGTTGCTCAGGCCCATGAAGATCAGGATCTTGCAGCGCGGATCACAGGCGCCGGAGGTCCACCACTTCTTGCCATTGATCAGCCACTGGTCGCCATCGCGCACCGCGCGGGCGGCCATGTTGGTGGCGTCTGAGGAAGCCACATCCGGTTCGGTCATGGCGAACGCGGAGCGGATCTCGCCGCGCAGCAGCGGCTCCAGCCAGCGCTGCTTCTGCTCTTGATTGGCATAGCGCACCAGCACTTCCATGTTGCCGGTATCCGGCGCCGAGCAGTTGAACGGCTCGGGCCCCAGCAACGAACGGCCCATGATCTCCGCCAGTGGCGCATATTCGAGGTTGGTCAGGCCGGCACCCAGTTCCGACTCAGGCAGAAACAAATTCCACAGACCTTCAGCCTTGGCCTTGAGTTTGAGCTCTTCCATGATGGCGGTCGGTTGCCAGCGATCGCCTTCGGCAACCTGACGCTCGAAGACCGCTTCAGCCGGATAAACATAGGCATCCATGAACGCGGTGACGCGCTCACGCAGCTCCTGGACCTTGGGGGAATAGGCGAATTCCATGGGCAGTTCTACCTTTTTGAAGAACGGGTGTTGGGGGACTGAAATCGATGCTAGATCAGCTACGAAAATTTACCTAGCCTATTCTCGGCGTGTATTAACATTCATCACCGATATATGATCGGCTGATCCGACAGGCTTCCGAGCCTCCCTCACAGGCCCTAACAACAAGAGTGCAGCGCCATGAATCTGAGCAAGGTCGACCTCAACCTCTTCATCGTTTTCGACGCGATCTACACCGAAGCCAACCTGACCCGCGCCGGGCAGATCGTCGGCATCACCCAGCCGGCGGTGTCCAACGCCCTGGCGCGTCTGCGCGAGACCTTCAACGATCCGCTGTTCGTCAGGACCGCCCAGGGCATGGTGCCCACCCCCATGGCACAGAACATCATCGGCCCGGTGCGCAATGCCTTGTCGCTGCTACGGGTTTCAGTCCAGGAAAGTCGGATTTTCAACCCGCTGCAAGCGGTCAAGACCTACCGCATCAGCATGACCGACCTGACCGAGGCGGTGATCCTGCCGCCGCTGTTCCAGCGCCTGCGCCGCCTGGCCCCGGCGGTGATCATCGAGAGTTTCCTGTCCAAGCGCCGGGAAACCACCAAGGAACTGGCGGCCGGGCGCCTGGACTTTGCCGTGGACGCCCCCCTCAACACCGATCCGCAAGTGCGCCACGTCAAGCTCATGGAAGACCGCTACGTGTGCGCCATGCGCAAGGGCCACCCCCTGGCGGGCAAGGAAAAATTCACCCTGGACGATTACCTGTCCATGACCCACATCCATATCTCCAGCCGTCGCAGCGGCCTGGGCCATGTCGACCTGGCCCTGGGCAAGATGGGCATCCAGCGCAAGATCGCCCTGCGCTCCCAGCACTACCTGATGGCCTCCCAAGTGCTGCAACAGACCGATATGGTGATGACCGTGCCGGAACGCTTTGCCCGCCGCCACGACCTGCACGCCTTCAATCTGCCGGTCAATGATGTACCGCCCGTGGAAACCCACTTGTACTGGCACGAAAGCACCGACCAGGACCCGGCCAACCGCTGGATGCGCGAGCAGATGATCGAACTCTGCCAGCAGGTCACGGCTCATGAAAAGAAGCTCGACCAACAGACCGCCTGACTCCTGCGCCGGCAAGCCCTCACTACAAGAGCCGGCTTGTCGGCGAACGGTATCGACGCAGACTGCTTGACGTATACGTAAACCTGCCTTTAGCTTAGCGCCAAGTCCCACCTTGAGCGCCTCCATGAGCAGCCAGACCTACAGCATCTCCGACCTCGCCCGCGAGCTCGACATCACCACCCGGGCCATCCGCTTCTATGAGGAGCAAGGCCTGCTGGCCCCCGAGCGCCGCGGCCAGGAACGCATCTATTCGCCCCGGGACAAGGTCAGTCTGAAGCTGATCCTGCGGGGCAAGCGCATCGGTTTTTCCCTGGCCGAATGCCGTGAACTGATCGAGCTCTATGACCCCAGCAGCGGCAACCTAAAGCAGTTACACAGCATGCTGGCCAAGATCAGCGAGCGCCGTGAGCAGCTCGAACAGCAGTTGCTCGACATCGAACAGATGAAGCTGGAACTGGACACCGCCGAAGAGCGCTGCACCCAGGCACTGCAACAGACCCTCCAGAGCCAGCAGCACCCTGCCCAATAATCCCCGGGACACCGGCGCGGCTTGTGCCGGCACCCGCCCTCCCTCATAAAGGTGAACCTGTATGTCACTCCCCAGCCATGTACGCCTGATCGAAGTCGGTCCTCGCGATGGCCTGCAGAACGAAGCCCAGCCCATCAGCGTCGAAGACAAGGTGCAATTGGTCGACGCCCTGACCGCAGCGGGCCTGGGCTATATAGAAGTCGGCAGTTTCGTCTCGCCCAAGTGGGTGCCGCAGATGGCCGGCTCGGCCGAGGTTTTTGCCCGCATCCAGCGCCAGCCCGGGGTGGTCTACGGCGCGCTGGCGCCGAACCTGCGGGGCTTCGAGGACGCCCTGGCGGCCGGAGTCAAGGAAGTCGCGGTGTTCGCTGCCGCGTCGGAGTCGTTCTCCCAGCGCAACATCAACTGCTCCATCAGCGAAAGCCTGGAGCGCTTCGTACCGATCATGGACGCAGCCAAACAGCACGGGATCAGCGTGCGCGGTTACGTGTCCTGCGTGCTGGGCTGCCCCTATGAAGGCGAAGTGGCGGCGGAGCAAGTCGCCCTGGTAGCCCGCGAACTCTATGCCATGGGCTGCTACGAGGTGTCCCTGGGTGACACCATCGGCACCGGCACCGCCGGCGCCACCCGGCGCATGTTCGAGGTGGTGGGCGCCCAGGTGCCACGGGAAAAACTCGCCGGGCACTTCCACGACACCTACGGCCAGGCCCTGGCCAACGTCTACGCCAGCCTGCTGGAAGGCATTGCGGTGTTCGACAGCTCGATCGCCGGGCTCGGTGGCTGCCCTTATGCCAAGGGCGCCAGCGGTAACGTTGCTACTGAAGACGTCCTCTACCTGCTCAATGGCCTGGGCATTCACACCGGTATCGACATGGACCGCCTGATCGACGCCGGCCGGCAGATCTGCACGGTACTGGGACGCCCCAGCGGTTCTCGTGTGGCCAAGGCACGTAACGCCGGGTGAGCCAATGTGCGGCCGGGTGTTACCGGCCGCTCTAAACGGCGGCGAGAGCGAGTAACACGGAAACAGTTTGTCGATTTTTTTGCGACACAGATTGTCCTACAAAAAGATCAAGCCATTGATTTTAAAGGACTTTAAAAAGTTGGCACGGCTTCTGCTATCTCTATGGCATAACAAGAATAAAAAGCAGCAAACCTAATAAAAATAAGACGTAACGACTCTGAGATAACAAAAACAACACGGCAGAGACGCAGCTAACAGATTTTTTTGGAGAGGATGTAGTGTGCAGGAGGGCTTGCAAGAGCCACCCGCAACCGGTCAGAGAACAATAAAACTACCCTGAGGTAGCTCCCGAACTGGTTGGATCGCCCTGGCGACACATTAGATCAGCGCTCAAAAAAATACGTTTGCTCTTGATCCCGGATGGGAATCGCCAAAAACAGCGGTAAAGGGCAACGGTTGCCAAAAACAACAACAGACCGCCCCTCAATAATAAAAAAAGAGCACGCAACGACAAATTAAAGGGGAGCTTCGGCTCCCCTTTGTGCTTTTCGCGATTCGGCTTTTACCCACCCTTCCTCGCCCCTAAAGCGTGCATCGATGCAGATGCACGCCCCAGCGAGGCTCAGACCTTACCCACCTGCTCGCCCAGCTCCTCGATGCTGATTTCACGCATGCGGAATTTCTGGATCTTGCCCGTCACCGTCATCGGAAACTCCTCGACGAACTTGAAGTAACGCGGCGTCTTGAAATGGGCGATGCGCTCCTTGCACCAGGCCTGCAGCTCGACTTCATTGGCGCAATGCCCGGGATGGAACTTGATCCAGGCGACGATTTCCTCACCGTACCTGGCGCAGGGAATGCCGATCACCTGTACATCGGCCACGGCAGGATGGGTGAAGAAGAACTCTTCCAGCTCCCGGGGGTAAATGTTCTCGCCACCGCGAATGATCATGTCCTTGTTGCGCCCGGCGATGCACACATACCCCTGCTCGTTCATGGTCGCCAGGTCGCCGGTGTGCATCCAGCCCGCCTGATCGATGGCCTCGCTGGTGCCCTGGGGATTGTTCCAGTAGCCGAGCATGACGCTGTAGCCCCGGGTACAGAGTTCGCCGATCGTGCCCCGCGGCACCACATTGCCGACTTCGTCGATGATCTTGCTCTCCAGATGGGGCTGGGTACGCCCCACGGTGGTGACTCGCAACTCCAGATCGTCATCAGGACCGGTCTGCAACGACACCGGACTGGTCTCGGTCATGCCGTAGGCGATCTGCACTTCGCTCATGTGCATCTCGCTGATGACCCGACGCATCACCTCGATCGGGCAAGTGGCGCCGGCCATGATCCCGGTGCGCAGGCTCGACAGATCGAACTCGCCACGCCTGGGCTGATCAAGCATGGCGATGAACATGGTGGGCACCCCATACAAACCGGTGGCCCGCTCCTCGGCCACGGCGTTCAGGGTCAGCAATGGGTCGAAGGCATCGTTGGGGTAGATCATGGTGGTGCCATGGGTGATACAGCCCAGGTTGCCCATGACCATGCCGAAGCAGTGATACAGCGGCACCGGGATGACCAGGCGATCCGCCGCGGTCAGGCCCAGGCTCTCCCCCACCATGTAACCGTTGTTGAGGATGTTGTAGTGACTCAGGGTCGCGCCCTTGGGAAAGCCCGTGGTGCCCGAGGTGTACTGGATATTCACCGCCTGATCGAAATCCAGGCTGTCCTGGCGCGCCTGCAGTTGCTCGGCCGTGATGCTAGCGGCCAGGGCCGTCAACTGCGACCAGGGCAGAAAGCCGGAGGGCGGCTGGGCGTGCAGGCTGATCACCCCGCGTAACTCGGGCAGACGCTCACAGTGCAATTGGCCGATGGATTGCTCGGCCAGTTCGGGGATCAGCCCCTGCAGCATGCCGTGGTAGTCGGAAGTCTTGAACGCCCCGGCACAGATCAGCCACTGGCAGCCGGACTGCTTGAGCACATACTCCAGCTCGGAACTGCGGTAGGCCGGGTTGATGTTCACCAGGATCGCGCCGATCTTGGCGCTGGCCAGTTGCGCGATGCACCATTGGGCGCAGTTGGGCGCCCAGATTCCCAGTCGATCCCCTGTCTTGAGCCCCAGGGCCAGCAGCGCCCTGGCATGCAGATCCACCGCGTCGCGCAACTGCTGCCAGGTGTAGCGCAGCTGCTGATGACGCACCACCAGAGCCTCGCCCTGAGGATAGGCGGCGACGGTGTTATCGAAAGCCTGGCCGATGGTCAGCGCGAGCAACGGCTTGTCTTGCGTACCACGGGTGTAACTGCGATCCGGCTGGAAACCCGAGTGTTCCATGACGACCCCTATTGTCTTTATTAGTGGGTGTTCAGGAGTCAGGCGAAAGGTGCAAAAAAGCCTGGCCCCAATCGAAAGCCCTGCTACTCTGGCGCAAGTTGACGTTTACGTAAAGGGCGATTGACAGCCTTCGGTCGCAGATTTACGTTAACGTAAAGGTGAGAGCCCGCCAGCGCCGCTCTCCACGTCTCCTCTCTCAATAAAAACAAGTGTGAAGGTGCCCACGCCATGAGTTATCCGACCCTGAACTTCGCCCTCGGTGAAACCATCGACATGCTGCGCCAACAGGTCCAGGCCTTCATCAAGGCCGAGCTGGCACCGCGGGCGGCCCAGATCGATGTCGACAACCTGTTTCCCGCCGACATGTGGCGCAAGTTCGGTGACATGGGCCTCTTGGGCATCACCGTGGCCGAAGAGTACGGCGGTGCCGGCCTGGGTTACCTGGCGCATGTGGTCGCCATGGAAGAAATCAGCCGCGGCTCGGCCTCGGTGGCGCTGTCCTACGGCGCCCACTCCAACCTCTGCGTGAACCAGATCAACCGCAACGGCACCCACGAGCAGAAGAGCAAGTACCTGCCCAAGCTGATCAGCGGCGAACACATCGGCGCCCTGGCCATGAGCGAGCCCAACGCCGGTTCCGACGTGGTGTCGATGAAGCTGCGCGCCGACAAGCGCGGCGACCGTTTCGTGCTCAACGGCAGCAAGACCTGGATCACCAACGGCCCCGACGCCAACACCTATGTGATCTACGCCAAGACCGACCTGGAAAAAGGCCCCCACGGCATCACCGCCTTCATCGTCGAGCGCGACTGGAAAGGCTTCAGCCGCAGCAACAAGTTCGACAAGCTGGGCATGCGCGGCTCCAACACCTGCGAGCTGTTCTTCGATGATGTGGAAGTACCGGAGGAAAACATCCTCGGCGTGCTCAATGGTGGCGTCAAAGTCCTGATGAGCGGCCTGGACTACGAGCGCGTGGTGCTCTCCGGCGGCCCGACCGGGATCATGCAGGCCTGCATGGACCTGGTGGTGCCCTACATTCACGACCGCAAGCAGTTCGGCCAGAGCATCGGCGAGTTCCAGCTGATCCAGGGCAAGATCGCCGACATGTACACCCAGCTCAACGCCAGCCGCGCCTACCTGTATGCCGTGGCCCAGGCCTGCGAACGCGGCGAAACCACCCGCAAGGACGCCGCCGGGGTGATTCTCTATAGCGCCGAACGTGCCACCCAGATGGCCCTGGATGCGATCCAGATCCTCGGCGGCAACGGCTACATCAACGAATTCCCGGCCGGCCGCCTGCTGCGTGACGCCAAGCTTTACGAAATCGGCGCCGGCACCAGCGAGATCCGCCGCATGCTGATCGGCCGCGAACTGTTCAACGAAACCAAGTAAGAGCAGCCGCAAGTTGCGAGCTACGAGCGGCACGCCAAAGCTGCCGTCATACCGACTTACTTTTGCAGCTTGAAGCTTGTCGCTTGAAGCTGCCGTAGGCCCTCCCATGATTCTGAAGTCTCAGCTCAACCCGAAATCCCCCGAGTTCGCGCAGAACGCGGCCAGCATGCTGGCCCAGGTCGACGCCCTGCACGGCCTGCTCGCCCAGGTCCAGCAAGGCGGTGGCGCCAAGGCCCAGGAGCGCCACACTTCCCGGGGCAAACTGCTGCCGCGCGAGCGTATCAACCGCCTGCTCGATCCTGGCTCGCCGTTTCTTGAACTCAGCCCCCTGGCCGCCTACGAGGTCTATGGCGAAGACGTGCCGGCCGCCGGGCTGATTGCCGGCATCGGCCGGGTGGAAGGCATCGAGTGCATGATCGTGGCCAACGACGCCACGGTGAAAGGCGGTTCCTACTACCCGCTGACGGTGAAAAAGCACCTGCGGGCCCAGACCATCGCCCAGCAGAACCGCCTGCCGTGCATCTACCTGGTGGACTCCGGCGGCGCCAACCTGCCACGCCAGGACGAAGTGTTCCCGGACCGCGAGCACTTCGGACGGATCTTTTTCAACCAGGCCAACATGAGCGCCCAGGGCATCCCGCAGATCGCCGTGGTCATGGGCTCCTGCACCGCCGGTGGCGCCTACGTACCGGCCATGGCCGACGAAGCGATCATGGTCCGTGAACAGGCGACCATCTTCCTGGCCGGTCCGCCCCTGGTGAAAGCCGCCACCGGCGAAGTGGTGAGTGCCGAAGACCTGGGCGGTGCCGACGTGCACTGCAAGGTTTCCGGGGTCGCCGACCACTACGCCGACAGCGACGAACACGCCCTGGCCCTGGCGCGGCGCAGCGTGGCCAACCTCAACTGGCACAAGCAGGGGCAATTGCAGCAACGCACCCCGATCGCCCCGCTGTACGCCGGCGACGAGCTCTATGGCGTGGTGCCGGCCGATGCCAAGCAGCCCTTCGATGTGCGCGAAGTCATTGCCCGACTGGTGGACGGCTCGCTGTTCGATGAATTCAAGGCCCTGTTCGGCACCACCCTGGTCTGCGGTTTCGCCCACCTGCACGGCTATCCGGTGGCCATTCTCGCCAACAACGGCATCCTGTTCGCCGAAGCCGCGCAAAAAGGCGCGCACTTCATCGAGCTGGCCTGCCAGCGCGGCATTCCCCTGCTGTTCCTGCAGAACATCACCGGCTTCATGGTGGGACAGAAATACGAAGCCGGCGGCATCGCCAAACACGGCGCCAAGCTGGTGACCGCGGTGGCCTGCGCCAAGGTGCCGAAACTCACCGTGATCATCGGCGGCAGCTTCGGCGCCGGTAACTACGGCATGTGCGGCCGCGCCTATGACCCGCGCTTTTTGTGGATGTGGCCCAACGCGCGAATCGGCGTGATGGGCGCCGAACAGGCGGCCGGCGTACTGGTTCAGGTCAAGCGCGAACAGGCGGAACGTGGCGGACAGCCGTTCGACGCGGCCCAGGAAGCCGAAATCAAGCAGCCGATCCTCGATCAGTACGAGCACCAGGGGCACCCCTACTACTCCAGTGCACGCCTGTGGGACGACGGCGTCATCGACCCGGCGCAAACCCGTGACGTACTGGGCCTGGCCCTGTCCGCGGCCCTCAACGCCCCCATCGAACAGAGCCGCTTCGGCGTGTTCCGCATGTAATCCTGCGCGAGAAGAACATGAGCGACTTCAATACCCTGGAACTGCTGCGCGACCCCCGTGGTTTTGCCACCCTGTGGCTCAGCCGCGAAACCAAGAACAACGCCTTCAATGCCGAGATGATCCGCGAGCTGATCCTCGCCCTGGACCAGGTTCAGGCCGATCCGAGCCTGCGTTTCCTGTTGCTGCGCGGACGCGGCCGGCACTTCAGCGCCGGCGCCGACCTGGCCTGGATGCAACAGTCGGCCGAACTCGACTACCAGACCAACCTCGACGACGCCCGGGAACTGGCGGAGCTGATGTACAACCTGGCCAAGCTGAAGATCCCGACCCTGGCCGTGGTGCAAGGCGCAGCGTTCGGCGGAGCCCTGGGCCTGATCAGTTGCTGCGACATGGCGATTGGCACCGACGATGCGCAGTTCTGCCTCTCGGAAGTGCGCATCGGCCTGGCGCCGGCAGTCATCAGCCCGTTCGTGGTGCAGGCCATCGGCGAGCGCGCCGCCCGGCGCTATGCCCTCACCGCCGAACGTTTTGGCGGCCAGCGCGCGCGGGACATCGGCTTGCTGGCGGAAAGCTACCCGGCTACCGAGCTGGAACAGCACGTGAACCAATGGATCGACAACCTGCTGCTCAACAGTCCCCAGGCCATGCGCGCCAGCAAGGACCTGTTGCGGGAAGTCGGCAACGGCGCCCTGACCACGGCCCTGCGCCGCTACTGTGAGAACGCCATCGCGCGCATCCGGGTCAGCGCCGAAGGCCAGGAGGGCCTGCGGGCGTTCCTGGACAAACGTCCGCCCAGCTGGCAGTCCGCGACCACCACCAAGGAGCCCCGCTCATGAGCGCCCCTGTTCTCGACACCCTGCTGGTGGCCAACCGCGGCGAGATCGCCTGCCGCGTGATGCGCACCGCCAAGGCCCTGGGCCTGACCACCGTGGCCGTGCACAGCGCCACCGACCGTGACGCCCGGCACAGCCGCGAGGCGGATATCCGTGTCGATCTGGGCGGCAGCAAGGCCGCCGACAGTTACCTGCAGATCGATAAGCTGATTGCCGCGGCCAAGGCCAGTGGCGCCCAGGCCATTCACCCCGGCTACGGCTTTCTCTCGGAGAACGCCGGTTTTGCCCGAGCCATCGAAGCCGCCGGGCTGATTTTCCTCGGTCCGCCCGCCTCGGCCATCGACGCCATGGGCAGTAAATCGGCGGCCAAGGCGCTGATGGAAACCGCCGGCGTGCCGTTGGTGCCGGGTTATCACGGCGAAGCCCAGGACTTGGACACCTTCCGCAATGCCGCCGAGCGCATCGGCTACCCGGTGCTGCTCAAGGCCACCGCGGGCGGTGGCGGCAAGGGCATGAAGGTGGTCGAGGACGTCAGCCAGCTGGCTGAAGCCCTGGCCTCGGCACAGCGTGAAGCCCAGTCGTCCTTCGGCGATTCGCGGATGCTGGTGGAAAAGTACCTGCTCAAGCCGCGGCACGTGGAAATCCAGGTGTTTGCCGACCAACACGGCAACTGCCTGTACCTCAACGAGCGCGACTGCTCGATCCAGCGCCGCCACCAGAAAGTGGTCGAGGAAGCCCCCGCTCCGGGCCTCAGCCCTGAGCTGCGCAAAGCCATGGGCGAGGCGGCCGTGCGCGCAGCCCAGGCCATTGGCTATGTGGGCGCCGGCACCGTGGAGTTTCTCCTGGATGCCCGCGGCGAATTCTTCTTCATGGAGATGAATACCCGGCTGCAAGTGGAGCACCCGGTGACCGAGGCCATCACCGGCCTGGACCTGGTGGCCTGGCAGATCCGCGTGGCACGAGGCGAAGCCCTGCCCATCAGCCAGGAGCAGGTGCCGCTGCACGGGCATGCGATCGAAGTGCGGCTGTACGCCGAAGATCCAGCCAATGACTTTCTGCCGGCCACCGGGCGCCTGGAGCTGTACCGCGAGTCGGCTGCCGGGCCCGGGCGCCGGGTGGACAGCGGGGTTGAGGAAGGCGATAGCGTTTCACCCTTCTACGACCCGATGCTGGGCAAGTTGATTGCCTGGGGCGAGGACCGCGAACAGGCGCGTCTGCGGCTATTGAGCATGCTTGACGAATTCGCCATCGGTGGCCTGAAAACCAACCTGGCGTTCCTGCGGCGCATCATTGCTCATCCGGCATTCGCCGAGGCGCAACTGGATACCGGATTTATCCCACGCCATCAGGAGCAACTCCTGCCAGCGCCAAGCGAACCGACTACGGACTTCTGGCACGCAGCCGCCCAGGCCTTTGCGCAAAGTCAGCCGCAGCGCACCCGCGACGACGACCCTCAATCGCCCTGGTCAAGGCTCAACGGCTGGCGCAGTGGCCTGCCAGCCCAGACCAGCCTGCACCTGAGTTGTGCCGGCCAGGACCGGGCCATCAGCCTTGGGGCTCACTCCCCCGCCTATCAGTTGCAAGGCGAACACCTGTGGGTCGAGCAACAGGGGCAGCGTCGTGAACATCGCGCCATTCGTCGTGGCGACACCCTGTACCTGCACTGGCAGGGCGACATGCATGCCATCACCGCCTTCGACCCGATCGCCGCCGCAGACGCCAGTCATAGCCAGCATGGCGGGCTCACGGCGCCGATGAATGGCAGTATCGTGCGGGTGCTGGTGGGTGTCGGACAAAGCGTCGAGGCCGGTGCGCAACTGGTGGTACTGGAAGCGATGAAGATGGAGCACAGCATCCGCGCGCCCAAGGCGGGAATCGTCAAGGCGCTGTACTGCCAGGAAGGTGAGATGGTCAGCGAAGGCAGTGCGTTGGTGGAGTTGGAATAAGCGCAGGTCAAGCAGATGCACTCTCCGGCCCTTGTGGGCCTGGAGAGTGCTTTGTCACCGTCATTGCGATATCGGGTTCCAGCTAAGCCTGCGTTGGCTGTGCCAATGATCGGGCCAGTCGAAAACCCAGGTCTTCAATACGGAAGGTCGGATGGCTGCGGCGGCGATTGGATGCCAGGCAACCGCGACTCTGATCGCTCCAGCCACCCCCGCGAAAGACTCGATAGCTGCCGTAAACCTGCGGATCGTATTGATCCCAGCACCACTCCCAGACGTTCCCCAGCATGTCGTGCAAACCAAAGCCATTGGGCGCCTTCAGCCCCACGGGATGGGTGCGCTCCCCGGCATTCTGTGCGTACCAGGCGATCTCGTCCAAGTCACCGTACTGCACCGGGCCGTCCCCGGCGCGACAGGCGTATTCCCACTCGGCGTCAGTGGGCAGCCGAAACCCGCAACGCTGCCGATCCCAATGCACGTACTCATCAGCCAAGTGGATGTCGTACACCGGTTCAAGATCCAGCAGGCGGGATAGACGATTGCAGAACTCCACGGCATCCAACCAGGAAACGCATTCCACTGGCGCATCCTGGTGTTCAAAGTGCGCAGGGGATGCTTGCATGACCTCAAGGTAGAGCGCCTGGGTGGTGGGAAACCGACAGAGTTGGAAGCCCTCGATGTCACTGCTCCATTGGCTTTTCTTCCGGTCATCTCGCTGGGTGATTTGACCGGCGGGCAGAGTGAGCATCGAGCCATCCAAGTGCTGAACACTCAGGCGTGGTTCCTCAACGTCAATGAACATGCATTCGACCTTATAAAAAGGAGCAGGGCCACAAGCATAAACCTGTGCCATGAATTGACAGAAGGAAGAGGACTGCATTCGTTTAAACGGCCAGCCTTTCCTACATAGGTTGTAGGAAAAGGCTTGGCAGTTAGTTAAAACTTCGCAGTTGCTTGTACGACTACACCAATAACCCGGCACTCGTCGCTGTAGAGCATCTTCGGATAAGTGGGATTGAGTGGTACCAGATAACGCTGACTACCCTCTTGTACCAACTTGCGAAAGATCGCCTCGTCATTCCCGGGACACTGCACGACCAGCAACTTCCCAGGCTCGGCCGCAACGGCCGGATCCACCAGGATCAGCATGCCCTGACTGATGCTCAGGCCGCTTGGAGCGATCATCGCGTCACCGACCACCACCAGCCAGAAGGCTGCGCCCTGCGCCTGGTAGTCGGACAGTTCGTAACGCTCGGGCACATAGGCCGACTGGCCATTCTCCCGGACTTCTCCGACCATCCGCCAATCGCTGACCGGATAGCGGAAATACGGGTTGTATTTGTGCTGCAGGGAAGGCTCGTCCACCAGGGGTTCGCCATCGTCGCCGAGCATGGGTTTTTCGCGGACCACCAGGGCAACTTCAAGAAAGCCCATGCCGATCTCTTCAAGCACCCGGTTCATGTCTTCGATTTTCGGCTGGCGACGCTTGCTCAGCCAATGACCGATACCACCTTGAGACATGCCCAGACGCTCGGCGAGTTTTTCCTGTGTGACCTTGCGGCCTTTCATGTTGGCTTTAACCAACTCGATCCATTTGTCCATGGGCCGAACAATACGTTGTGTATTTCCCGCCTCAACACACAAGTTGTAGTATTTGAAATCTCGTCACAATTACAATACGTATTAACATCGTTCCTACCCCTCTTTCCTTATCACCATCAGGGCAGAACACTTCATGAACACAAGCAGCAAGGACGTGCCGCAATTCGATACAGAGGCCACATTGAACGCGCTCAAGGACAGCGATGCGGCACGGCGAGCAATGGACTACTACTTGAAACCCGCCATTACCGAGCCCAGCAAGGAGGAAAAGTTTTTCGAGATCAGACGCAGCCTGAGCAGCGAGGAAGCCATGATCCATGCATCCGATCTATTGCGCTGCGCGGCAGCCACCGCCTATGACGCCGCCAACAATCTGCGGGGAGCCAACCGTGACCTGGCGTTTTCGGTGGTGCACATGATCGACCTGGCCAAGGCCCTGGTGGACAAGTGCCTGGAATGCCAGCGTGGTGAGTCCAGCTAGGGTGCCTGATCCCCTCCCGACAGGAGGGTGGACAAGTGGGCAAGATAAAAAGGGAGGATTATTTACCGGAACGCGAGGAAAATCATTTGACTTGCAAATGATAATGATTATTATTGCACTCAGCTGATCGCGAGATCGGTCGATAACCCAAAGGACCTTAGGTCGGACCTCTGGATTATCTCCTCATCAGGCTAATCACGGTTTTTGACCCGGCTTTTTGCCGGGTCTTTTTTTTGCCAGTTTTTCTGGCTTGGCTTCAGGCTAATGAAGACGTGGGTGCTGCTAAAAATAATGGCGGCGATGATAGCAAAAGAATGTCGTTTTGCAAGTCAGCACCTGGCGCCATGCTCCGGGTCAAGAAAAAAGTAGCGCTTGAGAATCAATCGCATAGCCACTAAGCTGCTTTGGCGTCAAGGACGACGCCCCCCTTCTATTACCCTCTCCAGTGTGTAGAGTGACGGTCATAACAATCCTGTACAGGAGCCGAACATGACCGTGGGCAATCACGCTTCGTTTCAAATCACTGCCGACTTCGACAGTGGCAACATCAAGGTGCTGGACATCAGCAATCCACTGCAGGCCCTGCTGGCCATCCGCCCGGATACCCAGAGTCCGCATTTCCAATGGTTTCACTTCAAGGTCAGCGGCCTGCATGTCGGCCAGGAACACTGGTTCCGTCTGACCAATGCCAGCCAGTCCTCCTACAACAAGGCCTGGACCGGCTACCAGGCCGTCGCTTCCTATGACCATGTGAACTGGTTTCGCGTACCGACGATCTTCGAAGGCGACGCCCTGCGCTTCAATCTGGAAGCCACCCAGACTCACGCCTGGTTCGCCTACTTCGAGCCCTACAGCCGCGGACGCCACGACTGGCTGATCGACCAGGCCTTGAGCAAGGCCGGCGCCCAATTGCTGGCCGTGGGCAAAAGCGTCGAAGGCCGGGACATCCAGCTGCTGCGCAAGGGCAGCGGCGAGCAAGGCCGACGCAAGCTGTGGATCATCGCCCAGCAGCATCCCGGCGAGCACATGGCCGAGTGGTTCATGGAAGGCGTGATCGAGCGCCTGCAGCAGCGGGATGACCCGGAACTCAATGCACTGCTGGCCAAGGCCGATCTGTATCTGGTGCCGAACATGAACCCGGATGGCGCGTTCCATGGCCACCTGCGGACCAACGCCAAGGGCCAGGACCTGAATCGCGCCTGGCAGAACGCCAGCCAGGAGCTCAGCCCCGAAGTGCTGTTCGTCCAGCAGCAGATGGAAAAGTACGGCGTCGACCTGTTCCTCGATGTACACGGCGATGAAGAGATTCCCTACGTATTCACCGCCGGCTGCGAAGGCAACCCGGGCTACACGCCACGACTGGCGGCGCTCGAAGAGCATTTCCGCAGCCACCTGAAGCGCCAGACCCGGGATTTCCAGACCACCCACGGTTACGCCCGGGACAACCCCGGAGAGGCCAACATGACCCTGGCCTGCAACGCCGTCGGGGAAAAATACGATTGCCTGGCATTGACCCTGGAGATGCCCTTCAAGGATCACGACGATGCCCCCAACCCGGTGACCGGCTGGTCCGGCAAGCGCTCCATGCAATTGGGCAAGGATGTGCTGAGTACCCTCGCCGATCTGGTGGACAGCCTGCGCTAAGCCATGCCGACGACTGCGGGAAGCGCTCCCGCAGTCGTCATGTACTCACGACGCCGGCACCCGCAGGCAATCGTCCGGCCCCAGCAAGCGCCCATCCGCTGTCCGCAGTTCCAGTGCCGGCAGCGGTTGCCCGGTTTCCCGGTCGACCATTCGCGAATGCGCCTCGCCCTCCGCGTAGAAAAACGCCTCGCCCCATTGGCGCAAACCGATGATCAGAGGAAACAACCCCTTGCCCTTCTGCGTCAGGACGTACTCCTGATAGGCACTGCCATCGGAGGCGGGCACAACCGCCAGCACCCCATGTTCCACCAAGGTGCGCAGGCGCGCGGCGAGGATGTTCTTGGCCATGCCCAGGTTGCGCTGGAACTCGCCAAAGCGGCGGATGCCGTCAAAGGCATCGCGCACGATCAGTAACGACCACCAGTCGCCAATGGCGTCCAAGGAGCGGGCCACCGGGCACTCGGCATCTTGCAGGCTCGTGCGTTTGACCATGTCGAGGATTCTCCAGACAGGCAGCGGAAAAGTGGTTGCAATATAAAACCGCGATCACTACCGTACAACTGGTTTCATAACAAAACCAGATACGGAGTCCGCCATGTCATCAGAATCCTCAACCCCCTCGCCACTGTCAGCCAAGGTGGTGCTGTTGTTCGCCGTAGCCTGCGGGCTGGCGGTGGGCAACGTGTACTACGCACAACCGCTGCTGGACGCCATGGCCCAGGCCTTCGACCTGGCGCCGGCCACGGTGGGCATCGTCATCACCCTGACCCAGGTGGGTTACGGCCTCGGCCTGCTGTTGCTGGTGCCCCTGGGCGACCTGCTCAATCGCCGACGCTTGATCGTCAGCCAGACCCTGCTGTCGGTCCTGGCCCTGTTGACCGTGGCCCTGGCCCCCAACAGCGCCTGGCTGTTACTGGGCATGGCCTGCACCGGCCTGCTGGCGGTGGTGACCCAGGTGCTGGTGGCCTACGCCGCCCACCTGACGCCGGTCGCTCAACGCGGACGGGTGGTGGGCATGGTCACCAGCGGCATCGTCGTGGGCATCCTCCTGGCCCGCACCGTGGCCGGCACCATGGCCGATCTGGCGGGCTGGCGCTCGGTGTACCTGCTGTCGGCCGGGCTGACCCTGCTGGTGGCCCTGGCCCTGTGGAAGGTGCTGCCGACCGCTGAACAGCCGCCAGCGGTGCAACGCTACGGGCAACTGCTCGGCTCCCTGCTGCTCTTGTTCAAGGAGGAAAAGATCCTGCGCGACCGGGCTGTCCTGGCCATGCTGATTTTCGCCGCCGGCACTGTGTTATGGACCCCGCTGGTGCTGCCCCTGAGCGCCCCGCCGCTGTCGCTGTCACACACCGAGATCGGTCTGTTCGGCCTGGCCGGCGCCGCGGGCGCCCTGGGCGCGGCACGGGCCGGACACCTAGCGGATCGCGGGCTGGCGCAGTGGACCAGTGGCCTGGCCCTGACGCTGATGCTGCTGTCCTGGTTGCCCCTGGCCTTTACCCAATCCTCCTTGTGGGCCCTGCTCGTCGGGGTGATCACCTTCGACCTGGGCCTGCAGGCGGTCCACGTCACCAGCCAGAGCCTGATCTACAGCGTGCGCCCGCAAGCCCAGAGTCGTCTGGCGGCCGGTTACATGCTGTTCTACTCGGCCGGCAGCGCCGGCGGCTCCATCGCCGCCACCGCCACCTACGCCTGGGCCGGCTGGACCGGGGTGTGCCTGCTGGGCGCCGCCATCAACGGCGTGGCACTGGCCTATTGGCTGTGGAGCCTGAACCCCGGAAAACACCCGGTCACTGCGCACTGCGCCAGTTCAGCGCGTCCCTAAGAGGCTCGCCCGAAAGTGTTTCAACCCCGACCCCGCACCATGCGTTGCAGCAGCGCGGCGCCAGGGAACCGCCAGCCAGGGCATGACTGAGCCAAAGCACCTCGGGCGGACGACGGCGATATCAATGGCGCGGTGGTTCCTAGAACCCCACATCCAGCACCACGTTGTCGACATAGGTGCCGGCCGGCGGAGTGTTCTGGTCGGTATAGATCCGGGCGTTGTAGTTGAAGATCTGGCTGCCGGTGCCCAGGCCGTTGCCCGGGTTGACCTCGGCATCTGTGCTGGAGCGCCGGGCACTGCCGACACTGCCCCAGCGAGTGTTGCCGGCACTTTTGAAGATGTCATAGGCCAGGTAATTGCCGCTGGAAACCATCCGTCGCCGACCGCCCGTGCTCACCGGCTGCTGGCCATCGCTCAAACCCACGGTGTAGGCGCTGCCCTTGGTGCAGGCCAGGTTGATGGTCTGCCCGGTCACCGTGGCAAAGGCGCTGACCACCGGCGCACTGCCGAAACTGATGTTGGGCGCGGTGATCACGCAATCGTTGGACACCGTCATGTTGACTGTCAGGGCCTGGGTGCCGCTGCCGATATCACGCCCCAGGCAGGCGCCCAGTGCGCCGATCCCGGCGCAGTAGTTCCAGCTCCAGAAGATGCTCAGGTTCTCGGTATAGACCCCGGCCGCCACGTTGCTGCCGGTGATGGTCCCCATGTAGATCGGCACGGTCTTGGCCACGGTGGGGCTGCCCAGCAAACCAAGCACATCGATGATCGAGTTGCGGGCGAAGTCGAACTGCACCCCCCGAGTGATCGGGTAGCTGGTGCTGTTGTTGGCGTACAGGGTGTAGCCGATGACGTCGCCGGTGGGGCCGACCATGCCGCTGGTGGCGGAAGTGATGGTGGCGTAGAAGTGGTCGCTGCTGGTCAACAGGCTCAGCAACGAGCCGGTGCAACTCAGGCCGGCATTGGTGGTGGAGGCCGGCTGCGAAGTGGTTCGCACCAGGATCGAGCTGAGCGTGCCGAACCCCGCCGGCGCGGTACTGACCGTGGTGCACAGCGCCTGGGCCGACAGCGCCAGCATGCTGGCCAAGAGTCCCGCCACTGCCTGTCGCCAGCCCTTGAATCTGCCCACGCCTCGCCCTCCCTTGCGTCTTGATCCTGCCGCTACTGACAGACCAGCGGGCCGATCAGCGGCACCTGCTGCTGTTGCAGGTCCATATCGAACTGCGCATGACAGCGCTGGCCATCGGCCAGGCCGACTTCCAGGCTGTTGTGTTGCGCCAGGTTCTCCAGGTACACCAGCCCATCCCAGCCGACCACCGCCCGGGTGCCGCTCGGCTGGTGGGTCACACTGCTCCCCAGAGGCAACTCCCGTTGCTGGGCATCCACCAGCACCACGCTGGCGGCGATCACCCGGGCCAGGGGAAACTCCAGCAGATAGCCGCTGCCCCGGCGTACCGCCACCCGCTGCTCGACATTCGGACTCTGCACGTTGGCCGGCAGGTTCAGCGGATCGATCTCGTACTTGCCCCGGTAGTAGGCGCTGCTCCAGGGCACCAGCAGGTGCCCACTGTTGTCGGTCTTGCCCACCAACTGGTTTTCATAGCGCACCGGTATGTCCGGGTAGCCGCCGGTGCTGACCACCACGAAGGCGTCGTCGATCTGGTTGGCGGCGAACAACTGGCGGTCCATCCACACCAGCGAACCACTGGCATCGGCCCAGCGAGTCTCGGCTTCGCGGGTGCCGTAGACCCCGGCCTGCAGACGCACCGATTGCAGGCGCCAGGTGGCATCCGCCTGGCGATAGTCGGCACCGGCGCCGGTGGCATACCCCAGGTTGTATCCGACACCCCCCTCAAGCGGCACCGAACGACTGAAATTGACCCGCTGGCGGTTTTCCCCAGTCTTGCTGCGCTCGTTGCTCAGGCTCAGGCTGCCGTGCAGATCGAAGGGAATCACCAGTTGCGCCTGCAGGGCCCACTGGCTGTTGCCGATCTCCCGGTTGGCCGACAGGTAGAAGCTGCTGTTGTGCCACAACGGCTTGCTCCAGGTCAGGTTCAGCAAGCGGGTGCGGCTCGAATCGGCGGCCCGCACATCGAAATAACCGGCCCCCAGGCTGCCGTAACGCTCCAGATTGAGGCTCAGGGTCAGTTGCTCGCTGCGCTGGCTGAGACGGGTGTAGGGACTGTCGAGCAGACTCAGGTCGGCGTACTGGTCACGACGCTGCATGCGCTGGTACGCGAGGCTGAAGCGCTGGTTGTTGTACTGGTAGCCGAAGCTCAACTGCTGGCCGCCGCTGCCATCGAAGCGGCTCTGGCTGAGCGCGGTATTGAGCACGCCGAAGTGCCCCAGGCCCAGGTTGCCGCCCAATCCGCCCAGCGTCAGGGAATCCGCGGCTTCGGCGTGGGCCTCCAGGGTCAGGCTGTCGCTCAGGCCATGGCGCAGGCTGCCGGATGCGACGCCCGGGCCATAGCCGAAATCACGCAAGCTGTAGTCACGACGCAGGTTGCCCGCGGCCACCGAGAAATCCGTCAGGCCCTTCTGCAGCAAGGTGCTGGTGACATAGAACGGCACCGTGGTCGACACCTGGCGCCCCAGGGCATCGGTGGTCACCACCACCGCCTCTCCCGCACCGTTGATGAAGGGAATGTTGGTCAGGGTATAGGGACCGGGCTGCAACTCGCTGCTGCTGGCCTTGTAGCCGTTGATGAACAGGTCCAGGGAGGATGGCACCGCCGCTTCCCCGGCAAACTGCGGCAAGGGATAGGTCACCAGGTCCGGACGCACGGCGAAGTCCCGTGACAGCTGGACCCCGCCCAGGCGCACCGAACTGCTCCAGGGCAAGGCGCTGCTCACCACGTCACCCGCCTCATAGGTCAGCAGGCGCTCCTCATCGGAAAAACGCCAGGTGGTGTCGTAGCGCCCATAGCCATTGTTCAGCGAAGCACTTTCAACCCCGGACAAGGTGCGCCGGTACTGGCCGGTATTGGACAGGGTGCCCCAGGTGTCGAACAGCCGCACTTCGTTCCAGGCCGCCAGGTAAGTGCCGCCGTCATCGGTGTCATTGAGGTACAGGTCATAGTTGAGCAGCGCGCCGAAACTGCTCAGCGCCGGGGTTCGCGGATAGGCCTGGCGACTGCCGATGAACTGCTCCGGCAACCAGTCCGGCGGCACATCCAGCAGCAGGCGCTGGCCCTGGCTGTCGTAATCGCTGTGCAGGTCCGGCAGGCTCTGCAGATCCACCTCGCCGCCCAGCCCCTGCGGCAGCTTGATCCCGGCGTCCTGCAGCGTCTGCAGCGGCATGAACAGTCGTCCGGCGCGCTGCTCTACCGCCACCACCTTGCCCGTGTTCATCTGATTGATCACCAACTCCAGAAACAATTGCGCGTCGGCCATCGACTCCAGGCTGCTGGGCGGCGGCGGTAGCTCGCCGGCCTGGACGGGCCAGCCCAGCATCACGCCCCACAAGCCGGCAAAAAGCCCTTGCAAGCGCCGGAAACGACGAGCCGGAACCGGGCTCATGGCGGGTTCAAGTCCATCTATGGGCATCTCCATCCCAAGGCGAATGCGCCATCGTGCTCACATCCGTCCGTACCGCTCCCCGATTGCCCTCTTGCCGACGGCCGCGCGACGCCAGTGCTTCAATGCGCAGGCGCCAAACTCTGCAACTGCGGCGCACCGTTGACCCGCAGTTGCAGGGTCGAGTCAGCCGCCAGGGGCTCGGTCAGCGGCCAGCGCATCACCGCGCCGGGCAGGACATACCCCAGCAAGCCCGGCGCCAGCGGCCGGGTCTGCGCGCCCTGTTTGAACCCGACATCGGTCAGGCGCGCATGCACCGCGCCCTGATTGCGCATTTCGAGGAACGTCTTGCCGTCCACCGCCACCTTGCGCCAGCTCAGGTCGGGTACGCCGGCGCCCTTGGGATCGCGCTGGCGGGTGGTGTCCTCCTTGCTCCAGAGTCCGGCGCCATAGGCGAACAGCGGCACCGAGTAGCGCATCTGGAAGCGAATCGCCGCCGCGCTCTTGGCACCGTCCTGCGGGGTGATGGGTTGGGCCGAAGGGATCTCGTCGATGATGATCCGGTACGCCAGCTCCTGCCCCGGCGGCACATCGCGGGTGCGGGTCAGGCGCACCAGTTGCTTCTGCCCGGGTTCGATCTTCGCCACCGGCGGGCTGCAGATGACCTCGCGCTGGTTCTGGTACTGATCGGCAAAGCCGCTCTGGCTCCAGGCAAACACCCGGATCTGCAGGTTGGCCGTCTCGGTGCCACGGTTTTCCAGCCACAAGGCGCTGGCCTGCTGGTCGGCCTCCAGCACCGGGTCGATCGGCCAGATCAGCACCGAGCTGGCGGCCTGTACCGCGGGCACACCGGACAACAGCCCGGCCAATATCAGGTAACGGGTGGCCCGCAGGCCCCGCAAAAGTAAATGCATACTGCTACTCCTTGTCCGCCTGCCGGCTGATGGTCGATTCGCCCCTTCACCACGACAGCTGCACCTGCAGCACGTCGCTGTACGTCCCCCCAGGCTGATTGCCCGGCAACTGCACCTGTCCGTAGATCGGCAGGCTGATGTTATTGGCATCGCTGTAAGCCACGGCCACGCTCTGGCCGATCCCCAGGCTCTGGCTGTATCCCGCATCGCGAAACAACTGATAGGCGACCCGGGCACTGCCGCTGTTGATCTGCATGTGCCGCCCGCTGCTGTTGTACTGGCCGCCGTCCACCGTCATGTTAAGGGTCACTCCCGGGGTGCACTGCAACTGCACGCCGCCGCTCAGTGCCACCCGGACCGTGCTGGTGGACAGCGCCGACTGGCTGCCGAACGCCAGGCTGCCGTAGTTGCTGACGCCGCCCACCACCAGGCAACCGGCGGTGATGGTGGCGCTGACCTGGAAGCTCTGGCTGGTGGCGGCACTGATCCACGCCGGCCAGGCACTGGCACAGATCAGGGCCAGCAGCGCACATCCGGGGCGGACCATCGCATCAGAAGGTCAGTTGCACGGACACCGTATCGGTGTAGGTGCCGGCCGGCAGCCCGGCCTTGCCCACGGCCTGGCCATAGAGATTCACGGTCTGCGCCACCCCGGTGCTCGGTGCCAGGTTGATCACCCCGTTGATCGCCACGATCTGCGAATGCCCGGAGTCGGTGTACAAGTCGTAGGGCACGTAGTTGGCCACGCCGTCGTACAGCGCCCGGGTGCCACCGGTGGACTTGCCGTCGTTGCTGCCGCCCTGGATGGTCAGGCTGGGGGTGGTGCCGCTGGAGCAGAGAATCGACAGCGCTCCGCCTCCGCCTCCCAGCACCTGGCCGGTGGCGGTGGTAAACAGGCTGTTGGTGGTGCCGAAGTTCAAGGCGCCGAAGTTCAGGCCGGTGCTGCCGCCGACGCCGTTGACCTGACAGCTGCTGGTGAGGATCAGGGTCGAGCTGATCTGCCCGGTGACCGTGGTGGCGGCGTTGACCGTTGAGGCCATGACCAGCCCCAGCAAGGGCCAGCCGATTCTGGATACAAGCGCGTGCATGATGTGCGTCCTCTCATGAGTTACCAATCCAGCGTGATGGTCAGGGTGTCGGTGTAGACCCCTGCCGGAACCGCGCGGGTATTCGCGACCACCGAGCCGAACACCGGAATGGGAATCCGCCTGCCGCTGCTCACTGCGAAATTGCGCTGCTGGCCGATGCTGTAGCTGTCGCTACCGGATGCATCGACGAACAATCGATAGGGAATGGTCTGGCGCCCGTTGCTCAGGCGCCGGGTCGTGCCGTCACCGTTGAGGCCGCCATTGATGGTCACGGTGAACCCGGTGACCGAAGGGTTGCAGGCCACCTGCAAGCGGCCTTCGGCGCTGTCGGCAAGGCTGGCCTTGATCGGGTTGACCCAGGTCGGACCTTGTCGGCCGAAATCGAGCAGGCCCAGGTCGCTGACAGGACCTGCGGCGGGATCGCTGCCCGCACTGCTGACCTGACAACTGGCCAGGATCACCAGGCGCGCCTGAATCTGTCCGCTGATTACCGCCTGGGTGTCATCGGCCAGCAGGCACAGCGAACCCAAGGCGATGATCGTCCAGCTCCTGCCATTCATTGCTGCCATCCCGCTTCCATCAGGACTCCCGCCTGAGCCGTCCATCGTCGACGGCTTTCCCTGTTCTGCCCGGGATCCCCCGCGGCAGCTGTCATGCCCCCGACTTCACCAGCTCAGGGTCACCTTCAATAGATCGGAATAGCCCCCGGCCCGGGGAATCTCGGCCAGGGGCTCGATGCGCCCGTAAAGGGGCAGATCCACGCTGCCGGAATCCGGTACGCGTCCGCTGACCGGGACATTCACCGGCAACGGTATGCGCCGGGCCGGGTCCTGGTACAGGCGATAAGGAATGGGTTTGCCCGGCGCGCGGTTGCTCGCCAGGTAGCGCACGTCGCCGACACCGCCATGCAGGCCGCCATCGACGCGCAGTTGATAGGGCGTATCGGGATTGCACTCCAGACGCGGCCGGCGGCCACTGGGCAGCGCGGCGGTCAAAGGCCCCGCGGCATCATCCAAGCGCGCGCTGCTGCCGAAATCCAGGGTGCCGAGCTGCTCGATGCCGGCTTCGCGCTGTTGCCCCTGCAACTGGCAACCACGCAACACATCGACCCGGACCTGCACCTGCAGATCCGCGGCTCCTGCCGTCGCGCAGAGCAACGCGCTCATGACTGCCATCCCCTGGTATCCATTCAAGGCCTCAATCCTTGTGAGAAGCATTTGCTGCAATCAGGTTAGCAAGCAGCGGGGAAACCGCCAGTTTGCGTATTAATTGGCCAGATTCCGGCCCACCCGCCCCTCGCATCCGAGCCATGCCCTTTAGAGATCACTGGTCGACAGGTTTCCTATTGGTTAAATTGTCGCGCCGCTTTTAAGGTGAGCGGCCCGAATCATCGAGGTAACCGCTCTTGGCCGCTCTACCGCCAAAACCTGCACCGACTCGCTCCACCTGGCGTCGCCTGTTCGCCAGGCCCGCGCACCGCCCGAGTGCTGCCGGTGCGGTCATCCGCGACTACTTTCGCCACCGAGCCCAGGAGTTGGGCTACACCCTGAGCCACAGCCAGTTGCGGGTGATCGACTGCATGGCCCAACAGGCCGAAGACCTGGCCCACTCACCCGGCAAGGCCCAGAGCCTGTACCTGTACGGCGCCGTCGGCCGAGGCAAGAGCTGGCTGCTGGACGGGTTCTTCCGCGCCCTGCCCCTCGCGGAAAAACAGCGCCTGCACTTCCATGACTTCTTCGCCCAGTTGCACCAGGGCATGTTCCGCCACCGGCAACAGGCCGACGCCCTGGAAACCACCCTGGACCAATTGCTCAACGAGTGCCGGGTGCTGTGCTTCGATGAGTTCCATGTCCACGACATCGGCGATGCCATGCTCATCACCCGGCTGTTCAAGGCCTTGTTCAAACGCGGCATCACCCTGCTGGTGACCTCCAACTACGCTCCCGAAGGCCTGCTGCCCAATCCGCTGTACCACGCCCGGTTCAAGCCGGTGATCGAGCTGATCAAGCAGCGCATGCAGGTCATGGAAGTGGGCGGCCCCCACGACTACCGCAGCCAGGCCAGGACCCATGAGCAGCAGGTCTTCACCCAGGGATGCTATGTGTGGCCCGGCACCCCGGCCCAGCGCCAGGCCCTGGCACTGCCGCAGCGCCATGCCCCGGCGCAGCCGCTGAGCGTGGGGACCCGGCAACTGACCGTGCGCCAGATCCAGCAGCGCAGCATCCGTTTTGAATTCAACGACCTGTGCGAACAACCCACGGCCGTCATGGACTACCTGGAACTGAGCCGCCAGTTCGACACCTGGATCATCGACGAACTGCCCGAACTGGGAGAATGCTCGATCGCCGCCCAGCAGCGCTTCATCAACCTGATCGACGTGCTCTACGACCAGGACAAGCGCCTGCTACTGATCGGCCAGCGCCCATTGCGCGACAGCCTGGGCGGCCACGCCATTGACCTGGCGCGCACCCGCAGCCGCCTTGGGCAACTGCGGGAGATCGGTCCCGAGCCAGCCCATGACTGAGCCAGCGCACACCGGCATGCACAGGTTGCCGCTGACTTTTTTCCAGCTGCTTGACCTGCATCTGGGCAACTTGACGCTCGAACATCCGTGCCGGTTTGGCCTGCTGGCGTTCTGCCCCGCAGAATTCGCGGCAAAGGGCTACGAGTTGATCGGCGAGCCCACGGACTTTCACTTCTACGAAAAGAGCCACTCGACGGATTACCACCCGCGAACGCTGGAAGTGATTTTCAAGTGCTACTTCTTCGGCCAGCAACGGGTTAGCAGTGGCTTCAACCTGGTGCGCGGCGTCCGCCTTGCAACCTTGCTCAAGCACCTCAAAGGTCGGATCGAAGCGGGCCACAGCCTGGCCTTTTACTTCTCGCACGACAAGAAAGAGGGCGCGCTGATTGTGGATGACCGGCACGTGATGCGCTTCAACCAGTGGAGCGCCAAGGGCGCCTATCTGATTGCCACCCTGGAAAGCGACTTTGACTCAAGCACCCCCTTGGGCAGGATGGCCACCGAGGCGGTCAAAAAGACCTTTGAACACCAGAGCCTAGAGTGGATTCCAGGCGAAGCCCGAAACCTCAGGCATCCCGCCGCATTGCGCAGGCTGGCCAGAGCCATGCACGCTGGCCTTTAAATGCCGTGCGCTCCATAGAAGCAAGTTCTCCAGGGTCACGGGTCGGCCCGGTGATCGGCGTTTGGCGTCTGGCAGGAACGGTGTGCCGTTCCTGCCTGAACGATAAAGCGCGCTATTTGGCGGCCCAGGCATTGAAGCGCTGGTGCAGTTGCTCGCCATGGTCGGCCCAAAAGGTCGGGTCCATTGCCACCTGCTGTTTCAGATCAGGCAGTACGCTGAGCCGTTGCTCGCTGAGCAAGGTATTGGCGCGCTGGTTTACCGGTGCATAGGCAATGTGCTGCGCGTAATTTTTTTGTTGCTCGGCTTCAAGGGTGAAGTTGATGAACTTGAGACTTTGCTCACGGTTCTTCGCACCACGGGGTATGGCCCAGGCGTCCATGTCATACAGGCCGCCATTCCAGACGATGCGCAGGTTGCTCTGCCCCTGTACTGCGCTGATCCGGCCGCTATAGGCGGAGCTCATGACCACGTCGCCAGAGGCCAGGTACTGAGGAGGTTGGGCTCCGGCTTCCCACCATTGAATGCTGGACTTGATTTCATCGAGTTTGCGGAATGCACGATCCTGTCCCGCCTCGGTGGCCAGCACCTTGTAGACCTCCTCTGGGGCTACGCCATCGGCCAGGAGCGCAAATTCCAGGGTGTACATCGGGCCCTTGCGCAGGCCGCGTTTGCCGGGAAACTTCTGCACGTCCCAGAAATCTTTCCAACTGGTCGGGGCGCTGGTGAGCTTGTCGGCGTTGTAGGCCAGCACCGTAGACCAGACGAAGAAGCCCGCGCCGCAGTTTTGCAGCGCACCGGGAAGCAGGTCTTTCGCCAGGTTCGGGTCGACGCTGAATTCTTCCAGCAAGCCATCGTCACAGGCGCGAGCCAGCTCGGGCAGCTCCATTTCAACGACGTCCCAGGAGACACTGCCGGTGTCCACCATGACTTTGATCTTGGCCAGTTCGCCGTTGAACTCGCCAGCGATGATGCGCGTGCCGTGCTGAGCCTGATAGGGCTTGTAGAAGGCTGCAACCTGGGCGTCCTTGTTCGCGCCTCCGTGGGACACCACCGTGAGGTCGGCCAGGGCCGAAGTGGTCGCGAGGGACAACGCCAGCAGCATCAATGGCAGAGTCGGTTTCTTATTCATTATTTGCGTCTCCAGATGATTGAGGCCTAGGTCCAAAAAAGGATCTGCTGCTACCTGGACGAGTTTTAGTGTCGCCTGCCGAGTCGGCAATCGTACCAAGTTAGGATTCCGCGATTGGCCTTGGTACGTTCGTATGAGCGGGCTTTGCTGGTGGGTGTCGGGGTGGCATGCTGTGGCCCTTCAAGTCCCGGGCCTGATCGAACACGCCATGTCATTGACCGTCAGCGACATCATTCAGATTCCAGCATTGCGCACGCGCCTCATCGGAGGGGCTCGGGGGGTTGACCGACCGGTTCGCTGGGCGCACGTCTGCGAGTTGGACGAGCCGGCGCAATGGCTGGGGCCCGGGGAGCTGTTGATGAGCACCGGAATGGGCATCCCCGCAGGGCCGCAGGAACAGTGGCGTTATGTGCATCGCTTGCAGGCGGCCGGACTCTCGGGGCTGATGATTGGCGAAAGCATGCAGGCGCCGGAGGATCTGCAAGGCCTGCGGGACGCCGCCGATGCCCTGGGCTTCGCATTGCTGATGACCGAGTACGGCGTGCCGTTTTCCTCGGTGACCCGGGCCATTGTCGAGGCCACTCAACAGGAAGAAGTCGAGCGTCGGCAGGCCATCACTCGGCTCTACGAGAGTGCGCGCATGGGCATTCAGGGCTTGGGGCTCGAAGCGCTCTTGAGCCGCCTGGAAAAAGACGTCAAAGCCAGCCTCAGGCTGCTCGATCCGCACACCCTGGAGCCCTATCTGGCTGGGCTTCCAGAAGTCATTGCCGCACAACGCTCAGCGTTGCAGCAGCGCTTGAAGCCTTCGGGCAATGTGCCTGTGGTGCAACGCTGGCGCGCAGGTGACGACGATGTCCTGCTGATGTTGATGCCCAGTCGCCGTCCTTGTGTCCTGGTGGCGCAGGGCGAGAACCTGCCGGACTATGGTTTGCTGCATCACATGGCGGCGGTTTTGGGCATCGAGCTGGAGCGACTGCAGGTCGAGCGGGAACGGCATCTGCGCCTGACCTCGGAACTGCTCGATGATTTGTTCCAGCAACGCTTGTCGGATCGTCAACTGACCGAGCGTCTGCGAGCGTTTGGCGCGTCGCCGGAACATCTGCGCGTTGCGGTGATGCACAACGATGGTCGGGAACTGGCCGAGCTGGACGACCAGTTGTCACGGACCGAGGCCAAGGTGCTGATGCGCGTGCAGGGTGACGAGCTGATACTGCTGTTGTGGGGGGAGCACAGCCCCCGGACCGTTCAGGCGCGCCTGCACAGGTGCCTGGGCCTGAGTAATCCACTGGGGCATGCCGAACGCGGCCTTGAGGCGTTGCGAGAGGCGCGTTTGGCCCTGGCGCATGCCAGCGCCGAGCAGCCCCTGGCGTGCTATGAGCAGACCGAGACGATGGCTCCATGGCTGGCACAGAGCCTGGAGGGTGCGCAACAGACGTTTCAGCGGGTACTGGGCAGTCTGCTGGAGTATGACCAACTGCAAGGCACGCAATTGCTGCGGACCTTGCAGGTATTCCTGCAGCAGAATCGCTCGTGGCTGATCGCCGCCAAGGTGTTGCATGTGCACAAGCAGACGCTGGTCTATCGCATTCGGCGCATCGAAGAAATTACCGGGCGTTCCCTGGATCACACCGAAGACGTGGCGATTCTCTGGTTTGCCCTGCGCAGCGCCGAGGTCGCCGGGGTGCACGAGCGTATCGCTACCTTCAAGGAATGATCACGAAGCTCTTTCTGACGGTTTCGCGGATATCCCATTCGCCTTGGCAGTTCGCGGGAAAAAATACCGCATCGCCAGCGTGAATCTCTATCGCCGGGCCGTGGTCGGGTACAAAGAAGCCGTATCCGACGATGAAGTGACTGAACTCGCGCTCCAGTACCTGGCGGCGCCAGCGTCCAGGCGAACATTCCCAGACCCCGGTCAGTAACGACGCGCCAGCATCCGCCATGCTTATGCGAGTCCTGGCCACCAACTCACCGATGGGTTGTTTGACGTCGACCGGCATTCCCAACGCCAGGCCTGAAGTGTTGCTGAAGATAATCGGGGCGCTCATGACGGCTCCTTTGATTCAGGGTTTTTTGTCTTCAAGGCCGGCGGGGGCCAGCTTGCTCAGCGAATGGGCCAGCCAGGATGGCGCACGACCCAATGCCTGCGCGCGCTCCTTGCGCTTGACCGCATCGCGCACTAGCAGGCCGCCGCAGTAGCGCAAGGGCTCTGGCGGGAACCGGCGCAAGGAGCGATTGACCAGGCCGCAGCGGCTCCATTGGTTGTTCAGGTCCAGAGCCAGGCTGGCGAGAATCTGTCCCCCCAGATGGCTGGGTCCGACCCCATTGCCGCTCCAGCCCACGCCGTAGATGATCTGCGGCGCATCCTGCAGACGGCCGAACACGGGCAAGCTGTCATAGGTCCTGTCGATGGGGCCCGACCAGCGATGTTCGATAGCCACGTCGGCCAGCTGCGGGTAGAGGCGCCGAAAGTCCTCTTCGACCTCGGCATGCAACTGTGGCAACTGGTCATAGCGAGTGCCGACCCGGCTGGCAAACGACATCAGGCCGGTGCCCTTGCCGAAGATGATTCGCCCGTCCTGGGTGGTGCGGTAATAGTCGACCATCTGCTGGGAGTCGGTAATGGCTTCGCCGCCAGTCCAGCCGATGGCCCGCAAGCGCTCGGGGATCGGCGCAGTGGCGATGATGGTGCTGCTGACCGGCAACACACTGCGGCGCAGTTGCGGCAACTCGGCAGACCAGGCATTGGTGGCCAGGACTACGCGTTGAGCACGAAGCTGGCCGTGGTCAGTGTGCAGGCGCGTGGGTTGGCCGCGTTCCATTTGCCGAACCCGACTGTTTTCGAAAATGCGCACCCCCTGTTCCAGGGCCACCCGGCGCAGGCCGCGTACCAGGCGAGCCGGATGCACCGTGGCATTGCCCGCCTCAAATACACCTTCCAGGTGCATGGGGGAACCACAGCGGCGAGCAATTTCGGCGTTGCTCAGGCTGCGGAACACGTCCTCGCCCAATGTTGCACAGGTGTGCTGCACGCTTTGCCAGGCGCCACGTTGCGCCTCGGTTGTGGCCGTCCATAGCCAGCCTGACCGCACGAAGTGCGCATCAATGGCATGTTGCTCGCAGAAGATTTCAATTTCTTCGATGGCCTGCGCGGAAGCTCGAGCCAGCTTCAGTGCCTCTGCTGCGCCGCACAGCGCAGTCAGCGAACTGATCTTGGGCCACCATGACATGACAAAGCCACCATTGCGTCCTGAGGCACCTGCGCCGCAGATGTCCTGCTCAAGGATGGCTACGGTTTTTTCGGGAGCCAGTTGGCGAATGTGCAAGGCTGTCCATAACCCGACAAAGCCTCCACCAATGATGGCGATATCCACATTGCAGTGGCCTTCCAGCGCAGGCGCTGGACTGAGCTCATCCGCCAGTTCTTGTAGCCAGAGAGATCGTTGCATCGTTGATCCTGCCGATGTTTATCGAGCACTCACAGTGACGGCGAGCTGGGCTGGCGGGCAATTGAGCGAAGTACAGAAAATCCGCGCAGGGCTTGTTCGAAGGTATGAAGCATCACCCTTGCACGCTGAAGCGGGCTACCCCAACTCTTGAGGCTGTCGGTGCTCGGCACCGATTTTCTGCAGTTGCGCAAAGGCAATCCGCCGCCCAGGCAGCAAAACCGGCCGATCTGCTTTATCCTCCCCGCCCTTGTTCTTCATTCGAGTGTCGACGCTGTTCATGGATACCCTTGCTCAACTGCGGGCCGGCCAGCTGGCCGGAATCAAGCGCCTGGACCTGTCCTGTGGACTGACCGAGTTCCCCCGGGAGATCTTCGATCTGGCCGATTCCCTGGAGATCCTCAACCTCAGCGGCAATGCCCTGGACAGCCTGCCCGATGACCTGCATCGCCTGACCCGCCTGCGCATTCTGTTCTGCTCGGACAACCAGTTCAGAGAAGTACCGGCCTGCCTCGGCCAATGTGCGCAGCTGAGCATGATCGGCTTCAAGGCCAACCGTATCGAACGGGTGCCGGCCGCCGCGCTGCCGCCGCAATTGCGCTGGCTGATCCTCACCGACAACTGCATCAGTGAATTGCCGCAAGAGCTGGGCCAGCGCCCGCTGCTGCAAAAGCTCATGCTCTCGGGCAACCGCCTGACCCGGCTGCCCGAGAGCCTGAGCCAGTGCCATCGCCTGGAGCTGCTGCGGATCGCCGCCAACCAACTGAGCGAACTGCCGCCGTTCCTCCTGGCCCTGCCGCGCCTGACCTGGCTGGCCTATGCCGGCAACCCGCTGGAATCGGAAGCCGACGCCACGGCGCTGGCTTCCACGCCAAGCATTCCCTGGAGCGAACTGACCCTGGAGCAGCGCCTGGGCGAAGGCGCCTCGGGAGTGATTCACCAGGCCCAGTGGCAACCCGCCGGGCAACCGCCGCGCGCGGTGGCGGTCAAGCTGTACAAGGGCGAGATGACCAGCGACGGCTCGCCGCTGCATGAAATGAACGCCTGTATCAGCGCCGGGCTGCACCCGAACCTGATCCGTGTCGAAGGTCGAGTCCTCGATCATCCCCAGGAGCAGAACGGCCTGGTGATGCAACTGATCGACACCGACTTTGCCAACCTCGCCGCGCTGCCAAGCCTGGACTCCTGCTCCCGGGACATCTACCCGGACAACGCCCGCTTCAACGCCGAGGTGACCCTGGGCATCGCCCGGGGCATTGCCTCGGTGGGCGCGCACCTGCACGCCCAGGGCATCACCCATGGCGACCTCTATGGCCACAACACTTTGTGGAATGCCCAGGGCGACTGCCTGCTGGGGGATTTTGGCGCGGCATCCTTCCATGCCCAGGACGACAGCCTGCAAAGCCGCGCGCTGCAACGCCTGGAAGTACGCGCCTTCGGCATCTTGCTGGAGGAACTGCTGGAGCGTGGGGATGGCTCGCTGAGCCTGGAACAGCGGCAGAAACTGGCGGCGCTGGTGCAGCGCTGCTGTCAACCTGAGGTGCTGGCGCGACCGGATTTTGCCCAGGTCTGCGAGGAATTGGCGGGGCTTTAAAACAGCTTCGCCGGCCAGCCGGCTCCTACAGGGGTATGCAGGTGCTGGCTGGCCGGCGAATCGCGGTTTTAACCCGCCAGGCCGACGAACATGTCCTGCACGTCGTCATGGTTGTCCAGGCCTTCGAGGAAGGCTTCGACTTCAGCCATCTGCTCATCGCTCAGGCCGCTCACCGGGTTCTTCGGCTGGTAGCCGAGCTTGGCCGACAACACGGTGAAACCGTGTTCGGGCAAGGCTTTCTGTACCGCATCCAGGTCCGCAGGCTCGGTCAGGAACAGGGTCGCGCCTTCTTCGCCTGGTTCGAAATCCTGGGCACCGGCTTCGATGGCGGCCAGTTCCGGATCGGCGTCCGGGCTGTCCGGCGAAGCTTCGATCATGCCCACGTGGTTGAAGTCCCAGGACACCGAGCCGGAAGCGCCCAGCTGGCCCTTGCGGAACGCCACGCGGATTTCCGCCACGGTGCGGTTGATGTTGTCGGTCACGCATTCAACGATCAGCGGCACCTGGTGCGGGGCAAAACCTTCGTAGGTCACGCGGTGGTACTGCACTGTTTCGCCCAGCTGACCCGAGCCTTTCTTGATGGCACGCTCAAGGGTCTCACGCGGCATCGAAGCCTTTTTCGCCTGTTCCACCACCAGCCGCAGGTGGGCGTTGGTGGCGACGTCAGCGCCGTTACGTGCGGCGATGGTGATCTCTTTCACCAGCTTGCCGAAAATCTTGCCCTTGGCGTTGGCTGCCGCTTCTTTGTGTTTAACCTTCCACTGTGCGCCCATTACTCACTCTCTTGATCTATGGCGTCGAGTTGGATTTGGCCGACGCGATGGGCAAGTTTATACGTCCTCAAGGCCCTGATCGACCAAAAAGTCAGTATCCGGCCGCCGCTCTGACGGCCTTGGCCCGAGTCGGCCTTGCCGGCGGCGGCCATCTCTCGGACCTCTGCGCTGGCCAGCCAGCGCCAACCCGCGGGGGACGGGTCAGGCGGGGGCCAGGGCGAAAAATGCCTGGATCAGGCGCAACTCGCGACGCCGCTCGATGCAGCCAAGCATGTGCCGGTTGACCAGGCCCGCGCCGCGAATCGGCACGGTTCGCACCCGCGGGTCGTGGCCGACTTCCACCGAGCTGACCACGCCCACCCCCAATTGTGCCGCCACCGCCTCGGTCACCGCTTCGCGGCTGTCCAGCTCCAGCAGCACCCGGGGTTGGACTTTGGCCAGCCCGCAGGCCTCGTCGAAGGTGCGCCGGGTAATGGAGCTGGGCTCACGCAGCACCATGATCACCTGATCCAATTGTTCGATGGCGATGCCTTCGGGCAGCTCCAGCCAGGGATGTCCCTGGGGCACCAGGGCACACATCCGCGATTGCGCCAGGCTCTGCAAATGCAGGCCCTTGCGCGGCTCGACCTCGGTCAGCACCGCCACGTCGGCATGTTCGGACAGCAGCGCGGCCAGGGTTTCCTGGGCGTTGCCCAGGCGCAGGTTGACCGTCACCCCCGGATACTGCGCCCGCAGGCTGGCCAGCATCGGCATCACCAGATGCGGGCCGTCGGCCGCCACTTCCAGGCGCCCGGTCAGCAGTTGCCGGTTGGCTTCGAGCAGGGCCTGGGCCTCTTGCGCCAGGCCAAACATGGCCCGGGTGATGGCCGCCAGCTTGGTGCCCTCCTCGGTCAATTCCACCCGGCGCGCGGTGCGCCGCAGCAGCGTGATCTGGTAATGCTCTTCCAGGGCCTTGATGTGCCCGGTGACGGCCGGCTGGCTGATGAACAGCCGCCCGGCGGCCCGGGTGAAGCTGCCTTCACGGGCCACGGCGTCGAATGCGCGGAGTTGAAACAGGTTCATTGCTATCGGCCTCACTGATGGCTGGCATAACAACAAACAATTTGATTGATGACAAGGCAAACTGCAATTTAGTCCCCGTAGCGTCACCCCATCTTTTCGAGGACACCCCATGAGCGTCGCCGAGCCCATCCTGCTCACCCCCGGTCCCCTGACCACCTCCGCCCGCACCCGCCAGGCGATGCAGGTGGACTGGGGTTCATGGGATGAGCGTTTCAACCAACTGACCGCCAGCCTGTGCCGGCAACTGCTGGCCATCGTCAACGGCGCCGACAGCCACCACTGCGTGCCCCTGCAAGGCAGCGGCACCTTCGCCGTGGAAGCGGCCATCGGCACCCTGGTGCCCCGTGACGGCAAGGTCCTGGTGCTGATCAACGGTGCCTACGGCAAGCGCCTGGCGAAAATCTGCGAAGTGCTCGGCCGGGATTTCAGCACCTTCGAAACCGCCGAAGACCAGCCCACCACCGCCGCCGACGTCGGGCGCCTGCTCCAGGCCGACCGCGCCATCAGCCACGTGGCCCTGATCCACTGCGAAACCAGCACCGGCATCCTCAACCCGCTGCCGGAGATCGCCCAGGTGGTGGCCGGCCACGGCAAGCGCCTGATCATCGACGCCATGAGTTCCTTTGGCGCGCTGCCCATCGATGCCCGGGAAATTCCCTTCGACGCGCTGATCGCCGCCTCCGGCAAATGCCTGGAAGGCGTGCCCGGCATGGGCTTTGTCCTGGCCGATAAACACGCCCTGGCCCAGGCCGCCGGCAATGCCCATTCCCTGGCCATGGACCTGCACGACCAGCACAGCTACATGGCCAGGACCGGCCAATGGCGCTTCACCCCGCCGACCCACGTGGTGGCCGCGCTGCACGAAGCCCTGCTGCAATACAACGAGGAAGGCGGCCTGCCGGCGCGTCATGCGCGCTACGCCGACAACTGCCGGGCGCTGCTGCAGGGCATGGGCGAGCTGGGCCTGCAGAGCTTCCTGCCGGAGGCGATTCAGGCGCCAATCATCGTCACCTTCCATGCGCCGCAAGACCCGCGCTACCAGTTCAAGGACTTCTACGAACGGGTCAAGGCCAAGGGTTTCATCCTCTACCCGGGCAAGCTGACCCAGGTCGACACCTTCCGCGTGGGCTGCATCGGCCACGTCGACCGCCGCGGCATGCAGGCCGCGGTGGCCGCCATCGGCGAAGTACTGCGGGAAATGGAAATCCTCGACCTCTGACTCCCCCGCGCCCCTGCAGGAGCGAGCTTGCTCGCGAATCAGGCGCCGCGATCCCCGAACCTTTTTTCGCGAGCACGCTCGCTCCTACAACAGGCACTGGAACCATGAACTACAGCAACCCCACCCAGCTGCAAGCCGCCATCCTCGACTGGGCCGGCACCGTGGTCGACTTCGGCTCCTTCGCCCCGACCCAGATCTTTGTCGAAGCCTTCGCCGAGTTCGACGTCCAGGTGTCCATCGAAGAGGCCCGCGGCCCCATGGGCATGGGCAAGTGGGACCACATCCGCACCTTGTGCGACCTGCCGCAGGTGGCCGAACGCTACCGCCAGGTCTTCGGCCGCACCCCGACCGACGCCGACGTCACCGCCATCTACGAACGCTTCATGCCGTTGCAGATCGAGAAGATCGCCGAGCACTCGGCGCTGATTCCCGGGGCCCTGGAGGTGATCGCCGCGCTGCGCGAGCAGGGCATCAAGATCGGCTCCTGCTCCGGTTACCCCAAGCAGGTGATGGACAAGGTGGTGGCCCTGGCCGCGACCAACGGCTACGTCGCCGACCACGTGGTGGCCACCGACGAGGTGCCCAACGGTCGGCCCTGGCCGGCCCAGGCCCTGGCCAACGTGATCGCCCTGGGGATCGAGGACGTCGGTGCCTGCGTGAAAATCGACGACACCGTACCCGGCATTCTCGAAGGTCGCCGCGCCGGCATGTGGACCGTCGCCCTGATCTGCTCGGGCAACGCCCTGGGCCTGACCTACGACGCCTACCGGGCCCTGGCCAGCGACACCCTGGCCAGCGAGCGCCAGCGCATCCACCGGCTGTTCGAGGCCTCGCGCCCGCACTACCTGATCGACACCATCGCCGACCTGCCCGACGTCATCAGCGATATCAACCAGCGCCTGGCCCGGGGGGAAATGCCCCAGAACCATTGATCAGGCGCTGGCTGGGGCAAAGACGGCGCTGCCAGGAGGCATCGCCGTTTTTTTTCGGTCATATCCGCGCCAAAGCTCTGGCACGGGCGATAAAAGCCACAAGCGGCTCAGGCAAACCCGGGAAAAGCGGATTACAGTTAAACCACTCCGTCATTCAAGAACGGAGGCTTCAGACCTGATGACCGAGGATGTCCCGTATGCCCTGGAAAAACACTGAGTCTCGCTACAGCACCATGACCATCACCTTGCACTGGCTGATGCTGGTGGTGCTGGCGGTGGTTTACGCCTGTATCGAATTTCGCGGCATCTTTCCCAAGGGCAGTGGCGGGCGCACGCTGATTGTCGAGGCCCACTTCATGCTCGGCCTGACCGTGTTTGCGCTGGTCTGGCTGCGGCTGTTCGCCCGCGCCCAGGGCGTGGCGCCGAAGATCCTGCCCACCCCGCCGCAGTGGCAACGAGTCTTGTCGAGCCTGATGCACTGGGCGCTGTACCTGTTCATGATCGCCATGCCGATCCTCGGCTGGCTGACCACCAGCGCCAAGGGCCATCAGGTGATGTTCTACGGTTTCGACCTGCCGCTGCTGGTGCAAGAGAACAAGACCCTGGCCAAGCAGTTCCAGGGCTGGCACGAACTGCTGGGCAGCCTCGGTTACTGGCTGATCGGCCTGCATGCCCTGGCCGGGCTGTATCACCACTACGTGATGCGCGACAACACCCTGCAACGCATGTGGCGCCAGCGCGGTCAGGCCTGAGCCAGCAGCGCGCGGCGGCCCTGCAAGCCGCCGGTGTGGACGAAGATCAAGCGGCAACCCGGAGCAAAACGCCCGGCCACCACCTGTTCCTGCAAGGCCAGCAGGGCCTTGCCGGTGTACAGCGGCTCCAATGGCAACCCACTGTACAGCTCGCTCAACCGAATGAATTCCCGCAGCGGGGCATCCACCTTGGCAAAGCCGCCGCGGCTGCTGTCCAGCAGTTCATAACCCCCAGGGCCCTGCCCAGCCGCCTGCACAATGCCCTCGACCTGTTGCGCCACCCCATGGTCCTCGGGCACCGCCAGCGCGCCATACACCGGGTGCGTCCCGGCCTCCGCCAGCACCAGCCCGGCCAGGGTGGTGCCGGTGCCGGCGGCCAGCCACCAGGCGTCATAGTCATTCCAGCCCAGGCTCGGCAACTGTCGCTGCACCTGATCGCGCAAGGTCATGCAGCCCGCCGCACCGGCCAGGCCACCACCGCCTTCAGGCACCGGGTACATCTGCGGGTACTGGGCCTGCCAAGGCACCCAGAACCCCGCCTCATGGCGTGCCCGATAACCGGCGTAGCCCAGCCAGTGCAGGCGCATGCCGAACGCCTGCAGGTCGAGCACCGTCGGCGTGTCCTGGGGATGGCCACGCAACAGGCCCACGGTAGGAAAGGCAAAACGCCGGCCAGCGGCGGCCAGGGCATGCAGATGATTGGAATGGGCGCCCCCGAGGCTGATGATGCCGTGGGCACCGGCGGTACGTGCCGCCGCCAGGTGCTGGGTCAGCTTGAACCATTTGTTGCCGCTGATCAGCGGATCGATCAGGTCCAGGCGCAGCACCGCCACCTCGACCCCGGCCCGGGTCAGCCAGTCCAGCTCCAGCCGTTGCAGCGGGGCGTGGGGTAACCAGTCGAAGGATTCGGGCAAGGACATCGGCAGCGGGGGTTCAGGGAAAAGGCTGCGCAGTCTATCAGCTCCAGGCCCACGCTCATCCTTGTAGCCGCTGCCGCAGGCTGCGAACGGGTTCGCAGAACCCGCAAGAAAGGCAACCGCGCTCGCTCGTTGCAGCGCGATTGCCCGCTCGGCGAGTCCTGCGGCCTGGTGCGCAGCCTGCGGCAGCGGCTACAGGACGGCAGGCCGTTACAGCTCGGCGGCCAGGCGCGAGCCCTGGTTGATGGCGCGCTTGGCGTCCAGTTCGGCGGCCACATCGGCACCGCCGATCAGGTGCACGTTCTGCCCCGCCGCTACCAGACCATCCTGCAGCTCGCGCAGCGGGTCCTGACCGGCACAGATGACGATGTTGTCCACCGCCAGCACCTGGGGCTCACCCGCTTCGCCGATGCGGATATGCAGGCCGGCATCGTCGATCTTCAGGTACTCGACACTGTTGAGCATCTGCACCTGCTTGTTCTTCAGCCCGGTGCGGTGAATCCAGCCGGTGGTCTTGCCCAGGCCGTCGCCGACCTTGGATTTCTTGCGCTGCAACAGGAACACCTGACGCGCCGGCGCATGGGGCTCAGCCTTGATTCCGGCCACGCCGCCGCGGGCCTGGAGCTGGGTATCGATGCCCCACTCCTTCCAGAACGCTTCGCGGTCCTGGCTGGTGGCCACGCCCTGGTGCACCAGGAACTCGGAAACATCGAAGCCGATGCCACCCGCCCCGATCACCGCCACGCTCTTGCCCACCGGCTTGCGCTCCAGCAGCACGTCCAGGTAGCTGAGGACCTTGGGGTGCTCCACGCCAGGGATCGCCGGCAAGCGCGGGGCGATACCGGTAGCCAGGATGATCTCATCGAAACCGCCAGCCACCAGTTGCTCCACATCCACCCGAGTGTTGAGGCACAGCTCGACATGGGTGGTCTGCAGCTTGCGCTTGAAGTAGCGCAGGGTTTCGTAGAACTCTTCCTTGCCCGGCACCCGCTTGGCGATGTTGAACTGGCCGCCGATCTCGCTGGCGGAGTCGAACAGGGTCACCTGATGACCACGCTCGGCGGCCACGGTGGCGGCGGACAGGCCCGCCGGGCCGGCACCGACCACGGCAATCTTCTTGATCTGCTTGACCGGCAGGTAGTTGAGCTCGGTCTCGTGGCACGCGCGGGGGTTGACCAGGCAACTGGTGAGCTTGCCGCCGAAGGTGTGGTCCAGGCAGGCCTGGTTGCAGCCGATGCAGGTATTGATTTCGTCGGCACGGCCTTCAGCGGCCTTGTTGACGAAATCCGGATCGGCCAGGAATGGCCGGGCCATGGACACCATGTCGGCATCGCCCTCGGCGAGGATCTGCTCGGCGACTTCCGGGGTGTTGATGCGGTTGGTGGTGATCAGCGGAATGCTCACCGAACCCCGCAGCTTGGCCGTGACCTTGCTGAACGCGGCCCGCGGCACCTTGGTGGCGATGGTCGGGATCCGCGCTTCGTGCCAGCCGATCCCGGTGTTGATGAGGGTCGCGCCAGCCGCCTCGATGGCCTGGGCCAGTTGCACGATCTCTTCCCAGGTGCTGCCGCCTTCCACCAGGTCGAGCATCGACAGGCGGAAGATGATGATGAAGTTCGGACCCACCGCTTCACGCACCCGGCGGACGATCTCCACCGGCAGGCGCATGCGGTTTTCATAGCTGCCGCCCCAGCGGTCGGTGCGGTGGTTGGTGTGGGCGGCGAGGAACTGGTTAATGAAATACCCTTCCGAGCCCATGATCTCGACGCCGTCGTACTCGGCCTTCTGGGCCAGGGTCGAGCAGGTGACGAAATCGCGGATCTGCTTCTCGATGCCTTCCTCGTCCAGCTCCTTGGGCTTGAACGGGTTGATCGGCGCCTGGATCGCGCTGGGCGCCACCTGCTTGGGGCTGTAGGCATAGCGCCCGGCGTGGAGGATCTGCATGCAGATCTTGCCGCCGGCCTCGTGTACCGCGCGGGTCACGATCTGGTGCTTGAGCGCCTCTTCTTCGGTGGTCAGCTTGGCCGCGCCGGAGTACACCCCGCCCTCATCGTTGGGACCGATGCCGCCGGTGACCATCAGGCCCACGCCGCCCCGGGCGCGCTCGGCAAAATACGCCGCCATGCGCTCGAAGCCGCCGGGCTTCTCTTCCAGACCGGTGTGCATGGAGCCCATCAGGGTGCGGTTGCGCAGGGTGGTGAAACCCAGGTCGAGGGGGGCCAGCAAATGCGGGTAAGGTGCTCCAGCCATGGTGTCTCTCCAGATCGGGCAATCACGGGAAAATGCGGAAGCTCTGCGGCCTCCATCAGTAGTGCTGCACAGACTAAGAGCACCGCACCCGACGCTCAATGACCGTAACTGACAACTTATTGATCCAAACGCGCAGCGCCCCTTGGCAAGTGCCAGCACGGGCCCTACCCTAGTCGGCGAATCCTGCACACGGCCGCCGACTGTTTTCCCATGCGCAAACTTCTTTACTTCACCTTGTCCCTGGCCGTGCTTGCCGTCATCACCCGTTATGCACTCTGGACCCACGACCGGCCGGGGGCGCATTACCTGTCGGACCTGCGCATCGAACTGGCCGTGGACCAGGGCGTCCCTGCCGATCACGGCAACCTGCTGGCGATCCAGCCGGAGCTGTTCCCCACCGATTACCAGAGCCCCGAGCGCCTGCACCGCAAGCTCGCCGCCTACCTGCAACAGGCCCGGGACAAGGGTCTGGTGAATGCCAAGACCATCGTGGTGCTGCCGGAACACATCGGCACCTGGCTGATGGTCAGCGGCGAAAAGAACGAGCTGTACCAGGCCGTGTCCTTGAAAGAAGCAATGAACTGGCTGGCGGTGAGCAATCCACTGCCGTTCCTCAAGGCACTGATCACGGCCAAGGGAACCAGCCGCCTGGACGATGCGCACCTGCGCATGAAGGCGAAGAAGATGGCCAAGGAGTACCAGTTGCTGTTCGGCGGCCTGGCCAGGGAGTTCCAGGTGACCCTGGTGGCCGGCTCGATCATTCTGCCCGAGCCCAGCGTCAGCCAGGGCAACCTGCAGATCGGTAGCGGCGCCCTGTACAACAGCAGCCTGGTGTTCGGCAGCGACGGCCTGCCCATCGGCCAACCCCAGCGCCAGCTCTATCCCACCCATGCCGAAAGCGGCTATGTGCGGGGCGATGCCAAACAGGGGGTACAAGTCGTCGACACTCCCGCCGGGCGCCTGGGTGTGCTGATCGGCAGCGACAGCTGGTACCCGGACAACTATCGCCAGCTCAATGACCAGGGCGCACAACTGGTCGCGGTCCCGGCCTTTGTCATGGGCCGCGATGGCTGGGAGCGACCCTGGCGCGGCTTCAAGAGCATCACCACCCCCAGCGAGGTCAGCCTCAAGCCGGAGGAAACCAGCGAAGGCGAAGCCTGGCATCGCCTGACCCTCACCGCACGCCCGCCCAGCAGCCTGGCCAGCGCCGGCGTCAGCGTCTTCCTGCGTGGCCAGTTCTGGGACCAGCGCAGCAGCGGCCAGAGCTTCATCAATAGCCACGGCCAGACGTTCGCCGATCAGGGCACAACGGGCGCCCGCTTGCTGAACCTCTGGCTGTAAAGCATGAAGACCACGCCAATGCGCCTGGGGGACCTGTCGGTGGGCTTTGTCCACAGCCTGGCGGACGCGGTCCGCAGCCACGGCCAGGACCCAACCCCCTTGCTCGAACAATATGCACTGGATCCGGCCCGACTGGCCGAAGCCGGAGCACGCCTGTCGATCCCCCGCTACATGCGCCTGGGCCACGGCGCGATCCAGCTCACCGGCGACCCGGCCCTGGGTCTGCGCATGGGCCGTCTGAGTCGGCTGAGCCAGCTCGGCCTGGCCGGCGTCACTGCCGCCCAAGCCCCAACCGTGCGTGAAGCGGCCCGTTGCCTGACTCGCTTCGAAGCGCTGTACGGTTCCAACTATCGCGGTCAGTCGAGCTTTCACGAAGATGCCGGCGGCGCCTGGCTGCGCTTCTACTCCATCAGCCCATACAACGCCTACAACCGCTTCGTGGTCGACTCGATCATCTCCGGGTGGCTGCAACAGCTGTCCAGCCTCTGCGGTCAGACCCTGCTGGCCGAGCAGATCGACATCGAGTTCGAGCGCCCGGACTACCACGACGCCTACGCCATCCTCGGCCCCACGCCCATCCAGTTCGCCGCCGAACAGAACCAACTGCGCCTGAGCCAGGCCAGCCTGGCCCTGCGCAATCCGGAACACTGTCCGAGCACCTGGCGGCATCTGCTGCAGTTGTGCGAAAGGGAGCTGGAACAACTGACCCGCACTCGCAGCCTGCGCGAGCGCATCATTCAATTGCTGGGACCTTTGCTCAATGGTGGCCGTGAGCCCGACCTGGAAGAAGTGGCGATGCGCCTGAAGCTGCCGACCTGGACGTTGCGGCGCAAGCTGGCGGAAGAAGGGACGCAGTTCCGGGCCATTCTCAATGACACCCGGCGCGACCTGGCCATGACCTACATTCGCGATACCGAACTGGCGTTCGGCGAGATTGCCTATCTGCTGGGCTTTGCCTCAGCCGAGGCGTTTCAGCGGGCGTTCAAGCGCTGGAATGGCCAGACGCCTGGGGAGTTTCGCCGCTGCCATCGACAGTTCGGCTAAAAAAAACGCCACCGGCGTTACAGCTCGGTGGCGTCTTCTGCGGGTTCCAGGGGATCGAGCTCGAAAGCTTGATACTCCAGCAGTTCCTCTTGGTATTCGTCCATCGCGGACTCCTTTCTCGGTTGATTGAATAGCTCTGTGACCATTGACCGTCGGCACCAGCATAAAGTGCCGGGATGACAGAAAAAATACTACCCCCCAGGTCAGGATTTCTGCAATGAAAACGTAACAGCCCATGAGCAATTCAGCCTCCGGTTGTTGCCGACGGTTGCGGCCCATCCACTAACCTGGGAAAAACTGCGAGCATTTTTTCGAAATGGCCGCCGACAGTTCACTGCCTTGGCAGCGTTGAAAGCCCTGGTCAATGACGGGAGATTTCTTACAGCCAGATCAGCGATACCTTGAGCCGTTATCGGATCGACGTTGAACGCGTCGACCCGACCTCGGCGCAGGTGTCTTAGTGCCCGCTGCTCGGCAGGGCCGGAATCGGCTCGCTCGGCGGCGGCAAGTGGCTGGCCGGTGGCGGCGTGATGGTTTCGCTGACGGGCGCGGGCTCACTGCTGGGGGCCGGCACGATCGGCGCGGCCTCGGCTGGCGGCGCCAGCGGTTGCGAGACGGCAGGCTCCGGCTCAGCAACGGGAGCCGGCGCCGCCAATGGTGCAGGCTCGGCCTGCGGCAGCGATGCCTTGGGCTCCGGCTTGGGTTCCGGCTTGGCCTGCGGCTCGGGCTTGCTCTCGGGAACCCCGAGGTCGGCCTTGGGTTTCTCTTCGATATGGGCGGCCTTCTTGGCCTCCGGCGGCAGGAACAGTTCCACCAGGGCGAAGTAGCGCTCATAGAACTTGGCCGAGGACACCGTCTCGCTGGCCACCTTGACCATCGAATCATCGGTGGAGCCGATCGGCATCGAGACCGAGCCCAGCACCCCCACGCCAAGGCTGGCCGAGTTGTTGACCTTCTTCAGTGCATAGCGGTCCTGCAGGGCGTTGGCGAACACCGTCGAGCGCTGGTCGCCGCTGCCGTCCCGGGCGCAGACCACGTTGAAGCTGATTTCCAGGTGAGTCTCGCCGGTTTGCTGGAAGCTCTTGTGACCGCTGACCAGCTTCGGATCATTGCTGGTGATGATGTAGCCCTGGCTGAGCAGCGCCCGGCGCGCGGCCTCGCAGGAGGCGGCGTCGCTCACCGGATAATTGCGCGAGAAGGTGCCGGAATCATCGAAGCTTTCATGCTCATAGATAGCGGTCTTGTGCGAGGAACAACCGGCGATCGCGGACAACAGCAACAAGCCGGCCGCCGTGCGCAGATGAAATGATCTAAACATCGAAAATCCTGAGGAAAACGCTCCGGGGCGTATTGTGCAACAGATCAATGCCGCGCAGCGCAGGTAATTGGTGTCTTAAATTTCATACAAGTCTACTGACCGCTGTTTGCCGGAAAAAGTCGTTCGCTCAAGTGCTCGATCAGCACCCGCACCTTGGCCGCTGCATGCCGGCTCGACGGCCACAGCACCCAGAAGACGCCGTTGTGCTCCAGATAGTCGTCGAGCACGGTTTGCAACTCGCCACGCTGCACTGCCGCCTGCACCATGAAATCGGGCAGGCAGGCAACTCCCAGCCCACTGTGCGCAGCGTGCTCCACCGCCTCGATGGAGCTGCTGGTCAAACGGGTCGGCAGATCCGGTTCCGGCGAGTTGGCCTGGGCCTTGAACGGCCAGGCTTCGAGTTTGCCGGTGTGATGAAAGGTGTGCCGCAGACAAGCATGCTCACGCAGCTCCTGCGGGGTTTGCGGCACCCCGTACCGCTGAAAGTACCCGGGGCTGCCCACCAGCAGCATGCGAAAGCGCCCGAGTTGGCGAGCCAGGAGCCGCGAGTCCTTGGGGTGGCCGGTACGTACCACCAGATCGAAGCCCTCCTCCACCACATCCACCATGCGATCGCAGAGGTCGACGTCCAGCTCGATCTGCGGGTAACGCTGCATGAACTCCGCCAGCACCGGCATCAACAGGCCGTGGACCTGCGGTGCACTGATTCGCAACTTGCCCACCGGCGCGCTGGAAGAGTCACACAGCTGGAACTCGGCGGCCTCGACCTCGGCAGCGATCCTGCGGCAGCGCTCGAGAAAACCGGCACCTTCGGTGGTCAGGCTGATACTGCGAGTGGTGCGATGAAACAGACGGGTCTTAAGACGCTCCTCCAGACGCGCGATGCTTTTGCCGACCGCCGAGGAAGACACCCCAAGAAGACGCCCCGCCTCTGTGAAACTGCGGGTTTCCGCCACCTGCATAAACACCGGAATACTGCCGAGCCAATCCACAGCGCCCCCTCGAAACTAAGGACTTCTATGTCCGATAAGTTCGGAACCTTAGCCTATTTTTCCGCCATGCACAGCGCTCTAGGCTAGGCCCCTCTCTTTCAAGCCAACCTATCGGGGCCTCCACATGAGCAATACCGTCAATGCCTGCGAGCTGTTGCAAGTGCCTGCCGAACCCAGCGATCGCCTGCCTGTTGGCGGTCTGCTGGCCCTGGCGACTGCCGGGTTCATCACCTTGATGACCGAGACCCTGCCTGCCGGCCTGCTGCCGCAGATAAGTGCCGACCTGGGCGTCTCGGCGGCACTGATCGGCCAATGGGTAACCGTCTACGCCTTGGGGTCGCTGCTGGCAGCCATTCCACTGATTCTCCTCACCCAGGGCTGGCGGCGGCGCCCGCTGCTGTTGATCGCCATCGGCGGCTTTGCCCTGGTCAACAGCGTTACCGCACTCTCCACCGACTACCGCCTGATTCTGCTGGCACGCTTGTGCGCCGGAGTCTTCGCAGGCCTGCTGTGGGCATTGCTGGCAGGCTACGCCAGCCGCATGGTGGCGCCACACCTGCAGGGCCGGGCGATTACCCTGGCCATGCTCGGCGCGCCGCTGGCCTTGTCGGTGGGCATGCCTGCCGGGACCTGGCTGGGCGGCCTGCTGGGCTGGCGCATGAGCTTTGCCGTCATGACCCTCCTGACCCTGGGACTGATCGGCTGGGTGCTGGCTCAGGTGCCGGACTTCCCCGGGCTGCGCGCGCAGAAGCGTCTGTCGCTGGGCCGGGTCCTGGCCTTGCCGGGGATCCGGTCGGTACTGTTCGTGACCTTTGCCTATGTGCTGGGGCACAACATTCTCTACACCTATATCGCGCCCTTTCTTCAGCCGGCCGGGCTTGGCGGGCAGATCGAGCAGGTATTGCTGGTATTCGGCCTGGCTGCATTGCTGAGCATCTGGCTGGTGGGCCTGCTGATCGACCGCTGGCTGCGTGAGCTGGTGCTGCTCGGTTGCCTGCTGTTCATCGGCTCGACCCTGATGCTGGGTCTGCTGGATAACTGGCCAATGGCGATCTACGCAGCGACCGCTATCTGGGGGCTGTCCTTCGGCGGCATGGCCACCCTGTTGCAAACCGCATTGGCCAAGGCTGCAGGCGAGCACGCGGACACCGCGCAGTCGATGCTGGTCACCCTATGGAACCTGGCGATTGCCGGCGGCGGCCTGGGTGGCGCCTTGCTGCTGCAAGGACCGGGGGTGGCGACTTTCCCCTGGGTGATTGCCGCCCTGTTACTGATCAGCCTGATGGTAGCGGTGCACGCTCGGCAGCAGGGTTTTCCCGCCCGTCGCTGACCCGGCCCCGAGCACTGGCGACCGCGGTACTCGCGACACCGCGACATGTCAGGCCTAGCCTTCTGCCGCAGAGCCAGCCGGCAAGGCAGCGTCCACCTCGGGGGGCGCCGCGGAGCGGGCTTTGCGGCTGCGTACCAACGGCCAGAACAGCTCCTCCTTCCAGCTCACCGGCGCCAGGTGCTCGATACCGAATGCAGCGGGCCGGCGTCGAGTGATCTTCGCGGTGCCAAACAGCACATCCCAGAGGAACAGCAAATTGCCGAAGTTGCCCTTGTAGTGGGTCACGCCATCCTCGGCACTCAGGCCGTGGTGGGCCGAATGGGTCGACGGAGTCGAAAATACCCGCTCCACCAGCCACATCAGCGGCCGTAGAAAACCGATGCGGTACAACTTGTCGTCCCAGGCCACGCTGCTGTGTGCGGCAAAGATCACCGTCATCTTGAGCACCAGGTAAACGTAATAGACCGGCGCCAGCCCCAGGTAGATCAGCACCCCGGAGAACCAGATCCCGGGCATCAACAGGTAATAGAAACTGTTGTTGCGGTAGACGATGCGAATGCTCATGTAGGGCGCCGAATGGTGGGCGCGGTGCAGGGCATACAGCGCCGGCAGGCGATGGGTCAGGCGGTGCCACCAGTACTGGGTCATGTCATCGAAGACCAGGAACAACAACAGGCCCAGCACCCAGGGCGTCTGCGCCAGCATGCCCTTGGCTTGCGGCAGTGCCAGGCCCATAAGCGCCCCACTGGCCCACATCACCAGGGGAAAGGTCACGCCGAGCAACAGGCTTGAGCCCACCGCCTCGATCAACACATCGCGGCGCTGGCCACGGGGTTGGCGAAAAGTCGAACAGGCTATTTCCAGGAGGACGAAAAACCCAAAGATCGCCGAAACGATCAACAGCGGGTGGTTGGCCAGCAGATCGTGGTTCATGGCATTCTCGCTCTTGTGCTTATGGGCAACGCCCAACCATTAGAGATCAGCAAGGCGGCCCTCTCTATGCGCGAAATGGACAGAATCCAGCGAGATCCGGCCAACCGGGTGACCCCACGCTTCCACCGCGGGCGCGTCGGCGAAGTCCTGCAACGCTTTCTCGATGACCAGAGCGCTGCCACTCAGCATGACTACAATCTGCTGCACCTGGAGCAACTATGGCGCGCCGCGGCGGCGCTGGAACCGGCCATCGGCCTGAAACTGTTCGAGCGCTTCACGCCCCAGGACTGGCACGTGATCGCCCACGCCAGCCTCTATTGCCCGGATGTCGCCGCGGCCATGGCGTTCTGGGTACGCTTTGCGCCGTTGGGCTCGGATACCGACCGCGTGCAATGGATGACGGATGCCCAGGGTTCCGGCGTTGAAATCCATATCGACACCTCGGTGGAATTGAGCCGCTACCTGATCGAGCACTATGGCGTCATGGCCATCACTCAACTGCGGCGAGGGACCGGTACTGCGCTTCAGCCGGTGCTGGCCTGCTTCAGCCATTCGCGCCCGGCTTATCACGCGCAATACCGGCATTGGTTCGGCGACCGGATCGAGTTCGACTGCCCGGCCAACCGCTTCTATTTCACCCCGCAAAGCCTGCAACTGCCGCTACAGACCCGCCACACCGGCATGCTCGAACTGCTGAGCCAAGAGCTGGATCGGCGGGTGGCCCTGCACCAACGGCACAGCGGCTGGGCTGCCAGAGTGGCGGCAGCCTGTCGCCAGGCATTGATGGCAGGCCAGTCACCGACCCTGGAAGGCCTCTGTGCTCATCTGCATCAAAGCCCGCGCACGCTACGGCGACGCCTGGAGGAACAAGGGCTGAGTTTTCGCCAACTGCTGGACCAGACCCGCGCCGAGCTGGAAATGCATCTGGAACTGCAAGGCGAATCTCGAGCGCAGATCGCGCTGCAGCTGGGTTACAACGATCAGGCGGCCTATCTGCATGCCCGCAAGCGCTGGAAAACCGCCTGCACCTGAGGTTTATCCGGGCCAAAAAAAACCCCGGCATGATGGCCGGGGTCCTTTCAACACTGCGGATCAGGCATCAGTAACGCTTGATGTCCGCCTGGTTTTCCAACTGCTTGCGATAAGCAGAGAAATCCTGCTGGCCGATTCGCGAGGCCAGGAAGCGACGGTATTGAACCTTCTCTTCCTCGGTCGGCGCGGCGGCTTCGTTGACGCTGTTGAGTTGCAGCACCAGCAGGTTGCCGTTGGGCAGCGTCACGCTGGTGAAGGACGGCTTGTCCTTGGACTCAGGCTTGCTCATGCGGAACAGCGCCTGCAGTACGGTCGGATCGACACCGTCCTGGGCACGAGTCACGGCTTGCATGACCTTCCAGTTCTGACCGTCCACCGGCTTGTTCAGCGCGGTCTTGCCATCACGCAAGCTGGCGATCAGTTCTTCAGCCTTGGTCTTGGCCGCAGCACTGGCGTGCTCCTTGGCCAATTGCGCACGAATGGCGGTAGCGACACCTTCCAGCGGCAGTTGCTCAGGCTTGTGATGCTCTTTGACACGCAGCACCACGACGGTTTCAGGATCCAGTTCGATTGCGGTGCTGTTGGCACCCTCATCGAGAACCTCGGTGCTGAACGCGGCCTGCACCACGTTACGGTTGGCGGCGATGCCGTCACCGCCCTCACGGCCGAACGGCGCGGAGGTGTGAACAGTCAGTTTCAGATCCTGAGCCGGCTGTGCCAGATCGGAAGCCTCGAACGACGAATCTTCAAGCTGCTTGGTGGCCTCGACGAAACGCTGCTCGACCTGCTGGGTTTTCAGTTCGCGGGTCAGCTTGTCCTTGAGGCTGGCGAAGCTCGGCACTTGCGGTGCCTCAATGCCCAGCAGCTTGATCAAGTGGAAACCGAAGCCGGTACGCACCGGCGCCGACACCTGATCCTTGTTCAGCGCGTACAGCGCTTTTTCGAAGATCGGGTCGTAAACACCCGGGCCGGCGAAGCCCAGGTCACCGCCGTTACTGGCCGAACCTGGATCCTGGGAGAACTCCTTGGCCAGCGCCTCGAAGCTTTCACCCTTGGCCAGACGAGCCTGGATCTCCTCGATCTTGGCCTTGGCCTGGGCCTCGTTCACCTTGTCGTTGACTTCGATCAGGATGTGCGCGGCACGACGTTGCTCGGACAGGTTGGCGATTTCTTTCTGATACAGCGCTTGCAGGTCTTCGTCCTTGACGCTGACCTGGTCGAAGAACGCGGCCTTCTTCAACTCGATGTAATCGATGACCACCTGGTCAGGAGTCATGAACTCCTTGGCGTGCTGATCGTAGTAGGCCTTGACCTCTTCGTCGGTCAGCTTGACTGCCGCCGGATCGGCCTTGATGGTCAGGGAAGCGAAATCCCGGGTCTGCTTTTCCAGACGAGCGAAGGCCAGCACCTGGGCGTCGGTCACAAAACCGCTGCCGGCAAGACCGGCACGTACCTGGCCGATCAGCATTTCCTGAGCCAGCATCTGGCGGAATTGCAGACGGGTGTAACCCAGTTGACGGATGACTTGGTCGAAACGCTCGGGGCTGAATTTGCCGTCCACCTGGAATTCAGGTGTCTGCAGGATCACTTGATCCAGGGCACCTTCGGAAAACGCGAACTTGGAATCCTTCGCCCCTTGCAGCAACAGCTTGCGATCGATCAGCCCTTTCAGAGCGGCTTCACGCAGCATCTTCTCATCCAGCAGTGAGGCATCGAAGTCTTTGCCCAACTGTTGCATCAACTGACGGCGTTGCATGTCGACGGCCTGGCTCAACTCGTTCTGAGTGATTTCCTCGCCGTTGACCTTGGCCGCGTCCTGATTGTGGGTGGTGGCCTTGAAAATGGCATCGAAACCGGTCAACGCCAGCAGCGCGACGATGACCCCGATGATGGTTTTGGCAATCCAGCCTTGTGAATTGTCCCTGATATTCTGCAGCATACGTCCCCCAAAAACGGCTGTAATTCAATTTGAGCAGCCGTGGAGCGTGGGTAGAATCCGGATAGAAGAAAGGCGCATCCGAGGATGCGCCTTCTCGTAACTGGCGGAGCGGACGAGAGCTGAATCTGCAACCCTCTGCGTAAACCGATGGTGCATCGGTGAACTGGCGCCCCGCTGCCAGATCAGGCATGACCCCGACCCGGATGGGCAAAGACCCTGAAGAAACTTAGTTAACGGCTTCTTTCAGTGCTTTACCGGCTTTGAAACCTGGCTTTTTAGCAGCGGCGATTTCCAGAGTCTTACCGGTCTGTGGGTTACGGCCGATACGAGCTGGACGATCAGTTACGGAGAAGGTACCGAAACCAACCAGAACAACAGAGTCACCGGCCTTCAGAGCGCCAGTAACGGATTCGATTACTGCGTCCAGCGCACGGCCAGCAGCAGCTTTCGGGAGATCAGCAGATGCAGCGATAGCATCAATCAGTTCCGACTTGTTCACTCTAAGTCCCCTTATATATCTATGAGTATGATTCTAAGTTTTTTGGTGAAAGCAAAAACGAGTGCTGAATGGCCTACAGACACTTAAGAGCCGCTTTATAACAAGGGCTCTAAAAAGCTGTCAAGGAAGCCCCCCAGGCTAATGCGTATTAATGCGTGCTAATTCTTTCCTTAGAGTCAGACTCGCGTTTTTCGTCCTTTGCAACTATCTCCGGAGCCACATCCGGCAAGGGCTCCGGCGCGTATTGCAGCGCAATTTGCAGGACTTCGTCAATCCATTTAACCGGTTTAATCTGCAGATCCTGCTTGATATTGTCAGGAATTTCTTTCAAATCGCGAACATTCTCTTCAGGAATGATCACCGTCTTGATTCCACCTCGATGAGCGGCGAGTAATTTCTCTTTCAGTCCACCGATGGCCAACACCTGACCACGCAGAGTGATCTCACCAGTCATCGCCACATCAGCCCGTACCGGGATGCCGGTCAGCGCGGAAACCAGCGCCGTGCACATGCCTATGCCTGCGCTTGGGCCGTCCTTGGGAGTGGCCCCTTCGGGCATATGGATATGGGTATCGCGCTTCTCGTGGAAGTCCAGGGGAATGCCCAGGCTCTTCGCCCGACTGCGGACCACGGTCAGCGCTGCGGTGATCGACTCGACCATGACATCGCCCAGGGAACCGGTCTTGATCAACTGGCCCTTGCCCGGAACCACAGCAGCTTCGATAGTCAGCAATTCGCCGCCTACCTGAGTCCACGCCAAGCCGGTCACCTGACCGATCTGGTCCTGCTGCTCAGCCAGGCCGTAGCGGAACTTACGTACCCCGAGGAAATGCTCCAGCAGGTCGGAAGTGACTTTGACCGAGAAGCGTTTTTCCATCGCGTGCTCTTTCACCGCCTTGCGGCAGACCTTGGCAATCTGACGCTCCAGCCCACGCACACCAGCTTCGCGGGTGTAGTAACGAATGATGTCGCGGATCGCATCAGGGTCGAATTCCAGCTCACCCTTTTTCAGACCGTTGGCCTGGATCTGCTTGGGCGACAGGTACTTGATCGCGATGTTGATCTTCTCGTCCTCGGTATAGCCGGGCAGACGAATCACCTCCATCCGGTCCAGCAATGCCGGAGGGATATTCATCGAGTTGGAGGTGCACAGGAACATCACATCGGACAGGTCGTAATCGACTTCCAGATAGTGGTCGTTGAAATTATGGTTCTGCTCGGGGTCCAGGACTTCAAGCAAGGCAGACGCAGGATCGCCGCGCATATCACTGCCCATCTTGTCGATTTCATCAAGCAGGAACAGCGGGTTGCGTACCCCCACCTTTGTCATCTTTTGAATCAATCTTCCTGGCATCGAACCGATGTAAGTCCGGCGATGGCCTCGGATTTCCGCTTCGTCCCGAACACCACCCAACGCCATGCGCACAAACTTGCGATTGGTTGCGTTGGCGATCGATTCGGCCAGGGAGGTTTTGCCCACCCCTGGAGGCCCGACGAGGCACAGCACTGGACCACGGATTTTCTTGACCCGCTTTTGTACGGCGAGGTATTCGAGAATCCGCTCTTTGACTTCTTCCAGACCATAGTGGTCGGCATCAAGGATGTCTTCGGCACGTGCCAGGTCCAGGCGCACCTTGCTCTGAGCCTTCCACGGCACCTGCACCAACCAGTCGATGTAGGAGCGAACCACAGTGGCCTCGGCAGACATCGGCGACATCTGCTTGAGCTTGTTCAATTCGGCCTGAGCCTTGGTCATGGCGTCTTTGGGCAGACCGGCGGCGTCGATGCGCTTCTTCAGCTCTTCGATTTCGTTGTGGCCTTCGTCACCGTCACCCAGCTCTTTCTGAATGGCCTTCATCTGCTCGTTCAGGTAGTACTCGCGCTGGCTGCGTTCCATTTGCTTCTTGACGCGGCCACGAATGCGCTTTTCCACTTGCAGCAGATCAATCTCGGCGTCCAGCAATGCCAAGACATGCTCGACCCGAGCGGACAGATCAATGATCTCAAGGATTTCCTGCTTCTGCTCGATCTTCAACGCCATATGCGCAGCCATGGTATCTACCAGACGGCTTGGCTCATCGATGCTATTGAGAGAGGACAACACCTCGGCAGGGACTTTCTTGCCCAGTTGCACATACTGCTCGAACTGGGACAACAAACTACGGACGAACACTTCCGACTCACGGTCAGGAGCGTCGACTTCGTCAATCAGAGAGACTTCAGCACGGCAGTGACCATCAACTTCACTGAAGCGTTCAACAGCGCCGCGCTGTTCGCCTTCAACCAGCACCTTGACGGTGCCATCAGGCAACTTGAGCAACTGCAAGACAGTCGCAATGGTACCTACGCGATAGAGTGCATCTTCACCGGGATCATCATCAGCAGGGTTTCTCTGTGCCAGCAGAAGAATCTGCTTGTCGCCCGTCATCGCTGCCTCGAGGGCTTCGATCGACTTCTCGCGCCCCACGAACAGCGGGATAACCATGTGCGGATAAACCACAACATCACGCAATGGCAGGAGAGGCAATTCGATGGTTGTCTTCATGATTTCGCCTCTACGGCGGCCGTACGGCCGTAAACAGATGGAAGTAAGCTTGAAACCAAGATGGGGGCTGCCTGCAAAAAAAACAAGCTTAAAGACAGCACTTTAAAGACGCTAAAAGCAAAGGGGCCCGAAGGCCCCTTCTTTTAAGCAACACCACAACACTTACGCGTCTGGCGCAGCCTTGGCCGTCGGCTCACTGTTCTCATAGATGTACAGTGGCTGGGACTTGCCTTCAATAACGCTTTCATCGATCACTACTTTACTCACCTCGGATTGCGAGGGGATCTCATACATAGTGTCGAGCAGAACACCTTCGAGAATAGAGCGCAGACCACGAGCACCCGTCTTGCGCTCAAGCGCTCGCTTGGCGACCGACTTCAATGCATCAGTACGGAACTCCAGGTCTACACCTTCCATCTCGAACAACTTGGCATACTGCTTGGTCAAAGCATTCTTCGGCTCAGTAAGAATCTGAATCAAGGCAGCCTCGTCCAGCTCATCCAGCGTCGCAAGAACCGGCAGACGACCGACGAACTCCGGGATCAGACCGAACTTGACCAGATCGTCAGGCTCAACTTCACGCAGGGACTCACCAACCTTCTTGCCCTCTTCCTTGCTGCGAACTTCGGCGTTGAAACCGATGCCGCCACGGGTGGAGCGGTTTTGAATAACCTTTTCCAGACCCGAGAAAGCGCCGCCGCAGATAAACAGGATGTTGCGGGTGTCAACTTGCAGGAACTCCTGCTGCGGGTGCTTGCGACCACCTTGAGGCGGAACGGAAGCGACCGTACCCTCGATCAACTTCAACAGAGCCTGCTGAACACCCTCGCCGGAAACATCCCGGGTAATCGAAGGGTTGTCAGACTTGCGGGAAATCTTGTCGATTTCATCGATGTAGACAATGCCCATCTGAGCTTTTTCTACGTCGTAATCGCACTTCTGCAGCAATTTCTGAATGATGTTCTCAACGTCCTCACCCACATAACCGGCTTCGGTCAGGGTGGTTGCGTCGGCAATGGTGAAAGGCACATTTAACAGACGAGCCAGGGTTTCCGCCAACAGTGTCTTACCCGAACCTGTAGGCCCGATCAGCAAGATATTGCTCTTGCCGAGCTCGACATCGTCGTTCTTTTTGTCACGCTGATTCAGACGCTTGTAGTGGTTGTAAACCGCTACCGCCAGAACCTTTTTCGCACGCTCCTGACCAATCACATACTGATCAAGGATGCCGCTGATTTCTTTAGGCGAAGGCAATTTATGCGCGCTGCTCTCGGCCTGTGCTTCCTGCACCTCCTCACGGATGATGTCATTGCACAAGTCGACGCACTCGTCGCAGATAAAGACCGAGGGGCCGGCAATCAATTTGCGTACTTCATGCTGGCTTTTGCCACAGAAGGAGCAATAAAGCAGTTTGCCGTTGTCCTCGCCGTTGCGGGTGTCAGTCATTCGATCGATCCAAATCCGATAGGCTTGCAACACAAGATGAAGGCAATTGCGGGCTTTTTCAAGTCCGCAGGCGGCCAGTTAAATCAGCCGCCTACATTTGAGTTGCTTAGGCAGGCATTTGACGCTTGTTGATCACGGAGTCGATCAAACCGTACTCCGCGGCGCGCTCGGCGCTCATGAAGTTGTCACGCTCGGTGTCACGCTCAATGGTTTCGAGGCTCTGACCAGTGTGGTGAGCCAGCAGCGAGTTCAGGCGCGAACGAATGTGCAGGATTTCCTTGGCATGGATGTCGATATCCGACGCCTGACCTTGGAAACCGCCGAGCGGTTGGTGAATCATCATCCGCGAGTTAGGCAGGCAATGACGCTTGCCTGCAGCACCGCCAGCGAGCAGGAAGGCACCCATGCTGCAAGCCTGGCCAATGCAGATAGTCGAAACGTCAGGCTTGATGAACTGCATGGTGTCGTAGATCGACATGCCAGCAGTTACCGAGCCACCTGGCGAGTTGATGTAGAGATGGATGTCCTTGTCCGGGTTTTCCGCTTCAAGGAACAGCAGTTGCGCCGCAACCAGGTTGGCCATGTAGTCCTCTACCGGGCCAATCAGGAAAATCACCCGTTCCTTCAGAAGGCGCGAGTAGATGTCATAGGCGCGTTCGCCGCGGGCGGACTGCTCGATAACCATCGGGACCAGGCCGCCTGCGGCCTGGATGTCAGAGCTCTGCTGATAATAAGAATTGCGGGACATGTCCTGCAGTCACTCCCAAATAGTCATGTCTTGAATACGCATAAGCCAGCACGAAGGCTGGCTTATGGTGTGTGCTTCGAACGAAAAGAAGATCAGTCGGCTTGAGGTGCCTCTACCGGCTTGACCGCTTCTTCGTAAGAGACCGATTTGTCGGTCACGCTAGCTTTCTGCAGAACAGTATCCACAACTTGCTCTTCCAGCACAACCGAACGGACTTCGTTCAACTGCTGCTCGTTCTTGTAGTACCAGGACACGACTTGCTCAGGCTCTTGGTAAGCCGAAGCCATTTCCTGGATCAGCTCGCGAACGCGCGCTTCATCAGGCTTGAGGTCGAATTGCTTAACAACCTCGGCGACGATCAGGCCCAGCACTACGCGACGCTTAGCTTGCTCTTCGAACAGCTCAGCAGGCAGTTGATCCGGCTTGATGTTGCCACCGAACTGCTGCACGGCTTGAACGCGCAGACGGTTAACCTCGTTGTCCAGCAGTGCCTTCGGCACTTCAATCGGATTGGAGGCCAGCAGACCGTCCATAACCTGATTCTTCACTTTGGACTTGATGGCCTGACGCAGTTCGCGCTCCATGTTCTTGCGAACTTCGGCACGGAAGCCATCCAGACCCGCTTCCTTGATCCCGAATTGAGCGAAGAACTCTTCGGTCAGTTCTGGCAGCTTAGGCTCGGAAACGCTGTTGACGGTAACAGTGAACTCAGCGGCTTTGTTGGCCAGATCCAGGTTCTGATAGTTCTCTGGGAAGGTCAGATTCAGAACACGCTCTTCGCCAGCTTTAGCGCCAACCAGACCGTCTTCGAAGCCAGGAATCATGCGACCGGAGCCCAACACCAGTTGAGTACCCTTGGCCGAGCCACCTGCGAAAACTTCGCCGTCGACCTTGCCAACGAAATCGATGTTCAGCTGGTCATCTTTCTGCGCAGCGCGATCAGCCACTTCGAAGCGAACATTCTGCTTGCGCAGGATTTCCAGCATGTTGTCCAGATCGGCATCAGCCACTTCAGCGCTCAGACGCTCAACAGCGATGTTTTCGAAACCGGCGACGGTGAACTCTGGGAATACTTCGAAAGTGGCAACGTATTCCAGATCCTTGCCCTTCTCCAGCACTTTAGGCTCGACCGAAGGAGCGCCAGCCGGGTTCAGCTTCTGCTCAACAACAGCTTCATAGAAAGAAGCCTGGATCACGTCACCCACTGCTTCTTGACGCGCGTCAGCCTCATAACGCTGACGAATCACGCTCATTGGAACCTTGCCAGGACGGAAGCCTGGGATTTTGGCCTTTTGGGCAGTCTGCTGCAGACGCTTGTTGACCTGGCTCTCGATGCGCTCAGCCGGCACGGTGATGCTCATGCGGCGCTCAAGAGCAGAAGTATTTTCAACAGAAACTTGCATGGATATTCCTCGTTGCACAGACGTTAGCCGGCCGTTTTCCGACCCCAGAATCAAGGGCATGCATTCTAGTGGGTCAAACTCAAGAAGTCACCCTACTGAAAAAGGGTGAAATACGACCGACAATGTGAAGGCGGGGACAAAGGGTTGAGCCTCGCCATGAGAGCAATTACTACAAATCCCGCCAGGGGCTCTAGACCAATCCTTCTATATATAGAAGGGATCGACCGGCCCACCCCTGACAAACACCAGCCAACAGCAGAAGCTCATACACCTGACGACCAGGAGCGAATCTGGCGCCACCGGTCAGCCCATTACATGCGGCTAGACCACAGCATCGAATCCAGAAACGAAAACGGCGCAGCCCCCTTTCAGGTGCTGCGCCGTGATCTGCTATTAACTAGCTACTTTAATGGTGCGGACGAAGAGACTCGAACTCTTACACCTTGCGGCGCTGGAACCTAAATCCAGTGTGTCTACCAATTCCACCACGTCCGCTTAACAAGCTTTTAAAGCAAAGGCGCCAGACTATTAATCTGGCGCCTTCTTCGAATATGGGGTGGACGATGGGGATCGAACCCACGACAACAGGAGTCACAATCCTGTGCTCTACCAACTGAGCTACGCCCACCATATTGCGTTACTTGTGCCAAAGCTGCCTAATGGCGCACCCGGCAGGACTCGAACCTGCGACCATCCGCTTAGAAGGCGGATGCTCTATCCAGCTGAGCTACGGGCGCCTTATTAATCTGTATTCTTTAATGACTACAAACTAATTGCTTTCAGTCGTTACGAGTTAAACATCAACTCTGCCCGACCTTCTTAACCAGTGCTAGGCTGTGCCCGACAAGTGCGACGAATGTTATAGACGAGCCGTTAGGTCGTCAACTCTTTTTTAAAAAAAATTCATTTAATTAAAGGAGTTAGGGGAATTTGCAGACCAAGCGCCTTTGCCCTCACGTCCCGACATGCGAGAATACGTTCTCTTTTTCTCTCCCTCTCGATGGTTAATCACGCGTCATGACTGCACAACTAATCGACGGCAAAGCGATCGCCGCTAGCCTGCGCCAGCAGATCGCCAAACGTGTCGCCGAGCGTCGCCAGCAAGGCCTGCGTACTCCGGGTCTCGCGGTGATTCTGGTCGGCAGCGACCCGGCCTCTCAGGTTTATGTCTCGCACAAGCGTAAAGACTGCGAAGAGGTCGGCTTCCTTTCACAAGCCTATGACTTGCCCGCCAACACCACTCAAGAAGATCTGGCCGGTCTGATCGACAAGCTCAACGATGACCCGAATATCGACGGCGTCCTGTTGCAGTTGCCGCTGCCCGAGCACTTGGACGCCTCCTTGTTGCTTGAGCGCATTCGCCCGGACAAAGACGTGGATGGTTTCCATCCCTATAACGTCGGCCGCCTGGCCCAGCGCATTCCCCTGCTGCGTCCCTGCACCCCCAAGGGCATCATGGCCCTGCTGCAAAGCACCGGTGCCGATCTGTACGGCATGGACGCAGTTGTCGTAGGCGCCTCCAATATCGTCGGTCGTCCGATGGCCATGGAGTTGCTGCTGGCGGGCTGCACCGTGACCGTGACTCACCGCTTTACCAAAGACCTGGCCGGCCACGTCGGCCGCGCCGATCTGGTCGTGGTTGCCGCAGGCAAGCCGGGCCTGGTCAAGGGCGAGTGGATCAAGGAAGGCGCCATCGTCATCGACGTGGGCATCAATCGTCAGGAAGACGGCAAGCTGGTGGGCGACGTTGTATATGAGACCGCCCTGCCCCGCGCCGGCTGGATCACCCCCGTACCTGGCGGCGTCGGCCCCATGACCCGCGCCTGCCTGCTGGAAAACACCCTGTACGCCGCTGAAACGCTACACAGCTGAGTGTTGCCAGCCCGCTTGAATAAGCCCGCCATTGGCGGGCTTTTTTATGCCCTCTCTGCACACACACGACCGCCGACATATAGCGCCTGAATCTTAGCGCCCCGGATCGAGCTGGACCTATCCTGATGAGCAGTTGCCACTCAGGGAAAACCGGTGTTTTTTCTTGGTTTTTAAGGGTTTTCGACTGACCGCTGAAGAACAATCGACAGTTCCTCAGCTATATTCATAAAATGTAACGTTTTCCCGAAAAAACCCGTTGCCAGACGGCATATCCATCTTTATCGAGTCCGCCCGCGTGAAAATTCGTCTCTCCATCCTCAGCTTGTTGTTTGCTGTGTCCGGCACCCTGATCGCGCACAGCGTCGACGCCAGCGAAACCACCGCGGCGCCAAGAGACACTTCACAGTTGCACATCGCCTCCGGCAGCGCCCTGCTGCTGGATCTGCAGACCAACAAAGTCATCTACTCCAGCAACCCGGACGTCGTGGTGCCCATCGCTTCGGTCACCAAACTGATGACCGCCATGGTCGTGCTCGACGCCAAGCTGCCACTGGATGAACACATCTCCATGAACATCAGCGACACCCCGGAGATGAAGGGTGTGTTTTCCCGGGTCAAGCTCAACAGTGAGCTGAGCCGTCGCGACACCTTGCTGATCGCCCTGATGTCCTCGGAAAACCGCGCCGCCGCCAGCCTCGCCCATCACTATCCAGGCGGCTACTCGGCGTTCATCGCCGCCATGAACGCCAAGGCCAAGTCCCTGGGCATGACCCACACCCACTATGTCGAGCCCACTGGCCTGTCGATCCACAACGTTTCCACCGCGCGCGACCTGAGCAAGCTGTTGGTGGCCGCACGCAAATACCCGTTGTTGAGTGAGCTGAGCACCACCAAGGAAAAGACCGTGGCGTTCCGCAAACCCAACTACACCCTGGGTTTTCGCAACACCGACCACCTGGTCAACAAGGAAAAATGGGACATCAAGATCACCAAGACCGGCTTTACCAACCAGGCTGGCCACTGCCTGGTGCTGGTCACCAGCATGGGCAACCGCCCAGTAGCCCTGGTGATTCTCGACGCTTTCGGCAAGTACACCCACTTTGCCGACGCCAGCCGTATCCGCAACTGGGTCGAGACGGGCAAAAGCGGTTCGGTGCCAGACGTGGCCTTGCGCTACAAGGCCGACAAGAACCTCAAGAACCACCAGAGCGCAGCCCCGCAAGCCTCACATTGATCCCCCGCAAAAACAACGGCGCCCTAAGGCGCCGTTGTTGTCTTTTGAGCATTCAATGACCGTCGAGCGCCTTGCCGGCCCGAGCCGCCGCTTGCTCCTGGCCGGCCTGGGCCAGCTCGTTGGCCGCCTTCAACCACCGCTGGCGATCAACCTTGGCCGGCAACTGGTTGGGCGCCTGAATCAATACCGCAAAACTGCCGGCGTCTTTCCAGGACGACTCGAAGGCACTGAAACTCATCAGTTGCCGACGACTTTTCGCCCCCCGCAACAGCACCGTCTGCTTGTCCCGGTTATAACCGGCCAGGACCGCATAACGCGGCTGCGCCCACAAGCTCGAACCCTCGGTAAAGCGCACCAGCACCGGATAGCCTGCGGCCACCTGAGTCAGCAAGGCCGACAGATGATCATCCAGGGGATAGACCACCATGCCGTATTGCCGGGCCAGGCTCTGCAGGTTCTGCTGCAACTGCGCCTCGGCTCCCGGCAGATGCAGTGGCTTGTCCAGCAGCCCGGGGGTGATCACGACGCCCTGTTGCGACAACATACTGGCTAGCGCTCCGGGAGCGCTCTGGTACATCTCGCCACGGAAGAACGGCACGCTATTGAGCTCCACCCGCTCCGGCAGTCGCTGAATCTCCGGTTGTACGCTGCCGGCACAACCGGCCAGGCTCAGAACACAGGCGCTGGCCAGCAGCACCGCTCGAAATCGAGGAAATACCCGCACCATCATTGCTCTCTAATAGACAGACGCCGGACAACCCTGCTCCGGCTGGGGCCTTGATCATAGGGCCCTCGCGGGCGAGGGTATAGCGTTAGGCAGCAGTTAATTGCAAACCATAGAGCGAAGTGTTCGAAGACTCGCGACTATTGGTCAATAGCCTGAAACACAGGGGCTACTAGACTGTCCATTGGTAAGTGTGTGTGCCCTGAACAGGGCATATAAGGAGGCACTGATGAGCCTGACAACGACAATCCTGATGCTGATCCTGGGCTGGCTGGCCGTCGCCGGCGCCATGCTCTGGGGCGTGTTGCGTATCACTCGCCGCCACCATCCTCAGCCCCGCGAGCCACGCATCGAAAGCAAAAAGACCGCCCGGCGCCCAGCCACTGTGCACTGACCCCGCTTGCCCTTCCGATAAAACGACACGGCCGCCTGACTCCAACGAGTGCAGGCGGCCATTTGCCATGGCGGCGAATCAGACCTCGGTCTGCTGCGCCTGGCGCTTCTGCCGAGCCCGACGGGCCAGCATGTTCAGGCTTTCAATGGCCGCCGAGAACGCCATCGCCGCGTACACATAGCCCTTGGGCACATGGGCGCCGAAACCTTCGGCGATCAGGGTCATGCCGATCATGATCAGGAAGCCCAGGGCCAGCATGACCACGGTCGGGTTGTCATGGATGAACTTGGCCAGCGGTTCGGCGGCCAGCAACATCACCAGCACCGAGATCACCACGGCAATGATCATGATCGGCAGGTGCTCGGTCATGCCCACCGCGGTGATGATGCTGTCGATGGAGAACACCAGGTCCAGCAGCAGAATCTGCCCGATCGCCGCGGCGAACCCGATGCTCACCTTGGACGCCACGGTCGCGGGCTTCTCGGGCTCAGGGTCCATGCTCTGATGGATCTCGGTGGTGGCTTTCCAGACCAGGAACAGGCCACCGGCAATCAGGATCATGTCCTTCCAGGAGAAGCTCTGCCCCAGCACATCGATCACCGGTTCAGTGAGCTGGACAATGAACGCAACGGTGCTGAGCAGCGCCAGACGCAGGAACAACGCCATGCTGATCCCGATGCGCCGCGCCTTGGCCCGGTGTTTTTCCGGCAGCTTGTTGGTGAGGATGGAAATAAAGATCAGGTTATCGATGCCAAGCACGATCTCCATCACCACCAGAGTGGCCAGGGCCACCCAGGCAGTGGGGCTGGCGGCGAGCTGTAAAAGGTAATCCATGGGTCAATCCTGAATCGGTGAGATGAAAAGTCAGATTTCCTGGGAAGAATCGGGCTGCTTGGCCGCGTCGTCCTTGGATTTTTCCTTGCCGGTCACGCTTTGCGTGGCCTCGTTCAGCGCCTGCTCGGCGGCCTTGTGGGTGTCATCGATGGCTTGCTTGGCCGTCTCGGCGGCCTTGTCCAGCACCTGTTGGGCGCTTTTTTCCGCCTGATCACACCCCGCCAGAGTCAGCATAGACAGGGCCAGCAGCGACGCCGCGCCCAGGGTTTTGAATGACATGCCGTATTCCTCGATAGAACGGACAGGGCCAATGAGGGCCCCGTCGATAGCGGGGCATTCTAAGGAGACGAATACTTCAGGAAAATTCGTATTTTTTGCAGTTATACTTCGGTTTTTACGAACTGATAGTCGCCATGCTCAACTACCGCCAACTGCATTACTTCTGGGTTGTGGCCAAGACCGGCAGCATCGTGCGCGCCTGCGAGCAGCTCAACCTGACCCCACAAACCATCAGCGGCCAGATCAGCCTGCTGGAGCAGACCTACGGCATCGAACTGTTTCACCGGGTCGGGCGCCAGCTGGAATTGAGCGAAGCCGGACGCCAGGCCCTGCCCTACGCCGAACAGATGTTCCAGCTCGGCGGCGAGCTGGAAGCCATGCTGCGAGCCCGCCCCGACGAACAGCAGATCCAGTTCCGGGTCGGGGTGGCCGACGTGGTGCCCAAGTCCATCGTCTATCGCCTGATCGCCCCGACCATGGAGCTCAGCGAACCGATTCGCCTGACCTGCCGCGAAGACAAACTCGAACGCCTACTGGCCGACTTGGCCATCCAGCGCCTGGACTTGGTGATTTCCGACAGCCCGATGCCCTCGCACCTGGACATCAAGGGCTACAGCCAGAAGCTCGGGGAATGCGGCATCAGTTTCTTCGCCACCGCCGAACTGGCCCGGCTGCACGGTGCCGACTTCCCGCGCGGCCTGCACGGCGCGCCGCTGCTGATTCCCGGGCAGGAAACCGTGGTCCGCAGCCGCCTGCTGCGCTGGTTCGCCGAACAGCAACTGCAACCACGGATCATTGGTGAATTCGACGACAGCGCCCTGATGCAGGCCTTTGGCCAATCCGGCAGCGGGATCTTCATCGCCCCCAGCGTGATTGCCGAGGAAGTCCGGCAGCAGTACGGCGTCCAGCTGATCGGCCAGACCGACGCCGTGACCGAATCGTTCTATGCCATCTCGGTGGAACGCAAGGTCAAGCACCCGGGCATCCTGGCCATCACCGAGGGCGCGCGCCGCGAACTGTTCACGCCCCTGGCGCATGGATAGAGGCGCAGGCCCGCGGCGTCTTGAGGTTCATCAGCAGCAAGGCCAGGGCAATCGACAACACAATGAACGCCGACGCCGCCATCCCCAGGCTGCCCAGGCCCAGGGTATCGATCACCCGCCCGCCGACCATCGCCCCCAGGCCGATCCCCAGGTTGGCCCCGGCGATGTTCAGCGACGCGGCGAAAGCCGGCGCTTGCGGCGCCGCCTTGATCAAGCGCACATGGCTGACCAGGAACAAGGCGGCCTGGGTCACGCCCCAGACGCCCATGGCCGCCGCCAGGGCCAGGGGCGAATCAATGCTCGGCACCAGGGCCAGCATGCCGCCGATCATCAAGGCGCAGAACACCATGGAGGCGATCAGCGGATGGCGGTCCACGGCCCGGCCCCCCAGGGAGTTGCCGATCAGCCCTACGGCGCCAAACCCCATCAGGCACCAGCCCACCAGGGTGCCGTCGAAGCCGGCCAGGCGTTCGAGAATATCCGCCAGGTAGGTGTAGGCGGTGAACATGCCGCTGAACACCAGGATCGACAGCAGCACGTGCCCCTGCATCAGCGGGCTGCGCAGGATGCGAAACTGCGCCCGCAGGCTCGCCTGTGGGTTGTGCGGCCTGGTGTTCGGCAGATAGCCCCACAGCAGCAAGGCCTTGGCGACGGCCACCAGGGCCAGGATGCCGAAGGCGCTGCGCCAGCCGAACGCATCGGCGATCAGGGTGCCCACGGGAATCCCGAACACCGTGGCACAGACGATGCCGAAGCCGATCTTGGCGATGGCGCGCCCCGCGTGATCCGGACCGACGATATCCACCGCCGTTTCACTGGCCAGGGCCCAGAACACCGGCAACCCCAGGGCCGGCACCAGGCGTGCCAGGGCCATCACCCAGATGTTCGGCGCCAGGGCCGCCAGGGTGTTGGCCAGGCCGAACATCAGCAGCACGCTGATAAACAACTGCTTGCGCGGAAAACGCGCGAAATAGGCCGTCAGGAACGGCCCGAACGCCGCGACGGTAAAGGCGAACAGGGTCACCAGCAAGCCGGCCTGCGACACGCTGACCTGCAAGTCCCGGGCTATCGACGGCAACAGGCCGACAATGACGAATTCCGTGGTCAACACGGTAAAACCCGCGGCGGACAACAGCAGGATGGGCAACAACATCGCAAACTCCAGAAACAACGACAGCAGCGACAGCCCGAAGGGCCCGCTGACTGGATAGAAAAGGGGGTGGCGGATCTTAACAGAGTGGGTACGGGTCTGGGCAACCGCGCCGGCGCCGGGCGTCGCAGGTGGCAGATCGTCACATCGACACAGGAAGCCCGGGCGCCTGTGATAAAGTCCGCCCCCTGCCAAAAACAGTGGTTTTCGCGCCGGCATGCCCGTCAGGCCGCCCGATCGCCCGTTGCCCTTTGCCACCGCATCCCTGGATGCCGGCTCAGCCCCGGCATGCACTGCACATTAAAAAAACAGAGATACCGCTATGAGCGCTGCACCTCCTTCCTTCCTCCACACCCTCAAACGCCTGAGCCTGGTGACCCAGATCGTCATCGGCCTCATTGCCGGCATCGCCCTGGCCCTGCTGGCCCCCGAAGTGGCGAAGTCCACCACCTTCATCGGCAAGGTCTTCGTCTCGGCGCTCAAGGCCGTGGCGCCGATCCTGGTGTTCGTGCTGGTCATGGCCTCGATCGCCAACCACAAGCACGGCCAGGAAACCCATATCCGGCCGATCCTGGTGCTCTACCTGCTGGGCACCTTCGCCGCGGCGGTGGTCGCGGTGATCGCCAGCAGCCTGTTCCCCTCGTCCCTGGTCCTGGCCACCCACGACGTCGCCGTGAGTGCCCCGGGCGGTATCAGCGAGGTGCTGCAAAGCCTGCTGCTGAGCGTGGTGGACAACCCGGTCAGTGCCCTGATGAACGCCAACTTCATCGGCATCCTGGCCTGGGCCATCGGCATGGGCGTGGCCATCCGCCATGCCGGCGAGACGACCCGCGCCGTACTCGATGACCTGTCCAACGGGGTCACCGTCATCGTGCGCGTGGTGATCCGCTTCGCGCCCCTGGGGATCTTCGGCCTGGTGGCCTCGACCCTGGCCACCTCGGGCTTCGACGCCCTGCTCGGCTACCTGCACCTGCTGGCGGTGCTGATCGGCTGCATGCTGTTCGTGGCCCTGGTGATGAACCCGCTGATCGTGTTCTGGAAAATCCGCCGCAACCCCTTCCCGCTGGTGCTGACCTGCCTGCGCGAGAGCGGCATCACCGCGTTCTTCACCCGCAGCTCGGCCGCCAACATCCCGGTCAACCTGGAACTGAGCAAGCGCCTGGGCCTGCATGAAGACACCTACTCGGTGTCCATCCCCCTGGGCGCCACCATCAACATGGCCGGCGCGGCGATCACCATCACCGTGCTGACCCTGGCCGCCGTGCACACCCTGGGCATCGCCGTCGACCTGCCCACTGCCGTGCTGCTCAGCGTGGTCGCGGCCATCTGCGCCTGCGGTGCTTCGGGCGTGGCCGGCGGTTCGCTGCTGCTGATTCCCCTGGCTTGCAGCCTGTTCGGCATCCCCAGCGAAATCGCCATGCAGGTGGTCGCGGTGGGCTTCATCATCGGCGTGCTGCAGGACTCGGCGGAAACCGCGCTGAACTCCTCCACCGACGTGCTCTTCACCGCCGCCGCGTGCCTGGCCCAGGAAGACAAGGCGCAAGCCGCCTGATCCAACGGCCACAAAAAAGCCCGGCCAGGGTCAACCTGGCCGGGCTTTTTTATCGCCTGGGGTTTAGAACGCGCCCATGTAATCGCGCTTGCCCACTTCCACACCGTTGTGACGCAGGATCGCGTAGGTGGTGGTGACGTGGAAGAAGAACTGCGGCAGGCCGTAGGTCAACAGGTAGGACTGGCCACTGAAGCGCTTCTCTTTCGGGGTGCCCGGACGAGTGACGATCTCGATGCCTTCCTTGCCATCGATCTGCGCCGGCTGGATGCCGTCGATAAAGGCCAGGACCTTGGCGATCAGCGCCTGCAGGTCGGCGAAGGTGGTTTCGCTGTCGTCGTACTTGGGCAGCTCGACCTCGGCCAGACGCGCCGACACGCCCTTGGCGAAGTCCACGGCGATCTGCACCTGGCGCACCAGCGGGAACATGTCCGGGTACAGACGCGCCTGCAACAGGGCATTGGGCTCGATGTTCTTCGCGGTGGCGTGAGCTTCGGCCTTGTGCAGGACATCGCTCAGGGCGTTGAGCATTTGCTTGAAGACGGGAACGGAAGCGGCGTACAGGGAAATAGTCATGACAGTCTCGACAAGGATGGCGGGAGTACAACGAGCAGCGATTATAGCCACAGCGGCTCAACCCGGGGCCTTTATCCCGAAGGCCCCCGGCGATAGGCGCTGGGGGCGACGCCGAACCAGCGCTTGAAGCTCTGGGAAAAACTCGACAGGTCGCTGAAACCCAGCTCTTCCGCGATCCGGGTCAGACTCAAGGCGCGATTGCCCAACAACGCCAGGGCCCGGGCGCCGCGCTGCTCGGCCAGCAACTGGCGATAGCTGGTGCCCTCTTCCTGCAGGCGCCGTTTCAAGGTGCGCGCACTGGTCCGCGTAAGACGCGCCATGTCCGGCAGATCCGCGACTCTGCCGGCCGGCAGGGCCTCGAGATGCTGGCGGACCAGGGCCGCGGTGCTCTGATGGGCCTGTCGGCGCTCAAGCAACTGCCGGCACATCTGCTCGCACATCGCCACCGTCAGCGGGTTGGCCTGGGGCAAGGCGCGATCCAGGAACCGCCGGTCGAACGCCAGGCTGTCCAGCGCCGCCCGGTACTCGGGCACCCGGCCCAGCACCCGCGGCACATCGCAGGCCGCGCTAGCCGCGGGCGGGGCGGCACGGCGGGTCAGGCGCGCCAGACAAAAATCCTCACCGACGATCTCCTTCATCAACACCGCGGCAGCGGCCATGTCCCGTTCCAGCAGAAACCCGGCCACCTGCGGATCGGCCAGCGGCGGCGCACCGAAGGTCAGCACGCCCAGATCCCGCTCCAGTCGGTAACCGATCGAAGCGAAGGCATAGGTCAGCGGCAGAAAGCGCAGGGCCAGGCTCAGCGCATCGGCCGGCGTCGCGCTGCTGATCAGGCCATAGCCGAACAGGCCGTAGGTGGAAAAGTGGTAACGCGCACCCACCTCATAGCCCAGCCCAGGAGGATGCCCCAGCAGTTGCAGCAGATTGCTCACCAGCCGCAGCTCCTGGGCCGCCAGCAGCAGCGTATTGGGGTCCTGCAGCCCCTCCAGGGACACCGCGCAACCGGCCAGCAGACGCGTCGGCGACAGGCCCCTTTCAAGCGCAAAGTTCACCAACAGCAAGGCGCTGGACGGTCCCCGGGTGAATGCTTGAACGTTCATGGCCTGACTCATGGGCGGCGGATTTGGCCCAAATACTAAAACACTTGTCCCGTTGCAGCATGGGGTCCACGGATATTTGCCCCCATGCTTCACTCAACGGGGCCACGCCAACGTCGCCAGGACAGGGCCCCGGGTCGATCCCCCCTGCGTCCACAACAATAACAACGAGGTCGTCATGCCCGAATCCACCGCCCCGCTAAACCTCTGTTCCAGCCCCTGCGCGCCCCTGGAAGCCCTGATCATCGGCAGCGGCTTCGGCGGCCTGGGCACGGCCATCGCCCTGCGCAAGGCCGGGGTCAGTCAGTTCCTCCTGCTTGAGAAAGGCCAGGACGTCGGCGGCGTCTGGCGCGACAACACCTACCCCGGCGCCGCCTGCGACGTGCCTTCGCACCTGTACTCATTTTCCTTCGAGCCCAACCCGCGCTGGTCCCGGGTGTTCGCGCCCCAGGCCGAGATCCACGACTACCTGCAACATTGCGCCCGTACCTACGACCTGCTGCCACACATTCACTTCGGCAGCGAAGTGCGCCACGCCCGCTTCGATGAAACCGGCCATTACTGGCAGGTCGTCTGCAACGATGGCCAGGAGCATTTCACCCGTCTGCTGATCAGCGCCGTCGGCCAGCTGAGCCGTCCCGCCCTGCCCAAACTGCCGGGCATGCACAGCTTTCGCGGCCGGGTCTTTCACTCCGCCCACTGGGATCACCATTACGCCCTGGCCGACAAACGGGTGGCGGTGATCGGCACCGGCGCCTCGGCCATCCAGTTCGTGCCGCAGATTGCCGATCAGGTGGCGGCGCTCAAGGTCTTCCAGCGCTCGCCGGCCTACATCATGCCCAAGGCCGACCGAGCCTACAGCGAGCAAGAAAAACAGCGTCTGGCCCGCCAGCCCTGGCGGATGAAACTGCTGCGCGCGGCCCACTACCTGCACTTCGAATCCCGGGCCCTGGGCTTCACCCGCCTCAAGGGCCTGACCCGGTGGGTGGTCGGTGGCCCGTTCAACAAGCTCCTGCACGCCTCGGTCGCCAGCCCCGAACTGCGCCGGCAGATGACCCCGGACTACCCCATCGGCTGCAAGCGCATCCTGCTGTCCAACGACTACCTCAAGACCTTCGACCAAGCTCATGTGCAGCTGGTGACCGAGGGCATCCGGCGGATCACCGAACACGGCATCGAAACCCTCGACGGCCAGCAGCACACCGTCGACGCAATCATCTACGGCACCGGTTTTGCCGCCACCGAGTTCCTCTCGCCGATGCGCATCAGCGGCCGTGATGGGCTTGACCTGAACCAGGCCTGGCAAGACGGCGCGGCGGCCTACCTGGGTATCAGCGTGCCGGGCTTCCCCAACTTCTTCATGCTCTACGGGCCCAACACCAACCTGGGCCACAACTCCATCATCCATATGCTGGAGAGCCAGATCTCCCACGTCATGCAGGCCCGCCAGGCGCTGCTGGACAGCGACGCCAGCCAGCTGGAAGTGGATGAACACCGCCACCAGCGCTTTCAACGGCGCATCCAGCGCCGCCTGGCCACTTCGGTGTGGAGCGGCTGCAAGAGCTGGTATGTCGACGAACGGGGGCACAACAGCACCAACTGGCCAGGCTTCACCTGGTCCTATCGCTGGCTGGCACGCTATGCCGGGCTGGCCGCCTATCGCCTGTCCAGCCCATTGGACGCCCGCTCCCCGGACTGCGCCGGACAACGCATAGCCGCCCCCCGGGACTGGCTGGAGCGGGCCAACGCAGCCTTCCTGCGGGTTTTCCTACGGGTCAGTTTCAAAGCCTTGATCGGCCCGCCCCGGGCCCTGGCCAGCCAGCGCAAGATCGTCGACCAGCTGTCATGGCTGATGCCCGGCTGCCTGGGCGTGAAGCGCCGGAGCATGCGGCTGGACGGGCTCTCGTTGCAGATTGTCGAGCCCGCAAGCACGACGCCCAAGGGGGTGATTCTCTACCTGCACGGTGGCGCCTTCTGCCTCGGCGGCCCGCGCTCTCACTACAGCGTCAGCAGCCGCCTGGCCCGGGACAGCGGCTGCAGCGTCTGGGTCCCCGACTACCGGCTGGCGCCGGAGCATCCCTACCCCGCCGCGCTGGAAGACTGCCTGGCCTGTTATGACGCCATCCGCGCCCAGCTCTGCCCGGCGGACAAGCTGCTGATCGCCGGCGATTCCGCCGGCGGCGCCCTGGTCCTGGCGCTGGCCCTGGCACTGAAGGAACGTGGCGAGGAGATTGCCGCCGGGCTGATGCTGCTGTCGCCGGTCACCGATCCGGACCTGGGCGGCGCCAGTATGCAATCGCGCCAGGAGGCCGACCCGATGATCCGCCGCGACTGGCTGGAGCAAGCCCTCAAGGCCTACGCAGCGCCCGCTCAAGCCCCCACCCATCGCCCCCTGGAAGCAGACCTGCGCGGCCTGCCGCCGATGCTGATCCAGGTCGGCGACCAGGAACTGCTGCTGTCGGACTCCACGCGCCTGGCCGAGCGCGCCAGGCAGTCCGCGGTGGCTTGCCAGCTGGAAATCCACGAGGGCCGCTGGCACGTGTTCCAGTTGCAGGCGTTCTACCTGCGCTCCGCGAGAAACGCCCTGCTGGGCCTGGCCCGGTTTGCCCGCCAGTGCCTGGAGACAGCGGGCCAAGCCCGGCAGGCAGCGGATTCGCCACGCACGACACAGCCTGCAACAGACGCGCAACCCGGCTGAACCGGCCGCCCTCGCCCCACACATGGCGGCGGGGGCGCCCCGATAAACCGGCGCCGGCGCGGGCCGTGCCAAGTTCTGATGGCAAGATCCGGGTTCTGAAGGTAAAACAGAGCCCCTCCAAAGTGGCCCACCCGGCCACGGAAAAACCGCAGCGCCGCTCCAGGCCCTGTTGCGGTTTTTCACGACCCACCCATCAGTGACCAAGGGACCAGCACTTATGAGCAGCGAGCACGACACCCCCGGCGAAGAACTGCGCTTGAGCAGCACCGATATCCGCATCCTGGGTTCGTTGATCGAAAAGCAGGCCACCAGCCCGGAAACCTACCCCCTGACCCTCAACGCCCTGGTACTGGCCTGCAACCAGAAAACCAGCCGCGAACCGGTGATGAACCTGACCCCGGGCCAGGTCGGGCAAAGCCTGCGCGCCCTCGAAGCCCGTGGCTTTACCCGGCTGGTGATGGGCAGCCGCGCCGATCGCTGGGAACAGCGCCTGGACAAGGCCCTGGAACTGGTGCCGGCGCAGTTGATCCTGTGTGGCCTGATGTTTCTGCGCGGCCCGCAGACGGTCAATGAACTGCTGACCCGCAGCGGGCGCATGCATGATTTCGAAGACAGCGAGCAGGTCCTGCACCAGCTCGAACGCCTGATCGCCCGGGGCCTGGCCCTGCACATCCCGCGTCAGGCCGGCCAGCGCGAAGACCGCTACACCCACGCCCTGGGCGACCCGGCGGACATCGAGGCGATTCTCGCCGCCCGCGGCAACCCGGTGGAACGCAGCACGGGCGGCGGCGTTTCAGTGGAACGCATCGAAGAACTGGAAGCACGGATCGCCGCCCTGGAAGAGCGCCTGGCCCAGCTCGAAGGCTGATCCTGGTCGCCGCTGTCGCAGGCGGCGATCGCCCCCGAAGGAGGCGCCGCACCTAAGCACGCCCAAGGCCCTGCGGGCCTTGTCGCAGCCTGCAGCTACAGCGTTGCGGTTTCAGGCCCGGGCGAAGGCTACGGCCTTCTGGAACTGCTCCTCGCTCGGGCGCACGCCGGTATACAGCACGAACTGCTCCAGGGCCTGGATGGCAATCACTTCCAGCCCGGTGATGACCTGCTTGCCCTCGGCCTGGGCCCGCAGGATCAGCGGCGTCTGCGGCGGCACCGCCACCACGTCGAACACCGTGTCCGCCGCCGCTATCGCCTCGGCGTCGAACGCCAGTTGCTGCGCCTCTGGCCCGCCGCTCATGCCGATCGGGGTAACGTTGATCAGCATCTGCGGCCGCAGGCTGCCCAACTCGGCCTGCCACTCATAGCCCAGGGAACGGGCCAGCGCGCGCCCGGCCACTTCGTTGCGGGCCACTATCACCCCGCGGGCATAACCGCCGTCACGCAAGGCACTGGCCACGGCCTTGGCCATGCCGCCGCTGCCGCGCAGGGCGAAGGTAGACGCCTGCGGCACCGCGTGCTCGGCCAGCAAGCGGGCCACGGCGATGTAATCGGTGTTGTAAGCCTTCAGATGGCCGTCGGTATTGACGATGGTATTGATCGAGGCAATGGCCCGGGCCGAGGCGTCCAGCTCATCCACCAGGGCGATGCAGTCTTCCTTGAACGGCATGGACACGCCGCAGCCGCGAATCCCCAAGGCCCGGATCCCTCGCACCGCGCCGGGCAGGTCCTGGCTGCTGAAGGCCTTGTAGTAGAAGTTGAGCCCCAACTGCTCATACAGATGGTTGTGAAAGCGCAGGCCGAAATTCCCCGGACGCCCGGACAGCGACATGCACAACTGGGTGTCTTTATTGGGGTTCATTTGCATGTTCATCTCCTTGCCGGGCACTTTCGGATAGACGGGATTGGTCAGCCGAGCCCTTGTGCCCGATCATATCGCCGCTGGTTCACAGGCCTCTTCGACGCCCAGGGATGACGGTAAAGAGGCCGGTACAGACCTTACACAATATTTACTCAGCGGCTGTGCAGATTTTGCAAAAACCGCTGTCTTAGAAGTATCCCCGCGTCAGTTCTTGAGTCTGGTGCAGACCATGAACGCGGAGGTTGAACCGAGGAACAACCATGATTTCCAAAATCCCCAAGATAGCCTTGCTCATTGGCGCACTCGCTGTCGCAGGCCAGGCATCCGCCCACGGCGGTGGCTGGGTCGGGCCCGCCGCATTGGGTGCTGTTGTCGGCGCAGCCGTAGTGGGTTCGGTGATCGCCAACCAGGATCGTCCGGTCTATGTGCAGCAGGCGCCGGTGTATGTCCAACCGCAGCCGGTGTACGCCGCGCCACCACCACCGGTCTACTACCAGCCGGCACCGGTGTATGTGCAGCAGCCGGTCTACTACCGCCCGGCGCCGGTGTACTACGGCCCGCCTCGCGGCTACTACGGCCACCCTCATTACTACTACGGCCCGGGTCCCGGCCGCTGGTAAGGCTCCACTGAAACAGCCACAGGCCCCGCCCATCCGGCGGGGCTTGTTGCATTTTGCCATCAGCCAAATGTCTGAATAGCTCAGCATCATGTCGCGACTGGAACAGTATTTGCATGAAAATCCGGCAATAGTGTGCCAACCCCAGCGACGCCTCGGGCGACATGGGACTGTCACGCGTGTGTCATTCAGGGACCGCAAGATCGACCGGGTCCGCTCGCCCCACGCCTGTCATAACAGCCCCGTCACACAGCCTTTATAACAACAGGCCCACAAGAACAAGGACGAACCCCATGCCCACGCAAAACCCGCACCGCGTCGAAGGCCTCTGCACTTCCAGCCGGGTGTACGACGCCCTGACCGAGCTCAAGCATCTGGAAGGTCATCGCAGCGCCAAGTTCCTCTCGCTGCTGACCCAGAACCTGGTGCGCAAGGGCCTGCTCAACGAGCAGGAAGTGCTGCACATGCTCGATCAGGTGGTGGACTGAACAGCCCGTGCCGGTAGCACTGGTCGCCATGCCCCACAGCGCAATAGGTGTTTTTTCGTAGCACCGGGCCGTCCAGCGTCAGGGCAACTGCACCCGGGGCCGGGTGTCGACGAACAGCGCCCAGCTCGACATGAACAAGGCAGCGATCAGCGGCCCGATGACAAAACCGTTGAGGCCGAAGACCGCCAGCCCGCCCAGGGTCGAGATCAGGATCAGGTAATCCGGCATCCGCGTGTCCTTGCCCACCAGGATCGGCCGCAGCAGGTTGTCCACCAGGCCGATCACCAGCACCCCGAACAGCGCCAGCACCACCCCTTGCCAGATCGCGCCGCTGACCAGGAAATACGCCGCCACCGGCCCCCAGACAATCCCCGCCCCCACCGCCGGCAACAGCGACAGAAAGGCCATCAACACCGCCCAGAGCAAGGCGCTGGGAATGTCCAGGAACCAGAAGATCAAGCCGCCCAGGGCGCCCTGGGTCACCGCCACCAGCACATTGCCCTTGACCGTGGCCCGCACCACCCGGTTGAACTTCAATTGCAGGCGGCGCTTCTGGTACTCGGCCAGGGGCACGGCGCCGCGGATCTTGCGTACCAGCTCGGCGCCATCGCGCAGACAGAAAAACAACAGGTACAGCATGATGAAGAAACTCACCACGAACTCGAAGGTGCCCTGGCCGAAGCTGAAGGCCTGGGTCGCCAGGTACTGGCTGCCCTGCATCGCGCTCTTGACCACCTTGTCCTGCAGGCCCTTGAGCTCGCCCAGACCAAAGCGGTCCAGCAGGTGCTGGAAGTACGGTGGCAGGCCGTGCTTGAACTGGGCCAGGTAGCCGGCGATATCCAGCTGGCCGCTTTCGATTTTCTTGTACAGCTCGGCGCCTTCCTGAACCAGCAGCACGCTGGTGATGATCACCGGCAGGATGGCGATCAGCAGGCAGATCAACAGCGTGCACAGGGCCGTGAGATTGCGCGGCCAGCCGAACTTCAATTGCAGGCGGCGCTGCAGGGGGGCAAAGACGATGCCCAGGATCACCGCCCAGAACAGCGCCCCGTAGAACGGCAGCAGAATCCAGATGAACGCCACCGTCACCAGGGCCAGTAACAGCAGCAGGCTTTTGTTTTGCAGGTTGTTTTGCTTCATGTCCGATCCAGGTCAGTCGACGCCCGATCGCGGCGTCCAGAGGGTTAGTCCGCAGCCGCGATGCCGAGTGCGTTTTTTCTGCGCCAGACATAGACCCAGATCAATGAATGCCCCGGCGCGCTGGCTTACCCTCGCGACCTTTTGCGACCGACAGCCCCATGACGCTCCTCGCCAAACCCGAACTCCTGGCCCCCGCCGGCACCCTGAAGAACATGCGCTACGCCTTCGCCTACGGCGCCGATGCGGTGTACGCCGGCCAGCCGCGCTACAGCCTGCGGGTGCGCAACAACGAATTCGACCACGCCAACCTGGCCCTCGGCATCCAGGAGGCCCAGGCCCAGGGCAAGCGTTTCTACGTGGTGGTCAACATCGCCCCGCACAACGCCAAGCTCAAGACCTTCCTCAAGGACCTGCAACCGGTCATCGACATGGCCCCGGACGCGCTGATCATGTCCGACCCGGGCCTGATCATGCTGGTGCGCCGGCACTTCCCGCACATGCCGATCCACCTCTCGGTGCAGGCCAACACGGTGAACTGGGCCAGTGTCGAGTTCTGGCAGCAACAGGGGCTGACGCGAATCATCCTGTCCCGGGAACTGTCCCTGGAAGAGATCGAGGAAATCCGCCAGCAAGTACCGGCCATGGAGCTGGAAGTCTTCGTCCACGGCGCCCTGTGCATGGCCTATTCCGGACGCTGCCTGCTGTCGGGCTACATGAACAAGCGCGACGCCAACCAGGGCACCTGCACCAACGCCTGCCGCTGGAAATACAAGGCCGAGCAAGCCACCGAGAACGACCTGGGAGAAATCGTCCAGACCTTCCAGCCGGAGCCGACCCTGGGCCTGGGCGCGCCCACCGACCAGGTGTTCCTGCTGCAGGAAGCCAATCGCCCGGACGAGCTGATGCCAGCCTTCGAGGACGAGCACGGCACCTACATCATGAACGCCAAGGACCTGCGGGCGGTGCAGCACGTGGAGCGCCTGACCCGCATGGGCGTGCACTCGCTGAAGATCGAAGGCCGGACCAAGTCGCACTTCTACTGCGCGCGCACCACCCAGGTGTACCGCCGGGCCATCGACGACGCGGCGGCCGGGCGCGAGTTCGACCGCAGCCTGATGAACGACCTGGAATCCCTGGCCCAGCGCGGCTACACCGAAGGCTTCCTGCGCCGCCATGTGCATGACGAGTACCAGAACTACCAGAACGGCAGCTCGGTCTCGGAGCGCCAGCAGTTCGTCGGCGAACTCACCGGCGAGCGCCGCGACCGCCTGGCCGAAGTCAAGGTCAAGAACCGCTTCGCCGTGGGCGATCACATGGAACTGATGACCCCCAAGGGCAACTTCCACTTCGATCTGCACGAACTGCAGAACGCCAAGGGCGAAGCCATCGACGTGGCCCCGGGGGATGGCCACACCGTGTACCTGCCGATTCCGGATCAGGTCGACCTGCGCTTCGCCCTGCTGATGCGCGACATCAGCGCCTGACTCGGCGCACGGACCGCGCCTTGTAGCCACGGCAGCGCTGGCGATGCCTGGCCCGCGCGACAACACTGCTGGGGCCTTTTCCGGGCCTTGCGGCCCAGGCTGCGGCTACAGCGGGCGCCCTCAGATACGGAACTGCCCCACCAACCGGCCCAGGCGCTGGCCCAGGTCCGCCAGGCTGCGGGAGGTCTGGGCCCCGCGCTGGGTTTCATCGGCGACGCTGTCCACCGCCACGGCGATCTGGTGCACGCTGCGGTTGATCTCCTCGGCCACCGCGGTCTGCTCCTCGGCGGCACTGGCAATCTGCGCGTTCATCGAATTGATGGTGCCGATCAGCTGGGCCATGGTGTCCAGCGACGCCCCGGCTTCGTTGGCTTTCACCGAGGTGCCGTCGCCGGCGTCGCTGGAGCGGCGCATGGCGTCCACCGCCACCCGGGTGCCCTGCTGCAGACGGTCGATCATGCCCTGGATTTCCTGAGTGCTCTGCTGGGTGCGGCTGGCCAGGGCGCGGACCTCGTCGGCGACCACGGCAAAACCGCGCCCGGCCTCCCCGGCCCGGGCCGCCTCGATGGCGGCGTTGAGCGCCAGCAGGTTGGTCTGTTCGGCAATCGAGCGGATCACGTCCAGCACGCTGACAATCGACGACACGTCCTGCTGCAAGCTGTCCAGGGAGGTGCCGCTGTTGCGGATATCGCTGACCAGGGAGTGGATCTGCTGGATGCTGCCGTCCACCACGCGCTTGGCCGCCTGGCCTTCTTCATCGGTCTGTTGCGCGGCCACCGCTGCGCCCTGGGCACTGCGCGCCACTTCCTGGGCCGCCGAAGACATCTCATTGATCGCCGTGGCCACCTGATCGGTCTCGTGGCGCTGGCGCTCCATGGCCTGCTCGGAGCGGTGCGCCTGATCCGAGACCTGGGTCACCAGCTCGGTGAGCTGCCCGGTCATCTCGGTGATCTGCCGCACCAGGCTGTGGATTTTGTCGACAAAGCGGTTGAACGACCCGGCCAGCTGCCCCAGTTCATCCTGGCTGGTGATCGCCAGGCGCCGGGTCAGGTCGCCTTCACCGGCGGCGATGTCATCGAGGTTGGCCTTCATCAGGTTCAGCGGCCGCAACATGGTGTTGGCCACCAGAATGCCCAGGCCCGCGATCACCAGCAGCACCACCGCGGCGATCCCGAGAATGCTCAGGACCATGCCTTCCATGCGCTGGTTGACGCTGTTCTCGACCGCCGCCACCTGAGCATCGATGCCATCGAGGTTGACCGAGGTGCCCAGCACCATGTCCCACTTGGGCAGGTATTCGGTGTAGCCCAGCTTGGGCACCAGCACGTCGCTGCCCGGCTGGGTCGAGCTGTATTGCACGTAGTGACTGCCGTCCTTGCCGACCCGCACCAGCTCGCGGTTGACGTAGACCCCGTTGGGGTCGCGGTTGTCCTTGAAGCTCTTGCCCACGCCATCGGCGCTATTGCCCTTGAACAGGCGCACGGTTTCGGAGTCGTAGCCGAAGAAGTAGCCGTCCTTGCCGTAGCTGATGTTCGACAGCAGCTTGACCACCTCGGCCCGGGCCGCCTGATCCCCGGGTGCCGCCGCGTCGTACAGCGGCTTGACCGTGTTCAAGGCCACCTCGACATAGCTCTGCAGCGTGGCCTTGGCCTCGCCCAGCAAGCGCTGACGGGTTTCCTCGACTTCTTTCTGCGCCTGCTGGCGCAGCATGAATACCGTGCTCAGGCTGATCACCAGCGCAAACAACAGCACCGGGAGGACTGCCAGGGACAGGACTTTGGCCTTCAGGCTCAAGCGCATAGGGGGCTCACTCTTGGTTTTTTATTGGCGTGATAACCGCGTTAACGGCACGCCACCGCAAAAGTTGAGCCTAGCCCCATAGGCGCCGGCTTGTCGGCGAACAAGCCGACAAACCCTGTAGCGCCTTGAAAGACGCCTTCGCCGGCAAGCCGGCTCCAGCCTGTCAGGAGTCAGAGGACCATGGCCGCGACCCAGCCGAAGGCCAGCAGCGGCAGGTTGTAGTGCAGGAAGGTCGGGACCACGGTGTCCCAGATATGGTGGTGCTGGCCATCGATGTTCAGGCCCGAGGTCGGCCCCAGGGTCGAGTCCGAGGCCGGCGAGCCCGCATCCCCCAGCGCCCCGGCGGTGCCGACGATGCAGACGATCGCCAGCGGGCTGAAACCCAGTTGCACACACAGCGGCACGAAGATCGCCGCGAGGATCGGCACCGTGGAAAACGACGAGCCGATGCCCATGGTCACCAGCAGCCCCACCAGCAGCATCAGCAAGGCGCCCACGCCCTTGCTGTGACCGATCCACGCCGCCGAGGCCTGGACCAGCGAGTTGACCTCGCCGGTGGCCTTCATCACTTCGGCAAAGCCCGAGGCGGCGATCATGATGAAGCCGATCATGGCCATCATCTTCATGCCTTCGGTGAACAGCTCGTCCGTCTCGCGCCAGCGCACGATGCCCGACACCGAGAAAATCAGAAACCCGCACAAGGCGCCGATAATCATCGAGTCCAGCAGCAACTGGATGACGAACGCAGCGACGATAGCCGCCGCCGCCACCAGCAGGGTCCGCGGGTTGTACTGCACCGCCACCTGCTCGACCTTCTCGATCCGGTCCAGGTCGTACACGCGCTTCTTGCGGTAGCTGAAGAACGCCAGCAGCAAGCCGCAAAGCATGCCCAGGGCGGGAATGCCCATGGCGTGGGTGACGTTGATCTGGCTGACGTCGACCCCGCTGCGGGCCACGTTGGCCAGGAGGATCTCGTTGAGGAAGATGTTGCCGAAGCCCACCGGCAGGAACATGTAGGGGGTGATCAGGCCGAAGGTGATGACGCAGGCGATCAGCCGCCGGTCCAGTTGCAACTTGGTCAGCACATACAGCAGCGGCGGCACCAGCAGCGGAATAAAGGCAATGTGGATCGGCAGGATGTTCTGCGAGGCAATCGCCACCACCCACAGCAGGCCGATCAGCAGCCACTTGACCCGGCCGCCGCCGTGGGCGTCCTGGCGATCCACCAGCAGCAGGATCTTGTCCGCCAGGGCGTGGGCCAGCCCGGACTTGGCGATGGCCACGGCGAACGCGCCGAGCAAGGCGTAGGACAAGGCCACGGTGGCGCCACCGCCCAGGCCGCTGTTGAACGCCTTGAGCGTGGCCTCGATCCCCAGGCCGCCGGTCAGGCCGCCCACCAGCGCGCCAACGATCAGGGCGATCACTACATGCACGCGGGACAGGCTGAGCACCAACATCACGCCAACCGCGGCAATTACTGCGTTAATCATCGTTACCTCATTACTGCACCAGCAAAAATGGCGCAAAAGCCTGTGACCGACCGGAAGGCAGCGGGCTGCCGACATCGAAATGAAATGGGTTCTTATTAGGGGGGCGCACTTTGCAGCAGCCGACCCGGCTTGTCAAAACCCCGCCCCCGCCCCCGTAGGAGCGAGCTGGCTCGCCAAGCCCCCAAGACCCACCCCGTACCCGTGACCAGGGAGCTTGCTCGCGTCGGGCTGCACAGCAGCCCGAGAGCCTCACGGCTTATTTCGAACAAGCGTTTAAAGAACACCGTTGGTCGGCCGCTACAGTGCAAAGTCTCAGATATTTATCGAATAAAGGACGTCTCCATGTCGCTCAGACAACTTTCCATCCAATGGAAGATCACCCTGCTGGCCGGACTCTGCCTGTTGGGCATCGTCTCGCTGTTGGTGGGGCTTTCGCTGTATCGCATGGAGCACAGCTCCGAGCTGGTCAAGGCCTCGAGCATGGAGATGCTCAACGAAGCCGCCCAGGCGCGGATCGAGGCTCAGGGTGAAGTCCAGGCGTTGGGCATTCGCCAGCAGTTCATGGACGCCTACCAGTACGGCCACGGGTTCTCGCGCCAGGTGTTGTTCCTCCGCGAACAGGCGGAAAAGCGCTTTCTCGATGCCTTCGACCTGCGCGAGGACCTGACCCGCCAGGTCAAGTCGGCGCTGCAGGCCAACCCCGACCTGCTGGGCCTGTCCCTGGTGTTCGAAGCCAACGCCCTGGATGGCAAGGACGAGTTGTTCAGCGGCCAGGGCGAGCTGGGCAGCAACGAAAAGGGCCGCTTTGCCCTGTACTGGTCCCAGCCCACTCCGGGCAAGCTGACCTCCATGGCGCTGCCGGAAAGCGACATGAGCGACACCCGCAGCGGCCCCAGCGGCGAACCGGCCAATGCCTGGTTCACCTGCCCACGCAGCACCCTCAAGCCCTGCGTGATCGAACCCTACTTCTATGACATCGACGGCCAGAAGGTGCTGATGACCAGCATCGTCTTCCCGCTGATGGTCAACGGCAAAGTCATCGCCTCGCTGTCGGTGGACATCAACCTCAACAGCCTGCAGGCCGTCAGCCGCAATGCCAGCCAGAAGCTCTACGCCGGCCAGACCAGCGTCAGCATCATTAGCCCGGTGGGCCTGCTGGCCGGCTACAGCCCGGATGCCGGCAAGCTCAGCCAGCGCCTGGACAGCGTCGACAGCGTCAACGGCGCCGAACTGATCCGCCAGTTGGCCAACAGCACCCAGACCCACAGCCTGCACAGCAACCATGAGCTCAAGGTGCTCGCGCCCTTTACCCCGATCCCCGGCGGCAAGCCCTGGGGCGTGCTGCTGGACGTGCCGGAGAGCGTCCTGGTGGGCCCGGCCGAAACCCTGAAAAACGAGCTGGACGCCGGCAACCGCAGCGGCACCCTGATGGAGCTGGGCCTGGGCCTGCTGGCGGCGGTGGTGGGCCTGCTGCTGGTGTGGCTGATGGCCCGCAGCGTGACCCGGCCGATCCTCGGCGTGGCCCAGATGCTCGAAGACATTGCCAGCGGCGAAGGCGACCTGACCCGGCGCCTGGCCTACGACAAGCAGGACGAGCTGGGCCAGCTGGCCGGCTGGTTCAACCGTTTCCTCGACAAGCTGCAACCGATCATTGCCGAAGTGAAACGCTCGGTGCAGGACGCCCGCGGCACTGCCGACCAGTCATCGGCCATCGCCACCCAGACCAGCGCCGGCATGGAACAGCAGTATCGCCAGGTGGATCAGGTGGCCACCGCCTCCCACGAAATGAGCGCCACCGCCCAGGACGTGGCCCGCAGCGCGGCCCAGGCCGCCCAGGCGGCGCGGGACGCCGACCAGGCCACGCAACAGGGCCTGACGGTGATCGACCGCACCACCCGCAGCATCGACCAGCTGGCCGCCGACATGAGCGCCGCCATGACCCAGGTCGAAGGCCTGGCCGCCAACAGCGAACAGATCGGCACGGTACTGGAAGTGATCCGCTCGATTGCCGAGCAGACCAACCTGCTGGCCCTCAACGCCGCCATCGAAGCTGCCCGGGCCGGGGAAGCCGGGCGCGGTTTCGCGGTGGTGGCCGACGAAGTGCGCAACCTGGCCCAGCGCACCCAGGAATCGGTGGAGGAAACCCGCCAGGTGATCGAGCAACTGCAGACCGGCACCCGGGATGTGGTGGGTTCGATGAACAACAGCCATCGCCAGGCCCAGGGCAGCGTCGAGCAGGTGGGTCAGGCCGTGACCGCCCTGCGCCAGATCGGCGATGCGGTGACGGTGATCAGCGACATGAACCTGCAGATCGCCAGCGCCGCCGAACAGCAGAGCGCGGTGGCCGAAGAGATCAACAGCAACGTGGCGACCATTCGCGATGTCACCGAGTCGCTGTCGGAACAGGCCAATGAATCGGCGCGGGTCAGCCAGTCGCTCAACAGTCTGGCCAACCAGCAACAGAGCCTGATGGACCAGTTCCGCGTCTGACCTGTAGCCGCTGCCGCAGGCTGCGATAGCCACCCTTGAGGAGGCCAAAGGCCCTTCGGGCCTTGTCGCAGCCTCGCCGTGGCTCGGCAGCGGCTACAGGCTGCAAACGGTCTGGGCGGCACTCCGTTGCGGGGACGCAAAGTTCCAGAATGCGTCAGGGTTCGACGGTTGATCGACCGCCGGGGCGCCGAACCCAGCGCCCGGCGGGTTCAGCGCCTGGGCAGCTCGATCTCCACCCGCAAGCCGCCCCACTCGCTGTCCCCCAGGCTCAGGGTGCCGCCGCAGGCGTCGACAATGTCGCGCACGATGCCCAGGCCCAGCCCATGGCCATGGGTCTGTTCATCCAGCCGTGCGCCGCGACTGAACACCTCGCTACGCCGCGCTTCGGGAATACCCGGGCCGTCGTCCTCCACCCGCAGGCAAAAGCCCTGCGGCCGCTCCTCGATGCTCAGGCGCACCTGGGCATCGGCCCATTTGCAGGCGTTGTCCAGCAGATTGCCCAGCAGCTCCAGCAGGTCTTCCCGGTCCCAGGGCAGGCGCAGCCCCGGTGGCGCCTGGTAACTCAAGTCCAGGTGCTGGCCATGGATCATGTTCAAGGTCGCCAGCAAGCCCGGCAGTTCGGCATCGCATTCGAACAGCACCCCGGGCAACGCATCCCCCGCCAGCCGCGCGCGGTTGAGTTCGCGATTGAGGCGTTGCTGCACCTGCTGCAATTGCTCCAGCAACACCCTGCGCACCTCGGGGTGGCCCTCGAGCTTGGGCCCCGACGCCAGACTCAGGAGTACCGCCAGCGGGGTTTTCAAGGCGTGGCCAAGGTTGCCCAGGGCGTTGCGCGAGCGGTTCAGGCTGTCCTCGGTGTGGGCCAGCAAATGGTTGATCTGCGCCACCAACGGCTCCAGCTCCAGCGGCACCTGGGCGTCCAGTTGCGAGCGCTGGCCCTGCTGCAACTGGGCGATCTGCTCACGGGCGGTTTCCAGGGGACGCAGGGCCCGGCGCACGGTCATGCGCTGCAGCAGCAGGATCAGCAGCAACCCGGCCAGCCCCAGGCCAAGACCGACCTGACGCATGCGCTGGAAGCTCTCGCGCACCGGGGTGTAGTCCTGGGCCACGCTGATCGAGATCGATTGCCCGAGGCGCTTGTAGTCACTGCGCAGCACCAGCAGTTGCTGGCCTTCCGGCCCCAGTTGCAGGTCGCTTTGCAGGCCGGCGCGCTGCAGCTGCGGCAGCTCCTGATCCCACAGGGAACGGGAACGCCAATGCACGTCGGCAAAATCGATACGAAAGTAATGCCCGGAAAAGGGCCGCTGATAGGCCGGCGACAGGCGCCGCTCGTCCAGCTGCAAGCCTTGCGGCCCCCGCACCAGCGCCAGCAGCAGGCTCTCGCTGTCTTCCCGCAGCCCGGCCTCCAGGTAACGCTGCAGGCCCACTTCGAACAGCCAGAGGCTGGTCTGGGCCAGCACCAGACCGACCACCAGCATCACCGTGATCAGGCCCAGGCTCAGGCGCCGCTGGATCGACCTCACGAATCAGTCCCGCCGAACAGGTAGCCCTGGCCGCGGCGGGTTTCGATCACCTCGCGGCCCAGCTTGCGCCGCAGGTGGTTGACGTGGACTTCAAGGACGTTGGAATCACGCTCGGTTTCACCGTCGTAGAGGTGTTCGGCCAAGTGGCTTTTGGACAGGATCTGCTGCGGGTGCAGCATGAAATAGCGCAGCAGGCGGAACTCGGCGGCGGTCAGCAGCACGTCCTGGCCGTCGCGAACCACGCATTGCCGGCCTTCATCCAGGTGCAACCCGGCGGCTTGCAAGGTCTGCTGATTGGCCTGGCCGTGGGAGCGCCGCAGCAGGGCCTGGACCCGCAGGTGCAGCTCCTCGGGATGAAAAGGCTTGCTCAGGTAATCGTCGGCGCCGGCCTTGAGCCCCTCGATGCGCTCGGCCCAGGAACCGCGGGCGGTGAGCACCAGCACCGGGGTCGCCAGCCCGTCCGCGCGCCACTGGCGCAACACGTCCAGGCCCGGCACCCCGGGCAGGCCGAGGTCGAGAATGATCAGGTCGTAGGGTTCGCTGGCGCCCTGGTACAGCGCGTCGCGGCCGTCGGCCAGCCAGTCCACGGCGTAGCCCTGGAGTTTCAGGCCTTCGAGCAGTTCATCGGCCAGGGATACGTGATCTTCCACCACAAGCAGGCGCATCAGTCGTCTTCCTCATCTTTCAACAGGCGCCCGGTGGCGGCGTCCAGGTCCAGCTCGCGGACCACGCCGTCCAGGGTCAACAGCTCGACCTCATAAATGTACAGATCATGTTTTTCCTCCAGCTCGGCTTCCAGCAGCCGGGCCCCGGGGTAACGGTCCAGGGCCTGCTTGAGCAATTGCTCCAGGGGCAGGATCACCCCCCGCTGGCGCAGGCGCAGAGCCTCGTCCTGGTCCAGGTCGCGGGCCATGGCCAGGGAGCAGAACAGCAGCGCCAGGGCGGCGCAGCTGCCGGCGATGCGCAGAGTCCGGTTCATTAAGTGTCCTGATGATCCTTGAGAACCTGGCCGCTCACCGCGTCCAGTTCCAGGTCCCATTCCAGTCCCTGCGGGTCGCGCAGTTCAACCTGGTAGATGTACTTGCCGTACTCCTCTTCCAGCTCGGTTTCACTGATGCTCGCCCCAGGATGCCGGGACAGGGCCGTGGCATTGAGTTTTTCAAAGGACACAATGGTACCAGCGTCGCGCAGCCGCAGGGCTTCGTCCGGGCCCAGGTCGCGGGCATGGGCCGGGCTGGCGACCAGGCTGGTGGTCAGAGCGATGAGGCTGGCGCTGAACAGCGCGGTCAGGGTTTTCATGGCGGTTCTCCAAAGTCGCAGGCCAAAAAGCCGATGCCGCCGACGATACCCAAGGCAACTTAATTGAAACTGAATCGCCATCATCGGCCTGACAGAACTTTCACTCGGCCCCCGGCGCCCGGGTTCTCTATACTCGGCGGCTGATTCAAGAGTGAGCCCGGTATGACCGCCATCCATATCAAGTTTCCCGCCCTGACCCTCAAGGCCGGCCCCCGCGCCCTGGCCCGCATCCGCCGCCAAGGCCTGCACGCCGGCGAAGTCGGCACCTTGCCGGGCGCCGCCGGCGGCCCCAAGGCCCTGGGCATTCAGGGCCTGGACCTGGCGCTGTTCGGTGAATGGCTGCCCGCCGCGCCCCGCGAGCGCTCGCTGATCGGTGCTTCAGTGGGTTCCTGGCGCTTCGCCAGCGCCTGCCTGCCGGACGCCGCCGAAGGCATCCGCCGCCTGGGCCAGCTGTACAACGCCCAGACTTTCGCCAAGGGCGTGAGCATGGCGCAGATCAGCCACAGCTCCCAGCGCATGCTCGACGACCTGCTCGATGGCCGCGACGCGTCGATCCTCGACAACCCTCACTACCGACTGAACATCATGGTGGTCAAAAGCCACGGCCTGCTGGCGGACGATCATCGCGGGCGCCTTGGCCTGGGCCTGTCCTCGGTGATCGCCGACAACCTGCGGGGCCGCGCGCGGCTGTCGCGGCACTTCGAGCGCCTGGTGCTGCACGACCCGCGCCTGGCCCCGCCGCTGCAGGCCCTGGAGGACTTCCCCTCGCGCTTCGTGCCCCTGGATCGCGGCAACCTGCGCCAGGCGCTGCTGGCCTCGGGCTCGATCCCCATGGTCATGCAGGGCGTGCGCGAACTGCCCGGCGCCGGGGCCGGCACCTTCCGCGACGGCGGCCTGCTGGACTACCACCTGGACCTGCCCTACAGCGGCAGCGACATCGTGCTCTACCCGCACTTCACCGACCGGGTGATCCCCGGCTGGTTCGACAAGACCCTGCCCTGGCGCCGCGCCAGCCCCGAACGCCTGCGCGACGTCCTGCTGCTGGCGCCGTCGAAGGAATACCTGGCGCGCCTGCCCTACGGCAAGCTGCCGGACCGCAACGACTTCAAGCGCTTCATGGGCGACGATGCCGGCCGGCAAAAATACTGGCGCAGCGCCATGGACGAAAGCCGGCGCCTGGGCGACGAATTCCTCGAACTGGCGGCGCAGAACCGCCTGGGCGAGCGCCTGCAGAGCCTGTGAATCCGCCCCGGGCTGTGCATTGACCCTTTAGTCAGGGTTTTTCCGCAGCCTGGGAGCCAAGCTGATAAACTCGCCGCCTGCCTCAACTCGCCCGCGGGCGACGCCACCTGACAGAGCTGACCGACACTGTGGAAATCTTCAAAGAATTTACCTTCGAATCCGCCCATCGCCTGCCTTTCGTGCCCGAGGGCCACAAGTGCGGCCGCCTGCACGGCCACTCGTTCAAGGTGGCGATCCACCTCAGTGGCGAGGTCGACGCGCACACCGGCTGGATTCGCGACTTCTCGGAAATCAAGGCGATCTTCAAACCGCTTTACGAGCGCCTGGACCACAACTACCTGAACGACATCCCCGGCCTGGAAAACCCCACCAGCGAAGTCCTGGCCAAGTGGATCTGGAACGAGCTCAAGCCGTTGCTGCCGGAGCTGAGCGCGATCCGCATCCACGAAACCTGCACCAGCGGCTGCATCTATCGCGGCGAATAAGCCGTGCCCTGCGCGGCTGGGCAGCGCTGGTGACGCCGAATCAGTGATCGGCCGGGAGTACCGCGTTTACCGCCTTTGGGGGGGCGCTGCCCCCCAGCGCGAGCATGCTCCCTCGCCACAGAAGAGATCCAGCTGCCCATGAGCCCACGTATCTACCTCGCCGGTTTCGATGTGTTTCGCAGCGACGCCCTGGCCCATGGCAAGTACCTCAAGCAACTGTGCAGCGCCCAGGGCCTGCACGGCCTGTTCCCCCTGGATCACCAGGCGCCGCAGCACCTCTCGCCAGAAGCCACCGCGCAGTGGATCTGCCAGCAGAACCTGGCCATGATCCGCGGCTGCGACGCTCTGCTGGCCAACCTCAACGACTTTCGCGGCCTGGAGCCGGATTCCGGCACCGCCTTTGAAGTGGGCGTGGCCATCGCCCTGGGCAAGCCGGTGTGGGCCTACTTCAGCGGCCCCGCGACCCTGCGCCAGCAGGTGCCCCATGACGCCCAGGGCCATGATGCCCAAGGCTTTGCGGTGGAAGACTTCAATCTGCCGCGCAACCTGATGCTGGCCTGCACCTGGAGCGGTCGCAGCACCTGTGTGGAAACAGCCATCGGTGACCTCGGGCACTGGTTGAACGCAACCCCTGCGGCCCACTGAAGATAACCAGCAGCGTCACTTTCTGCCGAAAACGACCCCATCGGACAAAAGCCTTGTTTTGTCGCGAAGGCCGATGTTATGTTTCTAACACGAATTACAAAAATGAAATTCATATAACATTTTCCGCGAAGCCCTGGCGAGATGGTCATGGACAAGAACAGTTTCCAAGTCACCCTGGAACAGCAGTTTGCAAGCCTGACGCCCACCGGCAAGCGCATCGCCACCTACCTGCTGGCCAACCTCCAGCAATTGCCCTTCGAGACTGCCGACAGCATCGCCCAGCAAGCCGGCACCACCGGCATTTCCGTGGGGCGCTTCCTGCGCTCGCTGGGCTACCGCAACCTGGATGACGTCAAGCAAGGCCTGCGCGGCGATGCCCCGGCCTCCTGGCTGATCACCGACCGGCTTGGCGCGTTTCGCAGCGAGGCGCATCAGGACGACGCCCTGGAGCGCTCGATGCATCGCGAGATCGAGGCCATCCAGCACGTCTACGGCCTGGCCCGCAGCCAGGTGTTCGCCGACATCGTGCGGCAGATCGTCGAGGCCGACGCGGTGTTCATCATCGGCATCCAGTCGACCCGGGGCATCCTCAATGCCTTCCACAGCCACCTGGAATACATCCGGCCCAAGGTCTACTACGTCGACGGCCTGTCGGGCATCTACGCGGAAACCCTGAACTCGGGCTTCGCCAAGCCCTACGCGATCATTTCCGACTTTCGCGCCTACTCCGCCATCACCCAGACCTTCTGCGAAGTGGCCAACGCCAACGCCCTGCCCCTGGCCCTGGTCACCGACCTGCAGTGCCCCTGGGCCCGGGACTACCCGCTGGACCTGCTGCAACTGAAAACCGATGTCGGCCAGTTCTGGGATTCCCTGGCGCCGCTGACCTGCCTGTTCAACCTGATGGTGTCCGCCGTGGCCGAGGGCTATGGCGCGCGCCTGGATGAGCGCCTGGCGAAGAACCGAGCGTTGCAGGAAGCCTTCGGCCAGTTCGAATCCTGACCTTCAAGCGTGCCCCAAGATGGAGTGAGTGAGTGAACAACAGCCCCCTTGTCGAAATCGACGCCCAGCGCCACCAACTGGAAATCGACCTGGTCTACGCCAGCGCCGACAACCTGGCCGGCCAGGTGATCTACCGCAACGCCCGCTGCCTGCTGCACAAGGACGCCGCGGCCTGCCTGTACAAGGCCAGCCAGCTGGCGCGCATGGCCGGCCTGGGCCTGCGCATCTACGACGCCTATCGCCCGGCCTACGCCCAGCAACTGCTGTGGCAGGCCCTGCCCAACCCGGACTACGTGCGCGATCCGCGCCTGGGCTCGCACCACACCCGGGGCGTGGCCGTGGACCTGACCCTGGTGGATGAATCGGGCCAGCCCCTGGACATGGGCACCGCCTTCGATGCCATGGAGCCCAAGTCGCACCAGTTCTACCGCGACCTGCCGCCCCAGGTGCAGCGCAATCGCCTGATGCTGCTGGGGATCATGCTCAGCGCCGGCTTCGAGGCGATCCCCACCGAGTGGTGGCACTACGAGCTGCCCAACGCCGAGGACTTTCCCCTGATCCAGGAGCACGACCAGCCCTTCGAACACTGATCTCCCGTTCCCCAACCGGCCACAACAACAGGCAGCCCACTGCCCCAAGCCGGTCGTACTGCAACACCGCTTCAGCAACAACTGCCCGGTTATAGCTTTTATAAAAAACCTGACGAACTTCCCAACATCGAATGATCAAGGAAACCGGCATGACCCCCAATCTGCGCAATAACCCTGATGTGCGTCTGTCCACCCGTGTCGCCCTGTCGCTGCTGTGCGCCGCCCTGAGCCTGGGCACCTGGCAGGCGGCCAGCGCCGCCGCGCCCAAGGACACCCTGATGATCGGCAAGGCCGCCGACCCGCAGACCCTCGACCCGGCCGTGACCATCGACAACAACGACTGGGCCGTGACCTACCCGGCCTACCAGAAGCTGGTGACCTACAAGGTCGAGAACGGCAAGGGCAGCACCGAAGTCCAGGGCGACCTGGCCGAGAGCTGGAGCACCTCCGCCGACAACCTGACCTGGGACTTCAAGCTCAAGCCGGGCAACAAGTTCGACGACGGCAAGCCGGTGGACGCCGCCGCAGTGAAGTTCTCCTTCGACCGCCTGATGCAGCTCAAGCAAGGCCCGTCCGGGGCTTTCCCGGATGACATGAGCGTGGCCGTGGTCGACCCGCTGACCGTGCGCTTCACCCTGAAGAAGCCCTACGCGCCCTTCCTCTACACCCTGGCCCACAACGGCGGCGGCATCATCAACCCGGACGTGGCCAACAAGGGCGAAGACGTCAACGCCTACCTCTCGACCCACACCGCCGGCTCCGGGGCCTTCCGCCTGAGCAACTGGCAGAAAGGCCAGGCGCTGACGCTGGAACCCAACAGCTACTACGCAGGCCCCAAGCCGAGCCTGAACAAGGTGGTGATCAAGATCATCAGCGAGGCCTCGGTGCGCCGCCTGCAACTGGAACGCGGCGACCTGGACATCATCGAGGACATGCCCGAAGACCAGCTCGGCACCCTGGCCGGCAAGTCCGGGGTGGTGATCCAGACCTTCCCCTCGCTGCGGGTCAACTACCTGTACCTGAACAACCAGCGTGCGCCCCTGGACAACGTCGAGGCGCGCCAGGCACTGGTCCAGGCCATCGACTACAAAGGCATCGTCGACGGCATCCTCAAGGGCCAGGCCAAGCTGATGAACGGGCCGATCCCCGACGGCATGTGGGCCCACGACCCAAGCCTGCCGCTGATGCAGCAGAATCTGGACGGCGCCAAGGCCAGCCTGGCCAAGGTGCCGCAGAAGATCAGCAACCTGACCTACCTGTACTCGGACAAGGACGCCAACTGGGAGTCCATCGGCCTGACCCTGCAAGCGGGCCTGGCGCCCCTGGGCATCAACCTGAAGATGGAAAAACTGGCCAACGCCACCATGCGTGAACGGGTCGGCAAGGGTGACTACGACGTGGCCATCGGCTCCTGGAGCCCGGACTTCGCCGACCCCTACATGTTCATGAACTTCTGGTTCGACTCCAGCCTGCAAGGCCTGCCGGGCAACCGCTCGTTCTACAGCAACCCGGAAGTCGACAGCCTGATCCGCGAGGCGGCGGCCACCAACGACACCGCCCAGCGCATCGAGCTGTACCAGAAGGCGCAGAAGATCGTCCTCAAGGACAACGTCTACGCCTACCTGTACCAGAAGAACTACAGCCTGCCGATGCGCGATTCGGTGAAGGGCTACGTGTTCCATCCGATGCTGGAACAGGTGTTCAACATCGCCGAAATCAGCAAGTAGGACCGGCCCTGCAATCCCCGTCGCCAGCCCCTGAACCGGGCCGGCGCCGGGTGGCCGTGTCCCCGCTGCGGGGCCGTTATGGCCCCTGCCGTTCGTCAAGCGTTAACGAGGTTGCCTCATGGCCTTCCTGAATATGTTGCGCAAACGCCTGCTCGGCCTGTTGCTGGTCGTGATCGGGGTTTCGCTGATTACCTTCACCATCTCGCACCTGATTCCCGGTGACCCGGCGCGGCTGATCGCCGGCGACCGGGCCAGCGATGCCATCGTGCAGAACATCCGCCACCAACTGGGCCTGGACCTGCCGCTGTACCAGCAATACGGGCGCTACATGCTCGACCTGCTGCACGGCGACCTGGGCACTTCGATCCGCACCAGCCGCCCGGTGCTGGAGGACCTGCAGACCTTCTTCCCGGCCACCCTGGAGCTGGCCCTGGCCGCCCTGCTGCTGTCGGTGCTGGTGGGCGTGCCGCTGGGGGTGCTGTCGGCGGTCTACCACAACCGCTTTATCGACCAGATCGCCCGCACCCTGGCGGTCACCGGGATCTCCACCCCGGCGTTCTGGCTGGGCCTGGGGCTGATCCTGCTGTTCTACGGCAACCTGGGCTGGCTGCCCGGCAGCGGGCGCCTGGACGAAGGCCTGGAGCCGCCGCCAACCATCAGCGGCTTCTACCTGATCGATTCGCTGCTGGCCGGGGACATCCCGCTGTTTTTCAATGCCCTGCAGCACCTGATCCTGCCCGCCGTGACCCTGGGTTTCGTCAACCTCGGGGTGGTGGCGCGGCAGATCCGCTCGGCGATGCTCGACCAGCTCGGCGAGGACTACATCCGCACCGCCCGGGCCTACGGCCTGTCGCGCTGGGCGGTGATCCTGCGCCACGCCCTGCCCAATGCGCTGATCCCCTCGGTGACGGTGCTCGGCCTGACCCTCGGCGATCTGCTGTACGGCGCGGTGCTGACCGAGACGGTGTTCGCCTGGCCGGGCATGGGCGCCTACGTGGTGAAGTCGATCCAGGCCCTGGATTTCCCGGCGGTGATGGGCTTCGCCATCCTGGTGTCGTTCATTTATGTGCTGCTGAACATGGCGATCGACCTGTTGTACCGGGTGATCGACCCGCGCATTGGCGAGGTAAGTTGAGATGTCCGCTCCCTTGATCGTTCCCCTGCCACAACCCACCGCCCAGGCCAGCGGCTGGCGTACGCGCCTGGCCTACCTGGGCTACCGCGTGCGGCAAAGTCCGCTGACCATCGCCGGGCTGTGCATGACCCTGCTGGTGCTGTTGTGCATGGCCTTTGCGCCCTGGCTGTCGAGCCATGACCCCAATGCCCTGAACCTGGCCCAGCGCCTGGCCGCCCCCAGCGCCGCCCACTGGTTCGGCACCGACGAAGTCGGCCGCGACCTGTTCAGCCGGGTGCTCCACGGCAGCCGCCAGTCGGTGGGCGTGGGCCTGTTCGTGGCCTTCGCCTCATGCCTGGCCGGGGGCCTGTTGGGCTGCCTGTCGGGGATCATCGGCGGGCGCTTCGACAGCCTGATCATGCGCCTGATGGACATCATGCTCTCGGTGCCGTCGCTGGTGCTGATCATGGCCCTGGCCGCCGCCCTGGGCCCGAGCCTGTTCAACGCCATGCTGGCGATCACCCTGGTGCGCATTCCGTTCTACGTGCGCCTGGCCCGGGGCCAGGCCCTGAGCATCCGCCAGATGGGCTACGTCAAGGCGGCCCAGACCTACGGCGCCGGGCGCTGGCACATCGTCAGCTGGCACGTAGGGCGCAACGCCATGCCGCCATTGCTGGTGCAACTGAGCCTGGACATCGGCAGCGCCATCCTCATGGCCTCGGCCCTGGGCTTCATCGGCCTGGGGGCGCAACAGCCCACCGCCGAATGGGGGGCGATGGTGGCTACCGGGCGCAACTTCATCCTCGACAACTGGTGGTACTCGACCTTTCCCGGGCTGGCGATCCTGTTCACCGCCACCGGCTTCAACCTGCTGGGTGACGGCATCCGTGACCTGCTCGATCCACGGCAACAGGGGAAATGACCATGAGCTCATCCGCCGTTCTCAACATCGACAACCTGAGCCTGGAATTCCCCGCCTACCGCAGCAACGTACAGGCCCTCAACGGCGTGTCGCTGCACGTCAACCCGGGGGAAATCGTCGGCGTGGTCGGCGAATCCGGCTCGGGCAAGTCGGTGACCGCCATGCTCAGCCTGCGCCTGCTGCCCGAGCGCAGCTACCGCGTCACCTCCGGCAGCCTGAGCCTGCTGGGCCGGGACATGCTCGCCACCCCGGAAAAGCAGCTGCTGCAGATCCGTGGCCGCGACGCAGCGATGATCTTCCAGGAGCCGATGACCGCCCTCAACCCGACCCGGCGCATCGGCCGGCAGATGCTCGACGTGATCATCCATCACCAGCGCCTGAGCCAGGACCAGGCCCGGGCCAAGGCCATCGCCCTGCTGCGGGACATGCACATTGCCGACCCCGAGCAGGTGCTCCAGGCCTACCCCTTCGAGCTGTCCGGCGGCATGCGCCAGCGGGTGATGATCGCCCTGGCATTTTCCTGCGATCCGCAGTTGCTGATTGCCGACGAGCCGACCACTGCCCTGGACGTCACCGTGCAGCGCCAGGTGCTGCTGTTGCTGCGCGAGAAGGCCCGGCAACGGGGCACCGCGATCCTCTTGATCACCCACGATATGGCGGTGGTCTCGCAGTTCTGCGACCGGGTCTATGTGATGTACACCGGCGCCGTGGTGGAGCAAGGCAGCACCGCCCAGGTCATGCTCGACCCACAGCATCCCTACACCCGCGGCCTGCTCAGCGGCCTGCCGGAACAGGTGGCCCCCGGCGCGCCGCTGCTGACCATTCCCGGGCAGGTGCCGAACCTCGCCCACCTGCCCGCTGGCTGCACCTTCCGCGAGCGCTGCCCGCAGGCCATGGCGGTGTGTGCCCAACGGCCACCGCTGCATTCGATCAACGCCTGCGAGCAGCGCAAGAGCGCCTGCTGGCTGGCCGCCCCGGAGTCCGCCCAATGACCGCCCCTCAATCCCACACCGGCAACGCGCCGCTGCTGCGGCTCAACGACGTGCAAGTGCGCTTCCCCCTGAGCAATGACTGGCTGGGCCGGCCCCGGGCCTTCGCCCACGCGCTGAACGGCATCGACCTGGAACTGCGCCCCGGGGAAACCCTGGGCATCGTCGGCGAGTCCGGCTGCGGCAAAAGCACCCTGGCGCAACTGCTGATGGGCCTGGTCCAGCCCAGCAGCGGCGACCTGCGCTGGGCCTACGCCAGCGACCGCGAGCGCCACAGCCATGTGCAGATCGTGTTCCAGGACCCGCAATCGTCCCTCGACCCGCGCCTGCCGATCTGGAAGATCATCACCGAGCCGCTGTTCGCCCTGGGCAACACCCCGGCCGGGCAGATGCGCGAGATCGCCGCCAAGGTCGCGCAACAGGTAGGCATCCGCGGCGAATACCTGGAGCGCTACCCGCACCAGTTCTCCGGCGGCCAGCGCCAGCGCATCGCCATTGCCCGGGCCCTGGCGTCGAACCCGGACATCATCGTCCTCGACGAGCCGACCTCGGCCCTGGACATCTCGGTGCAGGCGCAGATCCTCAACCTGCTGGCGGACCTGCAACGCAGCCGCGGCCTGACCTTCGTGCTGATCTCGCACAACGTCTCGGTGGTGCGGCACATGGCCGACCGGGTGGCGGTGATGTACCTGGGGCAGATCGTCGAACTGGGCAGCGCCGAGCAGGTGCTGGAGCGCCCGCGCCACCCCTATACCCAGCTGTTGCTAGATGCGGTGCCACGCCTCGGCGCGCCGCTGGCGGACAGCCAGGTTTCAGCGCCCACCGAACTGCCGGGCAACCGCAAGCTGCCCAGTGGCTGTTTCTTCTTCGACCGCTGCAGCCGTCGCGGCCCGGGTTGCGAACAGCCGCAAGCGCTGCTGGGCGATGCGACGCAGCAAGTGCGTTGCCATCGGCAGGATCTCGCGGGGTGATCCAACAGCACCACGCCGCCTGCCACGGCGTGGTGCTTGCTCCCTGCTCGCCAAGGGCTTAAAACAAGCGCCTTCTCTCTGACGTCGCAGGAACCCCTCCCATGGAAAGCCACTGGCTGACCCACGCCAAACGCCTGCAAGCCATCGCCTCCACCGGCCTGCACTTTTGCCAGGACGTGCACGACCGCGAGCGCTACCAGGAAATCGCCGACATCGCCCACGACATGCTCGCGCAACTGGGCAACGTGCCCCTGGAACGCATCACCGATCTGGTTTCGGACTTTGCCCAGCGCTACTCGACGCCGATGGTCGAAGTGCGCGGCGCGCTGATCGAGGACGGCAAGATTCTGCTAGTGCGCGAACAGCACGACGGCCTCTGGGCCCTGCCCGGGGGTTATGCCGACGTCGGCCTGTCGGCCAGCGAAAACGTGATCAAGGAAATCCACGAAGAAGCCGGGCTCGAGGTGTCGGTACGCGCCTTGTACGGCGTCCGGCACAAGGCCAAGGGCCCCTACAAGGCCGATCACCGCGACTTCTACAAGCTGTACTTTCTCTGCGAGCGCCACGGCGGCCCGGCCCCGGTAGCCGGCAGCGAAGCCACCGAGGCCGGCTTCTTCGCCCCCGACCAGTTGCCGCCGCTTTCCCTGGGCCGCACCGTTGAACGGGATATTCAGGAGGCCTTCGACTTCCACGCGGGCCGGCGCAGCGTGGCCCTGTTCGACTGAGCGTGACACCGCCAATGTAAAGCAACCTGGACATGGAAAAACGCCCCGCCTAATGTAAAGGACACTTTACTAAAAGGAGATTGCCCATGGGCAGCAAACGCTATTTCGTCGAATTCAGCCTGGCCTTGCTGGCCTACATCGCCTGCGTGATTTTGAGCAGCCACTGGCTGGCGGACCTGAACCCGGGCCCGGGCAAGATCGCCCTGGCCCTGGTGCCGGTGATCCCCATGGTGGCCATGGCCCTGGCGGTGGTCCGCCAGTTGCGGCGCATGGACGAACTGGCCCGGCGCATCCAGCTCGAAGCTTTGGGTCTGTCCTTTGTCTGCACCGCGCTGATCACCTTCAGCTACGGCTTCCTGGAAACCGCCGGCCTGCCCCGGCTCTCGATGTTCTACGTATGGCCCGTGATGGGCCTGGTCTGGGCCCTGGCCACGGTGGCCGGCGTGCGGCGCTACCGATGAACAACCAACTGCGCGAACTGCGCACCCTCAAAGGCTGGTCCCAGGCCGAACTGGCCACCCGGCTAGAGGTGTCCCGGCAGACGGTGAATGCCATCGAGACCGGGCGCTACGACCCCAGCCTGCCCCTGGCATTCAAGATTGCCCGGGCCTTCGAGATGCCCATTGAAAGCATTTTCACTCCCGACGCGGACTGACTGCCGGTGAACCAATCTGGCCCGGGGGTGCACTTCTTTCGCCCCTGGGCCACAGGCACCCGGTGCAGGGGCACGGGCATCGGCTATAACTGCTGGGGCGCCCGGCCCTGCCGTCAAGGATTGGCACGGCGTCTGCAACAGCGTGGCATCACTGCGACCAGGGACAGGCCCATGAACCAGCACCAACCCGGCAACGACTACCCCTTGAGCGAAGTTCCACAGCACGCCCGCAAGGGCCTGGCCTCCATGGCCATGGTGCTGCTGGGCTTCACCTTCTTCACCGCCACCATGTTCGCCGGCGGCAAGCTGGGGGTGGCGTTCGACTTCACCACCCTGCTGCTGGTGATCCTGGTCGGCAACTTGCTGCTGGGAATCTACGCCGCGAGCCTGGGCTACATCGCCTTCAAGAGCGGGCTGAACACGGTGCTGATGGGGCGCTTCTGCTTCGGTGAGCGGGGCAGCAAGCTCAGCGACCTGATCCTGGGTTTCACCCAGATCGGCTGGTACGCCTGGGGCACCGCCACCGCCGCGGTGGTGCTGGGCAAGTACTTCCAGCTCGATCCGGGCGCGGTGCTGGGGCTGATGCTGCTGTTCGGCATGGCCTTCTGCGCCACCGCCTATATCGGTTATCGCGGCCTGGAGATCCTGTCGTGGATCGCGGTGCCGGCCATGGGCCTGCTGCTGGTGCTGTCGATGGCGGTGGCGACCACCCAGGTCGGCGGCCTGGACGGCCTGCTGGCCCGCAGCGCCAGCCTGGACCTGTCCACCGCCCTGACCCTGGTGTTCGGCACCTTTGTCAGCGGTGCGACCCAAGCCACCAACTGGACCCGTTTCTCGCGCTCGGCGCGGGTGGCGGTCAGCGCCAGCCTGATCGGCTTCTGCCTCGGCAATGGCCTGATGGTGCTGATCGGGGCCTACGGCGCCATCGTCTACCAGCAGCCGGACGTGGTCGAAGTGCTGTTGCTGCAGGGCTTTGCCACGGCCGCCATGGCCATGCTGCTGTTGAACATCTGGAGCACCCAGGACAACACCATCTACAACTTCGCCGTGGCCGGCTGCAACCTGCTGCGCACCGACCGGCGCAAGACCGTGACCCTGGTGGGCGCGCTGATCGGCACCCTGCTGGCGATGCTCGGCATGTACGACTTGCTGGTGCCCTACCTGGTGCTGCTGGGCACGGTGATTCCGCCGATTGGCGGGGTGATCATGGCCGACTTCTTCTACCGCTGGCGCGGCCGCTACCCGCGTCTGGCCGACAGCCAGTTGCCGGACTGGAACTGGCCGGGCCTGGCCGCCTACGGCCTGGGCACCCTGGCGGCGTTCTGCTCGCCCTGGGTCGCACCGCTGGTGGGCATCGCCGTGGCCAGCCTGAGTCATGTGCTGTTCAGCGCCTGGCGCGGCGCGCGCTCCAGCGCCGGCGCCGAGGCCCGGGGCTGAACCCGCGCCTTGCTCATTCGACGCGCTCCGGGTCTATCATGGCCCGGTCACGCAACACCCTGTCCCTGCCCAGCGGCCCGGTCACGGCCGGCGCAGGGACAGTCCAATGACCGTGGGACAAGGGCCAGCGCCCGGATCTCACGGCGCCACCACTGATTGCCCGACTCGAGGAATTGCCCCGATGCTGATCACCAACGCCCGCCTGCGCCACCGTGAAGGTCTGCACCAACTGCACCTGGAAAACGGCCGCATCGCCCGCATTGTCCTGCAAGGCCCGGACGCTCCCACCGCCGCGCCGGCCTTCGGCCCCGAACACCTGGATGCCGCTGGCAACCTGGTGGTGCCGCCCTTCGTCGAACCGCACATTCACCTGGACGCCACCCTGACCGCCGGCGAGCCGCGCTGGAACATGAGCGGCACCCTGTTCGAAGGCATCGAATGCTGGGGCGAACGCAAGGCCAGCATCACCGCCGAAGACACCCGCACCCGCGCCCACAAGACCATTCGCGCCCTGGCCGCCCACGGTATCCAGCACGTGCGCACCCATGTCGACGTCACCGATCCCGACCTCACCGCCCTCAAGGCCATGCTCGAAGTGCGCGAGCAGACCGGGCACCTGATCGATATGCAGATCGTCGCCTTCCCTCAAGAGGGCATCGAATCGTTCCGCAACGGTCGCGAACTGATGGAGGAAGCCATCCGCCTGGGCGCCGACGTGGTGGGCGGCATTCCGCACTTCGAATACACCCGCGACCAGGGCGTGAGTTCGGTGAAATTCCTCATGGACCTGGCCGAACGCACCGGTTGCCTGGTGGACGTGCACTGCGACGAAACCGACGACCCGCACTCGCGCTTTCTCGAAGTGCTGGCCGAAGAAGCCCGCAGCCGCGACATGGGCTCACGGGTCAGCGCCAGCCACACCACCGCCATGGGCTCCTACGACAACGCCTACTGCGCCAAGCTGTTTCGCCTGCTCGGGCATTCGGGCATCAGCTTCGTCTCCTGCCCCACCGAGAGCATTCACCTGCAGGGGCGCTTCGACAGCTTCCCGAAACGCCGCGGCGTGACCCGGGTCAAGGAGCTGCTGGATGCCGGGATGAACGTCTGCTTCGGCCAGGACTCGATCGTCGATCCCTGGTACCCCCTGGGTAACGGCAACATCCTGCGGGTGCTCGAAGCCGGCCTGCACATCTGCCACATGCTCGGCTACAGCAACCTGCAAAGCGCTCTGGACCTGGTCACCGACAACAGCGCCAAGGCCCTGGCCCTGGGCGAGGGTTACGGCATCGAGGAGGGCCGCCCGGCGAACCTGCTGATCCTCTCGGCCGACAGCGACTACGAAATGCTCCGCAGCCAGGGCTTGCCGCTGTACTCGATCCGCCACGGCAAGGTGCTGATGCAACGGCAGATGGCCCAGGTGCAACTGGCCGGCGACTGACGGTGGCGATGCCTACTTGACCCGAAACGGCCGGGCCGCCATGAACGCCACCGGCAACAGCGGCAGGGCAAGGATCGTCAACACGCCGTCCGCGGTGAGGGTGACCGGCGTCAGCAGCACCTGGCCGACCTTGCTCTTCTCGCGGTACGCCGAGAAATTCAGGGTGTAGGTGCTGTTCAACGGGTTGGCCGGGTAGGCGCTGATATCCCGCTTGGACTCAAAGCGGCTGCCGCGAATGGCATAGCGGTGCAGCAGGGCGTTCTGCGACCTTGCGACGACGAAGCCCAACGCCCGGGCTTCATCGATCTGCCTGGCGTCGAGCCGGTCCGGCTCGGGAATCCTCAGGACCAGCTCGCCCTCCAGGTTCTGCCACGCATTGACGAGGATCGGCGAAAACTCGGCCTGCATTTTTCCATGCAGGTCCGACTTGATGGCCTTGAGCAACTCAGGATCGACCCTCACCAAGTAGTGATAGCGCTTGCCAAGGATGACAAAGCTCTGCGCGTCCGCCGTGATGTAGAACTGGCTGACGGTTTCGGTATAGACCTCGTTGCTGGCTCGGCTTTCGTACAGCCTACTGGTCAGGCAGCCGCCCAGGCTGCCAGCGACCGCAGCCCCCAAGGCCATGAGCGTGCCTTTGAGCAAAGCGCGGCGGGGCGTTCCCTTTTGCATGTCGAGTCCTTTCGGTAAATGCGGGCTGTATCCAGAGACGAGCCGCGAGGGCCGCCACCCTATAGAAACTCCCGCCGTTTTGCACTCCGCTACCGCCACTTAGGCGTCCTCACTCAGGCAGTGCCTGCGCCGTGCCGAACAGGCTCACCCGGGTCAACACGCCATCGCGCTCTTGCAACATCAAGGGCGCAGTGCCGCCAGGCATCAGCACTTCGACCCGTCCGGCCTGGACCCAGCCCACCCGCCACGCCGCGCAAGCCACGGCGCTGGCGCTGGTGCCCGACGACGCGGTCGGCCCTTCGCCGCGCTCGAACACCCGGGCGACGATGCGCTGCGCCGACTGGCGCATCGCCCATTGCAGGTTGACCCCCGCCGGGCACGGCTCGCCGCGGCCCTGAGGCCAGGCAAAGGCGACGGCGGTCAGGCCCTCGGTCAGGGGCGCCTGGAGCATCTGCGGGTTGCTCGGCAAGGCCTCGGCCTCCTCCACCAGGGTCACGCAGTGAGGGTTGCCGATGCGCACGAACTGGCTCTGCTCCCACAGCGGGTTCAACGCCTGCAACGGCGCCACTCGGCTCAGCTCGCGACCGTTGAAGGTCACGGCTTGCACGCCCATCGCCGCGACCGCCTCGGGCCCGAAGGACGGCTGGCCCAGATCCAGCCAGAAGCCCTGCTGCCCCGCCACTTGCGCCGGCTCCACCACCGTGGCCAGCGGCGAGGCGCCGGTGGGTTGATCGTGATGCACCTGCAACAGCGTCGGTCCCTGGGTGGCCAGCAGGCCCTGTTCGGCCAGGGCCTGGGAAAAGATCGTCAGGCCATTGCCGCTGCGCTCGGCCAGGGTGCCGTCGGTGTTGACGATCAACAGATCGAAGGGCGCCCGAGCCTGGAACGGCCCCACCAGCAGACCGTCGCAGCGGTGGGCCTTGGCCCCGGGCGGGCGGGTGCCCGGCGCCCAGTCGCAGAGCGCGGCGATCGCCTGTTCCGCCCACAGGCGCCGGTCCCGGGCCGCCTGGGCCGCGTTGTCGGGCAAGGCAATTCCCAGGCCGCGCAGCGCAGCGGGCGCCACCACACCATAGAGATTGCCCCGTGCATCGTAGAACGCCGCCATCACACCGCCTCCAGAAAAAAACCAGCCGCTGACATTACGGAGAATGCCGCGGCTCCACCAGAGGGCAACGCCGGCCCGGCCAACGCCACCTGCCGCAGCAGGTCCGGGGCTTGTGGCTGTTCTCGGGCCAGCGCCGCAAGCACCCTGAACGTCAACCGGTGGTGGGCACGTCCAGGCCGACCTTGACCCGGTTCATCGCCACCAGGGTCTTGAAGCGCTTGACGTTGGCGTTGTCGAAGAACAGCTCGCGGGTCAGCTGGGTGTACTGGGCCATGTTGCGCACGCAGAAAATCAGCACGAAGTCGCACTCGCCGGCCACGTAGTAGCACTGCTGGACCTGGGGGCAGGCCTGGAAGCTGCGCTTGAGCGCGTCGATCTGGTCGATGCGCTCACTCTCCACTTCCACCTCGACGATGATGCTCAGCTCGTGCCCCAGGGCATCCGGCGCGACGATGGCGCTGTAGCGCTCGATCACGCCCTCGTCGCAGAGGCGCTTGAGCCGCCGGTTGACCGCGGCGGTGGACAGGTTGACCCGCAGCCCGAGTTCGCTTTGCGCGGTGCTGGCGTCACGCTGCAGCTCGGCGAGCAACTTCAGGTCATAGGCGTCGAGACTGGCATTCATGGGCAGGAAAACTCCGGGGGGCGAACGGCACGCGCAGCAATGTTTTTGTGCAAAGCGACCGATTATGCGAAACAAACCGCCGGCTTGCGCAGGATTATTTGCCGCCCTGGCCCGCCGCCCCGACGATGACTGCAACCTTCACCGGCTGGATTTGTCACAATCCCCGACCCGGCCGCCATCACGCCATGGGGGCATCAGGTGGCCGGCAGCGAGTTTCATCGCCAAGGATTTTTATGACTGCCAGCAACACCCACTTCCAGGCCACCCCTGGCCGCCTCGAACAGATGTCCACCCGCATCGCCTTTTTCATCGCCGGTTTCGGTATTGCCGCCTGGGCCCCGCTGGTGCCCTACGCCAAGGCCCGGGCCGGGCTCGACGAAGGCACACTGGGCCTGTTGCTGTTGTGCCTGGGGGTGGGTTCGATCCTGGCGATGCCGATTGCCGGGGCCCTGGCCGGACGTTTCGGCTGCCGTCGGGTGATGGCCGGCGGCACCTTGCTGATCTGCCTGGCCCTGCCCTTGCTGGCGACCCTGACCTCGATCCCGCTGTTGATGGCCGCGCTGTTCCTGTTCGGCGCCGGCCTGGGCGGCGTGGATTCCACGGTCAACCTGCAGGCGGTGATCGTCGAGCGCGCCAGCGGCAAGACCATGATGTCGGGCTTTCACGGGCTGTTCAGCCTCGGCGGGATCGTCGGCGCCGCCGGGGTCAGCGCCTTGCTCGGCCTGGGCCTGTCGCCACTGGGCGCGACCCTGGTGGTGATTGCCCTGATGCTGCTGGCCCTGCTCAAGGCCGCGCCGCACATGCTGCCCTACGGCAGCCAGAGCTCGGGCCCGGCCTTTGCCGTGCCCCATGGCGTGGTGCTGTTCATTGGCTGCCTGTGCTTTGTGGTGTTTCTCGCCGAAGGCGCGGTACTGGACTGGAGCGCGGTGTTCCTCACCGCCGAGCGCAACCTGGATGCGGCCTACGCCGGCCTGGGTTACGCGGCCTTTGCCCTGACCATGACCCTGGGCCGCCTGACCGGCGATGCCATCGTCCAGCGCCTGGGCGCACGCCGGGTGATCATCATCGGCGGCAGCACCGCCGCCGTCGGCCTGCTGCTGGCGACCCTGACCCCGGCCTGGGAAGCGGCGCTGCTGGGCTATGCCCTGGTGGGCGCGGGTTGCTCGAACATCGTGCCGGTGCTCTACACCGCCGTGGGCAAACAGCGAGTCATGCCGGAAAACATCGCCGTGCCGGCCATCACCACCCTGGGCTATGCCGGCATCCTGGCCGGCCCGGCGGTCATCGGCTTCATCGCCCATGGCAGCAGCCTGAGCGCGGCCTTCGGCCTGATCGCCGTGCTGCTGTTGGCAGTGGCCGCCAGCGGCAGAATACTCAAGCTGTAAGCGCCAAGCTCCAAGCTCCAAGCTCCAAGCTCCAAGCTTGCGGCTTGCGGCTTGCGGCTTGCAGCTAAGTCTTTGGCTTTTGATCTTGCTGCCCCTTCAGGAGGCCGAGTGCAGGCATTGCGCAGGGGGCAGCTCGGCAAGGATGCCGAGCTAGCCGCCCCAGGCCATGGATGGCCTGGGGCGGCGTGCCCCCGGAGCAATGCCGGAACGAGGGAACGCCGAGCCTAGGCGAGGCGCCGGATGCGGGGGCAGAAGCCTTTGGTGACTTTGGGCTTTTCAAAGTCACTCGCCGTAAGGGCGAAACCGCCAGCGGCCACACCCGCAGCAACGGATATGCCCCCCATCCCCGCCTACTCCAACAACGCCGGAGAACCCAGGCCAACAGGATCTCTCGGAGCACCATCGAGCAATGCCTCCACCACCGCCCGCGCCATCTCCACCGAATGCACCATGGACCAGATCAACCCGGTCTCCAGGCCACTACCCTGGCGGGTGATTTCATCACTGACCTCCTCGGCGCATTTAAGCAGCAACGCCACATGCACCAGCGCCTCCTCGACGCCCACGCCCGGGCGCACGCTGAACAGCGAGTCGGGTGCAACGGCCTGGGCCGTGGTCTTGAACTGGAACGTCGCAGGGTCCAATGGATGCCGGGCCAACGCTTCACGCAAGGACGCATTGGCGGCCTTGAGCTGGGGATCACGATAGGAAGTCGGTGGATCGGGAACGATCTTTTTCATGGTCAAACTCCTTGCAGATAAAAGGAGCCGACACCGATCGCTTGCACACGAATAAGGTGGCAGCCGTACGCAGGTGTGCAAGACCGAGTCTGCAAGGACACCCGGCAGATCCGAAGATCTCCCACGCACGGCCGCCATAACGCAGCGGACATGAAAACGATCAATCAGTGCTGATCGCTTGTGCGCCTTTGCAGAGTTCGGACTTGCACATCCGAGCCATCGATTTGGCGATGGCCCAGGCACCCTAGCCCGCCCACCAGGCGCATTCAAGCGGCCCGCAGTTTCTCGGATTTGCCTTACAAAAGAAAGCGACCAAACCCCGCCATAACGACCTTTAAGCCCACCTCCGCTCCAAGCTCACCACTTGCTGCTTGCTGCTTGCTGCTTGCTACTATCTGCCCCGCCAAGTCTGGAATCATGCCCCCCGCCTCAACAGGAGTGAGCACCAATGCCGCCGTTCTCCCGCGCCCCCCTTCTCGGCCTGCTGCTGGCCAGCCTCGCGGCCCAGGCCGCGCCAAAACAGGACCAGGACCTGCACATCTACTACAGCATGGTGCCCGGCCAGTTCATGCTGATCGGCAAGGAGCCGGACGGCGGCCCGACCTACGCCGGCACTGCGCTGATCCGCTACGAGAACCAGGCCCTGACCCTGGTCAAGACCGTCAACGGCAAGACCACCACCGCCGTCGGCAAAGTGGAACGCGCCCGCATGGCCGAGGCCGATGTCTTGCGTTTCAACTGGCCGGGGCACGCCGCCACCTGCCTGGTCCGCGGTGACCTGGACAACTATTCGCGCCTGAGCTGCTACTGGACCCGGAACGGCGTGGACCACCGCGAGCCGGGGCTGGAGGCCTACTTCCCCACCGAAACCTGGCCCGGCCATCAGGACTGAAACCTGCCAGCCGCCACCGCCCATAGCTCCCCCCTTGCCGAGCCCACGCCATGATCCAACTGATCGAGTACGACAACACCCAGCACCGCCAGCCCGTGATCGAGCTGTGGAAACGCGTCTTCGGTTACGACAGCGTCCACAACACCCCGGAGCTGGCCATCGAGCGCAAGCTCGCCGTGGACGACGGGCTGTTCTTCGTCGCCCTGGCCTCAGGGCAGGTCATCGGCACCCTGATGGCCGGCTACGACGGCCACCGTGGCTGGCTGTACTCCCTGGCGGTGGACCCGCAACAGCGCCGACTCGGCACCGGCCGGGCCCTGGTGCGCCACGGCGAACAGGCCCTGGGCGCCCGTGGCTGCCTGAAGATCAACCTGCAGATCCTCAGCAGCAACGCCGCGGTGCAGGGCTTCTACCAGGCCCTGGGTTATCAGGTTGAACCCCGGGTCAGCATGGGCAAGGTGCTCACCGCCAACCTCCCCGAGCACCTGCGCAGCTGAAGTGGCTGGAACTACCAGTTGTGCGGGTTGACTCGCGGCGGACGCAGCAGCTGCTGGGCCAGGGCGGCTGCGGCCAGCGGCGAGGCACTGTGCAGCAGCGGATAGCCCCAGAACTTTTCATAGCTGTCGGCAAACGCCTCGACCCGGGCCTGTGTCTCCGGCTGCGGGGCAATGACGATCATCGCCTTGATCCAGCGGCGGATCGCCGCCTTGTTGCGCTTCATCCACAACGAACCCTGCTTGAGCAACGCCTGGCTCCGAGCGCTGTTGCGCTGCTCGGGCTCAGGCATCAGATCACTCATCAGGACAAAGGCCTGGGCCCGCTGCATAAGCCCCTCCAACTGCTGGAAAGGGTCGACGCCCGGCTGCCCTGCGTCCTCGGCGCGACGCATCCAGACCAGGGGAAAATGCTGATGATCGAAGTACATGGGAACACCTCAAGAATCTAACAAACAAGAATGCTTATCATCTTCCCGAGAAACATTGTCCGCATCAGCCGAGATCGACAAGTTATTGACCAATCCAGCCAGATATTGCCACTGCCACAGGCGGCACTCTGACCTGGCGGCCACCGCGATCGTGAGTTTGACGAGGCATCGCCAGGCAAGGCCCTGCGGGCCTTTTCGCAGCCTCGCGGGCTCGGCAGCGGCTACAGGGCGTGGTTTTCCAGGGCTTGGCGACGTTCGGCAAAAAACCGCCCCGGCGGCTGGCCCACGGCTTTCTTGAACATGCGGATAAAGGCGCTGGCGCTGTCATAGCCCAGGGTCAGGGCCACACGCTCCACCGAGTCGCCCCGGCCCAATTGCTCAAGCCCCAGGAGGATGTGCAACTGACGCTGCCAGCGGCCGAAACTCAGGCCGGTCTCGGCCACGATCAAGCGGCTCAGGCTGCGTTCGCTGAGGCCGATCTGCTCGCCCCATTGCCCGAGGCTCAGGCGCCGTTGCGGCTGTTCAAGGATCTGCTGGGCCAGACGCCGCAGTTGTGCGTGCCGGGGCATGGGCAGGTGGATCTGCTCGCGGGGCGCAACCGCCAGCTCATCCAGGGTCACCGCGACCAGGCGCCCGGCGGCGCCGTCCTGGTCATACAGGAACGGCAGTTGCGCACAGCGCTTGAGCAACTCCTGCAACAGCGGCGACATCACCAGGGTGCAGCAGGCCTGAGGCAGCGAACGGGCGTGCTCGGGCTTGACCAACAGGCAATAGCCCTGGGCGTTCTCCAGCCCCTGGACCCGATGCTCGATCGCGCTGGGAATCCATACCGCGCACTGCGGCGGCGCCAGCCACAGGCCTTCGGCGCTCTCGCAACTGAGCACGCCGCCCGCGGGAAACAGCAGCTGGGCCTTGCGATGGCTGTGCCATGGCCGTTCCCAGCGCTGTTCTTGGGTCGAGATGCGCAGGGCACATACCGGACGTGCAATCGCGTCCGGGTCCTGGTCCTGCTGTTTCAAGACGGGCATCCACCTTCCTCCCCACGCCCGGGGCAAGCCCGCCATCGGCGCGACGCCGCTGCCTGCCCGGCAAGGTCGAGGATTGTGCCGGGCCCATGGGGCTTAGCCAAGCACCCCGGGCCACGCCGGCGCGCGGCCCCGCGCCCTAGCGGTAGTAGCCATAGCGGTAGCAGCAGCCGTGATAGTGCCCGGGGTAAACCACGCAGCCCCCCAAAGACAGCATCGTGGCCATGACAATCAGCAGTGCAATACGACGGGACATGATGAATTCCTCAAGGGTTCAGTGATACGACCGCTCTGCGGCGCTGGCCAACCTCGCCGGCGCTGCACAGGGTTACCGATTGAACGGCGCGCCCGGGCAACTTCCGTCGCCGCCACCGCCGAAATTTTTTCATCCGCCGCGCCCCGCGCCGTGTCGCAACCCTGGCCGCTGGCTGAACCGCGGTTGAACCGGGCCCGGATAAAAATTCATTTCCCCGCGACGGATTCTTCGGCCATCTATCGTTGAACCCATCAGCTGCGTTCAACAGCGAACGCAGGCCTGAAGGAGTCATCATGAAGCTTGCCCGTTGTCTGCCACGTCTTCGTACCCTGCTGCTGATCCCCCTGGCCTTCACGGCCCTGATCGGCAGCCCGGTCTTCGCCCAGACCGTGATCATTCAACAAGCTCCGCCGCCCATGCGCTACGAAGCGGCGCCCATGGCCCGGCCCGGTTATGCCTGGGATCGCGGCCACTGGCGCTGGCATGGACGCGGCTATGTCTGGGTGCCGGGCCACTGGCAGCCGGTGATGCGCCGTGGCCAGTGGGTGCCCGGGCACTGGCAGGCCCGCGGGCCGAACTGGTACTGGATCGAAGGCCATTGGCTGCGTTGAACACGCGCTCTTTTGGATCGCCCCATCACCGCAGCGAGAACCGCCGATTTGAACGAAACCGACCCGGATCTGGAGTTGCTGGCCCGCATCGGCAACAACGACGCCCAGGCCGTGCAAGAAATGGTCACCCGCAAGCTGCCGCGCCTGCTGGCCCTGGCCAGCCGCTTGCTGGGTGACGCCGACGAAGCCCGGGACATCGCCCAGGAGAGTTTTCTGCGGATCTGGAAACAGGCCGCGCACTGGCGCAGCGAGCAGGCGCGCTTCGACACCTGGCTGCACCGGGTCGCTCTGAACCTGTGCTATGACCGCCTGCGCCGGCGCAAGGACCACCTGCAAGCCGACAGCGAGGAGGCCATCGAGGCGCCGGACAGCGGCCCCACGCCGGAACAGCAGCTGGAAGCCCAAAGCCAGCAGCGACGCATGGCCCAGGCCCTGGACCGGCTGCCGGAGCGCCAGCGCGAGGCGATCGTCCTGCAGTACTACCAGGAGCTGTCCAACACCGAGGCCGCCGCGCTGATGAACATCAGCGTCGAGGCCCTGGAAAGCCTGCTGTCGCGGGCCCGACGCACCCTGCGCAGCCACCTCGCCGAGGCCCCCGGCGCGGACCTCTCAGGAAGGAGAAAACCATGACCCCCGAACGCTTTGCGTACCTGGCCGACGCCTATGGCGCAGACCTGCAACGCTGGCCCAGCGCCGAGCGCGCCCAGGCCCAGGCCCTGCTCGACACCGGGCATGCCACGGCCCGGCAAGTGCTGCAACAGGCGCGCTGGCTCGACACTCGGCTGGACAGTTACCGGGTGCCCGAACCAAGCCCGGCACTGGTGCGGCAGATCATCGCCACGGCAGTGCTGCACCCGCCGGCACCGACGCTCTGGCAGCGCTATGCCGGCTGGCTGACCTCCCTGGGCTGGATCGGGGTCGGCCTCAGCGGCGCCGCCGCCGGCATGCTGGCGGTGACCCTGAGCCTGCCGCTGCCGCCCTCCGCCGAGGCCTTGCCCAGTGTGCTGGACCAGAGCGACGCGGAATTCGTCCTGAGCATCAATGCCGAGGAGGCCGAACAGTGAACCTGTACCCCCGCCCACTGAAAACCTTGCTGCTGCTGTCGCTGCTGCTCAACGTGTTCCTGATCGGCGGCGTCGCCGGCGGCCTCTACCAATGGTTCGGCCAGCCCAAATCGAGCCAGGTCCTGGCGATGCCGCAACAGGGCCTGCGCCAAGCCATGGCGCAGATGCCGGAAGAACGCCGGCGCCAGTTGCGCCAACTGTTGCGCCAGACCCGCATCGACAGCCAGCCGCTGATCATTGCCGGGCGCGAGGCCCGCCAGGGGGTGGTTCGCGAGCTGGGGGCCGAAACACTGGACCGCCGTGCCCTGGACGCCGAGCTGGGCAAATCCCGCGAGGCCGACATCGCCCTGCGGGCCCGGGTGGATGAGGCCCTGGCCAATTTTGCCGGCGGCCTGTCGCTCAGGGAGCGCCAGCAACTGGTGGAATCCATGTACCTGCGAAACCCGGGGAAAAACCGCGCGGCCAATCGCGATTGAAAGACTCGGCGACGGATTCAGCCCCGGGCCGCGTTCAATGATCAAGCGCCCGCGATTACCGCGGGTTCACTGTCACTTCTCAAGGAAACCCAGCATGCGCCGTGTTATCCAAAGCGTCCTCATTGCCACCTTGCTTGGCAGCACCCTGGCCGGCTGCGTAGTGGAGCCGGTCCATCCACGTCGGCCGCCACCACCGCCCATGGTTGAAGTGATACCGATAGCGCCGGCGCCGAACTACCACTGGGTCGCCGGGCATTACCGCTGGCACGCCGGCCAGTGGGTCTGGACGCCGGGGCATTGGCGCTATTGATGGGGCCTAGGCCGCCAGCGCCTCCAGCAGCCAGGCCTTGAAGGCGTCCATGGCGGGGGTCTGCGCCCGCGACTGCAAGCGCGTCAGCCAATAGCTACCGGTGACGATGCCGATGTCAAACGGCTGCACCACCGCGCCACTGGCCAGTTGCCGCGCAAACATCAAGGGCGGCGCCAGGGCCACGCCCAGGCCCTGCAGGGCGGCTTCGAGCATGCCCAGGGACGAGTCGAAGACAATGCTCTGGGGCAGCAGGCTGTTGCTGCCCAGTCCCGCCGCCTGGAACCACTGCGGCCACTCGTCGGTGCGGTAGGAACGCAGCAGGGTCTGGCCCAATAGGTCCGCCGGGCTGTGCAACTGACGGGCGATCTCCGGCACGCACAGCACCGACAGCGGCGCCTGCAACAGCTCCAGGGCCTCGATGCCGTGCCAGGCTCCCGTGCCAAAACGGATGGCGTAGTCCAGGCCCTCGGCGGCCACGTCGACCCGGTTGTTGTTGGTGCTCAGGCGCAAGTCGATAAACGGATAGCGGGCCTGGAAGTCCCCCAGGCGCGGCAGCAACCAGCCGACCGCGAAAGTGCCTACGGCGCCCACCGTCAGCACCTCGCGGTAGTGCCCGCCGTCGAAGCGCCCGAGGGTCTGGGCGATGCGGTCAAAGCACTCGCGCAGCACCGGCAACAGCGTCTCGCCTTCGCTGGTGAGCATCAGCCCCCGGGGCAGACGCTTGAACAGGGTGACCTTGAGCTGGGCCTCCAGGCTCTTGACCTGATGGCTGACCGCCGCCTGGGTCACGCACAGCTCGATGGCCGCGCGGGTGAAACTCAAATGACGGGCCGAGGCTTCGAAAGCCCGCAGCGCGTTCAAGGGCAGGTGTGGACGGAGCATGGGCATTCCCTAGTTTTTCTAATGGCTCCTGCGAAATATCGTCGTTTGCCGATCCTGCGCAGACTGCCTACATTGGCCTCGCTCGCGCAGCGCTGACCACGTTCGCCCTTCCCGGGAAGACTCCGCGAGCACTGCGCCCCGGGGTTTCCGCAAAGAACCCCGAAGCCGGAAAGCCGCTGGGAATAGGCGGCAAAAAAATCAGAACCCATGGAAAACAGCCCATCATGCGCCATAAAACCTCAACCGGATTAGGCATCATCAGCGCCTGTGTACTGCTCCTCGGCAGCGTCGACGCCCTGGCCGAGAACCCCCAGGACAGCCGCCTGAAAACATCCGTGGATGCCACTATCCGTCCGCTGATGCAGCAGCAGGACATTCCAGGCATGGCAGTGGCGATCATCGCCAACGGCAAGCGACATTACTTTAACTACGGCCTTGCCTCCAAGGACAATCAACAGCCGGTGGACAACGACACCCTGTTCGAAGTGGGTTCGGTGAGCAAGACCTTCAGCGCGACCCTGGCCGGCTACGCCCAGGCCAGCGGCAAGCTGGCCCTCGAGGACCAAGCCAGCCAGTACTGGCCGGCCCTGCGCGGCAGCGCCTTCGACGGCATCAGCCTGTTGCAGTTGGGCACCTACAGTGCCGGTGGCCTGCCGCTGCAGTTCCCCGATGAGGTCCAGGGCGAAGACAAGATCCTGGATTACTACAACACCTGGAAGCCCACCTTCAGCCCGGGCACCCAGCGCCTGTACTCCAACCCCAGCATCGGCCTGCTCGGCTACCTCGCCGCCCGCAGCCTGGGCCAGCCCTACGATCAACTGCTGGAAAAGAGCCTGTTCCCCAAACTGGGGCTCAAGCACAGCTACATCAGGGTGCCCAAGGAGCAGCAGGCCCACTACGCCCAGGGCTATGACAAGCAGAACAAGCCGATCCGGGTCAGCCCAGGTCCCTTGGACGCCGAGGCCTACGGGGTCAAGACCAGTGCCCCGGACCTGCTGCAGTTCATTGCCGACAACCTGCAACCGCAGCCGTTGGACGACACCCTGCAAAAAGCCATCGCCAGCACCCAGAGCGGCTATTACCGGGTCGGCGACATGACCCAGGGCCTGGGCTGGGAACGCTATGCCTACCCGGTGCCGCTGGCGCGGCTGATGGCAGGCAACTCGTCGCCAATGGCCCTCAAACCGCACCCGGTAGAGTGGCTGACTCCAGCCCAACCGCCCAAGGCCGACGCCTTGTACAACAAGACCGGCTCCACCAGCGGCTTCGGCGCTTACGTAGTGTTTGTCCCGAGCAAGCAGATCGGCATCGTCCTGCTGGCCAACAAGAACTACCCCAACGAGGAACGGATCAAGGCCGCCCATGCGCTGCTCAACGCCCTGGAGGCGGCAAAGTAACCGAGCTGCACAACACCGTGCCCCCTGCTGCGCCCGATAAAAAACGCCACCGGCCTTCAACGCCAGGTGGCGTTTTTCTTGTTGCTTCGGCCATCGCGCCTAAACTCTGAAAATCCCCTCGACCGCTGGCCCCGGCCAGGCCGGGCATGCGGCGGCCAAGGGTTGCGACAAGGGCCTGCTTGCAGGATCGCGCTGAACCTTCTGCCAGGCTTCTCGGTCGATTACTGCAACCTGGACCCGCGCCGCCCTTGAGCAACGCGGGCACTACAGGCCCCCTCAGCCGCCGGAGACACGCCCTGTGATATCGACCCTGCAGATCGCCAGAATCAAAGCCTGGGGCGCCCATGGCTTTACCGCCACCGGTGTGGTCAGTGCCCTGCTCGCCACCCTGGCGCTGTTCGACAACCAGCCCAAGGCCTGCCTGCTATGGCTGGGGGTGGCGCTGCTGGTGGACGGCGTCGACGGCTCCCTGGCGCGCAAGGTCAACACCCGCTCGGTGCTGCCCAACATCGACGGCTCGGTGCTGGACCTGGTGATCGACTACCTGACCTACGTGTTCATTCCGGCGCTGTTCATCTACCGCTACATTCCCCTGCCGGAGTACAGCGCGCTGCTGGCTACCTCGCTGATCCTGCTGTCATCGCTGCTGTGCTTCTGCAACGTCAACATGAAGAGCCACGATAACTACTTCCAGGGTTTTCCCGCGGCCTGGAACGTGGTCGCCCTGTGTTTCTACCTGATCGAGCCCGGCCCCTGGCTGAGCTTGCTGAGCATCTTCGCCCTGGCCTTGCTGACCGCCACTCGGCTGCAGTTCCTGCATCCGTTCCGGGTGCGCAAGTGGATGGGGCTGAACATCATCGTGACCTTCGTCTGGCTGCTCAGTGGCGCGCTGCTGATCCTCAGCCACCCATTGCACAGCCCGTCGATCATGGGCCTGTGGCTGGCGGCCTCGGCCTATTTCCTGGGGATCTGCCTGTGGCGTTCGGCCCAGGAATGGGTGAGGAACAGCGGCAAGCTGTAAGCGGCCAGCGCCAAGCTTGCCGCCTAGCGCCTGCAGCTATCGATGGCTTGGGCCAGTTCGGCGATCGAGTAGGGTTTCTGCAGAAACACGAACTCCCGGGTGCGGCCTTCGGCCAGGGCCGGGCTGTAGCCGCTGGTGAGGATCACCGGCAACCCGGGGTAGTCGCTGCGGATCCGCCCGGCCAGTTCGATACCGCTCATGCCGGGCATCACCACATCGGAAAACACCGCCTGGAACCGGCCCTGCTCCTGACTCAGGCGACGCAGCGCCTCGGCGGCGCTGGTGGCCCACTCGACCTGATACCCCAGTTCGTTGAGGGACTGGGCCAGCAGCCGTCCCACTTGCGGATTGTCCTCCACCACCAGCAGTGTGGCGCCCTGCCCATCCGCCGGCAGCGCCACCGGGCCGGCCGGCAGCGGCGTGCCGGCCAAGGCTTCGGTGCGCGGCAGGTACAGGGTAAAGCGCGTGCCCTGCCCGGGCCGGCTATGGACCTCCAGGCCGCCGCCGGACTGCTTGGCGAAACCGAACACCTGGGACAGCCCCAGGCCGGTGCCCTTGCCCACCTCCTTGGTGGTGAAGAACGGCTCGAAGATCCGCTCGATCTGCTGCGGGTCGATGCCGGCCCCGGTATCGGTCAGCGACACCGCGACAAAATCCCCGACCTGGGCGCCCTGCCCGGCGGTGGCGGGAATCTGCGTCACCCGCTCCACGGCAATCACCAGCAAGCCTTCGCCCTGCATCGCGTCGCGGGCATTGACCGCCATATTGATCAGCGCGGTGTCGAACTGACCGACATCGGCATGGGTGTGGCAGGGCTGTTCCGGCAGCTCCAGACGCAGCTCGATGCAAGCGCCGATCAACGGATTGATCATCTGCGCCACCAGTTGCACGCTGGCGCCGACGTCGAAGGTTTCCGGACGCAGGTTCTGCTGGCGGGCATAGGCCAGCAGCTGGCCGGTGAGTTTGCTGGCGCGGTCGACGGTGTCGGAAATGGCCTCGATGTACAGCTGTCGGCGCTCCTCGCTGAGGTTGCGGCGCAACAGGTCGGTGGACGAACGGATCACCGTCAGCAGGTTGTTAAAGTCGTGGGCCACGCCGCCGGTGAGCTGCCCCACCGCCTCCATCTTCTGCGCCTGACGCAGGATGTCCTCGGTCTTGCGCAGGGCTTGCGCCGCCTCGCGCTCGGCCTGCATGTCACGGCCCACGGCATGGATATGCTGCGGGTCGGGCACCGCGCTCCAGGACACCCAGCGATAGCTGCCGTCCTGGTGCAGAAAGCGGTTTTCCACCCGGGAATAGCTCTGCCCCCGGGCCAGTTCGGCACTGGCGCTGGCGGCCGCGGCGCGGTCCTGGGGATGGATGAAATCGTAGAAGCTGCGGCCCTCCAGCTCGTCGCGCGGCCAGCCGAGCAACGCGGTCCAGGCCGGATTGACCGCGACGATGCGGCCGTCGAAGTCCGCCACCAGCATCAGGTCTGTGGACAGCTGCCAGATCCGGTCCCGCTCCTGGGTGCGCGCCTGGACCCGCTGCTCCAGGGATTCATTCAGGCGGCGCAGCTCTTCCTCGGCCGCGCGGGTGGCGCTGATGTCCCGCGAGATGCAGAGGATCTTCTCCGGCCGGCCGCTGGCATCGAGCATGGGCGTGACCTGCACATCCCACCATCGGGCGGTGCCGGCCAGGGTATTGGCCGCGCCCTGGAACCGCGCCGACTCGCCGGCCTGGGCCGCGGCAATCGCCGCCCGGGCTTCGAGGTTGCCCTGGCCCTGCCAGAAGTCCGGCCAGGGGCAGCCGACAATCGCATTGAAGTCGCTGACTTCCATGACCCGCAGCCCGCCCTCGCTCATGAACGACAAGCGGCCATCGAGGTCCAGCACCTTGATGCAGTCATTGCTGCTGGCCAGCACCCGGGTATTGAGCTCGCGGGTTTCCCGCAGATGGGCCTCGGTGCGCCGGGCATGCTGACCCAGAAGGACCCTTTCGGTGGTTTCCACGGTATGACAGAGCACCCCCAGCACCTGCTCCTGGCGCTCGTCGAACACCGGGCTCATGGAGAACGACCACCAGGTCAATTCCTCGCCGGGGTAGCGCTGCATGTTCACCGGCAGGTCTTCGTGCCGGCACGAATGCCCGAGGAAGGCCTGCTCCACCATCGGCTGCACATCCGGCCAGGCATCGGCCCAGAGCGTCTCGATGGTTTGCCCCAGGGCGTTGTCCAGGCGCGGCCCAAGCACCGGGCGATAGGCGTCGTTGAAGAAGAACTGCTTCTGCGGGCCCCACAGCAGGTACAGGCTCTCGGGGGACTCAAGCACCAGGCTCAAGGTGCTGTGCAACAGGCTCGGCCAATGCTCCCGCGGGCCCACGGCGGTGTGCGACCAGTCGTACTGGCGGATCGCGGCACCGGTCTGGCCACCGCGCAAGGTCTGGGGAGCGGCACCACGGGGAGGAGAACGAGTCATGAACACATCACACAAGAGGAAAGGGGCGGCACTGCATGCCTGAGGCCGGCTCAGGATAACTGACCCTGGGAATCCGCAGAAGTTGGCAAACCGCGAAGCCGATTCAAACCCGGACGCCAGGGCGCCGGCGGATGCCTTTAAACCCGCACCGCGCTGGTGCATGCTGCGTCGACTGTGCCACCCGCCCGACGAGAACACCGCGATGAACACCACCACCCTGCTGCTCTACACCTCAAGCTGCTTTATCGGCGCGCTGATCCCCGGCCCGACCTCGCTGTTGGCCATGGCCAACGGCACCTCGCGCAATCGCCAGCTGGTGGCGGTGGGCATGGCCGGCGCGGCGCTCTCGGATGTGCTGATCATTGCCGCCGTGGGCCTGGGATTGGGGGCGATGCTGATGGCTTCGCAGCCATTGTTCATGGTCTTGAAATGGGTCGGCGTGTGCTACCTGGCCTGGCTCGGCATCCAGCTCTGGCGCAGCGCCCCACAGGCCCTCGACGCCCAGCAGGTGCGGGCCGGCTCGCGGCGTGGCGAGGTGTTCCGGCGCAGCTTCTCGGTGGCCATGACCAACCCCAAGGTGCTGCTGTTTTTCACGGCTTTTCTGCCGCAATTCGTCGACCCCGCCCAGCCGATCTTCATCCAGTACGCCACCCTGGCGCTGGTCACCGCGCTGGTGGAAGTGCTGGTGATGGGCCTGTATGCCGCGGGCGGGGTGCAGGCGGCGAAATTCCTCACCGCCAGCGGCATGCGCCGGCTCAATCAATGCTGCGGCGCGAGCATGCTGTCGCTGGCGGCATTTTTGGCACTCTACCGCCGCAACTGACAGGTGCTTTTTGCTTGCGGCTTGCCGCTGCGTTTAAAAGGCCAGCTTGTAGCCGATGGAGAACAGCATGACCGCCAGGCATGGGCGCAGGATCTCGTCGGAAATCCGCCCGGTCATGTGGCTGCCGATCCAGATCCCCGGCAGCGAGCCCATCAGCAGGAAGCCCAGCAGGTGCCAGTCCATGTTGCCCATGCTGGCGTGGCCCAGGCCGGCCACCAGGGTCAGCGGCACGGCGTGGGCGATCTCGGTGCCCACCAGGCGCTTGGTGGCCAGGAACGGATAGAGAATGAACAGCGCCACGGTGCCCAGGGCGCCGGCGCCGATGGAGGTCAGGGCGACCATGGTGCCGAGGATCAGCCCGGTGACCACGGTCAGGCCGTTGAGGCCGCCGGGGCTGGGCTGGTAATCCTTGCCGTGGCGCTGGGCGAAGGCCATGAGCTTTTTCTTGAACACGATGGCCAGGGCCGTGAGCAGCAGGACAAAGCCCAGCCCCTGCTTGATCACCGCGTTCAAGGCGTGGGGATCGGAGTCCAGGTTGTTCAAAAACCACAGGGTGGCCAGCACCGCCGGCACGCTGCCCAGGGTCAGCCAGCCGGTGATGCGCCAGTCGATATTGCGGTTCTTCTGATGCACCAGCACCCCACCGGACTTGGTGATGGCGGCGTACAGCAGGTCAGTGCCCACCGCCGTGGCCGGGTTGATGCCGAACCAGAGCAGGATCGGGGTCATCAGCGAGCCGCCTCCGACCCCGGTCATGCCGACGATAAATCCCACTACCAGGCCTGCGATTACAAAACCGAAATTACCCACATCCATCGATAAAAAACCCTACAGATCACGCGGCCAGGTGAAAAACTGGCGGCAGCATAGCGGCTAATGCTTATGTCCATTTATATAAATAAAATCTAACGTTATAACCAAGGGCGTTTTCCCATGCATTCGGCGCATCAATTCCCCTGAGCACTTGCGAACCGCACAAGCCCAATGCCCCTGGCGCCGCGAAGCCGAGCCCGCCGCGGTCGCGCCCGCCCCAGGCACCCGGAGCTTGCACAGCGTCCCCCGACATCCGCTATCCTGCCGGGCGCTTGCCGGGGCGCGGCGCGGACCGCAGCCCCTCCGTCTCCCAAGGAAGGTCCATGACACCCGACCAGAACCCGTACCAGATCGAGCACCAACGCATCCGCTTTCGACGCCTGAGCCTGGGCCAGGAAGTGCCCGGGCACACCCCGGCCGCCCGTGGCAACTGGGGCCTGGCGCTGTCCGGCGGCGGCATCCGCAGCGCAACCTTCTGCCTGGGCGTCCTGCAAGCCATGGCCCGGGCCCCGGCGCCCAGCGCGAGCACCCGACCAGCGCCGCCGGCCACCGGCGCCGATGCCGATGCCGATGCCGATGCCGATGCCGATGCCGAGCACAGCCTGCTGTCGCGCATCGACTACCTGTCCACGGTCAGTGGCGGCGGCTACATCGGCGGTTTCTTCTCCAGCCTGTTCCTCCCCGGGCGCCTGCGCCAGCCGACCTCCCAGGACCCGGTGGCCCAGGCGGCCCGCGATGCCTACCAGGCCCTGCGCTTCGAACCGCCGGGGCGTATCAGCACCGGCGTCGACTACGCCCAGCAGCCCGTGGGCCAGGGCCCCATGGCCTGGTTGCGGGAGAACGGTCGCTACCTGACCCCCACCGGCTCCGGCGACATGCTCTACGCCCTGGCCATGACCTGGCGCAACTGGCTGTCGCTGCAGGCCATGATCGGCCTGCCGATCCTGCTGGTGCTCAGTCTGCTGACCCTGTTCCAGGTGCTCAGTCACGCCAGCCTGCTGCTCTGGCCGCTGATGGCCGGGGTGCTGTTCGCCCTGCCCTGCGCCGTGGCGTACTGGCTGATCATTCCCCAGGGCGACCTGGACCGGCCGCCGAGCCTGGGCAACGCGGCGTACCGGAGCATGCTCGGCGTGGTCGGCGGCCTGTGGCTCGGTGGCGCCCTGGCCTACGGGCTGGCCCAGTGGCACGCGGTGGGCGCCCTGACCCTGGCCGGCGCCCTGGTGGGCAGTGGCGCCTTGCTGATCACCCGGCAACTGGTGAAGCGCCTGGCCGACAACCGCGACCCGGCCAAGGACAACGCCTGCGCCAACAGCGTGCGCAACTATCGGGTGCAGATCACCCGGGCCCTGGGTCGGGCCATGGCCGCTGTGGCGGTGCTGGGGTTCCTCGCCCTGCTGGTGACCGCGGCCCAGGCGCTGTATCGCTACCTGCATGACCTGCGGGCCCTGGGCAGCCTGCTGGCGCTGATCGCGGTGGTCTGGCTGGTGCGGCGCCTGGCCTTGCTCAAGGATGAAAAGAGCCTGCCGGGCTGGATGCACAGGCTACCGCTGGACCTGCTCGCGCTGCTGGCCGGTGGCCTGCTGCTGAGCCTGCTGTGTCTGTGCTGGGCCTTGCTGGTGCAATGGATCGCCTACGACGGCGCCGTGATTGCCGGCGAGCACGCGGTGGCCTGGCGACTCGCGGCGCTGAGCCTGCTGGCGGCCTTGCTGACCCACCTCAGCGGGCGCTTCATCGGTTTTCTCAACACCTCGTCGCTGCAGGCCTTCTACTCGGCACGCCTGACCCGCGCCTACCTCGGCGCCTCCAATGGCCGGCGCTTCAACGGCCCGGCGCAACAGCGCCGCACCTACATGAGCGTGGCCGAGCCGATGTCCAGCGACGACCTGTCGCTGCAGCAGTACTACGCCAGCCCCAGCGCCGGCCCGGTGCACCTGATCAACGTCACCATGAACCTCACCGTCGACCCGGCCGAACAGCTGGTGCAGCGCGACCGCAAGGGCAAGCCGCTGTGCATCGCGCCGAACTGGGCCCCCGACAGCCCGGCGCCAACCAGCCAGTGCCCGGCAGAGCGCTACCTCCTCGACGGCCAGGCCTATCGCCGCGACCTCGAGCATGGCCCGGCCTCGGAAATCATGCGTCCGCTGACCCTGGGCCAGTGGATCGGCGTTTCCGGCGCAGCCTTCAGCACCGGCCTGGGCCGCGCCACCAGCCTCGGCATGTCGCTGGTGCTGGGGCTGGCCAACGTGCGCCTGGGCCTGTGGTGGCCCAGCCACTTCCTCGACCCCGGGCAACAGCAATGGGCGCCCCGCGACCTCAAGCCGTGGATCCGCTACAGCACCCAGGCCTACCTGTTCTATGAACTGACCGCGCGCTTTCACGGCTACCGCCGCGACTACCAGTACCTGTCGGACGGCGGACACTTTGAGAACACCGGTACCTACGAACTGCTGCGCCAAGGGCGCAAGGTTGAGTTGATCATCACCTGCGACGCCGGCTGCGACCCCGACTACCAGTTCGACGACCTGGCCAACCTGGTGCGCCTGGCGCGCATCGATCAGGCCCTGGAGATCCGCGAAGACCCCGGCGTGCTGAGCCATCCGCAGTTGAAGACGGTATTTGCCAGCCTGGAAGAGTTTCGCCAGCCGCCGAGCGCCGACAACCAGAAATGCGCCCTGCTGCTGAATGTCCATGCCCACTCCCCGGACCGCGAGGATGACCTGTGCCAGACGCCCCATTGCCGGATCCTGGTGCTCAAGCCGCGGCTGATTGCCGGACTGACGCCGGACGTACTCAACTACGCCCGGACCAACCCGAGCTTTCCCAACCAGAGCACCGTGGACCAGTTTTTCGACGAGGCACAGTTCGAGAGTTACCGGCAACTGGGCCTGAGCATCGGCCAGCAACTGTTCGGCACCCAGTGCCAGCCCAGCGCGATGGCCCAGGCCTTGTGGCGCTACCTGCAATAGGCAGGCGCCGCCCGGGCTTGCAGCAACGCCCGGGCGCCCCTCACGCGGCCTTGTGCCGCTTCACCGCCTCCAGCCATGACGCCTCAAGGCGCTCCTGCTGCGGATCGATACCCTGCTCGGCCAGCAGCGCCAGATGCCGCTCCACCTCGCCCAGCATCTGCCCGTGGGCGCTGGAGTTGGCGTCCAGCTGATGCATCTGCAGCAGCCCCAGGTGATAGAAACGCAGCAGCTTGAGCGCCGCCGGATCGCCCGCCGCCACCCCGGCGGTGACCTGATGCATGACATTGGTCACCCGCATCAGACTGCGCTTGAGACGCCAGCCATAGACCGCCGCGGCCATCCACGGCTTGCTCCAGAACACACTGCGCAACAGCGCCGCGCTGATCAGCAGACCGGTGAACACCCCCGCCGCGTTCCACACCAGATTGTCGCCCCCCGGCTGACCGAACAGCGCCACCGCGGCGCTGGAAAACAGCATGGCCAGGGCGATGAACACCAGCGCGATGATCAAAGTGCTGCGACGGGTTTGCCGCCGGTAAGTCTCAGGGTCCTGCGGGGTGATGACGAACATGGGCGCGACGGGCTCCGTTGGCAGTGGGTCAATTTTCAGGCGGGCATTATCACCGTTGGGGACGGGAGCGGTGGTTTAAATCGCTAATAGGCCGCAGAAATACGCCATAACCCTGATCCAGATCGGCGTATAGCTACTGCCTCGCCTCAACGCCGGACTCTACCCAACGAACGTCCCAGGCGCCGCCAGCCCAGCACCACCCCGGTGCCACTGATCAGCAAACCACCGACGCTGAACACAATCATCCAAACATCCCACAGTGGCCGGTTGGCCAGCAGGGGCAGCCAGTCCCAGCTGTGCAACAGGGCGAACAGCCAGCGCGAGGCGCGGCGCGGCTGGTCCAGTTGACTGACCACCGCGCCGGTGTGCAGGTCCAGGTGCAGCCAGGTCTGGGCCGGGTCGTCGAAGCGCACCCGCAGCACCGGCAGGCGCTGCTGCAGGTGGCCCATCATGCTGTGGGGCTCGCGGGCGTAGTAATAGAAGTCGTAGGCCGTCAGTTGCTGGACGATCATCGGCCGCTCGGGGCGGATGGCCCAGGCGGCCTGCTGCAAGGTGCCCGGGCTGAACTGGCGCAAGACCTGTTGGTCGGCCATGGACAGAATCCGTGTGCGCCCGGCGCCGTCGTAGCCGATGACGTAGCCCTTGGCGCCGATCATCCGCCACTCCAGCTCCCGGGCCTTCAGGCCGTCGTCGGCAAAGCGCTGCAGGGCCTGGCTCGCGCTCAGGGGAAAGGCCGCCGGGTGCAGCGGTGCGCCCTGATAGGCGGCCAGCGACAAGGGCTGGGCGCTGCTGAAGATCTGCCACGGGTTCATCGACATCAGGCCGCTGAAAATCCAGGTGATGGCCAGTACCCCGAACAACAGGCCGCCCAGGTGATGCCAGCGGGCAAAGCCCTGGTACGGCGAGTGCGAGCCGTTGCGATAGGTGCGCGTGAAGCGCCAGCGCAGCACGCCCACGGCCAGGCCGAGCACGGTCATCAGGGTCGCGGCCAGGGACAGGTAAGTGACGATCGGCCCCCAGGCGCCATCGATGCCGATGCCGCGCAGCGGGTACAGCCAGTGCAGCCAGGCCCCGATCCAGTTCCAGCCGCGCTCGGTGGCGGTGGCGTCGCGCACCACCTCGCCGGTGCTGCCCGAGACATACAACAGGCGGCGCTCGGCATCGGCGGTGGCCACCCGGTGCAAGGGCCGGTCGGCGTCCAGGGCCCGGGACTGGCTCCACATGTCGCCCTGTACCGCGCCGCGATCGCGCACCGCCACCCCCGGCGCGAATTGCCGGGCCGCCGCCAGGGCCTCGACCCGGTCAGTGGGCAACGCCTGCAGGCCACTGTCGGCCTCGATCGCCACCTTGCGCGGCCCCGGGTATTCGAGGATGTAACGCGGCGCGCCGGCCACCGTGGTCAGGCGGATGCTCGACGGCGCCTGCTCGGGATCGGCGGCGTGCAGCACCTGCTCCAGGTCGACCCCCTCCCGCTCCAGGACCAGCACTGGCAAATGCGCCAGACGCTCGGCGGGGGTCAGTTTGGGGTAGCCGACATACAGCATCACCACCCCGGAGATAAACCACAGGGCCATAAACAGGCAGGCGACAATGCCCAGCCAACGGTGCCAGAGGTACAGATAACGCTTCATCGCAGGCCTCTCACAAAAACAGCCATCTCACAGAGGCGCGGGGCGCTGTCAGGCGCCCCGCCGGCTCAGGTTAAAAGCGCGTTTGCAGCGCCAGCTCGAAGGTCCGTGGCGCCCCCAGGTACAGCTGGGTTTGCCCCGTGGTGCGGGCGTAGACCTGATCGGTGAGGTTGCGCACCCGGCCGGTGATCCGCGTATCGGCATTGAGCTGGTAGCCGACGAATGCGCCGAAGATCGTGTAGGCCGGCGCATAGCGGGTGTTGGCCGCGTTGGCGTACATCGACGACACGTAGCGCGCATCGCCGCCCACGTGCCAGGACGGGGCAAGGTCATAGCTCAGCCACAGGTTGGCCACCTTGTCCGGGGTGTTGGTGGGGCTGTTGCCCTTGCGCGACACCGGGCGCCCGCCGACGTTTTCATAGAACTCGTCGTACTGGGCATCGACATAGGCCAGGTTGCCTTCGGCCAACAGCTTGGGCGTGACCCGCAACGAACCGGCCAGCTCCACACCGCGGGACGATTGCTGGCCCACCGGCTGGCTGCTGCCGGGGTTGCTCGGGTCGGCGGTGGACAGGTTCTTGCGCTCGATGCGGTAGGCCGCCAGGGTCGCCGAGCCACGGCCATCGAGGAAATCGAACTTGCTGCCGATCTCCCACTGGTTGCCGGTGCTGAGGTCAAAGTCGCGCACCTGCCCGTAGCTGGCGGTGGTCAGGATGCCCGACGGCGGATCGGCGGCGGTGCTGTATTGCACGTAGACGTTGGCCGCTGGGGTCAGCTCATAGACCAGCCCCAGGCGCCCGGTGGTGGGGCGGTATTTGCGCTGGAAGAACGCCGGGTTGGCTTCGGTGACGGCGCGGTAGTTGGTCACTTGCAGGTCGATCTGGTCATGGCGCAAGCCACTGAGCAGGGACAGGCGATCGGTCAGTTGCAGGCGGTTTTCCAGGAACAGGGCCCAGGTGTCCACCTGGTTGCGGCGGTTCTTCTCGAAGCCGCGCTGCATGCCCGGCAAGTCCCAGAAACTGCCCGGATCGAAGTCGCCCGGCGCAACGCCAGGCAGCGTGCCCGACACCGAGCGCGGGTAGTTGCTCATCACGTTGTGGCTGTAGTCGAGGCCCGCCGACCACTGGCTGTCGAGGCCGAACAGCGAGTTGTGATGCATCAGCTCGAAACGGTTGCCGTTGAGTTCCTGGGCGTGGCGCTGAAGCAGGATGCCGGAACGCAGCACCTGGCTGTTGTCACTGTTGTAGGCGTAGTTTTCCAGGTTGCGGTATTCGCGATCGGCGTTGTAGTGGTACAGGGTGTTGCGCAGCGAAGTGCGCTCATCGAGCTGATAATCGATGATCGAGCGCAACCACTGCACCCGCTGTTCATAGCGACCGTCGCTGACGTTGTAGTTCTCGAAACGCCGGCGCTTGTCCACTTCCATCTTGCCCCCCAGGGGGTTCAGCGCTGGCGTGCCCCAGTAAGGGCTGTCGACGCTTTCGTTCTGGTACTCGTAGGCCAGGGTGTGGGACAGCTGGTCGTTGAAATCCGTCAGCAGGGAAAACGCCGTGGTCCAGGCATCGCGCTGCTCGCGGTCGACATAACCGTTGCTGCTGGTGTGGCTGACATCGAAGCGCGCGTAGTGCCGCGGCCCGGCGCCGTCGTTCAGCGCATGGTTGAAACCGAAGGAAGTTTCGCGGCTGTCGAAGGAGCCATAGCTGACCCGCCCTTCATTGAACGACTCGGTGCGCGAAGGCAGCTTGGTGATGTAGTTGATCGAACCGCCCACCGCGCCGGTGCCATAGAGAAAGCTCGACGGCCCGCCCACCGCCTCGACCCGATCGTAGATCCAGCTGTCCACGGGACGGGCGGCGATGGAGTCGTATTGCACGCTGATGCCGTTGAACAGCTGGGTGATCTGCGGCCCGGAAAATCCGCGATAGGAGACGAACCCCGGAATGCCCGGCGATGCCGCCGCGTTCATCCCCGGCACGCTGGCCAGGATGTCCTGGGTGTTGGCGGCGCCGCGCTGCTCGATCTGCTGGCGGTTGACCACGTTGACCGACGCCGGGGTTTCCCGCGGGGTCAGGCCCAGGCGTGAACCGGTGCTGGTCTGGGTATCCAGTTGCAGGCCGGGTTGCGGCAGCTCGTCGGCGCTGATGCGCGTCTGCGGCAATTGCAATGGGGCATCGGCCAGGGCATTGAACGACAGCGCACAGCACAGCGCCGCGCAGCTGGAGGAGCGATAAGGGAACGTCATGGACTCGGACTCGAAAAAATCATCGAACAGCCCCCGGCCGCCGTCGCCATGGCGACCGCAGGAAAGTACCGGGGGATGAAAAAGACGCGGCGGCCTGGGCCGTCGCGCAGCAGCGCTAGGCGCGCAGAGGAGGAGCCCGAGGATTGAGTGACGGCCAGGAGTAACGCGGCGGCGCCTTGCTGCGCTGCTCGACCTTGACCCGCGCCGAGCGTCGCCCCAGCAGCAGCCAGGTCAAGCAGAACAGCAACCCCAGCCCGAGGCTCACCGCCGAACACAGGGGACAGACAAAAGCCCCCAGGGTGCCGGGGCGGGTGTTGTCGCTGGGGCCTTCATCCAGGGTCGATGCCGATTCGCCCAGGGCGTGACAGAACTGCCCGCCAACGCCGGTGATCTCCAGTGCCGCCATCTGTCCATGACCCAGACCGCAGACGAACACGTTGAACAGCACGCAGAAATACAGCGTCCAGGCAATGTGAGGGCGATGTGAGGGGGCTTGGGTCATGGCGGCAAGATTAACAGTGAAAAAAGCACTGGAAAATCACCCAATCATGGCGAGCCAAACGCAAGGAGCCGCCAGCGGTGAGGTTGTGGCGAGCTTTATAACCGAGGCCCGAAGGGCCGAGGATCGGACCAGAACTAAAGTGCGGGCGCTTGGTTTTTGCAGCGGGTTGAAGATGCAGGCAGATCAAGCGCGACGGCGGCCTTGCGGCCGGCCCGCCGCTGAAGCGGTGTCTCCCTCCGTAGGAGCTGGCTTGCCAGCGAAAGCGTCAGCCCAGGCGATGCAAGCCTTGCGGGCGGGCGTCCAGCAACGCCTCCACCACCGCCCGGGCCATCTCTACCTAATGCACCATGGACCAGATCAGCCCGCGCTCGATGCCGCTGCCCTGCTGGGTGATTTCATCGCAGACCTCCTCGGCGCATTTGAGCAACAACGCCACATGCACCAGCGCCTCTTCAGCGCTGACGCCTTCGCGCACGCTGAACAGCGAGTCGGGTGTAACGGCTTTGGCCTGGGTGTTGCGCTGGAACAGCGCCGGGTCCTGTGGTTGCCGGGCCAGAGCCACGCGCAGGGTGGCGTTGGCGGCCTTGAGTTGGGGATCGCGATAGGACGTGGGGGGATCGGGGACAATCTTTTTCATGGTCAAACTCCGATATGAAACTCATGGGAGCCGCCACCGTTCGCTTGCACACGAATAAGGTGGCAGCCGTGCGCAGGTGTGCAAGACCGGGCATATCGGAACCCGGCAGACTCGAAAGTCTCCCACGCACGGCTGCCATAACGCAGAAACGAAGGGCAAGAAAGCCCGGAAACTGCTTTTGACAACGATGCGCCGACATGACCGGACTTGCACATCCGAGCCATCGATTGGGCGATGGCTCCAGCACCCTAGCCCGCTCACCCGGCGCATTCAAGCGGCCGGCAGTTTCTCGGATTTGCCTTACAAAAGAAAGCGAATCGGCGTAGTTCCAAGCACCTTTCAGCACTCTCTGAAACAGCCACGGCTCTGTGGCGAGGCTGTTTGTTCCCCCGGGTTAGCCTGTCAGCAACCTGCCCGCTCACCGTCCCGTCGCCCTGTTTTCGTATCGGCGCTGTACCTGACCCGCGCCAACTGGCCCGGCGATGCTCGCCCGTTCGCAGCCTTCGGCAGCGCCTACAAGGGCAGGCACACCCCATCCAGCAGACAGGCAGATCGTGCGCCTATGTGCCCCAGCGCACAGACACCCTCCCCCCTGGCCGCCACCGTCAAGGTTGCAGCTTTTTGCCTGAAACGTTCGTCGCGACGGTGCATCGATTTGACCGCACGCCCCGCTCCCGGCCCTCCCTCGCACCCCGTGCCGAGGTACGGCTCTGTTATGCCAAGGAAAACATGGACAGTCATTGGACCCACGCATTCCTGAGGTTCTGGCGGCTGCCCGCCGCCAGATACGGCCAATGGAAGGCCTCGCGCAAGCGCGTCGAATACCAGGCGCCGCTGCGCTCGGAATTGTTCAGCAGTGAACAGATGGCCAGCCACGGCACCCTGCTGGCGCAACAGCACCGCCTGAGTCGCAGTCGCACTCCGGACTGGCTGCTGGCACGCCTGGCGGACAACGCCAGCGCCCTGGCCAGTTGCTGCAAGAGCCTGACCGCCGCCAGCGGCAACTCGCCCCGAGCCACCCCCGCCGCCGAGTGGCTGCTGGACAACTACTACCTGCTGGAAGAGCAGATCCGCATCACCCGCACCCACCTGCCCCGGGGCTACAGCCGGCAGTTGCCGCGCCTGGCCAACGGTCAGTCGGCGGGCCTGCCGCGGGTCTACGACATTGCCCTGGAAACCATTTCCCACGGCGACGGCCGGGTCGACAGCGAAAGCCTGGGGCGCTTTGTCGACAGCTACCAGAGCGTCACCCCGCTGATGCTCGGCGAGCTGTGGGCGATCCCGATCATGTTGCGCCTGGCCCTGATCGAGAACCTGCGACGCGTGGCCTTTCGGGTCATGGCCAACTGGAGCGAGCGCAATCTGGCCAACGACTGGGCCGACCGCCTGATGGAAACCGCCGAGCAGGACGCCAAGAGCGTGGTGCTGGCGGTGGCCGACATGGCCCGCTCGGCGCCGCCCATGAGCGCCGCCTTCGTCGCCGAACTGGCGCGCCGCCTGCAAGGGCAGAACGCCGCCCTGGTGCTGCCCCTGGCCTGGATCGAACAACTGCTGGGGGAAACCGGGCTGAACATCGAGCGCCTGGTGCAGCTCGACGCCCAGCAGCAGGCCGCCGACCAGGTGTCCATCAGCAACAGCATTTCCAGTCTGCGCCTGCTCTCGGCCAGCAACTGGCGCGAGTTCGTCGAGCTGATGAGCCGGGTCGAACATGAACTGCAGGAGGACCCGGCCAAGGTCTACCGGCGCATGGACTTCGCCACCCGCGACCATTACCGGCATGTGCTCGAACGCCTGGCCCGCCACTGTCCCCTGAGCGAACAGCAGGTGGCCCGGCAGTGCATCGAACTGGCCCAGGCCCACTACCGCGCCGACGCCCCGGAAGCCGTGGCCGGCCACGTCGGGCATTACCTGATCGGCGCCGGACGCCGCACCCTGGAGCAGCAGATCCAGGCCCGTGTGCCCCTGGCCGAACGCGGCCGACGCCTGCTGACCCAGGCGCCCCTGGGCTTTTTCCTGGGGCCGGTGATGCTGCTCTCGGCGCTGTTTGCCTGGCCGTTTCTCGACGCCCTGTATCAGGAAGCCGCCCCCGGTCATTACTGGCTGGCGCTGTGGGCGGTGCCGGCGCTGCTGCTGGCCAGCCGCCTGGCCATCGGCCTGATCAACGGCCTGGTGACCCTGACCGTGGCCCCGGGCATTCTGCCGCGCCTGGACTACAGCGAAGGCATTGCGCCCCGGGCCCGGACCCTGGTGGCGGTGCCCTGCCTGTTCGGCAACGCGGCGGATGTCGAAGAACTGGTGGAAGGCCTGGAAGTGCGCTTTCTGGCCAACCGCGATGCCCAGCTGTACTTCGCCCTGCTCAGCGACTTTCTCGACGCCCCCAGCGAAACCCTGGACGGCGACACCGCCCTGCTGGCGCTGGCCCGACAACGCATCGAGGCGCTGAACCTGAAGTACCCCGAAGAGGCGGTGGATCGTTTCTACCTGCTGCACCGGCCACGCCTGTGGAACCCCGCCGAATACTGCTGGATGGGCCACGAGCGCAAGCGCGGCAAGCTCGAAGACCTCAACGCCCTGCTGCGCGGCCGGGGCCAGGAGCGCTTCTCGCTGATCGTCGGCGATATCCAGGCCCTGCCCGAGATCACCTACGTCATCACCCTGGACAGCGACACCCAACTGCCGCGGGACGTGGCCCAGCAATGCGTGGGCGCCATGGACCACCCGCTGAACCGGCCCCAGACCGATCCGCTGAGCGGGCGCATCGTCAGCGGCTACGGGATTCTCCAGCCGCGGGTCGGCATCAGCCTGTCGAGCACCGCGCGCAGTGCCTATTCCCGGCTGTTCGCCAGCGATGCCGGGATCGATCCCTATACCCGCGCGGTGTCGGACGTCTATCAGGATCTGTTTCAGGAAGGCTCCTTCGTCGGCAAGGGCATCTATGCCCTGGATACGTTCGAACAGACCCTGGGCGGGCGCTTTGCCGACAACCGGATTCTCAGCCACGACCTTATCGAGGGCTGCTATGCCCGCTCCGGGCTGCTCAGCGATGTGCAGCTGTTCGAGGAATACCCGGCGCGCTACAGCGCCGACGTCAAACGCCGCCAGCGCTGGATTCGCGGCGACTGGCAACTGCTGCCCTGGCTCCTGCCCTGGTCGCCCAAGGCCGGCGGCGGCCTGGAAAGCAATCGCCTGAGCCCGCTGGCACGCTGGAAGATCCTCGACAACCTGCGCCGCAGCCTGGAGCCGATGGCCTTGCTGGGCATGCTGCTGTGGGGCTGGCTGGGCACCGAACAGCCCTTGGCCTGGACCCTGGCGGTGCTGATTGTGCTGCTGGTGATGCCGCTGTCCGCGGCCTTGCGCGAGCTGCTGCACAACACCCCGGAAGTGCCGGTGCTGCAACAACTGAGCGCCGCCCTGGGCAGCGCCGGCCAGCACCTGTCGCGGGCCCTGCTGCCCCTGGCCTGGTTGCCCTATGAGGCCGCCTACAGCCTGGAGGCCATGGGCCGCGCGCTGTGGCGCATGGGCATCAGCAAACACTATCGCCTGCAATGGCAGCCCTCGCGGGAAGCCGAACGCGGCCCGGACGACAGCCTGCTGCAACTGTACCGACGGATGTGGATCGGCCCGCTGCTGGCCCTGCTGCTGGCGGGGTTGCTGTGGCCGCAGCCGCAACTGCTGATGGCCGCGCCGCTGCTCCTGGCCTGGCTGGCCGGGCCGGCCCTGGCCTGGTGGCTGAGCCGCCCGGCGAGCCAGGTGGCCTTCGTGCCATCCGCCGCCCAGCGGCGTTTTCTGCGCAGTCTGGCCCGTCGCACCTGGGGCTTTTTCGACCAGTACGTCGGCCCCGAGGACCACTGGCTGGCCCCGGACAACCTGCAGGAACAACCCCAGCGCCGGGTTGCCCATCGCACCTCGCCGACCAACCTCGGACTGGCCCTGCTGGCGCACCTGACGGCCCACGACTTCGGCTACCTGAGCAGCCAGCGGCTGTTGCAGCGCCTGGAGCAGATGCTGGCCAGCATGGGCCGCCTGGAACGTTATCGCGGGCACTTCTACAACTGGTACGACACCCAGAGCCTGCAACCTCTGCCGCCGCGCTATGTGTCCACCGTGGACAGCGGCAACCTGGCAGGCCTGCTGCTGACCCTGCGCCCCGGCCTGCAGGCCCTGGTGGACAGCCCGCCGGACCTGCTGCAGATCGCCAACGGCCTGCAGGACAGCCTCGATGTGTTCCAGGACGCCCTCACGGCGGCCGGCCAGGACACCGCCCCGGTGCTGCGCTGGCGCCTGGAAACCCGCGCCGTGCATGAGCACCTGAGCCTGCACGCGGACGTCGCCCCGGATGCCTTGCTCGGGCTGCTGCAACGCATTGCCGAGGACGCGACCCAGGCCCCGGGCGCAACCACGGACGATGTGGGCTACTGGCGCTCGGCACTGGTCGCGCAATGCCAGGACCTGCATGACGAACTGCACTGGCGCTGCCTGCCGCCCCTGGCCGACGGCCGCCGCTTCGGCACCCTGAGCTGGCGCCAGTTGGCGCAACTGGACCCGGACTACTGGCTGCCGATGCACCGTGAACGGATCATCGCGGTGCGCGAACGGGCGCTGGAACGCGTCAACTGCGCCGGCCGCCTGCTGGAAAGCGTGACCGCCATGGCGCAGATGGACTTCGGCTTTCTCTACGACACCCGCCGGCATTTGCTGGTGATCGGCTACAACGCCGAAGAGCACCGCCTGGATGCCGGCTACTACGACCTCTTGGCCTCGGAAGTGCGCCTGACCCACTTTGTCGCCATCGCCCAGGGGCAACTGCCCCAGGAAAGCTGGTTCGCCCTCGGCCGCCTGCTGACCAGCAGCGCCGGCACCCCGGTGCTGCTGTCCTGGACCGGCTCGATGTTCGAGTACCTGATGCCGATGCTGGTGATGCCCAGCTACCAGGGCACCCTGCTGGACCAGACCTGCCGCGCCGCGGTGGCCCTGCAGATCGAGTACGGCCAGCAACAGGGCCTGCCCTGGGGCGTGTCCGAGTCGGGCTACAACACCCTCGACAGCCAGTTCAACTATCAGTACCGGGCCTTCGGCGTGCCGGGCCTGGGGCTCAAGCGCGGCCTCGGCGCCGAGCGGGTGGTGGCGCCCTACGCCAGCGTCCTGGCATTGATGGTGGCGCACCAGGCGGCCTGCCAGAATCTGCAGCGCCTCGCCCAGCTGGGGCTGGCGGGACGCTTCGGCCTGTATGAAGCGGTGGACTACACCGAGTCGCGCCTGCCCCGGGGACAGCACCAGGTGGTGGTGCAGTCGTTCATGGCCCACCACCAGGGCATGAGCCTGCTGGCCCTGGCCTGGTTGCTGCTGGACCAGCCCATGCAACGGCGCTTCGAATCCGATCCGCAGTTCCAGGCCATCGCCCTGCTGCTGCAGGAACGGGTGCCGAAAACCGCCGCCCAGTACCTGCACGCCGCCGGTGCTCCAGAAGCCGACGAAGCGGCCCGGGCCCACGAAAACAAACTGCGGGTGTTCGCCGACCCAGACCGCAAGCGCCCGGCGGTGCAGCTGCTGTCCAACGGTCACTACCACCTGATGCTCAGCAGCGCCGGTGGCGGCTACAGCCGCTGCAACGAACTGGCGGTGACCCGCTGGCACGAAGACCCGACCCGCGATCACTGGGGCCAGTTCTGCTACCTGCGGGACGTGGCCAGCGGCGACTTCTGGTCCGCGGCCTACCAACCGACCCGCCGCCGCCCCGAGCATTTCGAGGCGATCTTCACCGATGCCCGGGCCGAGTTCCGGGTGCGTGAACGGGACTTCGACAGCCATCTGGAAATCGTCGTCTCCCCCGAAGACCCCATCGAACTGCGCCGCCTGCACCTGTGCAACCGGGCCCGGGGGCGCCGCAGCATCGAGCTCACCAGCTACGCCGAGGTGGTCCTGGCCCCGGCCCAGAGCGATGCGGCCCACCCGGCCTTCAGCAACCTGTTCATCGAAACCGAACTGCTGCCCAGCCTGCAGGCCATCGTCTGCAGCCGTCGGCCACGGGCTCAGGAGCAGCCGGTGCCGTGGCTGTGCCACCTGCTGGCGGCGCACGGTGTGGACATTGACGCCATCTCCTATGAAACCGACCGCGCGCGCTTTATTGGTCGCGGTCGCGATCTGGCCGCGCCCCAGGCCCTGGACCCGCAGGTCGAACGGCTCTCGGGCAGCGCCGGGCCGGTGCTCGACCCGATCGTCGCCATCCGCTGCCGGATCACCCTCGACCCCGGCCAGAGCGCCACCATCGACCTGGTGACCGGGGTTGCCGAGAGCCGCGAACACTGCCTGCAACTGATCCACAAATACCGCGACCGACACCTGGCGGACCGGGTCTTCGACCTGGCCTGGACCCACAGCCAGGTGCTGTTGCGCCAGCTCAACGCGTCCCTGGCCGAAGCCCGGCTGTACCAGCAGATGGCCGCCTCGCTGCTGTATGCCAACGCCAGCCTGCGGGCCGACAGCAGCCTGCTACTGGCCAACCGACGCAGCCAGTCCGGACTCTGGGGCCAGGGCATTTCCGGCGACCTGCCGATCGTCCTTTTGCAAGTGGGCGATCTGGCCAACATCACTCTGGTGCAGCAACTGATCAAGGCCCACGCCTACTGGCGGCAGAAAGGCCTGGCGGTGGACCTGGTGATCTGGAACGAGGATCAGGTCGGCTACCGCCAGCAGCTCCAGGACCTGATCATGGGCCTGGTGACCTCCGGCAGCGAAGCCAGCCTGATCGACCGTCCCGGGGGCATCTTTGTGCGTCCGGCCCAGCAACTGTCCGGCGAAGACCGCATCCTGATCCTGGCGGTGGCGCGCCTCGTGATCAGCGACAGCCGCGGCAGCCTCGCCGAGCAGGTCCACCGGCGCCGCGCCGATCCCTCGCTGCCGCGCCTGGAGGCGCCCCTGGTGCGCCTGCCGCAACCGGCCGGCAGTGCCCCGCCAGCGCCGCTGCCGGAACTGATCCTGGACACGCCCTACGGCGGCTTCAGCAAAGACGGCCGCGAATACCTGATCAGCCTCAACCCCGGGCAACCGACCCCGGCACCCTGGGCCAACGTGCTGGCCAACCCGCAGTTCGGCACGGTGATCTCGGAAAGCGGCGGCGCCTACAGCTGGCGCGAAAACGCCCACGAATACCGCCTCAGCCCCTGGCACGACGACCCGGTCAGCGACCCCAGCGGCGAAGCCCTGTACCTGCGCGACGAAGACAGCGGCCAGGTCTGGTCGCCCACCCCGCAGCCCTGCCCCGGCAGCGGCAGCTACCGCACCCGCCACGGCTTTGGCTACAGCGTGTTCGAGCATGAGGAGAACGGCATCCACAGCGAGCTGACGGTGTACGTCGCGGTGGACGCGCCGATCAAGTTCTCGCGGCTGAAGATCGGCAACCGCAGCGGCCGGCCACGGCGCCTGACGGTGACCTGCTACGTGGAATGGGTGCTGGGGGAATTGCGCGGCCGTTCGGCCATGCACGTGGTCACTGAAAGCGATCCGGTCAGTGGCGCCCTGTTCGCCCGCAACCCCTACAACATGGAGTTTTCCGGGCATGTGGCGTTTCTCGACAGCGACTCGGCGCTGCGCAGTTTCACCGGCGATCGCAGTGAGTTCATCGGCCGCAACGGCAGCCTTGCGGCGCCGGCGGCCTTGACCCGCGGGCGTTTGTCCGGACGCTCCGGCGCCGGCTTCGACCCGTGCGCGGCGATGCAGGTCGCCGTGGAACTGGCCGACGGCCAGAGCCAGGAGGTGCTGTTCCGCCTGGGGGCGGAAACGGACGCCAAGGCGGCGACCCGGCGAGTCCTGCAATACCGCGGCAGCCAGATGGCCCAGAGCGAGCTTGAGGCGGTGCACCGGCACTGGCGACGCAGCCTGGGCAGCGTTCAGGTACGCACCCCGGAACCGGCCATCGATGTCATGGCCAACGGCTGGCTGATGTACCAGACCATCGCCTGCCGCTTCTGGGCCCGCAGCGGTTTCTACCAGTCCGGCGGCGCCATCGGTTTTCGCGACCAGTTGCAGGACAGCATGGCGATGATCCACGCCGAGCCGGCCCTGGCCCGCGAACACCTGCTGCTGTGCGCCGCCCACCAATACCCCGAGGGTGACGTGCAGCACTGGTGGCACCCGCCGCAGAATCGCGGGGTGCGCACCGGCTGCTCCGACGACTTCCTCTGGCTGCCCCTGGCCACCAGCCGCTACGTGCAGATCACCGGCGATCGCAGCGTGCTGGAGGTCGAGGTGGGTTACCTGGAAGGTCGCCAGCTCAATCCCGGGGAAGAGTCCTACTACGACCTGCCCCAGGCCAGCGGGCTGCGGGAGAGCCTCTACCGCCACTGTCAGCGGGCCATCGAGCACGGCAGCCGGCGCGGCGTCCACGGTTTGCCACTGATGGGCACCGGGGACTGGAACGACGGCATGAACCGGGTCGGCGAACGGGGCCTGGGGGAAAGCGTGTGGCTGGGGTTCTTCAGCCACGAGGTGCTGCAGCGGTTCGCCGTGACCGCCGAGCAGCATGCCGATCCGGCCTTCGCCCGGGCCTGCCGCGAGCAGGCCCTCGCCTTGCGCACGGCCCTCGACAGCCAGGCCTGGGACGGACAGTGGTATCGCCGCGCCTGGTTCGATGACGGTCAGCTCCTGGGCTCCGCCGACAACCAGGAATGCCGCATCGACTCCATCGCCCAGAGCTGGTCGGTGCTGTCCGCCGCCGCCAGCGACGCCCGCCAGCACCAGGCCATGGACTCCCTGGACCGGCACCTGGTACGCCGGGGCAGCGGCGTGGTGCTGCTGCTGGACCCACCGTTCGCCCACAGCCCGCTGGACCCGGGCTATATCAAGGGCTACGTGCCCGGGGTGCGGGAGAACGGTGGCCAGTACACCCACGCGGCAGTCTGGGCCAGCATGGCCTTCGCCCGCCTGGGGGACAGCGCCCGGGCCTGGGAACTGCTGCACATGATCAACCCGGCCAGTCGACGCAGCGCCGAGCAGGTGGCCACCTACCGGGTCGAGCCCTATGTGGTGGCGGCCGATGTCTATGGCGTGGCACCCCACACCGGGCGCGGCGGCTGGAGCTGGTACACCGGCTCGGCGGGCTGGATGTACCGGCTGATCGTCGAGTCGTTGCTGGGGCTGCGTCGCGAAGGCGAGCAGCTGTTCATCGAGCCGGTGATCCCGGCTCATTGGCCGGGCTACAGCCTGGACTACCGGTTTGGCGAAACGCTCTACCACATCGACGTGCGCCAGAGCCCCGGCGCCCCCCTCAGCCTGAGCCTGGACGGCCGGCCGCTGCCGGATCTGGCCATACCACTGCTGGACGACGGCATTACGCGCCAGGTGCTACTGACCTGGCCCGTCAGCGCCGCGCCCCCGCAGACCGGGCATTCCCCGACAGCGGTCATCACCGAGCCGGCGCCATGACAGACAGCGGGCAACGCCCTGGACTACCCTGAGTGAGCGCTGACGCCTTGCCATCCGGTGGTTCTGAGATGTTCGACAACCTTGGGCTCGGGCCCAACCACTTGCTCAATGCACTGCCGGCCGCGGTGCAGGAGCGCCTGCTGCCCCATCTCAAGCCGGTGGCCCTGAGCCTGGGCCAGGTGCTCTACGAGTCCGGGGATATCCCGCGTCACGTGTATTTCCCCACGGACGCGGTGGTGTCGCTGCTGTACCTGATGGAGAACGGCGCTTCGGCGGAAATCGCCGTGGTGGGCAACGAAGGGCTGGTGGGGGTGTCCCTGGTCATGGGCGGCGAGAGCACCACCAGCCGGGCCATCGTGCAGAGCGCCGGGCATGCCTTGCGCCTGCCGGGGCAGCGTCTCAAGGACGAGTTCAACCGCCACGGCGAGATGCTCCTGCTGATGCTGCGCTACACCCAGTCGCTGATCACCCAGATGGCCCAGACCGCGGTGTGCAACCGCCATCATTCCATCGACCAGCAACTGTGCCGCTGGCTGTTGCTGTCCCTGGACCGCCTGCCGGGCAACCAACTGGTGATGACCCAGGAGTTGATCGCCAACATGCTCGGGGTGCGCCGTGAAGGGGTCACCGAGGCCGCCGGCAAACTGCAGCGCCAGGGCATCATCGAGTACAGCCGCGGACGCATCAGCGTCCTCGACCGGCCTCGCCTGGAACAGCTCAGTTGCGAGTGCTACGCGGTGGTGCGCAAGGAAACCGCACGGCTGCTGCCGTACCTGCCCGGCAGCCAGGGCAGCGAGCCGGGCTGAAGCTCGCCGCGGCCGGGGGTCAAGGCGGGGATTTCAGTTCGGGCTCAGCGCCTTCACCGCCAGGATGCTGCCCGGCATCGAGTACAGGGCACGCTCGGTGGTGCTGCCGATCAGCCGGCCAAAGCCGGTGCGGTGCACGGTGCCCATGACCACCACGTCCACCAGGTACTCGTCGACAAACTGGGCAATGCCCGGCACCGGCGGGCCCATGATGAAGTGGCGAAATTCCTGGGGCACGTTGTATTCATCGCCCAGGCGTTCGAACTCCTTGTGCAGGGACTCGCGCAGCTCGTCCAGGCAGTTGACGCTCCAGGCGGTGGACGCCACTGGCGCCACGCCATCGAGCATCGGCATCAGGTCGTAGGCATACAGCAGGTGCAGCTGGGCATCGCATTGCAGGGCCAAGGCGTTGGCGGTCTGGATGATCAGGCCATTGAGGCCGCGGATCTGGGTGTCGGACTGGGCCGGGTCGACGGCGGCGACGATGCGCCGGGGCAGTTTGTGCGGGGCGTCGTTGACCAGGTGCACCGGCACCGGTGCCTCGCGCAGCAGGTGGCAATCCAGGGGGGTGACGAAGACCCGCTTGAGGGCCGATTCCAAGGTCACGTCCTTGATCAGCAGGTCGGGCTGGAACTCGTCGATGTAGGCCAGCATGTCCTTGAGCACCTGGGTGCTCCAGATCACCTGGGTGGTGACCTCGACGCCCTGCTCGCGCATCCATTCGGCCTCCACCTGCAACCAGCGTTCATGGCGTTGCAGGTAGGCCTGGCGTTCGCTGTCTTCCAGGTGTTCTTCCCACAGGTAGGTGCGCGCTGGCGGTTCGACGAACACCAGGGCATGCAGCGCTGCGCCAGTGGCCTGGGCCAGGGCGGCGGCGCGACGAGCCGCGGGGGATTGGTGCTGCTGGGGATCGGCAATCAGCAGCAGGCGCTGGTACTGGCTCATGGTGAACCTCCTTGGACGGTAATGGCCAAAGTGTCGAGGCAGACGGGCCCGGGCGCCTTGATATGCATCAAGGCCACCCGGTGCGCGGGTCATGGCGTGATGGCGATTTTCATGACGCCGTCGCGCTGGCTGGCGAACAGCTCGTAGGCGGCCTCGATGTCATCGAGCTTGAAGCGGTGAGTGACCAGGGGCTTGAGGTCGACCTGGCCACTGGCGACCACCTCCATCAGCCGGCGCATGCGCTCCTTGCCGCCGGGGCACAGGGTGCTGAGGATGCTCAGGTCGCCGAGGCCGGCGGCGTAGGCATCCACAGGGATGCGCAGATCACTGGAGTAGACCCCCAGGCTCGACAGCTTGCCCCCCGGACGCAGCACCCGCAGCGCCGATTCGAAGGTGCCCTGGGTGCCCAGGGCCTCGATCGACACATCGACCCCGCGGCCGTCGGTGAGGTCCATGATCTGCTTGACCACGTCGCCCTGCTTGAAGTCCACCACATGGGTCGCCCCCAGCCCGCGCGCCACGCTCAGGCGCGCGGCCACGGTGTCGACGCCGATGATGGTGGTGGCGCCCTTGAGCCGGGCCCCGGCCACCGCGCACAGGCCGATGGGGCCCAAGGCGAACACCGCCACGCTGTCGCCGATATTGACTTCGGCGCGCTCGGCGCCGGAGAAGCCGGTGGACATGATGTCCGGGCACATCAGCACTTCCTCGTCGCTCAGGCCGTCGGGGATCGGGCACAGGTTGGCCAGGGCGTCCGGCACCCGCACGTATTCGGCCTGGCAGCCGTCGATGGTGTTGCCGAACTTCCAGCCGCCGGTGGCGCGAAAGCCGTGGCGGGTGTCCGGGCCGTCCTGGGAGCCACAGCCACACAGGCAGGCGTAGCTCTGGCCGCTGGGGGTGATGGCCCCGGCGATCACCCGCTGGCCCTCATGGAAACCACGGACCTGGGAGCCCAGGCGCTCGATCACGCCCACCGGCTCGTGGCCGATGGTCAGGCCCTTGGCCACCGGATACTCGCCCCGCAGGATGTGCACGTCGGTGCCGCAGATCGTGGTGGTGGTGATGCGCACCAGGGCGTCCAGCGGACCGATTTCGGGGATGTCCTTGTCTTCCAGGACGATGCGGTTCTTTTCCACGAATACCGCGGCTTTCATCTTGGCCATGTTGCCGTTCTCCATTTGCGGGAAGGGGGTGCGCCATTGCACGGATCAGCCGACAGGCTGCGCGGATGCGCCGGGCAGCGGCTTGATCATGGTCAAACAATGGCCCCTTCGCGGCATCCGGGGCGACCGTGTGTCGCAAACCCCGGATTCATCGGCAGCGGCCCGCGCCCAGGCACAGCAGCAAGGCCGCCACACCGCACAGGCCAAGGCTCGGGCCCAGGGCCTGTCCCCAGCCCACCAGCAGCAGGCCGGCACCGATCAGCAGGTAATAGAACAGGCCGAACCAGGCCCCGGCACTGCCCAGCCGGTCGCTGTAGGCCGCCAGGGCCGAGCCGAGAATGTTCGGGATCGCCAGGCCAAAGCCCAGCACCACCCCGAGCATCGGCAGCACCAGCCACAGGCTGTGCTGCAAGGCCGTCACCCCGAGGCCGCCGACGGTCACCGCCAGGGCCGCCAGCCGCAGCAGGGTTGCACTGTTCCAGCCACGGCCCAACAGCCGGCGGTTGAGCCAGGCGCCCAACCCGGAAGCCAGGGCCAGGGCCACGCCGCTGTAGCCGAACCCTGGCTCGTCCTGCCCCAGATCGCGAAACAGGAATGGCCCGAGGCTGTAGTAGCTGAGCAGCGCAATATTGAACAGCGCCACCAGCAGCGCCGACCGCCAGATGCCCGGATCGCCGAGCATTTGCCACAGGGTCGCGACCAGGGGCACCCGGGGCTGCGCCGGCGGACGGGTTTCCGGCAAGGCCCGGGCGCACCAGCCGAGCAAGGCCAGGGCCAGCAGCAACAAGCCGGTCAGGGCGCCCCGGTAACCCCAGGCGTGCACCAGCGCGGAGCCGCTGAACAGGCCAATCGCCGGGCTCGCCGCCAGCAGCATGCCCACCAGGGAAAACACCCGCACCAGCTCGCCACCGCGAAACAGGTCGCGCAGCAGGGTCTGGGTCACCACCGAGCCCGCCGCCGCGCCCAGGGCCGCCAGGGCCTGGCACAGCAACAGCGCGCTGAAACGCTGCACCTGCAACTCCAGCCCCAGCGCCAGGGCATACAGCGCCAGACCGCCGAGCAAGGCCGGGCGCCGGCCCCAGCGATCACTCACCCGGCCCCAGAGCAACACCCCCGGGGCAAAGCCCAGGACAAACACCGAAAGGCTCTGGGCCGCCTGTGCCGGGGCCACGCCAAAGGCCCGGCCAAGGTCGTTCAAGGCCGGGCTGTAGAGGGTCTGGGCGATCTGCGGAAACATCAGCAGGGCCATGGCCAGGGGTAACAGGGAGCGGCGGTTCATCAGGCGGGACTCGGCAAAAAAAAATATGCCGGCGATTCTAGGCAGGCGAGGCTGGCGTATTATCGCAATCCCGCCAACAAACAGTGGAAATCGGACAAACATGGCATGGCTCGATCCCCAGGCACGCTTCGACCCGGACCCCTTCAGCGCGCCAGTGATCGGCATTGCCGCCACCCTCGGCGATCATGATTCCGGCCTGCACCGGCACCGACGCGGACAACTGCTGTACACCCGCCAGGGCTGCACCCGGATCACCCTGGCCGACCGCCTGTGCCTGTTGCCGCCCTCGCGGGCGGCCTGGATTCCCGGCGGGGTGCAGCACCGGGCGCAAATGCAGCAGAGCGTGGATTACCGCTCGCTGTATTTCAGCGTCGAACTCAGTCCGCGCCTGCCGGCGGACGTGGCGGTGATTGATGTCAGCCCCCTACTGCGCGCCGTGCTGGAACCCATGGCCCTGGCGGCGTTCGATTGCGACTGGAGCCAGGGCCGCTACCCGCACCTGTTGGGCCTGTGCCTCGAAGAAATCGGTGCCGCGCTGCACCAGCCACTGTCCTTGCCCCTGCCCCGGGACAAACGCCTGCAACCGCTGCTGGACGACCTGCAGTGCCTGCCACCGGAGCTGCAAGTGCTGGCCACCCGGGTCGGCGCCAGCAGCCGCACCATCGGCCGGATCTTCCAGCGCGAAACCGGCCTGGGTTACCAGCAGTGGCGCCAGCAATGGCGGCTGATGCGCGCCATCGAACTGCTCGCCACCGGCCGCAGCATCGGCTACACCGCCTTCGAACTGGGCTTTGCCAGTGACAGCATCTTTATCGCCTTCTTCAAGGCCATGACCGGGACCACGCCGCGGGCGTATTTCAAATGAGAAACCGCGCCGGGACGCCTCAGGTGCGGCTGCGCAACCACTGCAGAAAGCCCTTTTTCGCCACCGGTGCGGGCGGTGTCTGAACCAGGCTCTGGGCAATGTGCTGGCGGAAATCCAGCAGGTTCTTCATCGCGTCGCCGATGTCGTGGCGGGCGTCAAGGCAGGGTTTGAGGAACTCGTTGTCGATGCGGTACAGGCTGCAGAAGGTCTTGGCCGAGAACTGCGCGACCGTGGCCTGTTCGGCCACCACGCCCGCTTCGCCAATCACTTCGCCCGGGCCCATGCGTCCGGCTTCAAAGGGTTTGCCGTCGCGCTGCATAGTCACCGACACCACGCCGGATTCGATGATGAACAGGTGATCGCTGACCGCCCCCGCCGGCAGGATGACTTCGCCGGCGCGGAAGGTCTGCAACTGCATGTTCTGGCTGAAAGTGTCCTTCTCTTCCTGGCGCAAGGTGGAAAAGATACTGGAGGCGTCCAGCAGCGCCCGGGGTCGGGACAGCGCCGGGTTCTGCACCGGCTCGTCGCTGGACAGCAGGCTGATGCCGCTGGCCTGCAGATGACGGAAGGCCAGGTCGAACAGCTGGTTTCGCACCTCGCGCTTCTGCCCCATGGTGGCGACGAAGCCGCTGATCTCGTATTCCGCGCCGCTGCTGGTGGAGCTTTTCAGGGCCACGCTGGGGGCCGGGGTGGCGAGCAGGAAACGGCAGCCAAGCATGGCCCGCTCCAGGGCCTCGATGACCTTTTGCGGGCGAGCGTGGGGGCTGACCTGCACGCTGATGGACAATCCATAGATATCGCTGGGGCGGCTGAAGTTGGTGATCTTGGCCTTGGACGCCAGGGAGTTGGGGATCACCACCATGCTGCCCTGGGAGGTCTGCAGCCGGGTCGCCCGCCAGTCGATGTCCACCACCCGGCCCTCGGTGCCGTCGATGGCGATCCAGTCATCGATCTGGTAGGGCTTGGTGGTATTGAGCACCAGCCCGGAAAACAGGTCGCTGAGGGTGCTTTGCAGGGCCAGGCCGACGATGATCGCCAAGGCTCCGGAGGTGGCCAGCACGCCCTTGACCGGCAGGTCCAGCACGTAGGCCAGGGCGGCGATGATGGCGATCAGGAAGATCAGGGCGCCCATCAGGTCCTGCAACAGCCGCCCGGTGTGGCCGACCCGCTGCATCATCAGGGTGCCCAGCAGCACCGTCAGGGTCCGCGCGCCGAACAGCCACCAACCGATCTGCAAACCGGTGGCCGCCAGGTGCAGCGGTACATCGTCCGGCCAGGGCGCGGTCTGCATCGGGCTCAGGCCCTGGTTGAACAGCATCAGGCTGTACAGGCAAAAGATCAGCACCCGCACCGCCAGCTTCCAGCGATCGCCCTGGCGGCCGATCAGGTGCCAAAGGGCCAGATCCAAAAGCAACAGCGCCAGCGCGGCCAACAGCAGGTGATCGGCAAAGGGGGCAAGCATCGGGTAACTCCAGCAGGACAATGGCGGCACGATCTCACGAAAGGCACAGGAGCAGGTATAGCTGCAAAGGCCCAGGGCGCGGCGCCTGCCGCCAGTGCCAGACTGTGCCGCGCATGGCCAACGCACAACCGGCGGTGAGGGCATGCACGCCCTCACCGCCGGTTGGTTTTCGCAGGCTCCGGCTGGGCTGCGATCCGCCGCGCCAGGAGCTTATTTGCCCTGGGTCAGGGTGTTGTAGCTGGTCATCAGGTTGCGGTAGTCCGGGATGTGGTTGGAGAACAGGGTCGCCAGGCCTTCGACGTCGTTGCGCCAGTCGCGATGCAGCTCGCAGGCCAGGCCGAACCAGGTCATCAGTTGCGCGCCGGCATTGGACATGCGGTTCCAGGCCGAATCCCGGGTCAGGGCATTGAAGGTGCCGGAAGCGTCGGTGACCACGAACACTTCAAACCCCTCCTCCAGGGCCGAGAGTGCCGGGAACGCCACGCACACCTCGGTGACCACCCCGGCGATGATCAGTTGCTTCTTGCCGGTGGCCTTGATCGCCTTGACGAAGTCTTCGTTGTCCCAGGCGTTGATCTGGCCCGGCCGGGCGATGTAGGGCGCGTCGGGAAACAGCGCCTTGAGCTCCGGCACCAGCGGGCCGTTGGGGCCGGTTTCGAAACTGGTGGTGAGGATGGTCGGCAGCTTGAAGTACTTGGCCAGGTCGGCCAGGGCCAGCACGTTGTTCTTGAAACGATCGGGCTCGATATCGCGGACCAGCGACAGCAGGCCGGCCTGGTGATCCACCAGCAGCACGGCGGCGTTTTCCTTGTCGAGACGTTGGTAGGCGTTAGTCATGGTGAGTCCTCGCTAATGATCGATGCCGGATGACCCGGCGGGAATGAAACCCATGGCCCGCCCCGCCGGGGCAAGGGCGGGCGTCGGGGTGTAGCGCGCGACTGCCAAAGCCTAGTGGCCGATGCGAGCCGCGCCAGTGCAGCCGGTCAGTGACCGCCTGCGTCCATCCGGCCGAAGCGTCCCGACTGGAAGTCGATGAAGGCCTGATGAATTTCCGCTTCGCTGTTCATCACGAACGGGCCGTGGCCGACGATGGGTTCGTCGATGGGCTCGCCGCTGAGCAGCAGCACAATGGCGTCGTTGCTGGCTTGCAGGCTGATCAGGTCGCCGTCGTGCTCAAACAGCGCCAGTTGCCCTTGCTCCACCCGCTCCCGGCCATTGACCTGCAAGGCGCCACGCAGCAGCACCAGGGCGGTGTTGCGCCCCGCCTTCAGGGGCAGCTCCAGGTGCTTGCCGGACTGCAAGCGCAGGTCCCAGACATCGATCGGGGTGAAGGTGCGGGCCGGACCCTGCTGGCCGTCGAACTCACCGGCGATCAGGCGCAGGCTGCCGGCGTGTCCAGGCAGGGGGATCTGCGGGATGTCCGCCGCGACGATGGTCTGGTAACCGGGCGCGGCCAGCTTGTCCTTCGCCGGCAGGTTGACCCACAGCTGGACCATTTCCAGGTTGCCGCCACGCCGGCCGAAGTCGGCGGAATGGAACTCCTCGTGGAGGATCCCCGAGGCCGCGGTCATCCACTGCACGTCGCCCGGGCCGATCTTGCCGCCGCTGCCGGTGGAGTCGCGATGCTCCACTTCGCCGTCGTAGACGATGGTCACCGTTTCGAAACCGCGATGGGGATGCTCACCGACGCCACGGCGGGCGCTGGTGGGGCTGAATTGCGCGGGTCCGGCATGATCCAGCAGCAGGAACGGGCTGATGTGCTGGCCCAGGTTGTCGTAGGAAAACAGGGTGCGGACCGGGAAGCCGTCGCCGACCCAATGGGGCCGGGGAGCGGTGTAGATACCAATGATGTTTTTCATGTTGCCCTCCAGAACTTTCTGATGGGCACACCTTAAAACTCGCACCTTTGCCGCGCTAGACTGCGAAAATCGCCCTTAGCGTTCTATTTGGAGAACGATCTTGGAAGACCTGAACACCCTCTACTACTTCACCCAAGTGGTCGAGCACCGGGGATTTGCCGCGGCCGGGCGGGCCCTGGACATGCCCAAGTCCAAGCTCAGCCGGCGAATTGCCCAGTTGGAGGAGCGCCTCGGCGTGCGCCTGATCCAGCGCACCAGCCGTCATTGCTCCCTGACCGAGATCGGCCAGGAGTATTACCAGCGCTGCCTGGCCATGCGGGTCGAAGCCGAGGGCGCGGCGGAAGTCATCGAACGCAATCGCTCCGAACCCCAGGGCCTGGTGCGGGTGGCCTGCCCCACGGCGCTGCTCAATTCCTGGGTCGGGCCGATGCTGACCCGCTTCATGCTCAAGTACCCGCTGGTGGAGCTGTTCATCGAAAGCACCAATCGCCGGGTCGACCTGATCCACGAAGGTTTCGACATTGCCCTGCGGGTGCGCTTCCCGCCCCTGGAAAACACCGACCTGGTGATGAAGGTGCTGGGCAACAGCACCCAGTGCCTGGTGGGGCATCCGGACTTTCTCCAGCGCCTGTCGAGCCCGGCGGCACCGGCCGATCTCAGCGGCCTGCCGAGCCTGCATTGGGGAGCGGCGCAGCGCGACTATCAATGGCAGCTGCTGGGGCCGGACGGCGCCGAGGCGCTGATTCGCCACCGGCCGCGGATGGTCACCGATGACTTGCTGGCGCTGCGGCATGCGGTGCTGGCGGGCATCGGTATCGTCCACCTGCCCAAGGTGGTGGTTCGCCAAGACCTGGACGCCGGACGCCTGCAGGAACTGGTGCCCGGCTGGGCGCCGCGCTGCGGGATCGTGCATGCGATCTTCCCGTCGCGCCGTGGCCTGCTGCCTTCGGTGCGCAGCCTGATCGACTTTCTCGGCGAGGAGTTCAGCCACAGCGACATGGCCTGAGCCGACGCCGGCTCCATCGGCGACGCCTTGCCCGCAGCGCAACGTAAAACGGCATCCCTGGGGATGCCGTTTTGCATAGAGCGCGATTCAATCAATTGGCACTGGCGCGCCAGCCGCCGTGCTGCAGTTCCGGCAGCCACTGAATGCCCGACCTGGGGCTCCTGAACACCGGTGGATCGATCTGCTGCATCAGGCGCCGGATCGCGTCGCTGTCCGGCAACTCGGCGCGACTGGCCTGGATCCGGTGCCGCAGGCTGCTGGGAATGGGAGGAAAGCACTGGCTGTCGTAGATCAGGGCGTGACCGAGCTGGGGGTTGTCCAGGCAGAAATCCAGCAGATCGAAACCGCTGTGGGTGGCCAGGGTGCCGTTGATGATCAGCAGATCGAACGGATCGCAGGCGTACTCCACCAGCGAAAGCAGTTCCTCCAGCGTGTGCACGGGGGCAATGCGGTAGTAATTGAGTTGATTCAGGGTTCGTTCGATCTGCATCCGATGAAAATGTTGATCATCGGCAATCAGTATGCGCAGCGCTCTATTGGACATTTCTGGATCCTGCTTTTGAGACTACGACCGGCGACTGCCGGCCTTCCTCCTAGATCGGTAGAAGGCTAGGGAAGTGTCATAGGGTTTTCTCTAGGATTAATCTGAAAACCACGCCCAGAATGGGCTTGCTGACGATTTTTTCGGACAAGTCAGCTGTCACACAGTTCCGATCGCCATCTCGGTAAAAGGTTGTCCACTACCTTAAATCGCCACCCGCTTTTTGCAGACGGGCACGGTCTTGTTTTGATGTAAGGCTTTTCCTGTAAACCGGCACACGCCTCTGAGAACCGAGAAAGACCGCGCAAGGCCGTCAACGCACAATGGTCACTCGGTGGTGCTCGGGCTCCAGAACGCCTGCTGCACCAGGGCCGAGGTGGACAGCCGCGCCACCAGCGCGTCCAGTTCGTCACCGTCCACCGAGGTGCTGGCCAGGGTCGCCTCGATCTCCACATCGTCATTGCCAAAGGCATGCACATCGACATCGCTGGCCGGGTAGTTGCTGCGTTCCAGCTCGGCTTCCAGCAGGGCGAACACCGCCTTCTGTTTCGAACGGTGGGCAATCACGTAGACGATGTTGGTGACCTCCGCCGAGATCACGTCCAGCGGCTGGCGGTTGATGTTGTTGACGATCGGCCGCAACAGGGTATTGGCGGCCAGCACGAACAGCGTGCCGAGCAACGCCTCGAGGATCAGGTCGGCGCCAGCGCAGGCGCCCACCGCCGCCGAGGCCCAGAGGGTGGCCGCGGTGTTCAGGCCACGGACGTTGCCCTCCTCGCGCATGATCACCCCGGCGCCGAGAAAGCCGATGCCCGACACCACGTAGGCCACCACCCGCACCGCGCCGTCGGCACCGCCCAGGCGGTTGGCCATGTCGACGAAGATCGCCGCGCCCACCGCCACCAGCACGTTGGTGCGCAAGCCCGCGGTGCGCTGCCGGTACTGGCGCTCGAAGCCGATCAGGCCACCGAGGATGAAGGCCGCGCTGAGGCTGACCAGGGTGTCGATCAGCGAGTCCAGGTTGATGTTGTGCAGGGCTTGCATGGCGAAGGTCCTCTTGGCTGCTGGCGACAAGCTACAAGCCGCACGTTACAAGCTGTACGCCACGAACTCGAAACTTGCCGCTTGCCGCTTAAAGCTTGCCGCTACTCCACTATTGCCAGCCGAAGCGGCGCACGTAGAAGCCCTTCACCGCCTGGGTCAGGATCATGTAGGCCAGCAGGATCAGCGGCAGGAACACGAAGTACAGCGACGGCAGCGCCTGCAGCTTGAAGTAGTGCGCCAAAGGGCCCATCGGCAGGAAGATCCCCACCGCCATGATGATCCCGGTCATCACCAGCAGCGGCGTGGCCGCGCGGCTCTGCAGGAACGGAATCTTCGGCGTGCGGATCATGTGCACGATCAGGGTCTGGGTCAGCAGCCCGACCACGAACCAGCCGGATTGGAACAGGGTCTGGTGGTCCGGGGTGTTGGCGTCGAACACGTACCACATCAGGGCAAAGGTGGTGATGTCGAAGATCGAGCTGATCGGCCCGAAGAACATCATGAAGCGCCCGACGTCCGCCGGCTGCCAGCGCTGGGGTTGCTTGAGCATGTCCTCGTCGACGTTGTCGAAGGGAATGGCGATCTGCGAAATGTCATACAGCAGGTTCTGCACCAGGAGGTGCATCGGCAGCATCGGCAGGAACGGGATGAAGGCACTGGCCACCAGCACCGAGAACACGTTGCCGAAGTTCGAGCTGGCGGTCATCTTGATGTACTTGAGCATGTTGGCGAAGGTCCGGCGCCCTTCCAGCACGCCCTCCTCCAGCACCATCAGGCTCTTTTCCAGGAGGATGATGTCCGCCGCTTCCTTGGCGATGTCCACCGCGCTGTCCACCGAAATACCGATGTCGGCGGTGCGCAGCGCCGGCGCATCGTTGATCCCGTCGCCCATGAACCCCACCACATGGCCGTTGGCCTTGAGCAGGCGGACGATCCGTTCCTTGTGGGTCGGGGTCAGCTTGGCGAAGACATTGGTGGTTTCCACCGCCTTGGCCAGTTGCTCGTCGCTCATGCGCTCGATGTCGTTGCCCATCAGCAGGCCCTGCTGCTCCAGGCCCACTTCGCGGCAGATCTTGGCCGTCACCAGCTCGTTGTCGCCGGTCAGCACTTTCACCGCCACGCCATGCTCGGCCAGGGCCTTGAGGGCCGGCGCGGTGCTTTCCTTGGGCGGATCGAGGAACGCCACATAGCCGATCAGGGTCAGCTCGCGCTCGTCCGCCAGGCTGTAGGTGTCGCGTCCTTCGAGCATCGGCCGGGCCGCCACCGCCACCACCCGCAGCCCCTCTTCGTTGAGATCGGCGGTGACCTGGCGAATCCGCGCCAGCAGGCTCTCGGTCAGGGCTTCCTCGGCCTCGCCGTGACGCACGTTGCGGCACACCGCCAGCACTTCTTCCACCGCCCCCTTGCAGATCAACAGGTGCGGGTGGTCCTGCTCGGCCACCACCACCGACATGCGCCGGCGATTGAAGTCAAAGGGAATTTCATCGACCTTCTGGAACGCCGTGCCAACCTTGAGCTCGCGGTGCACTTCGACGTGCTCCAGCACCGCCACGTCCAGCAGGTTCTTCAGCCCGGTCTGGTAGTAGCTGTTGAGGTAGGCCATTTCCAGCACGTCGTCGGAGTCCTCGCCCCAGACGTCCACGTGCCGCGAGAGGAAGATCTTGTCCTGGGTCAGGGTGCCGGTCTTGTCGGTGCACAGCACGTCCATGGCGCCGAAGTTCTGGATCGCGTCCAGGCGCTTGACGATGACCTTCTTGCGCGAGAGGAACACCGCGCCCTTGGCCAGGGTCGAGGTGACGATCATCGGCAGCATTTCCGGGGTCAGGCCGACGGCGATCGACAGCGCGAACAGCAGCGCCTCCATCCAGTCGCCCTTGGTAAAACCGTTGATGAACAGCACCAGCGGCGCCATGACAAACATGAAGCGGATCAACAGCCAGCTGACCTTGTTGACCCCGCTCTGGAACGAAGTCGGCGCACGGTCGGTGGCGCTGACCCGCTGGGCCAGGGCACCGAAATAGGTGCTGTTGCCGGTGGTCAGGATCACCGCCGTGGCCGAACCCGAGACCACGTTGGTGCCCATGAACAGGATGTTGTCCAGGTCCAGCGGGTTGCTGGTATCGGCGTCCTGCTGACGCGGGAACTTTTCCACCGGCATGGATTCGCCGGTCATCGCCGCCTGGCTGACGAACAGGTCCTTGGCGCTGAGCACCCGGCAGTCAGCGGGAATCATGTCGCCGGCCGAGAGCACGATCAGGTCGCCGGGCACCAGTTGCTTGATCGGCAGTTCGATGCGCTGGGCGCCCTTGGCCTCGGCGGCGGCCCCCAGCAAACGCCCGAGCATCGGCGCCGCCTGGGGCGCCGACCCGGGACGCATCACCGTGGCGGTGTTGCTGACCATCGCCTTGAGGGCGTCGGCGGCCTTGTTCGACTTGGCCTCCTGCCAGAAGCGCAGCAGGGTCGAGAGCACCACCATGGAGAAAATCACCGTGGCCGCCTTCATGTCCTCGGTCAGCCAGGAGATCACCGCCAGCAGGGTCAACAGCAGGTTGAACGGGTTCTTGTAGCAGTGCCACAGGTGGGTCCACCAGGGCAGCGCCTGCTCGTGCTCGACCTCGTTGAGGCCATACCGCTCACGCTGGGCTTCGGCCTCCTCGCTGCTCAGACCGTCGGTGTGGCTGCCGAGCTGGTCCAGCAGTTGCGCGGCGTCGCTGTTGGCCGCCGCCACCAGGGTTTGCCCCAGGGTCGGCGGCACATCGCGGCTGACGCTGGCGTCGCGGATGCTGTCCAGCAGCGCCAGGCGACGAAAATGCCGGGAAAAGTGCCGGGTACGGAGAAATCCGGCAAAGAATTCTTTCAACAGGCTGAGCTTCATGGTCATAACTCCAGCACGTCCCCAGCGAGCAGCGGCTCAGGGACGTCAGTGAGACAAGGAAACAGTCGGGCAAGGAAAAAACGGGACAGGGCTCACGCCCGAAGCAATCGCACCGTGAGTGACGGGCGATGTTGCTGACGATGGTGACGCTGGCTGATGTAACCCATGACTGCTCCCCCACAAGGACCGCGCAGGACCACCTCAGGCAGGTACGGCCGGGCATTGCGGGACGCTTGGAGCGCCCACGCACAGCCGGCCCGCAGGTCGCAGGACCCGCGCGTCGATGCCACCACGACGCGGCGCAAGGCCGGACCGGGCGCAAAACAGAGTCATACAGAAGGGACGTCGGGAGGCGGGCCACAAAAGGGCCGCGATCGGGATGCCGCTTCTCGCTGTACGGCGAGACAACGGCAGAAAAAAGGCTGCGCGTTATCTTGCCGGGACTGCGCCGGTGGTCAAGACCGGCCGACTCCTGTCACTCGAACAAGTACCCACACTGGGTCTCCATTGATTGAAAACGCGCGCAGCTTACGCCGCACCTTTGGCAGAGTAAACCGGGGAAAAACCCTGGCTCGGGGAATTGAAAAGTTCTTCAGCCAAGGTTCAGGAATACCTTCACCGGCACGCTGGCGCCGACAAAAAACACCCGGGATATCCCGGCGGTAGGAGCTGGCTTGCCAGCGAAGACACCCGCAAGAACGCCTTGCCGCCCGACCGCTCCGGCAACGCCAGGGCGACCGGGCCGCCGATCAGCTGGCGGTGGCCAGCAGCAGGTCCCGCGCCGAACGGCTGTGGCCGCGAGTCTTGCCGTGTTCGTACAGCGAGTCGGCGATTTCCTGGGCACGGATCGGCAACACCGACAGCAGGGTATCGCTCAGGCCGTGGCTGGCCTGGCTGAAACCCTGCATGTAGATGCCGGCCTTGCAGCGTTGGTCGGTGATCACCCGATAGTTGCGGTCCACTTCGAAGTCGCCCAGGTATTCCTGCAGCGGTGCCAGCAGTTGGCGATGCATCTGCCGCTCGTAGCCGGTCGCCAGGACCACGGCATCGTAATGACGCACTTCGCGCTCGCCCGTGGCGTTGTTGCGCAGGATCAGCTCGATGCCCAGGTCCGTGGCCGTGGCCTGCTCCACCGTGGTCATGGTGCGCAAGCTATGGCGCGCGACGCCTGAGACTTTCTGCCGGTAGAAGATGCCGTAGATGCGCTCGATCAGGTCGATGTCCACCACCGAGTAATTGGTGTTGTGGTACTCGTTGACCAGACGCTCGCGCTCGTTGCGGGTCTGCTGGAATACCAAGTCGGTGAAAGCCGGGGCGAACACTTCGTTGACGAAGGGGCTGTCATCCGCCGGCTTGAGGGCCGAGCCACGCATGATCAGGTCGGCCTGCGCCGAAGGGAAGCTGTCATTGAGGTCGATGAAGGCTTCCGCCGCGCTCTGCCCGCCACCGATGATCGCGATGCTCATCGGCTGGCCATTGACACAGGGCTGGCTGGCCATGCGCTCCAGATACTGGGAATGGTGGAACACCCGCGCATCGTCCTTGAGCCCCTTGAAGGTCTCCGGAACCCGCGCCGTGCCACCGGCACTGACCACCACCGCACGGGTGGTGCGCACCTGTTCGCTGCCCTGGGCATCCCGGGAAATCACCCGCAGCGCTTCGACCTGCTGGTTGTGCAGCAGCGGCTCGATGGCCAGCACCTCTTCACCGTAGCGACTGTGCTCCTGGAAGTGCCCGGCCACCCAGCGCAGGTAGTCGTTGAACTCCATGCGGCACGGATAGAAGGTGCCCAGGTTGATGAAGTCCACCAGGCGCCCGTGATGCTTGAGGTAGTTGACGAAGGAATAGGGGCTGGTGGGGTTGCGCAGGGTGACCAGGTCCTTGAGGAAGGAGATCTGCAGTTCGCTCTGGGTCACCAGGGTATTGCCGTGCCAGCGATAGTCGGCCTGTTTGTCGAGGAACAGCGCGTCCAGCGGACCCTGCTCCTGCCCGCGCTCTTGCAGCGCAATGGCCAGCGCCAGGTTCGAGGGGCCGAAACCGATACCGATCAGATCGTGAACGTGGGCCGATGCAATTGCCTGTGTCATTTCCAGTGTCCTCTGGATAAACCGCCTCAACGCGGGGGATTAAAGTCTCACGGTGACCCGACTGGCCCATGCAAGGCAGCAGATCGTCTGTTGAGTAGGGACGAGGACAATGAAAAAAAATTTAACTAAATAGGCCGCAACGGCAACGCCTTACTGCGCCTCCCACTGCCGCAGCCGCAGCCGGCAATGCTTCATGGCGTTGACGATGTGCTTCTCCACCAGGCTGCGGGAAATCCCCAGCTGCTCGGCGATCTGCGGATGGGACAGGCCTTCGAGCTTGCGCAGCAGAAAGCTCTCGCGACACAGCCGCGGCAGCTCGGCCAGGGCCCGCTGCAGCATCTCCAGGCGCTGGCCGTGGTCCAGGCTGGTCTGCGGTGACGGGTTGAAATAGCGCTCTTCGTTGTCCAGCACCTCCAGGGGCTCGGACTGGCGCAGGGCATTGCGCCGGTGGCCATCGACCACCAGGTTCAGCGCCGTGCGATAGAGAAACGCCCGCGGCTGCTCGATGGGGGTATCGCTGGAGCGCTCCAGGACCCGCACATAAGCGTCGTGCACCACGTCCTCGGCCACCTGGCGATTGCCCAGCTTGGCGTTGAGGAAGCACATCAGCTCGCGATAGTAGTTTTCCAACAGGGCTCCCGACCGCCCGCTGGGGCGATTCTGTCCTTGAATAAGGCCGGCAATGGCCGCTTGCACCCGGCAATGGATGATGGCTGTTCAGCGGCAGCGTAATTTATAGTAATTCTCATATAGATTTAAAGTGGCGCAACGCCACAACGCTTCATTTACCAGTCCGGCGACAGCTGTAACTCCATGTGTCGGCAGTTAAATTCACCCTGTGGTCGCTCGTTTACCTGACAGCTCCCCGTCTTCGCCGTTCCTGCGGTGCTCGCAAGCCTCGCGGCCTGCCCCGCGGCCGGCTGCGCTGACGGGCCGATTTCCCCATGGCCGGAACCCTGCATGAAACGTCCCCGACATACCCGGCGCGCCCTGCTGGCAGCGCTGTGCTTGATTCCCGTTGTCGCCATCAGCGCCTGGACCTTCATCCCCCCCGGACGCGACCAGCTCGCCACCGTGCAAGTCAGCCGTGGCGATATCGAAAGCAGCGTGACCGCCCTGGGCACCCTGCAACCCAGACGCTACGTGGATGTCGGCGCCCAGGCCTCCGGGCAGATCCGCAAGATCCACGTCGAAGCCGGCGACACGGTCAAGGAAGGCCAGCTGCTGGTGGAAATCGACCCCGCCACCCAGCAGGCCAAGCTCGACGCCAGCCGTTTCTCCATCGAAAACCTGCAGGCCCAGTTGCAGGAGCAATACGCCCAGAACCAGCTGGCCCGGCAGAAATACCAGCGCCAGCAGCACCTCAAGGCCGGTGGCGCCACCCGCGAGGAAGACGTGCAGACCGCCCAGGCCGAACTCAAGGCCACCCAGGCGCGAATCGACATGTACAAGGCGCAGATCCGCCAGGCCCAGGCCAGCCTGCGCAGCGACCAGGCCGAGCTGGGCTACACGCGCATCTACGCCCCCATGTCCGGCACCGTGGTGGCGGTGGACGCCCGCGAAGGCCAGACCCTCAACGCCCAGCAGCAGACGCCGCTGATCCTGCGCATCGCCAAGCTCTCGCCGATGACCGTCTGGGCCGAAGTCTCGGAAGCCGATATCGGCCACGTCAAACCCGGCATGCAGGCCTACTTCACCACCTTGAGCGGCGGCAACCGGCGCTGGACCAGCACCGTTCGGCAGATCCTGCCGATCCCGCCCAAGCCGCTGAACGAAACCAGCCAGGGCGGCGGCAGCCCGGCCAGCACCAGCAAGAGCGGCAGCGGCCGGGTGGTGCTCTACACCGTGCTGCTGGACGTGGACAACGCCGACAACGCGCTGATGGCGGAAATGACCACCCAGGTGTTCTTTGTCGCCAGCCAGGCAAAGAACGTCCTCACCGCGCCCATCGCCGCCCTGCAGGGCAGCAGCGAGCCGGACCGGCAGATGGCCCGGGTGGTGGCCAAGAACGGTTCGATCGAGACGCGCAAGGTCCGGGTCGGCATCAGCGACCGCCTGCGCATCCAGGTGCTGGACGGCCTGAGCGAAGGCGAGCACCTGCTGATCGGCCCGACCAACAGCAGCGGGGGTTGAATGCAGACGCCGCTGATCGACCTCAGAAACATCCGCAAATCCTACGGTGGCGGCGACAGCCCGCAGGTCGATGTCCTGCGCGGCATCGACCTGTCGATCCACGCCGGGGAGTTCGTCGCCATCGTCGGCGCCTCGGGCTCCGGCAAATCGACCCTGATGAACATCCTCGGCTGCCTGGACCGCCCCACGTCCGGCGAGTACCTGTTCGCCGGGGAGAACGTCGCCCAGCTCGACAGCGACGAACTGGCCTGGTTGCGCCGCGAAGCCTTTGGCTTCGTGTTCCAGGGCTACCACCTGATCCCCTCGGCCTCGGCCCAGGAAAACGTCGAGATGCCGGCCATCTACGCCGGCACCCCGACCGCCGAACGCCACGCCCGCGCCGCCGCCCTGCTGGAGCGCCTGGGCCTGGCCAGCCGCAACGGCAACCGCCCGCACCAGCTGTCCGGCGGCCAGCAGCAACGGGTGTCCATCGCCCGCGCGCTGATGAACGGCGGCCACATCATCCTCGCCGACGAACCCACCGGCGCCCTGGACAGCCACAGCGGCGCCGAAGTCATGGCCCTGCTGGACGAACTGGCCAGCCAGGGCCACGTGGTGATCCTCATCACCCACGACCGTGAAGTGGCGGCCCGGGCCAAGCGCATCATCGAAATCCGCGACGGCGAGATCATCAGCGACACCGCCCACCACGACCCATCGGTACAGACCAGCGCCAACCCCGGCGCCCTGCAGGCGGTGGACCTGCGCCAGCGCCTGGCCGACGGCAGCGACGCCAGCGGCGCCTGGAAAGGCGAACTGCTGGACGCCGTGCAGGCCGCCTGGCGGGTGATGTGGATCAACCGCTTCCGCACCGCCCTGACCCTGCTGGGGATCGTCATCGGCGTGGCCTCGGTGGTGGTGATGCTGGCGGTGGGCGAAGGCAGCAAGCGCCAGGTGATGGCGCAGATGGGGGCCTTTGGCTCGAACATCCTTTACCTCAGCGGACACGCGCCCAACCCACGCGCGCCGCAAGGCGTCATCAGCCTCGACGATGTCGCCGCCGTGGCCACCCTGCCCCAGGTCAAGCGCATCATGCCGGTCAACGGCGCCGAAGCCGTGGTGCGTTTCGGCAACGCCGACCACATGAGCTACGTGGGCGGTAACGACACCAACTTCCCGCACATCTTCAACTGGCCGGTGGTCGAAGGCAGCTATTTCACCGAGGCCGACGAACAGGCCGGCGCCGCCGTGGCGGTGATCGGCAAGAAGGTCCGGGAAAAACTGCTCAAGGACGTCGCCAACCCCATCGGCCAGTACATCCTCATCGAAAACGCGCCCTTCCAGGTGGTCGGCGTGCTGATGGGCAAGGGCGCCAGTTCCGGCGACCAGGACAGCGACGATCGCATCGCCGTGCCCTACTCCGCCGCCAGCACCCGCCTGTTCGGCAGCCGCAACCCGGAATACGTGGCCATCGCCGCGGCGGACGCCAGCAAGGTCAAGGAAACCGAACAAGCCATCGACCAACTGATGCTGCGCCTGCACAACGGCCAGCGCGACTATGAGCTGACCAACAACGCGGCGATGATCCAGGCCGAGGCCCGCACCCAGAACACCCTGTCCTTGATGCTCGGCGCCATTGCCGCGATCTCGCTGCTGGTGGGCGGCATCGGGGTGATGAACATCATGCTCATGACCGTGCGCGAACGCACCCGGGAGATCGGTATCCGCATGGCCACCGGCGCCCGCCAGCGCGACATCCTGCGCCAGTTCCTCACCGAAGCGGTGATGCTCTCGGTGGTCGGCGGCCTGACCGGGATCGCCCTGGCCCTGCTGATCGGCGGCGTACTGATCCTCAGTGAAGTGGCCATCGCCTTCTCCTTGGTCGCCGTGCTCGGCGCCTTCGGCTGCGCCCTGGTCACCGGCGTCATCTTCGGCTTCATGCCGGCCCGCAAAGCTGCCCGGCTCGACCCGGTCACGGCCCTTACCAGTGAATGATCGTTCGATGAAAACACCCTTGAGCCTCCTGACCGCCTGCCTCCTGCTGGCCGCCTGCAACAGCACCGCACCGCGCCCGGACAGCGGCCTGCAAGCCCCCGCCACCTGGCATGCCAGCGCCTCCCCCGCGGCCCAGGCCGACCACCGGCAATGGTGGAGCCAGTTCGCCAGCCCGGACCTGGACCGCCTGATCGCCCAGGCCCGCGATGGCAGCTTCGACCTCGCCGCGGCCATGGCGCGGGTACGCCAGGCCCAGGCCAGCGCGGTGATCGCCGGGGCGCCACTGCTGCCCGAGCTCAAGGGCGGGCTCAACGCCAACCGGCAGAAACTGCTGCGCGGCAAGGGCTACAGCCAGTTGGACGCCACCAGCGACAACCAGGCCGTGGACTATTTCGACACCAGCCTCAGCGCCAGCTACGAGATCGACTTCTGGGGCGGCCGCCACGCCGCCCGCGACAGCGCCCTGCTGGGGGTCAAGGCCAGCCAGTTCGACCGGGCCACCGTCGAGCTGACCCTGCTCAGCGGCGTCGCCAACAGCTACACCCAGGCCCTGGCGCTGAACGAACAAAGCCGCATCGCCCAACTGAACCTGGACAACGCCCTGAACGTGCTCAAGCTGGTGCAGACCCGCTATGACTCGGGCTCGGCCACGGCCCTGGAACTGGCCCAGCAACGCAGCCTGGTCGCCGCCCAGCAACGCCAGTTGCCACTGCTGCAGCAACAGGCCGAAGAAGCCCGGATCAGCCTCGCCGCCTTGCTCGGACAACCGGTGCAGGCGCTCAGCCTGGGCCACCAGGACTTCGCCCAACTGCAATGGCCGAGCATCAATGCCGGCGTCCCCAGCGACCTGCTGAGCCGGCGCCCGGACATTGCCAGCGCCGAGGCCAGACTGGCCGCGGCCAAGGCCGACATCCAAGTGGCGCGCGCAGCGATGCTGCCCAGCGTGACCCTGAGCGCCAGCCTCGGCTCCGGCGCCAGTCACGCTCCGGATCTGCTGCGCAGTCCCTTCTACAACCTCGGCGCCGGGCTCGTGGCACCGATCTTCAACGCCGGGCGCCTGAGCGCCGAACGGGACAAGGCCACGGCCCGGCAGGAAGAACTGCTGGAAAGCTATCGCGCAGCGATCATCAATGGTTTTGCCGATGTGGAAAAAGCCCTCAACAGCATTCGCGGCCTGGACCAGCAACGCCAGTGGCAGAGCGAGGAGTTGAATCAGGCGCAACGGGCCTTCGCGATCGCCCAGAGCCGCTACCAGGCCGGCGCCGAAGACCTGCTGACCGTGCTGGAAACCCAGCGCACCCTGTACGCCGCCCAGGATCTGAACGTGCAACTGCGGCTGGCGCGGCTGCAATCCAGCATTGCCCTGTACAAGGCCCTGGGTGGCGGCTGGCAGGTGCCAGGACCCGAGGCGCGGTGATAGCAGCCAAACGACTAAACCCCGCGCCCTGTGGATAACCCAGCCACTGCGCAACATGTTGCGCAGCCATCTGTGGATAAACCTGTGCGCAGATCGCGGTAATGGCCTGGCGGCATGGCCTGCTTCAAGGTGCGCAAGATCTTGCACAGCACTGCGCAACATGTTGCGCACTTTTCCCGGTATTTCCTCGAAAAACGCCGCCGGCCACAGCTGAAAATTCAGTAACTTATTGATTAAAAACAACTAATCAATTGCTGGCACAGACCTTGTACTCACCTCTGCACCCCCACGGCCACCTGGCCGGGGTTTCTTTAGTGATTTGCAAGGAGAGCATGCATGGCAACGCCAGCGTATATGTCCGTCACCGGCACCAAACAGGGGCTGATCACCGCCGGGGCCTTTACCGCCGATTCCGTGGGCAACACCTACCAGGAAGGTCATGAAGACCAGGTCATGGTCCAGGGCTTTCAGCACGAAGTGATCATTCCCCGCGATCCGCAGTCCGGCCAGCCCACCGGCCAGCGCGTGCACAAGCCGGTGATCATCACCAAGGTCTTCGACAAGGCTTCGCCGCTGCTGCTGGCGGCGCTGACCTCGGGCGAGCGCCTGACCGAGATCGTCATCCAGTGGTACCGCACCTCCGCCGCCGGCACCCAGGAGCACTACTACACCACCACCCTTGAGGACGCGATCATCGTCGACATCAAGGACTACATGCACAACTGCCAGGACCCGGGCAACGCCCACTTCACCCACCTGGAAGACGTGCACTTCACCTACCGCAAGATCACCTGGACCCACGAAGTCTCCGGCACTTCCGGTTCCGATGACTGGCGGACCCCGGTCACCGGCTAAGGAAGGCCGCTCGACCCTTACCGCGCCCTGGCCAGCCCCGCTGGCCCGGGCCCTTATTGACTCAGCAGTTGCACTGCCCGCATCGAGGCACAGGGAATGTTCGCCGCCGCCGACCAGACGCATTTCAGCCTGACCCTGGAGGGTCGCCCCCACGACTTTCAAGTGCTCGGCCTGCAGGGCCGGGAGCGCATCAGCCGGCCCTTCGCCTTCGACCTGGAGCTGGTCAGCGAACGCTCCAACCTGGACCTGGACGCGCTGCTGCACACCCCGGCCTTCCTGCAACTGGCGGCCGATGGCAGCGGCATTCACGGGCAGATCCAGCGCATCGCCCAAGGCGACCGCGGTCGTCGCCTGACCCACTACCGGATCACCCTCGGCCCGCGCCTGGCCTATCTGGGCCAGCGCATCAACCAGCGGATCTTCCAGCACCTGAGCGTGCCGCAGATCATCGCCCAGGTGCTGGAAGAACACGGCATCCTCGGCAACGACTACCACTTCCACCTCGCCGGCCCCTACCCAGAGCGTGAGTACTGCGTGCAGTACGACGAATCGGACCTGCGCTTCATCCAGCGCCTGTGCGAGGAAGAGGGCCTGCACTACCACTTTCAGCACAGCCGCGAAGGGCATCGACTGGTGTTCGGCGAAGACCAGACGGTGTTCCGCAAACTGGCCCCGGTGGCCTACCGGCAAGACTCCGGCCTGGTGGCCAGCGAGCCGGTGATCAAGCGTTTCGAGCTGCGCTTCGAAGCGCGCCCCAGCCGCACCACGCGCCGCGACTACGACTTCGAAAAACCGCGCCTGCAGATGCAGGGAGCGGCCAAACCGCAAGAGCCAAAAGCCGAGCCGGACCTTGAAGACTACGCCTACCCCGGACGCTTCACCGACCGCGAGCGCGGCAAGCATCTGGCCAGGCGCGCCCTGGAACGGCACCGCAGCGACTACCGCCAGGCCAGCGGCCACAGCGACCAGCCAAGCCTGCGCAGCGGGCATTTCCTGCCCCTGAGCGGGCACCCCCACCCGGCCTGGAACGACCTGTGGCTACTGACCGAAGTCCTCCACGAAGGCAAACAGCCGCAGGTGCTGGAAGAGTCCATCACCAGCGACACCCGGGCCGGAACAGGCTTTCACCAGGGCTACCGCAACCGCTTCACCGCCCCCCCCTGGGAAGTGCCCCATCGCCCGCCCCTGGAACACCCCAAGCCGCGGATTCTCGGCAGCCAGACCGCCAAGGTCACCGGCCCTCGGGACGAGGAAATCCACACCGACGCCCACGGCCGGGTCAAGGTGCAGTTTCACTGGGACCGCGAGGGCCAGGGCAACGACAAGAGCAGCTGCTGGCTACGGGTGTCCTCGGCCTGGGCCGGCGCCTGGTATGGCGCCATCGCCGTCCCCCGGGTCGGCATGGAAGTGCTGGTGACCTTCCTCGAAGGCGATCCCGACCAGCCGCTGATCACCGGCTGCCTGTACCACAAGGAAAACGTCGTCCCCTACCCGCTGCCGCAACACAAGACCCGCAGCACCTTCAAGACCCTGAGCTCCCCCGGTGGCGGCGGCTTCAACGAACTGCGCATCGAAGACAAAAAAGGCGCCGAGCAAATCTTCATCCACACCCAGCGCGACTGGGACCAGCACATCGAACACGACCAGAAAATCCGCGTCGGCCACCAGCGCCACGACACGCTGGAAGCCAACAGCTACAGCGAATTCAAGGCTGAAGAACACCACACCGTGCATGGCGACCGCAAAGTCGAAGCCCGCGCCAGTGATCACCTGAGCATTGCCGGCAGCCAGCACCTGCAACTGGGCAACGGCCTGTTCATCGAAGCCGGCCAGGAAATCCACCTGTCCAGCGGCCTGAAAGTGGTGCTCGAAGCCGGCAGCGAACTGACCCTCAAGGGCGGCGGCAGCTGGATCAAGATCGACGCCGGCGGCGTGGCCCTCAGCGGCGCCCTGGTCAATAACAACTCCGGCGGCAGCCCGGGCAGTGGCAGTGGTGCGGCGCCATTGTTGCCGGGGCCGTTGCAGGCGGCGGATGAAGATAAGCCGGGCATCCCGCTGGAAGCCCTGGTCAAGCAACACCTGGTCTTTCGTCAAGCCAAGGCCGGAGTGTGTGAAGTCTGTGAAGCGGCAAAACGTGCCAGGAAGGCTAGCTCATGAACCCGACACACCACGGTGCGCTGCTGCTCGACGGCGCCTCTCAGGACCATATTCTGGCTTGGCTGTATCAGCATTATCCCAGCCATCAACCGCTGCCACTGTTACTGGAAACCCCCTATGCCGCGCTGCAGGAGTCGGGACCGATTCTGCTCGACGCACCGCGCCACAGCCCCCTGTATGAGGGCTGGAGCAGCGGCGTGACAGAACTGCGCCACGGGTTGTGGTTGGAGGCCCGGTTGCCCGCCGAACAATTGTTTCACTGTCTGCAACGCCGCCTGCAAGTGCGCTCGCCGGACAGCCGCAAATTCTGGTTGCGCCTGGGCGATGCGCGGCCGCTACTGCGGGCCTGGAAGGCCGGAGTCGAATGGCCCCGAGGCTTCTGGCACGGCATCGACGTGCTCTGGATGCGCCACGCACAAGGTCCGATACCCACCTGGCGCAACCACCAACCGGAGTTGGACCTAGTAACCGCTAGTGACAGCTTTGATGCCCACATCACCTTGAGCTGGCCTTTACTAGGCGCCCTCACAGAAGAGCCCGAGCCGTCGCAGGAAACCGATCAATGAACCAGGCCGCACATGCTCCGCAACACTTCAAACCGGCCAGTTGCCCGTTGCTGGCTGCTGTTCTGCCCGTGCGTTATGCCATTGGCCCGGTCACTTCGGAACCGCAGCTCGCCAGCATCGACGCCAGCGCGTTGGGCCTGCAAGCAGTGAGCGGCCAGTTCCCGGAACTGGGGCCCGATCACCCGCCACTGGCCCAGTGGCCCCTGGGGTACGTGCCGCGCCTGCTACGGGACGGTTGGTTGTATGTCTGGCAGGACAGCACTCACCTGCTTAGCGAATACCGGGTCGATAGCACCCTGTTGAGCCAAACACCACGCGGTGGTCCGGTGCTGGAGAAACAAGCCCAGGTCTACCTGCTGCTACCGGCCGGTGCGCCCGCACAACTGGCCTGGTCGCCGGTACGCTGGAGCGATTCGCAGTTCACTGCCGTCAAGACCCAGGGCAATGTCCGTCAACGTGTCATGCGCAACCTGACGCCCGGTATGGCCCCCGAAAGCGGCTTGTTGTCCAGCACGCGGAAATTTCTCGGAGACAGTACCCCGGAAAACTTCCGCTGGAGCTGTTTGCCAGAACCACAACCCTGGCAATTGAACGACCCGATCCTGCGCCGCATGCAGCGCTGTGAACAACAACATTACGCAATCGTCGACGATCCCTGGGGAGTACTGATCGATCTGGCCGGCCTGGTACGTGCCCGTAATCTGGCTTTCGACAAGCAAAGTCTGGCGCATCGCGACCGTTGGATGGTCGCCAGCGTGCTCCAAGAACTGAGTGAGCATGACAAACAGCTCAAGGCCAACTTGCCCAGCGACACCGACTACGAAGCCTTGAAACGCACATGGCGCGAGCAGAAACAGGCCGCCGACCAACTCGACTTCGATCGTCGGCGGATCGTCACCTTATGGGCAGACTGGTTTGGCACCCTGGGTCAACAGGGCCCGGCCACCCTGGAAACCGCCTGCGGGCACATGGACATCACCCAGCATGAGGCCCGTGACCTTCTGGAGGCCAGCTTCGCCGCGGCCTGCCTCGGCCCGTCTGCCACGGCCATTGGGGTCCAGGCGCTGCATCAAGCCATGGACCTGGACAACGAAAAGCCGTGGTTGCTCTGGACAGTGCTGGGGCTGCTGCAACGCCTTTCAGGCACTGAAATCAAACAACTGCTGCATATTCCTGAAAACCTCGAACCTGTCGAGCCCACGGCCAAGCGTATGGCCCAAGCCCTGACCCTTGCGGCGTCGTTGAATGCAGGAGCGAGCAGACTGTCGGAACTGCCCTTGGCCAGGCCGACAGAGGCTTTTTTTGCCGCCATGGCCCCAGTGGTGGGTGGCCATATGCGTAGCATGCCCGAGCAAGTCAATCTCGCCGCCCTACGCCTGCTCCAGGCCATGCTTGCGCGCAGCCAGCAGCAGGTGGAGGTACAGGCGTTGAGCGCAAAGCAGAGCTTGGCCTGGCTTGGCGAACAGCTCGATGGCACGCAGAACAAATCGAAGCGCCGACGCCTGAAAAAAGAAATCGCCACACTTGAAGAACAGGACGCGCGTAATGCCCGTGTTGAAAGCAAAGGAGCAGGCGATGCAGCGACAGGCAAAGGCCAGCCTTCGGCCATCGCTAAGCAGGTGCAGGGGTACCCTCACCTAAACCTTATCCCGGCCCAGCGCCCGGCAGCCCCCGCACATCCTGCTCCGGGGTATGGAAGTGGCGCGCCTGCACCCACGGTAAAAACTCCTGGGCCGAGTGCAGAGGACTTACCTCCACTACCCAAAAGTGCGACGAAACTTGATCTGCCATTGAATGCGCGTGATCTGTTGAATGATTCGCCGCTGAAGGTTTTGATTGCGCTGGTTTCGGTTTGGAATTTGAGAAGTAGTTTTGATGCTTTGTCTGAAAACTACACAAACAAGAACAACTTGACAGCTATGAGTGCAGGTCTGGGCGTTTGGGCGGCTTTCTCCACAATTTCTCAACATCTCGCAGATGTAAAATGGAAAGCGTTTACTGGTAAGTCTGGCAAGGTCAATTTCGAAGCGCAAAAATTGCTTGCGAACGCGTTAAAAATTGGCGCTAGCGCAGTGCTTATTCAAGCAGCTACTGCAGGGCTAGATACTATTATCTACGGTTGGGATGCGCTGGATTCTTATAGGTTAGGAGATATTGATACAGCTACTGTCAACGTCGGCTTAGGCGTAGCTAGCTTTGGTTATATTCGAGTTTCCTTAAAAATCTCCCGTATGTTGCGAGTCTCTCGCGCCACAGTAATTATGGGTAGTGTTACTGCATTAGGGCGTGGTGTCACTGTTTTGCCTGCTCCACTTGTTGCACAAGCAACGGGATTGGTTATAACTATATTTGGTGGCTTGCTGGCACGCATGTATACCAAAGACACGCCTCTCGAAACTTGGGTCAAGCAGACCTGCTTCGGAACTCGCCCTGCCAATTGGTCAAATAGTTACGAAGAGACAATGAAAGCCTACTATCAGGCGGTGGCCCCAGTAACAATGAAACTCCATCGCTGGATTGATATCAATCCGGTCAGTGGTGAGTGGGTCAATGAGGTTCGTTTGGTGTTGTTGATCGAAGGCCAAACAAGTTATCAACAAGGCATGGTGAGTTTTAGCGGAGTCGAGGAGTGGACCCAAGAACAACCCCTTATGGACTTCAGCCCACCCCGCAAGATTTCCTATCCATTGGAGTGGGGGGAGGAAGAGCCCAATCCCTTAAAACAAGAGTTTGGTAGCCGCATCCGACAAGAACCCGGTGTACTGTGCCTTAGCGCAGCCTATCATCAGAACGATGCGATGAAGCTGACTGGTATTCGCGGTAATTTAATATATCAACCCATTGAGGGGCTTTATTTGCCACTCATTGATATTAATTTGAGTTGAAATTATGACTAAAGGAAAACTTATAAAGTTTTTAGGGGGCAAGCTAAGCGGGAAAAATAGTAGTGCGATTTTGTATTCGGATAGATCCACAGGCAGGTCGCCCATGAATTTGCTCGATATTGAGGAGCATAATGAAATTTATTTAGAAATTGCCAATGGAGGGGACTCATATAAAGGGATGTTGACAGGCATGCTGGGTGGAATGTCTGGGCTGATGTTTTTATGTATATCTGCATATTTTTTATGGCATGGTAGATATCAGCCGGCACTGGAAGTGCTCTTGATCGCAATTTCTCTATTCATCGTACCTTTTCTTTGGGAAGTACTCCGCTCTGTGCCCCCACCTATACTTTTCAATCGACGTACTCGTGAAGTTTACTTTCAGCACGATGAGGAATTATTTCATACTCCTTGGGATGGTATAGCTGCGGTTGCATACCAATTTCAGATGGTGGGACCTTATACCGGAGACATGCGTCATGCCTCGTTGGAGATTTTAGTTCAATGTTTTTGTCATCCGGAAAAACAGTTGATGCTAAGCCTAGGATTACCTATGGGTAAAAGCCTTGAATTGCAGGAAAGCTCTTGGGAGTATCTGCGTGCATACATGAATAATGGACCATGGTTTGATGAGTATGGTAGACATAGCGAGTCTGATGCATTTATTAAAAGTCAGTTGGAGATTTCTGGAAGTGGAACGAAGCTTTTCAAAAATACGTGGGAGCGAATTTTTACTGAGTACAAAAGAAACGATGGTAAAAATTTTCTGGATTTTGCGGATTTCTACCTATTAATAATGGGCATATTGTTTAGCCCTATGAATACTATTCAGGAGTTCACCTACAGCGTCGCCAAACGCCGCAGTCGTAAGCTCTGGCCAAAACTGGTGATGGAACGTTTAGAGCCAAATGGCCCTACCACTCGACTCATCGATATCGAACAAAAAAAGAATCTTGAACAGCAACGCCAATCGCCTGAAAAGCCAGATTGAATCGCCAGCTCCGGCGTCACTGTTGTCGGGGGCGCTTCTACAACAACGCCTCAAGGAACACCTGCCTCTGGTGGAGCTGTACCAGAAGCCCAAGGGCGGCACGCCCATGCAGTTATCAATGGTGGAAGCGGCAGCGCGACCTGTCATTCACCCAAGCGAGTGAGTACCTGGAGCAGGGCATGGATCTGGGCTTCGTCCAGGCCGAGGAACTGCAGCGTTTTCTCGACCTGCGGCTGCGCTATGCCCACCACGACCTGCCGCGTCTGGCTTCACACACCAGCGATGAGGACCGCCTGGAACTGTTACGTCGGCATTGGCAAGACAAGGAGTCACTGACATGAGCGCCTCCATCGGTAGCCTGAGCCCGGGCCCAGCCTGCGAAGCCGGCAAACTGATCGTCCAGGTGATCGGCAAGGATCACCCCGAGAGCCAGAAGCTGGTGCTGCTGGAGCCATCGCCGAGCCGCAACCAACCAACCAACCAACCAACCAACCAAAGTATCGATCCGCAAACCCAACTCAATGAACTCAACCTGCTGTTTACCTTGCTATACCAGCCTCGCCTGGAGATGGAAACGCGCCAAGTCAGAATCAGCGGCGCGTTGGGCGACACCATTACCCAGGACGGCATCTCCCGGCTCACCATCGACCTGCCCGGCGCGGCTCCCGAGTCGACGGAAGTCGATCTGGCCATGAGCGGCAACCCCACTCCTTACACGGCCCACTTCAACACCGGCACCCAAGGCACATCGATCGACCTGGGAGCAGACTGGTTGCGGGCCAGCAAATGCCAATGGATTCCTGCCGATGAAGGTCAGGGGTTGCGTCTGACGGCCAGCTTTCCACGATCCCTGACCCGCCTCTCCTTGCGCATCCGCTATCACAACCCCATGGCCTTGCTGGCTGGGGGCGGTGCAACCATCGGCGGCCCAAAGGGCATGGCCTATGTGCTGGCACCCAATGGCGGGCTATTGAGTCCGGACGGTGAAATCATCACCTTGCGTCCTGGCGAACCGACTCCAGAGCTGGATCGCGCCGCTATTTACCGGCTGGGCGCCGGCCAGCCTCTCAACTATCTGGATCCCAAGGAACGGGCATGACTTCAAGCACACCACGTGGCCGACAAGGTTTTCTTTCAAGAGAGGACTATCTGGCACCACCGGCCATCCCCACCGGTCAATCACCCAAGGATGTGCTCAACACCATCTGGCGCAAGAACGATGTATTTCTGGATATCGGCTCTTACAGCATTGGCTCGTTCGTGATGGTGCTCTGGCCATCAGTGTTAACAGCGCTATTAATACTGTGGAACATGGGGGGAGCTGGAGGAGAAAACCTAGGACTGACTATTATTTTCTCGTTCATGCTCGGTATTCCGATCCTCATCCTTCTATATGGCCTGACCAAATCGGTCCCTCTACCTGTCCGCTTCAACCGCCAACGCCGCGAAGTCTGTGTGCCCTTTGCCGACGGTCGTTACTGGATCGTGCCCTGGGAACAAGTCACCGCCCAGGCCGTGGCTACATCCTCTGTTGGACAACACGGCAAAACCACTCAAGGGCTGCTGGTGGTGGGCTTTCGCAATCCCGATCCCGACGCTCCGGAAAAGGAACGCGACTTCAGCCTGGGGTTCAGCTGTGGCGGCGGGGAAACAGCTATGAGTTTGTGGGAATGCATGCGCAGTTATATGGAGATCGGGCCGGATGCAGTCCCGCGTGATGGTGATCTGGAGGACTTGAGGGGAAAGCTTGGAAAAAAGGGGGTTTTCTGGGGCTCGTTGTGGGGATTCGTGACGGAGATTCGCGATCACCTGCTCGCTAAGGAGTTTGGCCAAGCTCTTTGGTTTTTCGTCTCCATTTTTATTTTTGGCACTCCGCTGATCATGATGGTTCAGGCTTGGAAGCTTACTCCTCCTCCTGATCTGACTGACCCCGCGATCATCGAATGGTCCAAACCACTGCCGCCCGAGCAATGGGCTCGCCGCTCTGCTGAGCTGGAGCAGGCTATCGACCGACAAGAACAGGCGCTGCAAGAAGGCACGGTCAACTCATGACAACTCCCACACCACGCCGCCGAGGTTTCCTCTCAAGAGAGGATTACCTGGCGCCGCCAGCGATCCCCACCGGAGAGCCACCGAAAGATGTGCTCAACACCATCTGGCGCAAGAACGATGTCTTTCTGGATATCGGCTCTTACAGCATTGGCTCGTTCGTGATGGTGCTCTGGCCAGTGATATTGATCTTCATCTGGATCATGCCTTCCATCAATTTTCAGGAGTTCGATATTGCGTACTGGTACGGCTTCATGTGCTTTTGTGGCGTCCCGCTGTTGTTGCTGAGTTACATGTTGAGCCGCCCCGTCCCTCTACCTCTACGCTTCAACCGCCAACGCCGCGAAGTCTGTGTGCCCTTTGCCGACGGCCGTTACTGGATCGTGCCGTGGGAACAAGTCACCGCCCAGGCCGTGGCTACATCCTCTGTTGGACAACACGGCAAAACCACTCAAGGGCTGCTGGTGGTGGGCTTTCGTAACCCCGATCCCGACGCTCCGGAAAAGGAACGCGACTTCAGCCTGGGGTTCAGCTGTGGCGGCGGGGAAACAGCCATGAGTTTGTGGGAATGCATGCGCAGTTATATGGAGATCGGGCCAGAAGCTGTTCCGAAATGTAATTTCGAAGGGGAAAGTACAGGAAAAGGGCTGCTCGGCTGGACAATCAGCATTCTGTGGGATGCGTTGAAGTCATTGCTCAAGGGGGATTTCAAAGCAGCGTTCAAGGATGTTTTCTTCAGCGTTTTCTTGGGCGCGCCGCTGGGCTTTTACTTGCAAGAAAAGAAGCTTATGCCACCCCCTGATCTGATCAATCCGGCCATCATCGAATGGTCCAAACCACTGCCGCCCGAACAATGGGCCCGCCGCTCTGCTGAGTTGGAGCAGGCTATCGCCCGACAAGAACAGGCGCTGCAAGAAAGCGCGACAAGCTCATGACGGCTTCCCACTAGGCCGGCGCCGAAGACCTGCTGACGGTGCTGGAAACCCAGCGCACCCTGTACGCCGCCCAGGATCAGAACGTGCAACTGCGGCTGTCACGGCTGCAGTCCAGCATTGCCCTGTACAAGGCCCTGGGTGGCGGCTGGAATCAATGAATCACCAAAGGCTCGCATGGCCGGCGGCATCACCACTGGCCATCGTCGCAGCGACGGCCAGGACCCTGATGACCTAGAATCGTCCGACCACCCACAGACGCGAGCAACGCCCCCACCATGCCCCTCGGAACCGAGCTGGACGCCTCCCTGGCAGACGTACTGTCGATGCTGAAAAGAGCATTCCCGAACGGAGTCAGCCCAACCGATTACCGCCCTCTTCTGGCAGCGCTATATGAACATCTGTCAGATCGAAACCTGGCGAATGTCATCTCACAGCTCACCCACAAGGATCCGGATCTGGTCCTCAACGAGATCTACGAGGCCGTGACCAGCAAGAAACCGAAAGCTCAGGAGATAGCAGCGCTAACTCGGCTCCTGAACCATCACGGAGCGTCTGAAACACTGGCCGACACCTGATGCCTCGCCCCTCAAGAAGACCAGGACAATGAACTTCAGTGAATTTGAACAACTGCTGGATGCCAAGAAGAGTCTCAATCCGATCTGGTTTGAGTTCCCTTCGGACAGCGCCGCCACCGAGGAGGACATCACCGAGGCTCAAAATGACTTGGCGCTGCAACTTCCTGTCGAGTACAGCCAGTTCCTGCAGAAATATGGGGGCGGCTACTTTGCCTTCGCAATCGTCTACTCACTGGACAGAGACAGCGATTTCAACCTGGCCAGAATCAATCGACAACACCCACTGATTGGCCAGTGCCACCTGTTGTTCTCAGATAACGGCTGCGGCGACTTCTACGGCTTCCGGATTGAAAATAACCACTGCCTGGCAGAGGTGTGCTTCTTCGATCATGAAACCCAGGCATGGCAGCAGACTGGATACCCAGAACTGTTCAGCTTCCTGGCCGAGGTGGCCCTTTCGATTTGAACACCCCTAGCAACGACCTCCAGATTCGAAGTTCACAATCAGTCCGGCGCCGCTACAGCAGCCGCTGCCTGACCTTCAAATGCCGCGCATACCAGGGCCGGCGCGGCACCTTGCGCAGCAGATCCGCCAGCTGCTTTTCATCCTCGATAAAGGTGATGCGCAGGGCCAGCTTCATGGTTTCCGGGTCCATCTCCACGGTCTTGCCGGTCTGCAATCCGGGGGTGGTGCTGCAACCGTGGGTCACCGGCCCCAGCCAGGGATCGCCGGCCTCGACCCAGCGCCCCGGGGCGAACCAGGGCACGCCGTTGACTTCCAGGCGCTTGAGTTCGCCGGGATGGAAACGCTCGTGGGCGCGGAACCAGTCCTCCAGGCGGTCGTCGATCCAGCCATGGAAACGCCAGAACACCGGGCTGACATGGGACGAAAACGGATCGCCGAGAAAGTCGTTTTCCGGCTGGTACCAGCGCGGGGAAAAATCCGCCGGATCGCGGGCCATGGGCACCGGCGCACCACTGGAAGGATCACGCGGCACCGAGGCCCAGCGCATGTGCAGCCAGTCGTGCAGGCCCAGTTCGATTTCCGAGCCGAACTGGCCCAGGGTCAGCTTCGCCAGGTACCGCGGGTCGCGGTACTGCGACTCCCAGACCTGGAAGTTGCTGTGGTAGGTCTCGCCGGCCTTGATGTCGCTGACCCACTGGCTGTAGTCGTCATCGTCATCGGCCAGCCACGCCGGCGGCAGGGAACCGCCGTCATGGTTGTCGAAATAGCGGGCGAACCCCAGGCGATCACGCAGCAGTTCCGGCTGCGGCAGGGGGAAATGCTGCCAGGATGGCAAGTCCTGCATGGAACGCGCCGTGCCCAGCATGTGCCGGTGCATGAAGAAGAAATCGATGCCCGAGCCGTTGCGGTCCTTCTTTGGCCCGCGCGCATCGCGCTCCTGCCCACGGGGGCCGGGCTGCCAGCCGATGCCGCGCAGGGCGTCGCGCTTGTCCTCGGATAGCCGGTGCCACTTGTCCCGGGTCGCGTGCCACAGCTGGTGGAACAACCGATGCTCGGGCGACACCAGCCAGGCCAGCAGCGTCGGGTTCAAGCCAATACGCTGGCGGGCTTCGGGAAACATCTGCTTGGTGGCGACAAAGCGGTTATCCAGGGCGGGCAGTGCCAGGGGCCGGTCCAGGCGTTCCACGCGTCCGCTGAGGGTGCCACTGCCGGCATTGGCGAAACCGGCCCAGACCTCATCCAGACTCATCTTGAATTCATAAGTGGCGGCGCCATCCGCCGCGCTGGCCGGGATCAGCCGCCAGTACATTGCACCCGGCTGCGGGCTCACCAGGTCGGCAACGATCCGGTAGCGCGGCTCGGCGGCGCCGCGCAGGCCCTCGGCGGTATCCAGGTAACCGCGCAGGCCGCGCCCGCGCTGGGCGATGTCGAGAAACACTTCCAAGTCCTGGCGCCCCAAGCCATCGAGCCCGGCATCGGCACCTTCGAAGCGAATGCTCCAGATGCCCCGCAACTGGTCCGCCAGGCGTTGCCCGGCAGTGTCCGCCAGGTCCACCGTGGCTTCGCCCGGGGTAACGGGAAACTCTTCCTCACGCGTCAACTCGCGATGCACATAAAACGCCGCCGGCACGGCTGCGCCCGTCAGCGCCAAGCCCGCCATGAACCCTCGTCGAGAAATCGTCATTGCCCTACCTGTGTCAGCCCTGATGCAGGCCTTATCCAAGCTAGGACGTTTGTTGCCCAAGGAAATTTACCGCCCTGCAAGGCCGGTTAAATTTCCCCAACCGTCGCTCGTTCCTCCCAGATAGCAAAGGCCCCCGTGCCTGCACCTTGACGGCGAACCCGACTGAGATGGCAATGACAAAACCACGTTCGAAGAAGGCTCTTTACATCGGCCTGCCGCTGGCCCTGGCGATTGGCGCCGGCGCCGGTTTCCTGGCCTGGGACTACTGGTTCAGGGACAACCCCGGCTACCCGGTCAAGGTGATGAAACAGGCCGAAGAACTGCAGGAACGCATCCTTTCCTTCGACAGCCACATCACCGTGCCCCTGGATTTCGGCAGCGCCGGCAATGAGGCCGACAAGGACGGCAGCGGCCAGTTCGACCTGGCCAAGGCCGGGCGCGGACGCCTGTCCGGCGCAGCCCTGACGATCTTTGGCTGGCCGGAAATCTGGAACGGGCCCAATGCCCCCCATCGCCCCACGGCGGGCTTTGTCGACGCCGCGCGCAACGAGCAGGAAGCGCGCTACAAGATCCTCACCGGCATGGTCCGCGACTTCCCCAACCAAGTGGGCATTGCCTATACCCCGGACGACTTCCGCCGCCTCAACGGCGAAGGCAAGTTCGCGGTGTTCCTCAGCATGCTCAACGCCTACCCCCTGGGCACCGATCTCGACCAGCTCGATCACTGGGCGGCCCGGGGCATGCGCATGTTCGGTTTCAGCTACGTGGGCAACAACGCCTGGTCCGACTCTTCGCGCCCGCTGCCGTTCTTCAACGACACCCCGGACGCCCTCGGCGGCTTGTCCGAACTGGGTCAACAAGCAGTGCGGCGGCTCAACGACCTGGGGGTGATCATCGATGTCTCGCAGATGTCGACCAAGGCCCTGGAGCAGGTCAGCCAGCTCAGCCGCGCGCCCTTCGTCGCTTCCCACTCAGCCCCTCGGGCCCTGGTGGATATCCCGCGCAACCTCAGCGACAAGGAAATGCAACTGATCAAGGACAGCGGCGGCGTGGTGCAGATCGTCGGCTTCCCCACCTACCTGCGGCCCCTGAGCCAAGCGACCCGGGACAAGCTCAACGCCCTGCGCGCGCGGTTCGACCTGCAACCCTTGACCGGATTGGAAATGGCCCTGATGCCCGGCGACGCCATCATCACCGTATGGCCCGAACAGCGTTTCGGCGAATACGCCGGCGAGCTGTACGGCATTGTCGAAGCGGAACCCAAGGCCACCCTCAAGGACTTCGGCGACGCCATCGATTACGCCGTGAAGAAGATCGGCATCGACCACGTCGGCATCAGTTCGGACTTCAACGACGGCGGCGGCCTGGACGGCTGGAAGGATGTCAGCGAGGGCCGCAACGTCACCGCCGAACTGCTGCAGCGCGGCTACAGCGAAGCGGACATCGCCAAGCTCTGGGGCGGTAATTTCCTGCGGGTCTGGGCACAGGTGCAGCAGTCCGCCAAGCCTATGGCCAACCGTTGATGCTCCCCTTTTGCCAACCAGTGAACTGAGCCCATGACCGATCGCCGTACATTTCTCAAACAGGCCGGCATTCTGGCCGCCAGCCTGCCTCTGGGCGCCAGTGCCCTGGCCGCATCCGGCTCCGGCGCCAGCACCCCGAGCCCCATCCCCGACGACAAATGGGCGCAATTGCGCCTGCTGTTCGACCAGGATCCGAACTACCTGCACTTCTCCAACTTCCTGGTGACCTCGCACCCAAGGCCTGTGCGTGAAGCCATCGAACGGCATCGCGCCAACATCGACCGCAACCCCGGGCTGGCCATGGACTGGGACCTGCAGGAACCCTGGAAACGCGAGGCCGAGGTGCGTCAATGGGCGGGCCGCTACCTGCACGCCAAGCCCGGGCAGATCGCCCTCACCGGCAGCACCAGCGAAGGCCTGGCGATGATCTATGGCGGCCTTCACGTGCGGCCCGATCAGGAAATCCTGACCACGGTGCACGAACACTACGCCACCGAGTACAGCCTGGAATACCGGGTGCGCAAGCAAGGCACCCAGGTGCGCAAGATCAGCCTGTTCAAGGACCCGCACCGGGTGTCCAAAGATGAAATCCTCGACTCGATCAAGCGCGGCATCCGCCCCAATACCCGAGTCCTGGGCATGACCTGGGTGCAGTCGGGCAGTGGCGTGAAACTGCCGATCGGCGAGATCGGCCAGCTGGTGGACGAGTTCAACCGCAACCGCGATGACAAAGACCGGATCATCTATGTGGTGGACGGGGTCCACGGGTTTGGCGTGGATAACCTGGACTTCCCCGACATGCACTGCGACTACTTCATTTCCGGCACCCACAAGTGGATGTTCGGCCCTCGCGGCACCGGGATCATCTGCGCCCGTTCCGAGGAGCTCAAGGACCTGACCCCCAGCGTGCCGACCTTTTCCGAGGACAACAATTTCGGCACCAGCATGACCCCTGGCGGCTACCACGCCTTTGAACACCGCTGGGCCCTGGATGAGGCCTTCAAGCTGCATTTGCAGTTGGGCAAGGCCCAGGTCCAGGCGCGCATCCACGCCCTCAACAGCTACCTCAAGCAACGCCTGCAGGCACTGCCCCAAGTGGAGCTGGTCACGCCCCTGAGCCCCGAGCTGTCGGCGGGTTTCACCTTCTTCCGGGTCAAGCATCAGGACTGCGACAAGGTCGCCGCCTACCTGATGGCCAATCGGGTGGTGGTCGATGCCGTGGACCGCGATGTCGGCCCGGTGATCCGTACCGCCCCCGGCCTGCTCAACAACGAACAACAGATCGATCGCTTCATGGACCTGCTGCGCAAAAAGGTCTGAAGCCGCCCCTCCTTGCGCCCTGCGTCACCTTTGAAAAGAGAGTCATGATGAAACAGCATTCACTGAGCACCGCCCTCCGCCCGCCCCTGGCCAGCCTCTCCCTGGCCCTGCTGCTGAGCCTGTTCCTGCCGGGCGCCGCCCAGGCCGCCGCCGCGCCCCAGCCGGGCAAGGTGTTCAAGGATTGCAAGGACTGTCCGGAAATGGTGGTGCTGCCCGCCGGCACCTTCACCATGGGCACCCCCGCCGACGAGGTTGGCCGCCAGGAGGATGAAGGTCCGATGCATGAAGTGACCTTCGCCAAGCCGTTCGCCATCGGGCGCTTCCAGGTCCTGGCCGGCGAATGGGCCACCTACCTGAAGGAAACCGGCTACCAGATGCCCGACGGCGACACCCGCCCCGGCCGCGAATGCAAGGCCGGCAAGCCGCGCTACGCAGTCGGCCCGCGCCAACCGGCGGTGTGCATGGACTTCAACGAAGCCCAGGCCTACACCGCCTGGCTGTCCAAGCGCACCGGCCAGCATTACTACATCGTCAGCGAAGCCATGCGCGAATACGCGGCCCGCGCCGGCAGCACCGGCCCCTTCCCCTTCCCTTTCGACGAGGGCAAGGAGTACAGCATCGCCAAGCACGCCAACACCTACGGCCCGGAAGACGGCTTCAGCTTCACCTCGCCCGCCGGTTCCTTCCCCGCCAACGCCTTCGGCGTCTACGACATGCACGGAAATGTCTACGAGTTCACCCCCGACTGCTGGCATGAAAACTATGTCGGCGCCCCCACCGACGGCAGCGCCTGGACCGAGCCCAACTGCAGCGTCCTGCAGATGCGCGGCAACGACTGGACCGAAGCGCCGATTTTTTCCCGCTCAGGCAACCGCAACAACATCTACCCCACCGATCGTGGTGACTGGCTGGGGTTCCGGGTTGCCCGCGACCTTTGACCTTCCCCCTCATCGCCTGACGGAGACACACCATGAAAGCCCCACTGTTCACCCTATCGCTGAGCGACGGTTCCACCGCCAGCATGCATGACGCCGAAGAGAACCAGGGCAGCCTGCACACCGAGGGCTTCGCAGCGCTGAACTTTCGCAGCGATGGCGAGCTGATCGAGATCCTCGGCGAAGTGCCGCCCAACTACCCCGCCAGCGCGCTGCTGGCGGTGCTGGGCGGGCACTTCTGCTACCGGAAGAAGTCCGCCCAGGTGCGGGTTCGCCTGCGAGCCAGCCGCGACTTTGCAGTCTCGGCCATTCGCCTGGGGATCTTCGATACCCTGCTCGCCGCCGACGCCCACCAGGTGGAGCTACAGTGCCGACGCAGCACCTTCTGGCAGCACCCGCTGCCCTGGCTCAGTGCTCCGGCCAGTGCCCACACCGCGCCCTTCTACCAGTTCAGCGGCGAGAAACGTCACCCGCAACGCCCGCCACTGCCCCAGGGCGAGGTGTACCGTCGCCGCCTGCCGGGGCTGAACACCGAGTTCAGCCTGCGCACCATCGACCCGGATCGCGACCTGCAAGCCTTCAACCGCTGGATGAACCTGGAACAGGTGGCGTTCTTCTGGGAGCAGGCCGGCAGCCTCGACGAGCACGCCGCCTACCTGCAGGACATGCTCGCCGACCCGCGGGTGCACCCATTGATCGGCTGCTACGACGACGAGCCTTTCGCCTACTTCGAAGTCTACTGGTGCAAGGAAGACCGCATCGCCCCCTACTACGACGTGCAGGACCATGACCGCGGCTGGCACGTGGTGGTGGGCGAGAGCAAGCACCAGGGCATCGGCAAGCTCAAGGGCTGGTTCAATTCGCTGATGCACTACATGTTTCTGGATGACCCGCGCACCCAGCGCATCCTTGGCGAACCGCGCATCGACCATGACCGGCAGATCGACTTCCTCAAGTCCCAGGGCTTCGGTCACTTGAAGGACATCCAGCTGGCCCACAAGAAAGCCGCCCTGCTGCGCCTGGAACGCGAGTTCTTCTTTGATCGGCCACTGTGAGCTGATCCACCGGTCGCTGCCGCCCTCAGGCGGCGGCCGGCACCCGACCCGACGCGAGGCCCGCGCTAAATCCCCCCTGCCTCACTTCGTCTTCTGTGCAACGGTCTTGAACCCGGCACTGGCCCGAGCGCGACGGCCGGCTCAAGCCCGGCATTGAAGCGGACGGCGCGGCGCGCCGCGGAACATTGCCCGTATCTCGATCCATTGCAGAGGAAACGCCCCAGATGAACCCGACGGCTGCACCCCGGCCCCCATGCCCCAACGCAAATCGCCCCTCACCCGCCCCTATCCGCGCTTGAACCAGGAGTCATCATGAACAGCCCTCCGCGTAGCCGCAGCGCCATCCGTGACCTGCTGGGCCTGCTCAAACCGTTCTGGCCCACCGTGGCCGTCTCGATCGTGCTGGGCATCATCGGCGGCCTGAGCATCACCGTCCTGCTGGCCACCATCAACCAGGCCCTGAACGGCGCCGACGGCCTCAGCCGTGGCGTGGTCCTGAGCTTCGCCGGGCTGTGCCTGCTGGCGCTGCTGTGTTCGATCCTGTCGGACATTGGCAGCAACTACGTCGGCCAGCACATCATCAGCAAGCTGCGCAAAGACCTGGGGGAAAAAGTCCTCAGCGCCCCTATCGAGCAGATCGAACGCTATCGCAGCCATCGCCTGATCCCGGTCCTGACCCACGACATCGACACCATCAGCGACTTCGCCTTCGCCTTCGCGCCACTGGCCATTTCCCTGACCGTGACCCTGGGCTGCCTGGGTTACCTGGCCCTGCTCTCCTGGCCGATGTTCCTCTTGATGCTGGTGGCCATCGTGATTGGCTGCAGCGTGCAGTTCGTCGCCCAGACCAAGGGCATCAAGGGCTTCATGGACGCCCGGGATGAAGAGGACAACCTGCAAAAGCACTACAACGCGATTGCCGACGGCGCCAAGGAACTGCGCATCCACCGGCCGCGCCGCAACCGCATGTTCAACCAGCGGATCAAGCACAGCGCCGAGCACATCTGCAACAAACAGATCGAGTCGGTGAACATTTTCATCGTCGCCAAGACCTTCGGCTCCATGCTGTTTTTCGTGGTCATCGGCCTGGCCCTGGCCCTGCAGTCCTTCTGGCCCGACAACGACCGCGCGGTGATGAGCGGTTTCGTCCTGGTGCTGCTGTACATGAAGGGCCCCCTGGAATTGCTGATCGGCAACCTGCCGATTGTCAGCCGCGCCCAGGTGGCCTTCCGCCGCATCGCCGAGTTGTCCGAGCGCTTCTCATCGCCCGAACCGCACCTGCTGCTCAGCGACACCTCGACCCAACCGCAGGCGGTGCAAAGCCTGGAACTGCGCGATGTGCGCTACGCCTTCCCGGCCGTGGAAGGCAGCGCGCCCTTTGCCCTGGGCCCGGTGAACCTGCGGATCAAGCAGGGCGACATCGTCTTCATCGTTGGCGAGAACGGCTGCGGCAAGACCACCCTGATCAAGCTGCTACTGGGCCTGTACCGACCCCAGGAAGGCGAGATCCGCCTCAACGGCCAAGCGGTCACCGCCCAGACCCGCGACGACTATCGGCAACTGTTCACCACCATCTTTGCCGACTACTACCTGTTCGACGACCTGGTCCAGGGCGGCGAACAACTGCCCGCGGATGCCGAACAGTACCTGCGGCGCCTGGAGATCGGACACAAGGTGAGCATCCGCGACGGGGCCTTCAGCACCACCGATCTGTCCACGGGGCAACGCAAGCGCCTGGCGCTGATCAACGCCTGGATCGAGGAACGCCCGGTGCTGGTGTTCGACGAATGGGCCGCCGACCAGGACCCGACCTTCCGGCGGATTTTCTACACCGAGCTGCTGCCGGACCTCAAACGCCTGGGCAAGACCATCATCGTCATCTCCCACGACGATCGCTATTTCGACATCGCCGACCAGTTGGTGCGCATGGAGGCGGGCAAGGTCAGTTGCGAACTCGAACCGGCCTGATTTTTTCGTAGCGGCTTTCCGGTTTTCGGCAAGTCGAACGTCTCATAACAAGTTTGAGAAACATTAGCATTTAGAACGAATTCCCATTGCCGTTTTATAAGAGCAAATGAACATGCCAGCACCTCTAGGACTCACCCCCCTGAAAACAGCTCTGCTCATGCGCCATGCGCTGCGGCCGAGCTTGCGTCCCTATCTGCTTGGGGCCGTATTGGCGCTGCCTTGTGCCGCCCAGGTACAGGCCCAGCAAGCCCATTTCGATATTCCTGCGCAGTCCCTAGGCAGCGCCTTGCAGGCATTCGGCCAGCAAGCCGACCTGCAAGTGCTCTACAACCAGGACAGCGTCCAGGGCAAGCGCAGCACGGCGATCAAGGGCTCGTTGCAGCCCGACCAGGCCCTGTCGCAACTGCTGCGCGGGACCGGGGTGAGTTATCAGCGCCAAGGCAACACCGTGACCCTGGCGCAGAGCAGTGGGGCTGTGGAGCTGGGGACCATGAACATTTCCACTCAGGAGCTGGGGAGCACCACCGAGGGGACCGGTTCCTACACCACCGGGCAAAGCAACTCGGCCACTCGCATGGACCTGTCCCTGCGTGAAACGCCGCAGTCGGTGAGCGTCATCACCCGCCAGCAGATGGATGACCAAGGGTTGACCGAACTGGCGCACGTCATGCAGCAAACCCCCGGGATCACGGTCAACCGCGAGAGCTCCGAAGGCTACGTGTATTACTCGCGGGGCTTTGAAATCCAGAACTTCCAGTACGACGGCATTCCCAGCCTGGGCACCGACGGCGGCAACATCCGCGACAACTACAGCATCGGCAACACCCTGATCTACGACCGCATCGAAGTGCTCAAGGGCGCCACCGGCCTGGTCAACGGCATCGGCTATCCGTCCGGGGTGATCAACATGGTGCGCAAGCGCCCGACCCGGGAATTCCAGGGCCACGTCGCCGCCGGCGCCGGCTCATGGGATCGCTACACCAGCGAAGTGGACGTCTCCGGCCCGCTGGTGGAAGGCGGTGCGATACGCGGACGGATGGTGGCCGGGACCGGCAAGCGCAACAGCTTCATCGACTACCAGAAAGGTGAACAGAACGTCTTCTACGGCATTCTCGAAGGCGACCTGAGCGATTCCACCACCCTCAGCGTCGGCTACGACTTCCAGAACAACAACAACGACGCCACGACCAACACCAGCTTGCCGGCGTTCTACACTAACGGTGATCGGATCAAGTTTTCCCGTTCCACCAACCCGGCGGACAAGTTCGCCTACCGCAACCAGGAAACCCAGCACGCCTTTGTCGGCCTCGATCACCAGTTCGACAACGACTGGACCTTCAAGGCGACGGTCAATGCGCGCAAGTACACCTCGCGGGAAATCATCGCCGGCATGTCCAGCAAGCACGTCAATCTCGACAACAGCCAGGAATACGGTTACCTGACGCCGAACGGTGGCGTGGCCAACTTCGGCTCCGACAGCGACGAGAAGTCCCTCGACGCCTATGCCAAGGGCCCGTTCTCGCTGTTTGGACGCACCCACGAAATGGTGCTGGGCTACAACTATTCCCATGCCACTACCCGTTCCAAGCGTATCGACGGCACCACCACCAAAGTCATCGACGACGTGCTGAACTGGAACAACAGCATGCCCTACCCGACCGACTGGGAGTGGTGGTCGACCTTCGACGTGAAGAGCACCCAGAAAGTCTCCTACGCGGCGGTGATCCTCAAGCCCACCGACGCCCTGAACTTCATACTCGGTGCCCGGGTCACCGACTACGACTGGCAGATCGATCGGGTCACCGCCGTGAAGCAGTGGCCGCGGATCGCCTCCACCAACTCCGGGGAAGTGATTCCCTATGCCGGCGTCACCTATGACCTGGACGACTACCACACGGTCTATGCCAGCTACACCGACATCTTCAAGCCGCAGCCCTACAGCCTCGACGTAAACGGCAAGCCCCTGGAGCCGCTGACCGGGCAGAGCTACGAAGTGGGGATCAAGGGTGAATACTTCGACCGTCGCCTGAACGCCAGCCTGGCGCTGTTCCAGCTCAAGCAGGACAACCTTGGCGAGAATACCGGCGTCATAGGCGTTGACGGCTTCGAGGCCATGCGCGCGATCAAGGGCGCCACCACCAACGGCATCGAACTGGAAATGGCCGGTGAAGTGCTGCCGGACTGGAACGTCAACGCCGGCTACGTCTACCAGGAATCCTACGATGCCAAGAACAAGCGCGTAGCCACCACTCAGCCACAGCACCTGTTCAAGGTCGCCACCACCTACCGCCTGCCTGGCGAACTGAACAAAGTCACCGTGGGCGGCAACATGCAATGGCAGAGCGCGACCTCCTTCGTCGACGACACCTTCACCGATGCGGACGACAACCCGCTGCCCAGCCACAAGTTCACCCGTGCCAGCTACGCCGTGGTGGGCCTGATGAGCAGCTATGACTTCAACCAGAACCTCAAGGCCACGGTCAACCTGAACAACGTCTTCGACCGGACCTACTACAGCGGAATCGGCACCTACAACTCGATCTACTACGGCGACCCGCGCAACGTCATGTTCAACGTCAAATACAGCTTCTGATTCCCCTTGGTTGAACCCCTCCCCGCCCCGGTCACCGCGGCGGGGATTTTTTTGCCCGCAGCGCCAGCATCGACCTGATGTTTCGCCCTTCGTCTTCGGCATTGGCATTGGCATTGGCATTGGCATTGGCATTGGCATTGGCATTGGATTTTCGTAGGAGCCGGCTTGCCGGCGAAGAGGCCCGTGAGACATGCAGCGCCTGGCCGGACGCCTTCGCTGGCAAGCCAGCTCCTACATGGGGCGGTGCACACCGCTCCATCTTCAGGCCGGCCGCAAGGCCGCCGTCTCGCTCTTGATTTTGATCTTGATCTGAACGCCCCGTTAACCACGATGGCCGAACGCAGGCATTGAGCCGTGGGTAACCCGGCAGGGATGCCGGGTTAGCCGCCACCCGGCCATGGATGGCCGGTGGCGGCGGCCCACGGATCAATGCCGGAGTTCGGGCATGCCGAGCCTAGGCGAGGCACCGAGTGGAGGGGCAAGAGCCTTTGGTTACTTTGGGCTCTTTCCAAAGTGACTCGCCGTAAGGGCGAAACCCTAAGCCGCCACACCCGCAGCACCGGATATGCCCCCAACCGCAAAAAAAAACGGGAGAACAGTCACCTGCCCTCCCGCCCTTCACTCCAATGTCCTGTACCTAAGCCCCCACCCGCACCTCCCGCTGAGATCGAGTCCCACCCAACTGCGCCAGCACCTGCGCCAGCGAGCGCCCCGCCGAACCATCCGCCAACACCCCAAGCAACTGCACCAGTTGCAGATTCAACCCCTGCACCGCCGCCTCGCTAAAGGCCTCAAGCCGATGGTCATAGTGGAACTGCAACTGCCCCTTGAGCTCGACATACAAGGTCAGCGCCGAACTGGTCTGCTCGAAGCTGTGCATGCTTTCCAGACGCAAATCACCGAGATCACCACCGGCCGACGCCGCACTGACCGGATAGTTCTCGAACACGATCACCGTGTCGCTCAACTCTCCGCCCGGCAACCCGGCCCAGCGTTCGATATCGCTCAAGGCACTGTAGCCATGCTCACGCATCAGCACGTTGCGTCCTTGCAGCGCCTGCAGCCAGTCACCCACGCGCTGCCCCGGCTCGATACTGGCCACCAGCGGCACGTCGTTGATGTACAGCCCCAATTGCTGCTCGATGCCCTTGAGCTGGGGCGGGCGTCCGGCGATGGTGGCGCCGCAGGCCACCGTCGACTGAGCGCAATGCACATGCAGAAGCAATAGCCAGGCCGCCTGCACCAGGGTGTTGGCGGTGATCTTCTGCTGCCGGGCGAAAGCGGTCAGTTGCTCGGTCTGGGCCTCGTCGAACTCGAAGTAATGCTGACGATGCCCACCCCGCTGCCGATCGCCCTGGGCCATCGCACAGGCACTGAGCAAGGTCGGCACCTTCAGCGGCTTGAGCTGTTCACGCCAGAAGCGCTCGTCGGCCTGCTGGTCCCGGGCCTGCAGCCAGGCAATGTAGTCACGGTAGCCAGCCGGCCGGTGACTGATGGCCTGCCCGGTGTAGGCCGCCAGCACATCGTTGAACAGCTGGAACCCGCTCCAGCCGTCCAGCAGGATGTGATGGTTGGTACAGATCAGCCGGTAGCGTCCCTCCCCCAGCTCGATCGCCTGCAAACGCAACAGCGGCGCCTGGGCCAGGTCGAAACCCTTGAGTCGTTCGGCCAGGGCCAGACGCTCCAGGGCATCGCGGTCCAGGTCCGTGCCGTCGAGTCTCTGGAATGGCACCTCGACCTGCTTGTGCACCACCTGCAACGGCTGCGCCAGGGCCGGTCCCCAGACAAAACGGCTGCGCAGGATCTCATGGGTATCCATGGCCTGCTGCCAGGCCTGGCGCAGGCGCTGCGGGTCGACGCCTTGCACATCCATGCACATCTGGTTGACGAAATCCCCCGCCTCATGGTCCTGCAACTCATGCTGCAACAAGGCCTGCTGCATCGGTGCCAATGGGTAGATGTCCTCGACCTGAGACGGCACCAACGCCAGGGCATCCAGCTGTTCCTGGGTCAGTCGCGCCAGCGGGAAATCCGACGGCGTGAGGCCGCCACGGGCCTGGCAGCAGTGCTCCACCAGCGCCTGCAGGGCCTGGATATAGTCCCGGGCCAGCGACTCGATCTGCGCGCAGTCGAACATGCGCTGACTGAAGCTCCAGTCCAGGCGCAGCTGACCGTCGTACACCTTGCCGCTGATCGACAGCCAGTTGCCCAGGGGCGCATCGATGCTGGCATCCGCGCCATGGGCCTCCGGCGCCGGAACGAACAGCGCCTGAGGATCATCGAAACTGCCGTCGAACTGCCCCAGGTAGTTGAAGGTGACCCGAGGCTGGGCAAGCCCCTGCAACGCCTCGCGGCTGGCGGTATCCCCCAGGTAACGCAGGGCACCGTAGCCGATCCCCTTGTTGGGAATCGCCCGCAGCTGTTCCTTGATCCGCTTGATCGAGGCTTCGGCACTGTCCGCAGCGCTCAGGCGCACCGGGAACACCGAGGTGAACCAGCCCACGGTGCGGCTCAGGTCCAGATCCTCGAAGAGTTGCTCACGCCCGTGGCCTTCCAGCTGGATCAGGGTCGAGGGCTGTCCGGTCCACTGCCCCATGACCTGGGCCAGGGCCGCCAGCAACAGGTCGTTGACCTGGGTCCGGTAGGCGGCCGGAGCGCGCTGCAGCAAGCGTTGGGTGGTCGCGGCATCGAGCTGGACCTGCACACTGCCGGCGTCGCGGCTCAAGGCCTGGGTGCCGGGTTCAACCCCAGGCAACGATGCCTGTGCGCCCGCAAGTTGCGCGCGCCAGTAGGCCAGCTCGGCACGGGCCTCGGGCCCATGGGCATACGCTTGCAGGCGTCGACCAAAGGCCTGATAAGAGCTGCTCTTGGCAGGCAACTGCAGCGCTTGCCCGGCCAGCGCCTGGGTGTAGGCGCTTTGCAGGTCTTCGAACAACAGGCGCCAGGACACGCCATCCACCACCAGGTGATGGGCCACCAGCAACAAGCGCTGGGTCGAGTCCCCCAGGGTCACCAACAGCGCCCGCAACAAAGGCCCGCGCTGCAGGTCGAGGCTGCACTGGACCTGCTCGCAGAGCTGCTCCAGCTCGGCGGCGTTGGCGGCTTCGGCCTGCCACAACAGGTCCGGACCGGGCCCGGCCTGATCCAGCGGACCATGGCTGGCACTCCAGCCTGCGCTCCCCTGCTGGAATTGCAGACGTAACCCGTCGTGATGCTCGAACAAGGCGCGCAAGCCCCGCTCCAGCGCGTGGGGGTTCAATGGGGTGGCCGGAATCAGCAGCACCGACTGGTTGAAATGGTGCCGCTGGGGAATTGGCTCGGCAAAAAACAGACGCTGGATCGGCAGCAGCGGCATGTCGCCGCTCACCGGTCCCTGGTCGATATCGTCCTGCGTCCCGCACTGCGCGACCGCGGCCAGCCCCTGGATGGTCTGTTGCTCGAACAGGTCCTTGGGGGTAAAGCGGATCGAGGCCTGACGCGCACGGCTGACCAGTTGCAGGGAGATGATCGAGTCCCCGCCCAGCTCGAAGAAGTTGTCGCTCACACCAACCTGCGGCACTTTCAGCACGTCTTGCCAGATCTGCGCCAGACGCTTCTCCAGATCGCTGCGCGGTGCCACATAGGCGTGGCTGGCCTGGGCCATTTCCGGCATGGGCAGCGCCATGCGATCCAGCTTGCCATTGGGCGACAGCGGCAGGCATTCGAGGAAAAGCCAATAGGACGGCACCATGTAATCGGGCAGGCAGGCCTTCAACGTCTGGCGCAGGGTTTCACGCAGCCTTTCCTGGCTTTGCTCGTCCTCAAGTGCGGTCGCGGCCGTCACCAAATAAGCCACCAGACGCCGGCCATGGGCGGTGTCCCGGGCCAGGACCACCGCTTCGCTGACCTGCTCATGGGCCATCAACCGCGCTTCGATTTCCCCAAGCTCGATGCGGAAGCCACGGATCTTCACCTGGTTGTCGATACGCCCCAGGTACTCGAACACCCCGTCACTGCCCTGGCGCACCACATCCCCGGTGCGATACAGACGGCCCCCCAAGGGGCTGTAGGGATCGGGAACAAAGCGCTCGGCGGTCTGCGCAAAACGCTTCAGGTAGCCTCGCGCCAAGCCATTGCCGCCGATGTACAACTCCCCGGCGACCCCCACCGGCAAGGGATTGAGATCGGCATCCAGGACATAGGCGCTGCGCTCGCCGACGCAATGGCCGATGGGCGCATAAGCCGCCGTGCACGGTTCACCGGCAGCGGTTTTCCACACCAGCGGCGTGACCACGGTTTCGGTGGGCCCGTAGCCGTTGATCATGTACCGGGGACGCAACACCTGCTGGACCAGCTCGAAGCTGGCCTGGGGCATGGCATCGCCGCCAAAGCTGTAGAGGCGCATGGGCGGTGGATTGCCGGCCCGCTGCACATGTTCGGCCAACTGATGCAGGTAGGCCGGCGGGAAGCCGGCCATGGTCACGCCATGGCGGCGAATAGCTTCACAGGTCTGCTCCGGGGTCCACAGGCTGTCGTCACGCAGCAGCAGGCTGGCGCCGCAGACAAAGGCGGTCAGCCAGCGTTCATGGGCGCCATCGAAGGAAAACGACAGGAAATGCAGTTCACAGTCCTCGGGAGTCATGCCATAGCGTTCGCCGGTGGTGCGACAGTGCATCGCCAGCGGACCATGGGCCACGGTGACACCCTTGGGTTGCCCGGTGGAGCCCGAGGTGTAGATCACATAGGCCAGGCTCTCTGGCGCCACCGTCACCGCAGGCGCGGTCAGCGGATGCTGCTCGACCTCAAGGCGCGCCAGATCGAGCACCGCCAGACCGGCGGCCGAAGGCAGGCGCTGCAACGACTCGCTGTCACTGAGCAACAGGGCCATGCCGGAATCCGCCATGAGGTAGGCCAGGCGGTCGGCCGGGTAGCTCAGGTCCAGCGGCACGAAGGCGCCGCCCGCCTTGAGCACCGCCAGCAAGGCCACCAGCAGCCCCTCGCCCCGGGGCAATGCCACGCCGACCCGGACCTCCTGGCCGACCCCGCGGGCCACCAGTTCATGGGCCAGGCGGTTGGCCCGCTGGTCCAGCTCACCGTAAGTGAAGCGCTGCCCGGCAAACAGCACCGCCTGACGCTGCGGCCAGCGTTGTGCGAGGGCACCGATGCTCTCGTGCACCGCCGGTTCGCCCCCCGGCGCGACGGGCGCTACGCATTGGCTGGCCGTCTCAGCCGGGGTCAGCAGCTCGATGGCGCCCAGTTGCAACTGGGGGTTATCAATCATCTGCGCCAGCAGGTGCAGTAGATGGCCGTTGAGGCGCTCGATCACCGCCACGCTGAAGGCTTCCCGGGCATAGCCGTAGCTGATGCTCAGACGCTGCTCCAGCGCCACCGCCACCGACAACGGATAGTTGGTGCGCTCACGACTGTGCACGGCACCGAAGCGCACGCTGGAAGCCTCCTCCTGCTCCAGGGCCTGGGCCACCGGGTAGTTGTCGAACACCAGCAGGGTATCGAACAGTGCTTCACCGCTGCTGCCGGCCCAGCGCTGGATATCGTTGAGCGGCGTATGTTCGTATTCGCGCAGTTGCAGATTGTGCGCCTGCACCTGTTGCAGCCACTGCGCCACGCTCATCTGCGTATCGGGGGTGGCGATCACCGGCAAGGTATTGATGAACAGACCAATCTGCCGCTCGATCCCCGGCAGCTCCGAAGGACGCCCCGCCACCGTCGCGCCAAAGGCCACGGTGCTCTGCCCGGTATAGCGCTGCAACAGCAGGAGCCAGGCCGCCTGCAACAGGGTGTTGGCGGTGATTTTCTGCTGCCGGGCGAAGGCCACCAGGCGCTCGGTCCACGGCTGGGTCCAATCATGGTGGAACTCGCCATGGCCGGCATCTGCGCCCGGATTCTCCAGGGCGATGCTGCCCGCCAGGCGGGTCGGGGTCGACAAACGCCCCAGTTGCTCGCGCCAGAAACTTTCACAGGCGCTCAGGTCCTGGCGTTGCAGCCACTGGATGTAGTCGCGATAACGCCCCGGAGCCTGTGGCGGCACCACCCCGGCGTAGCGTTGCAGGACCTCGCTCATCAACTGCGAACTGCTCCAGCCATCCATCAGGATGTGGTGGTTGGTGTAGATCAGTTGGTAGTCCTGGGCCGTGGTCTGCACCAGGCACAAGCGCAACAGCGGTGCACGATCGAAATGCGCACACAGGCTGCGCTCTTCCCCGGCCAGGGCGTCGAGGGCCGGCTCGCTGGCCTGCCCGTCCGACCAGTCGAGCACCCGGAACGGCAGCGCCAGCTGACGCTGGACGATCTGCACCGGTTGCTCCAGCTCCGCTTGCCAGTGGAAAGAGGTACGCAGGATGTCGTGGGCCTGCAGGGCATCTTCCCAGGCCCGGCGGAAACGCTGCGCATCCAGGCCCTGCACCGACACCCGGAGCTGATTGACGTAATCGTCGCTGGCCTGCTCGTAGAGGGTGTGGAACAACATGCCCTGCTGCATCGGCGACAAGGGATACAGGTCGACGATGGTTCGTGGGGCCACCGGCAGCGCATCCAGCTGAGCCTGGTTCAACCCGGCCAGGGGGAAGTCCGACGGCGAAACGCCAGCCGAGGTGTCCAGGGTGCAATGCTCGATCAGCGCCTGCAGTTCCAGCAGATACTCATCGGCCAGGCGCTGAACCGTCTGCGGCTTGAACAACTGATGGCTGAAGCTCCAGCTCAGGGACAGTTCGCCCCCATAGACCTGGCTGTTGACCGTCAACCAGTTACCCAGCGGCGCCTCGGCATGGCGCTCATTGCCAGCCGCTTCGGCCGCCGGGGCAAACAGCGACTGCGAATCGAAGCTCTGATCGAACTGCCCCAGGTAGTTGAAGGTGATCCGCGGCTGCACCAGCCCTTGCAGGCGTTCGCGCACGCTGCTGTCGCCCAGGTAGCGCAAGGCGCCATAGCCCAGGCCGTTGGCCGGAACCCGGCGCAGGTCTTCCTTGACCGCCTTGATCGAATCCGAGAGTGGCTGCGCCGGAGTCAGGCACAGCGGATAGAGGCTGGTGAACCAGCCCAGCGAACGCGACAGGTCGACATCGGCAAACAGCTCCTCGCGGCCGTGGCCTTCCAACTGCACCAGCATCTGCGCGTGTCCGGTCCAACGGCAGATGACCCGCGCCAGGGCGGTCAGCAGCAGGTCGTTGATCTGGGTGCGGTAGGCCTTGGGGGCTTCCTGCAACAGCTGGCTGGTCAGCTCCCGAGACAGCCGGGCGTTGATCGCCGTGCCATGGCAAGCCAGGTTCGCCCCGGCGGGATAGTCCAGGGGCAGGTCCCGAGGCGCCTGTTCCAGCTGCCGGCACCAGTAATCCAGTTCTTCGGTGTGCCCCAGGGCCTGCGCCCACTCTTGCAGATGCTCGGCCCAAGCCTGGAAGGCACTGGTCTTGGGCGGCAGGGCCAGGGCGGCCCCCTCGGCCAACTGGCGATAGAGGCTCTGCAGGTCTTCAAGCAGAATCCGCCAGGACACGCCGTCCACCACCAGGTGATGGATGACCAGCAACAAACGCTGGCTGCCATCGTCCAGGTCCATCAGCACCGCGCGCAACAACGGTCCCTGTTCCAGGTCAAGGCTGCTCTGGGCCTGTTGTCCCAGTGCCTGAATTGCTGCGGCATCCGCCACCCGCTGCCGCCAGAGGCTCACCGGCTCGGGATGCTCCTGGTGTTCGGCCTGCCACAGGCCGGCGCTCTGTCGATACCGCAGGCGCAAGGCATCGTGCTGCACCAGCAGCTGGTTCAGGGCCTGCTCCAGCAGCGGCACCTGCAACGGTTCACGGGGCGTCAACAGCAGCGACTGGTTCCAGTGTTCGCGATGGGGAATGTCGCTGGCAAAAAACACCTGCTGGATCGGCGTCAGCGGCATCGGGCCACGCACCGGTCCCTGATCGATGAGCAAGGCCGTGCCCTGCCTGGCCACCGCTGCCAGCTCAAGAATGCTCTGGCAGCGGAACACGTCCCGGGAGGAAATCTGCAAACCCGCCTGGCGTGCCCGGCTGACCATCTGGATGGCAATGATCGAGTCGCCCCCCAGTTCGAAGAAGTTGTCGTTGATACCGATCCGCGGCTGGTTCAAGACCTCCTGCCAGATATCCACCAGTGTCTGTTGCACGGGGTTCTGTGGCGCACGGTAGAGGTCCTGCGGACGGCCCTGCTCGGGGCGCGGCAGGGCCAGGCGATCGAGCTTGCCGTTGGGGCTCAGGGGCAGCGCCGGCAGCAACAGCAGGTGGCTGGGCACCTGATGGGCCGACAGGTGCGCGTTCATGTGCTGCTTGAGGACGTCCTTGCACTGCTCCGGGTCGAGCCCGGGCTGGCACACCAGGTAGGCCACCAATTGCTTGCCCTGGGGTCCATCCAGGGCCAGTACCGCACACTCGCGCACCCAGGGATGGCTGTGCAGGCAGGCCTGGATTTCTCCCGGCTCGACCCGGAAGCCACGAATCTTGATCTGCTGGTCGATGCGGCCACAGAACTCGATGCTGCCGTCGCGGCGGTAGCGCACCTGATCACCGGTACGGTACAGCCGGCCACCGCCTTGCGGGTCGAAAGGATCGGGGATGAAGCTGGCGGCGGTCATCTCAGGACGCCGATGGTAACCGCGGGCCAGCCCGGCACCGGCCAGATACAGTTCGCCCAGGCTGCCGATGGCCGCCGGTTGGCCTTCGCTGTCCAGCACATAGGCGCGGACATTGGCCAGCGGCCGCCCCAAGGGAATCGACGCAGCCTGGGACCAGTCGCCCTCCACGGCCTGGGTCAGGGCACCTACGGTGCTTTCGGTCGGCCCGTAGTGGTTGACGATCCGGCACTGCGGCGCCAGACGCTGGATGCGCTCAACCAAGCTCACCGGGCAGGCTTCGCCGCCCAGCACCAGGCATTGGCGTGGGAGCACCGCACCATTGTCCTCACCCACCAGCGCCGCCAGGTGCGAGGGGACAATTTTCAGCACATCGATCTTTTGCTGTTGCAGGTACTGGCCCAGGCCCGCACCGTCCACCGCCAGATCGGCGCTGATCAGGTGCAGCGCCTGGCCGCCGCACAGGGCACCGAACAGCACGGTGTGCCCAAGGTCGGCGGCCGGTGTCGATACCAGCGCCATGCTGCGGGCCGACGCCAGCGGCAGGCGCTGATGAATCGCCGCCACGTAGTTGGCCAGGGCGCCGTGGCTGATGGTCACGCCCTTGGCCCGGCCCGTGGAGCCGGAGGTGAAAATCACATAGGCCAGATGCCCGGGAGCCGTCAGGGGTTCGAGGTTGTCGCCACTCAGGGCCTGACGTGCTGGCGAACCCTCAAGAGGCTCGATACAGAGCCCGGGCAGATCGGTAAAACGCCCGATCAGCTGCTGTTGGGCCAGCAACTGGGTAATCCCGCTGTCCTCGATCATGCCGTTGAGGCGTTCCTGGGGGTATTCCGGGTCCAGAGGCACGTAGGCGCCGCCGGCCTTGAGCACCGCCAGCAGGCCCACGATCATCTCGATCGAGCGTGGCGCGGCAATGCCCACCAGCACATCCGGCCCCACGCCGCGCTCGCGCAACTGGCGGGCCAGGCGGTTGGCCTGGGCATTGAGCTGTTGATACGTCAGTTGCTGCCCGGCGCAGACCACGGCCAGCGCATCAGGGCTGCGCGCCGCATGGGCCTCGACACAGGCCGGTACCGACAGGGGTGGACGCTCAAAGGCGCTGCCGAGGTTCCACTGCTCCACCATCTGTGCGCGCTCCGCCGCATCCAGCATGGGCAACTCGCCCAGGCGCCGTTGCGGTTCGCGCACCACCGCCTGCAACAGGTTGTGCCAATGCCGGGCCATCTGCTCGATGGTCTGCGGGTCGAACAGGTCGCTGGCGTAGACCAGGGCCGCGTGCAGACGCCCGCCTTCCTCATGGGTGTTGAAGGTCAGGTCGAAGCGCACGAATTCGCTGTCGCTGGCCAGGGCCTCGATCTTCAGCCCGGGAATCTCCACCCGCGCGCCTTCGTTGTCCCCCGCCAGGTGGTTGTACAGCACCTGGAACAGAGGGCTCTGGTTCAAGCTGCGCTCAGGCTGCAGGGCATCGACCAATTGCTCGAACGGCAGGTCCTGATGCGCCTGGGCCTCCAGCACCCGGGTCTTGACCTGGGCCAGCAAGGCGCTGAACGGCTGCTGCGGGTCGACCTCGGCCTGCAGCACCTGGGTGTTGACGAAAAAGCCGATCAGCCCCTCGACTTCGGCCCGGGTGCGGTTGGCCACCGGCGTGCCCACGCGAATGCTGCGGGCTCCGCTATAACGCTGCAGCAGCACCTGCAGGGACGCCAGCAGCACCATGAACAGGGTGCAGCCGGTACTCGCGGCCAGTTCGCGCACACCGCGGTCCAGGTCCTGATCGAAGACCATGGCGTGGCGCCCGCCCCGGGCACTGCGCACCGGCGGGCGCGGCCGATCCAGGGGCAGTTCCAGGGTCAAGGGTTCGCTGCCCAGGCGCTCGCGCCAGTACTGCAACTGGCGCTCGGCTTCACCGGCTTCCAGCCACAGACGCTGCCAAACGGCGAAGTCGGCGTACTGCACCGCCAGCGGCGCCAGGTCCGGCGCGCGCTGGTATTGGCGCCAGTGCTCATAGGCGCGGGTCACCTCGCCCACCAGGATCGGCAGCGACCAGGCATCACTGATGATGTGATGGGTACAGAACAGCAGCACATGTTCCTGCTCACCAAGCTTGATCAGGGTCGCCCGCAACAGCAGGTCGTGCTCCAGGTCGAAGGGGCGTTCGCCCTGCTCCGCCACCTGTTCGGCCACCTGTGGGCCGGCGTCCTCAAGGTGGCTGTAATCCAGGCGTTGCAGGACGAACTCGCGCTGGGGACGAATCACCTGCATCACTTGCTGGCCGTGCAGGCTGAAGGTGCTGCGCAGCACCTCGTGGCGGTCGATCAGGTACTGGATACTGCGTTGCAGATCGGCGTCCTGCAGGTCGCCCTGCAAGCGCAGCACCGCCAGTTGGTTGTAGGCGCTGGAGGTGGGCTCCAGTTGCCAGAGAAACCACAGGCGCTGCTGGGCATAGGACGCGCCCATCAGCGTCTGGTCCTGGCTGCGCCCGGGGATCGGCAACAGGTCCAGGGACAGCCCCTGCTCGATCATCTTGCGCTGCAAGGCGCTACGCTCCTGGGGGCTGAACGCGGCGAACCGCTTGGACAGCGCCAGCATGCGCTCGGGTAACGGATTCATCACTCCTGGGCCTCCGCAAACAGGGCTTCCAAGGCGTCGACCTTGTCCCCTGTCACCCCGGAATCACGATGCAGCTCGACCTGACGGGCCAGCAGTTCCACCGTTTCGCCCTCGAAGAACACCCGCAGCGGCAAGGACAGGTTGAGCTCGCTTTGCACCTTGGAGCGAATGCGCGTGGCCAGCAGCGAGTGGCCGCCCAGGGCAAAGAAGTTGTCATGCACACCGACCCGCTCCAGCTGCAGCGCTTCCTGCCAGATGGCGGCCAGGGTGGCCTCCAGCTCGTTGCGCGGCGCCACATAGGCGCTGCCTTGCAGCTCCAGGGCGCTCAGGGCGTTACGGTCCAGCTTGCCGTTGGGGGTCAGGGGGAAACGCTCCAGGACACTGAGGAACGACGGCACCATGTACTCGGGCAACTGCTCGCGCAGCTGGGCCAGCAGGGCCTGCTCCTGGGCCTCGCGGTCGTCGACCCGGGCCAGCACCACATAGGCCACCAACTGTTTGCCGGCCGCCGTGTCCCGGGCCACGACAGCGGCTTCGCGCACATTGGCGACCTGCCCGAGCAGACTCTCGATCTCGCCCAGCTCGATGCGAAAGCCGCGGATCTTCAGTTGGAAGTCGATCCGGCCGAGGTAGTCCAGCGTGCCCCGGGGCAAGCTGCTGACCCGGTCCCCGGTGCGATACAGGCGCGCGCCGGGGGTGCTGGCGAACGGGTCCGGAAGGAAGCGGCTAGCCGTCAGCCCCGGACGCTTGAGATAGCCACGGGCCAGGCCCGGACCACCGATAAACAACTCGCCCTCGCGACCGATGCCAGCCAGTTCGGCGTCTTCATCCAGCACCCGCAGGCGCGTACCGGCGATGGCGCCACCAATGGCCACCCGCTCATCCACAGGCGCCTGCTCCACGGCGAAGGCCGAACACCAGACCGCACTTTCCGAAGGGCCGTATTCATTGACCAGCAAGGTCTCGGGCAGCCGTTCCCGGTGCCGCAGGGCCAGCTCCAGCGGACAGGCTTCGCCGGCCACGATGACGCAGCGCAGTTGCGGTTGCTCCAGGGCTTCGAGGATTTGCGCATAGAACGATGGCAGGGCCAGGAAGTGGGAAATGCGCTGCGCGTCGATGAGCTCGGCGACCTGCTGCGGGTCCTTGTGCTGCTCTTCGCTGGGCAGGTACAAGGTCGCGCCCTGGCTCAGGGTCCAGAAGATCCCCGCCACGGAGCTGTCGAAGGAGAACGAGGACAGCATCAGGAAACGTTCCAGGGGCGCCTGGTAGAACACCCCCCGGGCCAGGGTCGAGGTGCTGGCATTGGTGTGGGACACCATCACGCCCTTGGGCTTGCCGGTGGAACCGGAGGTGTAGATGACATACGCCAGGTTGTCGGCCGTGCTGTTGCTCGTCGGCGCCTGGGCATCACCGCTCAACAACTGCGAGTCCAGGGTGATGCGCGGCAGGTCGGCCGGCAGAACGAGGTCCGGGTGCAAGGGTTGCAGGCTGATCAGGCAGCGCACCGCCGCGTCTTCGAGCATGAAGGACAGGCGCTCGCTGGGATAGGCCGGGTCCAGCGGCAGGTAGGCGCCACCGGCCTTGAGAATCCCCAGCAGGGCCACCACGATCTCGATGGAACGCGCGCCATACACGCCAACGACGGCGTCGCTGGCGACCCCTTGCTCGCGCAAGGCGTGGGCCAGCTGATTGGCCTGACGATCGAGCTCGGCGTAGGTGATTTCCCGGCCATCGACATGGATCGCGGCACGCTCGGGATAGGCCCGGGCCGCCTCTTCGAACAGCTGGTGCAGCAGCGGTGCGGCGGCGGCGCTCAGGTCCGCGCTGCGATCGAAATCCTGCAACAGGCGCTGCGCCTGATCAGCGCTGACCAACGGCCATTGCTCAAGGCTCAGGCTGCTGTCCGCAGCGGCCGCTTTGAGCCACTGGGCGAACTGTTCAAGCCAGGCTTCAGGCAGGCCGTCAGGCAGCAACTGCGACTGCCAGCTCAATTGCAACGACAGCCGGTCGGCATCGGCCCGGGCCTGCAGATGCAGCTTCTCGAAGTACGCTTGATCGAGGAACAGCTCCTGCGCCTCGGCGCCTTCGCTGTAGGAGCAACCCAGGTCCAGGGGACGGGGCTGCTCGGCACCGAACGCTTCCAGCTCGTTCAGGCAATCCTGCCAGGAACGGCTCAGGTCCAGCTGATGACGGAACGCCTGCAGGTTGTCCTGCAGCGTGGCTTGGGGCTGCAACGCGACGGCCACCGGCAGGCGCCGGCTGAAATGCCCCAGGGTCTGCTGCAACTGATCGCTGCGAGCGTCGACGGTCAGGGCCACCAGCAGCGAATCCCGCTGGCTCAACCCGGCGAGAAAACCGGCCCAGAGGAACAGCAGGCTGTCCTCGACACTCAGCTCGGCCGCACTGGCCAGTTGGCGCAATGTCGGCGCCAGATCGGTGTCCAGCCGGCATTCCTGCAACCGCGGGGCGAAATCCAGGCGCCGCTCGAACGGCAGGCGCACGCCCGCCTGCTGTTCGGCGTACAGGGTACGCCAGAACTGCAGGCCCTCGCGGCCGATGGCCTCCTCACTCAACTCACCCTGCCAGGCGGCGTAATCGGCGTACTGCAGGCCGTCGAACGCTGGCAACTGTCCTCCCGCGCAGAGTTGCTGCAGTTCGGTCACCAACTGCGCCAGCGACTGGCGGTCACAGCTGGCCAGGGGCACGCTGACCAGCAACTGGCGATCCAGCAACGAGGCCACCAGGGGCACGTCGGCCAGGGCCAGGCGATCCTCGGCACGGGCCTGCTGCAGGCTGCGCCCCGGCTCCAGGGTCAGGCGCAGACGCACCTGGGCCGCAATGTCCTGCACCGGCTGCTTGAAGCCGGGCATCTGCCGGTAGCTGGTGCGCAGGATTTCGTGGCGCTGGCACAACTCGTTCAGCGCGGCCTGTAGCACAGCACGCTCGGGCGGCGTGTCGAAGGACAGGAGCGCCTGCGCCGCCAGCGGCTGGCCGAGGTACTGCTGCTGGGAAAGAATCGCGGCCTGCTGGGCCGAAACCTGAAACGTCTCTGCTGGGGAAAAGTCGGTCATGCTGATGTCCTTAACCAATGGCCACGTCGGTGCTTTTCAGCGGGACGGCCATGGCTGTGAGTATTTTGCGCGGGCCTGAATATTCGTTGCGGGCGTGCAGGGTGAGGATGTTGTCGAGCATCACGACGTCGCCCTTCTCCCAGGGAAACTCCACCATCACTTCGCGATAGAGCTGTTGCAGATGGGTGATGTAGTCATCGGGGATCGGGCTGCCGTCGCCAAAGAAGGTGTTTTGCGGCAGGTCCTCGGGCGCGAACTCCGCCAGCAGGCTGTCGCGGATGCTCTCCGGCAGGGTCAGGGCGTTGAAGAAGGTCGCGTGGTTGAACCACACGCTTTCGCCAGTGCGCGGATGGCGGACCATGGCCGGGCCCTGCTGCCGGGTGCGCAGGCGATTGCCGGATTTCCATTCCGGGGTCACGCCGATCTTCGCGCAATAGGCCTCGACCTCGGCGCGGTTGTCGGTCTGGAACACGGTCTGCCAGGGCAGCCCCATGCCGTCGCCATAGTTGCGCACGTAAAGCACGCGCTTGCGCTGGAACGCTTCGCGCACCTGCGGATCGATCCGCGCCAGCAAATGCCGGGTATCGCCAAATGGCGTCTCGCCGCCGGTGGTCGACGGCACGTCGCAGTAGAAATACAGGTGCAGCGGAAACACCGGGGAATAAGAGTGCTCGTTGTGGGGGAAGATCTTTTCCGCGGCCGGGTAGTCGGTGGAGCTGTAGACATTGAGTTTCTTGGTGATCTGAGTCCGCGGCGAGGCCCGGAACAGGTACTCCAGGGCACCGCCGGAAATCGAATCGACGCACTGGTTGAACTCGTTGATGTCCTGCACCGCGAAGCCGCGAAACAGCAGCGTCGCGTGCCGATCGAGCTTTTCCTGGAGCAGCTCGCGGTTTTCCCCGGCCCACTGCGCCAGGCCCACGCCGGGAACGTTGGGCGTACACAGCAAGGGAATCGAGCTGTTCTCGAACAGCGGCGTGAACGTCACCAGGCTGGACTGGTCCAGGCTCAAGCTCTTGCGCCGTCCCTTGCCCAATGCCGGTATGGCTTGAGACTCGAATTTCGACATGACCCACCTCCGATTCGCGGTATCAGGCGCGGCGATCGCGCGCGCCTGCATGATTCTTCAATTACGGCTTCACTCGACCGGCACCCGTCCTGGACGGCGGCGCTGAATCGGGTGCTGTTGCTTGAGCAGAGCCTGACGCTGCTGCAGCTGGTCCCGCTCGCGCAGGTACTGGATATCCCGGGCCTGGTTCAGCAACGCCACCAGCGGCGCCTGGGTATCGATCACCATCAGCTCGAACACCGCCTGCAACTGCTCGAACAGGCACGCCATTTCCGCGGCGGTGTAGAGCCCGGCATCGCACTTCAGGCCGAGGTAGATGCCCTGTGGCGCATTGACGAACTCGGCCACCAGGTCCAGCTCCGCCGCGGCCCTGCCGGCAGCCACCGGCTGCACGTCCAGGCCGTCGATCGACAACGGCTGATCCAGGCTCTCCTGGTAGATGAACTTGATGCTGAACAAGGGTGAGCGACCGGCGCGGCGGGCCACCCGCAGCGCCTCCACCAGGCGCTCGAAGGGCAGGTCCTGGTGATCCGAGGCACCGATCACCGTGCTCCGTGTCACCTGCAACAAGTCGCTCACGCTCTGCTGTTCTTCGACACTTATCTGCAACACCAGTTGGTTAACGAAGAAGCCCACCAGATCTTCAACGCCAGCGTGATTGCGGTTGGCGATATCGGTGCCCAGACGCACCCGCGAACTGTCGCTACGCTGCCCCACCACCAGGGCAAAACCTGCCAGCAGCAGCATGTACAACGTCACCCCCTGGGCACTGGCAAAGGCCCGTAGCGCCTCGCTCTGAGCCGCCGAAAAATGAAACTCGTGGAGATCGCACAAGGGTGACGGCGCCTGCCCTGGCTGCACCGTGGCGCTGGCGGGCAAGCGCGTGAGGTGATGGTCATCGCCCAGCACATCACGCCAGTAATCGAGCTGACGCTGCAGTTCACCGCCTTCGAGCCATTGCCGCTGCCAGACCGCGAAGTCCACGTACTGCAGGGCCGGCTCCGGCAACGGGCAGGCCGTGGCGGTCCGATGGGCGTGATACAGGCTTACGAACTCGGTCGGCAGAATGCCGAACGACCAATGGTCAGCGACGATGTGGTGCAGGGTCATGAGCAGCAAGTGCCGTTGCGGCGCCAACCGCAGCAGTTGCACCCGCATCGGCGGCCCGGCGATCAGGTCGAAGGGCTCCGCGGCCTGTTGCTGCAACTGCCGCTGAGCCATGGCCTCGCGCTCGGACGCTGGCAAGGCGCACAGGTCATCGAACACGAACCACAGCGGCAGGTGGCGATGGACATGCTGCCAACTCTCGCCCTCGACCTCGCTGTAGGTGGTACGCAATACCGAATGGCGCTGCATCAGCGACTCGAAGGCTTGCCGCACCGCCTCGATGTCCAGCTCGCCGTGCAGCTCCAGGGCCCGGGCAATGTTGTACATCGAGCTCTGCGGCTCCAGTTGCCAGAGGAACCACAAGCGCTGCTGGGCAAAGGACAACGGCTGTGGCCGCGAGTCATCCACCCGCTGCAGCGCCGGGGCTGGGGCCGGCGCATCGGCGGCGTCCAGTGCGGCGACAAAGGCCTGCAGGTCCGCTGCATCGAACAGGGTGCGCAGCGCGGCCTGCAAGCCCAGTTCATGCCGCACCCGGCTGATGACCTGGGTGGCCAGCAACGAGTGCCCGCCCAGGGCGAAGAAGTTGTCCTGCAAGCCGACTCGTTCAACCTCCAGCACGCTCTGCCAGATCGCCGCCACCTGCTGCTGCAGTTTGCTGTGCGGGGCCACATAGGCTTGTTGCAAGGCACTCAAGTCCGGCTTGGGCAGAGCCTTGCGGTCCAGCTTGCCGTTGGGGTTGAGGGGCAGGCGCGGCAACAGCAGCACGTGGCTGGGCAACATGTAATCCGGCAGCTTTTCCTTGAGACCGGCTTTGATCAGCGCGCAACGCTGGGCCTGTGCCTGAGCATCGCCCAGGCCGTCGTCGGTATCCCCAGGCAACGCAGCGGGCACCACATAGGCCACCAGTTGCATGCCGTTGTTGGCCGGCACGGCCAGCACCACCGCCTCACGCACATCGGGGCGAGCCAGCAGGCGCGCCTCGATCTCCCCCAGCTCGATGCGGTAGCCGCGGATCTTCACCTGATGGTCGATGCGCCCCAGGTATTCGAGCGCCCCCTGGGGGTTGTAGCGCGCCAGGTCGCCGCTGCGATACAGACGCGCGCCGGGCTGGCTGGCAAAGGGGTCGGGAATAAAGCGCTCGGCGGTCAGCCCGGGGCGATCGAAATAGCCTTGGGCCAGGCTCGACGCGGAACCGATGCACAGCTCCCCGGCGGCGCCTTCGGGCAGCAGATTGAGGTCGCCGTCGATGATCCGCAGGGCGCGGCCGATGACCGGCTGGCCGATCGGGATGCCGTAGACCTCGCTGGCATCCTGTTCCCGGCAGTCGTGGACACTGGAGACCACGGTGGCCTCGGTGGGGCCGTAGGTGTTGACCAGGCGCACCGCCCCCAACCCGGCGGCATGCCACAGGCGCAAGCCCTCCACCGACATCGCCTCGCCGCCGACATGCACCTGGCGCAGGCGCCCCAGGCTGCCGATACCGTCGGCCATGCACTGCTTGGCCAGCAAGTGCCAGTAAGCCGCCGGAAGGTCGGCCAGGGTCACGCCCTGGCTGACGATCACCGCCGCCAGTTGCTCGACGGCCCAGGGCTCGTCGCCGCGCATCACCAGGGCTGCGCCGAGGCACAGGGCCGGGTAACACTGCTCGACGAAACCGTCGAAGCTGAAGGTGGCAAATTGCAGCACCTTGTCGGTGGCGGTGAGCGCCGAATAATCCGCCGCCGCCTCGCAGAAGGCCGACAAGGCCCGGTGATCGATGGCCACGCCCTTGGGCACACCGGTGGAGCCCGAGGTGTAGATCACATAGGCCAGGTCGTGCGCGCTGGCGCGGTTCTGCGGGTCGGTGCTGGAGCACTGGCTCAGGCGTGGCGCCAGGCTCGGCAGATCCCAGTGCAGCACGCTGTCGGGCAGCAGGTTCGCGGTCCACGAGCCGGTATCGCTGAGCAGCAGGCTCAGGCGGCTGTCGGCGATCATGAACGCCAGACGCTCCTGCGGGTATTGCGGGTCCAGGGGCACATAGGCCGCGCCGCTCTTGAGCACCGCCAGCAGACTGACGATCAGTTGCGGGCCGCGCTTGAGCGCCAGGCCGACCCGATCCCCCGGGCCTATCCCCTGGGCTTGCAGGCAATGGGCCAAGCGGTTGGCCTGGGCGTTCAGCTGGCCATAGTCCAGTTGCTCGCCATCGACCACCAGCGCCAGCGCCTCGGGCGTGGCCGCCGCCTGCGCGGCGATCCGCTGGTGCACCAGCGGCGCCTGGGCGTGCACCACCTCGGCCAGTTGGCTGTGCTGCAGCAAGTCCTGGCGCGCCTGTTCGCTCAACAACTGCAAGCCCCCAAGGGCCGCGTCGGGATCGGCCATGAACTGTTCCAGCAAATGCCGCAGCTGGGCACACAAGCCCTGGACCTGATCGGCACTGAAACGACTGCGCTCATAGCTGAAGTCCAGGCTCAACTGCTCGCCCAACTCGATGCCCAGGGTCAGCGGGTAGCTGGTCTGTTCGTGGTTGGCCAGGCCGGAGAATTGCAGCCCGGCCGGAGCCCCCTCCTTGAGGGCCTGGGCCACGGGGAAGTTCTCGAACACCAGCAGGCTGTCGAACAACGGCGTGCCCTGGTGCCCGGCCCAGCCCTGGACCTCGTAGAGCGGCACGTGCTCGTGCTCGCGCAGGCTCAGGTTGAGCTCCTGCATCTGCCCCAGCCATTGCCCCACGCTCAGTTCCGAACGGGGCTGGCAAATGATCGGCAAGGTGTTGATGAACAGCCCCAACTGCTGCTCGATACCCGGCAGCGGCGCCGAACGCCCTGCCACGGTGGCCCCGAAGATCACGCACTGCTGCGCGCAGTAACGCTGCAGCAGCAACGCCCAGGCGGCTTGCAGCACGGTGTTGAGGGTGACTTTCTGCTGCCGGGCGAAACGCCCCAGGCGTTGTGTCAGGGCGACGTCGAAGCCGTCCAGGTGCTGTCCGTGACCGCTGCCCGAGGCCGGCCGGCGAACTCCGTCGGCCAGCAGGGTCGGTGCTTCCATGGCCTGCAGGCGCTGGCTCCAGAACTGTTGCGCGGCCTGGGCCGGTTGTTCCTGCAACCAGCCCAGGTAGTCGCGATAGCGGCCTTGGGGCGCCGGCAAGCGAGCACCGCCATACAACTGGATCACTTCGGCCAGCAGGCTGGCATTGCTCCAGCCATCGAGCAGCAGGTGGTGGCAGGTGTAGATCAGGTGCCAGTGGTTGTCGGCGATGGGCACCAGCAGCAGGCGCAGCAAGGGCGCCCGGTCCAGCTCGAACCCCCGGGAGCGCTCTTGCGCGGCCAGCAGGTCGAGATCCGCCGGGGCCGATGCCAGTACCTGCAACGGCACCTTGACCTGGCTCCTGACCAACTGATGGGCGCTGTCCAGCCCTTCCCAGTGCACGCTGCTGCGCAGGATCGGGTGACGATCCAGGGCGCTCTGCCAGGCCTCGGCGAAGCGCTGCGGGTCAAGGCCCTGGATGTCCAGACGCAGCTGGTTGATGTAGGCCTGTTCCTGGGGCTCGTAGAGGGTATGGAACAGCATGCCCTGCTGCATCGGCGTCAGCGGATACAGGTCCTCGATGGCGGCCGCCGGCACCGGCAGCGCGTCGAGCTGTGGCTGGGAGATGCGTGCCAGCGGGAAGTCCGAAGGCGTGGCCTGGGGCTGCTGCTGGCCGCAGCAGTGCTCGATCAGCAGGCGCAGCTCGGCGAGGTAGTCATCGGCCAGCCGCTGGATGCTGGCGTCGCTGAACATTTCCTGGCTGTAGCCCCACTGTAGGGCCAGTTCGCCGCCATAGACCTGGCCTTCCAGAGTCAGCCAGTTGGCCAGGGGAGCCTGTGGGTCCTGGGCCTGCCCGCTGCTCTGGCTGGCCGGCGTCCACAACGCCTGCTCATCGAACTGGCGATCGAACTGACCCAGGTAGTTGAAGGTGACCCTAGGCTGGGGCAACGACGCCAGGGCCTGACGCTGGGCCGGGCTGCCCAGGTAGCGCAGCAAGCCGTAGCCCAGGCCCTTGCCGGGGATCGCGCGCAGTTGTTCCTTGATGCCCTTGATCGCCACCCCGGCCTGCTCCGCCGGCTGCAAGCGCAGCGGGTACAGGCTGGTGAACCAGCCCAGGGTGCGGGTCAGGTCCAGATCGTCGAACAGGTCCTCGCGGCCATGCCCTTCCAACTGGATCAGCGCCGACGCCTGCCCGGTCCAGCGGCACAGTACGCGAGCCAGGGCGGTCAACAGCAGGTCGTTGACCTGGGTCCGATAGGCGCTCGCGGCCTGTTGCAACAGTTGCTGGGTCAAGCCGGTCGGCAATCGCGACTCGATCTTGCGCCCATGCCGGTTCTGCAAACCGCCCGCGGGGTTGTCGCAGGGCAGATCGACCGCCCCGGTGTGTTGTGCCAGCCAGTAGGGCAGCTCGGCCTCGCGCTGCGGCGCATGTGCCTGCAAGCGCCGGGCCCAGGCCTGATAGGCGCTGGTCTTGGGCGGCAGTTGCACCGTCTGGGCTTGCGCCAACTGCCGGTAGGCCTGCTGCAAATCCTCCAGCAGCACCCGCCAGGACACCCCATCCACCACCAGGTGGTGGATCACCAGCAACAGTTGCTGGCGACCGGCCTCGCGCTGCACCAGGACCGCGCGCACCAGCGGGCCGGCTTGCAGGTCCAGGCTGCGCTGGGCCTCGTCGCACAACGCCGCCAGGGCCTGGTCATGTTCCGCCCGGCACTGCCACAGGTCGAAGTGGCTGGCAGGCTCGGCATAGGCCTGCTGCCAGCCCTGCCCCGTGCCGACGAAGCGCAGGCGCAAGGCATCGTGATGATTGACCAGCTGCAACAGCGCCGCCTGCAACAGCGCTGGCTGCAAGGGCTGGCGCGGATCGAGCAGCAACGACTGGTTCCAGTGCCCCCGCCGGGGCACTTCCTGGTCCAGGAACCAATGCTGTACCGGGGTCAAGGGCACCTCGCCGGTCACTGGCCCCTGGTCGATCCGCGGCTGATCGTCGGGGACCGCGACCTGGGCCAGGCTGCGCACGCTCTGGTACTGGAACAGGTCCCGGGGAGCCAGGCGAATCCCGGCCTGACGGGCGCGACTGACCACCTGGATCGAGATGATCGAATCACCGCCAAGCTCGAAAAAGTTATCGTCCAGACCTACCTGAGCGAGCCCCAGCACATCGCACCAGATGCCCGCCAGGGCCTTCTGCATGACGCTTTCCGGGGCCACGTAGGCCAGTTGCGGCGCCGCCTCGGGCAGCGGCAAGGCCTTGCGGTCGAGCTTGCCGTTGGCGGTCACCGGCAGGCGATCCAGGGCCAGCAGGTGGTGGGGCACCATGTACTCCGGCAGGCTGCTGGCCAGCCAGGCCTTGAGTTCGTCGGTCCACCCCTGGACCTGGGCCTGGGCGCCCTCTTTCAACACCAGATACGCCACCAGGTGCTTGGCGTTCTGCACCAGCACCACAGCCTCGCGCACGCTCGGGTGCTGCATCAGCCGGGCTTCGATTTCACCCAGCTCGATGCGCAGGCCGCGCAGCTTGACCTGGTGATCCAGGCGGCCCAGGTATTCGATCACGCCATCGGCCCGCTGACGCACCCGGTCGCCGGTGCGATACAGCCGCGCGCCCTGGTGGAAGGGGCAAGGGACAAAGCGCTCGGCGGTCAGGGCCGGGCGCCGGTGATAACAGCGAGCCAACCCGAGGCCGCCCAGATAGAGCTCACCGGCCACACCCGCCGGTACCGGTTGTAACTGGGCATCCAGCACATGGGTGCGCAGGTTGGCGATCGGCCGGCCGATCGGCACGCTGCTTGCGCCTTCGTCGACACAGGTCCAGTGGGTGACGTCGATTGCCGCCTCGGTCGGGCCGTAGAGGTTGTACAGGCCCGCGCCCGGCAAGCGGGCGAAGACCTGCTGCTGGGCCTCCAGGGGCAAGGCCTCGCCACTGCAGACGATGCGTTTAAGGCCGGTGCAGGCCGACACGCCCTGCTCATGGATGAAGGCCTGGAGCATCGAGGGCACAAAGTGCAGGGTGCTGATGCCGTGGTCGATGATGGTGTCGATCAGGCGCGCCGGCTCGCGGTGAGCCCCCGGGGCCGCGACCACCAGCCGGGCACCGGTCATCAGCGGCCAGAACAATTCCCAGACCGAGACGTCGAAGCTGAACGGGGTTTTCTGCAGCACCGCGTCACTGGCGTCCAGGCCATAGGCCTGCTGCATCCAGCACAGACGGTTGACCAGCGCCGCGTGGCTGTTGCCCGCGCCCTTGGGCTTGCCGGTGGAACCCGAGGTGTAGATCACATAGGCCAGGTTCAGCGGGTCGACCAGCGGCTCCAGCGGGCCGCTGTCATAGGCCAGCAGCGCGTCCTGATCCTGGTCCAGAAGGATGACCTTGGGCGCCTCTGCAGCGGCTTGGAAATCCAGCAGAGGCAGCAGCGAACGCTGGCTCAGCAAGAGGCGGATGCCGCTGTCCTCGATCATGTAGGCCAAGCGGTCCCGGGGGTATTCCGGGTCCAGGGGCACGTAGGCGCCACCGGCCTTGTGGATCGCCAGCAGGCCCACGACCATTTCGATGGAGCGCTCGATGCAGATGCCCACCAGTACATCCGCCGCCACACCCTGCTCACGCAGCAGGCGGGCCAGCCGGTTGGCCCGGGCATCCAGTTCGGCGTAGCTCAGTTGCTGCTCGCCGAACACCAAGGCGCAGGCCTCGGGGGTACGCCGGACCTGAGCGGCGATCAGTTGCGGCATGCTCAACCCGGTGGGGTAAGCCTGCGCCGTAGCGTTCCAGTCGTGCACCAGGGTCTGGCGCTCTTGGCCATCGAGCATCGGCAACTCGCCGATGCGCTGCTCGGCATCCTCCAGCATGCCTTGCAGCAGCGCGGTCCAATGCCGCGCCATGCGCGCGATGGTGCCGGCGTCAAACAGGTCTTCGGCGTAGGTCAGGGCGGCATGCAGCGTGCCGGACTTCTCGTAGGTGTCCAGGGTCAGGTCGAACTGGGTGGTGCGACTCTGCCACTGCACCAGGCCCAGCTCCAGGCCGGACGCCGTCCGGACCGTGCTGATATCCGCCACCTGGGGCTGGTGGTTGTACATCACCTGGAATAGAGGTGTGTGGCTCAGGTTGCGCTCCAGCTTGAGTGCCTCAACCAGTTGCTCGAACGGCAGGTCCTGATGAGCCTGGGCACCCAGCGCCGCCTCTTTGACGGCCTGCAGCAGCTCGCTGACCCGGGTCTGGCCGGTGAGCTGGGTGCGCAGCACCTGGGTGTTGACGAAAAAGCCGATCAGCCCTTCGACTTCGGCACGGTTGCGGTTGGCAATGGGCACGCCGACGCGGATATCGTCCTGGCCGGTGTAGCGGTGCAGCAGCACATTGAAGGCGCCGAGCAACAGCATGAACAGGGTGACGTTGTGCTGCCTGGCCAAGGTCCGCAGCTGTTCGGCCAGCTCCGGCGCCACGGCAAACTCGTAGCGGGTGCCGCGGTAACTGGGCATCGCCGGGCGCGGATGATCGAGGGGCAGCTCCAGCACGGGATGCTCGTCGCCCAACTGCGCCTGCCAGTACTCCAGTTGCCGCGCCTGCTCCCCCGCCTCCAGCCAGCGGCGCTGCCACAGGGCGTAGTCGCTGTACTGGATCGGCAACGGCGGCAGTTGCGGCGCTTCGCCCCGCTCGAAGGCGTCGTAGCAATGGATGAACTCGTCGATCAGCAGGTTCATCGACCAGCCGTCGGAGACGATGTGGTGCAGGGTCAGCAGCAGCACATGCTCCTGCGCATCGAGTTGCAGCAGCTTGACCCGCAGCAGCGGGCCGCGGTCCAGGTCGAACGGCAGCAGCGACTGGCGCTGGGCTTCGGCCGCCACCGCCTGCTCCCGTGCCGTGGCATCGATGCTGCTCAGGTCGAGAAACGCCACCGACAGGGATTCCGTCGCCGGCGCCTGTTCCAGGCGGTCGTCAGCCTGCTGCTTGAATACCGTGCGCAGGGTTTCGTGGCGCGCCACCAGGGCGGCGAACGCCTGCTCCAGCGCCTGACGATTCAGCGCCCCTGTCAGGCGTACCGCCCCCGGCAGGTTGTAGGCGCCGCTCTGTGGGTCCAGCTGCCAAAGCAACCACATGCGCCGCTGCGCGTAGGACAGTTCCTGGCGGTCTTCGACGGCCACCCCGGCAGGGATTGGAAACAACGAAAAGTCGATGTTTTCCGCCCGCAGACTATCGAGGAACAACCGGCGCTTCTCCAGCGGCAGCTCGATAAATCGGCGTGCGAGTTTCAGGGACTTTTCAGCGTTCATCGGCGGTTCATCCGTACATGTTGGGTATCGAGCGTTGGCTCGGCTATCCCTACGAAACGGATGGGCCTGGGGAAAAATTAACCATGTGCGTCGCACTGGCGGCAGCGTCCTGCCAGGTAAATTCAAGCGCTTGCAGCTCGTCAAATCAGGACCTTCTCCTTAACAAGGTCGCGATCATGTCCTCAGCCACTTCCCTGGCCAGCTCACTGGCCAACGGCTTGCGCAAGCTGGTCGGTGCCGGCGCCCAACAACCCCGGGGCTACCGGCTGATCAACGTCGAACTCAAGCAACGCCTCGACCTCAGCCCCTCCATGACCCGCCTGGTGTTCGGCGGCGAGGACATCGCCCAGGCCCGCACCCTGGCGCCGGACCAGCGCATCAAGCTGCTGTTTCCCGGGGCCGACGGCACGCCGCCGCAATTGCCGGTGGAGGGCGACTGGCAAGCCGCCCGGCGCCGGTTGCCGGCCGAGCGGCAACCGCCGATGCGCACCTACACCATTCGTGCCTTGCGCCTGCAGCCCGCGGAGCTGGATGTGGATTTCGTGCTGCACGGGGTCAACGGGCCGGCCTCCGCCTGGGCCAGCCACGCCCGGCCCGGCGATCGCCTGCAGATGGTGGTGCCGAACAAGGCCTACAGCGGCGACCCCGGTGGTTATGAGTGGCTGCCGCCGGCCGGGATTAGCAAGGTGCTGTTGATGGGCGATGAAACCGCGCTGCCGGCCATCGCCGGGATTCTCGAAGAGCTGCAGGACTATCCGGACTACCCGGATGTGCAGGTGTTCATCGAGGTGCCCCATGAGAGCGATTGCATCGACCTGCACTGTCATCCCCAGACCCGGCTCAGTTGGCTGCCCCGGGACGTGCTGGGGGCGCAACATGGCGAACCCCTGATCCACGCCGCCCGGGAACTGGCCGAGCTGCCGCCGGCCAGCGCTGGACGCCGGCCACTCAAGGTGGCCGAAGGCGACGTTGAACAACGCCTCTGGGAAAGCGCCAGTCCAGCGGACAACCGCTTCTACGCCTGGGTGGCCGGGGAGTCGGCCACGGTGATGAGCATCCGCCGCCACCTGATCAACGAGCGCGGCCAGGAACGTCGCAACCTGACCCTGATGGGCTACTGGCGCCTGGGCAGTTCCCTGGGTTGAGCCCGTGCCGGTAGCCGCTGCCGCGCCCGCGAAGCGGCGCAAAGGCCCGCCGGGCCTTGCCTGGCGGGCAACCGTCAACTCCGCTGCGCGGCGGTTCCCTGTGTTCCGGCGGGCCGTTCGCGGCCTGCGCCGGCGCTGCAACCGGGCGCGCCTTCAGACAACCACGGTCGCCGGTTGCAGGCGGCGGCGCTGCCCCTCAAGGTGGCCCTTGATCAGGCTCAGCACCTTGGCTTCGTGCTCGTGAATGAAGAAGTGCCCGCCCGCGAGCATGTCCACCGAAAAGCCGCCATGGGTTTCCTTGCTCCAGCCGATCAGTTGTTCGCTGGTGGCGCGGTCGGTCGTGCCCCCCAGCACGTGCACCGGGCAATTGAGCAACGGGCGCTGCAGCGGGCGAAAACGGCCGCACAGCAGGAAGTCGGCCCGCAGGATCGGCAGGGTCAGGCTCATCAATTCCTGGTTGGCCAGTACCTCTTCGCTGGTGCCATTGAGGGTGCGCAGTTGTTCGATCAATTGCTCATCGCTCTTGGGCTCGGCAAAGCCCCGGTCGTATTCGCTGCGCAAGGTCGGCGCCGCCGTCCCTGAGGCGAACAGCGCCACCGGTTCCGGACAGCCCAGGGCGCGCAGGGCGTGGGCCAGTTCGCAGGCCAGCAAGGCCCCCAGGCTGTGGCCGAACAGGGCGTAGGGCGCGCGCAACGTGCTCTGGATTTCCCGGGCAAGCTGCATCGCCAGCACCCGCATGTCGGTGTGCAGGGGTTCGGTGTAACGGGCGCCGCGCCCGGGCAGTTCCACGGGTGTCAGGTGCAGCCATTGGGGCAGCTTGCGCCGCCAGCGGCTGTAGACCATGGCGCTGGCGCCGGAGTACGGCAGGCACAGCAGGTTCAACTGGGTCACGGTTTGTCCCTCGACAGATGATCTGTTAGGAACAACGCGGCACGGGGCGGACAAATTAGTCCGACGGTCGCTTCAGCGCAGGCGTCGATAACTTTGCAGCGCCGCCCCCAGCACCACCGCGCCGCCGGCCAGGGCCAGCCAGAAGCCGCTGCGGGCGCCGAAATGGTCCACCAGCGCACCGGAACCGGCGGCCCCCAGGGCCACGCCGATGCTCAGGCCGGTAACCAGCCAGGTCAGGCCCTCGGTGAGCTTGGCTGGCGGCACGATGCGCTCCACCAGAGCCATGGCGACGATCAGGGTCGGGGAGAAAAACAGCCCGGCGACGAACACCGCCAGGGACAGGCCGAGGATGTTGCTCGCCCACAGCAGCGGCAAGGTGGTCAGGGCCGTGGCGATGCCGCCATACATGAACAATCGGGGCAAGGGCGTGGCCAGTTTCAGCGCGCCGAAGGCGATGCCCGCCAGGCACGAGCCGATGGCGTAAACCGAAAGCACGATGCTCGCCGCCGCCGGTTGTCCCTGCTGCTGGGCGAAGGCCACGCTGACCACGTCCACCACGCCGACGATGGTGCCCATGGCCGTCATCAGCAGCATCAGCAAGCGGATTTCCCCGGAACGGATGATCGAGCCGCCCGGCCCCTGCTCGTGGGGATGCACGGGGGGCTCGGTGCTTTTTTGCATGACGAACACGCCAACCCCCAGGGCCAGCGTCAACAGCGCGCCCAGCGGTCCGGCCTCGGGAAACAGGCCCACGCACAGCCCCACCGACAACGGCGGACCGATGATGAAGCAGACTTCATCGAGCACCGATTCCAGGGCGTAGGCGGTCTGCAATTGCGGCTGGCCGCGGTACAGCTCGGTCCAGCGGGCACGGACCATGGCCGACATGCTGGGCATGCAGCCGGCCACGGCGGCGCAGATGAACAGGGTCCAGTGCGGCGCCTGCAAACGGGTGCACAGCAACAGGGCCAGCAATGCCCCGCCCCCCAGGCCCGCCGCCAGGGGCAAGACCCGGCCCTGGCCGTAGCGGTCCACCAGCCGCGAAACCTGGGGCGCGCAGAACGCCGTGGCCAGGGCGAAGGTCGCCGCCACCGAGCCGGCCAGGGCGTAGCCGCCGTGCAACTGGGCGAGCATGGTGATCAGGCCGATGCCGGTCATGGAGATCGGCATGCGCGCCAACATTCCGGCCAGGACGAACGCCCGGCTGCCGGGGGCCTTGAACAATTCGCGATAGGGGTTTGCCATTTACAACGACTCCTTGGGGGTTGCAACTTGCCACAAAGTGCTCGCGCAGTAGAAACACATACGCCTCGTATGTTAAAAAGCATGGGAACATACGCCGCGTATGTCAATCCACCCCTTGCTGGAGAACTGTGTTCATGAGCAGCCGCCCTCGCGCCGAGATGATCGAAGAAACCCGCGCCAAGCTGATCGCCAGCGCGCGCCAGGCCTTTGCCCGGCTGGGCTATGCCAGGACCTCGATGGACGACCTGACCGCCGAGGCCGGGCTGACCCGGGGCGCGCTGTATCACCATTTCGGTGACAAGCAGGGGCTGCTGGCGGCGGTGGTGGAGCAGATCGACAGTGAAATGGATGAGCGCCTTGAGGCCATCTCCGCCGCGACCGACGACCTGTGGCACGGCTTTGCCGAGCGCTGCCGGGCCTACCTGGAGATGGCCCAGGAAACGGAGATCCAGCGCATCGTCCTGCAGGATGCCCGGGCAGTGCTGGGGGAACGGCGGCCGGCCCAGGAGCATTGCATCGACTCCCTGAGCCAACGCTTGCAGGCCCTGAGCGCCGCCGGGCTGATCGAACCCGCACCGAGCCATGCCCTGGCGCGCCTGATCAGCGGCAGCCTGGTGGACGCGGCGCTGTGGATTGCCGCCGCCGAGCCCGGCGAGCAACGCCTGCAAGCCTCCCTGCAGGGCCTTGAACTGCTGCTGCGCGGGCTGCGGCCGGGGCACTGAACGGAGCTCGCAGCCGATGCGGATCGGCACTGCGCCGCTTCTCGAACGGCGCTTGAATGGCGACAAGAGCCTCTGGCAACCTTGCACCCGGCCCGGGCGCCGACCGCGGCCCCTGCCCCTTGTGCCTGACTGCCACGGAATTCGCCCCATGCCCGACTCCTCCATCGTCGCCGTGATGATCCACGCCAGCGACTGGCGCGCCGCCACCGCGTGGTACGCCCAGGCCTTTCCCCGGGCCCGGCGGGTGGTGCACGAGCCGGATGATTTCGGCCATTTGCAGCTCGATGGCCTGTCCCTGGAAATCGTCCCCAGCGACGCCAAGGTCGGCCAGGGCCCGGCGGGCACGGTGGTGTATTGGCACGTCAGCGACCTGCCCGGCGAGGTGCAGCGCCTGACCGCCCTGGGCGCGCGCCTGTATCGCGGGCCGATGGTCATCGAAGGCGGCGAATGGATCTGCCAGGTGCAGGATCCCTGGGGCAACTGCATGGGCCTGCGCCAACCAGCGTCCCTCGTCTGAGGCGACATTTACCGGCACACTGAGCGGCTTTTCGCCTCACTCCCAAGGACAACGGCATGCACCAAGCACTGCTGATCATCGACGTACAACCCTGCTTCAACCCACCGCCCTGGCTGGTGGAGGGCATCAACCGCCTGCTCGGGCGCATGCCCTCGGTAGCCACGGTGGAACGCCATGACGAAAGCCGCACGCCCTTCGCCCGGCAACTGGGCTGGCAACCGGCGGCGGACGACCAAAGCCTGGTGGCCGCCGACAAGGTCTTCATCAAGCACGGTTACGGACCGACGACGGAGATTCTCGATTACCTGAAAAGCCTAAATCCCGAGCGGGTGCTGGTGTGCCGCATCCAGACCGACACTTGCGTGCTGGCGGCGGGTTTTGCCCTGTTCGATGTCGGATTGCAGCCAACCCTGCTGACCGACCTGACGGTGGGGTCGTCCCTGGACCGCAGCGGCGGCCTGGGCATCGAGCTGTGGCGGCATCACTTCAAGCACCTGATCCGCAGTAGCGAGCTGTAGGAGATGGCTGGCCGGCGAAGGCGATCTGGCGGGCTCCTTCGCTGGCAAGCCAGCTCCTACGGGCGAAGGCGATCCATGCCGATGTCGGCGAACGCTGTACGGCAGGCAGGACGACGCTAGAATCCGCACCTCGATTCCGCTACTCCCGAGGTACCGGCATGAGCCTGGAACTGCACCTTGAAGCCGATCAGCGCCTGACCACGGCGCTGCTCGGGCGTTTGCTGGAAAACCTTCCGGGCACCGAGCAGGCCCCCGTGCCCGGCGGCATTCAGGCAACCTATGCGTCCGGCCTGAGCCTGCGCAGCGACGATTCGCAACGGGAGCGCGAAATCCATGCCGAGGACCGCAGGGGCTGCGACTTCAGCGTCGGTCTGCGTGTCTATCTACGCATCAAGGGCCCCGAAGCCGCAGGCCACAGTTCCCTGGATGAAATCCGCCGTCTGCTGCAAAACATTGCCGAGAGCTGCGAGGCGATGTTCCTCCTCTCGTTCCAGTACGAATCCACCCTGTACTGGCGTGACGCTGCCGGGCTGCATGAAGCCTGAAACCCGAACACCATCACGACTGAGGCCCCGCCGATGAAAAAACTTGTCGCCCTGCTTGCCCTGTTGTCCAGCAACCTCGCCCTCGGCGCCGCGTTCAGCGATTCGCCCGAAGCGCTGGTCCGGCAGTTCATCGCCGACTATCAACAGTGGAGCGACAGGGCCAGTGCACGCCAAGCTGAAAACGTGCCCTTGGAATCGATGGATCTGGCGCAGCAGGAGTACGCCCGGTTGCTGACCAAGTTCTGCCTGCCGGGCTTTCAGGGCCAGCCCATTGCCTTCAGCTCCCCGGCCAGCCACGGCACGGCGTATGAGCAGATCCTCTCCAGCAGCCGAACCGCGGATCGCGCGCTAGTGAAAACCCGGGCGATCAGCCCCGGCGAGGGCTTCGCCGCCGATTACCACTATCACCTGATCTTCAGCGGCCAGCGCTGGTACCTCAGCGAGGTGTTCTACGTCGACGAGGACGGCCAGTACGAGTCGCTCTAGATCACCCGTAACCGTTTTGAGCTAGGGTGTTTCAAGCCAGCGAACCCCGGAGCCACCATGCCCAGCTCAGCCTCCCTGCATCAGGTCTCTACCCCCAGCCTGCTCCTTGCCTATGAAGAACACGGCCCGGCCAACGCCGAACCGGTGATCCTGCTCCATGGCTTTCCCTACGACGTGCGGGCCTACGACGAGATCGCCCCGCCGCTGGCCGAGCGCGGCTATCGGGTCATCGTTCCCTACCTGCGGGGCTACGGCCCGACGCGCTTTGTCAGCGAGCAGGTGATGCGTTCCGGGCAGCAGGCCGCCCTGGCCCGGGACCTGCTGGAGCTGATGGATGCACTGCAGTTGCCCCGGGTCACTCTCGCTGGCTACGACTGGGGCGGTCGCGCCGCCTGCATCGTCGCCGCCCTGTGGCCGCAGCGGGTCAAGGGCCTGATGAGCGCCGACGGCTACAACATCCAGGACATCCCCGGGGCCTGCGAACCCAGGGCGCCAGAGACCGAGCACCGGCTGTGGTACCAGTACTACTTCAACACCCAGCGCGGGGTGGGCGGCCTGACGGCCAACCGCCGGGAATTCTGCGAGCTGTTGTGGCGCCTGTGGTCGCCAACCTGGAAACAAGGGCCGGGGCTCTATGGCCTGAGCGCGCCCTCCTTCGACAACCCGGACTTTGTCGAAGTGGTGATCCATTCCTACCGCCATCGCTTCGGCTACGTACCCGGCGACCCCAGCCTGGAAAGCATCGAGCAGGCGTTGCAGGCACAACCGCCGATCCAGGTGCCGACCATTGCCCTCTGTGGCGCCGATGACGGGGTCGGCCCGGCCACCGAGCCAGACCCCGATATCGGCCTGTTCAGCGGGCCCTATCAGCGCAGGATCCTGCCCGGCGTCGGCCATAACCTGCCCCAGGAAGCCCCGCAAGCCACCTTCGACGCGCTGCTGGAGTTGCTCCAGAACGCCTGAGAAGAGCAGCAGGCTGCACGCCATGCCGGGGAAAAATCGGTACACTTCGCGCCTTTGATCCCCCACAGGACATGGAATGTTACCCGCCGCGACTTCTCCCCGCCCCGGCCTGCGCCGGGCCCTGGTGCTCTGGCTCTACGCCGCCGGCGCCGGCCATTTGCTGGCCGGGCTGCTGCTGACCTGGGCCGGCCACAGCGGCCTGCTCAACGATTACCTGGGCGGCATCGAGCAGGCCTTCTGGGGCACCGCCGCGCCAGCGCCGGCCCGGGCCCAGCAGATCTGGTGGCTGGGCCTGTTCGGCGCCACCCTGCAAAGCTATTCGCTGTACCTGCTGGGCCTGGTGCACCTGGGTAACCGCCTGCGGGCGCCGGCGGCCTGGGCCTGGCTGATGGCCGGAATCCTGCTGTGGGCGCCCCAGGACATGTGGCTGTCGTGGCAGATGAACATGACCGCGCACCTGTGGATCGACAGCTTCGCCCTCTTGGTGCTGCTGCCGCCGCTGCTGTGGCTGCAGCGCCACGACTCCCGCCCTTCCCGTCTTCCCTCGTAAAAGGACTTCACCATCGTGGCTGATTTGCCAATCCTGCAGTGGGCCATCGCCCTGTTGCTCGCCCAGGGCGTGCTCGGCGCCCTGGATACGATCTACCATCACGAACTCACCGTGGCCCTGCCGCAACGCCACGGCGCGCGCAAGGAGCTGGCGATCCATGCCCTGCGCTCGTGCTTCTACGGCGTGCTGTTCATGGGCATCGCCAACCTGGCGTTCCAGGGCATCTGGGCGCTGGTGATCGCCGTGCTGTTCGCCCTGGAAATCGGCCTGACCCTGTGGGACTTCGTGGTCGAGGACCGCAGCCGCAAGCTGCCGGCCATCGAACGCATCATGCACACCGTGCTGGCGATCAATGCCGGGGCGTTCTTCGCCCTGTACGGCCTGCAACTGCTGGAGTGGTCGCGCCTGCCCAGCGCCTTGAACCCCATCGACCTGGGCTGGCAAGGCTGGGCCCTGAGCCTGTTCGCCGTCGGTGTGACGGCCTCGGGAATTCGGGACGGCCTGGCGGCGTTGCGCCTGCAACGCCAGGGCCAGGGCGCCAATCCCTTTGCCGGTGGCCGTGGCAAACGGGTGCTGGTCACCGGTGGCACCGGCTTTATCGGTGAAACCCTGGTCAACCAACTGCTGGATGCCGGGCACACGGTCAGCGTGCTGGCCCGCGATCCGCTGCGCGCCGCCTACCTGTTCGACGGTCGTGCCCGTTGCCTGCGCTCGTTGAGCAAGCTGGGCCATGGCGAGGCCTTCGACGTGATCATCAACCTGGCCGGCGCCCCGGTGGCCGGGCCGCGCTGGTCGGCCAAGCGCCAGGCGCAACTGCTGGCCAGCCGGGTCGGCACCACCGAGGCCCTGCTCAACTGGCTGCAACACGCCCAGCACAAGCCGGAGCTGTGGATTCAGGCTTCGGCCATCGGCTTCTACGGGGTGCGCGATGCCAGCCAGAGCCTGGATGAAAACGCCGAGCGCGGCGAAGGCTTCATGGCCGACTTGTGTGCGCGCTGGGAATCCTCGGCGGAACCGGCGACGCGCTTCGGCGTGCGCCAGGTGGTGCTGCGCTTAGGCATCGTGTTCGGCCCCGGCGGCGCCCTGAAACCCCTGCTGCTGCCCTTCCATTTCGGCTTTGGCGGACGCATGGGCGATGGCCGGCAGATCATGAGCTGGGTGCACCGCGACGACGTGTTGCAGGTGATGGCCCGGGCGATCAACGACCCGTCGCTGTCCGGCACCTACAACATGGTGGCGCCGGAAGCGGTGAGCCAGGGCGACTTTGCCGCCACCGTCGGCAAGGTGCTCAAGCGTCCGGTGTGGCTGCATGTGCCGGCCGCGCCGGTGCGGGCCCTGGCCGGGGAAATGGCCGAGCTGTTCTTTGACGGCCAGAAGGTGGTGCCCGCGCGCCTGCTGCAGGCCGGCTACCGCTTCCGTTACCCGACCCTGGATGCCGCCCTGCGCGACCTGACCTGAGCTGAGGAATGCCCATGAGCAAGCCCCTGTTGTACCTGCTGGCGGGCAATGGCAGCGCCGCCGACTGGTGGGACGATGCCCTGCCGCACTTTCAGCGTTATCAGGTGCAGCCGCTGGAACTGCCGGGGTTTGGCGACAATCCGCTGCCTCCTTGCAATGACCTCGGTGAATACGCCGAGGCCTTGCTGGGCATGACGGCGCCGGGCAACGCGATTGTCGCGGTGGGGGTCAGCGCACTGATCGTGCTGCACGCCTTGCAACGCCGCCCCGGGCATTTCTCGCGCAGTGTGCTGCTGTCGCCGGTGGGGGCCTTTCTCTGGCAACGGCGCTTGCCGGCGCTGATGTCGCCGCTGCCGGCGCGCCTGCTGATTCATGGCTTGCTCAGCCATAAGCCGACCCTGTTCGCTGGCAAGTTCTCGCGCCAGCCGTGGAGCCAGGAGCAGTACCGGCGCATGGGCTCGGGCTACGCCCGCTGCCGGGCGTTCGTGCCGCTGTGGGAGCAACTGCGGGCCGACACCGCGCTGCCGTTGCTGGAGTGGATCAAGGACCCGGTGCAGCTGGTCTGGGGTGATCAGGACCGGCTGCTGGGGATGGCCCAGGCCGCGGCCTGGTCGGCGATCCTGGCCCGGGCCGATCTGCGGGTCAGCCTCAAGCCGGGCTGGGGCCATTACCCGTGGATCGATGCGCCGGCCGAGTTCGTCGCCTGGCTGGAGTCCGGCGACAGCGGTTTTGTCGCCCTCACCAAGGGCGGCCGCCTGCGTCTGGCGGAACTGGCCGGCCAGCCGGTACCCAGCGCCCTGTCTCTGGACAGCGCCCAGGATCCGCGTCTGCCGGCCCTGCTCGCCAGCCAGCCCGCGGCGCTGTGGGCGGTGCGCTCCTCCAGCTACGGCGAGGACCAGGCCGATTCGGCCAATGCCGGTTTGAGCACCACCTACCTGCGGGTGGCCAGCGCGGACGTGCCTGCGCGGATCAGCCAACTGCGCGACGCCGGGGTCGAGGAAGTGGTGGTGCAGCGTTTTATCCAGCCGACGTTGTCGGGGATCGCCTTCGTCCGTCATCTCGCGGTGGAACTGGAGTGGGTCGAAGGCCATCTGGAAAGCCTTGCCGACGGCCAGGTCAGCCCGCAGCGGGCGATTCTTTCGCGCCTGGGCCCGGCCTGGGAAAGCGGCGCTTTCGCCAGCACCCAGGGCCTGGACGCCAAGGCCCTGTGGGATTTCCTGCAAGGGGTACTCAAGACCTTCCACTACGTGCCCGGCGATGTCGAATGGGCCTGGGACGGCCAGCAACTGTGGCTGCTGCAATACCGCCCGATCAGCGACTACGGCTGGCGCCGGCACCTGACCGCGGCGAATATCGCCGAGATCCTGCCGCCCCAGCCCAGCCGTTTCGTCGAGTACGGCCAGCGCCGCGCGGCGCCGAGCATTCCGGCGATCATGGCGCGCTGGGACAGCCGGGTGCTGCAGGACAACGAGCCGTTCACCGCGCTGTTCGGCGGGGCGTCCTATATCAACAACGACCTGTTCCTGGCGCGGCTGGCCGATTGGGGCCTGCCCTCCTCCAGCTATGCCGGCGAAGTCGGCGGCGCCACCCCGGAGCTGCCCTTGCGCCCGCTGCGGCTGCTGCGCTCGCTGCCGCGCTTCCTGCGCATGCAGCACATCGCCCGCGGCCACTTGTTGACCCTGGAAGCGGGCCTGCGACGCTTCGACCGGGAGCTGGCGCAGTTGCAGGGCGCCGGGGCCGACGGCCAGCAGTTGGCGGACTGGTTCGCCCGCTTCTACGTGTTCGTGGTGCAAGGCAACCTGTGCATCGCCACCGCCCTGGCCAGCAGCGGCGGCGCGCTGCTGGGGCGCCCGCCCACGGCCTACGGCAACCTGGATAACAGCCCCCATCGCCTGCCCTGGGAAACCGACCCCGGCACCCCGCGCCCGGCGTGCACCGAGTTGCCGTTGCAGGCCTTCCCGCAGTGGAGCCCGGCCATCACCCTGGCCCACCGCCTGGGCTTGCCGGGCCTGCGCGGCTATTACCTGCAAGTACGCGAGTGGTATCGGGACAACCTGATGCGGATCTTTTTCCGCCTGCACCACGCCGTGCCCGAGGCTGATCGCGGCTACTGGTTCGCGCCCCATGAACAGCCGCGCAGCCGTGGCGGCAGCTTCTGGCAGGACGGCCGCGAAGGCCGCGAGCAGGCCGCGGGCTTCATGATCTATCCGGGGCAGGTCCAAGGCGTGCTGGGGGTCGATATCCTCCTGGAAGACACCCTCGATCCCGGGCGCCACGCTCACTACCAAGCGGCCCGGGCCGTGATCGCGCGCATGGGTGGGCGCCTGTCCCACGGCTCCACGCTACTGCGGGAACTGCGCAAGCCGTCGGCGGTGCTGCCTCAAGTGGACCCGGCCTGGGTCGGCCGCGAAGTGCTGTATAGCGACGGCCAGCTGAGCCTGGTCGAAGGTTGAACCCCGCGCCCCGGGCTCAAGTGCGCTCGGTGGCGGCGAAACGTTCGCGGTAGGCCTGGGGCGTCACCCCCAGGGCCCGCAGCAGGCTGCGGCGCAGGGTTTCTTCACTGCCAAAACCACATTGGGCGGCAATGCGTTTGATCGGCAGACCGGTGTCGGCCAGCAGGCGCCGCGCGGTTTCCACGCGGATCAGTTCGATGGCCCGGGCCGGGGTCTGGCCGGTGTCGGCGCGGTAGTGACGGACGAAGCTGCGCTCGCTCATGCCCGCCTGCTGGGCCAGGATCGGCAGCGTCAGTTCGCGGCTGAGATTCTCGGCGATCCAGGCGTGCAGCCCATCGAAACGCCCGCCAGTGTTTTGCAGCGACAGGGTCACGCTGAACTGCGACTGGCCGCCCGGGCGCTTGAGAAACACCACCAGTTGCCGGGCCACGTCCAGCGCCGCCTCGCGCCCCAGGTCGGCCTCCACCAGGGCCAGGGCCAGGTCGATGCCGGCGGTGACCCCGGCCGAGGTCCATACCGGACCATCGTTGATGAAGATCGGGTTGGGCTCCACCTGCAGTTGCGGGTATTGCTCGGCCAGTTGCTCGCAGCGGGTCCAGTGGGTGACCACCCGGCGCCCGTCCAGCCAGCCGCTGGCCGCCAGCAGAAAGGCCCCGGTGCAGACCGAGGCCACGCGCCGCGAAGTCGCCGCGCGCTGGGCGACCCAGGCCACCAGTTGCGGGTCCCGAGCCGCCTCGTAGACGCCCCAACCGCCGGCGAGGATCAAGGTGTCGCAGGCCACTTCCGGCGCCGGCAGGGCCTCGGCCAGCAGCGCCAGCCCCGATGAACTCAGGGTCGCCCCGCCCGGGCTGGCGATCACCCGCGGGTGGTAGGGCATGGGCAGGCCCAGGCCACGGGCCCGGTCATTGGCCGAGGCGAACACCTGCAAGGGGCCGGTGACATCCAGCAACTGGTGATGGGCGAAAGCCAGGACAAAGACGTTTTTCGGCGCAGTGGGCATGATTGGCGTAAATCGAGGGCTGGTTGGCGAATACGCCAAAGCCTAGAGCGCTAGAGTCAGGCCGTCCACTTCATCGACACAAGGAACAGGCCATGGCGTTACAGATAGGTTTTCTGTTGTTTCCACAGGTCCAGCAGCTGGACCTGACCGGTCCCCACGACGTGCTGGCCTCGCTGCCGGATGTGCAGGTGCATCTGCTCTGGAAGGAGCCGGGGCCAGTGGTGGCCAGCTCCGGGCTGGTGCTGCAGGCCACCACCGGCTTTGCCGACTGCCCGCCGCTGGATGTGCTGTGCATCCCCGGTGGCGCCGGTGTTGGAGCGCTGATGGAAGATTCGCAAACCCTGGAATTCATCCGCCAGCAGGCGGCCCGAGCGCGCTACCTGACTTCGGTGTGCACTGGCTCCCTGGTGCTCGGCGCCGCCGGCCTGCTGCAGGGCAAGCGCGCCACCACCCACTGGGCCTACCACGAACTGCTGGCGCTGCTGGGGGCGACCCCGGTGCGTGAACGGGTGGTGCGCGACGGCAACCTGCTGACCGGCGGCGGCATCACCGCCGGCATCGACTTCGCCCTGACCCTGGCCGCCGAACTGTTCGACGCCGCCACCGCGCAGTTGGTGCAGCTGCAACTGGAATACGCCCCGGCGCCGCCGTTCGAGGCCGGCAGCCCGGACACCGCGCCGGCCAGCGTGGTGCAGTTGGCCCGCCAGCGCACCACGGATTCGCTGCACCAGCGCCGGGAAATCACCCTGCGCGCGGCGGCGCGGCTGTCGGCTGGCTGAGCCTTCAGGCACGGCGCACCGAACCCTGGCGGGCATTGCCGAGCAACTGGGTAATGGCGCCATCGCCATAGGTGCGCTCGACCCTGGAGATCACCACCTGATAACCGGCGTACCAGCGCCGGTACTGGCGCTTGGCCTCGATGTGCCTGGGGTGGCTGGCGAAGGCCTGGATCGAGGCTTCGTCCTCCCAGTAGTAGCTGGCGTTGATCAGCCCCTGATCGGCGCTGGTCCAGGATTGGGCGCCGACGAAGCCCGGCAGGCTGATAGCAATTTCATCGATCAACGCGCTGAGGCGCAGGAACTCCTCGTCGCGCTGGCCCGGCTGGTAGATAAAGGCGGCGATGTACATGGGCAAACTCCTTTGGGTGATAAATCAGACCGGGCGTACCAGCAGCGCCAACCGCAAGGCCAGGGCCAGCAGCACCGCCGCCAGCAGCCAGGATTGCCAGCGGGCCAGCCGCGAATCGCTGCCGGGCAAGCCACGGCGCAGGGCCGCCCCGAAGATCCCCAGGCTGGTATGGAAGACCCCGCTGACCAGGGTCAGCAACAAGCCCAGGACCACCAGTTGCACAGCCATGCTGCCGCGCTCGGGGCGCACGAACTGCGGCAGGAAGACCATGAAGAACAGCAGCGCCTTGGGGTTCAGCAGGCTGTTGCACAAAGCCCGGACAAACACCGTGGACAGCGGCACCCGGACAGCATCGACGAGGTTCAAGGCGCCATTACCCGCCAGGGCCTTCCAGGCCAGCCACAGCAGGTAGGCGACCCCGGCATAGCGGATCAGCTCGAACGCTGGCGGCCAACTGGCCACCACGGCGGTAACGCCCGTGGCCGTGAGCAGGGTCAGGCCGATATCCGCCGCGCCAATCCCCAACCCCGACGCCACCCCACCGCGCCAGCCGTAGGCCACGCCATGGCTGATGACAAACGCCATGTTCGGACCCGGCGACAGCAGCAACAGCAGCACCGCGCCCAGGAAGATCGACAGGGTGGAAAAGTCCGGCATCTGCGCGCTCCTGCACAAAAGCCGCTAGATTAGGGCGCCTATCTGATACAAACAAAAAAGTGTTCTAGATACATAAGGTGGCCGAGCATGCGCCGTACCCGCTACAAAACCATCGTCGACCACTTCGCCCAACGCATCCGCAGCGGCCAGCTGTGCCCGGGCACGCAACTGCCCACGGTGCGTGCGCTGATGGCCAGCGAGCAGGTGGCCCTGGCCACGGCGCTGCGGGTCTACCACGAGCTGGAAGCCATTGGCCTGGTGGTCGGCGAGCCCGGGCGCGGCACCTTCGTCCGCGACACTAGCCTGCCCCGGGGCATGGGCCTGGAGCAGCACCCGGCCAGCGCCGCCTCGGTGGACCTGGCGTTCAACTACCCGTCCCTGCCCGGCCAGGCGGAAAGCCTGCGCGAGGGGCTGCGGGCGATAGCCGCCTCCGGCGACCTGGATGCCCTGCTGCACTCGGCGCCCCAGGGTGGCCGCCCCCATGAACGCCAGACCGCGGCGCGCCACCTGCGCAACCGCGAGATCCGCGTCGCCGCCGAGCAGGTACTGATCGTCAACGGCGCCCAGCAAGGGCTGGCGGTGAGCTTGCTGGCACTGCTCCAGCCCGGGGACATCCTGGCGGTGGACGCCCTGACCTACCCCGGCCTCAAGACCCTGGCCCAGGTCCATCGCCTGGACCTCGAAGCGTTGCCCCAGCACAACGGTCAGATGGACCTCGACGCCCTGCAGGCCCTGTGCCGCCGGCGCCCGGTGCGGGCGCTGTACTGCATGCCGACCCTGCACAACCCCCTGGGCACGGTAATGCCCTTGGCCGAACGCCAGCGCCTGGTGCAACTGGCCCGCGAGCATGACCTGCTGCTGATCGAGGACGGCGCCTACGCCTTCCTCGCTGAACCGGCACCACCGCCGCTGCAGACCCTGGCCCCGGAGCGCACGCTGTACATTTCCGGGTTGTCGAAAAGCGTCGCCTCGGGCTTGCGCCTGGGGTTTGTCGTCGCGCCACTGGAGATGATCCCGGCTCTGGAACGGGCGATTCGCGTGTCCACCTGGAGCACCCCGTCGCTGACCGTGACCCTGGGCTGCCGCTGGATCGAGTCGGGGCTGGTGGACAGCCTGGAAGAGCAGAAGCGCAGCGATGCCCGCAGCCGCCAGCAACTGGCCCGGAGGGTGCTCAAGGGCTGCGATTACCAGGCCTATGGCTCATCGTATTTTCTCTGGCTGAAACTGCCGGAAGGACAGAGGGCCGATGCCATAGTGGCGGCCCTGAAACATCAGGGGGTAACGGTAACCTCGGCCGAGCCCTTCGCCACCACCGCCCATGTGCCCCAGGCGTTGCGCCTGGCCCTGGGCTCCATCGGCCTGCCGCTGCTGGAGCAGGCTCTGGAAAAGGTCCGCAACGAAATCACCCGCTAAGCACACCTGTAGGAGCCGGCTTGCCGGCGAAGAGCGCCAACTCAGCGGCGTCAATGGCCGGGGCAATCCGGCCCTTGGCACGACATTCCCCCCAGCTCAAGGTGGGCAGCAGCGCCACCTCCAGTACAACGATCTGCCGCAACCACGGCCAGTTGCACAGAAGCCCGCGCTTAGCGTCGGGCTGAAAAAACTGCCACGTTCATGTCCCACTACGTGAAGTATCAAAGCGGCCATCGCCCCCAGGCCGCAGGCACGAAATGCCGGACGAAAAAAAACCCGCCGAAGCGGGTTTTTTCCAAGACCATTATGACTTCCTGTCTGCAGCATCCGTGCTAATGGTCGACCTTCCTTGATCCTGAGCGCTTCCTGCGCTGCAGTTGTGGGAAAGAAGATTAAACACAAAGCCGGGTACGCAGAAGGCGCATTGAATTACAGCGCGTGTAGGAAATTGGCTATACCGCACTTAGGCAAACCCCTAGTTCATCCTTCCAGTGCCTGGGCGGCCAACTCTGCGAGCTTGAGCTGGTGCTGCACCCCGGGCTGATGAGCGTCCTGGAGAAACCAGGCGGCGGACAGACCACTGAAGGCCAGCACCCACTGCACTAGCCGGCGCGGCTCCAGTTGCGCCGCCCGGGCAATCACCTGCACCTGGCGGGCAAAGCGCAGAGGGTCGGTGGCACAGGGCAAGTCCGGGTTGCAGATCAGGTTGGCGAAGTCGAAGGTGCGCTCGCCGTGCACGGACTTTGGATCAATGACCCGCCAGCCGCGCTCACCGAAGTCCAGCACATTGTCGTGGTGCACATCGCCATGCAGCACCACAGGGTCACGAGGCGCGGCCAGCAGTTGCTCGGCCATGGCCAGACTCTTGAGCAACACGCCGCCCTGCTGGTGCGCCGCCTCGCGCAAATCCTTGAACCAACGATCCAGGGGCACCAGCGCTGGCAAGGGTTTCGAACGTGGCGCGTGCAAGCGCGCCAGCGTGGCGCAGACGATATGGCTGACGGCATCGTGCTCGCCCGCCAGGGCCATGCGCATCAATGAACGCGACCCAAGCGCGCGCTCCATCAATATCGCCTGATCCTCCTGGGCATAGACTTGCGCCGCGCCCTCCCCGGCGCACCAGGCCATCAAACGGTTGCCGGCCTGCTCGTCCTCATTCAGGGCAAGCTTCAGCATCGCCGGCGCGCCGTCTTCCAGACGCACCGGCAACAGGCGGCTGCCTGGGGTGACGATGGACTCGCCATCAGGCAGCAGACGCCAACGTTCGATATAGGTTGCAAACAAAAGAACAGCTCCAAGCGGTAAGCGGTAAGCGGTAAGTTTCAAACGCCACGACTCGATCCGCAACGTGCCGCTTGCCGCGAACCACTTCAGCGCAGCTGCAAGTGGTTTTCTATATTGCTCATCTGCTCGTCCCAGCCACGGCTATTCATGCGAAAAGCCTTGAGCCGGCGCTCACCGGGAATGCCCTCGAAGCCCGACTCGATGACCCGCAGCAAGGTGCCGCCGTCATGCGGCTCCAGTTCGAACTGCACCAGGGTGGTGGGTTCGGCCGAGTAGTCATGGGCCGGGTCGATGGCGTAGGGATGCCAGCGAAAGGAAAACCGCTCCTCGGGCAGCATCTGTTCCACCTGCACATCCCAGGTCAGGTGTTCGTAGCCCGGGTAAGTGACGGCGCCGCGCACGCGCTGGCCGGGGATGAAGTGCTGGCCCTGCAGGGCCACGCCGAACCAGCGGCCAAATTGCTCGGCCTCGCTCAGCGCCGCCCACACCTGCGCCGGACGGGCGTGCAGCAGGATCTTGCGTTCAATGCGATCTGAAGCGTTCATAGGTCACCTCCAGTGATGAACACTAGACCGCTGTGCTTCGAGCGCAACCTTTATCCGGCCAAAGGCACGACTGATCGCGCGCCAGGAAAAATGCTACTGTCGCCGGCGCAAATGCACCTCTCTTCGCAAAGGATCTGCCATGCCCCTCTCTCTTAACGACCGCTACCGCGGCAGCCTGCTGGGCCTGGCCTGTGGTGACGCCGTCGGCACCAGCGTCGAATTCAAGCCCCGCGGCAGCTTCGCGCCGGTCACCGATCTGCTGGGTGGCGGGCCGTTCAACCTCAAGCCCGGGCAATGGACCGACGACACCTCCATGGCCCTGTGCCTGGGCGAAAGCCTGCTGCACAAGAACGGCTTCGACCCGGCCGACCAGATGGGCCGCTACCTCAACTGGTGGCAATGGGGCTACCTGAGCGCCACCGGCGAATGCTTCGACATCGGCCTGACCGTGCGTCAGGCCCTGAGCGACTTTCAGGAGCATGGCCGGCCCTTTGCCGGTTCCACCGATCCGCAGACCGCGGGCAATGGTTCATTGATGCGCCTGGCGCCGGTGGTGCTGTTTCACTACCCGGATCTGGCCCGGGTCCGCGAGTTCGCCGGCGCCAGCTCGCGCACCACCCACGGCGCCGCCGAAGCCGTCGAATGCTGCCAGCTGTTGGCCGGGTTGATCGCCAAGGCCCTGGGTGGCGCCAGCAAGCTGGAACTGCAACGGCTCGATACCACGGGGTTGAGCCAGAGCAAGGTCGTGGCCCTGGCCCAGGGTGGCTATGTGCATAAAACCCGCGAGCAGATTCGCGGCAACGGTTATTGCGTCGACTCCCTGGAGGCCGCGCTGTGGTGCTTCCAGCACAGCGACAGCTTCGCCGCCGCCGTGCTCGCCGCCGCCAACCTGGGGGATGATGCCGACACCACCGCGGCCATCGTCGGCCAGTTGGCCGGGGCCTTCTACAGGGTCCAGGGCATACCGCCACACTGGCTGGCCTGCCTGCACATGGCCGAGGAGATCCAGACCATGGCCGATCAACTGCTGCAGGCCGCCCAGCGCCAGCAACCGGCCCGTCCCCTCAACGGCAGTTGCCTGTGCCGGGGCGTGCAGTACCAGGTCGAGCGCCTGGACATGCCCATCGGCCACTGTCACTGCCAGACCTGCCGCAAGGCCCATGCCGCGGCCTTCGCCTCCACCGCCGGGGTCATGCGCGAACATTTTCGCTGGACCCAAGGCCAGGAGCTGCTGAGAGCGTTCGAGTCGTCGCCGGGCAAGCTGCGGCACTTCTGTTCGGTGTGCGGCTCTCATCTGGTGGCCGAGCGACCGGGCCAGCCCCATGTGATCCTGCGGGTGGCGACCCTGGACGATGATCCGGGGCAAACCCCGCAGGTGCATATCTGGACCGCCCACGATGTGCCCTGGCTGGCCCACGAGGCGCTGGAGCGCTGGCCCGAATGGCAGCCAAGCCGCGACTAGACTGAATGTCCACCCCTTGACCCGATAGCGAGATGTTCCATGCGTGCGATCCTGTTCCTGGCCCTTGCGCCGCTGCTGCTCGCGCCGTTGGCCCAGGCCGACGAGTGCGACAGTGCCACCACCCAAAGCGATATGAACCAGTGCGCCGGCCGGCAATTCCAGGCGGCCGACAAGCAACTGAACAACCTCTACCAGCAGATCAACCTGCGCCTGAACGACCAGCCACAGGCCAAGAAACTGCTGGTCAGTGCACAACGGGCCTGGGTGGCGTTCCGCGATGCCGAGTGCGAATTCTCGTCCTCGGGGGTCGAAGGTGGCAGCGTGTATCCACTGGTCTACAGCAACTGCACCACGGCCTTGACCAAGGCCCGGGTGGAAAACTTCAAGACCTACCTCAAATGCCAGGAAGGCGATTTGAGCTGCCCGGTACCGGGCCTCTAGGAGCGGGCTGGCCCGCGAAGGCGTCGGCGGGGGCGCTGCACGGCTTGCCGGCCCATTCGCCGGCAAGCCGGCTCCTACACAAGGAGCCGGGCAGGCCGATGGATGGGGGTCAGCGGATGAAGATCTGCGTGGTGGTGGCCGCCATGTCGCCACCGGGCAAGGTGATCTTGCCCACCTGCTTGAGGCTGTCGGCGTCGAAGATCGCCACGTCGTTGAAGGTCCCCGTCAGGTAGATCTTGCTCCCGGCCTTGTTGAACGACAGGCAGTAGTAGGAGTGGTCCAGGGTCGCGGCCTGGAGCAGCTTCTTCTGCTTGATGTCGTACTTGGCCAGGCGGTTGAGCACGCCGAACATCAGGTTCGGGTCCTTGGGCGAGCGCATGCCGCTGAAGTAGATCTCGGTCAGGGGACCGAAGTCGGTGGTTTCGGTCTTGCCAGTCTTCAAGTCAATGCTGAACAACCCGTACAGCGGCTCGGCGGTCGCCGGGTCCTGCTGCTTGTCCTTGAATTTCGTCGCGGTGTAGAGCAGCGAGAAATCGTGGCGGTAGGTCTGCTGGTTCCAGATGTAGAGCACGTCCGGGGCGCTGTAGTTGGGGCGTTTCCAGTGCCGGCTGGGGACCAGTACGTCGAACTTGCCGGTCTGCACGTTGACCTTGTACAGGTCCGGCCCGGCCACATACAGGCTGCCGTCGTCGCCGCTCTGCATGATGGTCAGCTGGCGCGGCGCGGGGAAGCTGCGCACTGGCTTGGCGTCGAGCCCGGCGTCGGTGGCGTAGACATCCAGCCGCGGCTCCTTGACCTCGTAGCGATCATTGAGCAGCAGGGTCGGGTTGGCCACGGTGTACAGCTCCTTGCCATCGTGGCTGACGGTGAAGGCGAACATCGAGCGCGCCTTCTCCCCCGGGTGCTGGGTGATGCTGGCGTGGAACACCTGCTTGCAGCTGTCGAGCTCGACGCCGTAGACATCCGCGTAGTGGTTGTTCAACACGTAGGCGATCTTGCGGTCCGGCGACAGTTGCACGGTGCCGGGGCCGAAGGCGTCGGGCATCTTGCAGGTCTTGTACAGGCTGTCGCTGGCCAGATCGATGACGTGCAGGTTGTTCGGGTAGTTGGTGGTCACCAGGTACTCGTGACCGCTATTGAGGGCCAGGCTTTCATCGGCCAGGGCGGTGAACGAACAGGCGCCGAGAACCGCGAATGCGACCAGGCCGCAGGCTTTGATGCTGTGCATGCTGGAATCCTTCTTCTTGTTCATCACTTGTCTTTCGGGAAGACAGTGCCGAGGTTGCGCCAGTTGTCGTTGGAGGCCTGGGCGTCCTTGTTCCAGTCGGGGTAGGTGCTCATCATGTCCGGCACCTGGGCCGGCCACCAGCACGGGTCGGAGCAGCCGTAGAGGTCGGCCTCCATCGGCTGGCACAGCGACGAGACCCCGCCGAAGGCGTCGATTTCCCAGCCCGGGTCGGTGGTGGAAGCGCAGCCGGCCACGGAGTTCATCGCCAGCACGTCTTCGATCCGATCCTCGGCGGCGGCCTGGGTCAGTTTCTGAGCTTTGTTATTGATTGGCTTGAGATGTTTCATGTCAGTGGGCCTTGCGCGGAGTGATGTAAGTGCTGATGAACGCAGGGTTGTGCGCCATGATCCGGCTGTAGACGTCGATGCCGAAATCCACCCAGTCACGCATCAGTTCGCAATAGTGATACGTCGGGTGCGCCGGATCGCCGTAGCGGGCGTAGCTCTCGTGGTAGCAGCCGCCGGAACACAGGTTGCGAATGCGGCAGCTGTCGCAGCCGGTGTTGCTCCGGTCCAGGCGCTGGGACAGGAAGTCATTGAGTTCCACCTGCTTGACCCCGCCGTCATGCACATTGCCGAAGGTCGGCAAGCTTGAGCCGGTGAAGCGGTGGCACAGGTTCAGTTCGCCCTTGTGGTCCACCGCCAGCATCTTCAGTCCGGCGCCGCAGGGCAGCGCCTTCTTGTGGCCCTCGTGGATGTCGGTGATCAACTGGTGCAGGTTGGAGAAACCGATGTTGCGGTGCTCCAGCGCCGCTTCCAGGTAACGCCGTCCCAGGCGTTTCATGCTGGCGAAGACTTCGATCAGCTCCTCGCTGCTGAGGTTGAAGCTGCTGATGTCCCCGGAGGTCACCGGGGCGAAACCCACCTCGGCAAACCCCAGCTCGTTGAACAGGTGATCCCAGATCGTCTCGACATCGGTGACGCCGGTGGTCAGGGTCACCCGCGCCCCCACCGGGCGGCTGTTGTAGCGCGCCAGGAGCATCTGCGCCTTGCGCCGCACCACGTCATAGGTGCCCTGCCCGCCCACGGTGATGCGGTTGCGGTCGTGCACCGTCTTGGGCCCGTCGATGCTCACCGACAGCCCGAAACGGTGGGCGTTGAGGTAGTCCACCACTTCCTCGGTCAACAGCGTGGCGTTGGTGGTCATGACGAACTCGACGAACTTGCCGGCGGCGGCAAAGCGCCGTTCGCAGTAGTCCACCATGGCCTCGATCAGCGGCCGGTTGCTCAGCGGCTCACCGCCGAAGAACACCACGGTGTAGCGTTCCTCGTCGGGGGATTCCTGAAGCAGCATTTCCACCGAGGCGATGGCCGTGTCCAGGCCCATCTTCTTGCCCGCCGAGGGCTTGTCCAGGTCTTCCTTGTAGCAGTAGGTGCAGCTCAGGTTGCAGCCGGTATTGACGTTGAGCACCACGGTATTGATCGCCGTGCGCTCGACCCGCTTGACGCCGATTTCCGGGGTCAGGGGCGAGCCGTCGCTGACCAGTTCCAGGGCGATCAACTCGCGCAGGGTGTCGCTGACGTCGGCGCTGTCGTAGGCACCGGCCAATTGTTGGATCAAGTCTTCCGGGGTGCAGCCCGGGCCGCGCAGGGCATCGATGATGCTGCCGGTCAGGGCATCGCTGGCAAACAGCGAACTGCTGGGGATATGGAACAGCATGCGGTCGGCGTCGACCTGCACTTCATGCAGGTTGCGCTCCACCAGATTCAGAATTGCGCCCATCACAACCTCCTGTGCAAACCCCGCTGTCGGGGCCTGCGGTCATTGCCTGAAAGTGTCTGTCGCGGTTCCTCGACGGCCCTCAGGGAATGGGTGGATTGTTCCAGCGTTGCACGGTGACGATCAGCTGGCCTTCGCCGGTCAGGGCCTTGCCGGCGTCATCCACGGCGGCGATCACCTTGAGGTTGCCGGCGTTGTTGGTGGACATCTTGCGCTGCGGGTTGGGCCCGGCGTCGCCCGGGGTGAACACGCCGCTGTCGGCCTGCATGCTGCCGGCGTACTTGACGTCTTCATCCTTGGCCGCCTGCTCGTCGAAGGCCTCGACCTTCCACTGCGCCGGCATCAGGCCAATGCGATAGGCCTTGCCGTCGGCTCCCTGGCCCCAGGCTTCGGCATCGAAGCGGCCCTGGACCTTGGGCGTCGAACCGCCACCGTCGCCGATCCGCGCCACCGAGAAGGCCGGCACCACCTTGACCTCGGCAATGCGCTGGTACACCGCCAGCGTGGCGCCCTTGAGGCTGCCGACACTGACTTCGCGCAGCCCCGGCTGGGCGCTGGCCGCGGCCTTGAGCTTGAGGCGGATGCGCTCCGGGCTCTGCTCCAGCACCTGCACCACCTCGACCCCCTGGCCGAAGCTCGGAGTGCCTTTGAGGCCCGCGCCCACCAGGGTCACTTCGGCCTCCTCGCCGGCCTTGAGATAACCCGGCTGCACCGCCAGCAGGCGCTGGCTGCCCTGTTTGGCGGCGATGAAATCCAGGCCGCGCTCATCGTGCTCGGCCTCGAACATCCGCCCTTGCAGGGCGTTGCCCTGGGCCGCCAGCACCTGGCGCATGACCACGCCGTCGACCGTGACATTGCCGCGCCATTCATAGCCGTTGTAGAGAATCGCGCTGCCCTGGCCATTGAACGGGCTGCCATCGGCGTACTGGCCCTTGACGCTGACCTTGAACTGATCGCCCTCGCCGGCGCTGACGCTCATCATCCCGGCCAGTTCGCCCTTGCCCGGCAGGTGGCCGCTGAAACTCCAGTCCCCGACCAGCGCTGCCGCCGACGGACGCGCCTGTTGCCAGGCCTTCCAGGCCGGGTTGTCGAGGGGGTAACGCTGGGCCAGCAGGGGCACCATGTCCTTGAGCGCGGTGGGCAGCCATTCGCGATCCCGGGACAGCGCCTGGTACTCCAGGGACGGCCATTGCCCGAGGTGGAAGTTCACCAGCCGCTCCCACTCCTGGGCCGGACGGCGCTGCAGGGCAATCCGCGCGCCGGAGTGGCAACGGGAGCACATCTGGGTGGTCTGCTCGTCGAAATGCTCGACGGTGTTCAAGCGCCGCTCCAGGGCATAGCGCACGCCGTCGGTTTCGCTGGGGGCCAGGCCCTGGGTGTCGGCCAGGTACTTGACCAGGGTGCGGCGGTCCTCGTCGCTGATCTTCAGGCCGTGCATGGTCTGCATGCGGGCAATGCTCATCAGCCAGCCTTCCGGGGTCTTGCGCTGGTGGCTGATGCGGCTCAGGGCGTCCCCGGCCTCGGGGGTGTGACAGCCCTGGCAAGTTTCCTTGAGGATGCTCTGGGCATCCCGGGCGGCGAAACTCGACGGCGCGTGCAAGGCGGTACAGGTGGCGATGGCCAGCAGGCTGGCGCTGAGCCTCAGGCGGAGTTTTCTCTTCATCAGGGTCGAACCTCCCTCGGTGCTTTCTTATTGTTAGCGAGTCGTTTTTATGGTTTCTGCCATGCCCGGCGACACCGGCCATGGAGGCAAGAGAAACGTCTGAGGGTAAGCAATACACGGAGCGTGCCAGCTTATAAAAGAACAACGAATCAATGACTTAGGCGACAACACCACACCTTGGACGCCGCCACGCTGTTACCCGACGTTCAATTTCGCGACAAACGTCTCAGTCTGAGACACCCCAGCGCGGGGCACGAATTGCCACAGCGGCGCCCGAACCAACTGCATCGGTGGTTTTCTTTGCAATTGGACCTTGCATTTATCCGGCGCCGCCGCAAAATCACCCGCGCTTTGCCGGCCCCGCTCTGTGGGCCACTCGGCACTCCCCTCATTACAAGGAACCTGAAGTTCATGGATAGAAGCGCCTGTGCCCGTCTCGGCTCGCTGATCCTCTCGTTGTCTGCCCTGACCCTGGTCGGTTGCAAGGAAGAAACCAGCCCCAAAACGGCCGCCATTGCACCGGCCCCGGCGCCCGCGGCCATGATCATGCCGATCTGCGCCAACGGCGAATGCGCCGTCCTGGACCAGGACGGCAAGGTGCTGGTGAGCGCCGACAACGACTACGACGCCGTGGTCGCCCTGCCCCTGGACAAGACCTTCCTGTTCGCCAAGGACGGCACCTGGAACCTCGCCAGCGCCGACGGCAAGCAGATCCTCAAGGCCGCCTTCACCGACGACCTGCGCCTGCTGACCCCGGGCTATTTCGGCTTCGGCCAGGACGGCAAGCTGGGCATCATCGACCAGAGCGGCAAGCAGGTTCAGCCTCCGCGCTTCGACGACCTGTATGTCGGCGGTGCGGATGACTTCATCGTCTACGAGATCGGCGGCAAGCGCGGCATTCTCAGCGCCAAGGGCGAGGTGATCACCGAAGCGGTGTATGACAGCAGCGTGGTGCGCGACGACTTCGCCAAGCGCGGCGGCTGGATGGGCGCCGAGCGCGGCGAGCAGAAGTGGGCGCTCAACCTCAAGACCGGCGAGCAGAAGCAGGTCGAGTTCGACAGCATCGACTCCTTCGCCTACCAGCATCTGGTGGTCAGCACCGAACAGGGCAAGGCCCTGGCCGATGCCAATGCCCAGTTGATCAGCGCCGCCACCTACAACTGGATGGGCGAGCCGGGCGACGGCCTGGTGGCCTTCCGCGAAAAATATGACAGCCCCTGCGGCTACATGGACTTCCAGGGCAAGACCGTGATCCAGGCCCAGTTCGGCACCTGCCAGGTGTTCGGCAAGCAGGGCGCGCTGGTCACCGCCAAGAATGCCGACGGTAGTTCCGGCAAGGCCGGCTTCATCGACCGCCAGGGCCAATGGAAGGTGCAACCGACCTATGACTCGGCGGACCCGGCAGGCTTCAGCCCCCTGGGGATGTTCAAGCAGGTATCGGGGCTGAACCAGGTCGCGGTGCTGCAGAACGTGTTCAGCGCCACCTTCGGCATCTTCGATGTGGACAAGGGCGTGGAGCTGTTCAAGCCGACCTACGCGCAGATCGGCGCGCTCAACGCCGACCTGTTCGTGTTCAGCACCGCCAACAGCCCGACCAAGCAGGCCACCCTGTTCGGCCAGGCCACGCAGATGCACACCGTGGGCCTGATGGACGCCAGCGGCAAGGTGCTGCTGGAGCCGGGCCAGTACGTCGACATTCGCCTGGACGCCAGCGGCCACTACCTGCTGGCCACCGACGACACCTCGCCCCTGGCCACCTCGGCGCTGTATGACCTCAAGGGCAAGCGCCTGATTGCCAGCAAGTGGCAGGAACTGGTGGTGGACGAAGCCCGCGGGGCGATCTTCGGCTATGCCGTGGAAGGCGTCGGCGACGATCAGTCCCGCAGCCTCAAGGCGCTGTACCGCCTGGACGGCACCCCGAGCTTCCAGGTCAGCCAGGTGGAATGCGGCGCCGAGCAGGTGCGTGACGGCCAGGACAAGGTGCTGTGGCCGGCCAACCCGCAGGACCACTGCCCGCAACCGGACGAGGAAGAAGACCAGGGCGAAGGCGACAACGCTCAGGGCTGAGGCCCTGGGCGAACCGGTCACGGTGGCGATCAAGCCTGCTAGGATGCGGGCTTGATCGATTCAGCCAACCGGCCCGGATGGGGCCCGAGAGGAACTGTCCCATGCTCAACGCTCTGCTTTTCGACCTTGACGGCACCCTGACCGACACCGACGCCCTGCACCTGCTGGCCCTGCAACAACTGTTGTGGGAAGAAGAGCGCCGGGTGTTCACCGAGGCCGAATTCGCCGCCCACGTCAGTGGCCAGGCCAACGCCAACATGTGCCGCTACCTGTTCCCCGAGCGCAGCGTGGCGGAACATGCCGCCTTCGCTGAACGCAAGGAAGTGCGTTTTCGCCAACTGTCCCCGCAACTCAAGCCCCTGCCCGGCCTGCCGCGCCTGCTGGACTTCGCTGCCGAGCACGGCATCGGCGTGTGCGTGGTGACCAACGCGCCACGGGCCAACGCCGAACACATGCTCAAGGTCCTGGGCCTGCAGGAGCGTTTCCAGACGGTGCTGGTGGCCGAGGAGCTGCCCCGGGCCAAGCCTGACCCCCTGCCCTACCTCAGCGGCCTGGAATGCCTGCAAGCCACCGCCGAACAGGCCCTGGCCTTCGAGGACTCGGTGCCCGGACTGACCGCCGCGGTCAACGCCGGCATCAGCACCTTCGGCCTGGCCACCAGCCAGCAACCACAGACCCTGCTCGATGCCGGCGCCCACCGGGTGATCCGCGACTTCGACGACCCGCTGCTGTGGGCCGAGATCCGACGCCGGCTCAATCTAGCGGAATAACCCCCAGCAGAGCCTGCGCCAAGCTCCGCAGTTTCTGCGGATTGCGCACCAGCAGCAGGCGCACCACCTGCTGCCCGCGCACCTCGCAGGTCAGCAGCAGATCCAGCCGCTGCCGATCGAACACCAGTAACGCCGGCTGCCCATTGCAACGCGCGGCGCGCACACTGAAGCCGGCGTCGAACTTGCGCCGCACGCCAAGGATGAAACGCAGAATTGGCTGTACTCCCTGGATCGGCCGCAACGCCGCCGTGACCTGGCCGCCGCCATCGGACAGCAACTGTGCATCGCTGGCCAACAGCCGCAGCAGGGCTTCGGTATCACCGCTGAGGCAGGCCTGTAGGCAGTCCTCGGCCAACTGCCGGTCAGTTTCGCCAGCACCCTGCCCGGCCTGCCCGGCCTGCTCGGCCAGGCGCAGTTGGGCCCGTTGAAACAGCTTGCGACACGCCACTGAACTGCGCCCCAGCACGATGCCCAGTTCGGCGAACGGATAACCGAACAGCTCGCGCAGTACCCAAACCACCCGCTGGGTCGGAGTCAATTGCTCCAGCACCAACAGGAACGCCAGGGACAGGGTCTGCCAACGACCGTGCAAGTCCTCGGGCCTGTCGCTGGCGGCGTGCTCGTCCAGTTGTGGTTCCGGCAGCCAGGGACCGATGTAGACCTGCTGGCGCCGCCCGCGCAACTGATCGATGCACAGGTTGCTGAGCATGCGCGTCAGGTACGCCTGAGGATTGAGCGGTTGCAGGTCCAGGGCCTGCCAGCGCAACCAGAGTTCCTGCAACACATCGTCGGCTTCACTCAGGCTACCCAGCAGGCGGTAGGCCAGAGCGTGCAGACGCGGGCGCTGGTCGAGAAAAAAGCGCAGGTCACTCATGTCGACTCCTTGTCCAGCACGGTACGAGGCCAGTGATAAATCCTGCGACCCAGGCTAAGTTCCCAGCGCGGAGCTACCCAGACCAGGGTGCATAGCATCCATTTGATCAACGCCGCGCGCCAGCCCCCAAGCCAGCGCGGTTGTGCGCGATCGCGGGCATCGGTGAGTTGCCAGATACCGTCTCCACGGCCCAGGCTCAGGCACCGCAGCACGTAGGCGAAGGCAAAGGGCTGGGGCTGGCGCCCCTGCAACCAGTCGCCCATGGCTTCTCCGGCATGCCCACCGCTGGGCAGCGCGGTGGCGCAGGACAGGCGCAACAGCTGCCCATCGGTCAGGGTCGCCGCGCTGCAATCTCCCGCCGCCCACAGGTGCTCGTAGCCTTCGACCCGCAAATCCGGCCCGACCCGCAAGCGCCCTTGCGGGGTCAGCGGCAGGCCGCTGTGCAACAGCAGCGGATTGGCCCGCAGGCCGCCACACCAGAGCATCCGATCGGCGCCGACCCGGCGCCCATCCGCCAGGTATGCGGCGCCCGCTTGCAGTGCGTCGACCTCACCGATCAAGAGGTTGACGCGCAGTTGCCGCAAGCGCCGGCAGGCATGTTCCCGGGCTTGCGGGCAAAAGCCGGGCAAGGGCTGCTGGCGGCCGAGCAGGCTCACCTGCAACCCCGCAAAGCGCTGCGCCAGTTCACTGGCGCATTCGACCCCGCTCAAGCCATTGCCGATCACCAACAGGCGGCCGCCACAGGCCGCCAGCCGCTTGAGCTCGGCCTGGCGCTCGGCCAACGGCTGGTCGAAAGACAATTGCCACAGATGTTCCGCGCCGGGCAGATCAGCGCCCTGGCTGACACTGCCCAAGGCGCAGATCACACCGCGATAGGCAATGACTTGAGGCCCCTGCGGGGTGTGCACCTCGATCTGCTGCGCCGCCGGGTTCCAGGCAACGATACGTGCCTGCACAAACTCCACCCGCGCCCTGGCCAGCAACGGCGCCAGTGCCGCGCGCTTGACCCGGGTGCCGGCCAGCGCCTCGTGCCAGCGCACCCGTTGCTGAAAATGCGCCTGATCGGCAATCAACAGGATTCGCGCCGAGGGCGCTTTCTTGCGCAGACGCGCGGCGGCCAGCAGGCCGGCATAGCTGCCACCGAGTATCAGAAGCGGAAGATCGGACATGACGGACTCCATCTACGGAAAGTCCATCCAGACGAAACAGCAGCGGAGAATGTGACGCGTCGCCGGAAAAAACTGATCGGGACGCAACAGGGAAATAGTCGAGGAGAGAGGAGGTAGCAAATGCGCGGAAAAAACAGAAGGGAAAAAGTGCTCGCCCATCACTTCGGCAGTGGCACCTAAGCCGAAGTACCCCCTTTGGCTGGGCGAGCAGGGAGGAATATACGTGGCTGCCGAGGGCGGTCCTATCGGACAGATCCTAAAAGCCAGTGCGATTCGGACAAATACCTTTGCGCTTTTTCCTCAAGACCACCTTTTTTTCACAGCTCTTTCACCTCGCGACCCTTAGATTGAGAGCCACTCCTGAACGAATCCCATTTGGCCCGCCTTGTTGCGGGCTTTTTTTTGCCAGCGCGTGCGCCCTGCAAGGGCGCGGGCCCCAGGCTGTCGGCCAGCTGAACGAAATCGCGCCAGCCCTGCCGCCGCCCATGACCACAGATACAATTTGAAACCTTTACCCCCTCTCCAGATCGACGCCATGACTGAAGACTTCGAAGTGCCCAGCCCCCACGAAAAGCACCTGGAACATGTGACCGAACACGCCCACGGCCGCAATGACAACTTCGCCAGCAAGATCGCGGTGATGACCGCGATCATGGCCACCCTGGGGGCACTGCTGAG